>NZ_OZ245754.1:195000-1395000 GCF_965227365.1 Hwanghaeella sp.
GTGATCCGGTGGTCCCGAGTGGAAGGGCCATCGCTCAACGGATAAAAGGTACTCCGGGGATAACAGGCTGATACCCCCCAAGAGTCCACATCGACGGGGGTGTTTGGCACCTCGATGTCGGCTCATCTCATCCTGGGGCTGGAGCAGGTCCCAAGGGTATGGCTGTTCGCCATTTAAAGAGGTACGTGAGCTGGGTTTAGAACGTCGTGAGACAGTTCGGTCCCTATCTGCCGTGGGTGTACGAGACTTGAGAGGAGCTGTCCCTAGTACGAGAGGACCGGGATGGACGCACCTCTGGTGGACCTGTTGTCACGCCAGTGGCACAGCAGGGTAGCTATGTGCGGACGGGATAACCGCTGAAGGCATCTAAGCGGGAAGCCCCCCTCAAAACCAGGTCTCGCTGAGAACCGTGGAAGACCACCACGTCGATAGGCTGCATGTGGAAGCGCGGTAACGTGCGAAGCTGAGCAGTACTAATCGTTCGATAGGCTTCAAATCCTCTTCACCGCATATAGCGGTAAGAACCAACTACACATTCGCTGAGCCGGCTGAAAACAATCAGTCGACGCAGAATGAGTAAATCTCGAAGCAAATACACAAAATCTCGGTAATACGAACTCAAAACTTCAAATCTACAGCGCGCTTCATCAACATCGTTCTTCTGTTCAAGGACGGCCTGGTGGTTATGGCGGGGGAAGATCCACCCGATCCCATCCCGAACTCGGAAGTGAAAGCCCCCAGCGCCAATGGTACTTCGGCTTAAGCCGCGGGAGAGTAGGTCGCCGCCAGGCCTTCCTTGAACAGAACGACAAAAAAGCCAAACACAACACAACACCAAATCCACACCCCCAACAACACATACAAACATCCGCGGGGTGGAGCAGCCCGCAAGAGACGGCTTAGGGCGCAAGCCCGGGCCAGGATCTTAAAGAGATACCGGGCATCCCTCGGTAAACTCAGCGCTTCAAATAGAGGTAAAACCCTCACCGACGCGGGGTGGAGCAGCCCGGTAGCTCGTCAGGCTCATAACCTGAAGGTCACAGGTTCAAATCCTGTCCCCGCAACCAATAAAATACCCGGCTTCGAGCCGGGTTTTTTATTGGTTATGGGGCCATGGATCAGGACCTCGCAAAGCCTGCCAAAAGAAGGCTTTGCCCAAAGGCTCAGTCGGAGCAAAGCGGAGACCTGGGAGCGCAGGGAAAAGCCCGAGCACCCGCAATCCTGTCCCCGAAACCAAACAAAAAAGCCCCGCACAAAGCGGGGCTTCTGGATCGGGTGGGGAAGGATGAACGGGAGCGAGCCGCCGGAATTGCGCACTCTGTCTCCCCGCGAGACGATCAGCGCGGTGCGCCGGGCTCAGGGTTTTGGAAAGTGTGCGGTTTGAATGGGTGGACAAGGCCGCGTTCCAACAGTTCCAGGTGATCCTGTCCGTAATACATATCGCCGTTCAGGAAGTATGTCGGGGATCCGAATATGCCGCGGTCGATTGCTTCCGCGGTGTTCTCCCGATGAACGTGCTGAACCGTCTCGTCCATCGCCAGATCGACGAATGTTCCGTAGTCGGGACCAATTTGTGTCGCGACCTGGTGTAATTGGTCGGCATCATCGAGGTCTATGTCGTCCAACCAGTGGGCGCGCAGAACCGCATGGGACAATGTGTCGATGTCCGCACCCTGGCGGATCGCGGCGATAAGCATGCCATTCGATAAATTGAGCCCATGGTCGTGATAGGTCGGGCGTCGATTCAGGATTTCCACGCCTCGGAATTCCGCCCAGCGTTCGATTTCCCTGCCGAAGTGATAGTCGACATTGTGCTTGGTTCGCTTGTCGAACGGCAGGCTTCCGACGGCCCTCACCACGGGTCTCAGGTCAATCGGCCGGTGAACGAGTTCACAGTCATGCCTCTTGCAAATTTCCAGCAGTTTCCGATGCCCGAGATAGGCGTAGGCGGAATGCGCGGAATAAAAATACTCTATCGTGTTCATGTGTTTCCCCTGGTGGCGGCCCGTGCTTCGTCTGCCCAGTGTGTATGTTGCGACGATCCATGCCCGGCCTATCAAAAAGCCGGCGTGTGATCCGCCGGCCTCTTCGCGTCGATTGGATTGTGTGTCGGAGCGGCGGTGCGGGCTTCATCGCTGAACCCGCACCGCCGGCCATTGGATTAGAATGTCGGCAGGTCTTTCTGCAGATCCTCATTCAGCCATTTCTGGTGAAGGGCCTGGAGATTGCCGTTGATCTTGTTGAAGTAGACGAAGGTTTCGAGCCAACGAAGCCAATCCGGATCCCCTTGGCGCAGACCAATGGAGGCCGGCGCACGGCGCATGATGAACTTGAGCTCAAGCGGTCGCTCGGGGTTCTGATTGTTGGATTCGATGATATGCATGTTGACTGCGGCCCACATGTCCGCCTGGCCGGACAAGACAGCGGCTTGTGCCGTGGCTTCATCTTCGAACCGGACAATATTGTCATCCGGAACCATCTGCGACAGCGTCGTATCCATCGTGGTCCCGCGACCGACGGCGATCCGGTAGTCTCCGACCGAGTCGGCGGAATCGACAGTAACGTCCGGGTGCCCGTACACGCCGATGATCAGGCCGGTATAAGGGGAGGTGAAGGCGATCTGACGCGCCCGCTGCGGCGTCGCACCGAACAGGTTCACCTGGACATCGACCTTGCCGGTCAGCAGGAACGGAATTCGGTTCACGGACGTCATTGGAACCATCTCCAACTCGACATCAAGCTGCTCCGCCAGAAGTTTCGCCATATCGATGTCGAAACCCATTGGTTCGCCATTCGTGTCCACCGAGCCGAAGGGCGGGGAGTCGACAGGAACGCCGATTACGACCTTGCCTCTTTCGATGACCTTCTTGAGGGTCGATTCCTCATGCGCGATGCCGGCGGTCGTCGCCGCTATGAAGGCGGTCGCCGCTACCGCGACGCCGCCAAGTACTCTTGCCAACCTGTTCATTGGTAATCCTTTCTGCTGCTTGTATTCACTGTTGTTGCGGTGCCTTACAAAACCGAGCTGATAAAACTCGCGAGTTCCGGCGTTTCCGGAGAGCCGAACAACTTGTCCGGCGGCCCCTGTTCCCAAACTTTTCCCTGATGCATGAACACGACGCGGTTCGCGACATTCCGGGCAAATCCCATTTCATGGGTAACGAGCACCATCGTCATGCCCTCCCGTGCCAGGGTTTCGAGCACCTTCATCACTTCGCCGACCAGTTCCGGGTCGAGGGCAGAGGTGATTTCATCGAACAGCATGATCTTCGGGGACATCGCCAGGGATCGGGCAATGGCCACGCGTTGTTGCTGTCCGCCGGAAAGCTGCCCCGGGTAGGCATCCTTCTTGTTCGCCAGTTGGACCCTTTCCAGAGCGGCGAGAGCGGAGCGTTTTGCCTCCTCGCTCGACATTTTCTTCACGACCTGCGGCGCAAGCGTGATGTTTCGTTCAATCGAGAGATGGGGGAAAAGGTTGTAGCTCTGAAAAACGATGCCGATCTCCTGGCGGAGGCGCCGCAGGTCCACCTTCGGGTCGCTGACCGTTGTTCCGTCGACGGTTATGGATCCGGTTTCCACCTTTTCCAATCCGTTGATGCATCGCAGCAGCGTGCTCTTGCCGGACCCGCTTCTGCCGATGATGACGACGATCTCGCTTTCTTCGATGTCGAGCGAAACCCCTTTGAGCACCTCGAGTTTTCCAAAGTTCTTGTGAATTTCTTCGATACTAATGAGCGGCATTGAACTTCTTCTCCAGGTGACGGCTCCATTGGGAGAGCGGATAGCAGAGCGCGAAATACATGAACGCCACGACCAGATAGACCGTGAAGGGTTCGAACGTCGCCGCGGTCACGAGTTGACCAACCCGCAGCAGATCGACGAAACCAACCACGGCGGACAAAGAGGTGTTTTTGACGATCTGCGCCATGAAGCCCACGGTCGGCGGGACGGCGATCCGAATTGCCTGCGGCAAAATCACGTAACGCAGTTGTTCGAAGAAACTCATTCCCAGTGCTTCGGCGGCTTCCCACTGGGTTTTCGGCACGGCTTCGATGCAGCCACGCCAAACATCACCCAGGAACGCGCTGGAGAAGAAGATCATGGCAACCGATACGGCCACCCAGGCAGAGACATCAAAGCCGAAAATGCTGAAGCCGAAGTAGAAAAGGAACAGTTGGCCCAGCAAGGGCGTTCCCTGGACTATCCTGATGAATCCCTCCGTGATCAGCTTTACCGGCGTGGGCCCCAATGCGCGGCCGACTGCGACCAGAAGCCCGAGGATGCCGCCGCCCGCAAAGGCGATGAGCGAGAGCAGCACCGTCCATTGCGCGCCGGTGAGCAGCAACAGGATATCGTCGGTCCCGAATTCGCGAAGCATGGTCAGTTCCCCCCACGGCTGAAGGCGACCCGGCCGATCGCGAAAAACAATCCGCGGAAGCCGAGAGACATCGCGAGATACATCAGAGAGACGATGAGATAGATCTCGAAAGGCAGGAACGTGCGGGAGTCCAGGAAGGCCGCCGCGTGAAACAATTCTTTCGCCGAGATCAGGGAGACGAGACTGCTCCCCAGCATTATCAAGACAAACTGACTGGTCAGCGCGGGATAAACGATCTTCAGCGCGGGGAATATTATGATGTAGCGGAAGACCTGGACATAACTCAGGCCAAGGCAAAGGCCCGCTTCGATCTGACTTTTGGGGATCGCCTGGATGCCGGCACGAACGATTTCGACAGTATAGGCGCCGGTATAGATCGTCAGGCCGACGATCGCGGCTTGCGATGCGGACAATCCGATGCCGATTGTGGGAAGACCGAAATAGACAACGAATAGCTGGACCAGAAGCGGCGTGTTACGAATGAAATCCACATAACACGTGATGGCGATCCGCGCCGGCTTGGGACCCCAGACTTTCACTACGGCGCCAAGCGAGCCGATGATAAGGCCGAGCGCGATCGTCACGGCGGAAAGCTGTATGGTCAGAAACGCTCCTTCGAGGAGCAAGTCGAAATTCCGGAAAACCGGCCCGAAACTGAAGTCGTAGGACATCCGCCCCCCCAACCCAACAAGATGATCCCGCGTAAACGGCGCCCCCGCCGTGGCGGGGGCTTCGCAGGGGTGGCGCTACTGCCGTAGAACGGGGAAGAGATCGCAGTCCAGCGGGGCACCGAACGGGATGCCGGGATCGCTGTGCATGCGCTGTAGATTCGGGCGGGGATTGTAGGTCACGTCCTCACCGGCAAAACGCATGACATATGCACGTCGGGTCTGGTCGGTTCGGGAATTGCCCGGCGCACCGTGGACCGTCAGGCCGTGATGCAGGGTCGCATCGCCGGGCTGCATCTCATACATGGCGATGTCCAACTTGCCGCGCATTGCTTCGATATCGGGGACGGGCGGCAGGTCTTCTTTGTAACGATCCTTGTCGACAAAGGATTCCGCCTTGTACCGTTGGCCCCACCGGTGCGAGCCTTTCACATATTCAACAGCGCCGGTCTCTTTGGTCACGGGATCCAACGCGATCCAAAGCGTGCAGACCTGATCACCCGCTACCGGCCAATATGTCTGATCGTGATGCCAGACCGTCGGGGTCGAGGTACCCGGTTCCTTGATCAGGAATTGATCGAAAATGAGATTGACCTTCTTTGATTGAAGCAGCGCGCAGGCATAGTCCGCAGCCCGGGAACCGTTCACGATCCGCTCCAGTTCCGGTATATGTTTCCAAACGAAGGTGTCGCTGAAGAAGCGGCCGCTGCCGTCTCGCGTTGCGTCTTCGCTCATCTTGCTCGGTGCCGCCATATCCTGTGCGGCGACCTGGCGAAGGAATTCCACTTCTTCAGGACTGAAGGCGTTTCGAATACAAACGATCCCGTCCTTCTTATAGGTTTCTGCGGCGTCCGCATTCAATTCAGAAGGTTTGTATTCAGTCATGACCAGCCCCCGGTGGAAACACGCCAGTCTCCCATTTGACCGGAGCGGCGTGCCGTTTGTCCCAAATCTGTAACACTCATCGGGATGCTATCGGCGCCGTTTTATCCACACAAATGATAAAAACTGATCAAAATGATCCATTTTTTGGATGATATGGAGGCTAGTTGGCGTGGTGGAGTCGCGGTTGGACGATTGCTTTACAGTGCGCCGCTCTGCACGATCTGGCGTATAAGTTCGATTGTTTTCGAGACGTGGGGTGGCAGGACGCCATCCAGATATACCGCCGAGAACGGTACCATCGGAACCGATGGGGAAACGTTCAAAGGAACCAGCTGCCCGGTCGGTACTTCCCGCTTGTAGTAGTCGTAGGCCAACAAGGCCACGCCAAATCCCGACCTTGCCAGAATTGCGCAGATCTCCATGGAATTCGACGTTCTGATGCAGGTGGGGTTTATATCGTTGTCCTGGAACCAGCGGGCTTGAATTCTCGCAATAGAGGAATTGCGGTCGGGCGCAATAACCGTTTGGGCTTGCAGTTCTTGTGGCTGGATTTTGCGACCGTCGAGCCCCAGGGACGGATTCGCGAAGAACCGGAATTCCGATTCGTACAGGTCTTCGATAACAAGGCCGGGCGCCATGGTACGGTCCCGGGGCAGCACAAGTATGTCGAAATCACCGGCACCGATCTTGTCGTAGATATTGCCGCTTACCCCGACCTCCAGTTCCAGGTCGATCTTGGGGTAGTGCTGGTTCAGCGCGGTTATGAGCGCCGGAAGCCAGGTTACGGCGATCAGTTCCGTCACGCCCAGGCGGATCGTGCCCGTCAGTTTCTCCGAGTCGCCGACATTCTCGTGAATGGCCTGTTTCAGCCGATTGATCTCCGACGCATATTTCAGAAGATCTCGCCCCTTCGACGTCGGGCGTATCCGTCTTTGCGATCTATCCAGCAGTTGGACGCCCAACTCCTGTTCCAGTTCCGAAATACGCATGGAGACCGTGGATTGCGTCGAGTTCAGTCTCTCGGCGGCCTTGGTGAAAGACCCCAACTCGATAACGGTCAGAAATGTCTCAAGCTGTTGAAGGTTCACGTTCCGTGGCCAAGTTCGATGTCGGGCCGTGCAGCGTTTGCACGAAATTGCTGAACTTCGTTTCTGGCTGCTTTAAGGGTGAGATTCAAGGTTGCCTTTTGTTCGCGGCGGCCCGAAGTGGCTCCCGTCAGCAGGGGGGAGCGCTGATGTCCAGTCGGTTGAAAAAGTCGATGACCCTGGGGTTGGCGCGGTCCGGCGCCTCGAAGTGAACGAAGTGTCCCGCCGAATCCGCGATCTCGATCTCCGCATTCGCGAAATAGTCGCCTAGATTGTCCGTCCAATCGCTCCGCAGGATCGGGTCATGCCGACCCCAGAAGAATCGCGCCGGGGTTTCGATCGGCGCAAGATCGGGCGCACCGTCTCTGATCAGGGCCATGCGCGCTTCGTGGCTTGCCTTGTACCAGGCAAAACCGCCTTCGATGTTGCCGGGCTTCATGAAATTGTCGACGAAGAAGTCGATCTGCCCATCGAATGCTTCCTGCACATGCCCCCAATGCCGCAGCATGTTTTCGAAGAAGATCCGACAGGTCTCCCGGTTGTGCCCGACCAGTTGCGCGGCCCAGGGCATTTGATTGAAGGATTGATACCAGATTTCGCGGATCTGGGTTGCCTCCACCCAGCGGCGGCCGATACCCGGATGCGGGCCGTTGAAGAAGAACAGGCCGGCCACACGGTCGGGTGCCTTGCGGGCGATCGTTTGCGCGACATAGGCACCGACATCGTGCGAGACCAGGCCGAACCTCTCGAAACCCAGGGCGTCGGCCAGGGCCAGAATATCTGCCGCATGGGTGTCGGGACCGGCGGGCTCCGCCCGCGTTTCGACGGTGTCGCCAAACCCCCGGAAATCCGGCGCGACGATATCGAAATGCTTCGACAGGACCGGTATGTTCCGGTGCCACCCCCACCAGAATTCCGGCCAACCGTGCAGCAGCAGCACCGGCAGGCCGCTCCCCTCGCGGACGTAATGCATGTCGACGCCGTTGATCTCGACCCTGCCGTGGGTCCAGTCGCCGCCGGGGTGTGACAAATCGCGGGTCGTCATCGATGGTCCTCCCTTCGCTGTTGCCCGATCGTGGTCACTTCAACTGCCGTCGCCGGCTAGGTCCATCCAGGAGTCCAAATCCACCGCCCTGGCGTAGTCCTTGTATCCGTCGACCGCCAGAGATGGCTCGGAGAGGGATCCATGCCGCGAGAGGTGTTCGACGGCTTCCCGAACGGCGCGCATCGCGGCAAAGAGCGGAAGGTGCCAATAGACCACCATTTTCACGCCCATGGATCGCCATTCGTCACGCGAATAATCCGGTTGTTTGTCGTAGTTGTCCTTGTCCACGGCACAGGCGACGACGGGTACGTTCACGCCAAGGACGATCTTCTCGTAGTCCCGGGCGGTATAAAAATCGCCCAGCATCACCGCGTCGGCCCCCGCATCGACGTAACGACGCAAGCGGTCGATGACACCGTCGACGCCGTCCGTCCCCTTGGCATCACTACGCGCGATAATGGAAAAATCGTCGCCTTTCCGGCTGTCGCAGGCAATCCCGATGACCTGTGCGAAGGCCTTGGCATCGACGACTTCCTTGCCGGCCAGCACACCGCAACGTTTCGGAAAGACCTGATCTTCCAAGTGGATTGCCGAGACGCCGGCAGCTTCGAATTCCCGCACCGTGCGCGCGACATTGACCGGCCCGCCAAACCCTGTATCCGCGTCACAGACAACAGGCGTGTCGACCACGCGGCTGATGGCGCCCGCCTTGCGGATAATCTCCACGGCATTCGTGAATCCCAGGTCGGGATAGCCGAGATCGCTCGCCTCGTTCGCCAAACCGGAAAGATAAACCAGGGGAGAGCCGCTCTGTTCGATAAGGCGGGCCGACATTACATCATAGGCGCCGGGCGCTAGGACTATGTCATGGTCGCGGAAGACCTCCAGCAACGATTTCCGCCCGCGCGGTTTCTTGGCCATTTCTAGTTTCCCCTCCGCAAACTTGTGCCTGTTTCCCTGTTTTCCGGCATCACGGTACCGACAAGCCGCCGCGTCATCCAGTTCGGCCCGGTAAATTCAGTTATGGCAAATGCGGAGTGGCGGTCGGGTCCGCTTACCCTGCAAGGCACGGCGGAGCGGAAGGCGTCAGTGAAGCGGAATGACGTCGACAGCCTGGTGGCTGGTCTGGTCCCCGGAGGTGCGCATGGCGCCGTTCACGGGGTTCACGTCTGCATAGTCCCGCCCCCGGGCGACCACGATATGGTCGGAACCGACGATAAGCGCATTTGTCGGATCGAATTCCAGCCAGCCGAATTCCAGACCGCACCAGGCCCTGACCCAGGCATGCATGGCATCGGCGCCTTCCAGGCGCGGCCCGTCTTCCGGCGGCAAGGTTCGTAGAAAGCCGCTGACATACCCTGCCGGTACCGAAATTCCGCGCAGACATGAGATCATGATATGGGTGAAGTCCTGGCATACGCCGCGTTTCCGGGCGAATGCCTCCGCGGCGGGCGTATCGGCGGTGGTTGCGGCCGGATCGAACTCCATATCGTTGTACAATGCCGTCCCAATCGCGCAAACCGCCTCCATGGTCGACATGCCGGCGGTTACATGGTCGCGGCCGTAGGCCGCCATCGCCGGGTCGAGGGCGATCCGAGGCGATGACCCAAGGAAGTGACACGGGGCGTCGTGCGCCAAGCTGGCGACGCTCGCGGCTTCATCGGAGATTCTGTCGACGGGTGTCGAGATGTCGAAGGTCGTCGGCATTTGTATTCTGTCCACACGGGCGCGAACCGAACACCGCATATCGGGATGGGCATCGCCATAGGCGATCTCGACCACGGAATTTCCGAAGAAGTCTACCCGGTCGGTCCGCTCGACAGGCGACGGGTCGACGCTGAGAAAGCTGGAGACGACCCGTTGTTCTCCCTCGATGTTGAGCGGCTGCAGTCTGAGAAGGTGACGGCCGGTATCGGCCAGCCTTTCGTAGTCGTATGAGATCGTCAGTTTTATATCGTAGAGCATGGCGCGTTACCGAAAATAATGCCGCGAGATCAACTCGGACAATTCGGAAATTTCAGCCGCATGGCGGCCGGCCTGTCCGGAGGTGAAATCTTCGGCGCTCTCCACGGCGAGACCGGTATAGGTCTTCAGAATGGCTTTCGACAGGTCCGACATTTGCCCATTCTTGGCGGCGCCCGGCAATACGTCCGTCTGCCGCTTGATTTCGGCGAGGTGATACAGGGCGGAGCGTGGGTTCATTTCATCGAGCGCCAATAAATCGACGACGGATTCATGTGTGGAGGAAATCGCATAGCGGCGTCGATGCGTCATCAGGCTGTCGCCGATTTCGATCGCCAGATCCAGCGCCCCATCCGGCGCGTCCTCGTCTGCCATGGCCGCAAGCATGGTCAGGATCGCCTGCGCACGTTCCAATGATCTTCCAATCGTCAGGAAGCGCCAGCCGATGAACCGGTACATGTTTTCGTGCACCAATCCCGAAAACCCGCTGAGTTTCCGTAGGAGGATTCCCATCTGGTGAGCCGTCTCGTTGCCGGGCGGAAAGCCTTGATAGGCGGTATTGGAGACGTCGTGCAGGGCGGCCCAACCATCGACTGAAAAACGATCCCGTACCTTGCCGGCGGCCCCCATTGTGCTGGACAGGATAGCCGCAAGACCATCTGCGCCGCCGGTCGCGGGATCGACCCCATAGGTCTGCATGAAGGTGCCGAAGGACTGCAGTAGCGCCGCGCTGCTGTCCGAAAACTCCGCCAGTCGGGAGTGATAGGCGCGCAGCATCCGGATGACGAATTCGGCCCTTTCGACATACCGGCCGAGCCAGAAGAGATTATCGGCCGCACGGCTCGGCAATAGCCCCGGTTGCGCACGGAGATACGGTCGTTTCTTGCCGTCCAGCGCGCTTTCCTTGGATACCGGGTGGTTCCGCAATACCCAGACATCGGAAACAGAACCGCCATGCTGCATGGTCAGAGCGGTCGGATCTTCGGTACGGCCGATGCGCGCATATCCCCCCGGCATCACCTGCCATCCGTCGCTCGTCCGAACCATGAAGACGCGCAGGCTCATCGGCCGTGCCACGACCTGTCCATCGACGAAGGCGGGGGTGGTGGAAAGCTTGACCGCTTCCTGACCGACGAGATCTTGTCCGTTTTGCTTGAGCCAGTCGGAAACCGATGCCTCCGATTCATTCGTGAAACGTCCGGCGATCGCGGTCTCTCCGTCCACCTCGAAAGGCAGGCTGACCGAACGCGCCCGGCTGACCATCATCCGATCGAAATTCGCCAGGACATGGGCGTGTTCGTTCGGCTGACCGCACCACCAAGTCGCGACATTCGGGATCTTCAAGTTTTCCCCGCGAAGATGTTCGCAAATTCGCGGCATGAAAGCCTGAAAAGCCCGCATTTCCAGGATCCCGGCGCCGAGCGCGTTGATCACGGATACACTGCCGTTGCGCACGGCATTGACCAGACCGGGTGTCCCGAGTTGCGAGTTTTCTTCCAGTTCCAGAGGATCCGCGAAGGCGGCATCGAGGCGGCGCCAAATAACACTGATCGGCTTGGGCCCCTCCACGGTACGGACCATGACCTGGCCGCGTTCGACGACAAGGTCTTCCCCCTCCAGCAGGTTCATTCCGAGGTAGCGCGCGGTGTATGTGTGTTCGAAATAGGTGTCGTTCATGGGGCCGGGCGTCAAAATCGTCGCCTGGTCGAAAGCGTCGCCGCTCAATTCCCGGAGAGCCCGCCGAAACAACCTGAAAAAGCTCGCAAGGCGCTCGATATTCGCTTCCTTGAAATAGTCGGAGAAGGCAAGCGCGGTCGCCATTCTGTTCTCAAGCGCGAAGCCTGCGCCTGAAGGCGCCTGGGTCCGATCCCCCAGAACCCACCAGGTGCCGTCCGGACCACGGCCGATCTCGAAAGCCAGGAAATGCAGGAAGTGATCCGAACGCGGCGTCACACCGACCATCGGTCTCAGCCATTCCCGGCTGGTGGCGATCAGGCGGGCGGGCAGGTGTCCACCCGCGACCAGTCGGTTTGCCCCGTAGAGATCCGCGCAGACCTCCTCCAGCAGGTCCGCCCGTTGTACCAGACCGTCCGATATCCACTGCCATTCATCGCCGTCGACAAGGACGGGGATATGGCTCAACGGCCATGTTCGTTCAACGGATTCGCCGGCGCCGTATTGCCGGTAGAACACACCGGCATCGCGCAGATATTGATCGCCCCGCCCGAACCGGCTCAGCAGTTCGTCTTCCGGTTGACCGGAGACATGTTCCAGGAAGTTGCGCCAGACGGGCCGGACATTTCCGTCTGGTGAGAAAACCTCATCCGCGGCGCCGGCGGGCGGATGATAATTGGCAAGCAGTTGGTCCAGCGGTGCTGTCATTGGCGGGGCGGTTGTCGGCATCGGTTACAGACCCGGCCGCCGCCTGAGGTCTAGGGTCGACGGGAATTCCGGATGCGGCTTTTCCATGACCGGTTCGTACATTCCCGGCGTATGGCCATGTGGTTCGAAGCGGGCCAACCGCCGGGCGTCCGCCTCATAGGTGTTGACCGGGAATGTTTCATAGTTGCGTCCGCCGGGATGGGCGACGTGATACACGCAGCCGCCGATTGCCCGGCCGGTCCAGGTATCGAAAATATCGAAGGTCAGCGGCGCGTTGACGGGCAGCACCGGGTGCAGCGCCATGGCGGGCTGCCACGCCTTGAAGCGGACGGCGCCGACGGCGACCCCGGCCGTCTCCGTCTTCTGCAACGGCACGCGACGCCTGTTGCATGTCACGATATAACGGTCGGTGTCGGTTGTCGTCACCTTCACTTGCAGGCGTTCGACCGAACTGTCCGTGTACCGGACCGTGCCGCCGATCGCACCGGTTTCACCCAGGACATGCCAGGGTTCCAGCGCCTGCCTCAATTCCATTTCCACGCCTTCGTATTCGACGGCGCCGCAGAAGGGGAAGCGGAATTCGGCCTGCGCCTCGTACCATTCCGAGCGGAATGGATAACCGTGATCGTTCAGATCCCGAAGAATTTCCAGGAAATCCGTCCAGACGAAATGCGGCAGCATATACCTGTCGTGCAGGATCGTGCCCCAGCGGGTCAGCTTGCCGGTAACCGGCTCATGCCAGAGACGGGCGATCAGGGCCCGGATCAGGACTTGCTGGGCCAGGCTCATGCGGGCGTCCGGCGGCATCTCGAAACCGCGGAATTCCACTAGGCCCAGACGCCCCGTCGGGCCGTCCGGCGAGTACAGCTTGTCGATGCAGATTTCCGAGCGATGCGTATTTCCGGTGACGTCGATCAAGGCGTTTCTCAACAACCGGTCGACGAGCCAAGGCGGGGGCGCGTCGCCCTCAAGAGGAGGCGGGATCTGATCGAGCGCCATTTCCAACTCATAAAGGCTGTCATGGCGGGCTTCGTCGATTCTCGGCGCCTGACTGGTTGGCCCGATAAACAGGCCGGAGAACAGGTAAGAAAGGCTCGGATGTCGCTGCCAGTGCAGGATCATGCTCCGCAGCAGGTCAGGGCGGCGCAGGAAGGGGCTGTCCATGGTTGTCGCGCCGCCGACCACCACGTGGTTGCCGCCGCCGGTGCCGGTATGCCGTCCGTCGATCATGAACTTGTCGGCGCCCAGACGGCACTGGCGTGCCTCTTCATACACAGTTTCGGTAATTGAGACGCATTCCTGCCAATTGCTGGCCGGATGGATATTGACCTCGATGACCCCGGGATCGGGGGCGACGCGGATGACATTCATCCGCGGATCCTGCGGCGGTGTATATCCTTCGATATGGACAGGCAGGCCCAATTGTTTGGCCGTGTCTTCCGTAACGGCGATCAGTTCCAGATAGTCTTCCAATCGTTCGACCGGCGGCATGAACACACAGAGTCGTCCGTCTCGCGGCTCCACCGACAGGGCGGTGCGAACCGCCTCGGTTGTATTGTCCAATTGCTGATCGACGCGTTCCTGCCCGGGTTCCGCGGCGGTGAAGCTGGCGCGGGCCTGGTCGATCTCCTCAAAATCGGGAAGCTCACCCCGCGGTTCCGTCGGGTCGGCGGGGTGAATATAGGGGTATTGCGCGCTCGACAAATGAGGCAGGGCCTCCAGGGGAAGGCGGAAGCCGACAGGGCTGTCCCCAGGGACAAGAAACAGATGGCCACGACGCAACTTCCATTTTTCCGACCGCCAGCGGCGCCCCTTGCTGGCAGCCTGCCAGCGCTGCACCGGCAGGATATAGCCGGACGGCTCGGTTAGTCCGCGTTCGAACACTTTTGCAATGCGATGACGGGCTTCCGGGTCCTTCAGTTCTGAATTCTCCGGCGTCACGTTCTCAGGCAGGTTGCCTTCCTTGACGATCCATTCCGCCGGATCCTCAAATGCGGGGACAACCATTTCCGGTTCGATTTCCAGACGCTCGGCGATACCGGCCAACAATTCGCCAGCCGAGGCCGCCGTGGCGCCGGTTTTTGATTTTTCCGCCGCGACCAGATCCGCGTCGCGCCAGATCGGTTTGCCGTCCCGGCGCCAATATAGAGAAAAAGTCCAGCGCGGCAGGCTTTCCCCCGGATACCACTTCCCCTGCCCATAATGCAGGAATCCGCCCGGCGCGAAGCGGTCACGCAACCGCCGGATCAGCTTGTCCGCCAAGTCGCGTTTGGTCGGGCCGACCGCCTCGGTGTTCCATTCCTTCGCTTCGAAATCGTCGATGGAGACGAAAGTCGGCTCTCCGCCCATGGTCAGGCGTACATCGCCTGCGGTCAGGGCTTCGTCGACCTGCTCGCCGAGCTTGTTCAGCGCGTCCCAGGACTCGTCTGAAAACGGTTTGGTGATGCGCGGATGTTCGGCGACCCGCTTGATCTGCATGTCAAAGTCGAACTCGACATTCGCGGCGCTGGCCATGCCGGAAATCGGCGCGGCGTTGCGATAATGCGGCGTCGCGGCGAGCGGAATATGGCTCTCTCCGGTCAACAGGCCTGAAGTCGGATCCAAACCGATCCAGCCGGCGCCGGGGATGAACACCTCCGCCCAGGCATGCAGATCGGTGAAGTCGTGATCCGTGCCGCTCGGCCCGTCCAACGCTTCCAGGTCGGGCTTCAATTGAATGAGATAGCCGGAAACGAACCTGGCCGCGAAACCGAGATTCCGCAGGATTTGTACCAACAGCCAGCTGGAATCCCGGCAGGACGCCTTGCCTGCCTCCAGTGTCTCCTCTGGCGTCTGGACACCCGGCTCCATGCGGATGACGTAGGAGATTTCCTCCGCTATGCGGGCATTCAGATTGACGATGAAATCGACGCAAGGCTGTTCGGACCGGTCGATGGTATCGAGAAAGGACTGCAGTCTGGGGCCGACCGGTTCCGGCGTGCGGTAGATATGCAGATCGGACAGATAGTCGTCGCTATAGTCGAAGGGCCATTTCTCCGCGGATTCCTCAACGAAGAAATCGAACGGGTTATAGACCGTCATGTCCGCGGTCAGATCGACCTCGATCAGCAACTCGGTTACCGGCTCCGGGAAGACGAAGCGGGTCAGCCAGTTTCCATATGGATCCTGTTGATAGTTCACGAAATGGTCCGATGGGGAAACCTTCAAGGAATGAGAGATCACCCGGGTTTTTGAATGCGGGGCCGGCCTAAGCCGGATGATCTGCGGGCCAAGCGAAACGGGCCGGTCATACTGGTAGTGGGTCTTGTGGTAGATGCTGGCTTTGATCGACACAGTCTAAATTCCGCATTTGTTTGCAACGCAACACGCCCTCAAACATTTCATATATGCGGTGGTTTTCCAAAGGTAATTCTGTGCGCCGTTTCGAGAGGAAGGCTCAGGAATGAAATGGCACGAAGTTATGAACCTTTTTCTTTCCGGTTCATGACGACGCCCCTTTTCTTCGTGCGGAGGTCCGTTTTTCGTCGTCTCGACGCCAAATGGCAAAATGCTGCAATAGCGAACAAAAATGCTGCAGTTGCGAAATTTCTGGTCGGGATTATAATCGTTTCGGAAATAAACAGCGAAGAGGTCGCGTCATCTCAGTATCCGAACGAAAAGATGAGTGGGGGGTTAACCCATGCTGACCGCGTTGGTGCGGATAACTCCTTTCACGATGCTGTTGTTGAGTGTTGCTCTGCTGATGTTGGGCATCGGGCTTCAAAACACTCTTCTGGGCGTCCGGGCCGGGCTGGAGGACTTCTCCAGCATCGAGGTCGGGAGCCTGATGGGGTTCTACTTCTTCGGATTCCTAGCCGGTTCTCTGCTGTCTCCCGTCTATGTCTCGCGCGTCGGCCATATCAGAACATTTGCCGGGCTGGCATCGCTCGCATCCTGCGCGGCGCTGCTTCATCTCGTGCTTGTCGATCCGATCTCCTGGAGCGTGTTCCGTTTCATTACCGGGTTTTGCATCGCCGGCCTTTATCTCGTTGTAGAAAGTTGGCTGAACGGACGTGCGGAGAAGGAATTTCGCGGCGTCCTGTTGTCGGCTTATTTCTTCGTGAACCTGGGCGCCGTCGCTTTCGGGCAATTATTGCTCCAGGCGGATGACCCTAAGAGTTTCGAACTGTTCGTCTATGCGTCGGTTCTCGTGTCGCTCGCGGTCTTGCCCGTCGGATTGACCCGGACGGAAGCGCCGGCGGCAACGCGAACCGCGCATTTCAGCTTCAGCGGTTTGTCGCAAATTTCACCTTTCGCCTTTGTCGGCACGGCGATGGCCGGCATCGCGAATGGGGCCTTTTGGGGATTGGCGCCGCTTTACGGCGTGCAGGTCGGGGCAATGCCCGATGAAATCGCTGTTGCAATGACGGTTACCATTTTGGGCGGGGCCGCCATGCAACTGCCGCTGGGCCGCCTGTCGGACCTGATTGACCGCCGAGTCGTGATCAGTAGCGCCAATGTGGTGCTCGGTGTCATTGCCGGCATGATTGCATTTGGTGCGTTCGGCAGCGGTTCGACATTGCTGGCAGTAGCCTTCCTGTTCGGCGGTCTGTTGCTGACCCAGTACGGCCTGTGCATCGCCCACGCGAACGACTTCGTGGGCGATGGCGATTTTGTCCAACTCGCCAGTGCGCTCCTGCTTGTTTTTGGCGGCTGCGCCGCGATCGGACCTGTCCTCGGCTCGGTCATGATGACGTTGTTCGGGCCGATTGCCCTGTTCTGGCTGATTGCCGCCTGCGCCGTCGCCACCACGATTTATGCCCTTTGGCGGATGACGCGCCGTGAAGCCTCTGATGCGCCGGGCGCTCAGGACTTCGCCCCGGCCGCCGCTGGGTTGTCCGGCGCCATTCTGGCCCCTACCGACGCCGCGCTCGAAGGGGTGGGTGACGATGCGCCGATCGAGCCGCTTCCTCTCATGGAGGCCGAGATGGATACCAGTGACAAGGAGCGATAGGGCAGTGAACGCAATCGATCATTGGACGATGCCGCGCCGACGATTTGAAACGCTTGCGGTGATTGGTGCAGGCGCTTTCGGTACGGCGCTGTCGGCCGCCGCCGCTCGTGCCGGGCTGGCCGTGCGTCTGTTCGGGCGTAATGCGGAAACGGTCGATGAGATCAACCGCGACCGCCTAAACACGGCATATCTGGGCGACACGGTATTGCCAGACGGCATCCAGGCTTTCACCGAAATTGAGGACGCGCTGCAAGGGGCGGAGGCCGCGTTGCTGGTTGTTCCATCCGCCGGGATCCGGGACGCCGCGCGAGCGATGCGTGCTGTCTGCCGTCCCTTGATGCCCGTGGTTATCTGCGCCAAAGGGGTCGAACCTTCGACGGGGCTGTTACTCAGCGATGTCGTGCGTGAGGAAAT
This sequence comes from Hwanghaeella sp., assembly GCF_965227365.1. Lineage (GTDB taxonomy): Bacteria > Pseudomonadota > Alphaproteobacteria > UBA8366 > Aestuariispiraceae > Hwanghaeella. The sequence goes on from NZ_OZ245754.1 coordinate 212,813, forward strand.
GCCGGGGCACCCCGTGGCGGCGCTATCCGGTCCGACTTTCGCGGATGAGATCGCGGCGGACCTTCCCACAACAGTAACCATTGCGGCGGCCCTTGCCCCGGGGGAAGCGCTCGATACCGGGTTGGCCGCCCGATTGGCGCTGTCCTTGAGTGCTGGATCCTTCCGAGCCTACGTCTCCGACGACCTGACGGGGGTTGAGATCGGCGGCGCGATGAAAAACGTGATCGCCATCGCGTGTGGGATCTCGCGCGGCGCTGGATTCCGCGCGAACATGACGGCCGCATTGATCACACGCGGCTTGGCGGAAATGACCCAGTTGGCCACCGAACTCGGCGGCCGTGCCGATACGATCAGCGGCCTGTCCGGCCTTGGCGACCTGACGCTGACCTGCTCCAGCGAGCAGTCACGCAACCTGCGTTTCGGTCTGCAACTGGGGGGCGGTGCGAAACGCGAACAGACCTTCGACGGGGCCCCGGTGATCGTGGAAGGGGTTCGTAATTCAGTCTCCGTCACGGATCTGGCGCGCCGACATGGGTTGACCCTGCCGATCTGTGAGGCGGTCCGTGCCATTGTCCATGACGACGCGGATATTGTCTCGACGCTGGGCCTGCTATGGGCCCGTCCGCTGGAAGCGGAGTCGCATGAGATCGATGTGACAATCCGTCATCCGAACGCATCCGAGGCTCGGGAAAAGATTGAAGGATTGATCGGATGAATGCGCCGAACGAAAACAAAGAAGTTGTATTCACCTTGGCGACCGACCTTGACGGAACCTTCCTGGGCGGGTCGGAGAGTGAACGACAGGCTTTGTACAATTGGATCGAAATGCACCGGTCCATTGTCGAGCTGATCTTCGTGACCGGCCGGGATCTACCCTTTATCGAAAGTGCCTGCGCGGATGGGGTCATGCCATGGCCCGATTTCGTCGTCGGTGACGTCGGCACGACCATCGCATCGCGAGACCAGTCCACCAACCGGCTTTCGCCGGATGCGACAATGGAGGCTCCGATAGCGGCCCTGTGGGGCGAAGGCATAGCCGCCATACGCGATCATCTCGATGCGACACCGGGGATCACGCCGCAAACCGGTCCGTTTCGGTATCGGATGAGCTACCACTACGATCCCAACCGCTTCGATCGCGTGACAACACGCGTGATCGAAGCTGCCGGGTTCGATTGTCTTATCTCGGATGACCGGTTCCTTGACGTTTTGCCCAGAGGGGTCAGCAAGGGGCCGTCGCTGCTGAGGCTGCTCGAAACGCAGCGCGTCCCGACAAATCGCGTTCTCGTGGCAGGCGATACGCTAAACGACCTGTCCATGTTCGAGACGGGGCTACAAGGCGTGGCGGTGGGGAACAGCGAGCCCGCCCTGATGAGAAAGATCGAGGATCGCGAGAACGTCCTTGCAGCGCAGCGTCATGGGGCTGGTGGTGTTCTTGAAGCCATCGAGTTCTTTGGTTTCGCCGATACGGTGGCGCGCGCAATTGAAATGGAAATGGAGGTGCCGGCATGAGTGAAAAGAAGTCCGATCTTGTCATTGTCTATCATCGTCAACCCTATGAGGAGGTCGTCGAGAACGGCGTTCTGGTTCGGCGAGAGAACAAAAGCCCGAACGGAATCGTGCCGACCCTGAAGAGCTTCTTTGGACATGTCGACCAGGGATCCTGGATTGCCTGGAAGGAGGCGGCCGACCCGAGCAACCCGGACTTTGAGCGCGTTGTCGAAATTTCGGACGCCTATGGCGATTACCGTGTCGCGAGGCTCGCTCTTTCGCGGGAACAGGTGCGGAGTTTCTATCATGTCACGTCAAAGGAAGCGCTGTGGCCGGTGCTGCATGCCTTTCGCGAGCGGTACAATTATGACCCGGTCGACTGGCCGACCTTTCGAGAGGTGAATTTCGCCTTCGCCCAGGCCGCGGCCCAGGAAGCGAGCGACGATGCGACCATCTGGGTGCACGACTATAATCTGTGGCTCGTGCCGGAATATCTTCGCCAGATGAAGCCGAATGCGAAAATCGGCTTTTATCATCACACGCCGTTCCCGGGGCCGGATACATTCAACATACTGCCCTGGCGACGGGAAATCGTCGGATCGCTCTTGAAATGCGATGTGGTCGGATTCCACATCGCCCGATACGCCCAGAATTTCGCGGCCGTCTGCGAAAGCCTGTTCGAGCTCGATGCGGTGGAGCGGGCCCCGGTCGAGACAGTGGACATCGACCTTCGCGGCGCTCTCTCCGAACTGAAAACGCCCGTGGCGCTTACCCATGAAGGCCGACGTGTGCGGGTCGCCGCCACCCCGGTGGGAATCGATGTCGATTTCGTGGAGGAGCGCGCCGAAGCGGCCGAAACAGCGGCTTTGGAAAAACGGATCGATGAAGAACTCAACGGCAAACGTCTGCTTCTTTCCGTGTCCCGTACGGACTACACCAAAGGCGGCGTGGAACTGCTCTACGCTTACGAACGTCTCCTGGAGCGGCGGCCGGAACTGCATGGTGACGTCCGATTGCTGCTGGTGTCGGTCGCGGCGAATAACGGCATGGCGGTTTATGAACAGGTTCAGCAGGAAATCGAGGGATTGGCCGGCCGCATCAATGCCCGTTTCGCCCAATTCGACTGGCAGCCGGTACATTTGATGTCGACTCCGATTCCTTTCCAGGAATTGGCCGCGTTCTACCGGCGGGCGGATGTGTGCTGGATCACGCCTTTGGCGGACGGGTTGAATTTGGTGGCGAAGGAATTCGTCGCCTCTCGCACGGATGGCCGCGGCGCACTGGTGTTGTCCGAATTTGCGGGTGTCTCGGTTGAACTGCCGCATGCAGTGCTTTGCAACCCGTTTTCAACGCGGTCGATGGACCAAGCCATTGATCAGGCGTTGGACATGCCTGTCGAGGAAGTAAACCAGCGGATGGAATCCATGCGCAAAGCTGTGCAAAACCACACGATCGGCGACTGGGCCGACGATTTGCGCGCGGCGATGGCGCCGCCGAAGGTTCAAGCCCTCCCCTTCGTGAACCGAAAAATTGCCTAAATCGCATGCGCCGCCGCTGAAGCACGGGCTGGCCTGATCGGAAAACCTTGCATAAAATAGGGTTAATGCATCCCGAGAGATGCTCCTAATGACAAGCGGCTTCCAGAGAAAGGCCCGGATATGCAAGCGGAGACGGAACAGGCCCAGGTTCAGCAGCCAATCCGGCTGGATGTAAAGGTGGCGACATTTGACGATGTAAAAGCCGCTTTTGGTGCGGGGCTGCGTGACTTCACGCGACGCCCGATGCTCAGCATGTTTTTCGGCCTCGTTTATGCGCTTTTCGGGGCGCTGTTGGTCGCCGGGTTCGCGGTGTTCGATCAATTCTGGATGGTCGTGGCCGTGGGGGTCGGATTCCCTCTGGTCGCACCGTTCCTCGCGGCCGGCCTCTACGAAATGTCACGCCGTCTGAAGAGTACGGATTCCTTTTCGGCGACCGATATTTTCCTGGTCATCTTCCGACAGCAACGGCGGGAGTTCGGCTGGATGGCCTTTGTGGTTCTGTTCGTCTTCTGGATATGGGCCTATCAGGTACGCCTCATTTTCGCGATCACGCTGAACTTTCAAGGCTTCAGGTCTCTGGAGCATTTGTTCCAGAACCTGCTGACGACCGGCGACGGGCTTGTATTCCTGGCGGTCGGCTCCGCGGTCGGTGCGGTTTTGTCCACCATCCTGTTTTCGATCACCGTCATTGCCATGCCGCTATTGCTGGACAAGAACGTTGACTTCGTAACCGCGATGATCACCAGCGTGAAATCGGTACTGGCCAGTCCTTTTGTCATGCTTTGCTGGGGGGCGGCCGTCGGCGCTTTGGCCCTGGCCGCCATTGCGCCGCTTTTCGTCGGCGTGATTTTTGTTTTTCCCGTCCTCGGCCATGCATCCTGGCATCTATACGAAAGCTTGATTTCGGAAAAGTAACGGCGGACCGCGGCGGAAAGGATTTCGATCTCTCCCGGAAATGGCGCCAAGCCTGAATTGAGGTCAGATCCTCTTTCTGTGTTTTCTTGCCCATTCGGATATCCGATAATGCAACCCGACAAGGCGATTGCCTGACACGACAAGACAATTACCGAAACCGGTTCGGCAATGAAGACAGACAAGAACAAGGGTGATGCCGAACAACAGGCACAGCGTTCGTCGGAAGTCTCCGTCGATGGAGGGACCCGCCTCGCCGGCCGGGGCGATGCGCTTTCAGGCAATGTCTATCAACAGATCAGGAACGCGATCATCTCCGGCGAGTTGGCGCCGGGACAACGTGTCACTGAAACCAAACTTGCCGATTCCCTGAATGTCAGCCGTACACCGATCCGCGAGGCCGTTCAGCGCCTTGAAACAGAGGGCGTGTTGCGGCATTCGCCGCGCCAGGGTCTGACCGTTCGGCAGCTCGAATACCAGGAAGTGGTAGAGCTGTATGCCATGCGCCTTGTGCTGGAGAGTACGGCAGCAGGCCTTTCCGCGCAGCAGGCTACCGATCCTGAAATCGAAATACTGACCGACATCGTTGAGATGGAGAGCGCGGCGCTGGAAGACGATCCGAAACAATCGGTCAACTACAACAAGATTTTCCACGAAACGCTCGCGCAGTCGGCCCATAACCGCTACCTGATCGACAGTATCCGCGCGCTCGACAATTCGATGATACTATTGGGCGGCTCGACCTTGGCGGAAGGAGCCCGCCGGAAGCAAGCGGTTGACGAACATCGCGCCATTGTTGATGCGATCAGGGCCCATGATCCGGACGCCGCGCGGGATGCCATGGCTCTGCATATCAAGGGGGCCCAGCGGAAACGGCTGCAAATGTTCATGCGAAGCCAGACGGGTTAGGCCGTCCAACCTCGCATGATCGCTGAAGCCCGGCGCCGCGGCGGGCGACGTGCCTAAAGGTTCGATGAAACCTCGGCAATGCTCTCCCGCAGGATCCCGACGATCTTGTGGATCTGGCCTTCCGACAGGATCAGTGTCGGCGATAGGATCAGGATATTGCCGAGCGGCCGGGCAATCAGGCCGCGTGCCTGGCAGGCCTGGGCCACTTTGAGGCCGATGGCCTCGTGTTCCTCGAATTCCTTCTTGGTTTCCTTGTCCTTCACGAACTCGATGCCCATCATGAAATGGCTGCCACGGACCTCGCCGACGATTTCCATATCGTCCAAGGCGCGCAGGGCATTCTCGAAAATTTTGCCGGTGGTGCGGACGCGCTCGGGTATCTGTTCCCGCTCCAGCAGCGCGATATTGGCAAGCGCCGCGGCAGAGGCGGCCGGATGGCCTGAATAGGTCATGCCGTGAAGGAACTTTTCGCCCGGTTCGGAAATCACTTCATGGATCTCGTCCGAAATGATGGTCGCCGACATCGGTTGGTAACCGGAGGTCAGGCCCTTGGCGGTGGTGATGATGTCCGGGGTGACGCCGAAGACGTCCTTCGACGCGAAGAAATGGCCAAGCCGTCCAAAGGCGGTAACCACTTCGTCGGCGATGTATTTGATTTCGTTCTCCGCGCAAACAGCGGCCATGCGGGCATGGTACCCTTCCGGCGCGACGATGATGCCGCCGGCGCCCATGATCGGTTCGGCGATGAAGGCGCAGATATTCTCCGCACCGATCTTTTCGATCGAAGAGCGGAGATCCTCAACAAGAAGATCGAGGAATTCTTCCTCTGAAACACCGCCGCCATGCCGCCAGTAATGCGGAGAGCGAAGATGGTGAACCAAGTCATCGGCACTGTCCCAACCTTTCGAATAGGCGGGCGTGGTCATGGCGATCGCCAGATGGGTGGAGCCGTGATAGGCGCCGATGCGGCTTAGGATCTTCTTCTTGTTCGGACGGCCGAGACGATTGTTGTAGTGATGCAGCATCCGCACGGCACTGTCATTCGCAACGGATCCGGAATTTCCGAAATGGACCTTGTTGAGGTGGCCGGGCGCCAGTTCCGAGATCTTTACCGACAGCGCGGCGGCGGTCGGGTGCGTGAAATTGTAGAAGGTGGAGTAGAAATCGAGCTGGTTCAGCTGATCGGTGATCGCGTCGATGATTTCCTTCCGGCGGTGGCCGGCATTGACGCACCACAATCCGCCTATCCCGTCTATCAACTCGTTGCCTTCGCTGTCGCGAACCATCGTGCCCTCGGCTTCGACGATGACGGTGCGGGCTCCGTCCTGTTTCAACGCGTTCAGATCGGCGAAGGATTGAATCAAATGCGTGTCAGCGGTCAGCACCCCGTCGGTGCTGGTATCCAGGTCAAGCGTCATCGGTTTTCCCAATCCTCCTGTAATCCGCTTGTTGTTGTGAGAGTAAGGTCTGATCGATCGTGTCGAGCGCGGACAGATCGGTCACCAGAAGAGTTTCGCCGGTCCCGGCTGAGGCGAGCGCCTTGCCGTCAGGGCCGACGATGACGGAGCGGCCGCCGAAGGCTATATCGCCTTCCTTGCCGCAGAAATTTGCATAGGCGATGGTCAACCGCATTTCAGCCGCGCGGGCAGGCACCAGGATATCCGATACATATTCGAAACCGCGTGGGTTTGCCGTCGGCACCAGGATCAACGAAACGCCCTGGTTCGCCAGTGCAATGCAATGCTGCGGAAATTCTACATCATAACAGATCAGCAGGGCGGCCTTGCGGCCCGCCAGTTCGAAGACGGTATAACAGTCTCCGAATTCGAAGCTGGCTTGTTCCATCGGGCCGTAGAGTTGGATCTTCCGGTAATGGGCGATCCTTTCGCCGCTCTCGTCGAAACAGGTGGCTGCGTTGAAGACCTTGCCGTCGAATTGTTCGGCCCAACCGATGGTCAGGCCGCAGCCCGCCTTTCTTGCGATTTCCGAAAGCCTCTCCGTCCACTCCCCGTCCAATGGCTGGGCGAGGGAGCGGTGGAGATCGGGCCGGTTGTAGCCCGGTATGAAAACCTCGGGGAACACGGTCATCCGTGCGCCCGATAGGGCGGCGGCCGACAGCTGTTTTTCGATGCGGATGAAGCCCGCTTCGATGTCGCCGCCGATCGCCGGTCCCTGGTACAGGGCGAGTTTCATCGATTTGCTCACCGATTGCCCCGTCCTATTTCTTCAGGTTGGTCCAGATCGCGTCATAAAGGACTTGGACATCCTGCGGGCAGGCCTGAACGAAGACGCCTTTCTGACCCGCGGGCGGGTTTGATTCAGGCGAATTCGCCACTGCCGGATCCAGGAAGGGGGTGACGCCTTTCACACCGGCGGTGTATTGCGCGTAATTCGTGACGGCTGCCGCGTTTTCCGGTTCCAGCAGGAAGTTCATGAACTTCAACGCGTTTTCACGGTTGGGCGCGTCCTTCAGCAGAACGACGTTGTCCATCCAGACGATGTAGCCCTCTTTCGGGAAGGCATATTCGATATTGGCGCCTTCCGAACGCGCCTTGGCGGAAAAGCCCGACCAGATCATGCCGGCAGCCGCATCGCCGGATACCAGGACGTCCTTGGCGACATCCGAACCGAAGGAGGCCCAGTGTTGCTTGGCGTCCTGGACCAATGCGTTCAGCTCTTTCAACTGTGCTTTGTCCGGGCTGCACTGGGGGATGCCCAGATACAGGGAAGCGAGTGTCAGAGTTTCTCCCGCCGTGTCGAGGACGTTGATCTTGCCCTTCAATTCTTCAGGCGGATCGAAGATGAGCGACAAACTGTCGATTGGACCTGAATAGACATCACGGTTGACGGAGAAGGAGGTTGATCCCCACTGATAGGGAATTGAGCTCTTGCGGCCCGGATCGAAACCGACATCCGCCCACTGAGCCTCGATATTACCGAAGTTGGAAAGCTCGGACGGTTCGAATGTATCGAGCATTCCTTCGTTGCCGAGGATCTCGACCATGTAGTCCCCCGGCACGGCGACGTCGTAGGCGCCCAGCTTGCCTGCCTTCAGGGAGGCGAGCAGCGCTTCGTTGCTGTCATAGGTGTCCATCGTCACCTCGACGTCATACTGCTTTGCGAATTTATCCAGCAGTTCCTGCGGGATGTATTCAAACCAGTGATAGATCGATAGTTTGCCTTCGGCCTGTGCCGCGCCGGTGAGCGCGAAAAAAGCCAAGGAAGCGGTCATGAGAAGTTTCTTCATTTGAAGCTCCACTCTGTTCAAGTTTCTTGGTTCTTGTTCTGACCCGTCCGGCCGATCAGCCAGGACAGGGAAACGAAGACCACCGACACGATGAGCATCAACGTGGAGATGGCCATGATATTGGGCTTGATGCCCTGTTTGACCGATCCGAAAATTGCGGTCGGCAAGGTCTCGATGCCTGCCCCTTTCACGAAATTGGTGATCAGGAAGTCGTCGAGGGAAATAATGAAGGCGAGAAGGAAGCCGGACAGTATTCCCGGCGTCATCAGCGGCAGCAGCACCAATTTGAATGCTTCGCGCGGCGTGGCGTAAAGGTCCATCGCCGCCTGTTCGTACATGTCGGGAATGCTCTGCATCCGCGCCGATATCGGCAGATAGGCGAAGGGAATGCAGAAAACGATATGGGCAATCAGGATGGTGGTCAGCCCCGTTGTGAATCCGATCGCCGTGAAGAAAACCAGACTGGCGACGGCCGTCACCACTTCCGGCACCATCAATGGTAAGCTGATCAGCGCAAAGCTCAGTGTTTTCCCCCGGAACCTTCCCGTCCGCGTCATCGCGACGGATGCCAGTGTCGCGATCGTCGTCGCGGCAATCGCCGCGGTTACAGCGATGACGAGAGAGTTGATCGCCGCCTGTTGGAATTTCGGCGCCTCAGGACCGGTGAAAACGTCGATATACCATGCAAGCGAAGTGCCGCCCCATTTGGTGATCGAGGTGGAAGCATTGAAGGAATAGACCGCAACAACGATCAGCGGCGCATAGAGGACGACAAGGCAGATGATCGTAATCGTCAGGAAGCCGGGGAAGCGGCGCAGGTCTGTCTTGGCGGCCATCAGCGCTCTCCCCCCTTGTTGTGGTTGCGGGCATAGATCAGCAGGACCGCCATGACGATGCTGAGAAGGATGGTCGAAGCGGCCGCGCCGAAGGGCCAGTTTCCGGCACTGCCCTTGAATTGTTCCTCGATCAGGGAACCGATCATGAAGGTTTTGGCGCCGCCCAGCAGATCGGGGGCGAGGAAGGCGCCGAGGGAGGGAACGAAAACCAGGATGCAGCCCGCGATGATTCCCGGTTTCACGACCGGCAGGATCACCAGCCACAGGGTGGTCCAGATGTTCGAATAGAGATCCGCCGCCGCTTCGGAGAGCGAGAAGTCATAGCGTTCCACCGCGGCGTAGATCGGCAGAACCATGAAGGGCAGATAGCTGTAGAACAGACCCAATTGAACGGCGAAGTTGGTGTTGATCAGACTGATCGGTTCGCTGATCGCACCGGTCCAGATCAGGAATTCGTTCAATGGCCCGGTGTCGCGGATCAGGAACTTCATCGACACGGTGCGGATCAGAAGATTCACCCAATAGGGGATCGTCACCAGAAACAGCCAGATCGACCGGGTGCTGGGCCGTCGTGTCGCGATGAACCAGGCGGTTGGGAATCCGATCAGCAGGCAGGCGATGGTCGCCAGGCCGGCTTGCCAGATCGACCGCCAGAAGATGCCGATGTATGTCCATTCGATGCTGGGCGGTTCATCGCCGAACAGACCGCGGTCGAAAAAGAACTGATCGTAGGCGGCAAGGGTAAACTCCCAGATGACGCCGCCCCGAAATTCCTTTGTCAGGAAGGAATAGGTCACCATCATACCGACCGGGGCGAGCAGGAAGATGCCGATCATCACCCAGGCGGGGATCATCAGTTTGGCGCTGTTCCCTTTATAAACAGTCGAGGCGCCCTCGCCGCCCATTGTCGCCCCGGCAGCCATCAGTCGGCGAGAAGGCGCGCTGCGCCTTTCTCCAGTTTTAGGCCAACGCTGGCCCCTTCCTCAGGCACCACCGTCGTTTCCGAGTTTTGCAGCCGGACCGTCATGGCCTCTTTATCCGCCAGGCAGACATGGATTTGGATATCGGTTCCCAGATAGACCCGCCCGGTGACCGTGGCGTCCAGATCACCGGTGCCCGGCGCGCAAAGCGTTATTCGCTCAGGCCGGACGGATAGGTGCCCCTTGCCGGCGCCGCGCATTGCGGCGGCCGGACAGATGAAATCGTGCCCACCCGGCAGTGACAGTCTCGCCATGCCATCGGCGACCGCATGAACGTCGACATCGAGCAGGTTCGTCTCGCCAATGAAGTCGGCGACGAATCGATTGATCGGGCTCTCGTAGATTTCGGGCGGTGTGCCGATCTGCTGGACTTCCCCGTTCGACATCACCGCGATACGGTCCGACATGGTCAGCGCCTCTTCCTGATCGTGTGTCACGAAGACGAAGGCGATACCGGTTTCCCGTTGAAGGGCTTTCAATTCCACGCGCACGGCCTGGCGGAGTTTCAGGTCCAGGGCGGAGAGGGGCTCGTCGAGCAGCAGGACGGTGGGGCGCGGGGCAAGGGCGCGGGCAAGCGCGACGCGCTGCTGCTGGCCGCCGGAAAGCTGCGCCGGTTTGCGCGCGGCGTAGTCGCCCAGTTGCACCATCTCCAGCACTTGATCGGCGCGCTTTGCCGCTTCCGGTTTGGTCCAGCCGCGGCGCAGCATGCCGAACATGACATTTTCCGTCACGGTCATATGGGGAAACAGCGCGTATTGCTGGAAGACCGTGTTGACCGGACGTTTGTGGGGCGGCAGTCCGGTTATATCCTCGCCCTTCAGGCGGATGGAGCCGCTGCTGACATCCTCGAAACCGGCGATCGCACGCAACAAGGTGGTCTTGCCGCAGCCCGATGGGCCGAGAAGCGTAAAAAATTCATTCTCCCGGATCGCCAGCGATACACCGTGCAAGGCGGTGAAGGAACCATACCGTTTGACGACGTTGTCGATATCGACCGCAATCTCCGCACTGGCCATTGAATACTCTTTTTTGATACCCCTGCTTTATAGGATAAAACGGTAATTCTCTCGCTGGTGGGGGTATATACCCCTAAAGAGGTATGTGGGATGGAACTGCCGAATTCGGCCGAAAATCACCTGGGGCAGGCGATCGCGGCGTTGGCGACGGACAGGTTCGAACACGCGCTGTTCGAATGGCTGAACCGATGTTTCGAAATCGACAACACCACCATGCTGGCCTATTTCCAAAACCGGGTGCCGGAGATCATGTTCACGCATGCCGTCGAACGGAACGTGCATGAGAAGCTTTTCAGCGATTATGTCCCGGGCGCCTATCTGCTTGATCCGTTCCATGCGCTGCATGTGGACGGCGCGCCGCCGGGCCTCTATCGACTGAAGGACATCGCGCCGGATCAGTTCCACCGCAATGAATACTATGCCGCTTATTATCAGCGCACGACGTTGATCGACGAGATGGCATACATTGCCTATCCGGCGGAAGGCGTATCCGTGCAGATCTGTCTGGGACGCGACAAGACATCGGGCCAGCGCTTTTCCGCGCGCGATATTCAGAAGGCGGAGAGAATCTCGCCTATCGTCTGCGGTCTAATCGAACAGCGATGGTCCGGATTGCAGTCGACAGGCGATTACCGCAGCGAGGACTTGGCCGGGCATCTCATATCGGCTTTGCAGCAACAGCACGGTGTGGCGCTCAGTCCGCGTCAAGCCGAGGTCGCGATCCTGATCCTGCGTGGGCATTCCTCGGTTTCAATCGGACTGCGTCTGGGCATCAGTCCGCAGACGGTCAAGGTTTTCCGCAAACAGCTCTATCGCCGATGCGGGATATCCTCTCAAGCCGAGTTGTTTTCGCTGCTGATGCCTCTGTTGTCGACGACGGAGAGCGTCTGACACCGACGTGTCCGAGGTCTTCCTCGAACAATTAATCGAAAAAATCGTACGCCAAGACGAAAATAATCAATTTTCCCAATTTTCAATGTGGCGGTATCTTCAAAAAGTCGAAACGAAAAGTATCGACGAATTGAGCGGCGGTGCTGGTAAAGGACGCGACGGGACGCAACCTCCACACGCGTGAAACGTAGATTTGTTAGGCATGGTGGGCGTGATCGGAACGCGTGATCGCTTCGTTAACCGCCTTGGCTGAGCCGCAGATAATCAAACGAAACTCTTAAGGGAGTGGTAGACATGACTGTATCCAAATGCCCAGTGATGCATGGTGGGAATACTTCCACCAGCAGTTCGGTAATGTCTTGGTGGCCGAATGCGCTCAACCTGGACATCCTTCATCAGCACGACACGAAGACCAATCCTATGGGAAAGGACTTCGATTATCGTGAAGAAGTCAAAAAACTCGACGTCGAGGCGCTCAAGAAAGACATGCATGCCCTGATGACCGACAGCCAGGACTGGTGGCCGGCGGATTGGGGGCACTACGGCGGTCTGATGATCCGAATGGCATGGCATGCTGCCGGTTCCTACCGCTTGGCCGACGGCCGTGGTGGCGGTGGGACGGGCAACCAGCGCTTTGCTCCCCTGAACTCCTGGCCGGACAATGTCAGTCTGGACAAGGCGCGCCGTCTGTTATGGCCGATCAAGAAGAAATACGGCAACAAGGTCAGCTGGGCCGATCTGTTCATTTTGGCAGGCAACATTGCCTATGACTCAATGGGTCTGAAGACCTTTGGTTTCGGGTTTGGCCGGGAAGATATCTGGCATCCCGAGAAGGATGTTTATTGGGGCGCCGAGAAAGAATGGCTCGCGCCGAGCGACACCCGCTATGGTGATGTCGACAAGCCGGAAACGATGGAAAATCCGTTGGCCGCCGTCCAAATGGGTCTGATCTACGTCAACCCTGAAGGTGTGAACGGCAAGCCCGATCCGTTGAAAACTGCCGCGCAGGTCCGCGAGACCTTCGCCCGTATGGCGATGAACGACGAGGAAACCGTCGCGTTGACCGCAGGCGGCCACACCGTCGGCAAGACCCACGGAAATGGCGATGCCGACGCGCTGGGACCGGATCCGGAAGCGGCCGATGTCGACCAGCAGGGCTTCGGTTGGGCCAACCCGAATATGGGCGGAAAGGCCGCGAATGCGGTGACCTCCGGCATCGAAGGCGCCTGGACCTCCAATCCGACACAGTTCGACATGGGTTATTTCGACCTGCTGTTCGGTTATGAATGGGAATTGAAGAAGAGCCCCGCCGGCGCCCAGCAATGGGAACCGATCGATATCAAGGAAGAGCATAAGCCGGTGGATGCGACGGATCCGTCGATCCGGCACAATCCCATCATGACCGACGCGGACATGGCCATGAAGATGGATCCGGCTTATCGGGAAATCTGCCAGAAGTTCATGGCGGACCCCGAATACTTCCGGGATACCTTCGCGCGGGCCTGGTTCAAGCTGACTCATCGCGACATGGGCCCAAAGGTCCGCTACATCGGACCGGACGTTCCGGAAGAAGATCTGATCTGGCAGGACCCGATCCCGGCCGGCAGCACCGGCTATGATGTCGATGCCGTCAAGGCGAAGATCGCGGCCAGCGGCCTTAGCATTGCCGAGATGGTCTCCACCGCCTGGGACAGCGCCCGCACCTATCGGGGGTCCGATATGCGTGGCGGTGCGAACGGTGCGCGTATCCGGCTTGCTCCGCAGAAAGATTGGGAAGGCAACGAGCCTGCCCGTCTGGCCAAGGTTTTGGGTGTTCTGGAACCGATCGCTGCCGAAGCCGGTGCCAGTGTCGCCGACGTGATCGTGCTCGCCGGGAATGTCGGTATCGAGCAGGCGGCGAAGGCGGCGGGCTTCAATGTCGAGGTCCCCTTCGCGCCGGGCCGTGGCGACGCGACCGACCAGATGACGGATGCCGAGTCCTTCGACGTACTGGAACCGGTGGCTGACGGCTATCGCAACTGGTTGAAGAAAGACTATGTCGTCAGCCCCGAGGAACTCATGCTCGACCGGACTCAGTTGATGGGGCTGACCGCGCCGGAGATGGTCGTGCTGGTCGGCGGCATGCGGGTGCTGGGCACCAACCACGGCGGCACCAAGCACGGTGTGTTCACGGATCGTGAAGGGCAGTTGACGCCGGACTTCTTCGTCAACCTGACCGACATGGCCTATGAATGGAAACCGGCGAGCAAGAACGTCTACGAGATCCGCGATCGGAAGACCGGTGACGTAAAGTGGACGGCGACGCGCATGGATCTGGTCTTCGGATCGAATTCCGTCCTGCGAGCCTATTCGGAAGTCTATGCCCAGGACGACAACGCAGAGAAGTTCGTTCGAGACTTCGTTGCCGCTTGGACCAAGGTCATGAATGCCGACCGCTTCGACTTGGAAGCGTAATCGGCTCAGCCTTTAAAGCTTGAAGGAGAGCCCGCCGGAAACGGTGGGCTTTTCTTTTTGGCCTTGGCCCAATCAAGGTGTCGGGATGATGTAGTCCGGTGAGATCCTGGACAGTTCGATTCCCTTCTCGAAATCCGCATTGGCGAAGAAGCCGTGATCGGTAATCAGGATGGTGCCGATACCGGCTGCCAATCCACCCAGTATGTCGGTCTGCAATGTGTCGCCGACCATGGCGATGCGATTGCGGTCGATCGAGGGAGGCACAATGTCGAGCACGGTGTCGAAAGCGGCCTTGAAGGGCTTGCCGAAGAACTCGGGTTCGATGCCGCTGGCATCGGCCATGTTATGGGCATAGTGGCCCGGTTCCCAGGACATGCCGCCTTCCACCGGGGCCACGATATCCGGGTTGCCCACCAGCACCGTTCTGGGGCGTTCTTTCAGGGCTGCCTCGATCAAGGTCTGCCGTTTCGGCGACCATTCGCTGCTACCGAACAGGATGAAGGCGTCCGCGGCCGCGTATGGGGCGGCGTCCTCGGCGAGGAAGGAAATGTCGTAGTCTTCCAGTTCCTCCAGGCCGAATTTGGCAGCGGCCATGATAGCCCAATGCTGTTTCGGCTGCGTGCGCAACCTGCGCAGCAGGACCTGTCGGCTGGATACGACGTTGGTGGGATCGAAGGTAAAGCCCAGCCGGGCATAGCGCTGCATCAAGAGGCGCTTGGGGTAGCCCGCGGCATTGGTCAGGACGATTACCGTCTTGCCCATCCGCTGCAGTTCGGTAACGGCTTGGACCGCACCCGGGATGGCTGCTTCCCCGACGTTCAGAACGCCGAAACCGTCCAGCACGAAAGCATCGAAACGGTCCGCCAGTGCAAGAAGACCTGCGGCGCGTTCCGCCGCGCCCTGCCTGGGCGCCTTGGGCAGGCGATGTCTCACTGCCTCATAGGCTTTGAATGCCTTGAGGGTCGCTTCCGGGGCACGCAGTTCCATCAGATGATCGCGCCCCGTACCTTGGCCGAAACCCACTCGCTCAGCACCACCGCGAACAGAATGACAATCAGGATCAGCGAGACCTGCGGCCATGCAAGAACGTTCAGCGAGGCGGAAAGCTGCAGGCCGATACCCCCCGCGCCGACCAAACCCAGAACCGTGGATTCGCGAATGTTGATATCCCAACGGAAGACGGCGACCCCGGCGAAGGCCGGCATGATCTGCGGTACGATTCCATAGGCCATTACCTGCCAGCGGGACGCGCCAGTGGCGGTTATCGCCTCGACCTGCTTGTGGTCGATTTCCTCGATCGCTTCATACAGCAGCTTGGCGCAGAAACCGATCGAGCGGATCGCGATCGCCAACACGCCGGCAAAAACGCCCGGTCCGATGATGGCGATCAACAGCAGCGCCCAGATCAGGGAGTTGATCGACCGGGTCGAGACGATGATCAGCAGCGCGACAGGCCGAATGAATGCCTTGCTTGGGGTCGTGTTCCGCGCGGCCAGGAAGGCCGTCGGAACCGCCAGCAACAAGGCCAGCAGCGTGCCCAGTGTCGCGATGTTCAGCGTATCCCAGATTGGTTCCCACAACTGCGTGATGTAAAGCCATTTCGGTGGCGTCGCCCGGGTCAGGATATCGCCCGCGATACGCGGTGCGTCCCAGACGAAGAACCAGGTTGTCGACTCTGAAATCTGCTGCCAGCAGGCGACGAAAACGGCCACGCCCGTGAACCAGGATGCCCAGCTGACCAGTTGTTCGCGTCGGTTCCGCTTTTGCCAGACCTTCCGGCCGTCAGCGCTTTGTTCTACCGGCATTACTGCACCCGTGCCCGAATGATGCCGGAAAGGTATTCCAGGACCATGACTATTCCGATGATAAGCATGAGGATCGCCGCGGCGGTATCGAATTCATACCGGTCGAAAGCGGTGTTGAGGGTAGCGCCAATCCCGCCCGCGCCGACCAGGCCCAGAATGGCGGATTCGCGGAAGTTGATGTCGACCCGGTACATGGAAAGACCGATCAATCGCGGCATCACCTGCGGCTGAACACCGTAATTGATCCATTGCAGCCAGCTTGCGCCGGTCGACTTGATGGCCTCCGCCTGCACGCGGTCCATGGCTTCGATGTCTTCCGCCAGCAATTTCGACAGGAAGCCGATGGTGGCGAAGGACAGTGTCAGGAAGCCGGCCAGCGGTCCGAAGCCGAAGATCGCGACCAGCAGGATCGCGACGATGATTTCCTGCAACGCGCGTGAGAGGGCGACAATCCCGCGGCAGACCAGATAGACCGGCAGCGGCGCAATATTACGGGCCGCGCCCAGGCCGATGGGGATGGAGATCAGAATGCCGACAACGGAAGCCGCGACCGTCATGATCAGGCTTTCCAGCATGCCGTCCCATATGTCGCCCGCCCGGGATACGAAATCAGGCCGGGTAAAGGACATGATGAAGGCGGCCCCGCGGTCTAGACCTTCATAGACGCGCGACCAATTCACCTCGATGGAGGCTATCGCGGCGACGAGGTAAAGAACCGCGCCAAGTCCAAGCGTCCAGCGCAGCCAGACGCGCTTTATGAAAGGCGGCTTGCGCCATGGTTGCCCCAGTTTGGTGTCGAGCGCGGTCGTCATGCAACGGCTGCCTCTGTGTCCTCGTCTTCGTCCTTGCGGATGGTCGCCTGCCAATCCTCTTCGCCGTAAATCTCCGTCAGCACGTCCGGTGTCAAGGCCGTCGGCGCTCCATCGAACCGGATCGATCCGGCCTGCAAACCGATAACGCGCTGCACGAACATTTGTGCCAGGGCGACATCGTGAATGTTGATGATCGCAGCCAGACCGCGTTCCTCACACAATTCACAGATCAATCGCATGATCTGGCGCGAGGTTTTGGGGTCCAGCGACGCTGTCGGTTCGTCGACCAGCAACAGCGATGGGTTCTGTATCAGGGCGCGACAGATGCCGACGCGCTGACGCTGGCCGCCCGAGAGTTCGTCGGCGCGTTTGTCCGCCATCGCCAGCAGGCCTACGCGGTCCAGCAGACGAAAGGCTTCATCCACATCGGCCTGCGGGTATTTTCGCAGGAAACTGCGCCAGAACCCGACATATCCGAGGCGCCCCGACAGGACGTTTTCCATCACCGTCAGCCGCTCGACCAGGGCGTACTCCTGGAAGATCATGCCCATTCGGCGACGCTCGCGCCTCAGGCCGGTGGCGCTCAAATCCGTCACATTGATATCGTCCAGCAGGACCTCTCCGCTTGTCGGTTCGACGAGACGGTTGATGCAGCGGATCAAGGTGGATTTGCCGGCCCCGGACG
The DNA here is from genome assembly GCF_965227365.1 of Hwanghaeella sp. Lineage (GTDB taxonomy): Bacteria > Pseudomonadota > Alphaproteobacteria > UBA8366 > Aestuariispiraceae > Hwanghaeella. Next base: position 230,389 of record NZ_OZ245754.1, read on the forward strand.
GACCGATCAGCGCAACGACCTGACCATTGGGGATTTCCAGATCTACCGAGACCAGGGCCTTGTCGCCGGTTCGATAAGTCTTCGTAAGCGATTTAAGACTCAGCAAAAGCGTATTCTCTTTTGGCTTGAATGGAACGTCTCAAAAAAGGAACCGGCGGCGCAGAATAAACGCCGCCGGGGATACCTTCTTATTCGCAGGCGTAGGAAACGCCGTTGGCCGTGTCAATCTTGCGGATGACTTCCCAGAATTCCTTATAGGTCATTTCCAGGAACTGGCCTTCGTTGGACTTCTCGAATTCCTTCTGCAGGCTGCTGCCTTCCCATTCGAAGGTGAAGAAGGCTTCGCGAATCTTTTCCTGCAGTTCCGGCTTCAGGTTGTGAACGACGCCGAAACCGGTGGTCGGAAAAGTCTGCGACTTATAGATCGAAATTACCTGTTCCGGCTTCAGCACGTCGCGCTGGATCATCCGCGCCAGGACCGAGTTCGCGATGGACGCGGCGGGATAATCCTTGTTGGCGACGCCGAGGATCGAGTTGTCGTGCTTGCCGGAGAAGACCGGTTCGAAGTCCCGCTCCGCGATCATGCCGAAATCAGCCTTCAGGATCGCAGAAGGCGCCTTGAAGCCCGAATTCGAGGTCGGCGACGTGAAGGCGAGCTGTTTTCCCTTGATGTCCTCGACCTTCTCGATTCCGGAACCCGGATAGGTGAGGATTTCCATTTCGTACCCGAAGTTCCCGTCCTTCGAGGCCATGATCGTGAAGGGACGGAACCCGGCGCAATTAACGGCCAGTGGATTGGATCCGGTGTTGAAGCCCGCGATGTGCAGGCGCCCGGACCGCATAGCCTCAATCTGGGCGGCATTTGACTGCACCGGGAAGAACACGACGGATTTACCCGTTTTCTCTTCCAGATACTCCAGGAAATCGGACCAGGCTTCTTTGTAAACGGCGGGGTCTTCGACGGGCGTATAGGCGAAGATCAGCGTGTCCGGGTCGATCTGCTGGGAAGGATCGGTCGGAACATCGGCGATCAGGTCGCCGTCCCGGTCGCAATACCGTTTATCCAGATCGCCGCGCGGGCAGTTTTCTTGGGCAGACGCCGTCGTCGTGGAAAACGCCAATGCAGCCAAGACCGCACCGGCGAGCAGAAAGTTTTTCTTGATCACGCTGAACCTCCCCTGAGTCACTGTTCTTTGGTCCGGATAGATGGTCCGGATAATGTTACAATTTTGTTACATAACATCGAAGGGCAGGCGGGGAAATATCGTTTTCCGAAGGTTGCAGAGAAGGTTGGTAAACGGCGGTCGACTGCCGAACCGCTTTTCTAGCGGCACCCGTCGACAGCCCGGTTGAAGTGCGGCAGGAAGTCCGGCTTTGACTGAAGAAACCGGTGAGAGAAGTAGACGCCCAGCGGATCTTCCCTGATCAAGTGCCGGCGCAACGGCCCGATATCGATCCCTTCCACCAGGGCTTGGTTCTCCAAAACGGCGACGGTGACCAGAGCGGCGTCGATATGGCGGTTCAGAACCATGCTCGCCAATTGCCAGTGGTGGTCGGGCGGTGTCGCGATCCGGTATCCGTTCTCTTCCAACCAGAACAGCAGGTTCGAGCCAGCCTCGCTTGTGACCGTTGCTTCAGCCTTGAATTTAGGAGAATCCGGCAGCAACGGATTGTCCTTCCTCATGAACCATGCCCAGGTATTGTAAACCAAAGGCGCGGAGAACATCGCGAAACCGTCACGTTCCTGGTTCGGACTTGCAGGGAAGAAGGCATCCGCGCGGCCTTCGCGAACCTCGTTCTGTGCCCGTTTCCAGGGTAGGAACCTGACACGGTACGGTTGCTTCATTCTTTGAAAAGCGCATTTCAAGACGTTGCCCGACAATCCGCCAGGCTGCCCCGATTCGTCCGTGATATAAGGTGCCCAGGCCTGGGTGGTTAGAACGATTTCAGGCGAAGCACGTGCCGGGCCCGAGAAGTTGACAAAACACAGGGCAATAAGCCCTGCCATCGCCATGTGCGATGCTGTCCGCATCATTGGTGTCGCGATCACCCGCTTTTACCTCATGGGTTCAAAGCATCTGACAAGAGTGTCGCTGATTAGAATATTCGAATATGGCGCGCGCGATATTGCGCGAGATCAAACGACCGTCCGCCCGAGCACCTTCTCGATCTGGTTCCGGACCGTGATTAGTTTATGCAAGAACCCCTATCGGCCACGGAATGAACTCGTCCTCACCGACACCCAATTCCTCGCTCTTGGATTTGACGCCGGATGCGATATCCAGGAAGCGTTGGAATATTTCCTCGCCCATTTCATCCAATGTCGCGTCACCATCGATGACCGTGCCGCAGTTGATGTCCATGTCACCCTGCATGCGCTGGAACATTGGGGTGTTGCTGGCCAATTTGATCGTCGGCGCTGGGTAGGATCCGAAACAGGATCCGCGTCCGGTGGTGAAACAGATCAGGTTGGCGCCCCCGGCGGTCTGTCCGGTCGCGGAAACCGGGTCGTAGCCGGGGGTGTCCATGATGACGAGGCCGTGTTCCTTCACCGGTTCGGCATAGAGGTAGACTTCGTTGACGCCTGTGGACCCGCCTTTTTTTGCGCCGCCCAGTGCTTTCTCGATAATATTGGCGATGCCGCCGGCATTGTTGCCCGGGCTGACCTTGCCGTTGATCTGGGTATCTTTTCCCTTGTTGTATTCCAGCCACCAAGTAAAGCGATCGACGAATTTCTGGCCGATTTCGGGTGTCCGGGCGCGGGCCGTCAAAGTATGTTCCACGCCATACAATTCCGGCGTTTCCGACAGGATGGCGGTTCCCCCGTTTCGAACCAGAATGTCGACCGCCTTGCCAAGCGCCGGGTTGGCCGACAGGCCGGAGAAACCGTCCGACCCGCCGCATTGCAGGCCGACCATGATATGCTCAGCGGAGCAGGGCTCGCGCGTGACGGTATTGGCTTCGTCCAACATTTCGCGGATCGCCTTTTTACCGGCTTCGATCGCCGCGGCGGTGCCGCCGGTTTCCTGCATCGTGATCGTGCGGATGGTCTTGCCTGTTTCCAGACCTTCAGATTCGAAAAAACGCTGTAGGTTGTTTCGCTCGCAACCGAGCGAACAGACCAGCGCGCCGGCTATGTTCGGATGACGGATGTAGCCGGACAGGGTGCGGCGAAGCAGGTCCATAGGCTCGCCAGTCATCTCCATGCCGCAGCCCTGTTCGTGCACGAAGGGGACGACAGCATCGACATTCGGGTAATCCGCCAAACGTTCGGCGTCGAAATAATTTGCGATCCGCCGGGCGACGGTCGCGGAGCAATTCACGGTGATGAAAATGCCGATGCAATTCCGGGTGCCGACGCGGCCGTCGGCACGCCGAATACCCATGAAGCTTGCGCGTTCGCCGGCGGGCAATACTTCGGTCGGGCGATAGTCCTTGCCGTGGCGATAGTCTTTTGCGAAGGAATCCATCAGCACATTGTGGGAATGCATCCAAGTCCCGGGATCGATGTCTTCGCCGGCGAACCCGATGATGGTGTCGTATTTCAGGACCGGGTCGCCCTTCTTGATCGGCCGGGTCGCGATCTTGTGGCCCATCGGGACATCTTGAAGCGTTTTAACCCCTTCGGCTTCAATCGCGGTGCCCTTTGGAATCTCTATCCGGGCAACGACAACGTTGTCCGCCGGGTCCAATCGGATAGTCGGGGCCTTGATCATTGCTTCATCCCTGCTGTTGAACTGTCTTTTGTTTGAACGATTTTGCGCCGGGAAGAGTGACGGAAATTAGTCGACCTCGTCCAGAGCGGAGTCTTCAGGCTTTGGAAAATGTCTTATTCGTTGGCCAGAACCGGATGACGACGAAGATGCTGCACCAGATGGTCGATCACGGCGCGGACCCTGGCGGAGGTATGGCCGGCCTCCTTATGGACGACATGAACGGGTACCACCGGCGGTTCGTAATCGGGCATCAGGATTTCCAATCCGCCCGCCTTCAACTGCGGCGCGATCATATAGGACAGAACACGCGTGATGCCCCGGCCGTGTTCCGCGCCGTTTATCGCCGCGGCCGCCGTGTTCACGTGAAAACGAGATGACGGTCGGTATCGTGTTTGCCGGCCGTCCTTCTCGAAGACCCACTCCCGTGCCGGGGCCATGCTCGTGAAGTGAATGACATCATGTGCGTCTAGGTCCGCCGGGTGCTGTGGACGTCCGCGCTTCGCGAGATAGGAAGGGGAGGCGCAGAGAACACGCCTGACGGCCCCAACGCGGATGGCGGTCAGGCTGGAATCCGGCAGATCGGCGATCCGGACGGCGACGTCGATCCCTTCATCGACTACGTGGACGATACGGTCGACGAATAGAGTGGAAACCGAGAGGTCCGGATATCTGTCCAACAGGTCGAGCAGGATCGGCGTCATGACAATGCTGCCGAACATGGCAGAACCGGTCACCGATACGGTACCGCGCGGTTCCGCGTGAATGCCGGCGGCATGTCGGTCGGCCTCCTCGACCTCCGCCAGGATCCGGCGGCAATCCCCAAGATAACGCTCGCCGGCCTCCGTCAAATGGACCGACCGGGTGGTTCTGTGGAACAGGCGGCAGCCCAATCGGATCTCAAGTTCCGATATCGCGCGGGTGACGGACGGCGGCGATATACTCAATCGCCGTGCCGCGGGCGCGAAACCGCCTTCCTCGGCGACGGCGACAAAGACGGACATGGTCTGAAGGCGGTCCATAATAATTCCGAATTATGAAATAATCTCTTTCAGTTAAGCATAATTCATTCAGCGAGGGGAAGGGCACATATTCTCCTCCGATACCGCAACCGGACAGCGCGGCATTTCGAAACAGATCGCGGCGTTCGGTGTCGGCCCCTGTTCATCAACGGAGAAAATGATGTCCCGCCCCCCTTTACCCCCGTTCACGGCCGACACCGCCGCGGAGAAAGCGCGTTTGGCCGAAGATGCCTGGAACAGCCGTGATCCACAGCGCGTGGCCCAGGCTTATACCGTCGACAGTTCCTGGAGAAACCGGTCCGAATTCATCCAGGGTCGCGACCAGATCGAGACGTTCCTGACGCGAAAATGGAGCCGCGAACTGGACTACCGGCTAATCAAGGAACTTTGGGCTTTCCACGAAAATCGCATTGCCGTCCGGTTCGCATATGAGTGGCGTGACGACAGCGGCAATTGGTTCAGGTCCTTTGGTAACGAAAATTGGGAATTCGCCGAAGACGGCCTGATGCGGCGCCGCGTCGCCAGTATCAACGACCTGCCGATCAAAGAGCGTGACAGAAAGTTCCATTGGGCCCTTGGTCGCAGGCCCGACGACCATCCCGGACTAACGGAACTGGGTCTCTAGACCCGCAATCCTACCCATATCACCAACTGCCGGAACTGCCGGCCTCGAAAAGGAGAACAGACATGTCCGAAAAAGCAGCGACCAGCGGTGCACATCATATAGGACTGACCGTGCCGGATCTGGCAAAGACCAAGGCCTTCTTCCTCGATACGCTGGGGTTTCAGCAAGTTGGCGAGAAACCGGATTATCCCGCCGTGTTCGTTTCCGACGGCACGGTCATGATCACCCTGTGGCAGGCCAACGACCCGGCGAGCGCGGTGGCGTTCGACCGTAAGAACGTGATCGGACTCCATCATTTCGCATTGCGGGTGGACAGCCGGGAAAAGCTGGATGCGCTCCACGCGATCTTGTCGAAAACCGACGGGGTGGAAATCGAGTTCCCGCCCGAATCCCTCGGCGGCGGGGAGGTTCGACACATGATGTGCACGATTCCCGGCGGTATCCGCACGGAATTCATCGCCCTGCCGGCTTGATCATGTCACGGCATCCATGCCTGTAATATAGGAGGGCAGCAGCCATGTCCGGCGGTTGGCCGCATTCAGACTCCCCATTCCATCGGGGTGAACAGGAAGTCCAGGAGAGATTGGGCCTGCACGAAGGCGTCGACCTTTTTGCGCGCCGTGTCATCCGCGACTTCATGCCGGATCAGCACCGGTCGTTCTTCGGTCAACTGCCGTTCCTTGTTCTCGGTGCGGTCGACCGGGAGGGACGCCCATGGGCAAGCCTCGTATCCGGGCAGCCGGGTTTCGTTTCCAGCCCCGATCCGCGAACGCTGCAAGTAGCGGCGCGACCCCTTTTCGGAGACCCGGTACTCGGCGACCTCGCCGAAGGCATGGATCTAGGCGTCCTCGGGATCGAGTTGGAGACACGCCGTCGCAACCGCGCCACGGGAAGGGTCGGGCGCATGAGCGATGCCGGTTTCGATATCCTGATTGACCAATCATTCGGGAACTGCCCGCAATACATCCAAACGAGAACGGTTCAGTCCCTGGCCAATACGGACAATGCGGATCGCCGCCCGGTGATCCGGTCGGACCGCTTCGACCAGCGAACCATAACTCTGCTTGAAAAAGCCGACACTTTTTTCATTGCGACGGCGTTCCGGGATGAAAAGGGGAAGCCCAATCAGGGTGCCGATGTTTCGCATCGCGGAGGGAAGCCGGGCTTCGTGAAGGTCGAGGGTGATCGCAGCTTCGTGTTTCCTGATTTCGCCGGCAATAAACATTTCAATACTTTGGGGAATATTCTCCTCAATCCGAAAACAGGTTTCCTGTTCATCGATTTCGATTCTGGTGACTTGGTTTACATGACCGGAGAAGCGGAAGTGATTTGGGACGGCGACCTCGTGCGCAATTTCGAGGGGGCCGAGCGAATGATCAGGTTTCGCGCGTCGGAAGTCCTGCGCGTCGAGCATAGTCTGCCTCTCCGCTTCAGGTTCGAGGAATACTCGCCGACACTCGGCATGACGGGCGATTGGGGGGAGACGGTTCAATCGGATGACGATGCGTGCGGCCGCAACGCGTATCGTGTTTTCAATGTCGCCGCGGTTGAGCAGGAGAGCCAATCCATCAAGTCATTCCTGTTGCGACCGGCAGACGGTGGGGCTGTCGAGGCCTATCGTGCGGGGCAGTTCCTGCCGATCCGGGTTTCGGTTCCCGGAAAGGACAAACCGGTGACGCGGACCTACACATTGTCCGATGCACCGGGGAAGGGCTCATACCGTATCTCGGTCAAACGAGAAGGGGACGGCGCGGTCGTCTCGCCCTTCCTGCATGATCACGTCCGGGATGGAGGGCGGTTGGAAGTGCTTTCGCCGCGGGGCTCCTTCAGCCTGGACGAGCAGAGCGACAGGCCGGTGGTTTTGCTGTCCGCCGGGGTCGGAGTCACCCCGATGATCGCAATGCTCAACCGATTGGTCTCACTGTCTCGGACATGTGGCAGAACGCGTCCCGTCTATTTCATCCATGGTGCGAGAAACGGTCGTGAGGCCGCCTTTGGGAAGCATGTGCGCGGCCTCGCCGAACATCATGATGACCTGATCGTGCATTACCGTTTCAGCCGGCCCGACAAGACGGATGTGCTGGGGGAGACCTATGACAGCAACGGCCAAGTGGATCTCGCCTTGCTCAAGAGCCTTTTGCGTTTCGACGACTACGATTTCTACATCTGTGGTCCGGGTCCTTTCATGCAGTCGATGGTCGACGGCCTGAAGGGACTCGGCGTCCGCGATGACCGAATCAAGTTCGAAAGCTTCGGTCCGTCGACGGTCAAGAACTCCTCCGTGCACGAAGCCGCATCGATAAACGACCGGCGGGCAGACAAGCCGGTCCAGGTCAGTTTCGCCACATCAGGTGTATCGGGCGAATGGACGCCCGGCGCGGGATCCTTGCTGGATTTTGCCGAGGCGTCGGGCCTGGCGCCCGACTTCGGCTGTCGATCCGGCACATGCGGTTCCTGTGCCACCCGTTTGCTGAGCGGGCAGGTGCATTATGTGACACCGCCGACTGGTCCTGTCTCGGAGGGTGAGGTTCTGATCTGCTGCGCGGAGCCTTTGTCCGATCCGAACCATAATCAGGACGGTGCGCCCGGTGTATCGCTCGATTTATGACGTCAAGGAGCTGCGTGTTCCCGGACAAACGGCCGGGCCAAAGCTTGCCGGCCCGAACCGCAGGCGTTATTGGGGCGCTCATTCCAGGGAAGAGCGGGACAGGACGTTCCGTATCCTGGGCGCGGGAACGGACGGAAAGATACGATGACTCAATCGGGTGAAGATCGATACGCGACTCTGTCGCAGTTGGGTGGAAAGACGGAATTGCCGGACGGGCCCGATTCCGCCGAACTGGAACGTGTGGCCAACGGACAGCAGGACGTCGATTATGTCGTCAGGTTCACTTGCCCGGAGTTCACGTCGCTTTGCCCGATGACCGGACAGCCGGATTTCGCGCATCTGGTCATCGACTATGTTCCCGACGAATGGATCGTGGAGAGCAAATCCTTGAAGCTCTTCCTTGTATCCTTTCGGAACCACGGCGCGTTTCACGAAGATTGCACCGTGATGATCGCGAAAAGGCTCGTGGATTTACTGTCGCCCCGGTGGCTGCGGATCGGCGGCTATTGGTATCCGCGCGGCGGGATCCCGATCGATGTCTTTTATCAGACCGGTCCGGTTCCGGACGGTGTCTGGCTGCCGGATCAAGGCGTGCCGCCCTATCGGGGGCGTGGTTAGCGGGTGGGGCAATCTAATCGGACAGACGCGGCGGCGCAGGCCGGACTGGATATGCGAAAGGATCTGACCTGATGCGTGACTTCGCCGAAATTTATCGGATTGCCGCCGAGCGAAAGGGTGGCGAGGCGGCGCTGGAGACGATGCTGGCCCGTCCAATGGCGACGGAACAACTGGCTGAAACCAAGGATGATCGCTGGCTCTCGACCATGGCCAAATGTCTGTTCCAGGCTGGCTTCAATTGGAAAGTGATCGAGGCGAAGTGGCAGGGATTCGAAGAGGCGTTTGACGGCTTTGTTCCGAAACGCGTTGCTTTTTACGATGGGGAGACCGTTGACCGTCTGCTGTCGGACAAACGGATCGTTCGGAACGGCGCCAAGATCAAGGCCGTGGTGGAGAATGCCGCTTTTCTTGTCGAACTGGCCGATACGCACGGCAGTGCCGCTCGGTTTTTCGCGGATTGGCCGGATGATGACTATGTCGGTTTGCTGGCATTCCTGAAGAAACGCGGGTCGCGGCTGGGCGGTGTCACCGGTCAGCGTGTCCTTCGGTCCATGGGCAAGGACAGCTTCATTCTGTCCAATGACGTCACGGCCCGACTGATCGCGGAAGGCGTCGTGGCAAAAGCGCCAAGTTCGAAACGTGACATGACGGCGGTTCAGGAAGCTTTCAACCTGTGGCGAAAAGAGTCTGGGCGATCGCTGACGGAGATCAGCAGGGTTCTGGCGATGAGTGTCGGCGCCTGATGCTTTAGTTGGGGCGACAAGGGCAGTTCAATACGCCGTGCCGTAAAGGCGCGGCGTTTTTCTTTGCGCAAAATGCATTGACAATATGAAATACGTTTTCTCATTATGAAAAAATAGATCACATCGCAAAAACGATTGTGTGGCGAAGGGAGTGACCGTGGTTCCGTCAAATGCAGAAACCAGTATGCCCAACCAAGTGGACGTCATCGTCCTGGGCAGCGGTGCTGGCGGTTTGACGGCGGCCTTGACTGCTGCACTGAACGGATTGTCCTGCCTGGTGCTGGAGTCGCAGGCGGTGATCGGCGGAACCAGTGCGCGGTCATCCGGCACGGTTTGGATTCCCGACAACATGTATATGCGTGCCGCAGGTCATTTGGGCGACCGGGAGGCCGCCGAGCGTTATTTGGAATCCTTGGTCTCAGGCCGTGGGCCGAAGGACATGTGGATGCGGTTTCTGGACCAGGGACCGGCGATGCTGGAAGATCTAAACCGAAAGGCCGGATTGCGTTTCAAACCGTTCACGGGGGCGCCGGATTACCGACAGGATCTGCCCGGCGCGGCACCGGGGTGGCGGCCTTTGGAGCCGGAGGAATTCGACGGCAAGGAACTGGGCCGGTGGTTCGATGAGTTGGCCGCGCCGATGCCGGAACTGATGGTTTTCGGCGGCATGATGGTGACGCGGGCCGAAGCGGCATTGCTATTGAAAGCGGACCGATCTTTCAGAGGGGCATTGCTCGGCGCGCGTTTGGTTGGCCGATACTTGGCGGAACGGTTGACCTACAAACGCGGCACGCGCCTGGTGCTTGGAAATGCTTTGGTGGCGCGCCTTCTCAAGGAATGTCTCCTGCGTGATGTCGATATCCGGACAGGCGTGACTGTGTCGCGGCTTGTCATGGAGAACTATAAGGCCGCGGGCGTGGAGCTCAGTATGGCCGACGGAGTACCACAGTCGGTGCGATGCTGCGCCGTCATTCTAGCCGGCGGTGGTTTTCCCGCCAGTGCGGAATGGCGGAAGAATGAACTGCCGGAACCAACGCCGGAGTATACGCCGGCCGGGCCGGGCTGTGTCGGGTCGACCTTGGACCTGGCGATGGCGGCGGGGGCGGCACTTGGCGGTTCGGGAATGGACAATGGCTTGTGGTTTCCCAGTTCCGTCGCCAAACGCGCAGATGGAACGACCGCGGTCTATCCGCATATCGTGCTCGACCGGGCGAAGCCGGGCACCATCGCGGTGGATTCCACCGGTCGCCGTTTCGTCAACGAAGGCGTCTCCTATCATGAATTCGTGCGCGGCATGTACAGGGCCAATCAGGAACGCACTGCAATCCCGGCATGGATGATCTGCGGACGAGATTTCATTCGGAAATACGGATTGGGGCTGATCCGCCCACGCACACCGAGCCTGAAAAAATATGTCGAGAGCGGCTATCTCACGGAGGCTGAGACACTGCATGATCTGGCGAAAAAATTAGGCATGCCGCCGGAAGCGCTGACCGCGACCGTGGACCGTTTCAACGAGTTCGCCCTGCAAGGGGTCGATCACGACTTCCATCGCGGGGAAACGATCTATGACAGGGGGAACGGGGACTCCTCGCACGGTCCGAACCCGTCCCTTGGCCCGGTCGAGGGCGGCCCGTTCTATGCCGTCGCCCTGTATCCCACGCCGCTGGGAACGAGTCGCGGTTTGCGCGCCGATACGGAAGCCCGGGTTCTCAGAGCCGACGACACGCCGATCCCGGGCCTATACGTTTGCGGCAACGACATGCAATCCGCCTTCGGCGGAGAATATCCCGGTGCCGGAGGCCAACTTGGCCAGGCTATGACTTTCGGGTGGGTTGCCGCGCGGCATGCTGCCCAACTTCTGACAACAGCTAAACCTCAGGGACGAATCCGATGAGCAAGAGAAAAGGCGGCGAGATCATCGCCGAAGGATTGATCAAGGAAGGCATCGACCATGTCTTCGGGATCTGCGGGCACGGGAATATCGGGCTGCTCGATTGCCTCTACGACGTCCGTGACCAGATATCCCTGGTGTCGCCGCGTCATGAACAGACCGCGGTCCATATGGCCGACGGGTTCTTCCGCGTATCGCACAAGCCGGCGGCAACCCTGACCTCCACAGGACCGGGATCCGCGAACCAGATCATGGCGCTGGCAGTGGCCCAGACGGACAGTTCCGCCATTTATTCCATGACGGCCAATGTCCCGACCTCGCAGTTCAACCGCGGCCCGTTTCAAGAACTGAACATGCACCATCAGGCCGATTTCAATAACGTCATCAAGCCTGTCGTGAAGCGCAGCTTCCAGCCCAGCCGGGTGGAAATGCTGCCGCTTACCATGCGGCAGGCGGCTAGCACCATGACCACGGGACGTCCCGGCCCCGTGAACCTGGATATTCCCTACAACCTGTTTCAGGAAGAAGCGGAGGTCGACGACGAACCCGCGGGTAGCGCATTCGGCAAGCGCCGAAGCGGCGCCAGCACGGAAGACGTCGCCAAGGCTACCGACTGGCTGCTGGCTGCGAAACGCCCGGTCATCTTCATCGGACATGGCGTCACCTTGTCAGAGGCGAGCAAGGAATTGACCGCGCTTGCCAAGCGGCTCGGCGTTCCGGTCATCAGTTCGCCGAACGGCATGGGCTGCATCGATATGGGGGACCCGCTCTCCCTCGGCTTTATCGGACGGAACGGCGCCTATCAGGCCAACCAGGCCGGGCGGCACGCGGACCTCGTCCTGGCCATCGGCGCGCGGTTCGACGACCGCTCCGCCTCGTCCTGGAAGCCGGGCTATTCGTGGAATTTCCCAACGACGAAGCTCATCCATGTGGATGTCGATCACGCTGAAATCGGGCGGAACTATGCGCCGGACCTTCCCATCCTCGCCGATGCGAGGGCCTTCCTGCTGCAGATCCTGGCCGAGGTCGACCGGAGGAACGCGCCCGGGGCAGACAACCTTGCCGAATGGCAATCGGAAATCGCTGGCTGGCGCAAGGAATGGGAAGAATTCATCGCTCCGAACTTCGCTGAACATGCCTCTCCGATCCGGCCGGAACGGATTGTCGCCGATTGCCGCAAGGTGCTGCCGGATGATGCCATCATCTCGCTGGATTCAGGCATCCATCACAACTGGTTCATGCAGTTCTGGGAAGCGCGCCGCCCGCAAAGCATGCTGAACACCTGGGGGTATTCCGGCATGGGCTTCGGTCCCAGTTCCATCATGGGGGCCAAGCTGGCCGCGCCCGATCGGGTTTGCGTTTCAATTTGCGGGGATGGCGGTTTCACCATGGTGCCGCATGTGCTTTGCACCGCGGTGGAATACAATATTCCCGTTGTTTGGGTCGTTTGGAACAACTTCGCCTGGGGCGCGATCCGGGACCTGCAATACGCCTATTTCGATGGACGTGAGTATGGCACCGGTTTCTATCAGGGCGAAAATCGCGAACCTTACAATCCTGATTTCGCCGCTTGGGCGCGCGCCTCGGGTGTTGCGGGATATACGGTAACGAAGTCGGAGGATTTCGCCGGTGCGCTGGAACAGGCGGTTGCCTCGAACAAACCGGCACTGATCGACGTTCATGTGGATGCAGATATCCGTCCGCCGTCCACCGGTTCATGGGAACTACCGCCGCTGGTTCCGAAGGAGCCGGTCTTCGGTGGACCCTGGCGCCCTTGATCCGACCAAATAGCAGACAGCAGAGCGAAAAGAGGAAACACCGATGGCTGACGATTATAAATCCAGTATCCGCAACATTGCCGAGGAACCGTGGCAGCAGTTCCCGGGGCATTTCGGATCGGCGCTGTCCAAGGCGTTGGTCCATCCCGAGACGACCGGTTCCCGCCAGGTCGATTATCGGATTTCGACCTATCAACCGATGGGCTATGTCGAGCGCCACGTCCACAAGGTCCAGGAGCAGGTTTACCATATCCTGGACGGGGAGGGGCTGATGGAGATCGATGACGAAAAGCGCGTCGTTCGCAAGCATGACGTCATTTTCATCACGCCCGGAACCTGGCATTCGATTGTGAATACCGGTCTTGGCGATCTAACCTTCATCGTCGTGACCACGCCGGTCACGGATGAGTAACGGCGAACCGGCCGGAAACCACAAAGCAGGGTGAGCCATGGCTCCAACGACCACTAAGGCAAAACAGGGCACGGCGGCAAAATCGAAGAAGGCGTCCGCCGAACGGGACGGCATACAATCGATCAAACGTGCCTCGGCCCTGTTGGATGCTGTGGCGGCGGCGGGGCCTTCCGGCATCGGTCTGGGGGAGTTGAGCGAGAAGGTCGGATTACATACCAGCACGACCTTTCATCTCGTGAAGACCCTGGAATCAGTGGGGTTCCTGATGCGTCAGGATGAAGGGAAGCGATATCGCATAGGAAATCGGTTGTTTGTCCTGGCTGCCGGTGCGTTGGATGAAACCGCGCTACTGGCCCTGGGCATGCCGATCCTCGAACGCCTCAGCAAGGAAACGGGAGAGGCAGCGCATCTCGCCGTTCGGTCGAACGCGGATATCGTTTTGGTCGGCCGGACCGCCGCGACCGGTATGCTTCAGATGTCGGAGCGGGCAGGTGTCGTGCGGCCGGCCCATGCGACGGCGATCGGAAAGCTGCTGTTGGCACAATGCAGCGAAGAAGACCTGGATTGGATTCTCGATGCAGTGGATTTCGCCCCCTTCACCGAGAATACGATCACAAATGCCAAAACCCTGCGCAAGGAACTGAAGACCATCCGGGAAACCGATATCGCCTATGACCGCCAGGAATTGGACAGCGATGTCCGTTGCGTCGCCGTTCCGGTTCTGGATTTTGCAGGTCGTTGCGTCGCCGCGATGGGGATTTCCGGCCCTGTCTGGCGTATGGGGGAGGAAGAAGCGGCCGTTAAGACCGACGCCTTGAGAAAAGCGGCAAATGCCCTCTCTACAGCCTTGGGGAATAGCAATGCCGGTGTGGATTAGGCTGCGAAAACAACCTGGGCTTTGTCTTGCGGCGTCAGTTCGAAACCACGCCATTGCGGGTTCTCGATCAACTCCCGAACGGTTTCCTTCAACTCTCCCGCGACGACCGTCGCCGCGGTGGTGCAGGATTCGGGCGGCAGGGAATAAAGGAAGTTGCTGCGCCGAAGCTGCGCGTCGGAGATCGGTAGGCAGCGCCAATCACGGCCACGCTGCCCCTCCTGCATGATCGCCCCCATGGGCTTGATCGTCGCACCGATATTCTCGTAGACGCAGTTCATCAACAGGGCGAGAGAGTCGATCTCCGCCACAGTATTGATATGCATGGCCCGGCTCTCGAACTCGATGGCTATGCGCTTCCTGAGTCCATGATTACTTGTTGGAAGTATTAACGGAAGGGATGCAACCTCCTCCAAGGTGACGCTGGTGCGATCCGGTGGAACGAGGTCGCTGTGTTTTGGCAGGAAGAGGAACAATTCCTCGACCATCAGCGGCTCCACGGTCAGGTCTTCGCCGAGGTCCGACGCAAACAGCACGGCCAGATCCAACTGGTTTTGCTGAATAAGCTGTCCGATATGTCCGCTCATCGCTTCGACGACGTTGATCAGGATACTGGGGAAACGTTCGCGGATCCGCTGGATCAGCGGCACACCGATGGCGGCGACAGTCGTTGCCGGCAGACCGACCGAAACCATGCCCTGGATGGTGGTATGTTCGGCCTGTGCTATGGACATCGCCTGATCGACCTGACGCAGGATGAGGCAGGCGTGATGGTAAAGCGCCCGGCCATTGTCGGTTGGTGTGACCCCTTTGGAAGACCGCACCAACAACGGTTTCCCGACGTCTTCCTCCAGCTTCGCGATCTGCTGGCTCAACGCCGGCTGGGCGACATAAAGCTGCTTGGCGGCACGCGACAAGCTGCCGAGTTCGACGATCCTTACAAAGTATCTGAGCTGCCGAATATCCATTCCGCATTAGAACCAGAGTGCCGCCATAAGTCCAGCTTATAGGGGGTCTTGGAAAACCGTATTTCCGCGATTTTCCGGGAGTCGCTAGGGTCAGGGCAAGGTTGCTTCCAAGTCGGTCGAATGGTGCTGCGGCATCGTCCGGCGGATGGGGTCAAATGCAACCATATGAGATTTCGGGAGGAATACTTATGGCTAGCAAGAAATCCGATGCCGGGCGCGTGTCCGGATCATTGAGCCGCCGTCATGCCTTGAAACTGGGGGCCGGCGCGGCCGCTGTTTCCGCGCTGGGCATGCCGAGCATTCTGCGTGCACAGTCTTCGCCGATCCGGATCGGACACTTGACACCGATGACCGGATTTCTGGGGACGCTTGGTCGCGGTGCCGTCGAAGGCATCACCATGGCCGTGGAGGAAGTGAATGCGGCCGGGGGCGTGAACGGTCGAAAAATCGATTTCAGCACCGAAGACTCGATCAATCCCGAGACTGCCGCGACGAAAGCGCAGCGGCTGCTGGAGCGTGACAAGGTCGACTTCATCATGGGGGAGATCAGTTCCGCCTCGTCACTCGCGATTTCCGAAGTTGCGAAACGCAACAAGAAACTGTTCATGGCGCTTGGGCCGCGGTCGGACGTTCTGCGCGGCGAACGCTGCACCCGCTACATGTTCTGTACCGACCTGCCCAATACGGCAATGGTCAATGCCGTCGGCGGCGCGCTGAAGCGTGAAGACCTCGTTACGGGAAAGCGTTTGTTCACCATGACGGCGGACTATGTCTTCGGTCACGATCTTCTGGCAGCGGCGAAGACCTTCATGGCGGCGAACGGGGCAGAACATGTCGGCGACGAATTGATCGCCACCGACGTGAATGACTTCAGTGCCTTCCTTCTGAAAATCCGCCAGGCGCGGCCGGATGTGGTCTGTGTCAACCTAGCCGGCAACCAGGTCTCGAACTTTATCAAGCAGTACAATGAGTTCGGCCTGCCCTTCCAATTGGCGGGCTTCGCCTTGAATACGGAAAACATCTGGGCCGCGGGGGCAGGCAACTTTTCCGGTCTGTGGCCGGCGATCTGGTATCACGATCTGCAAACCGAAGGGTCGATGAGGTTCGTCAACGACTTCAAGGTCAAATACGGAAAAATCCCCGAAAACCACGCCTGGGTCGAATACATCGCCTTTAAATGCGCGGTACAGGCGATCAAGGAAACCGGTTCGTCCGACAGCGAGGACATCATCAACTACTTCGAGTCCGAGGCGGAGTTCGACATCCTGAAAGGCCGTCCGGGCTATTTCCGCAAGGAAGATCACCAGCTTATGCAGGAAGCTTACTCGCTCGAAGCGAAGCCGGAGGGAACATACAAAGACGTCTATGACTCGATGGCTATGGGCGATCCTGTCCCGGGTGCCGGCGAGTCCCTGGAGTCGATTTTCCCATCGGTCGAAGGCGGGACCTGTAAGCTTTAACTTTCCTCTATTGCCGTCGGGCCACCCTACCGGCCCGGCGGCATTCTTTTTTGCCTTGCCCGCCATCTATAGGCGGGACGACATAACGGACTCGGCATGCAGTACGTGTTCATACTGGAACAAGTCGTAAACGGGCTTGTTCTGGGCGGTTACTACCTTCTCATCGCCATGGGACTGTCGCTGATCTTCAGTGTCGGCGGTATCGTCAACCTGTCGCATGGGGCGTTCTACGCCCTGGGCGCGTATATCTCATTGGAAATCGCCAAGATCACAGGCTTCACCGCTGGTGTCGTGATTTCACCGATTGCCGTGGCATTGATCGGGATTCTGTTCGAACGATTCATTCTGCGGCGCTTCTATCGGGAAGATCCGATCCTGAGCCTGCTTGTGACCTTCGGACTTGCGATGGTGATGGAGCAGGCCATTCGAATTCTTTGGGGCGCTGCGCCGATCCCGGTCGTGATACCGAAAGAGATCCGCGGCGCCCTGATTGTCGGTGATTTCCTGTTCTCCAAATACCGTCTGCTGATGCTGCTCGTCATCGCCATCGTCCTTGCCGGTGTATGGTTCCTGTTGAACAAAACCGCCTTCGGACGTGTGGTCCGCGCCGGCATTCAACAGCCGGATATGGTCGCCGCGCTGGGCATTCGGCTGCAGCCTTACATGACCGCCGTGGTGATGTTGGGTGTCGGCCTGGCGGCGCTGGGGGGCGCGATGATCGCGCCGATCACCACGGTCCAGCCGGCGATGGGCGCGGATATCATCACGACTGCTTTCGTGGTGGTGATCATCGGCGGGCTGGGCAGTTTCTGGGGAGTGGTCGCGGCGGCCCTGCTGGTCGGTGTCGTGCGTGGTGTGACCGTGCAGTTCATGCCGGCTGCGTCCGAAGCGTCGATGTATGTCCTGATGTTCCTTGTTCTGCTGGTGCGGCCGCGCGGCTTGCTCGGCGAGTCGATCGAGAAGTTCGAGCGGTAATCCCATGAATTCCAAAACACGGACACTTCTTTTCGGTCTTATCGGTCTCATCCTGTTGCCGTTCGTCCTGCCGGCGATTGGCCTGACGCTGAGCACGGCAACCATGGTCGTGGTCTTCACGATCGCCGCCCTCGGCCTGAATATGATGATGGGCTATACGGGTCTCGTTTCCTTCGGTCATGCCGCATGGTTCGGTATCGGTGCTTATGCAGCCGCGTTGTCTCAGATACATTGGTTCCAGGGCCAGATAATCCTGCCCATCCTGTTCGGAACCATCTTCGTCGGCGTGCTGTCGGCCGCGGTCGGGATCTTGATGCTGCGCCGACGGGGCGTCTATTTCGCCCTGATGACGCTGGCGCTTTCCGCGCTGACCTTTTCGATATCCTTCCGGTGGACCGCGGTAACAGGCGGGGAGGACGGCTTGGGCGGCTTCGACCGCGCCACACTGCTTCCCTTCGATCTGTCGGACAACATGACCTACTACTGGTTCGTGGCGCTGATCGGGTTTCTGACGCTTCTGTTCCTGATGCGTGTCGTGAACTCTCCCTTTGGCCATGTTCTGGTGGCGATCCGTGAAAATCAGGAGCGCGCGACCTTCCAGGGCTATGACGTGCAGCGATACAAACTGGCCGTCTTTGTCCTGTCGTCCATGGTGACGGCGCTGGCCGGGACGCTGTCAGGATTCCAGCACTATATCGTGACTTCGGAATCGACCTCGGTCGAAATGTCCGGTGAGCTGCTGGCCATGGTCGTGATCGGCGGCATGCGCGGAAATATCCTCGGTCCTGCGATCGGTGTCATCTTCTACACTTTGTTCCGCGAATGGCTTTCGATCTGGACGAACGACTGGTTGTTCTATTTCGGGCTGATCTTCTGCGCCTTCGTGATGTATTCGCCCGGCGGTCTGATCGGCATCTGGGGCCAAATTCAGCGCCGCTGGAATCCGCCGCCGGAGGAAGACTCCGCCATGAGCCGCCGGAAGATCTATCAGGGCCTTTCCCTGCCGGGATTTTTGCGGCCAAAGGCACAGGAAGCAGAGGTTCTACAGGTCACCGGCGTCTCCAAGAATTTCGGCGGTATACAGGCCGTACGGCATGCGGGTTTGAGCCTTTCCTCGCGTGAAATTCACGCCCTGATCGGACCGAACGGCGCAGGCAAGACCACGCTTTTCAACCTGATTTCGGGCCGGTTCGCGCCGACCGAAGGCAAGGTGAAGCTCCTCGGGCGGGAAATCCAGGGACTGGATCCTGCGGAGATCTGCCATGCGGGGCTGGCGCGCTCCTTCCAGATCACGAACCTGTTCGAAGGTCTGACAATCGCTGAGAACCTTCGACTGTCCGCCCAGGCAAAGCATCCGGGGCGGTTCAATTTCTGGCGCGATGTCGACAGTTACGGCGACATCAATGCCGATACGGCCGAGCTCATGAAATTCCTGGGATTGGAGGGGATTGAGGAGACGCGTGCCGGTGACCTGTCATATGGCGGACAGCGGTTGGTGGATCTGGGCATTGCCTTGGCCTCGAAACCGCAGGTGATCCTGCTGGACGAGCCCCTGGCCGGCTTGGCCGCGGCGGAGCGGGAGAGGGTTGGCAACCTGATCAAGACGATGTCCGAGAATATTCCGGTCCTGATCGTGGAGCACGACATTGATCGTATTCTCGGTTTCTCCCATGAAGTGACCGTGATGAATGAGGGGCAGGTCCTGGTCACCGGCAAACCGGAGGACATTCGCTCGAATACACATGTTCAGGAAATATATACAGGAACGGGAACGCCGTCGATCGTCGGCCGCAATAAAGCGGAAACCGAGAAACAGCAAACCCTGTTGTCGGTAAAGGATCTGAATACCTTCTACGGCAAGAGCCATGTGCTGAACGATGCGGCACTCGAAATCCGCAAAGGTGAGATTGTCGCCCTTTTGGGACGGAACGGTGCCGGGAAGTCCACTTTCCTGAAGTCGATCGCAGGGCTTGTGCAGCCTGCGAACGGGTCGATCAAGTTCGGTGGCAAGGAGTTGGTCGGTCTTGCCGCACCCGATATCGCCCGCGCAGGGGTCGGCTATGTTCCACAGGGACGCGGCATCTTTTCAGGCATGACGGTTCGGGAGAACCTGGAACTGGGTCGGCTGGCGCGGGCGACCGACGGCAGTACAGGCGTGGTCTGGAGCGAAGAGCGGATTTTCGAGTTCTTTCCGAGGCTCAAGGAACGGATCAATTCCCACGCGGACTTCCTGTCCGGAGGCGAGCAGCAAATGCTGGCTGTGGCGCGGGCTCTTTCCGGCAATGTTAACCTGCTTTTGTTGGATGAACCATTCGAGGGGCTCGCCCCAGCCGTGATTGAAGACCTTTTCAAAGTGTTCGACCGGCTGCGGCAGCATCTGCCGATCTTGATCGTGGAGCATAATCTGGACTTGGTTTTGGCGCTTTCCGACCGGGTGTATGCGCTGGAAAACGGCTCCGTCTTCCATGAAGGCAAGGCAGAGGCATTGCTCCATGACCTCGATTATCGCAAGGAAATCCTATGGTTGTGAACCATAAGGGGAGGAAGGCGGCGTTATGATGGATGTTGTGACTTCGCAGGGCGGTGCCGAAATCAGCCGGTGCCTGTTGCTGTCCGGTGGCGAATGGGTGGCTGGTGAAGGTCCTGTATCCACAGTCCTGGACAAATACAGTTTGTCCCAGGTTGCAGAAGCGCCCGCCGCATCGCAGGCGCAGATCGAAACCATGATTGCCGCGGCGCAGGACGCGTTTCGGGCCGATACCCTTTCTCCCTACCAACGGGGCGAAATCCTTGATCGTGCCGTCGCGATGGTGGCGCGCGAAAAGGAATCGTTGGCCCGTATTATCCAGCTGGAATCCGGCTTCACCAAATCGGATGCCTTGGGGGAAGTGACGCGGTGTATGCAAACACTTTCTCTCTCGGCGGAAGAGGCGCGGCGTTTGAAGGGCGATGTCATTCCCATGTCCGGCGCTCCTAACCAGGGCGGTCGCATGGGGTTCACCTTGCGCGTTCCGCTGGGCGTCGTCCTGGCGGTGACGCCATTCAATTCCCCTCTGAACACGGTGACGCACAAAGTCGGTCCCGCCTTGGCGGCAGGGAACGCCGTCATCTTGAAGCCAGCCAGCGCGACGCCGATGACCTCCTGCAAGCTGGCGGAGATTCTGGTAGAAGCCGGCGTGCCGAAAGGGATGCTCTCGGTGATTCACGGCGGCGGCGACGTTGTTCAGTCGGCAATAGCGGATCAGAGAATACGGTTTATCGCTTTCACGGGCAGTACAGAGGTAGGTCGCAAGATCCAGCAGGCTGCCGGTTTGCGGCGGACACAGATGGAACTTGGATCCATCGCCTATACCATCTTGTGCGACGATGCGGATCTGGATCGCGCACTGCCGAAGATCGTCGCGGCTGGATACCGGAAGGCCGGACAGGTCTGCACTTCCGTTCAAATGCTTCTGGCCCATGCCTCCATCATGGAGGACGTCGCCGCGCGTATGACCGATCTGGTTGGAAAGGTGAAATATGGCGATCCCAGCATCGAGGGAACGGTGACGGGCCCCTTGATCAGCGAGGAGGATGCCATCCGGGTAGAAGCATGGGTCGAGGAGGCCGTGGAGAAGGGTGCGAGGCGCCTGGTAGGTGGTCCTCGTCAGGGTACGGTTGTTCCGCCGACATTGCTGACCGGGGTGACCGATGACATGAAACTGGGCTGCAGCGAGATATTTGGTCCGGTGGTTTGTCTCAAATCGTTCAATTCGATCAATGAAGCGATCGATTTGGTCAACGCGACCCCTTATGGCCTGGCGACCGGTATTTTCACAAACCGTTTATCCGATGGATTGGCGGCGGCGAAGGCTTTGGAGGTCGGCGGTGTGCATATCAACGAGACATCGAGTTCCCGCATCGACCTTATGCCTTATGGCGGGTCGAAGGACAGCGGTTTCGGACGGGAAGGGCCGCATTACGCGGTCGAGGAAATGACAGAGGAAAGGATCGTCACGATATCCACGTGATGGATTGTTGGACGATTCAAGCAAGCAGAAAGAAGGATTATCATGGCAAACAAACTGGCATTGGTGTTCGGAGGGTCGCGGGGCATCGGCGCCGCGGCGGTCCAGAAACTGGCGGAGCAAGGGTTCGATGTCGCCTTCACCTATGTGTCCAACCCGCCGGATGAGCAGGAATCCACGTCCGGGTCGAAGGTTGTCGGCTATCAGGTCGATATCACCGACCCGGCGCAGGTCGTCAAGGTCTTTTCGGCCGTGTCAAATGACTTCGGCTCGGCGCCCGATTGTGTCGTAGCCAATGCGGGAATCAATGTGCCGCCCGGCCCCGTCGCGGATTTCAACAACGACAATTTCAGGAAGCTGGTCGAAGTGAATTTGGTCGGTGCTTTCAATGTGCTGCAGCATGCGGCGCGGAATGTTCAGGAAGGCGGTGCGATCATCGGTGTAACGACAACGCTGGTGCGTTTCGCGGCGCCCGGTTTGGGCCCGTACAGCGCCACGAAGGCGGCGTTCGAATGTCTTCTTCGGTCGATGCAGAAGGAACTCGCCGGTCGAGGTATTCGGGTCAATGGTGTTGCCCCTGGACCGGTCGATACCGACCTGTTCCGTTCCGGCAAGGATGAGGCCGCGGTGCAGCGGTCGGCGGCAATGAGCCCATTCAATCGCGTGGGGAAACCGGAAGAGGTGGCGGAGGTCATCGCGTTCCTTGCCTCGCCGAAATCTTCCTGGGTTGCCGGACAGATCGTTCAGCCGAATGGCGGGCTTGTATAAGGGAATCGCCTGTATCCGACGGGATGTGGGATCGGCGCCGGGGGCGCGCCGATCCCGCCAAATTCAGACGGAGCCGCTCTCCAATTCGCAGAGAAATCGATAGACTTCGCCTGATTGCGCATTCGATCCCACAAGGTTGTTCAAGCGGGAAAGGACGGCTTCGGCATCGGCTTGGCGCAGCGTTTCCACCATGATGCAAGCGGCTATCTTTTCGTCTCCGCCGCGCAGTTTTTCTTCGGCGGTCTGCTCATTGCCGGCTTCGGCACTGACCCACAGCTCACGGCGGATCGTGCGCGCCAGGATTTCGGGGTCGTTCAATACATCGTCGGCGCCTTCGGCGGAATTGAGCCGCACCGCAATGGCGAATGCCCCACGCAGGCCGCCTTCCCGGCGGGCTACTTTGCAAACCGTCCGGCTCATGTCGCGCATGACGTCGTTCATGACCCGGCGGGTCCAATCCGTTGGGTTTTCAAGGCGTTCGAGATAGGCCGGCGAGGTCAAGGTTTCCGGCGTTTCCGTTTCATAATAGGTGAAGAACCGTTGTCGGGCGCCTTCCGCCTCGTACCGGCGGCCGCGCAGGATTCCGGGAATGCCGAGCCGTTCGGGAAAGTGTTCTTTCTTGTACCAATCCTCGTACTCATCCGCATGTGCGGCCTCTCTGTTGTTCCAGAGCGCTAGGATACCCGTGCTCATCAATATGCCTCCCGTTGGTGTCGAATTTCGGCTCACGATTGATTGCCGACAAATGGATACCATTGTATACATGATGCAGCAAACAGACTTACAAAGCGAAGCGGTCCGATGAACGGCGCGGGCTTTCATTAATAAGCGGGTGTAGCATGAAGAGTAACGGGCCCGATGGCATCCAGTGGGATCTGGTCGTTGTCGGTGGTGGCAATGCAGCGCTTTGCGCCGCGATTACGGCGGCGGAACAAGGGGCGCGGGTCGTCGTGCTGGAAAGCGCGCCGAAAAACTATCGCGGGGGAAACAGCCGCCATACCAGGAATTTCCGATGCATGCATCGCGGGCCGCTTTCCGTGCTGACGGATGCGTATTCAGAGGACGAGTATTTCGAAGATTTGTTGCGTGTCACGAAAGGCAAGACCGACGAAAACCTGGCCCGCATGGTTATCCGAACCTCTGAGGAATGCTTGCCCTGGATGGAACAGCACGGTGTGCGTTTCCAGCCCTCTCTGTCGGGCACATTGTCCCTGTCGCGGACCAATGCGTTCTTTCTTGGCGGCGGAAAGGCCCTGGTGAACGCCTATTACAATACGGCGGAAGACCTGGGCGTTGAGGTCTACTACGATGCGGATGTCTCCCATGTCGCGACCGAGAACTCCCGCTTTTCCCATGTAGAAGTATTTTTGGATGGGGAGGTCGTGCGGATCGAAGGGAAAGCAGCCGTCCTTGCTTCCGGCGGTTTCCAGGGAAACATCGATTGGCTCGCAGACGCCTGGGGGCCTGCGGCCCGGAACTTCCTGATCCGTGGTACGCCGTATAACAAGGGTGCGGTTCTGCGCGACATGCTAGACCAGGGCGCGAACAGCGTTGGAGACCCGACCCAATGTCATGCGGTGGCGATCGACGGCCGGGCCCCGAAATTCGATGGCGGTATCGTAACGCGGTTGGATTGCGTGCCGTTCTCCGTCGTGGTCAACA
Source organism: Hwanghaeella sp. (assembly GCF_965227365.1). Taxonomy (GTDB): domain Bacteria; phylum Pseudomonadota; class Alphaproteobacteria; order UBA8366; family Aestuariispiraceae; genus Hwanghaeella. The sequence continues at coordinate 254,516 of NZ_OZ245754.1, forward strand.
AGGATGGCCGGCGCTTTTACGACGAAGGGGAAGACGTCTGGCCCAAGCGTTATGCGATATGGGGCCGACTGGTCGCGGCCCAACCCGACCAGGTGGCCTATTCCGTCATCGATAGTAAAAGTTTCGACCTCTTCATGCCGTCGGTTTTCCCGCCCGAGAAAGCTGACACGCTTGAGGAACTGGCGTCGATCCTGAATCTGCCGAAGGGTGATTTCCTTCAGACCGTCGCGAATTTCAACGCCGCTTGCCGGGACGGAAAATTCCATCCCACCGAGTTGGATGGTCTGGCCACCGTCGGCGTGGAGCCGGCCAAGACGAACTGGGCGCGTCCGCTCGATACGCCGCCCTATTACGCCTATCAATTGCGACCCGGCGTGACCTTCACTTATCTCGGCCTGCGGGTCGACGAGACCGCACGCGTTTCCCATGCCGCGGGCCGATACGAAAATGTCTGGGCGGCGGGTGAAATCATGGCGGGAAGCATCCTGGGCGAGGGCTATCTCGCCGGGTTCGGTATGACGATCGGGACGGTCTTCGGCCGTATCGCCGGGAAGGAGGCTGCCGCCTATGTCGCTTGATCTTGCTACCCTGGCCGACCGGTCCACGGATGCCATTGCCGAGGCACGCCGACAATTGGAGGTCTGCAATGCCTGCCGGTATTGCGAGGGGTTTTGTTCCGTCTTTCCGGCGATGACCCGGCAGAAGGCCTTTGCCGATGGCGATATCACTCATCTGGCAAATCTCTGCCACAATTGCCGCGGCTGTTACTATTCGTGCCAGTATACGCCACCGCATGAATTCGACCTGAACATTCCGGCCGCGTTGGGCGATGCCCGGCAGGAAAGCTGGGAGCGTTTTGCGTTCCCCTCGGCCTTCGGAAAACTGTTTCATCAGCGCGGTGTCGCGGTTCTCGCTGTGATTCTGGCGGTCACGCTTCTTGCGATTTGGTTCATGCAAACGGTCCAGCCGGTCGGGGGCGACGGGTTTTATGCCTATATGTCGCATAATGCGATGATCTCGATCTTCATCCCCGCTTTTCTGTTTCCTTTCGCGGCGATCGCGGTTGGGATCAGGCGGTATTGGCGTGAAACCGGGGGACAGAGCGCTCGCTTGGCCCATTTCGTCGCGGCGTTCAAGGATGCTGCTGCGCTGCGCAATCTGGATGGCGGCCAGGGACAGGGCTGCAACTTTGAAAAGACGGATCGCTATACCAATACCCGTCGCTATGCCCATCAGGCAGCGATGTACGGGTTCCTTTTGTGCTTCGCCGCTACATCGGTTGCGACCGTTCTGCATTACCTTTTCGACATGCCGGCGCCTTATCCCCTGTTCAGTCTTCCGAAGATACTCGGGCTGACGGGCGGCATCCTATTGTGTCTTGGTACGGCGAAACTGGCCTACCTGAAGACGAAGGCCGATCCCGCATTGGGGACCGCCCGCGTCTGGGGCGGTGAAATGGCTTTCATCCTGCTGCTCTTCTTCGTCAGCGCAACGGGCCTTGTTCTCTATTTTGTATCGGGTACGGCCCTGGTCGAGTGGATGCTGCCTTTGCATCTGGCTGCGGTCTTCACGTTTTTCCTGCTGACGCCGTATTCGAAAATGGCGCACGGGTTCTACCGTCTGACAGCCTTGGTGCGGGAAGCACAAATGAAACGGTAACGGGCCGTTCGATAACAACGGGGGGAAATTATGAACGACAAACCACTGGTTCTGATCACCGGCGCCGCCGGGCTTATGGGATGCTATCTGGTTCGGGAAATGCGCGAGGCCGGTTATCCCGTGCGCGGATTCGATTTGCGCGAAGGCAGCGAGGCCTGCGATTGGGTCATCGGCGATGTGACGTCGGGCGCGGATGTCGCACGTGCCATGAAGGGTGCAGGCGTCGTGATCCATACAGCGGCGCGTGCGAATATCTGGCAGGGAACAGGCGAGGAAATCCTGCAGACGAACGTGATGGGGACCTGGCAAGTCTACGAGGCTGCTCGCCAGGAAGGGATCAAGAAAATCGTCTTCTGTTCGAGTGATTCCGTCGTCGGTTATACGGTGCGCGAGGGGGCGATGGTGCCGCCCAGCTACATGCCCGTCGATACGGATCATCCGTTGCGGGCGACCGACCCCTACGCTTTGAGCAAAGTTCTGGGCGAGGATATAGCACGCTCATTTACCCATTGGGGCATGACGACCGTGGCGTTGCGGACCGTCTTTGTCGCCTATCCGGAAATGGAAGGGGAAATCCGGGCCCGCCACGCCGCTCCGGCAAATTACAAGGGAACCCCGGCCGGTGGTCCGTCCAGCGCGGGCGGCGGGGCCTTCTACAACTATATCGACCCGCGCGACCTGGCGCGCGCCTTCAAGCTTGCCCTGGAACTGGACCTGCCGCCGGGCACGCTCAAGGCCTATTTCCTCTCGTCCGGTGAGACCTTCTCACCTGAACCGACCCTCGATCGCGCCAAACGTCTGCATGGAGACGCCATAGAGGTTCGGGACGCATCGATTTATGCGCGGGCGCCTTATGCGGGGCTCTACGACACGACGAAGGCAGCGCAGGAATTGGGCTTCGTCGCCGAACACAGCCTGCGGCAATATATCGAAACCGAGGGATGAGTCGTCCTTACCAGACACCACAGGAATGAAGACAATGAAAAAAGTTCTCGTAACCGGCGGCTCCGGCTGGCTCGGGGCTGCCGTCGTACGGCGGCTGCTGTCCCAAGGCGACGACGTGGTTTCGGTCGACCTTCTCGTCAATCCGGAGATGGAAGCGCTTGCCAAGCAAAAAACCAGACTCGAAAACCGCGTGGCGGATCTAACCGACTCCGACAGTATTCGCGAGGTCGTGGTCCAGGCAAAACCGGACGCTGTCATTCATTGCGGCGCTATTGTCGGTGTTCTGCAGTGCGCGGATATCCCGGCCAAGGTGACGCGCGTCAACGTAGAAGGAATGGCCAACCTGCTGGAGGCGATGCGGATTGCCGGCGTTGGACGCATGGTTCACGTATCGACCGAAGAGACATACGGTGACTTTGAAACTTCGGTCATCTCAGAAGACCATCCGCAGCGGCCGACCAGCGTCTATGGTTTGACCAAACTGGCGGCGGAAAACTTTGCCCGCGTCTACAGTCGCAACCACGGTATCGAATGCATTCATGTCCGGACTTGTTGGGTCTATGGGCCGAACCTCCCGCGTCCACGTATGCCGAAGACCTATGTGGACGCCGCGCTGCGCGGCGAGTCGCTGATTGAGCCCTGTGGCGGCGATTTCGCGGTCGATCAGGTCTATATCGACGATACGGTCAGCGGCCTCGTTCTGGCCCTGAACAAACCGGATCATCGTTTCGATACCTACAATGTCGCGACAGGTGTTGCTCCCACATTGGGGGATGTCGCCGAGCTTGTGAATGCAAGTGTTCCCGGGTCATCCATTCGAATTGAACCGGGACCCTACTATCTGGACGGCAAAATCCTCTCCGCCCGTAAGGGGGCGCTCGACATTTCTCGCGCCCGGAAGGAATTGGGTTACGAGCCGCAATTTCCGATCGAACGAGGGATTGCCTTGATCATCGAAGAGGCGCGCAAAGCACGCGGCTGAACGATCCCGTTCAGATTTCCTTGTACATGATGGTGGTCGGGTCCAGCCGACCAGGTTCCTTCGTGTCCCGGCAGAAGTTCGGGATAATACCGACGGTCCGGTATCCGAGAGCCGTATAGAGAGGCTCTGCTTTGTCGCCGGTGCGTGTGTCCAGCGTGATCAGGCTTCGGGCCATGGTGCGGGCTGTTTCCTCCAACGCAGTCATCAGCAATTTGGCGATTCCGCGCCGACGGAAATCCGGGTGGACCATCAGCTTGTTCACGTCTACTCGGTGCGGCTGATTGGCGGGCATGCCATGGGCCAGCTGAACCGATCCTGCGATCGCCCCGCCAAGTCGGGCGACGAACAGATGCCGTCGATTTCTGGCGACTTCCGGCCTGACCTTTTCGGTCCAGAAATCTTTGGCCTCGGCTTCGGAGAACGGCAGAACGAACCCGATACTGGCGCCGTCATGAACCACGGCGTGCAGCATCTCGCCAAGCTGGGTCAGATCCCGATCCAGTTCTGCCAGGGACATGCGATCTATTCTCACGGTCTCGTCCATATGGTCCTCAAACGATGAACAACAGATATTCTGCGGCTGTATCGGCCGGGGTATCGAAGGCGCTTGCACCGTCCAATCGGTATCGTAGGCAATCGCCCGCCTCCAATTGATGTTCGGACCCCTCGATTGTTATCGTCATCCGGCCGTTCAGCAGGACAAGGTGATGTTCCATCCTGGGCCGGGGCGATGCGTCATAGGCGATCCGTCGGCCCGGCTCCAAATGGCAGTGCAGGGCCTCGCCGCTCAGGGAATCCGAGGGTGGGGAAACGATGCGGCGGGTAAAGCCAGCCTCCGTGTCCGACCATTCGGTCTGGTCAGACCGTTTCACCAGCGGCACGAAATCCTGCTCAACGAGATGCATCAAGCGTGACAGCGTGAGGCCATGTACAGCGCAGAGCTTGCCGAGCACAGCGGCGGTGGCACTGACGGCCGCATTTTCCAGGCGTGAAAGCGTCGCGCGGCTGATGCCGCTGCGTGCTGCGAGGTCATCCAGGGACCATCCCCGTGCGATGCGCAACCCCCGAAGCCTCTCCGCCAGCCTGTTGTCGATATCCGTATCGTTTGGAATTGAATGTTCCATATTTGAAATAAAATCTCTTATTCGGGAAAAATCAAGATGCTTGTGTCTCGGCAAAACTGGCCTAAGGATTTCAGAAAGCAAAATGTCGCGAAGGACCCGCCTTGATTCCGACAATCGAAAATGTGCTGGATCATTCCTGGCGCGAGGTCGAAGCACGGGTGGACGCTGTCACCGGAACGCGCATTCGGCGTCCCGAAACCGTGCCGAAGGATGTCCCTCTTCGCACCGGTCGGGTCGGTACGGATTTTCCGGTGTTGAGACATTTACCCCACGCCCTGGAAGCCGCGGCCGCGTGGAATTTGGCCGGTCTTGCGGATAGTTTTGGCGCGCTTGCAGGGGCAATCGAGTGGTCTCAGAACTCCGGCTACACGGAAGAGAACAGCAGCCGGGCTTTTCTGGATGGCTATGCCTATGCCTCATTCTCCGGCCCGGATGGGCCGATCGTTTGCGAAGCGCCGATGGCGGGCTTCATGCTTTTGGGACCGAATGTCCATTATCCCGATCACCGTCATGAACCGCGCGAGGTCTATCTCGTTCTGACCTCCGGCGTTCAATGGACCCTGGATTCCGGGGAATGGTTCGATGTGGCTCCAGGCACGATGATCGTTCACGACCGGTGGCAGAAACACGCAATACGAACCAGGAATACACCTTTTCTTGCTTTCGCCGCCTGGATGGAGGCAGGACCTCGAAACGGAATCGAATGGGCATGAAGAACAAAACCCGGAAAGATAGCTGATGACGATCCACAGGACCGAGGCCGGAGTTCTGGAGGTGGCGTATCGGCGTGTCGGGCCGCCCGATGGGTGGCCCTGTATTCTGGGGCATGGTTTCCCCTATGATGTCCATGCCTATGACGATGTCGCCGACCTTCTTGCCAAGGAAGGCGCACTTGTGATCATCCCCTATCTGCGTGGTTACGGGCCGACCCGTTTCCTGTCCGATGATACGCCGCGCTCGGGAGAGCAGGCCGCGCTGGGCGCCGATTTGCTGGCCTTGATGGATGCGCTTCAAATCGAACGTGCATTCCTGGGCGGCTACGACTGGGGCGGTCGGGCCGCCTGTATCGTCTCCGCCTTGTGGCCTGACCGTGTTCTTGGGCTGGTTTCCGGGAACTCGTACAATATCCAGAATATTGCAAAATCATGGGAACCAGCCCCCGCAGCGGAAGAAGCGACATGCTGGTATCAGTATTTTTTCCATTCCGAACGCGGAAGGCGGGGGCTGGAACGCGATCGGCGCGACATTGCCCGGTTGCTGTGGAAAATGTGGTCGCCCACATGGAATTTTGACCAGGATACGTTCGAACGTTCCGCGATTTCCTTCGATAACCCGGATTTCGTCGACGTCGTCATCCACTCTTATCGTCATCGTTTCGGCCTCGTTCCGGGCGATCCCGCGGTAGCCCATATCGAAACGCAACTCGTGGCGCAGCCGCCGATTTCCGTGCCGACGATATCAATCGACGGCGACATGGATGGGGTAAACACAGGCACCGCGGCACATGCAGTCAAATTCTCCGGACCACACGAACATCGGATATTCGAACAGGCGGGACATAACCTACCGCAAGAACGGCCGATGCAATGGGCGCAGGCCGTGCTGGACGTCAAGGAAATGGCATAAGGACGATTGCCGTATCGTGTTACCACAAGCTGCGGTAGGCGAGTTCATTTTACTCAATAAGTGGATATTGCGGTGCGAAAAAGGCGGTCGAAGCGCCGGTTAGCGGCTTGCCAAGCGCGGGGTAGTTGTGACCTCATATTGGGCGAGCGTTCAGTAGTGAGGCAAGGATCAGGGGGCAAATGAGCGCGTTCGCTCAATACGAAAGTTTTGACGCCACGGGGTTGGCAGGGCTGGTTGCGTCCGGCGAGGTATCGCCGGGCGAATTGCTCGACGCGGCCTTGGAACGCGTGCATGCGCTGAACCCCAAACTCAACGCCGTGACCATGATGCAGGAGGCGAGGGCTCGTGAGAACATTGCCCGCGGCCTTCCCTGCGGTCCGCTGCACGGGGTGCCGTTCCTGCTGAAGGATCTGGGCGCGGAGGCGGTCGGCTTCCCGGGGCATAACGGTTCGATGCTGCTCAAGGATACGCAGTATTCCGGCAATTCCTCTATCGTCGACCGTTTGCTCAAGGCGGGTGTCGTGTTGTTCGGGCGGACAACCGCGCCTGAGGGCGGCGTCGGGGCGGCGACGGAAGCGGCCGTTTATGGCGGCCCGACACGGAACCCATGGAATTTGGACCATACGCCCGGCGGGTCGTCCGGCGGTTCCGGCGCGGCAGTGGCGGCTGGTATCGTGCCGGCGGCACATGGCTCGGATGGTGGCGGGTCGGTTCGGATTCCGGCGTCGTCCTGCGGTTTGTTCGGATTCAAACCGACCAGGGCCCGGTTGCCCGACGGCCCGAATTCCGGAGAGGGCTGGGCCGGCATGGCAATCGACGGATTCCTGACCAGGTCGGTTCGCGACACCGCGGTGCTTCTGGATGCCACGCAAGGCGCTGATCTGGGCGCACCCTATGCGGCGCCGCCGCTGAAAGGCAGTTTTGCGGAAGCCGCCAAGGTGACATCGCGGCCGCTGCGCATTGCTTTCGCTACGACGACGTTGACCGGCGACCCGATTGATCCCGCTTGTGCAAAAGCCGTGCTGGAAACGGTTAAACTGCTGGAAGACATGGGACATCATGTCGAAGAGGCCCTGCCGAAAGCGGATACGGTCGGCATGATGAAGGCCTGGACTGCGATTGTGGCGTGCGGCACGGCATTGTGGGTACGCCAGGTGCTTGCGAGAAAAGGTCGGGACCTGCAGCAAGGCGATTTGGAGCCGGTAGCGGTCGATGCCTGCCGGTATGCCAGGACCATTTCAGGAGACCAGTATTTGGAAGCGGTTGAAAAGATTCATGCCTATGGCCGGGAAATAGCCGCCTTCTTCCTTCGCTACGATATCCTGGTTACGCCGACCCTTGCTGAGCCGCCAGCCCGGATCGGTCGGTTCAATCACAGCCGCGAAAGCTATGTCGATTATCGATTGGGCGAGAATGGGATTTTCGCCTATTCGCCTTACACGGCGGCCTTCAACGCCACTGGCCAACCTGCGGCATCGGTACCTATGCATTGGAGTGAGACCGGACTGCCGGTCGGTGTGCATTTGGCCTCACCTTTCGGCGAAGACGAGATGTTGATGACGCTCTGCGCGGACCTGGAAAGGGCGCGGCCGTGGTTCGATCGCCGCCCGCCGGTCTGTATTGATGCGGCGGGTTAAAAAGGTCGAACCAGGTTCGCTCATGTCGCGAACTGGGCGACACGCCCGAAAGGCGTTCCAATGAAAGGCTACGGCTGCGAGTTTTTTGCTGTTTTCTTTGCCTATTACGATGTTGCGGTGGGCGGTGACCGGGGTTGAACGAGTATGCCATGCCATGGCCCGACAGTTTGCCATGCTGACCGTATGGCTTAGCATATGGCGCAACCAGAACCGTGGTAAGCAAGCCTTGGGGAGAAGGCGGCAGGAAAGGTCGAATTCTGGATGTATCGCGATGACAGCGAACCTGAGGACAGCGCGGAAACATTTTTGGCCCGCGCCATTTCCAGTATCGGCATGGCCGACTTCGTTCCCACGACACTTGACTATCTGCGATGCGTGGCGCCTTTTCGCGGATGTTTCCTGACCATCCTGAACGGCACCAAACGCCCCGAGCACGTCTATGACAATGTGCGCGCCGAACGCCGGTCGGTCGTCATCGACCGTTGGCTCGACGGTGCCTATCTTCTAGATCCCTTCTATACGGTTGCTCGAGATCTGGAGGGCGATGCCGTCCTGCGCTTGCGTGAGACGGCGCCGGATCGGTTCCCACAATCGACCTATTTCCGGGAGTACTACCGCGCAATCCGATTGCAGGACGAAGTGGCTATCCTGATTGGCCTCCTGGACGGATCGACCTTGTTCTATTCCATCGGCCGCACAGGGGACGATCCCCGTTTCAGCGCACGGGATATTGCCGCCTTGCGTCGAGTCCTGCCTGTCGCCGCCGCGCTGAACCGGCGACATTTCGCCGACCGGATGCCGTCGCAAGCCGAGATAGCGGGGGACGACGCGGCCCAGGGCCCCGGTATCGCAGCCGCGTTCGCGCATTTCGGAGAAGACGTTCTCACCGAGCGGGAGCGCGAGATCGCCGGATTAATCTTGAAGGGGCATTCCTCGCAATCCATTGCACGGAACGTCGACATCAAGCAGGGCACCGTGAAAATCCACCGTAAGAACATTTACCGCAAACTCGGCATTTCGTCTCAAAACGAGCTGTTTGCATTGTTTCTTTCAACAGTGGGGACGGACCGAGTTTGATAATAGCAATATCCCTATAGGGGTATTTACCCGGCCTAAGCGTTGCGCCTAGGATTTCATACGAGATCGCGGTTCAAGTGCATTGAACCGAAAAAAAGACGATCCTGTTTGGTGATGCAGTTTGGGGGCAGTTGAGGGTGACAGAGAGCGACGGATCATTATCCGCACGTGGACCATTGGTCGATGAAGGCCGATATGCAATTGAGGTTCGCGGCGTTACGAAAGTTTTCGGTAGTGGTCAGGAAGGAGTCCGCGCGGTCGATGACGTCTCGTTCTCCATCCGCGAAAACGAATTCCTGACCCTTCTTGGACCATCCGGCTGCGGGAAGACCACTCTACTGCGCATGATTGCGGGGTTCGACCACCCTACGTATGGACAGATATACTTGGACGGCGCGGACATATCCGGGCTGCCGCCTTTCAAACGGCCGGTGAACACGGTCTTTCAGAGCTACGCTCTGTTCCCGCATATGACAGTAGCGCAGAATATCGGCTTCGGCCTGGAAATGTTGGGGCAGCCGAAGCAGGAGGTTGAGGCGACCGTTTCCAAAATGCTGGAACTGGTCCAAATGCAAGCCCTTAAGGATCGTCGAACCGACCAGATTTCCGGGGGGCAGCAACAGCGCGTCGCGCTTGCCCGCGCGCTTGCCCCGCATCCCAAGGTGCTGCTGCTCGACGAACCGCTGTCCGCGCTCGACTACAAGCTTCGAAAAGAAATGCAGATCGAACTGAAGCGCCTTCAAAACGAGACCGGTATCACCTTCGTCTTTGTCACCCACGATCAGGAAGAAGCCCTGACGATGTCGGACCGGATCGCGGTGATGCAATCGGGCCATGTGCTGCAGCTCGGATCCCCGCGGGAGATATACGACCATCCGGCCGAACGCTTTGTAGCGGATTTTATCGGCGACACGAATTTCCTGGATGTTGAGATCGTTTCGGCGGATGGGAACACGGTGACGCTCAAACTGTCCTCCGGCAGGGAGGTCGAGGCAGATGCGCCCCGGGACGGTACGGTCACGCCGGGTCGACGTGCGACCGCGGCCCTGCGGCCGGAACATGCGACCGTGACGGCGGATGCGGCGTCGGCCGATTTGGCCGGCAAGATGCAAAACGTCGTCTATTTCGGCACCGATACCCACTATCACATCGAGGTTGACGGCGGGGCGCCTTTCGTCGCGCGGGTCCAAAATGTCCGCGGCGGCGAGGCCGCCTTCAAGGCCGGCGACGTTGTTGGCGTCAAGCTGCAGCCGCGCGCCCTGCAAGTGTTGAAGGACTGACATGAGTGAGGTGACGACAAACCGACCGGGCCGTACCGGCGTAACGGACGCGACCAGTCTGGTCGAGGAAGCACGGCGGCGGGAAATCCGAGCCAAGTGGTTGTTGAACACGCCGGCACTGATCGTGCTGTTCTTTGCTGCCTCCGGGCCGCTGCTCGTGATGATCATCTATTCCTTCCTGAAGGCTGGCAATTACGGCGGGGTCGCCTGGGAAATTTCGACCGAAGGCTGGTTCAACGTCTTCCTGCAGCGCGACATATTCGACGACACGCTGTCTGTCGCGGACGCCCACCTGTCGATCCTGTGGCGGTCGGTTAATCTGTCCGTGCAGACGACGTTGACCTGTCTGATCCTGGGCTTCCCGACCGCTTACTTCATCGCGACGCGTCCGCCCTCGGCCCGTAATCTCTGGCTGTTCCTGATCACCATCCCGTTCTGGACCAACCTGTTGATCCGCACCTTCGCGGTGATGGAAGTCATCCGCAACCAGGGCCTGATCAACACCGCGCTGATGGCCCTGGGTGTGATTGACGAGCCGATCCAGATGCTGTTCACCGATTTCGCGATCATGGTGGGGATGACCTATGTCTACCTGCCGCTGATGGTGCTGCCGATCTATGCTTCGATGGAAAAGTTCGACTTCCGGCTGGTTGAGGCGGGGTACGATCTCTATGCGACACGGCTGAAGGTCCTTCGCCGCATCATTATTCCGATGGTGAAGCCGGGGATCGTCGCCGGCTCGATCCTGGTTTTCATCCCGTCGCTCGGCGCCTATGTCACGCCGCGCATTCTTGGCGGCGGTAAAAACATGATGCTGGGCAACCTGATCGCGCTGCAGTTCGGGCAGGGACGCAACTGGCCGCTGGGCTCCGCCCTGTCGCTCACCTTGCTGGCTATCGTCATGATCGCGCTGCTGTTCTATGTCCGCCGCGTCGGCAAGGTGGAGAGCAAGCATGGCTGACGTCGCAAATACCCGCTTGATAAGACGCCGCCGCAAACCATTCTCGATCACTACATTGCCCGGCTTTACGGCGATGGCGGTGATCTGCTTCGCGCTGCTCTACGCGCCGCTTCTGCCGCTGGTATTCTATTCCTTCAACGCAGGTACTTCACTCGCTTTTTGGGAAGGTTTTTCGCTTCGCTGGTATATTTCGGCCTGGGATAACGAGGCTGTTCAAGACGCAACAATCCGTTCCCTCGTGCTGGCCGCCGCGGCGTCTTTCTTCTCTACCATACTAGCGACCATGGCGGCCCTCGGAACGACCCGGACGAGACCCTACAAGGGCTACACGGCGGTCTATGCGATGATCAATCAGCCGCTGATGGTGCCGGAAATCGTCACTGCCGTGGCGCTGCTGATCGTGTTCGCGACCATCAAGGCGGCGACCGGGTATCACGGGCTGGGATACCTCATCATCGCCCATACCGCCTTCTGCATCCCGTTCGCCTATCTGCCTATCCGCGCACGCCTGGAAGGCATGGACACGACGCTTGAGACCGCCGCGGCCGACCTCTACGCTACGCCGTGGAGGGCCTTCCGGCGGGTGACGCTGCCCCTACTTTGGCCCGGCATCCTGGCGGGTGCGATGCTGGCCTTTATCATCTCTCTCGATGATGTCGTCATTACGGAATTCGTGAAATCGTCTGGGCAGGATACGCTGCCGACCTACATGCTGGGTCAGTTGCGCCGCGTTATCACGCCTGAGGTGAACGCGATTTCCTCGGTGCTGCTGGGTATTTCGGTCCTGATCGTCACGTTGCTGTTCCTGATCAACAGACGTTTCAAGTAACTGCCTTGTGCCGGCGTCGTGTGACGAACTGACCACAGATCCGGATGAACTGGTCATCCGGTAACAACAGGGAAGGTAAGGAGCATAAAATGAAGAAAGCACTACTCGCTGCCGCGGTTGGCGTGGCAATGATGGTCGGGGGCGGTGGATCCGCTTCCGCCCAAGGAGAATTGAACTTCTTCAACTGGGGAAACTACACGAACCCCAAGCTGATCGAGAAGTTCGAGGCCGAAACCGGTATCAAGGTCAACATCACCGGTTATGACGACAACGATTCCGCACTCGCCAAGGTCAAGGCCGGCGGCCACGGGTTCGACATGGTGGTCCCGTCCTCCAGCTATGTGCCGATCTGGATTCGTGAAGGCCTGCTGCTGGAATCGCGCCCGGACCAGATGCCGAATTTCAAGCATGTGAAGAAGATCTGGCAGGATGTCGACTGGGATCCGAACCGCCATTATACGGTTCCGTGGCAGTGGGGCAGCGTCGGCGTCATGGTCGATACGGCAGTCTATGACGGCGACATCAACACATCGGCGATCATCTTCGATCCGCCCGAAGAATTGGTCGGCAAGATCAACGTCGCGCCGGAAATGGGCGACGTCATGGGTACGGTCCTGCGCTATATCGGCAGCCAGCCCTGCACGGATGACAAGGCAGCCCTGAAGAAGGCGCGCGACGTCCTGCTGGCGGCCAAGCCGAAATGGCTTTCGATGGAATATGGCGTGATTGAAAAGATCGCCGCCGGCGACCTTGCCGCGTCGCTATACTGGAACGGTGCCGCCTTCCGTGCGCGCCTGAAGAACCCGGACGTGAAATACGGCTACCCGCGTGAGGGCTATTCGCTTTGGATGGACAGCGTCGCGATCCTAAAGGACGCCCAGAATGTGGAGAACGCCAAGAAGTTCCTGAACTTCATCATGCTGCCGGAAAACGCGGCGCTGATCTCCGAATTCGCGCGTTATGCCAACGGGATCGAAGGCTCGGAAGAGTTCATGCCGGACGACATGAAGACGGCGCCGGAAGTGATCATTCCGGAAGAGTTCATCTCTGCCGGTCAATTCGTGCCGACCTGCTCGCCTGAAGTACAGAAGCTGTACACCGCGATCTGGACGGAACTGCAGAAGTAGCAACGATTCCTATATGCCCGGCCAGAACCGCGAACAGACTGCTGTTTCGGTTCTGGCCGCTGCATCTACCATTAACGAACGGGAGGGGAATCCATGTCTCGTGCTGCCTCGACAGTCGGACATGACAGGCCGCGCACTGCCCGCGAACTCGGTATCATGCAAGGGTTCCCGCCGCCTCCGGAGAAACGGCCGACGCTTGAGAACTGGGATCTTCCGCCGTTCAACCGTTGGTCTTTCCAGAACATCAGAAGCCTTTTTCCGACCGTTGGTATCAACCGCGGCGACGGTCCTGTCTTCGATCTGCCGCAAGCGCTGCGGCCGTTCGATGATTTCCGCTTTGAAGCCCCTGAGGGAGGCGAGAAGACGGTCGCGCAGTGTTTGTCCGACACCTATACGGATGCCTTCCTTGTTCTTCACAAAGGGAAGGTCCTGACAGGATCCTATTTCAACGACATGTCCCCGGCGACGCCGCATCTGTCACAATCGGTCGCGAAGTCGGTCGTTGGCGCCCTGATCGGCATCCTGCATGCGGACGGTGTTCTCGACCTGGGCGCGCCGCTCGGTGATCTGGTGCCTGAGCTGAAGCGCTGCGGCTACAAGGACGCGACCCTCAACCACGTGCTTGATATGCAGTCCGGCGTCCGGTTCACCGAGGACTACGGCATTCCGGGCTCCGACATGACCCGGATCGATATCGCCAGCGGTTGGCGCCCTGCCCGCAAGGGGGAAATACGCCCGACTATCCGAGACGTCATCCTGACTCTGCCCAAGGTTCGGGACCACGGTGTGATTTTCGAATACCGCTCGATCGAGACGGATGTGGCTGCCTGGGTGGCTGAACGCGTGACGGGGGCGTCGCTCGCGCAGCTGATTTCCGACCGTATCTGGTCCCGAATCGGGGCGGAGACGGAGGCGTTTTTCACCGTCGACGCGGCGGGAACCGCTTTGGCCGATGGCGGTTTCAATGCCACCTTGCGTGACTATGCCCGTTTCGCGCTGATGATGGCGGAAGGCGGAAAGGTGGGAGATAGACAGGTGGTTCCCGAAACTTGGGTTGAGTCGCTGCGTCGCGGCGAGGCGGACAAGTTTGGGGCCCCTTATACCGATCTTTCCCCGAATGGCGCTTATCGCCGGCATTGGTGGATTCGCGACCTTGGACGCGGTGACTTCATGGCGCGCGGCGTATTCGGACAGTTGCTCTATATCGACCCCGACAACCGGTTTGTCGCGGTGAAACTGTCGACTTGGCCGGACTATTTGATCCCGACGTTCGGCCAGTATGAAATGCGCATGATCGAGGCGATCCGCGACAGCCTTTAAATGGGATGGGCCCGATACCGGGGGTACGGGCTAGGAATGCCCACAGGATCATGGAAACCGCAAATTCCGCTTTCGTGTTTACCGTCCGGAAATCGTTGCGCCGAAGGAACTGGTTTCGGCCGGTCAATTCATCCCGACCTGCCCGCCGTCGGCCCGCGATCTCTACACCGCGATCTGGACGGAACTGCAGAAGTAAACCTCTGCTTTATGTGATGGAAAGGGCGGCCCGGGGCAATCCCGGCCGCCCTTCTCCGTTCCAGTGCTGGTCTACCGACCGAACCCTGCGGAATAGGGAAGCCATGTGGCGATGTCGGGGACGAACATCAGGACGGCCAGGCCGAAGAGCATCAGCGCCACGTAGGGGGCCGCTCCCCGTACCACATCCACCAGCGGTGCATCCGTGATGCCTTTGATGACGAACAAGTTCATGCCGACCGGCGGCGTAATCATCGCCAATTCCAGATTGATCATCAGAAGAATGCCGTACCAGACCAAATCGATATCCAAAGCGATCATCGTGGGCAGCAGGATCGGCGTGGTAATCAGGATGATCGCGATGGCTTCGAAGAACATGCCCATCACGAAAATCATCGCCATGACGATCAGAATGAAGGCGTAGGGACCCAAGCCCATGCCGGCGACCGCTTCGGTTATGCCGTAGGGCAAACGGATGATGGTGATTGCGTGGCCGAACATTGCCGCCGCAGCGATAATCATGAAGACCATCATCGATGTCCTCATGCTCTTATAGGCGCAATCGTACAAGCCACGCAGGGTCAACCGACCATAGACGAAGCGCGCGACCAGGATGGCATAGAGGGATCCGGCGGCGGCGGCCTCGGACGCGGTGAAGACGCCGAAATAGATACCGCCCATGACGACCGGCGGCGCCATTACCGCCCAGAAGGATCGTTTGAAGGCGGCGGAAACCTTGTCCCAACCGGCCCATGCGGGCGCGGAGAGGTCCGATCGGGCCCGAGCCTGAACGATGCAGAAGGCGGAGAAGACAAGCGCCATTAGCAGGCCCGGCACGATCCCCGCCAGAAACAGGGCGCCGATGGAAACTTCCGAGACGATCGCGTACAGGATCATCGGTCCGGAAGGTGGAATGAGAATACCCAGCGTGCCGCCTGCTGCGATTACGCCCAAAGCGCTCCGCTCGGGATAACCGAAGCGTTTCATTTGGGGAATGGCGCTGGATCCGATGCTGAGCGCTGTGGCCACGGACGAACCGGAAATCGCCGCGAAGATCGTGCAGGACAGGACCGTGGCGACGCCCAGCCCCCCTTTCACGTGACCGACCAAGGTATGGGCCATGTCGTAAAGATCGTCGATCACCTTGGCGTGGATCATGACCTGCGCCATGAAGACGAAAAGGGGGATCGTCGTCAGGATGGAGCGATCCAAATGGGCGTAGACGGTATCGGCAACGCTTGAAATGCTTCCTTCGGATAGCATCAGGATTGTCGTGGCGGCGATGCCAAGGGCTGCGAAGACCGGCATGCCCATCAACAGCAACACGATCAATCCGCTAAAAACTAAAAACATCGTCATGGTGGACGGGCCTTTCCGGTCACGACCGGTTAGCGAGGCGGCCGATCAGCTTTTCAACGGCGGCCAGGGCAAGCAATGCGGCTCCCACCAGTAACGGGGATTGCGGGATCCAGGTCGCGATTTCGATATAGCCGGAAGAATACGAGCCGAAGGAATAGGCGAAGGTAATCGCTTCCCAGGTGCTCAATCCCAACACCGCGGCGAAGGTCAGAACTGAAAGGTCGCTTATGATGGCCAGGGCAGTTCTGGCTTTGCCCGACGCCTTCCCCGACAGCAGATCAATCGCAATGTGATCGTTCCGCCGATAGGCTTCGGCTGCGCCGAACATGACGATGGCGACCAGGCAGTAACCGATCAACTCGTCAGCCCAGAGCAAGGGTGCGTTCAGGACGTAACGGTTGAACACGGCATAAACGGTCAACACGAAGGCCACCAGAATCAAGACCGTGCTGAACGCGCCGCCGAGCCAGACGATCGGTGTCGTCACTTTCGAAGCGGGGGAGGAAGCCCTTTCGGCTCCCTCCCCATCGGGATCGGTTTTCACGACAACGGATCCTTACATCTTGCCGATCAACTCGACCATTTTCTGGCTGTCCGGATCGTCACCGGAAAACGCTTCGTCGAAGGCGGGACGCATGATGGCTTCAAGCGCCTTGACCTCGGCATCGGTCGCGACATGGACATTCACACCTTTTTCCCGCAGTTGGTCCGGCGCCGCAGACCCCGCCTCGTCGGAGGCTTCGATGGCCCACATGGCGGCTTTCTTTCCGGCTGCGTCCAGCGCCTTCTTCGCGTTGTCGGACAATCCGTCATAGAAACCCGGATTGAGGTAGCCGTGGAAATAGACGCTGATCACCGGAACGACGGTGAAGTGATCCTGAACTTCGTAGTATTTACGGGAAACCGCTGCCGCCGCGTCGGTCAACCCGGCATCGATGACGCCGGTCGCCAGGGCCTGATAGACTTTCGAGCCGGACATGGAGGACGGCGCCGCGCCAAGCGCTTCCAGCGATTTGTTGAAGGCTGGTACGAGGCCACGGATTTTCACGCCTTTGAAGTCTTCCGGCTTCACCAGGAAGGAGCCGTTCGAGGTGAAGACGGAAGTGTTGGTGGTGAACAGCCAAACGGTGTTCTGCACGCCCTTTTCGCGCAGCTTTTCGGTCAGGAAGGCCGCAGCGTCCGACTCCGGCCACTTGCGCCACATGTCCAGATCGCCAAAGGCGAAGGGCGCGACCGTCACCGTCATGATCGGTAGGGTCTTGCCCCACTGGAAACTGACCGAAAAGGCGCATTCGATATCGCCCTTGGCGGTCGCGACGATATTCTCCTTCGCCCCGACCAGGCTGTTCGCGCCGAAAATCTGAACGTCCAGCTCGCCGCCGGACTGGGACTCGACCTCTTCGGCCCAGCGGTCGATGACCTTGGCGATATGATGCGCCGGCGGCAATTGATGGCTGCAGCGCATGACCTCCGCCGCCGAAGCGGTGGTTGGAATAGCCGCGGCTGCCGTCGTTAAGGCAAGAGCCGAGGCCGCAGCGGTCAAAGTTCTCCTGATGTCGATCATTCTTTCCTCCCGATCCTGACAGGTTGGTTTTGGTCGTCTTTCTGTTTTATCAGCGCCGCCATTCGACCATGGGCGGCAACCCGGCGCGTGCAATCGCGCCGTGAAGCGGTTCTCCGGGCATCTCCCGCTGCGGAATTTCTCGGACGGCGATCAAGGCGTCCAGGTCGATACCCGTCCTGAAACCCTTGCTTTCGCAAAGGAAGACGAGGTCTTCCATCACCACATTGCCAGACGCGCCGGGGGCGAAGGGGCAGCCACCCAAACCGCCAAGGGAGCCGTCCAGAATGCGTGCGCCCGCATCCAGCGCCGCCGCCGCATTCGCAACGCCCATCCCACGCGTGTCGTGCAGGTGAACGTTCAGGGGGCGATCGCCACACAGGACCGTCATTTTTTCACACAGGCTTTGTATTTGTGCCGGACCAGCGAAGCCAACCGTATCGGCTATCCCCACGATATCGGCTCCCGCTTCGAATATGGCTTCGGCCAGGCGCAGGACCTCATCCTGGGACACTTCCCCTGCTATGGAACAACCAAAGGCCATCGCAATGCCGACGCTGACAAGCGGTCGACGATCGGATGCCCGCGCAAGTTCGGCCGTCCGGCGCACCAGCTCGATCGCTTCGGCGCGAGACCGTCGCGCATTGGCGTTGCTGTGTTCCTCTGTCGCGGAAACCACGCAGACGATTTCGCCGACATCGGTCTGGATCGCGTCCGTCGCGCCGCGATCGTTCAAGGCAAGGGCGGCGGAATGGGCGCCCTCGAGCGCGGAGGCGGCGGTAATCATATCGCGAATATCGGCAAATTGCGGCATGCGCGTCGCCGGCAGGAAGGAACCGAGCTCGAAGTGCCGGACGCCGGCGGCGTATTCACCGCGCATCCATTCGATCTTGCTCTCGGTCGAGGGTACTTCTCGAACCAATTGAAGGCCGTCCCGAAGGCTGACATCGCGTAATGTCACTCGGTCATTGGGGTAGATCTGGGACAGCTTGTTCATGACGCTTTCTCCATGCTCTTGCCTCTCGCCGCTTCTATTTCCGCCGGGGACATGCCTAGACCGGAGAGGACGGCCTCGGTGTCTTCGCCAACCGCGGCAAGGTCCATATTGCTCACAGGCAAGGGCGCGCCGTCGATGTCCAACGGCAAGCCGGGGGCGCGGAAGCTGCCGCCTTCCGGCATTCTCGATTCGAGCAGACCGCCGGGCCGGTTCACATGGGGATCGTCATACATTTCGATCGGGCGTGATACCGGCGCGTATGCCAGTCCCGTTTCCTCCAGCTTTTTCGCCAGGTCGTCATAACGCCAATCGCGGATCGCCTCCGCGAAGATTGGTATGGTGCGGCTGCGGGCGTTGATCTGATCCATCTTGTTCTGAAGGCCGGGGTCGTCGATCAGGGATTGCAGGCCCAGCAGGCCGCACAGCGTGTCCCATTGGCTGTCGGTAACGGAGCTGACGAAGATGCGCCGGCCGTCTGCGGTTTCAAAGATATCGTAGACCGGCCAGGAAAAATTGCGCTCCGGCATCGGTGGCGCTTCCGTGCCTTCAATGTCGTATTGCACCATGTGCTGGGCGACCAGAAGCAGGCAGTTTTCGAATAGCCCGACGCGGATAGCACGGCCCTTGCCGCTTTCCTTCCGTTCAAGCAGGGCACCCAAAACCGACAACGCCCCGAACAATCCGCCCATGATATCGTTGGCGGAAGACCCGATCCGCAACGGGCGGCCGGACGGGCCCGTCATATGCGCCATGCCGGTCATCATTTGCACGACTTCGTCCAAGGCGGTGCGATTGCGATAGGGGCCGTGCAGGAAGCCCTTGCAGGAGGTGACGATCAGCCGGGGGTAGCGCTGCTGCAGGTCCTCCGGCGCGAAGCCCATTTTGGCCAGCGAGGAGTCCCTGAAATTTTCGACGAATACATCGGCGGTTTCCAACAGCCGGCTCAATGCCTTCCGGCCTTCCTCGGCCTTCAGATCGAGCGTGATTGACTGTTTTCCGCGGTTGAATGTCGGGAAAAATCCGCGGCCCATCCCGGTCAGATGACGTGTCTTGTCGCCGTCGGGTGGTTCGACCTTGATCACGGTGGCGCCGAGGAAGCCGAGGAACATGCCGCAGGACGGGCCCATGATCATATGGCTCATCTCAACCACGGTAATGCCTTCCAGAGGGCGGAACGGCTCGGTCATGACGAAAAAACACTCCTCCGGGTAATTGGTTCTCGGGTGGATTCCAGGCCGCCCGTTGATCGATGCTGCATGCTACATTTGCCCGAGGGGTCAGAAAATTATAATGATTGGAAGATAAGTTTCTAAAAATTTGAAATCGGTGCCGACCCATGAATGCGAAACAGTTGACGTATTTCACGGCGATCTACGAGAACGGTACCTTGACCCAGGCGGCGGGCCAGGTGCGGGTGGCGGTGTCGGCTTTGAGCCATCATCTGGCCAATCTGGAAGCGGACCTGGGTACTGAACTATTCGTCCGCAAGCCACGGGGGATGATGCCGACCGCGGCGGGGCATCGGCTGTACGACCATGCGAAATCCATCCTTCGGTCCATCGCGGCGGCTGAAGCCGACATCCGGGATGCGGGGCGGGAAATTGCAGGAGATGTTTCCATCGGGCTGGCTTACTCCGCCGTGAAGGCCATCGGTGTCACCCTGTTCCAGCGCGTGGTCGCCGATTATCCCAAACTTCGGCTTTCCCTGTCCGAAAGCCTGTCCGGGTCGACCCTTATGCATTTGATGGAATCCGAGGTCGACCTTGCGATGGTCTACAACCCGCCGCAGGATTCCGCACTACGGACGCAAGCGGTGCTGGAGGAAGGGATGGTCTGTATCGGCAGACCGGAAATGCTGGGCGATACGGAAGCACCAATACGGTTCGACGAAATGCTCGAACTTCCGCTCATCATTCTGCGTCAGGGGCTTTCAACACGGGCCTTGATCGATGATGCCGCTTTGTTGAAGCGGCTCGAAACCAAGGCGCGCTTTCAGATGAACTCGGTATACGCGATTGGAGGATCCTTGCAGGCGGGCCTGGGCTGCGCGATCGCAACGCGCCTGATCATGAACGAACATCTGGAAAGCGGCGCGTTGACCGCAAGGCCGATAATCGAACCCGAACTATCCCGCACCCTGTATATGTGTGAACTGGCGGAACGCCCGGTGACATTCGCCTTGGAGACGGTAAGGAACCTGACGATAAATCTAGCGCTGCATGCAATCGAAGAGGGCATTTGGGACGCCGTTCCGGCCAAGTCCATGAAGGAATCGTCGTCATGATTTTCGGCCACAAAACGAGGACGGCGCCATGAACCAGAACGAACCGGGTGGGAAGGAGCCGGATCATGCCGGGGTGCGGGTGCCGCCGCCGTTGATCTTCTTGGCCTTCCTGGGGCTTGGACTTTGGATAGATTCTCCCTGGCTCGACGGCGAATGGGCATCGACGGCGGCGATGGTGACCGGCGGTTCGCTGCTCGCCGTCGGTATTGTCCTTGTCATTATCGCCGGCGCCGATCATTTCGCGGTCGGCACCCATGTCGAGCCGTGGAAACCGACCTCCGCCATCGTTACGTCCGGGATCTATTCCCATAGCCGAAACCCAATGTATCTTGGCATGGCGATCGGGCAGATCGGTGTCGCCGTCGCCGCGGCCAGCCTGGCCGGGGCGGTCGCTGTAATCCTCAGCATGACCGTCGTGCAATACTATGTAATCCGGCGGGAAGAGCGCTATCTGGAGGCAAAGTTCGGAGAAGCCTATCTGGACTACAAGCGCAAGGTCCGGCGCTGGATTTGACAGTATTGAGAAAAGTTACAATCGGGAGCATAGCCGCAAGGCGTCGAACATGGCCGCGGCGACGTTGCGGCTCGACGCGGCATCGCCGATTCTGAACAGGGAAACACCATCGCGGTCCAGGCTCGGCTGTGGTTCGCCGGCGAGCAAGGCATCCAAATCCAAATAGCCGTCATTCGCTGAGGCAGCGCGCAATTCCTGATACACCTCGTCCGCCGGCATTGTCCCGTTTTCGACGATCACCGTGTCGCAGTGGATGCGCATTTCCTCGCCCGTCAATTCGTGGGTGAAGACGGCGGAGAGGCCGTTGCCTTCGCGCGAGACGGCGCGCAGTCCGTATTCGGCATGGGTCGGGATATGCTCCTGCGCGATGCGTTTTTTCCACGCTGCTTGCTCGGCGTAGTCCAATTCCTTGCCGGGGACATCGTCAAGCATGACCAGATCCACACTCTTTCCTTGTCGGGCTAGAAATTCGGCAACCGTTGGGGCGGGGTGCCGGCCTGTCCCGTCATAGATGACGGCGGTCTCGCCCGACGTCGCTGTGCCGGTCAGAATATCCCAAGGGCTGGTGCACAGTTCGGCCCCTTCCAAACCGTCCAGATCCGGAACGCCCCCGGTAGCGATAATCACTACATCGGGGGACTCAGCCAGAATATCCAAGGCTTCTGCGTAGATGCCCGTACGGAGGTCGACGCCCAGTTTCTCCAGTTCCGAAACCCGCCACTCGATGATACCGGTGACATCCTTGCGCCAGCTCGCCGCTGTGGCCATGCGCAGCTGGCCGCCCGGTTTTTCCGCGGCCTCGAACAGGATGACGTCATGTCCCCGCTCGGCGCTGACACGGGCGGCTTCCAGTCCGGATGGCCCCGCACCGATGATGACGACTTTCCTGATCGGGCCATCGGTCTTTTCAATTACCTGCGGCCAGAACCTGTCGCGACCTGATGCGGGATTGTGCAGACAGGTCGGGCGGTTCGCCCCCATACAGTGGGTCGCGCCGACACAGGGGCGGATGCGATCCTCCTCACCACGGGTGAGTTTATTGACGATTTGCGGGTCGGCGATATGGGCGCGGGTCATCGCGACCATGTCCAACAGACCGTCGCGAATTGCATGCCGGGCGGTCGCCAGATCGGTGATCCGCGCGGCGTGGAATACCGGCAAACCGATTTCGCGTTTGAAGGCGCCTGCCTTTTCCAGCCAGGGGGCGATCGGCATGGACATGCCGGGCATGCATTGCTCGGCCATTTCCATCATTTTGTCGATGCGGCCGTAATTCGCGTTGAAAAAGTCGAGCAAGCCCGACCGCTCCAGGACCCTGGCGGCTTGAAGGCATTCCTCGAAATCCATGCCGCCCTGCATCGCCTCGTCAATGCCATAGCGCATGCCGACGATAAAATCGTCCCCGACGCGGTTCCGGATCTCCTCATGAACCATCAAGGCGAACCGGCAGCGATTTTCGACGGATCCGCCGAACTCGTCTGTCCGTCGGTTGGTCGCCGGCGACATGAACTGGCCGATCAGATGCCCCTGCATCATGGTCTCCAACCCGTCCAAACCGCCCTCGCGGCATCGGTAGGCGGCGTCCCCGAACGCTTTGACGACACGATCGATGTCGTTGCGGTCCATCTCCCTTGGGATTGTCCGGTGCAGGGCTTCCCGGATCGGGGAGGGCGCGATCGTTGGCAGCCAGTTCTGGGTATTGGATTCGCCCCGGCGCCCGAGATGCGTGATCTGGATCATGATCGCGGCGCCGTGGCGATGGATACGATCCGCGAAGTCCTGCAGAAAGGGGATCACCTTATCGGTACCGACATTCAACTGGCCTGAAGCCCAGGTTGAGTCGGGACTGATATAAGAGGACCCGCCGAACATGGTCAGCGCCAAACCGCCCTTGGCCTTTTCTTCGTGGTAACGCTGATAGGTCTCCCCGGGCATTCCGTCCGCATCGCCCAATCCACAGGCATGACTGGTCGACATGACCCGGTTCCGAAGCGTCAGATGCTTCAATCGAAAGGGTTGCAGCAAGGGATCGGTCTGGGCTTTGGAGGGTGCAATCGCCTGCATGATTGAATCCGGCGCAAGTGTCAGTCGAATTGTGCGGTCTTGAGCGTATCAAACCTGTTCCCGCCGGGAAGGAGAAAAAGCTGGATAGGGGCTATTCACCTTTGAAGACGGCATAGTCGCGCTTGCCCTGGCGTGGGTCCTCGGTCGATAATGGAGACAAGAAAATCACTGAATTTCGACGGTTTGAACGGACTGCCAGCGGGAAGGAAACCGATATGACTGCATCCCTGGATGACCGCGCCGCGTCATGCGGCCTGAGCCTGTCTCCCTTGGCCGCCAATGTCGGCTGCCGGATCGACGGAATCGACCTCGCCGCCGCGACGGATGAGCAATTCTCGGTTCTCATGGCGGCATTCGGAAAATATGGCGGCTTGCTGATGCGCGAACAGGAATTGGCCGTGGAAGATCTCGTTGGTTTCTCCGGCCGCCTCGGCACGCTGGATCATGCGCCGCTGACACAGGTCGGCCGGACCGCGATCGAGGGTTTCCCCGAAATCTACCTGATCACGAATTTGATGGACAGGGAAGGCAAACCAATGGGTGCGTTGGGGAATGGGGAAGCCGTCTGGCACACCGACATGTCCTATCTGCCGTCGCCGCCCGATGCGTCGATGCTGTATGCGCGGGAAGTTCCCCCGACCGGGGGGAATACCTTCTTGTGTTCAATGATGGCGGCCTATGACGCGCTGCCGGAAGACCTGAAGGCATTGGCGGGTAGGCTTCGGATCAAACATGATGCGACCTACAATTCCGGTGGCTATGTACGGCAGGGGATGGTCGAACATTCGGACCCGCGCAAGACGACGGGAACGTTCCACCCTGCCGTCATCCGGCACCCGGAAACCGGCCGGCCGGCGCTCTATCTCGGCCGTCGCAGACAATCCTATGTGGAGGGCTATGATCTCGACGAGTCGGAGGCCTTGCTCGACAAGCTCTGGGGATACGCGACTTTGCCGGAAAACACTTATGAACACGTCTGGCAGGTGAACGACGTGCTGCTTTGGGATAATCGCATTACCATGCACCGGCGGGACAGTTTCGACCCGGCGCATACGCGGCTGATGTGGCGCACGCAGATTCAGGGATCCGGTGCGCCGAAGGCATACGCGCAAGCCTAAGCGCTGGTCAGGCTGGACAAGCATACTCATCCGCATCAGGCTGGCCGCCCGAATCCCGGCCCCTGGTCAGGGGCGTCTCAATCCGAAGCCGGATATCAATGCCGGCAAACAGTTTCAGAGTGGAGTTAAGGTATGAATCCGTTCGAATGGAAGCGCGAGCAGGTGATGCTGTCGCCAAAGGAAGCGGATGAGATCAAGACCACCACCTGTTACATGTGCGCCTGCCGTTGCGGCATACGGGTCTATCTGAAGGATGGCAGCGTTCGCTACATCGAGGGCAATCCGGACCATCCGGTGAACAAGGGCGTGCTCTGCGCCAAGGGATCCGCCGGCATCATGAACCACAACTCGCCCGCACGGCTGACCAAGCCGTTGCTGCGCGTCGGTGAACGCGGTGCGGGCGAATTCAAGGAAATCGAATGGGAAGAGGCCCTGTCGCTTGCCCAGGATTGGCTGGGTGAGGTTCGTCGGACCGATCCCAAAAAGCTGGCATTCTTTACGGGTCGTGATCAAAGCCAGTCTTTGACAGGTTGGTGGGCGGCCCAGTTCGGGACCCCCAATTTCGCGGCGCATGGCGGGTTTTGCTCGGTGAACATGGCCGCCGCGGGCTTGTATACGTTGGGCGGAGCCTTCTGGGAGTTCGGCGAACCGGACTGGGATCACACCAAATATTTCATGATGTGGGGGGTCGCGGAGGACCACGATTCCAATCCGATCAAGATTGGTCTGGGAAAGTTGAAAACGCGGGGCGATGCCAAGTTCGTGGCCGTCAATCCGGTCCGGTCCGGTTATGGGGCTATCGCCGATGAGTGGATCGGCATTCGGCCGGGGACGGACGGTTTGCTCGCCTTGTCGCTGGTTCATGAATTGCTGCGGACCGAAAATGTCGATCTTGAGTTCCTGGCCCGCTACACAAACGCGACCTGGCTTGTCATCGACAATCCCGGCGGTGCCGATGACGGCCTGATCGCGCGGGACGAAGATGGCAATCCGCTGTGCTGGGACGGGGAAAAGAACGAGGCCGTGAACGCCTTGTCCGCCGAGGCAAAACCCGTCCTTGCCGGCCGCAGGACCCTGTCGGACGGACGCAGGGCCGTGCCGTCCTTCGAACTGCTCGCCCAGCGATATCTGGACCCGCAATTTGCACCCGACGCTGTCGCGGAACGGACGGGTGTCTCGGCCGAGACGATACGGCGGATCGCAGCCGAATTGGCCCATACGGCTTTTTCGGAAGAAGTCGTCATAGAACAGCCCTGGACCGATTGGGCCGGACGCAAGCACGACCGGATGATCGGCAGGCCGATCTCGATGCATGGCATGCGTGGGATTTCCGCCCATTCCAACGGATTCCATACCTGTCGGTCGATCCATCTGTTGCAGGTCCTGCTGGGATCGATCGATTGTCCCGGCGGTTGGCGTTACAAGGCGCCGTTTCCGCGACCGATTCCGCCCGGCCCTAAACCCGCCGGCAAGGAATGGCATCCGAATACGCCGCTGGGCGGTATGCCGCTTGGCAACCCGACTGGACCTGAGGACCTTCTGGTCGAGGATGACGGCACGCCGAAGCGCATCGACAAGGCCTATAGCTGGGAACATCCGCTATCCGCCCACGGGCTGATGCATATGGTTATACACAATGCGTGGAAAAAAGACCCGTACGGCGTAGACGTACTGTTCATGTATATGGCGAACATGGCCTGGAATTCGTCCATGAACGTCCCGGGTACGCTGCACTACCTGACCGACAAAGATCCGAATACCGGCGAATACAAAATTCCGAAAATAATCTATTCGGACGCGTATTACTCCGAGATGATTCCCTATGCCGATCTGATCCTGCCGGACACGACCTATCTTGAACGTTGGGATTGCATTTCGCTTCTGGATCGGCCGATTTCGTCCGCCCATGGACCGGGCGACGCGATCCGCCAGCCGGTGGTAAAGCCGAACCGCGATGTCCGCCCCTTTCAGGATGTGCTGATCGATCTCGGTGCGCGACTGGGGCTGCCGGGGTTTGTCGGTACCGACGGCGAGGCAAAATATCCGGGCGGCTACCCTGACTATATCGTCAATCACGAACGATTGCCGGGGATCGGGCCGCTGGCCGGTTGGCGCGGCGAGGACGGTGACTCCCATGGCCGTGGTGCGGTCAATGAGGATCAGTTGCAGCGCTATATCGAGAACGGCTGTTTCTGGAGCGAGGAACTGCCGTTGGAGCACCAGTATTTCAAGCACGCCAATCAAGGATATCTGGATTATGCCGTCGGCATGGGGTGGATACCCAATGCGGAGCAGATCGTGCTGCAGCTCTATTCCGAACCGCTGCAAAAGTTCCGCCTGGCCGCGCGCGGTCACGGGCCTTTGCAGCCGCCCGACGAGCACCGCAATCGCGTCGATACCTATTTTGATCCGCTGCCGATCTGGTACATGCCGTTCGAGGAGGCGGCGGTGGACACGGAAGCCTACCCGATGCATGCGCTGACCCAACGGCCGATGCAGATGTATCATTCCTGGGGCTCGCAAAATGCCTGGCTGCGTCAGATCACGGCGAGGAACCGTCTGTATATCAATGAAGAGACTGCCGCCGAAATGGGGGTCGAGGACGAAGACTGGGTCTGGGTCATCAGCCATGCGGGCCGGGTAAAGGGGCAAGTCAAACTGATGAGCGGCGTGAACGCCGACACGGTTTGGACCTGGAACGCGATCGGCAAGCGGAAGGGCGCCTGGCGTCTTAGCGTCGATGCCCCGGAATCCAATAAGGGTTTTCTGTTGAACCATATCATTTCCGAACTGCTGCCCGCCCAGGATGACGGATTGCGGTATTCGAATTCCGATCCGGTGACCGGGCAGGCCGCATGGTTCGATCTGCGGGTCCGCGTGGAAAAATGCCTGCCGGAGGAGGCCGGATTGACTGAGCCCGGATTCGCCGCGCAACCGCCGCCGCCGAGCGGACCGGGGCCCGCGCCGAGTGACGAGTTGACCTATGGTGCCCAGTTCCGGAAAGAGGGACGGAACGACGGCCTGACAATGGCCGAATGGATCGGAAACCGTAGGGAAGCGTCGCGAAACATTCCGGGTATTGCCGACGGTCATGGCAACAATGCGGGCAATGGCCCGAAGGGCGGCCATTAATGACGAGTTTGCCAACTGCTACCGAGAAGAAGCTCGGCCTGGTCATTGATCTGGACATTTGCGTCGGCTGCCATGCTTGCGCGGTGAACTGCAAGGAATGGAATACCTCCGGCCACAGCGCGCCGTTGACGGATAAAAACCCCTACGGCGGGGATCCGGCCGGGGTCTGGTTCAACCGTATCCATACATTCGAAGTCCGCGAAGACGACGGTGCCGGTCGAACCGTTCATTTCCCGAAATCCTGCCTACACTGCGAGGCCGCACCCTGTGTGACGGTTTGTCCGACCGGCGCGAGCTACAAGCGGGAAGAGGATGGGATCGTGCTGGTCAATGCGGATACCTGCATCGGCTGCAAGCTCTGTTCCTGGGCCTGCCCCTACGGTGCGCGGGAATATGACGAATCCGCCGGCGTCATGAAGAAATGCACGCTCTGTATCGACAAGATCTACAACGAGACTTTGCGGCCCGAGAGCCGTGTGCCGGCCTGTGTTTCGACCTGTCCGGCCGGCGCGCGTCATTTCGGTGACCTTGGCGATCCCGAGAGCGAAGTGTCGAAACTTTCGGCAGCGCGGGGCGGTTATGCCTTGATGCCCGAACAGGATTGCAAGCCGGTGAACCGGTATCTGCCGCCACGTCCCAAGAAGAAGGACGCGGCCGATATCGGTGCGGCAAACCAGCTTCTGCCGAAAGACGGGGATTTGGACGGTGCCGGTTTCCTGGCCCGTCTCGTCGACCGTGTTCTCAGCCGCTAGAGCCTCGGAATTTTGACTATGTGCCACGAGAATCTGAACTTCAGCCCCAGGGAAATCCATGCATCCCGCTAAGTCCGTCATCTTCTTTACAACCGCGTCCGGTGCCGGTTACGGCCTGCTGATCTGGTTCGCGTTCTTTAGTCTGTTAGACCGGTTGCCGCAGGATCGGGACTTCGCCCTCGTGGTCCTGGGCGTGTCTTTTACCCTGGTGACGGCGGGTTTGCTGTCCTCAACAGCCCATCTTGGCCATCCTGAGCGGGCCTGGCGGGCTTTGAGCCAATGGAAGACGTCCTGGCTTTCCCGCGAAGGCGTTGCCGCCATTCTGGCCTATCTTCCGATGGCCGCCTATGCCTATGTCTGGTTCATGGGGATGGCGGACCGCCAGACAGTCGTCGTCATCGCGGCAGCGTCGATCGTCTTGGCCCTGGTCACGATCTATTGCACGGCGATGATTTATGCGTCGCTGAAGACCATCCGGGCTTGGCACAACGGTTATACCGTCGCGGGTTATCTTGTCCTCGGGTTGATGACCGGTGCCGTCCTGCTGACCTTTTTCGCACATCTTCGGCAATACGGCATGCGAGACGAAATCGCCGCGGCGGCTTTGATGTCGCTGGCGTTGGGCTTGGTAATCAAACAGACCTACTGGCGTTTTCTGGAAAACGCCGCCTCCCCGAGCGATATCGGCACCGCGACGGGATTGGGGCGACCGGGCAAGACGACTCTGCTTGAAGGGCCGCACACCGAATCGAATTACCTGATGGATGAGATGGGGTTCCGAATTGCCAGAAAGCACGCAGATAAACTGAGGGTTTATTCGTCGCTGATGGGGTTCGTCCTGCCCATAGCCCTGATTGTCGGAGCGGTTTTCCTGAGTGGGGTGGGCGAGGTTCTCTGCGCGCTCGCCGCGGTGGCCTTCTCCGCGACCGGTGTTTTGTTGGAACGCTGGCTGTTTTTCGCCGAAGCCCGGCATGTGGTCACGCTCTATTATGGTGCCGCCCAGGCGTGATTGTCGGCACCGGACCTGTCGACCGTTTTCTTCCTCACGATCGGGCATAAAAGACCTTGACGGAAGCTTTTGCTGTGAAATGCTACCCGCTTCAAAAAAGTGGGGTGCCGGAGTGTTTTTGGTGAGCGGCGAGGAGGGCGCGCGAAGGAAACGGGTCGCGCCTTGTTTGATTTCTTTTGCCATTTGCGGAACGGCCGAACGGCCCCAAGTTCCGCAAGACTCGACTGCTCTCCGGTAATCGTCCCATGCCTCGTTGGACCATAGCCTATATCCGTTTCGTCGATGGGCTGAACCGCCGTATCGGCCGGGTCGTCATGTATGGCATCTTCGCACTGGTCGCGGTGCTGCTTTGGTCCTCGATTTCCAAAACCTTCTTCGATCCCTCGTTATGGACGCTGGAAGTGGCCCAGTTCCTGATGGTGGCCTATTACATCGTGGGCGGGCCCTATTCGATCCAGCTGGGATCCAATGTTCGCATGGATCTGTTCTACGGCAATTGGTCGGATCGGAAAAAGGCCTGCTACGACGCCGTCACGGTGCTGATGTTGATCTTCTATCTCGGCGTTCTGCTTTATGGCGGGCTTGGTTCAACCGCCTATTCATTCGGCTATTTCGGCAAGGAGCCGATTGCCTTCCTGTTCGGTTTGGCCATCGGAACAGAGGAAATTGGCCACCTTGAACGCAGCCCGACCGCGTGGCGGCCCCACCTCTGGCCCATCAAAGTGGTCATGTGCATCGGATTCCTTCTGATGCTGATGCAAGTGTCTTCCGAGTTGATCAAGGACATTGCCAAAATCCGGAAAGTGTCCCTCTGATGTCGTACGAATTAATCGCCATCCTGATGTTCTCGTCGATGATGCTTATGCTGATGACGGGTCAACGTGTCTTCGGCGCGATCGGCGGCATCGCCGCGATTGCCGCGCTGGCGCTTTGGGGGACCGGCGGGTCCGATATACCGTTCGCCTCGGCAATGAAGCTGATGAAATGGTATCCGCTGCTGACCCTGCCGATGTTCATCTTCATGGGCTATGTCCTGTCGGAATCGAAAATCGCCGACGATCTCTACAAGATGTTCCATGTTTGGATGGGGCCGGTTCCCGGCGGCCTGGCGATCGGGACGATCGGGCTGATGGTGCTGATTTCCGCGATGAACGGTCTATCCGTGGCCGGGATGGCGATCGGCGCGACCATTGCCCTGCCTGAACTGCTAAAGCGCGGTTACGACAAACGAATGGTGACCGGGGTCATACAGGCCGGGTCGTCATTGGGGATTCTGGTTCCGCCATCTGTCGTGCTTGTTCTGTATGCGATGATCGCCCGCCAGCCGGTCGGTCAATTGTGGCTGGCGGGGGTGTTCCCGGGCCTGATGATGGCGGCCTTGTTCATCATCTATATCGCCCTGCGCTGCCGTCTCAACCCGAAGCTGGGGCCGGTTCTGCCGGCCGAGGAAAGAACGGTTCCGCTGGCTGAAAAGATTCGCCTGTTGCAGGCAGGCGTTCTGCCGATCGTGATTTTCGCGTCCATGATGGTGCCTTTCGTGAACGGTTGGACCAGTCTGGTCGAAAGTTCGGCGATCGGTGCAATGGCGGCCTTCCTCGCCGCGGTGGTGAAGCGGCGCATGACGCGCGAGGTGTTTGAGGTTTCGGTTCGGCAGACCCTTGCGATCTCCTGCATGTTTATGTGGATCATCCTGGCGGCGTTGGGTTTTGGGGCCGTTTTCGATGGGCTGGGGGCCGTCCGGGCAATCGATAATCTGTTCACGGAACAGCTCGGGCTCGACCCTTGGACAATCCTTATCCTGATGCAGCTCTCGTTCCTTTTGATGGGCACTTTCCTGGACGATACGGCCATGCTGGTCATCGTGGCGCCGTTATACGTGCCGCTCGTGAAAGTCCTGGGCTTCGATCTTGTCTGGTATGGCGTGCTTTATACGATCACGACGCAGATAGCCTATATGACGCCGCCCTTCGGGTATAATCTGTTCTTGATGCGTGCGATGGCTCCCCCTGAAATCACCTTGCGGGACATCTACGGATCCATTCTTCCCTTTGTGTGTGTAATGGTGTTGGCGCTTGCGGTGGTCATGGTCTTTCCGAATATTGCACTTTGGTTGCCGCACTATGTTTACGGCCTTTAACAGAGCTCCGAAAAGGAGCCGTATCGCGGGCTCAATCCGCTCGGTTTCAACAACGTTAAGAACAAGGAGTAGAAAATGACTACGAGACGTAAGTTTCTTGCTGGTGCCGGTGTCGCCGGTGCGGCGGCCCTGGCGGCCCCGGCCGTACACGCCCAGTCCAAGATCAAATGGCGCATGCAGACCTATGCTGGTCCGGCGCTTGCCGAACACGTGATCAAACCGGCTATCGACAGCTTCAACAAGATCGCCGGCGATCAGATGGAGATCGAACTCTATTTCGCGGATCAGCTGGTTCCGACCAGCGAGTTGTTCCGAGCGATGCAAAGCGGCACGATCGACGCGGTCCAGTCCGACGACGACTCCATGGCCTCACCGACGGAAGTTACGGTCTTCGGCGGGTACTTCCCGTTCGCCAGCCGCTATTCGCTCGACGTGCCGGTGCTGTTCAATCAGTACGGCCTGAACGAGATTTGGGACGCGGAATACTCCAAGGTCGGGGTGAAGCATATCTCCGCCGGTTCCTGGGATCCGTGCCACTTTGCCACCAAGGATCCGATCCGCAGTCTCGCCGACCTGAAGGGCAAGCGGGTTTTCACCTTCCCGACCGCGGGCCGTTTCTTGACCCAGTTCGGTGTCGTGCCGGTCACGCTGCCCTGGGAAGACATCGAAGTCGCCGTCCAAACCGGTGAACTGGACGGCATTGCTTGGTCCGGTATCACGGAAGACTACACCGTGGGCTGGGCGGACGTGACCAATTATTTCCTGACCAACAACATTTCCGGCGCCTGGGCGGGGTCCTTCTTCGCCAACATGGACCGTTGGAACGAGTTGCCGGATAACCTGAAGGAACTGGTCAAGGTCACCTTCGACAGCTCCCACTATTACCGTCAGTGGTGGTACTGGGGCGGCGAGGCTTCGCTGCGGGTCAACGGCACGAAGATGGAACTGACCTCCATTCCGGACAAGGAGTGGGAGCAGGTCGAACAGGCCGCCGTGAAGTTCTGGGACGAAATCGCCTCTGAATCCGAAACCAAGGCGAAGGTCGTGGAAATCTTCAAGAAGTACAACGCCGATATGGTTAAGGCTGGACGTCCCTACCGCTATAGCTAATAAGGGCGTTCAAACGGTTCTGTGGGGCGCCGTTCGTGCGCCCCACACTTCCTTCAAGTCAGCAAAAAAACGGAAGCAGTCATGCCGGGCAACCTAACATTCGAAGAATTGAAAACCGCCGTCGAAAAAGGCGAAATCGACACTGTGCTGGCGGTACAGGTCGATATGCAGGGCCGCCTGATGGGCAAACGCTTCCAAGCGGAATTCTTTATTGAAAGCGGTCATGAGGAGACTCATAGCTGCAACTATCTCCAGGCAACCGATCTGGAGATGGAAACCGTCCAGGGTTACAAGTCGACCAGTTGGTCTGCCGGTTACGGCGATTACACGATGAAGCCGGATATGACGACGCTGCGGCGCCTGCCATGGCTGGAAGGCACGGCCATGGTCCTCTGCGACGTGTTGGATCACCACACCCATGAAGACGTTCCCCATTCGCCGCGCGCCGTGCTGAAGAAGCAGGTCAAGCGGCTGGAAGCGATGGGGCTGAAACCCTTCATGGCGTCCGAGTTGGAATTCTTCATGTTCCGGGAGTCCTTCGAGGAAGCCTGCGATGGCGGTTACCGGGACCTCAAGACCTACAGCGCCTATAATGAGGATTACCATATCTTCCAGACGACCAAGGAAGAGAACGTGATGCGCGCGATCCGAACCGGTCTGCAGGGTGCGGGTATCCCCGTCGAAAATACGAAGGGCGAGGCCGATGCCGGACAGGGCGAGGTCAACGTCAAATACAGCGAAGCGGTCGACATGGCCGACAATCACGTCATCATCAAGAATGCCTGCAAGGAAATCGCCTGGCAGAAGGGGCATGCTCTGACCTTCCTGGCCAAGTGGAACGCCAAGATGGCGGGCAGTTCCTGCCACGTTCATCAATCCCTGTGGACGCTGGACGGAAAGTCGGCCTTTCTGGATCCGGACGGACAGTACGGCATGTCGGACCTGATGAAGCATTACCTGGCGGGGCTGCTCGCCCATGCCGGCGAGTTCACGTACTTCCTCGCTCCCTACGTCAACAGCTACAAGCGGTTCAAGGAAGGCACTTTCGCGCCGACCAAGGCGATCTGGTCTCTGGACAACCGCACGGCGGGGTACCGCCTTGTCGGTGAAGGCACGAAGGGCATCCGTGTGGAATGCCGCGTCGGCGGATCCGACCTGAACCCGTATCTCGCCTATGCGGCGATGCTGGCGGCCGGGATCGACGGGATCGAGAACAAGCTGGAGCTGGAACCGGAATTTGCCGGCGACGCCTATAAGGCTGCCCGGGCGCGCAGCATACCAAGCACGCTGCGCGAAGCGACGGTTGCCTTGAAGAAATCGAAAATGCTGCGCGCCGCGATGGGAGACGAGGTAGTCGATCACTACGTCCACGCGGCGACGTGGGAACAGAAAGCGTTTGATGATGCGGTCACCGATTGGGAAGTGGCGCGCGGTTTTGAAAGGGCTTAAGAGAATGCAGGCGAATTGGTCCTATCCCACAACGATCTGGTTCGGTGCCGGACGGATTGAAGCTCTACCGGACGCGTGTCGCAACGTGGGCATCGAACGCCCCCTGCTGGTGACCGATAGGGGGCTCGCTGACCTTCCGATCACCGCGCGTGCGTTGGACATTCTGGAAAAAGCGGGGTTGGGCCGTGGCCTGTTCTCCGGCGTCGACGGCAACCCGACCGATACGAACCTGGACGCGGGTATCGACGCCTTCAAGGCGGGCGGCCATGATGGCGTGATCGCCTTTGGCGGCGGCTCGGCGTTGGATGTCGGCAAATTGATCGCCTTCCAGGCGGATCAGGTCCGCCCGGTCTGGGACTTCGAGGATATCGGCGACTGGTTCACTCGCGCGAATGCGGAAGTGATCTGGCCGATTATCGCTGTGCCGACCACATCCGGCACCGGTTCCGAAGTCGGCCGCGCCGGTGTCGTGACCAATACGGCGGAAGAGGTGAAGAAGGTCATCTTCCACCCGAAAATGCTGCCCAGTGTCGTGATCAGCGACCCGGAACTGACCGTCGGTCTGCCTCCGCATATCACGGCCGGCACCGGCATGGATGCCTTCGTCCATAACCTGGAAGCCTATTGTGCACCGACCTATCACCCGATGTCGGAAGGCATCGCGGTCGAAGGCATGCGCTTGGTGAAGGAATACCTGCCGCGCGCCTATAAGGACGGCACCGATATCGAAGCTCGCGGCCATATGATGTCCGCCGCGGCGATGGGCGCGGTCGCCTTCCAGAAGGGGCTGGGCGGTGTTCATTCCCTCTCCCATCCGGCGGGTGTGCTGTATCACACACATCATGGCCTGACGAATGCCGTTTACCTGCCCTATGTGCTGGCTTTCAATCGACCGGCGATCGAAGGGAAAATCGATCGACTGGCCGCATGGCTCGGCATCGATGGCGGCTTCGACGGGTTCATGAAATACATCTTGGACCTTCGCGCCGAACTTGGGATCGCTCATACGTCCAAGGAAATTGGTATCGATGACGCGCAGACCGAACGAATGGCTGCTATGGCCGTCGTCGATCCCACGGCCGGCGGCAACCCTGTACCGCTGACCGAGGAAATATGCAGCGACCTCTATCGCCGCGCCTTGGCCGGCACGGTCTGACGCGGAAACTGCCTTTCGTTTCGGTTAATTCTTGATTACGCGCGCTTGGAGGCGTCATGGAAGGGTTTCTGGTCCTCGGCTTTCTGATCGGGATGCAACATGCTCTCGAGGCTGACCATCTTGCCGCCGTCGGCACCATGGCAATCGGCAAGGGAGGATCGAAGCGCGGATTGGCCCTACGGGGCGCCGTCTGGGGGGTCGGTCATACGATTACCCTGTTCGCGATCTGCTCGGCGGTCATTCTGCTCGGTCTGACGCTAACGGATCAGACGGCTGCGCTGCTTGAATTCACGGTCGGGTGCATGCTGGTTCTGCTCGGGTTAGATGTTTTCCGGAAGATGCGGAAAAAGAAGATCCATTTCCACGCGCATGACCACGGCGACGGCAAGGTTCATCTCCATGCCCATAGCCATCATGGGGCGGTCACGGCGCATGCCGAGGACCGGCACCAGCACCAGCACCCCACAGGCTTCCCGGTCAGGGCGTTGTTCGTCGGCCTGATCCATGGTGCCGCCGGATCAGCAGGGCTTCTTGCCCTGGCGGTCGCGGCAACGAAGGACGCCTGGACGGCGGTGGCCTATGTCCTGGTCTTCGGGATTGGCTCGATTCTCGGGATGGCGGCGCTGACCGCCGTCGCGGCATGGCCGCTGCGAGCGGTCGAGAAACATGCCCTGCGGGCGCATGCGGCGCTTAGTATCGCGGCAGGCCTGCTTGCGGTTGCGATCGGCGTCGATGTGATGATCGAGACTTGGGGTACCGCCTTCGCCTGAGATATTCCTCGGTGCGTTTTGCATCGATTTGACCGGCCCTTGAGGCCAATCTCAGGCCGTTTCCCGGCAAACTGGAGCGATTCTTGCGTGTGGTATGCTGCACGCTATTCCCATGATTGTCGGGTTGGCGCATACTGGGCTGTCGGTAGAAGCCGCATGGCCAACCAGAAGGAGGGCCTCGTTTGAACGTTTTGATCCTCAGCGCCAGCAGCAAGGCCTTGTTGGTAAAGGCTTTTCAGGATGCCGTTCGTCCTTTCGGGGGCATTGTCGTTGCGGCCGATCTGGCGGCTGACAGTGCCGCACTGCAGGTCGCGGATCGGGCTGTCCTTACACCGCGCAGCAATGATCCCCGGTTTCCTGATGCCTTGGAAGCGATCTGCGCCGCCTACGAAATTTCCCTTGTGATTCCCACTCGTGACGGCGAACTCGGCCGCTTGGCCGAGTTCGCCGGACGTTTGCGCGCCAATGGTGTTTCGGTCTTGGTTCCGTCGCAGGAAACCATCGATATCTGCAGCAATTCCTGGCGCTTCATCGCATTCTGCAAGGATAACGGATTCCCGACACCGAAGAGTTATCAGACCGTGTCTGCCGTCGACCGGTTTCCGGTTTTTTGCCGGGCTGCGGACCGGACCGTGCCGCATCACGCGATGCGGATTTCCAATAAGGAAGCGCTTTCCGCGTATCAGGTTCTGCATGGCGACGTACCGGGTGGCCTGATCATCCAGGAATTCGTCGATTGGCCGGAATACAGCATCGACGTCCTGATGGATCTTCGTGGGCGGCCGCTGCAGGCGGTTGCGCGGCGGCGTATTTCGACGCGGGCCGGTGAGTCATGGAAAACGAGGGTCGAGAAACTGCCCGAGTTGACCGAGGCAGCCTTGGCCTTGTCCGAATTGCTGGGTCTTGTGGGGCACAATAATTTGCAGGCCTTTTACGATCCTGTCGCAGGGGCCCAGTTCATCGAGGTGAACGCAAGGTTCGGCGGCGCGTCCAATTTGAGCATTCGATCGGGGCTGGCATCGCCCGAACGGCTGGTGCAGATGGTTTCAGGCAACGCGGCGGCCGCCGCGGCCCCGCGTCCCTTGAACTATGGTGGGATGCTGCTGCGTCACGCAGAAGACATTATCGTGGATCACGATCCGGCCGGAGACTGCGTTTCGTGGGAAGAGTTGGCTGTGGAAGCGGATGAAGAAAGCGTCGGCGGGCGGCGGGCCGCGATTGACAGGTAGTCGATACGCGACGGATACAAGCAACGAATTCCCTTACGGCGACGTTTGGTCGCGATCTATTGAAGTGAAAAGATTGATAGGGCGGTTCTCACCGGCACGCCGATACACCATATGTGTGGCGCGTTAGTCTTCGGCATACCGCAAACGACGAGGCGGATCATGATGAAATCCATAGGAGTTCTTGCTCTAATCCTAGCTCTTTCGGCATGCGCCGAGACCGGTCGCGACAGTGCGGTTAACGATACTGCCGCTTCGGACGAAGTGCCGCTCGCGGTAAGCTGGGGACAGGATGGCTACGGCGATGGATTTATCGTCAAACCGGTGCCGGGCGGCGTCGGACAGTTCCGTCTCCGCGTCTATTACCAGGATCCGTTCTCGACGAGTTCCACGGGCGTCGTGAACCGATGCTTCGGTCATTGGGATACACAAACCGCCGATGGCGATATCGGCAAGACGGAATCAGATGGCTATTGGCGGATCAATTGTGCCAGCGGTCTAAGCGCGGAAGGCGCTTTCGTGATGGACGCAACAGGCAATGGCGTGGGTGAAGGCCTGGACCATCAGGGGCATCCGGTCCGCCTCAAATTCGGGCCGAATGTTGTACAGTCTAAGAAGGAATAGCCTCAAATCGGCTGTTCACGGTTGGCAGCCTGTCGGCCGCCACCACTCGTCCTTCAGTGATCATTTTCAGTAAGTGGGCCAACACTGAGCGGGCGGCGGCAGGGTATAGCGCGGCCGGCACATTGGCGTACATATGGGGAACCATTCGATCGATTGTGGTCAGGCCTTCCCTTAGACATGCCAATATCTGTCGTTCGCGGTCCATGCGGTGTTCGTATAACCGGTCAACGAAACCATGGGCCTCTGTAATTGCCGGGCCATGCGTCGGCCAATAAACACGTTCCGGCCTGGCCCGCAGTTTCTTAAGCGAGGCCATGTAATCGGCCATATTCCCATCCGGCGGTGAGACCACCGTCGTCGACCAACCCATGACATGATCGCCGCTCAACAGGGCGTTCCGTTCTTCAAAGGCGTAACATAGGTGGTTGGAGGTATGCCCCGGCGTATGCACGGCATGCAGGGTCCAATCCTTGCCGGAAACCGTAGCCTGGTCGACCAGCCGGAAATCTGGGTCGAACACGTAATCGGCGCCTTCCTCTACGCTCTCCCTGTCGGCGGAATCGCCGCCATGCGGCCCGAACCCGTAGGTCGGCGCCCCGGTCATCTGCTTCAGATCGGCTGCGGCCGGGGAATGGTCCAAATGCGTATGGGTAATCAGAATCGCGGAGACGGTTTCACCCTTCAGCGCGTCGAGCAACGCCCGTACGGTGTCAGGTGATTTCGGGCCGGGGTCGATAACGGCGACTTCGCCGGTACCGACCACATAGATTCCCGTACCATGAAAGGTGAAGCGGCTGGGGTTCTCGACGATGAGCCGGCGGAGTCCCGGGGCGACCTCGGCCAGATGACCGTATTGGAAGGACATGTCCCGAACGAAAGGGAGGTCTGCCATCGGATCTTAGCCCCAACTGCGGATTGATGGATAGAACCTGGGATCAGGCCGTTACCAATCTGGCACAGTGGGATTTGCAAGAAAAGAAAATCCCCCCGCACTGCCTTGCACGGGGGGATCGATCGGACAGGACAATGCCTATTTGTCGGCGTCGACCTTGGCCTGCGCCTTCACGAGATCGAAGACACGCTTGCGAACCATCGGGTCCTTGATCTTGTAATAGGCTCGGGCGAGTTCCAAAGTCTCGCGCTTGGCCATGGGATCGGGCTCAAAATCCACTTCCGGAACCGGTTCCTCGGAAAGCCCGGCGCGAAGGCGCGGACTGTTGCCGGCGACGTCGGTCGGCATGTCTTCGAAAAAGAACGTGATCGGCACGTCCAGAACATTCGACAGATCCCAAAGACGGGAGGCGCCCACGCGGTTCGTGCCACGTTCGTACTTCTGAACCTGCTGAAAAGTCAGGCCGAGCGCTTCGCCAAGCTTTTGTTGGCTCATCCCCAACATGATGCGGCGCATGCGCATTCTGGACCCAACGTGAATATCGATCGGGTTCGGCACACCCGGGCGGCCAGCGGGAATCGGCCCGTCCGGCGCGTCATAAACAACAGGTTTGCTTCTTCTAGGCATTGATCAAGAACTCCATTGGGAGGCAGGTAGATTAACTACGGTGTCACACAAAAATGATACAAACGACACTTTGGGGCACACGAAAATCAAAATGCCGGCACACATGCCATTGTCATGGTTCATGACGCTTATATCAAGAGTCGTTGGTTTGGAACAGGAACAAAAAATGCGGTCGGCAAGATAAAAAAATAGGCCGTTACAGTGATTTATCCATTTATGTGGTGGCAGGATACCTTATATCTCACACAATAGTTCAATTTTCGAGTGTGTGCGCGGTGCTCCGTTCTGGTGCGACAAATCGTCAATTACTGATAAATTTATGAAAAATCCAAGGCAAAACCGGGTAACCCCTAAAGGTGAACTTGTCGCCGACCCGTCCTACGGTACGTTCATGGGCAACCGGGGAATACTTCATGACGCCCATGGCGATGTCGGGCACCGCCGATGGCGTCACAAGAACTGGATCATTTGCAAAACTGAATTCAACGGAAGAATGCGGGCCATCATGTCTCCGGGCCGCTATACGGAACTGTTTTTCCTCGATGAAGTGACTGCCCTTGCTGCGGGCCACAGGCCCTGCGCGGAATGCCGCCGTGACGATTATAGAGCCTATCGAGCCGCGCTGGATTGTACTGCTCGAATTCCAGTTTCCGCATCTGCCGCGGTTCTGGATGTTGAATTACACAGAGAACGGGCTCTTCCACGGCGTTTTCGCCAGCGGATATGGCACGCAGAACTGGCCGATCTCCCCGATGGTACGATGATCGAGGTTGATGGTCGCTGCTTGCTTATTGCCGGCGCCGTTCTGCTGGACTGGTCTTTCCAGGGATATCAGAATGCTTCCGATAAAGTGGATCTATTGGGGCATTCAGTTACCGTGCTGACGCCCAAGATCAGCGTGGCCGCTCTCATCGGTGGGTACCGCCCCGTTATACACGACACCGCGTCTGTGATTATCGCGCGGTTGTCGCGGAAATAATAATCGTTCTCAAAGGTTGCTGGGCATCAATATTAGCAGTATTGAGCGTGCGGGGTGCGATCACGACGCGGCCATGGATGGCGCGGAAACTGGGACGAAGTGGAGAGGTAAAGGTCATGGACCAGGAACAGATTACGGAAACAATTAACCACGTCGCTGAACTCGTGACAGCCTACGGACTGCAGGTGGTCGGTGCCGTTGTTATTTTGATTGTTGGTTGGGTCGCTGCGGGTTGGGCGAGCAGCGCGGCAAACAAGGGCCTCGGCAAGATCCGCGGCATGGACGAAACACTTCAGCACTTCCTTTCGACGCTTGTCCGTTATCTTGTTATCGCAGTAACCGTCGTCATGGTCCTGGAACGCTTTGGTGTCCAGACAGCAAGCTTGATCGCCGTGCTCGGTGCCGCCGGCCTTGCCATCGGTTTGGCCCTGCAGGGAACGCTCAGCAATCTCGCCGCCGGCGTCATGTTGCTGTTCTTCCGGCCCTTCAAGATCGGTGATTTCGTGGATGCCGCCGGCATTTCCGGAACAGTCAAGGTGATCAGCCTGTTCACCACCGAGATGGCGACCCCTGACAACGTCAAGATCATCGTCCCGAACAAGCAATTGTGGGACACGTCGATAAAGAACTTCAGCGCCAACCCCACCCGTCGCGTCGATTTCCTTCTGGGCGTCGGCTATGGCGACGACATCGACAAGGCGTTCAAGGTAATCAAGGATATCGTTGATGCCGACTCGCGCTGCCATAAGGAACCGGAGCCGCAGATCGTGGTTGGCAATCTCGGTGAAAGCTCCGTCGATATCATCGTCCGGGTCTGGTGCGATGCTGGCGACTATTGGGGCATCAAGTTCGACCTGACGAAAGCATTCAAACAGACCTTCGACAAGGAAGGGATCGAGATCCCTTTCCCGCAACGGGTCGTTCATATGGTTAGTGAAGGCGCCAACGACGCCTAAACGGCTATCTCGCATCCGCCCCGGTCCAAATGGGCCGGGGCGCTTGTATCTCCACAATGCGGGTCCCTAATTAACGGAAATGCATTCCTGGCCATCGCCCGGGAACGGAGTGGAGGTCGAACACAATGGAAAGTCTGCAAATTCTGGCACTGGCTCTTGGTGCTGCCTGGGCCAGCGGCATCAACCTCTATGCTACGGCGACTTTGCTTGGCATTTTGAATATGGTCGGTGTCGTCACCCTGCCGGACGAAATGCAGATCTTGTCCAACCCGCTGGTCCTGGCTGCTGCCGCAACCTTGTTCTTCGTAGAATTTCTGGCAGACAAGATCCCTGCCGTGGACTCCCTTTGGGATGCAGTTCACACCTTCATTAGAATTCCAGCGGGCGCCTTGATGGCTGTCGGTGCCGTCGATGGGTTGGGCGGAGAGTTCCTGGGCCAGGACCTTGAAACGGTTGCGGCCCTGGTGATGGGCGGGACGTTGGCCGCGAGCAGTCACCTTACAAAGGCGACAAGCCGCGCTGTAATCAACACATCCCCGGAACCTTTCAGTAACTGGTTCGCTTCCTTTTTCGAGGACATTCTTGCAATCGGCGGGGTTTTGCTGGCCATCTTCAACCCGATCGTATTCCTGGCATTGCTAGCGCTGTTCATTCTTCTCGTGATCTGGCTCGTGCCGAAACTATGGCGCGTCTTGCGCTTCCTGCTTTCGAAGGTGGGCATCGGCTCACCGCCAGGGGAGGATATCGGGGCCGAAATCGCCCCAAACGGCCTTATTATACGCGGAAGGCCCACCATCGGGTCTAATGGCGGGCCTCCGGCAAAGCTGGATGACTGAGAAGGCGCAGGACTCTAATAGGTCGCGCGTCCTCCGCTGATATCGAATACGCCCGCCGTGGTGAAGGAATTCTCCGCGCTCGAAAGCCAGGCGGTCATGGCAGCGATTTCCTCGACAAGGACGAACCGCTCACGTGGAATTTTCGACAGCATGAAGTCGATATGCTGCTGGGTGATCTGGTCGAAGATCGCGGTCCGGGCCGCCGCCGGCGTGATGCAGTTGACGGCGATGTCATGCTTCGCCAGCTCCTTGCCCAACGATTTGGTGAAGCCGATGACCCCGGCCTTCGCGGCGCTGTAGCCGGATGCGTTCGGATTGCCTTCCTTGCCTGCAATCGAGGCGATGTTGACGATCCGTCCATAGTTTTGATCGACCATCATCGGGGCGACGGCTTTGCAGCAATAGAAGACGGCGTTCAGGTCCAGATTGATGACCTTGTTCCACTCGTCGACTGGATAATCCAAAACCGGCACGGCCGGCCCGGCGATTCCCGCGTTACAGACAAGAATATCGATGCCGCCCATCGCGTCCTTGGTCTTCGCCGCTGTATCGTTTACCGCGTCTGCGTCGGTAACGTCGACAGCGAAGCCGAATGCCTTGCCGTTCTTGGAGAGTTGGCTGACGGATTTGTTCATCAAATCCTCATCCCTGTCCCATAATCCGACCGATGCACCCGATTCAATAAAGCGCTCGGCGATTGCGTATCCGATGCCCTGGGCGCCGCCCGTTATGACCGCACGTTTTCCTTCAAGATCGATCTTGTTACCCATTTCGCTCCCTCAATGGTTTTCCGTTGAACCCGGGCCTTGCACTCTGTCAGGCCGGGCGTATCCAAATCCTATTATCGTGGTATGCACAACCGCCCTGCGGTCCGGCAGGGTCGGAACCGGTCAGGAAGTTGATTCCCTTTCCGTCTTCGAATGCGTCGTTCGGCCAAATGCTTTCGACAATGACGACCCCGTGTTGCACCCCTTCGAACAGGTCCACGTGAATGCGAACCTCGCCCCTGTCGTTACCCAGAACGACCTTGTCTCCTTGGCCGACGCCCAGGCGGTTCGCGTCTTCGGGATGTACGAATACCTTCGGCTTGCCTTCCTTGCTCTTCGAGGTATCGGTCTCCGTAAAGGTGGAGTTCAGATAGTTTCGCGCCGGCGCTGTAACCAACCGGAACGGCATAGCCTCGGTTGCTTCTTCGATCGTTTCCATATGGTCCGGGAAAGACGGCATGTTGGATATATCGCCGCCGGGTGCGAAGCGATTGGCCAGTGCATGTGACCAATCCGGATGGAACCGGAACTTGCCGTCCGGCGTCTTGAAGCCGTCCACATAGTGGCTCTCATCGAAACTGGGCTGAACGTCGATCCACCGCTCCCGCTCCAAGGTGGTGAGGTCGGGCCAGCCGCTATTGACCAGGGTCCAATCGATGATTTCGCGCGGCGTCATTTCAAAGCCGCGATGCTTCGCACCGACCCGTTCCGCCAGACCGCAAATTACATCGTGGTTGCTGCGGCATTCACCGGGCGGATCGATCTGCTTCGGGCCGAAAAGAATGTGCTGGTGGCCGCCGCCTTGATAAATATCGTCGTGTTCCAGAAAGATGGTTGCCGGCAGGACGATATCGGCCATCCGGGCCGTTTCCGTCATGAAGTGCTCGTGCACGCAAACGAACAGATCGTCCCGGGAGAATCCTTTGTGGACCTTGGTCGAGTCGGCGGAAACCATCATCGGGTTGGTGTTCTGGGTCAGGATGGCAGTCACGGGCGGTCCGCCGAACAGGGCCTCCTTCTCGCCGATGAGAATTTCGCCGATCCTCGACATGTCCAGCACCCGAACACTTGGGTCCATGGCATCGCTGCCCTCGATCAGGCTCTTGTTCCAGTGATAAATACCGCCGCTATTATGAAACGCGCCGCCCCCCTTCAAGGGCCAGGACCCGAGTACGGTGGCGATAGAACAGGCCGCGTGCATATTGACGGCGCCATTACGCTGACGCGAGAAGCCATAGCCCAACCGGAGGAATGACTTCTTGTTGTGGCCGAGAAGCTGGGCGAAGGCCTCAATCTGGTCGACCGACAATCCGGTGATTTTGCTCGCCCAGTCGGGACCGCGGGTGCGAAGATGCGCTTCCAGCCCCTTGGGGTCGTCCGCATGGCGGTTCAGGTAATCCCAATCGGCATAACCGTCCCGGAAAAGGATATGCATGACGGCACAGGCCAGTGCCCCATCCGTGCCGGGGCGAAGAACGATGCCCATATCCGCTTGTTTGACCGTCGGCGTTTCATAAACGTCGACGACCACGATCTTGGCGCCCCGTTCACGCCGCGCTTTCATGGCATGTGTC
This sequence comes from Hwanghaeella sp., assembly GCF_965227365.1. Taxonomy (GTDB): domain Bacteria; phylum Pseudomonadota; class Alphaproteobacteria; order UBA8366; family Aestuariispiraceae; genus Hwanghaeella. The sequence continues at coordinate 299,171 of NZ_OZ245754.1, forward strand.
ATCACGTTGACCTGGGTGTGAACCGGGTTGGTGCCCCAGATGACAACGACGTCCGCTTCGGCCATTTCCCGTGGGTCCGGGCCGGCCAGGAAGCCCGTTCCGGCAACGATTCCCGGCCAAGCCAAGACGGTACAGATCGACCCGTACATGCCGGAATACTTTTTCGCATGCCGCAGCCTGTTGATGCCGTCCCGCATCAACAAACCCATCGTGCCGGCGAAATAGTACGGCCATACAGCTTCCGGTCCGTGTTGATTTTCTGCGGCAATGAAGGCTTCGGCGGTTCGGTCCAGCGCTTCATCCCACGAAATCGGCACGAATTGATCCGATCCCTTTGGACCCACGCGGCGCATCGGCTGTGTCAGCCTGTCCGGGTGATGGATGCGTTCCGCATAGCGGGCGACCTTGGCGCAGATGACCCCGTCGGTGTAGCTGTTGTCCTTTGCCCCGTAGAGGCGACCGATCCGGTCCGAGGATAGAACTTCCACCTTCAAGGCGCAGGTGCTGGGGCAATCGTGCGGGCAGGCGCTGTAGCCGATCCGGGCCCCATCCGTAGTTCCTACCTGTCCGTCCATTTCCAACCTCCTGCGCCCGGTAACCTCTTTCGTGCCGGGCAGTATTCCCTTTGGTTTTTCCGCCCTAACGACTTGCCTGCCTCATCCGAACAAGAAAGACGAAGGGGATCACCGACAGACACGCCAAGGCAAACAGATAGAACGCATTCACGTAGCCGACCATGATTGCCTGCCTGCCGACCTCACCGCTCATCGCGGCCAGTCCCTGTGTGGTGTCAAAGGCCCAACGTCCCGCCACGAACGGCATATCCAACCGCTCGTTGAACGGAGAAATATGCTCCACCATCTCCGCATAGTTCATTTTCCCTGTCCGGATCACAACGGCAAAACTGATGGAGATGAACACGCTGGAGCCGAAATTTCGCAGCAGATGGAAGATCGCCATGCCTTCGGGCAACAGTTTTGGATCCAAGGTCGAAAAGGTGATCAGTGTGACGGGAACCCAGATGAGGCCGACGCCGAATCCTTGGAGGCAGCTTGTCCACGCCACGTCGAATGTGGTGACGTTGACGTCGAAATTCGCCATCGCGAAGCCGGCGATCCCTTGGATCAGGAAGCCTATGATCAAGATCGGTCTCGGATCGAGCTTGCTGAGATAGACCATCATCGAAAAAGCCAACATCGTGCCTAGGCCGCGCGCTCCCAACAGCCAGCCGATGATCGAGTCCGGGTAATCCTGAACGGTCTGAAGTAAAGGCGGCAGAAGGGTCATTGGTGTGAAATTCAGCATGCCGAATACGAAGACGATCAACAGGCCGAGCACGTAGTTACGATCCTTCAGGATCACCGGGTTCAGGAAGGAAGATCCCTCTTTCGCGGTTATCGTATGGGCAACGAAGAAATAAAGGGCGAGGCAGGACAGTCCGGCAACGGCGATGATTTCAGTCGAATTGAACCAGTCGTTGCGTTCCCCACGGTCGAGCATCAATTGTCCGGCGGCGACCGCGATGGACAGGCTCAGGAAGCCGGTCCAGTCCAGTTTTGTCGAGGGCCTTTCGCTTCGGGTTTTGATCAAGGCGATGACGCCGGTCATGGCGATAACGCCGAACGGGATGATCATGAAAAACACCCAGCGCCAACTCAGCATTTCACTCAGATATCCGCCAAGCGTCGGGGCGATGACCGGACCCAGGACGACACCCGTTCCATAGACGGAGCTGGCAAAGCCATGGTCCTTCTTCGGATAGGTCTCCAGCAGGATGGCTTGGCTGAGAGGGACAAGCGGGGCGCCAAAGGCGCCCTGGGCGGCCCGGAACAGGACCAAGGTTTCCAGGTTTGGTGCGGCGCCGCACAGGAAGGAAGCGATGGTAAATCCGCCCACGCCCCAGATCATCGTGTTCCGGCGACCGAAACGGCCGGTCAGCCAACCGGTCATGGGCGTGACGATGGCGGTGGCGACGATATTGAATGTCACCACCAACGCGATCTGATCGGTGGTCGCGCTCAAGGCGCCTTGCATTTGCGGTAGGGACACATTGGCGATGGTGACCGTCATCGCATAAAGCATGGTGACGAAGGTCAACGTCACGAGGACAAGGCCGCGTTTGGGCGCGGCGTCCTCCTGTGTCGTCGTTGTGTCCGCTGCCGCCATGCGTGACCTCTTCGGCCTAGTTACCCTGCGCCAGCAGGTTCTCTATCGTCTTGGCCACCCGGAGAAGTTTGGCGTCACCGCCGCGCTCCCCGGTCAACATCAATCCGACAGGGGCGTCACCCTTCCGCTCACAAGGCAAAGAAATCGAGCAGCGATCGAGGAAGTTCCATGCCGCGGTGTTTCGCAAGCAAAGCAGATTGATCGGACCGTAGGCCTCGTCGTCATCCACTTCCTCGATGGTCGGCGGGATAATGGCGACCGTCGGGGTGATGACGGCATCGAAGGGTTGGGTCACCTTGTTGGCGGCGTCGATCAATCGCTTGCGTTCCATCATTGTATCTATGTAGTCCGACGCTGACTGTTCCGCGCCTTTCATGATGCGACTGCCGACACGGGGGTCGTAGTCGTCGGCGCTTTTCGCCAAAAGATCCTTATGCCAGGCATAGGCTTCCGCTGCGGCGAAGCCGCCTTTGGCATTGGCCGCCGGAATGTCGCCGAGTTCCGTGAAGGGCACGTCGATCACCGTCACTCCGGCGTCGCGCAGTCGGGCCACGGTGCGCTCGAAGGTCGTCGCGACCGTATCGTCGAGCCCGTCCATCACCAAAGTCTGCGGGACAGCGAAGGTCAGCGATTTCACGTCAACGGCATCCGGGACTGACGCGCCCTCGCCGGACAGAATACCGTCCACGATGCTGCAGCAATCGACCGATTGACCGAGAGGGCCGGCGGAGTCGAGGGAAAATGAGAGAGGAACGATACCGTTCAACGGCACGCGGTAGGCGGACGGCTTATATCCGGTGATGCCGCAGAAGGCGGCGGGAATCCGGCAAGACCCGCCGGTATCGGTGCCGAGTGTTACCGCGGCCATGCCATCCGCGATGGATACGGCCGACCCTGACGAAGAGCCGCCTGGTATCCGGCCGGTCGCCCGATCCCACGGGCTGCGCGGTGTGCCGTTGTGTGGATTGAGGCCCAGGCCGGAATAGGCGAATTCCGTCATGTTCGTTCGCCCGATGAAGACGAATCCGGCCTGACGGCAGCGTGCGACGGTCGGACAATCTGCGGCCTCGGGGGCATTGCCGCGCAGGACCTTGGAGCCCGCGGCGGTCACTTCGCCTTTCACCCCATACAGGTCTTTCACGGACATCGGTATGCCGGCGTAATCCGACAGGGGCGCACCGGCCTTCCGCAGCGCATCAATCGCATCAGCCGCCGTTCGGGCGGTTTCCGTGTTCACGGCGACAAAGGCGCGCTGGCCTTCCGGGCTGGCGTCGATGGCGGCCAGACAGTCTTCAACCAACTGCCGGCTTGTCGTGTCGCCGGTCGCCAGATCCTTGGCCAAGTCCTTGAGCGGTTTCATGCGCGATCCCCAGCAATAGAAGCATTGGATCGGTATTATGCGGAAGGCCTTCCGCACTGAAAGCGGAAAGCGGTGAAGATCGCTGTGTGGTGAGTGCGTCGGACGCGGTTGTCAGGCCGATACGGCCTGCATTTCCGTGCTATCCGCTCGGATTGTGCGCTGTTGCGGAAAAAACAATGTGACGGTGGTTCCGTCCCCAAGTTTGCTGTTCAGGGCGATCCTGCCGCCGTGCAATTCCATCAGGCGTTTCACAATGGCCAGACCCAACCCGGTACCCTGGGTGCTGTGTTCGACATCCAGACGGACCTGACTGAAAGGTTCCAGAACGAGGTCCAGTTTGTCTTCGGCGATGCCAATTCCCGTATCGGACACAGAAATCCGGTAGCCGTTGTCCGTCGCCAAGGCCAGACCCAACGTGACCGTTCCGCCTTCGGGCGTGAATTTGCGCGCGTTGCTCAATAGGTTGGTCAGGCATTGCAGAACCGATCGCTTGTCGCCGTAAAGTAGCGTCTGCTCCATTTCCGGTTCTATGCGGAAATGGACCCTTTTAATCTCGGCTGCACCGAAGACGAGTTCGACGGCCTCCCGCATCAAGTCGGGTACACGCAAAAGGCTCTCGGACATCTCGACCTTGCCGGCCTCGACCTTCGTCAGGTCCAGCACGTCGTTGATCAAGGAGAGCAGATGCTGGGCCGATCGTTCTATGACCGAGAGATAGTCTTCGTACTTCGAATTGCCGATCCGACCGAAGACCTGATTATTGATGATTTGGCTGAACCCGATGATGCTGTTCAACGGTGTTCGAAGCTCATGGCTCATATGGGCCAGGAATTCGGACTTTGCGCGGTTCGCGTTCTCGGCGTCCGCTTTAGCCTCCATCAATTGCGCTTCCGTGGAACGTTTCTCGGTAATGTCCTGTGTCGTTCCCCGGAAGTATCGGACACTGCCCTTGGCATCGAATATCGGCTCGCCCACTTCGCGGCAGAACCGGATTCCCTCCGGGTGGACGAAGCGATACTCGATCGTAAACGGTTTGGGGTTCTGATTGATGGCATCGTACTCGGCCAGGACCCGCGGCCGGTCGCCCGCATAGACGATCGATGCGAAATTACGACGGCCATCGAAAAACTCTTCCAAGGGGAGACCGTAGAAAGTCTCGGCATAGTCCGAGGCATAAGTCCATTGCTCCAAACGCGGGCCCGTCCGCCAATGAAACAGATTGGCTATTCTTTCCGCGTGGCGGAACCGGGCGGCATATGCCATCGCGTCATTTGCCGCGCTACGCGCTTTGCTCGCCGCCGCGATCGCCGATGCCAACGAGGTCGCCATTATCAGGCCGAACAGCAGCAGGGCCTCATCCGAGAAGTCGCCGGTCGTCGAGGAGAATTGCCCGATCGCGGTTTGCCGATCCTCATGCAGTGCCTGCCATATGGACAGGGTTACGGTGACGGCACTTGCAAATGCCATGATGGGCGTCCAATAGCTCGGACCCTCTGGCTTTCGGCCTTCCGCCCAGGACCTCGCCGTCAGACCCAGACCCAAAACCAGGAAGCTGACGGCATAGGGAAGCGGCAGATGGGTCAGGCGACCCCATAGGGTCGTCGATATCGCATCTACCCAGTTGGCTGACAACGCGACGGCCGCTGCGCTGGCCAGGAGAACCTGCAGGATGAACGTCACTGTGGACACGCCATCGCCCACAAAGTGGTCGGCACCGCGGGAAAGCAGAGCGGATCCTGAGATCAACAGGCAGATCGCGGTCATCGCGCAAAGCGAAATGGGTGCCCCTGGACTCGTGCTTGCAACCTCGATGTCGGCCACGCCGCCGAGCCGGATTTGCAACAGCATCAGCAATCCGGTCAATACAACGAGGCCGCCGCCGATCACTGTCGATTTCATGAACCCTCTTTGGGAGAGGAGCGCGGCCAGGCCGGCAAGGAAGATGCCTGTTGCGGATATCGGGGACAAATGGTGGAACGGTTTGGGCAGGCCCATGCCACCGGCCGTTGTTACAACCAACTCAACCAGAGGCGACGCGCCATGCATCGTGACGATGACAGCGCCTGCCATCGCCATGGCGACCAAAAAGGTCCGGTATTCGAGATCCCGTATCCCCAAGGTAAATCCCGCCAATTTCCCGTCACGTTCAGTCAGGTAAACCACCCGAAAGAATGTAGTTCCGTAAGGAATCACGAAGACCTTAACGCGACGTTAACAGGCATACACACAACCTCCAACGCGAGTGTGGTGGTCGGTGCGCCGGCCCTTATTTATTTAATATCAATAATATATGGGCGTTCTTCTTGCTGCTGTTCCCATTTTCCGAATACCCTCATGGGTTGAATGTCAAGGAATGCGTGTGGATTGTGACCAGCCGGTCACTTCTTACCGGTTTCTGCACGCTGTTGCGCCTTGCGCGTGTATCGGGCGGTCATTACTTTCCTGAATTGAGGAAAACTATTTCCAATGAAAACAGGAGCGGCGATATGCGCGCCGTCATTTTCTGCCTAGCGGGATTGTTTATGGCGTCAACGGCAATGGCCGGGTCGCTACTGCCTCAGGAAACGGGGCAATTCAAAAAACAGGACTCAAATGATCTGCAACTGCCGACCTTCGCGGAAGGTGGACAGGCCGGCGGCTTGAGTTTCAGCGCGATCGGTCAGGCCGGAACCACCCAAATCTACGATCTGGGCGGCAAGGGAAAGCCTGCCGTTGACGGCGATATCTTCCAAGGACTGCAGCAAGGGCTCGGCGGTTCGGAAACATCCCTTCAAGGCAAATCCGACACATCGGAATAGTCCCGCGACTCGGTTTCAAGCAGCCGAGCCTCTTACTATTCAGCCTCTACATGACGGCCCCGATTTGCCAGGGGATGAATTCGTCGTCGCCAAAACCCAGCGACTCCGATTTCGTCTGGCTGCCGGAGGCCACTTCAAGGATACGGTTGAAGATCTGTTCGCCCATTTCCTGGATGGTGGCGTCGCCATCCATGACTTGTCCGCAATTGATGTCCATGTCCTCGTCCATGCGGCGATACATGGCGGTATTGGTCGCGAGCTTCAGGCTCGGGGACGGTTTGCAGCCATAAACCGAACCGCGACCGGTGGTGAAGCAGACGACGTTCGCGCCTGAAGCGACCTGCCCGGTGATGGAACATGGATCGTAGCCGGGACTGTCCATGAAGACGAAGCCCTTTTCCCGAACCGTTTCCCCATACCTGTAGACATCGGTCAGGTTTGTGGTGCCGCCTTTGGCCGCGGCGCCGAGGGACTTTTCAAGGATCGTGGTCAGGCCCCCCTTCTTGTTCCCGGGGGAAGGGTTGTTGTCCATCGATCCGCTGTTGATGCGGGTATAGTTCTCCCACCACTCGATCCGGTCCACCAGCTTCTTGCCCACCGCTTCACTGACGGCGCGCCGCGTGAGCAGGTGTTCGGCTCCATAGATCTCCGGCGTTTCGCTTAAGATTGCCGTCCCGCCGTGACGCACCAACAGGTCCGCAGCGGCGCCGAGTGAAGGGTTGGCGGTGATCCCGGAATAGGCATCGGACCCGCCGCATTGCAGCGCCAAGGTCAAATGGCTGGCGGGAACGGTCTGTCGCGAGAATTCATTCGCCGCGGGAAGCATCTCGCGGATCATGTCGACGCCCCGGGCGACTGTCTTACGGGTGCCCCCGGTGTCCTGAATGGTCATCGTCTGGAAGGCGGGGCCGGGTGATATGTTATAGGCGTCCAGCAGGAAGTCGATCTGGTTGACCTCACAGCCGAGGCCGACCATCAGAATGCCGGCAAAATTGGGATGCCGCGCAAAGCCCCACAGCACTCTTTGCAGATTGGCGTAGCCGTCGCCGGAATTCGCCATGCCGCAGCCCGTTGAATGGACGAAGGAGACGACGCCGTCGATGTTCGGATACTTCTCCAGTTCCTCTTTCGGGAAGGATTCCGCGATATAGCGCGCCACGGTGGCGGAGCAATTCACACTGGTCAGAATGCCGATGTAGTTCCGCGTGCCCACCGACCCGTTCGGTCGCACGAAACCCTGAAAACTCGCTTGGGCGTCGCCGGTAAAATACTGGGTCGGGCGCATGTCCTGACAAAAGGCGTAGTCCCGTTCAAAGCTGCGGAACTCGCAATTCTCGGTGTGGACATGCTCGCCGGGCGCGATGTCGCGTGTCGCGAAGGCGATGATCTGATTGTATTTGCGGATCGGCTCATCCTTGGCGATTTGCCGTGTGGCAATCTTGTGACCGGCCGGCACGTGCTGCGCGGCGGTAACCTTTTCGCTTGGAATTTCGGTTTCGGGAAGGATGTCCGCGCGGGCGACGACGACGTTGTCGGCGCTGTTCAGGCGGATCGTCAATTGTTCCTTTCCGGCCATAATCTTTCTCCCTGAGAAGGTGTGAGCGTGCTTGGCGCACAGTTGTCTGACAACTATAGTAGCTCCCGCCAACCCCTCTAACAATCACATCCAAAAGAGGGGCACTTGTGACATGGGGGAGGATTATGGCCGGACGTCTTGCTGGAAAAACCTGTCTTATCACGGCGGCGGCGAACGGCATCGGCCGCGCCTCGGCGGAATTGTTCGCAGCCGAAGGCGCGCATGTCATCGCCACCGACGTCAATGAGAAGGCGCTCGCGGCGCTGGCGGGAACGCCGAATATCGAGACGCGCGTATTGGACGTCTTGAACCCGGACGAGATCACCGCGATTGCCGCGGATGTCGGCGCAATCGACGTTTTGTTCAATTGCGCCGGTTTCGTTCATATGGGCGGAATTTACGACTGCGACGACAAGGACTGGGATTTCTCATTCGATCTGAACGTCAAAGCCATGTTTCGCATGTGCAAGGCCTTCCTCCCGAAAATGGTCGAGGCCGGCGGCGGCAGCATCGTCAATATGTGCTCGGTCGCGGGCGCGGTTACCGGGGCTCCCAATCGTGTCGCATACGGCGCCAGCAAGGGGGCGGTGCTTGGCCTGACCCGTTCGTTGGCGGCCGATTTCGTTACCCAGGGCGTCCGTATCAACGCGATTTGCCCGGGCACAGTCGAAACGCCCAGCCTGCACGACCGGATCGAGCAATCGGGCGGGGAAACGGCACGTCAGGCATTTATCGCGCGGCAACCGATGGGGCGTCTCGGCACGGCTGAGGAAATAGCTAACCTGGCCCTGTACCTAGCGTCCGACGAGTCGTCCTACACAACAGGTCAACCCTACATCATCGACGGTGGCTGGTGCATTTAGGCGCCAGACACCCGACTAAAACGATCATTCTGAGGAGAAGAAGATGAAGCTTCTGCGCTATGGGGAAGCGGGCTCTGAAAAGCCCGGTATGTTGGATGCGGATGGCAACATTCGCGATCTGTCCGGTGTCGTCGCCGATATCGATGGGGCGCTGTTTTCCGGCCCCGATATGGACAAGCTCCGTGCTCTGGACCCGGCCAGTCTGCCTCTGGTCGACGGAAATCCGCGCATCGGTCCCTGCGTCGGCAATGTGCCGAAATTCATTTGCGTCGGTCTGAACTATACCGACCATGCCGCGGAAACAGGCCAACCGATGCCGTCGCATCCCCTGATCTTCGCCAAGGCGACCAGCGCCATTGTCGGCCCTAATGACGATGTCGTCATCCCGCGCGGTTCAGAGAAGACCGACTGGGAAGTCGAACTGGCCGTCGTGATCGGCAAGAAGGCGTCCTATGTCTCGGAAGAAGAAGCGATGGATTGCATTGCCGGTTATTGCCTGGCGAATGACGTCTCCGAACGCAGTTTCCAGTTCGACTATGCCGGTCAATGGACCAAGGGAAAGAGCAGCGATACCTTCGGCCCCATCGGTCCCTGGCTGGTGACGCCGGACGAAGTGCCCGACCCGCATGACCTGAAGATGTATTGCGCCGTGAACGGGCATCGCTATCAGGACGGCAGCACGAATACGATGTTCTTCAAGGTTGCCCATCAGATCAGCCATATCAGCGAATTCATGACGCTGATGCCGGGCGATATTATTTCCACCGGAACGCCGCCGGGTGTCGGCGCCGGGCAGAACCCGCAGGTCTTCCTGAAGGCTGGCGATGTCATGGAATTGGGTATCGAAGGGCTCGGCACGCAGCGTCAGACCTGCGTTGCGTGGTCCCGATAGACGCGGGGGAAATTGTGTCGGAAACCGGTTCCAGGATTGCAGGGTTTCATTCTCTTTCTCCGGAAGAGCGTTTGGATGCCGTTACCCGCCGCAGCGGTTTGGGTAACGAAGGAAAATCGCATCTGATCGAAGCGGGGTCGGCATTGGTCGACCTCGCCGATCACCTTTCGGAGAACGTTATCAGCACCATGAATGTCCCTTTGGGGATTGCCACCAATCTCATCGTCGATGGGGAAGAGGTACTGGTGCCGATGGCGACGGAAGAGTCTTCGGTCATTGCGGCGGTTTGCAACGCTGCCAAGCAATGCCGCGATACCGGTGGGATCACGGCAACCTGGACCGGACCGCAAATGATTGCCCAGGTTCAGATCCTGGACATGCCGGATCCGGAAGCAGCAAAACAGGCGCTGCTCGACCGTCGGGACGATATCAAGGCATCATGTGATGCCTGCGACCCGATGCTGTTGAAGCTGGGCGGCGGGTTTCGGGATATCGAAGTGCGCGTCCTCGACACGCGCATCGGTCCGATGGTCATTCTGCATTTGATCGTCGATACCCGGGATGCGATGGGTGCCAACGCGGTCAATACGATGGCGGAAAAACTGGCTCCCCATGTGGAAACATGGACCGGCGGCAAGGTGAAGCTGCGAATTCTCTCGAACCTCGCGGACCGTCGTGTCGTCACCGTCCAAGGCGTCTGGCGGACCGAAACGATCGGCGGGGAAGAGGTCCGGGATGGGATGATCGCCGCTTCCGCTTTCGCGGATGCCGATCCGTATCGCGCCGCAACCCATAACAAGGGTATCATGAACGGTGTCAGTGCCGTCGTCCTGGCAACGGGGAATGATACCCGCGCGATCGAAGCAGGGGCGCATGCATTCGCGTCCCGCTCGGGACGATACACGGCGCTCAGCACCTGGAACAAAACCCCGGAGGGAGACCTTCACGGCGTCATGGAAATTCCGATGGCGGTGGGAATCGTCGGGGGCGCGACCAAGGTTCATCCGACCGCTCAGGCCAGTCTGAAGATCATGGGGGTAACCACGGCCGAGCGTTTGGCCAAGGTCGCCGCGGCTGTCGGTCTGGTGCAGAATTTCGCTGCGGTGAAAGCCCTGGCCACGACGGGGATTCAGGCCGGCCATATGCGCCTTCATGCCCAGAATCTGGCCATTGCCGTTGGCGCGACCGGGGATGAGATCGAAGCGGTCGCCGGTGCCATCGTGGCTCGCAAGGAAATTCGTGAGGACGCCGCCCGGGAGGCCTTGGAGCAAATCCGCTCCGGTGCCGGCGGCTGACGGCAGCCCCATGGCTCCGGCCTCAAGCGGAATGACGGCGCCCTCGCAGCATCCACTCCGGGCGGCGGGGTGGATGTTCGGTGCGTTGCTGTCTTTCAGCACGATGGCCGTGTCGGCCCGCAACGTCTCCGCGGAACTCGATACATTTCAACTGATGTTCTTCCGAAGCGCGATCATGTTGACCATGGTGGTCGGTATCGCATTGTGCACGCCTGGCGGTCTGGGGCAGTTCAAGACCAGCAACCTCAAAGGCCATTTAGCTCGAAATTGCGCTCATTTCGTTGGCCAGTTCGGTTGGTTTTTCGGCGTGGCCGCAATACCTCTGGCCCAGGTCGTGGCGATTGAATTCACGACGCCGTTGTGGATCGGCGTGTTCGCGCCTTTCCTGCTGGCCGAGCGGATGACCTGGCTGCGAGGGCTGGTGCTGGTCGCCGGGTTCAGCGGTGTGTTGATTGTGGTCCGGCCGTGGGAGGTGGAAGTTCAGGCGGGTTCCGTCGCCGTGATGATTGCGGCGGTTGGGTTTGCTCTTTCAATGATCGCGACCAAGCGGCTGACCCGGTCGGATAGCATTCTCTGCATACTGTTTTACATGGGCCTGATACAGGCACCGATGGGGCTGCTGCCGGCGTTGGGGGGCTGGGTTGTACCGAGTACGGAAGTCTGGGCCTGGATGGTCCTGATTTCCTTCTGCGGCCTGACCGCACATTTCTGCCTGGCAAAAGCCCTGTCTTCGGCCGATGCTCTGGTCGTCGCACCGATGGACTATCTGCGTCTGCCTGCCTTTGCGGCAGTCGGATACTTCTTCTTCTCGGAAACCGTCGGCTTTGAAGTCGTGCTTGGCGGAATGGTTATCTTGACCAGCAATTGGCTCAATACCTGGCTGGAGTCTCGTCGTGCGCGCCGAGCACGCGCCGCCGCCGCAAGAGCCTAGGGCAGACCGGTATCAAGAAAAGCGTGGATCGGGAAATGCAAAGGGCCGCCCCGGAAGGGACGGCCCTAGCAAAACCTTCAGAACGCAGACTTACAGCGCCTTCAAGTCAACAGCCTTCGGACCACGCGGCTCAGCTTTGATTTCAAAGCTGACCTTCTGGCCTTCGTTCAGCGTGCTCATGCCGGCCTGTTCGACGGCAGAGATGTGGACGAAGACGTCCTTCGAGCCGTCTTCGGGCTGAATGAAGCCGAAGCCTTTGGTCGTGTTGAAGAATTTTACCGTACCGGTAGCCATTGTTAGTACCCTTCACTGGTCGTTCACCGTAGTCACCCGCCGGAAATCCCTTATCCGGACGGGGTGCAACGCTTGGCATTCTGTGTGGGGAGTTCTGATCGCGCTGCGGCGCAACTACTCGTCCTGCGTCCTGCGGCAGCGATGTCACATGTGGAGGTATGCGCCAGCCTGAAACAAGACGCAAGAGAATTTGCTGAGAAGTTTTTGTTTCGTGGCAGATGTTTGTGATTCAAACCGGTGCTGCAATACGGCGGTTTGAAAAAAATAGAAGCGGTGCTCGGGTAAGCACCGCTAAATTCGCAAAACAGATTCAATCGTATTGAGGCCCTCGGCCTCGGAGAGGGGCGGACGAAATTCCTATGCCGTCCGACGGCTCCTGCGCCAGCCGAGGAGACCGATCAGTCCGAAAGCGCTGGCGGCCAGTGGCAACGCTGCCGGTAGTGGAACCACGGTCGCCTGTCCGAATACGGTTACATGGCTGTTGTCCTGAAACTTTCCGCTCGCAGGAGGAAATGTCTTATAGAGCAGACTGTACAAACCACCCAAATCATCACCGTACCAGAAAGTTCCGCCGACATTGGACTTGATATAGACGCCGGCAATGGTCCATCCCGAGGCTGGGGCAAGAAGGTCGAGCGTAAATGCGTGTTGCCCGTTGGAGCCTATACCCGTGGATATATCGAAAGCGATTTCTACCCCATCAGCCTCAGAGCCCCCGGCATCGACACTTCCAGCTAAAGGGCCGAGTAAGCTGGAGGAATTCGAACTGTAAATACCTGATGTATCGGGCTCTTTGTCGCCGTCTATTTTTCCCAAGAACTGCAGGTTAAGGCCCAAGGCATTGTTGAAGAAATCACGTTCGGATTCAGGGCTTCCGAGCGGTCCGCTGATCCTAAGTTCGCTATCCGCCCCAACATTCATGTAGTCGGGAAGGTCAGGGCGATTGGTGCCTGAGACGTAATCCGCGCTTTCGATCCAATCGGTCGGCACCACGTTCACCGTTGCCGCATAGGACTGCGCAACGAAAGAAGAAGCGGTTAGAGATGCGCCCAACGCGACTACAGACACTGCAGCATAATGCTGGAGTCTAGTTATCATGCTCATGGTAACGTCCTTTGGGGAAAGACGGACAAAGTAAAACAAGTTGAATGGATCCAGGAGGCGCTTTTCTTGCTTCCGGAACCCGTTCCTTACATTCCTATATCATGAGAAAAACATAAGAACGTCAACAGATGCCCTCACAGTTTAGTTTAATGATCATTAACAATGCATCGATATGCGCTGCTTTTGTTGACGAAAACCACCCCTGTTTTGAATCTTTTGCGGTACGGAGGTGGTGTGCAGAGAATCGATACCCCATTGATTGTCGCGTGCCTGCAGCGTGCTGGGGTAGTGTGTTTCCGGACCTCGATCATTATAGAAAAAGCCGGCCCACGGGATATATGGGCCGGCTGTTTCCAAATTTTGGTGCGCCCCGCCGGGGCGCGGTCTGACTAGATCTGAACCTGAACGTTGCCGAGGCGTTCCGTCAGTTTCATGTTTTCGGCGTAATCGACCGGCACGGCGATGAGGGCCGGTCCGTCCTGTTTGAAGGCTTCTTCCAATGCGGCGGTAACACCGTCTGCAGAGGTCACTTCAGTGCCCCACATTCCGAAACTCTTCGCCAACATGGCGAAGTCCGGGTTGGTGAACTGAAGGTCGCTATGACGGCCGTTGAAGCCGTTCTGCTGCTTCCATTTGATCAGGCCGTATTCACCATCGCACCAAACCATGGCGACGATGTTCAGCTTGAGGCGAACCGCGGTTTCCAAATCCTGGACGTTCATCATGAACCCGGCATCACCGCTGATCGACAATACCTTGCGGTCGGGATTGGCGAGCTTGGCGCCGATCGAGCCGGGCATGGCAAATCCCATCGTGCAGAAGCCGTTGGAAATCAGGCAGGTATTGGGGACCTCGCACTGATAGTAACGGGAGATCCACATCTTATGGGCGCCCACGTCGCTCAACAGGATGTCTTCCGCTCCCATGAACTGGCGCACGTCATGCAGGATCTTCTGCGGTTTGACGGGGATGCCGGTATCGTCCTTTTCCGCCTGGAAGTCATTCCACATCGTCTGCCGCAATTCCTTGCGGATGCCGATGTCGAACAACGGCAGTTTGCCGGCGAAACGGTCATTCACCGCTTCGTTGAGCTGCCAGAGCGCATCCGCCAAGTCACCGACGATTTCCACATCGGCCGGGTAGTCGCGATCTACCTCCGCCGGCCAGAAGTCGATATGGATGATCTTCTTGTTTTCCTTCTGGGTCCGGTTCCACGCGCTCGGGGCGTATTCCACGAGGTCGTAACCGCAGGAAATCACCAGGTCGGCATCATCGAAGGCGAGGTTGTTGTAGTCGCCGCTGCCGAGCCCCATGGTGAACAGGCAATGGTCGTCATGCATCGGGACCGCGCCCTTGCCCATGAAGGTATTGACCACGCCGATACCCAACTTGTGGGCGAGACGCTGCAACTGCTGGGCCGCACGTTTCCGGATCGCGCCGTTTCCGGCCAGGATGATCGGCTTTTTCGCCTGAGCGATCATGTCGACCGCGGCGGCGACGGCTTTATGGTCGGCAGCCGGGCGGCGCACCTTCACCGGCGGCATCGGCTTGTGGTCGACTTCTTCCTTGGCGACGTCTTCCGGCAGTTCGATGACTGTCACGCCGGGCTTTTCCTGCTCGGCGATCTTGAAGGCCTTGCGGACCACCTCGGTGATGTTCTTGCCGTCGACGATGGATTGGGCCCACTTGCTGATGGGCTTGCACATCGCGATCGAGTCCATGTTCTGGTGGCTTTCCTTGTGAAGCCGCTTGGTGGACCCTTGCCCGATGATCGCTACGACCGGCGCACGGTCCATGTTGGCGTCGGCGAGGCCGGTGACGAGGTTTGTCACGCCCGGGCCAAGGGTCGCGAGGCACACGCCGGCCTTGCCGGTCAGACGACCATAGGCATCCGCCATGAAGGCGGCGGCCTGTTCATGACGGCACAGGACGAATTCGATCTTGCTGTCGAGCAGCGAGATCATCATATCGGCGTTTTCCTCACCGGGTACGCCGAAGATGCGCTCCACCCCTTCGGCTTCCAGGCATTTTACGAATAGATCAGACGCTTTCATGGTTTCCCCCATGGCTGGTATTTGCTGTTTGGCGTTGTTGTCTGGCGGTTGCCGCTGATGCAGGCCGCCGGTAATCGGTGTTATTGGGCCTTCGGTCAGATCGCACTGGACCGCATGACCATCATTTTCTCCGTCTGCATTTCATGGATTGTATAGGGAATGCCGCCGACACCGTGGCCCGATTGTCGGGCTCCGGCGAACGGCATCCAGTCGACACGGAAGGCGGTATGGTCGTTGACCATGATCGCCGTGCCGTCCAGATTCTTATAGGCATACAGGGCCGTATCCAGGTTTTGGGTAAACACCGCGGCCTGGAAGGCAACGGGCAGGGAGTTCGCTTGGGCCAAAGCGTCGTCCATGTTGTCATAGGAATTGACGCAGATGACCGGGCCGAAAATTTCCATTTGGGAAACCCGGGCCGTCGGCGGCGGGTTCAGCAGGATGGTCGGCTGGATGAGGCTGTCCGACAGGCGTTCTCCGCCACAGACAAGCTTGGCGCCGCCGTCTACGGCCTCCTTGATCCATTCCTCAATCCGATCCGCTTCCGACTTCTTGATGATGGGACCGACTTCCGTGTCCGCTTCGGTCGGGTCGCCGACCTTCATTTTCATGGCCAGTTCGGCCAACCCGTCCGCAACGTCGCCGGCGACGGCCGCATCGGCGAAGACACGCTGCACGGAAACGCAAACCTGGCCGGCATGATAAAGCCCGCCTTTTGCCAAAAGCGGCAGGGAGGCGGCCATGTCGGCATCCTTGGCATAGATGACCGGGGCCGCGCCGCCATGTTCCAGGGCGCAACGGGCGCCCGGCGCCAATTGGGATCGAAGGCTCCACCCCACCTTTGCGGATCCGATAAAGCTGAAGAAAGCGACGCGGGCATCGGTTACCAGCGCGGTCGAAATCTCACGGTTTTCCGGCACCACGACCTGGCACCATTCTTCCGGCAATCCGGCTTCGCGCAGGATGTTCACGAAATTGAAGCAGGAAATCGGGGTCGCTTCTGCCGGCTTGACGATAACCGGGCATCCGGTCGCAACGGCGGGCGCCACCTGGTGAACGATAAGATTGAAGGGGTGGTTGAAGGCGCTAACAGCGACGACGACACCGATCGGCTCAAATTGCGTAAAGGCCATGCGGCCGACGGATGCTGCATTCACCCCCATCGGGATGACATGGCCACCTTCGGCGCGGATGACTTCGACGCAATTCTCCACGCCATCGGCTGCACGATCGATTTCCACGAGCGAATCCGGCAGGGGTTTGCCGCCTTCGCGGGCCGCCTGAAGGGCGAGGTCTTCGCGCCGTTCCTTGATGATTTCCGCGGTCTTGCGGAGAATTTCGATGCGTTTGTGTTTGGGAATCCAGCTTTTCCGGTCACGGTATAGGCCATAGGCCGTTGAAAGCGCCTTTTCGACCGTATTGGCGTCCGCCGCCGGAACATTCTGGATGAACGCGCCATCGAACGGCGCGGTTACTGCCTTTTCGGCCATGAGTTTCTCCCCTTCACGGTGCCGATAACACGCCCGCCATCGCGGAAACGGGCGAAATACAACGGTTCCCGGCTTATTAGGTGTTACCGGTGGTACTATCCTACAGTATTTGAACGAAGTGTGTAGCCCTTGGCGGCCCTATCCGATCCTTTACTCGGGCAAATTCTCGTTGCACCGGCAAAGGGTTGTCTGTGCGAAGGCTCACAGTTCATTGTGAATTCGGCCCCGGTCGTCCCCGCTTGACAAATAAGTTGATATCAACTTAAAAGATAGTGGAGCCGAAATATGGATTGGGAGCTTTGTGATGTCATACGTAGATGGTTTTTTGCTGGCCGTGCCGACGGCCCGCCGGGAAGAGTACCGGGACTTCGCCCTGAAGGGTGCCGATTACTTCAAAAGCCTGGGCGCCAAGGGAATGGTCGAGTGCTGGGGGGATGACGTGCCGGACGGTAAGATAACCTCGTTCCCCATGGCAGTGAAGATGGAGCCGGACGAAACAGTCGTCTTTGCCTGGATCGTTTGGCCGTCCAGGGAAGTACGTATGGCCGCTTATGAAAAAATGCACGCGGATCCGGAAACGGAAGAGATGATGAAGAGCATGCCCTTCGACGGAATGCGCATGATTTACGGTGGGTTCGAACCGATCATCGACCTCACCTTCGATTGACGACCAACAGGACAGTATCGGGAGGCATTGATGTTGGATGTGGCGATACCCGCCGATGTGGACGATAGGACACTGACCCTTTCTCTGATCTTGGATGCGGAACGATCCAAGGTTTGGCGATGCTGGACGGAACCGAAATTGCTCGAGCAGTGGTTCTGTCCGCGGCCGTGGCGGGTCACGGATGCCATCCTCGACCCGCGGTCAGGCGGGCGGGCTGAAATGACGATGCGTGGACCGGACGGCGAAGTGCACCCGCTTCAATCGGTTTACCTGGAGGTCAGGCCTTTGGAGCGGATTGTCTGGACCGATGCCTTCACCGAAGCCTGGCGTCCTTCCGGAAAGCCTTTCATGATTGCCGATATGGAACTGTCCGACGACGGTCCAAGACGGACTCGATATGTTGCCCGGGCCTTGCATTGGACCCTGGAAGACAAGGAGAGCCATGAAAAGATGGGCTTTCATGAGGGGTGGAGAAAGGCCGCCGGTCAGTTGGAGGGTCTGGCGAGATCTCTTTGAAGCGCCGCGCTCAAAATGCCGTGCCGGACTGGACGAATGAAGACGGGTGGACGAAAACGGGAGGTCCAATGACGGTTGGTTAGGATGATGCGTCCAGATTTACCCCTCGAAGTGACCCGTGAGGTGCGGGATCGGTGTCTCTGCCTTCACCTGCAGCGTGCGGCGCGGTCGGTCGCACGCAAATTCGACGAGGTGTTACGTCCCTTTGGGCTCACCAATGGGCAGTTCTCTCTTCTGATTTCATTGAATCGTCCGGAACCGCCCCGCATCAATGACGTCGCCGGGTTGCTGGCGATGGACCGCACGACGCTGACCGCAAACCTGAAGCCACTGCAGAAACGTGGGTTGATCGAAGTCCGTGTCGACGAAAAGGACAAGCGCGGCCGGCGTCTGGTCCTTACGGATTCCGGCCGTGACGTGTTGAAGGAAGCGGTGCCGGTCTGGCGCCAGACCCACGACGATTTGGATTCACTGTTGAAATCGACCTCGCCGGACACCCTGCGCGAAGGCTTGATCGATCTGACGTGATCCGCTGCGTTTCACGTCAGCCAAGAACGGCGCTGGTCACTTCGATGATGGTCGGGCCGCCGGCGTCCAGCGCCCCGGCGCAAGCGCGTTCCAGGGACCTTAGATCGCTGGGCCGTGCGTAAGCGCAGCCGTAGGATTGCGCGAGCAGTCCGAAATCCGGGTTGATCTGTTCGACCGCGACCGGCGTGAATTCGGCGTCGATCATACCCTGGCGGATTTCCCCCAACGCATTGTTGTTCCAAAGAATGATCGGTAGCGGCAGTTTGTGTTCCACCGCCGTCGCCAATTCGTTGTGGGTGAATTGAAACCCGTAGTCGCCGGCCAGGACGGCCACCGGTTTTCCGGGGCGGCCGAAACAGGCACCGATCCCTGCCGGCAGGGCATATCCCAGCGTGCCGAAACCGACCGGATGCAGCCACAGCCGCGGCTCGCTGACCGGGAAGACCTCGTTCCCGCTATAGGCGATGCGGGTCATGTCGGTGGCGATGGCGGTGTCTTCGGGCAGGGCGCGGCGAATTGCGTCCAGGACCACGCGGTGGCGCGCCCTGGCAGCCGTATCCCGTTCGCGGAAGGCCGCTTGGAGAGCAGCGAGGTCATGGTGTGCGCCCCGACGGCCGCTATCGATCAACAGGGCCGGCAAGGCTTCGTTGATCGCGGCAACGGTCTTGCGGGCATCGGCCCGGATCGGCAGGCCGGCGCCGTAATCGTCCGCCAGTTCCGCAGGGTCCAGGTCGATCCGGATGATGAAGCCGGGCAGGTCGATTTCGCCGTCCCAGAAATCCGGTGAGGCGAATTCGGTTCCCACGGCAAGCACCACATCCGCCCCGGCGGCAAGCGCCCGAACGTCTGGATCCGCGATCATGGATCCGGCGAACAGCGGGTGACCGCTAGAAACGACGCCCTTGCCCGAAATGGTGGTGATGACGGGCGCACCGAGTGCTTCGGCCAAAGCGGTTACTTCCGCCGCCGCGCCGACCGAGCCGCCACCGACGATGACCACCGGCGATTTCGCCGCGGCAAGGCGCCGTGCCGCCTCTTCCGTAGCATCCTTGTCGGGCGACAGAGAGGCCGGGGCGGGCTGTGCGTTCCAACTCTGCGGCACGGTTTCACCGAATACGTCGATCGGAACTTCGATATGGATCGGCCTTGGGCGGGCGGTTGCGAAATCGGCGAAGGCCTTGGCGACCAGCCCAGGGATCGCATCCTGGCCGGGCGCCGTCGCGCTCCAGGCTGTGACGGTCGCGGTGGCGGCGCGCTGGTCTTTCATCTCGTGCAGACGGCCACGGCCCATGTTGATATCGTCCCGCGCGAGAACGCCTGAGAAAACCAGCATGGGCACGGAATCAGAATAGGCCTGCCCCATCGGCGTCATCGCGTTCATGACCCCGGGGCCGGTGATCAGGAAACAGACGCCGGGTTTGCCGCTGACGCGGGCATAACCGTCTGCCATGAAGGCCGCGCCCTGTTCGTGTCGTACGAGAACGTGGCGTACAGGAGTCTGCGTCAGACCACGATAGAGTTCGATCGTGTGCACGCCGGGAATGCCGAAAATCGTGTCGACATCGTACTGCTCGAGCAAATGCACCAAGGCCTGGCCGACATTCTGCATGCCCCGTCCCCCTCAGAATCTAATGGTTACCGGTCTATTCGTCGGAACCGCCGCGGCGCCGACGGCGTTCTCGTCGCTTCGGGCCGTCGCCCGCCTCGCGTTTGGCGATTTCCTCTTCGTTCAGATAGGTCGACGGCCCCAGAAGCCGGATCACCTCCAACGGCGTCGGAATGCTCTTGGGCTCATAACCTTTCAGGGACTCGACGATCGCTTTCATCACCTCGCCGTCGGAACCGCAGCAGCCGCCGATGATCCTGGCACCCGCGTCGCGCGCCAGCCGCGCATAGTCGGCCATCAGTTCCGGTGTGCCGGTATAGGTGAATTCGCCGTTCTTGAATTCCGGCACGCCGCAATTCGCCTTTGCGACGATGATGGTTTCCGGATCGGCGATCTTGCCGATGGCGGCGACGGAAACGACGTTCTCCGTCGCACCCAAACCACAATTTGCCCCTATGGCGAGCGGGTGATGCGGGCGCGAATGGATGTGCGCATAGGCTTCTTCCGGGGTGACGCCCATCATCGTTCGCCCGGCGGTATCGAAGGTCATTGTCGCGACGACCTGCAGGCCGGTCGTCTGCGCGCCTTCGATGGCGGCATCGACTTCCTCTCGCGAGGACATGGTTTCCACCCACAGGAAATCCGCGCCGCCATCGGCCAGGCCCCGGGCCTGTTCAGCGAAGGCCTCGACTGCCTCTTCATGCGTCAGCGCGCCGTTCGGTACCAGCAGTTCTCCGGTCGGGCCCATCGATCCGCCCACGAAGACGGGACGATCGGCCTTGTCGGCGACAAGGCGCGCGATTTCCGCGGCGGCCTTGGCCAGTTCATAGGCACGGTCCTGTGCCTGATGAAGTTTCAGACGATAGGCGTTGCCGCCGAAACTGTTCGTCAGGATCAGGTCACAGCCCGCATCGACGAATTCCTGATGGACGCTGGCGATGCGTTCCGGGTGTTCTACATTCCAAAGTTCCGGCGGATAGCCGGTTTCCAGCCCGCGCTTGAACAGGTTGGTGCCCATCGCGCCGTCGGCGACCAGATAGCCGCGTTCGCCCAGCAGTTTCAGGAAAGCGTCCGACATCGATGCGGTCCTTTTCGTTCCAGATTTCTCTATAACCAGCGGCGCGGCTAGCCTGCCTTGGCCAGGCCCTGTTCAAGATCCGCCAGAATATCCTCCGCCGTTTCCAGGCCTATGGAAAGGCGGATCACTTCCGGCCCGGCCCCGGCGGCGTCCAACTGTTCCGGCGTCAACTGATTGTGGGTCGTCGACGCGGGATGGATGATCAGAGACTTGGCGTCCCCGATATTCGCGAGATGGCTGAACAGTTCCACGGAATCCACCAAATTCACGCCCGCGCCGAAACCGCCCTTCAGACCGAAGGTGAAAACGGCGCCGGCGCCGTGCGGTAGATATTTCTGGGCCAGGCCGTGATACTTGCTGGATTTCAGTCCGGCATAACTCACCCAATCGACGGCCGGGTGGTTTTCCAGGTATTCCGCGACTTTCAGCGCATTCTGGCTGTGCCGTTCCATGCGCAGCGGCAGCGTCTCAATCCCCAACAGCGTGACCCAGGCATTGAAGGGTTGTTGCGTGCAACCCAGGTCCCGCAGCGCGACCGCGTGGCCAAACATTGTATAGGCGAGGTTGCCGAAGGTCTCATAGAAGGTCAGGCCGTGATATTCCGGTGCCGGTTGCGAAAGGCTGGGAAACTTGTCACTGGCGGTCCAGTCGAAAGTCCCTTTCTCGACGACCATGCCACCGACCGAGGTGCCGTTGCCGGACAGGAACTTGGTCGTAGAATGGACGACGATATCCGCTCCCCAGTCGAAGGGCCGCAGGAGGAAGGGGGAAGCCAAAGTATTGTCGACGATTAGCGGTATACCCGCTTCGTGGGCGATCTCGGCAACCGGTTCCAGGTCGACGACCACCCCGCCCGGATTGGCCAGCCCTTCGCAGAAGATCGCTCTGGTCTCGGGCGTCAGCGCGGCCTTGAAATTCTCCGGGTTGTCCGGGTCCACGAATGTGGTCGACCAGTCGAACCGCTTGAAGGTATGGGCCATCTGATTGATCGACCCGCCATACAGCTTGTTCGAGGCGACGACATGCGCACCCGGCCCCATCAGCGGATACAGCGCCAGGATCTGCGCCGCATGGCCGGACGACGTGGCCGTGCCGCCGATCCCGCCTTCCAGTGCCGCGACGCGCTCTTCGAGCACGGCGACGGTCGGGTTGGTCAGGCGGGAATAGATGAAACCCGGCTCCTGCAGGTTGAAGAGCGAGGCAGCGTGTTCCGCGTCGTCGAACACGTAGGACGATGTCTGATAGATCGGCGTCGCTCGTGCGCCGGTCGCCGAATCGGGCGCCGCGCCGGCATGCAGTGCCAAGGTGTCGAAGCCCGGTTTCCGCTCGGTCATGTCTCTCGTCCCCTCCCAACTCTTCCCGGTAACCGCCTGGATGGCTGTCCGCCCGCGGTCCGTATCGCCCGGATGTAGCGGATTTGGGGGGCGTGTGCCAAGCGCAGTGAGGTCTTCCTGTGGAAGGACAGGTGAACCGGCGGCCGGTTGTACGGCGTGCGCGGGGCGTTATATAGGTGGATCACTAGGGAAGACCTGTCGAATTTCTTGGGAAGGCAGCAATGGCGGATGCCCTCTACAACGACCGCATCTTGGACTTGGCCGGCAGCCTGAATAAACAGGACCGGCTGGACGACCCCGATGCCAGCGTCACCGTCACCAGTGCGCTTTGCGGCAGCCGGGTGAAGGTCGACTTGAAGATGAAGGACGGTGTTGTCAGTGATTACGGCCAGGAAGTGCGCGCCTGCGCGCTCGGCCAGTCCTCCGCCGCCCTGATGAAACAGGTCGTCGTCGGCCAGACGCCGGAGCAGATCGCCAAGGCCGCCCGCGAAATGCGGGCGATGCTGAAAGAAAATGGCAACCCGCCTTCGGGGCCCTGGTCGGTCTACGAGGTCTTGATCCCGGCGCGCGACCACCGCTCCCGCCATGCCTCCATCCTGTTACCCTTCGACGGTGTGGAAAAAGCCATAGCAGAAATCCGCAAGAGCGATCCGGCGAAGGCGGGCGGGTCAGAGGACGCCGCCGCGCAACCGGCCTGATGGCCACTTCCGAAAATAGTGGATCGAAGGATAGATCGCCGGCCGTGCGGGCGGCAATCTGGTTGGTTCTCCTGCCGATCAAGTTCTATCGCTACGTCATCTCCCCGATGCTTGGGCCCAGATGCCGCTTTGCCCCGACCTGTTCGGAATACGCGGTGGAAGCTATTACAAAACACGGGCTTTTGAAGGGAGGTTTGCTGTCGTTGCGCCGGATTTTCAGATGCCATCCCTGGGGTGGATCGGGGTACGATCCGGTACCCGATTGATCTCTATGACGGTTTCAAATTCAAATTTCTCTATATTTTACAATCGTTAACAATCGCAGCACCCATTGACCTGCCCCAGGTTGAAAGGGGTCAAAAATCTGTGCAAATCTCTCTTAGAGGTATAGGGGTGCCGCAAGGTGATTTTCCCGGCGGCACAACCTCTCTGTTCACCGAAACGTAAGGGGAAGTCTTGATGCGTGGATTGTTTGGTTTGTTCTTGGTCGTTTTCTGCATGGCGACCGTCAACGCGAATGCCACGCCGTTTCGCCTGGATTACGTGAAGACGCAGGATGGCGCCTTCTTCGACTATGATTTCCGGTTGATCTTCGACAACAACGACGGAAGTTTCTTCTCCGGATTCCAGATCGACGAGCTGGTTGTGGGTGACACACTGCTCGGCGCATCGCCGTTTACCGAAGGGGCTTCCTTTTTCACCGTCTTGCCGCCGGGCGCAGGGGCCACCCGGGTTACCGGGTTCCACAATGGCCCGACGATTGGCTTCGTCGACGGGTCCGTCATCGGGACTTTCCTGTCATTTGCCTCGGTTGGTGATTTCGTGTCTTTCAGTGGCCGGTCCAGTGCAAATGTTGCGGATGGCGACTTACTTTGGACCTATCTGCAAGGCGATTTGGCGAGTGGAGATACTGAGGTGGCGAACAGGGTGACAGGGTTCGGCGTCAGTACCGTTCCGGTTCCCGCGGCTTTTCCGTTATTGTTCGCCGCGCTTGCCGCCCTTGGTCTGTTTTCCCGATGGCGTGGAAAGCGGGCATTCTAATTCCGTGTTGTGTGTAAGTTCGGTGAGGCAGGTCAATCTCCGTTCAGCGCCCAATCATACGCATAGTCGAAGTCCTCGACCTGTTCGATTGCCTTGGCCAGCGCCGGATCGGCATAAAGCATGAGATGGGCGCGGATGGTGTTTTCGCTGCCGCCGAAATCCTCTGAAAACCAATCATAGATTTTTGAGACCGTCGCGGTTTCACCCTCGATGGTCACGCCGCGCGGATGGTTGACATAGGCACGGGCGGCCTCGGTCTTGATCTCGTCCAGCGTGCCGGCGGTGACGGCCACCGGCAGCAGGTTTGGGCAGCCGATGGAGGCGCAGTTGACCACGTAATGTGTGCGCGGATCCTGCCAGATCGGGCGCAGGATGCGATGTTCGATATCGTCGAGGGAGACGCCGTGTCCCTCGATCTCCACCAGGTCCTTCCCCCATGGACCGTCGGAGAAGAGGCCGGAGATATCGATGTCGCGAATGCTCTTCACCGGATAGTGGTCCAGGATCACATCGACAGTGAGCGCGTTATAGAGGTTGACCCAATAGGCCTCCTGCTCGGCGCGGTTATAGGTCGTGATTGTGAGGCCGGAGAGACGCGCGATATAGGCTTTCAGAATGGCGTGGTCCTGGTCACTCACCTGGCCATAAGGAATGCGATTCACGCCGGTCTGGTCGGGATAGACGTACTTGCCGAGGAACTGATCCCAGGCGCCGTGCTCGATCGTTGCCGTGGATGTTTCGTCATGCTTGGCCCAGATATCCCAAAGCTTAGCGCTTTTCGCGGTGGCGGTTGTGGCGCCGATGAGCGGCAAGAGAAGGGCAAGACAGAGGACGGCAATAAGGTGCTTACCTCCGCATGCCGTATTTTCGATCGATCCTGCCACAATCAAATCCTCCGAAATTGTCCTTACCGCATTCCAGTTGGATATACGAGCGCGGGAGGGCCTGTCCCAGAACCGGGTTGCACACGAAACGATCAGGATTACGTGACCGGTGGCCGGTTTGGCCGTCCCGCCCTTGCGGCGGCTTGGAAAACTGCCTAGGCCGGAAGCATGTCTTCTATCGACCAATCTGCTCTGCGTCTGCAGGTGATCATGCTTACCTTGAACGCGGCCGGCACCCTATCGGCTGCGGTAGCGCCCCTGCGCGCATCCGGGCTCGATATGGACGTGGATATCCTGATCTGCGACGGTGGTTCGGCGGACGGGACGGTCCGGTTGGCGGAAGAAATGGGCTTGTGTGTCCTGAGATCAGAGAAGGGACGCGGGCTGCAACTTTCCAAGGGCGCGGAAGAGGCACTTTCCGGAGACGACCCCGACCTGATGTTATTCCTGCATGCGGATAGCTTTCTTCAACCAGGCTGGGACAAGGCGGTGCGCGATTTCGCGGACCGGACCGACAGAAACGAGAAGGCCGGCTATTTCCGGTTCACGCTAGACGACGGTGCGGCGTCGGCCGCGCGTTTGGAAAGCATGGTGGCTTGGCGCTGCCGGCAATTCGGCCTGCCTTATGGGGACCAGGGGCTGTTGCTGACACCCGCGCTTTACCGCAAGGTCGGGGGGTATCGAGCCATTCCATTGATGGAGGACGTGGATATCGTCCGGCGGATCGGTCGCAGTAACATGATGCCGTTGGATGCCGCTGTCGTGACCTCCGCCGCGCGGTACAGGCGGTCCGGCTATCTGCGGCGGTCCGTGCGCAATCTGATTTGCCTATCGCTATATTTCCTGGGCCTGCCGCCTCGGATTATCGCGAAGCTCTATGGGTGAAGGGATGAAGCCGACGGTCCTGATTTTTGCGAAACAGCCTCGGCTTGGCCGTGTGAAAAGTCGACTGGCGCGGGATATTGGCGCGGGGCCGGCGCTTCGCTTCTATCGCGGAAATCTCAACCGGTTGCATCGGCAATGTTCTATGTCCGGCCGCTGGCGGGTGATCTGGTGCGTATCGCCCAACCGTGCGGTGCATGTTCGTCGTGATTGGCCGCAAGGGGTAAAGCTCAAAGCCCAAGGTAGAGGCGATCTGGGTCAGAGGATGGCGCGCGCGCTGCGTGCCGCGCCGCCTGGGCCGGTAGTGCTCATCGGCTCGGACATCCCTGGCATCGACGGTACGGTCCTGCGACAGGCGGTTTCGCTGCTCGGCCGGCAGGACGCGGTCTTCGGTCCGGCGGAGGATGGCGGTTATTGGCTCGTTGGGTTCAAGCGCGTGCGCGCGGTGCCTTATGGCTTGTTCCGCGGCGTGCGCTGGTCGGGTCCCCACGCATTGGGTGACACCATCGCGACACTGCCGCCTGGAATGCGGGTCGCATTTGCACCTGTCCTGCCGGACGTGGATGACGGTCCGTCCTACACGGCATGGAAGGAGGGGCTGCGATGAAGCTGATCGATCAGATCCCGGCCCTGGCGGCCGCGGTTTCGACGCTGTCCGGATTTGTCCCTGTGACGGCGGAGGAATTGATCCCCTTGCCGACGACGGGGCTGGCGCATGACCATATCCGTATCGGCGGAACCGCCATGTTGTTGCGCGTGCCCCGGCAAAGCCAATTGGCGCTGGCTGCCCGGGACAATCTGGCTTATCAGGCCGCCTGTTTCCGACGGATGGAGCCGAGCGGCCACACGCCGAAGCTCTTCGCGGTTATCGATCCCGTCCCGGATATCCCGATGGGCGCGTTGGTGGTTGAGGAAATCCGGGGGCGGACCATGGCGCTGCCTGCCGGACTTGGGAATGCGGCGCGCGCGCTGGCCGCCATCCACGCGCTGCCGGTTCCGCCCGCGGATCGGCGCGCGCCGCTGAAGGATCCGGAAAATGCGGTCAACGCGACGCTGGAGGAGGTTCTGGCGCAGGGACGAAACCTGTCTTCCCCTTTCGCCCCGGTTTCCGAGCAGAGCCGACAGACGATCGGCGCGGAGATTGAGAGTGTCCGTAGCGTTGCGGCGCAAATGCCGCCGCCGATGAAGACGTTGATCTCCTTCGACGCCCATCCGGGGAATTTCATAGCCGAGACCGGTACCGGCCGGGCCGTATTGGTGGACCTGGAAAAGGGACGATACGGCGGGGCGGGGTTCGATCTGGCGCATGCGACGCTCTACACCTCGACGACCTGGGACGTCTCGACCTATGCAGAGCTTACGGTAGACGAAGTGGCGGGTTTCTACGCCGCTTGGCTGGATGCAGTGCCGTCGGAACTGGGCGTGGCGTTGAAACCTTGGCTGCTGCCCATGCGGCGGATCATGTGGCTATGGTCGGTCACTTGGTGCGCTAAATGGGCCGTCGAAAGCAGGGCGGGACAGATTGCGGACAAGCACGCGGCGATATCGGCGGAAGACTGGTCGGCGGAGAATACCAACGGTGACCTCATCGGCCACGTGGCAAGACGGGTTACATGCTACCTGTCCGACGAGATCATTGAACGGGTCCGGTCGGAATGGTGTGAAGACAATGCATTGACCCGTCTTCTTGGGACATAGGACGGCCGGTGCGATTGAGAACCCCGGCCGCGCGCCCTATCTTTCTGCTCAATCAACAATCCTGCCAGGCCGACGGTCCATGTCGCCGGGTACTTGTCAGAAAGGCTAGCGCGTATGTTCTTTGATCCGGCCGTGTCCCCGAAACCGGCGCCCTTTTCCTATTCACCGTTCAAGTCGATGGTGGTGCCCCGGCCGATCGGCTGGATCGGCACGATCAGCAAGGATGGCAAGCCGAACCTGGCGCCGTTCAGCTTCTTCAACGCAATCGCGGAAGATCCGCCGATGCTGGCCTTCTCCCCGAACGGCTACCATCAAGAAGGCGGCCGGAAGGATACTCTCCAAAATATTACCGAAACGAAGGAATTCGTTTATAATCTGGTCGGTTACGACATGGCCAATCAGATGAATGTGACCTCCGGTCCGGCGGCCCATGGAGAGGACGAAATGGTGCTCGCGGGCCTTGCCGCCGCGCCCTGCGAAAAGGTGAAGCCGCCACGGGTTCGCGACGCCGCCGCCAGTTTCGAATGCGAGCTGTTTCAGATCGTCGATTTGCCGGAGGGCCGCAAGGGAAGCCCGAATACCTTGGTGATCGGCCGTGTGATCGGCATCCATGTGCGTGACGACGTGATCACCGACGAAGGCAGGATCGACATCCGAAAGATCCGGCCCTTGGCGCGGCTCGGATACATGGACTACTCGGTCGTCGACGATTTCTTCACGCTGGATCGACCGGCCGGGGGTGGAATGGAGCCCGTCCCGCCGGTGAAATCATCCAAGTAGGATTATCCAAGTGACGGGCGCCCGGTAGCGACGGCCGTCACGGTGCTTTCCACGAAAAGGTCCCGGCCGCCCATCTGCTTCACGAAACGGTCGTCGCGGGCGCAGTCTACATGCACGGTGCCGGCGCCGGCATCCAGGGCCTGCTGACGGGCCATGGCCGATGCTTGTTCTTGCGCCTCCGCGGCGGCGGATTCGAAGCTTGGAAAGTCTTTCAGTCCGTCGGGCAGGTGGACACGGTAGACGAATTCGTTGGGGG
The DNA here is from genome assembly GCF_965227365.1 of Hwanghaeella sp. Taxonomy (GTDB): domain Bacteria; phylum Pseudomonadota; class Alphaproteobacteria; order UBA8366; family Aestuariispiraceae; genus Hwanghaeella. Next base: position 327,962 of record NZ_OZ245754.1, read on the forward strand.
CGGAGATCAGGACCCGAACTGTCTGCATGACGCCGCCCGCTACGGCGCCGACGGCGTTTGAGACATCCGCATGCGGCGGCAGTTCGATCTGTGTTCCGGTTCGCTGGCCGAAGGCCGGGTAGTAGGTTGCCGCCGGCGCGCCGATACCCGCGACCGGCGTGCGGAAACGCAGATCGACCTGCAATTCGCTTCGTTGGGTCGGGTCGTCCTTGCCGGAGAAGGCGGCGGATAGCAGTCGCCTGGTCACCGCGCCGAGACGGTCTGGAACGGCCATGCCTTCCGCATCCAGCACGGCGAGAACGAGCGCTTCTCCGGCTTGCTTGATCACCAGATCGAAGACAGTTTGGGCGAATTCCCGCTCGTCCGCCGCGATCATCTTACCGGATCGGATTTCCTTTCTGGCCCAGATCCGTCCGCCGAGGCGGGCCGCCTCCGCATTCCAGGCATGGTGCAGCCCGAGGACATGCGCGGCGTCCGAGGGTGAGAAGGCGGAAATCGCTACCAGTCCCCGGTCGACCAACCGGCGCAGCGGTTGCTCCGGTGCCCGGTCCGCGAGCAAGACCTCAAGAGCGACCGGGCCGTCCGCCAGGTTATCCCAAATGCGCTGCTCGCTTGCCGACAGTTTGGCAGCACCTTCCACGAGCTTTCTTTGGCGGATGGCGAAGCGGCCGTCATAAGTCTTCGCATAGGCCCGGTTCGCCTGTTTCTTCAGCACCGGCAAAACGTCATCGTATTCATGGGCCAACAGGCTTAAAGGCACGGCACGACGCGGCCCCGCTACAAGCTGTTTCTCGTCATCCAAACGGATTTCGCTGTCTCCACCCAAGCCGACCGTATGGACCGCGATCGCCTCGACCATGGTACGCCAGCCGCTGACATTCGCGCCGTCCATGTCCAATTGCGGCTTCCCGCCGCGCAGCAGGGCAATGTCCGTCGTGGTACCCCCCATATCAACAACGATAAGGTCGTCTTTGCCGCTTAAATGGCGCGCGCCGACGACGCTGGCGGCCGGCCCGGAAAGGACGGTCTCGACCGGTCGTAAGCGCGCCGTCTCCGCCGAAATCAGAGACCCGTCGCCCTTCACCACCATCAAGGGCGCGGCTATGCCGCGTTGTTTCAGCAGGCCGGTGACCGCCTCGATCAGATCGGCGATCAGTGGGATCAACCTGGCGTTCAGAACCGCGGTAAGGGCGCGGCGCGGCATATCCAGGTTGGCGGAAAGTTCGTGCCCGCAGGTAACCGGGCGTCCTGTGCGCTCCAGTACGAGGTCCCGTACACGCTGTTCATGCGCCGGGTTGCGGGAACCAAAATGCGCTGAAACCGCGAAGGCGGACACCTTGCCGGCATGCGCGTCCAATGCTGTCTCGACCGCCGCTATGTCGAGCGGCGTCGCCTCGTCCCCGTTGGACTGGTGACCGCCGGCAATAAAGACGGCGGGGTCGTTGCCCAGCGCTTGCCGCAACCCGCCGCGATCGAGGGCTGCCTCTGTTTCGCCGATCATGATCAGGCAAACCGGTTGGCCGTGGGACTCGACAACCGCGTTCGTGGCCAGCGTGGTCGAGATGGAAACCAAGCGGATCGTATCCGCGGAAACCGCGTCATCGCCATCCGGTTCCATGATGGCGGCGATGGCCTTGCCGATCCCGATACTCAGATCGTGTTTGGTGGTCAGGGACTTCGCTGTACGGAATACGGCACCGTCTTCCCGGCAGAGTACTGCATCCGTGAAAGTGCCGCCGGTATCGATCCCGAGCCTCAGACCATCCGCCATGAGAAATCCCGCCGCCATGAAAGAAAATGCGTCCCAGCCCCGATAACGAACGGAAAGAGGGCAGGCAAGCGGGATGTCGTGCGGAAATCCTCTGCCTAGGGCGAGTTTCGCCGGAACCTGGCCCGCCTAGCCGTCCATCACCATGCGTTTGATCAGGGCGTTCTTGACATTTTCGGCGTTGCCGTTGGCGACTTGGCAGGTGCCCGCGGCATGATGGCCGCCCCCCCGGAAAGCGAGGCACAATTCCCCGACATTGGTCTTGGACGAGCGGTTGAAGATGGATTTACCGATGGCGAAGACGGTGTTCACATTCTCGCGTCCCCGCATGATGTGGACGGATATGTTGCAGTCCGGGAACATCGTATAGATCTTGAACCGGTTTCCGGGCCAGATATTGTCTTCCCAGCGCAGATCCAGCACGGCGACGTTGTCGTGAACGGTGGTGCAGCGTTTCAGCTGCTCGTCGAATCTGTCCTCGTATTCCTCGACAAGAGCGACGCGTTCCCTGACGTCCGGGTCCAGCAGGATTTCATCGATCGACTTTTCCCGCACCAGATCGATCAGTTTCATCATCAGGTCATAGTTGGAAATCCGGAAATCCCGGAACCGCCCCAAACCTGTCCGGGCGTCCATCAGGAACCCGAGCAGGATCCAACCCTGCGGGTTTGTGACATCCTCCATCTCCAGCATGGCTGCGTCGGATTTGTCCACGGCGGTCATCAGGTCTTCACCGATGGTCGGGAATGTATCCTTCCCGCCGTAGTGGTCGTACACGACGCGGGCTGCGGAAGGGGCGTTCGGGTCGATGATGTGGTTCGCGCGTTCGGCGTTGCGGACCGCTTCCGACGCATGATGGTCGAAGGCGAGATAGCAACCCGGAACGTAAGGAAGGTTGGTCGTAATGTCCTTCTTGGTAATGCTGACGACGCCGTCCTGCATATCCTTCGGATGCGCGAAGGCAACGTGGTCGACCAGCCCGTTTTCGCGCAGCAGAACCGCGCAGACCAACCCGTCGAAGTCGCTTCGGGTTACCAGACGGTATTTTTCATTCTGGGCGTCCTGTTCCGCCATGACTCTTCTCCCCTGAACTTATCCGTCTTCCCGCCCCCCGCCGATGCTTGGCAGGCGTACAGATTAACGCATCAGAAAACCATTCGCTACGACAGCTTTGGTTAAAGCTCGCCGGCAATGCCGTTAGCCGGCCAACAGGCCCGAAAACCCGTCGAACAGGAGTTTTGCCCCGGCGAGAATTAAGAAGGTGTAAATGATGCGGTAAAACAGCGCTTCATTCACCCGCTGATGCAGTTTCAGGCCCAACCAGATTCCAACCGGCGCCAAGGGGGCCAGTGCCAGGGAGGTGCCCAGGCTGGCGGTCGAGAACTGCCCGAGGAAGCCATAAGGAATAAGTTTGACGTAATTCACCAGGAAGAAGAACCAGACCGTCGTGCCGACATAGAGTGTCTTGTCTATGCGCTGCGGCAGCAGATAGACCTGAACGGGTGGCCCTCCGGCATGGGCGACAAAGCTGGTGAAGCCAGAAACGCAGGACCAGACCGATCCTTTCACCCAGGACGGGCCGGCGGGTGCCTTGTCGCGATTGCGTTTAATCAGGTTGCTGATCGTAAAGGCGATCGCGATCCCGCCGATCAGGATGCGAATAAAATCCTCGCTCATCACATCAAAAGTGAAGGTGCCGATCACAATCCCGGCGACCGCGCCCGGCGCCATCCGCAATAGGTTGGGCCAGCTTGCCTTCGTGCGGTAGGCAATCAATCCCATGATGTCCATCGCGCACAGGATGGGCAGCATGATGGCCGCCGCCTGCAGTGGCGAGGTGGTGAGCGCGATCAGGGGTGTCGCCAACATCCCGATCGAACCGCCAAAACCGCCTTTCCCGATACCGGCAATCAGCACGGCGGGAATGGCGGCCAGATAGAAGAGAGGATCGGTTATCGGTTCGAACATTGCCTATCGCACCTAGACGGTATTTCGGATGACGGCAATCGGGGATTCGGCAACATTGCTGTTCCCGTGTCCGCCCATGCCGGGGAAGGGCCCGCTTGCGCCATGCTTCCGGCCCGGATATCGATTGCCGGAACCCGATGCCCGGAGATCTGAAATGTCCCGCCGTACCGAAGAAATCCCCTTGATGTCGCCCGCGCCGGGGACGTCCCGGTCACTTATCGTGCACCGATACGGAACGCCCGGAGCGGGTCCCAAGGCCTATATCCATGCCGCCCTGCATGCGGATGAATGGCCCAGCGTGTTGGTTGTTCAGAAATTGATCCCGATGCTGGATGCTGCGTCGGAAACCGGCGATATTCTGGGCGAGATCGTTGTTCTGCCTTATGCGAATCCGACCGGCCTGGCCCAGCGCATGGGGGGACATGTGACAGGCCGCTACGACTATGACGGCAGCGGAAACTTCAACCGAAATTGGCCGGATCTTTCCGAGGCCGCGGCGGAAAAACTCGGCGGATCGCTGCCGAAGGATCCGGCGGAAGCTATCCAAGTGGTTCGAGCGGCGTTGCGGGACGCAGCAGCCGAATTGCCGCGCCGAACGAGGAATCAGGAATGGCGGGCGATCCTTCTCGGCCTCTCCATAGATGCGGATTACGTCCTTGACCTGCATTGTGATAGCGAGGCGACGCTGCACACGTACACCAACGTCCGGCACAAGGATCTGGTTGAGGTTCTCGGCGCGGATCTGGGCGCGCCGGTCAATCTGCTGGAAGTTGAAGCGGGCGGGGGCGCTTTCGACGAAGCGAACGCCAAACCCTGGTGGACGATCGGAGACTTCCTCGACGGCGGTGCGGATCTACCGGCCGCCTGTTTCGGGGTTACGGTCGAACTGCGCGGTCAGGCGGATGTGTTGGAGGAATACGCCGATGCGGACGCCGCCGCGTTGTTCCGTTTCCTGCAGCGTCGCGGGGTCATCGGCGGGGATCCAGGTCCTCTGCCTGCGCTCAAGAACCCGGTAACCATGCTGGATGCCGTCGATCTGGTTCGCGTGCCCAGGTCCGGTATCGTCGGCTACCACAAGGAAGTCGGCGATCTGGTCTCGAAGGGGGACGTCGTTGCGACCCTTTACGATCCCTCCGCTGTCGATCCTGTTGGTGCGCGACTGGACCTTCTTGCCGGCACGGACGGCATCATGTTTTCCCGATTCAGCGATAAACTGGTCGAGCCCGGTGAAAACGTTGCCAAGATCGCGGGCACGGAGAGCTTGAGCTACCGGAAAGCCGGCGCCCTTTTGGAAGACTAGGCGCGCCGTGGGAAAGGAAATTTCCATGTATCTGATCAAAGCTGTTGAGTGTTATGCGCCTGAACATTTGGGTCGGGTGGACATCCTGATCGGTGGCGGGAAAGTCCTCGGCGTTGCGGAAAAAATCGATCCGCCGCGCGGACTCGACTGTGCCATCGTCGATGGGGCCGGATTAGTCGCCGCCCCGGGCTTCATCGATGGGCATGTCCATATTGCCGGTGCCGGCGGGGATGGCGGGCCGGAAACCCGTACACCGGAGGTCCTTCCGAAAGCCTTGGCGGAGGCGGGCACGACGTCCTGTGTCGGATGTTTGGGAACGGATGGTTTCACCCGTACGGTCGGCAGCGTCGTGATGAAGGCGAAATCTCTCAGGGCTCAGGGCTTGAGCAGTTTTTGTTATACCGGTTCCTACCAGGTGCCTGCCCCGACATTGACCGGCGGCGTGGAAACCGACCTCTGCTATCTGGCGGAAGTGATCGGTGTCGGCGAAGTGGCGGTGTCTGACCACCGGTCTTCCTCCCCGACGACGAGTGAACTCCTGAAGCTGGGGAAGGCTGCTCATGTCGGGGGATTGCTGGGGGGCAAGGCGGGTATCATCCATGTGCATATGGGGGATGGCGCCGATCCGTTCCGGCCGATCTACGATGCGGTCGAAGCAGGCGATTTGCCGATCTCGAAATTCTACCCGACCCATGTGAACCGCAACGACCATATTTTGGAGGACGCCAAAGCGTTCGGTAAACATGCCCCGGTCGACATCACCGTCGGTGCGGGACCCGATGAACCGCCCAAGGCAATCGGTGCGACGGCCTGGGACGCCGTTATCGCATTGCTGGCGGCGGAGGTTCCGTTGAAGAACATCACCCTGTCCTCCGACGCTTGCGGGTCGCTGCCTGTCTATGACGAGAACGGCACCTTCGTCAGTATGCAGGTTGCACAGCCGCGTGTGCTGCTGAGGACGTTTCAGAAGATCGTACGCGACGGGTTGTTGCCGGCCGAAAAGGCCTTGGCGCTGATCACCAGCAATCCCGCGCGGATATTGCAGCTGTCCGGCAAGGGGCGCGTCATGGCAGGCGGCGATGCCGATATCCTGCTGTTCGGAAAGAATTGGGATCTGCAGTGGGTGTTCGCCAATGGCGTTCCTTGGATGCAGGACGGTGATTTGATCAGAACCGGGACGTTCGGTTGACTGTTGGTGAACTAGCCACCGGCCATTTCCTGCGCCAATAGCGCCAGCCGCGTCACCTCGAATGCATGGGACTGTTTCATCGCCGTTTCGGTTCGATCGCGGATATCCTGTATCAGATTCCGAAAATAGGTGATGGGAACGTCCTTGCAGTCGATATATTCACAACGCGTCTTGTTCACCAGGAATAGATGGTCGGTACCGTCGCGACCGGCGACGTCGATGTATTTTCGAAGCTCTATATAGCCTTCCGTTCCCAGGATGGTCAGCCGGCCGTCGCCCCAATTGGGCAGGGCGTCGGGCGTGTACCAGTCCAGTCGGATATAGCCGTGACCGTTTGGACTGCGGAGCACGATTTCGCCAAAGTCGTCGAATCCCGGATGGTCCGGATTGTTGTGGTTCGCGATACAGGCATGGGCTATTTCCGCCGTTTCCGACCCGGTGAAAAACAGGAACTGGTCGATCTGGTGTGATCCGATGTCGGCCAATATGCCGCCATAGCGGGTTTTATCGAAGAACCATGGGTCGCGGAGAGGGGCGTTCAGCCGATGGGGACCAAGCCCGACCGTCTGCACGACCTTGCCGATCTGTCCGTCGGCGATCAACTCGGCCGCTTTGGCGACGGCGGGGACCTCGAAATGTTCCGAGAAATCGACGGACCAGATGCGCCCGGTTTCTGCTTGAGCAGCCATGATGCGGTCCAATTGCGCTTGCGAGATGCAGCCTGGTTTGTCGACCATGACGTCCTTGCCCGCATGCATCGCTTCGATTGCCAGATCGGCCCTGTCGCTGGGAATTGCGGAAATCAAAACCATATCGACATTTGGGTCGCTCAGAATGGCGTGGCGATCGTCAACACGCGGCAGATCTGGGTAGCGTTTAACGAAGCCGTCCAGGGTTTTGGGTGATCCTTCCGTCCACCACCCGATGCCTATCGCACCGGCGTCCAGCATCCCGCCCAGCATGCCATAGGCATGGCGATGGTCGATCCCGATAACGGCGACACCGGTCACAACGGTTGCTCCAAGTCGATGCGGCGCCCTTCGTTGGATGACATGATCAGGGCGTCGATCAGCTTGTGAACTTCCAGGGCGGTATGCCCGTTCGATTGCGGCTGCCGTCCCAGACGTGCTGCGTTCAGGAAATCCGTGATCATCGCCTTGTGCCAATCATGTGGAAAATCCATCGGATCGGCACCGCCGCCGGTGCTGGTGGTTTCCCCGAAGGTTTCCGAACGACCGTCTCGCCAATCGACCTCCAGTGTGCCGCCGGTAATCTTGGTCGATGCATTCTCGAAGTTGAGGGCTATGAATTCCGCTTCGCCGGGATAACGGGTGACGGTGGCGATCAAGGCTCCATTCGCACCATTGGCGAAACGCATACCGCCGCCGACGAAGTCTTCCGCCTCGAAGGTCTGCAATCCGGATTTACCCGCCATGGCCTGAACGGAAGCAACGGGCCCGGCCAAGGAAAGCAGAAGGTCCATCGAATGGATCGCCTGGGATATCAGCACGCCGCCGCCGTCCCGCGCATAGGTGCCGCGCCCGGGTTCGTCATAATAACTTTGTGGACGCCACCAGGGCACCACCAGATAGGCGGATGCCAGACGGCCCAATTTGCCGTCTTTAATCAGGCGCTGCAGCGCCAGGGATCCGGCGCGGAACCGATGTTGAAAGACGACCCCCAGCGTAACGCCGGCCTCGTCGCAACGGTCGACGATCCGTTTGGCTGCATCGGTGGTCCGTTCCACCGGCTTTTCCATCAGGATATGCTTCCCGGCGGCGGCCGCCTTCGCTGCAATTTCCTCCCGTGCATTCGGCGGTGTCATCATCAACAAACCGTCCAACGCAGGGTCTGCCAGCATGGCATCGACGGAAGGTGCTTCCGGTACGCCCCATTCGCTGCAAAAGGTGGCGCGGGTTTCCGGCCTGCGCGAGTATACGCCCCGTATTTCGACCTCATCCGCCAAGTCCTGAAACGACTTCATATGCGGTTTGGCGGCCATGCCCGCACCGACGATTCCAATCCCGAACTTTTCTGGCACGGGCACCTCCCCCTAGGCTTATGGTTGTTTAGCCTATTCTGTTACCGTTGATCCCGACATGCACGAGAAAATAGGAGGCGCATACGATGTCGGCGGCTTACCTGCGATCAACGCATCGACGCGTTGAAACCATAATCTGTGGAGTATTCGATTTCGTAGGTTGCTGTTCCGCATGGCAGGGAACGCAATGACGCCCGTTGGAAGTCGTCCCCTACCCTGCTGGGGACTTCACCCAGACAGGTCATGGCATGGTCGAACAACCCGATCAGCGACGCGTCCAAGCCATGTCTCGTGTTTTTGAACAGGCGCCCGTCCACATCATCTTGCGTAACCATCGTGGCCCGCAGATTGACCTTGTTTCGCAAGACGTTCCAAAGGGTTTGTTTTTCCTGCGCCGGGATCATCTGATCGTCGACACCATGGTAGGAGATGACGGAGACACCGGACGCGCCCTGATAATGATTCTTGCGAAGGTCGCGGATTTCCAGATGTTCCGGTTTCAAGAAATGCGGGTCGGATGAGTCTTCTCGGGTCCAGGGTGAAAAATTGCTGTAATAGACCCGGACACCCCCCGCATCGAAATGATGTCGGTGGGGCTGCCACAAGTTGTTCATTTCCGTCTCGATCGCGTGTACCCAACAGGAATTCTCGATGATCGCCGAGAAGGTATGCGGCGCGAATTTCAGCAGCATCATGGCCAAATAGGCGCCGTGGGAGGTCCCGAAGACCATCACCCGGTTTCGATCGAATGGAACCCCGCGCCGTACCATGTCGGCATAAACCTGCAAGTGATCCAATGCGCCCAGAGTGCCGAAGGATTCATAGTCGGTCCCGCATTGTTTCACGAAGCTGAATTCCGGTGGCAGTTCGCTGACGCCGTTCGCCCGAAGCAAGGCAATAACCGCGCCGGGATCGTCGGGTACATCGACACCCGATACACGCCGAAAATCGTCGAACCATCCAGGGCGTACGGTGAAGGACGGGTCGCGTGTCGTGCGGACAAGGCTTCCGTGATACCCCACAGTGACGGTGATGAAGCCTTTCGAGACCAGGTGAGGAACCAGTTTTCCGGCGACATAATCTCCGTCCCGGCGAAAGCCGAAACCGCCAATGAAGAACAACAAGGGTTTCGGGGAACTGTTGCCGTCATCCGGGAAGCAGATGGAATAGGAAAGGGGTTCACGTGGAATCCCCAGCTCGAAATCCGGTGGCGCCTTAATTGTAAAATGCTGTTCCAGGGCCGGCATGGCGGCCTCGCTATTGAACAGCCGCTGCCGTCGCGCCTTTCGCCTCGACCCGCGGGCGTAGGTGGGCAAGCCACCGATGCTCCCACCATTTGAAGACGCGCGATATTCCGAAAACCAGGACCATGTAAAGAATCATGGCGGCGACGAAACCTTCATAGGCCAGATAATAGCGTCCGTTCAGCCAGCGACCCACGCCCAGGATATCCTGCAAGGTGATCGTGCTGGCGACGACCGATCCATGCAGCATGAAAATGACTTCGTTGGAATAGGCGGGTAGAGCCCGCCGGAACGAGTTCGGCAGGATGACGCGGCGCATCCGTGTCCAATAGGACATGCCGGAGGCTTTCGCTGCTTCCACCTCGCCATGCGGCGTGGCCTCGATGGCGCCACGGAGGAATTCAGACGTATACGCGGCGGTGTTCAAGGTGAAAGCGATCAGCGCGCACCACCAGGCTTGGCTCAGAATAGGTTTCCAAAGCGCGCTTTCGCGAATGAAGTCGAACTGCGCCAAGCCGTAGTAAATCAAGTAGGTTTGCACCAGCAGGGGCGTGCCGCGAAAAAAATACGTGTAGCACCATATCGGGCCGTTCAGCAGCGGATATCTGTATGCCCGCGCGATGGCGAGGGGGATCGACAGCATGCCACCCAGCAGCAAGGCCAGGAAGGTCAATTCCAGGGTAACCCATGCCCCCATAAGGAAGCGGTCGAAATTGTCGATGATCGCCATGAAGTCGAGTGGCGAGCCGCCTTCGCTGAATGCGCGAACGACGTCCATGACGCTGCGTGTTTCCTCCGCCATTGTCACGCCCCTTCCGACTGCCGGACACCGGCGCTGTATTTGACCTCGAGTCTACGAAGTCCAAGCTCGGACAATGCGGTCAAGATCAGGTAAATGACCAGGACGGCAAACATGAAGGTGAAGAGTTGGCGAACCGAGCGCCCGGCTGTGAAAGCCATATAGACAACGTCCTGAAGCCCGATGATCGACACCAGGGCCGTTGATTTGATCAGGACCAGCCAATTGTTACGGAAGCTGGGCAGGGCATAGCGCACCATCTGGGGCCAGGTAATACGCCGGAACAGCATCCAACTGCTCATGCCGCAGGCGATGCCGGCTTCGATTTGACCGCGCGGGATGGCCAGGATCGCACCGCGAAACGTTTCCGTCATATAGGCGCCGAAAATAAACCCGATGGTCAGGGAACCGGCCATGAATTGGTTGATCTCGACATATCCCCACAGGCCGGTAGCGTCGCCGAGATCATTGACCAATTGCTGCCCGCCATAAAACAGCAACAGCATCAAAACCAGATCCGGGACGCCGCGGATCAGGGTCGTGTATGCGCCGGCCAGGGATTGGGCCAGCCTGTTCTCGCTCAGCTTGGCCGTGGCGCCGACAAGACCGAGCAGTACGGAAAGGACAACGGAGACGATGGCGAGTTCGATCGTGACGAGCGTCCCCTGGAACAGGAGCCCCCGATATTCGTAGATAACGTCCATCCGTCGATCCGCGCCGCTGTGTCGTTCAAGTCAAAAGGGGAGAGGCATCTGCCCCTCCCCTTCGACGTTACTCAATAGATACCCGTGACATTCATCCCGGGGATCAGGAACCGGCCGGGGCGCCAAAGATGTCGAAGTCGAAGTACTTCGCATTGATCTTGGCATAGGTCCCATCGGCGCGGATCGCCTTGATGGCGTCGTTGAACGCTTCACGCAGTTTGTCTTCGCCCTTGCGCACGGCAATGCCGGCACCCTCACCGTGACATTCCAGATCGAACTGGTCGCCGCCGAGGAATGCGAAGCCCTTGCCGGCATCGGTGTTCAGGAAGCCTTCAAGCGCCTGAATGGAGTCAGATATCTGCGCATCCAAACGGCCGGCAGCCAAGTCCTGGAAAACTTCTTCCTGCGTTCCGTAGAGAACGAGTTCCGCGTTCGGGAACTTCTTCTCCATGTAGCACTGGTGGATCGTACCGCGCTGAACGCCGATCCGCTTGCCAGCCAGGGCATCCGGGCTGTCGGACAGGCCGGAATTTTCGGCTGCGACGAATTTCGCCGGCGTATTGTAGTATTTGTCAGTGAAGTCTACGCGCTTCTTGCGTTCTTCCGTGATCGACATGGAAGCGACGATCGCGTCGTACTTCTTTGCCAACAGGGCGGGGATGATGCCGTCCCAATCCTGCTCGACCAGTTCGCACTTGCGGCCCATTTTTTCGCACAAAGCGTTCGCGACTTCGATATCGAACCCGACAAGTTCGCCGGAAGCGGTCTTTTCGGAGAACGGAGGATATGCACCCTCGACACCAATACGCAGAACGTCTTCGGCCTGTGCCTGCACGCTCAGGCCAAGGGCAAAGGCACCCGCGACCGCAGCCAAACCCAGCTTTTTCAAAAGCATTTACTTTCTCCCTAGTTGCATGCGCGGTTGTCGAATTCTGTCCTACCGCCGCGCCTGATGAAAACTAACTACACGTTTGACCCATTCGGCAATGCTCCGGGCGACTCTTTCCGCGTTGATGGCGGCGTGTGCTCTAATCCCTTGTCTTGGCCAGGAATTGCCGGAACCTCTCAGACGAAGGATTGGTGAATACCTTGCCGGGCGCGCCTTGTTCCTCTATCCGTCCCTGGTGAAGGAAGATCACGTCGGAGGAAACATCGCGTGCAAAGCCGATTTCGTGCGTGACGACGATCATCGTTCGACCTTCCCCGGCCAGATCGCGCATCACTTTCAGCACTTCACCCACCAATTCGGGGTCCAATGCAGATGTGGGTTCGTCGAACAGAAGGACTTCCGGTTCCATCGCCAAGGCCCGCGCGATCGCGGCACGCTGTTGCTGGCCTCCCGAAAGATGGGACGGGTAATACTCCTTGCGCTCATAGATGCCCACTTTGTTCAGAAGCGCATCGGCGCGGTCGATAGCATCCTGCTTTTTCATTCCCAGGACATGGACGGGTGCCTCGATGACATTCTCCAGCACCGTCATGTGGCTCCACAAATTGAAGCTCTGAAACACCATGCCGAGCTTGGTGCGAATGCGTTCGACTTGTTTGATGTCTTGGGGGACGGATCGGCCATTGCCGGTCTGTTTCATGGCGATCGTCTCGCCTGCGACCGTCACTTTTCCGGAATTCGGTGTTTCAAGTAGATTGATGCAACGGAGGAACGTGCTCTTGCCGGAGCCGGAGGATCCAAGCATTGAAATGACGTCGCCCTTACGCGCCGTGACGGAAACGCCCTTCAGAACCTCCACATTGCCGAAACTCTTATGAAGATCCTCTACCACCAATGACGGAACGTCGTCCGTCATGCCCCCGTATCCCTCATCGACCCCTGTCTCCCGGTAACCGCAACAAAGCCGATCATAACGTTGCGGTCCTCGACGGATTTAATTACGCCCGCTGCCTGACAGCACTCTTCTGTATGTTTCGAGACAGCTTCTTGCCAAAGACGGTAAGCTCTTGGGCCGGTGCTGACAAGCCGCGAGAAGTGCCCACTGTCATCCTGCTCCGCGGTAATTTGCGTTGCTATGGTCGCGCTTTCTGTTTAGGTCACGGAGACAGCGTTCCGGGACGCGAAGACGGGTTTTTTCGGACAAGGTTCTAGCGGTCGATAGTGGTTGCTTGCATCGCTGTTTCGACCTTTCTTGTCGTTGGAAATGCGATATTCGCGAATTCTTTTGGAATGTTTTTTGTATTGGTTTAGTTATTGTTAACCCAAGACTTGTTATCTTTTATTTGGGTTAGTCTTGGCGTGGCAGGTTTAGAGAGAAACTTTTTGAGAGTTTTTCTATCTCAGTTCCGCGGGCGAGCGCTGCTTGGCCGCGATGTCGCTGTTTCAGGCGCGGGGGGCGCGCCTGTACCCTTTGCCGTGCTCGGCCTCAGCCTGATCTTTGCTGCTCCGGCGTTTGCCCTTCCTTTGGAAGATGCTGTGCGCGGCGCGCTGCAAACGAATCCTGATATCGGAATCGTTGCCGAAAGCAGGCGGGCCATTACCTATGAATTGAAGCAGGCCGAGGGGGGATACCTGCCGAGGCTCGATCTGCGAACCGCCTATGGCGCTGAATACACTAACGATCGTACGACACGCGGACGGGCTGACACCGTCGGCAATGGCAGCAGCCAAACCCTCGGAACCTTCCAATCCAGTCTCACTCTGACCCAGATGTTGTTTGACGGGGACGAGACCTGGAATGAAGTGCAGCGTCAGAAATCTCGTTTGATCGCAGCGTCGCGCAGAGTGCGGGAAACGTCTGAGTTCATCGCTTTGGACGCGGTCGAAGCGTATCTGGAATCACTTCGGCAGCGCGAATTGACCCAGCTAGCGTCCGACAACGTCGATGCGCACCGTCAGACGGTTGGTCTCGTCGAGGCGAAGGCATCCGGCGGGGCCGCCACGGTGGCTGATATTCAACAGGCGCGCTCGCGGCTGGCCGCTTCCGAGTCGACCCTTGCTGAATCCAGGACGCGTCTGCGTGACGCCGACGCGACTTATACTCGGATTGTTGGCGAAGGCCCGCGGGAATTGATCCGGCCGATCGCTCCGACCTGGGCATTGCCGATCAGCATTGCCGGCGCGGTTGATATCGCTTTGCAGAACAACCCGACCATTTCCGTACTTAGGGCTGATTTGGAAACGGCGCGCGCTGAGTTCAACGGCACCAAATCCGGATATCTGCCGACGGTCGAACTCGAACTGCGCGGAGGTTATGACGAGAACCGGGAGGGCTCGGTCGGGGCTGACTACGAAGGTACGGCGCTTGTCGTCATGAACTACAACCTTTTCAACGGATTTCAGGATTCCAACCGGCGCAAGGAATTCCTCGCCCGTATCGGTGAGAACCGGCAGCGCCTGAACCGGGCCGTGCGTTTGACCGAAGAAGAAATGCGGTTGGCCTGGAATGCGTTGATCAGTGCCCGGGAGAGAGTGGCGGCGCAAAGTCAGGAAGTGGATGCGAACGACCGGGTCCGGCAAACTTACCGTCAGCAGTTCGACTTGGGCGGCCGAAGCCTGTTGGAGCTGTTGGATGCGGAGAACGAATATTTCCTGGCGAAAGGAACTTTGATCAGTTCGGAATTCGCAGAACTTTTTGCTGTTTACAGAATCCTGGCGACCGCTGGTGCCCTGCTTGCGTCGCTTGACGTTACGCCGATTGAAGAGGCCCATACGCCGTTCGACCCAACGCAGCCTTATGAAATTGATCAAGAGCGCCAGTTGAGCGACCCCGACTACACGCGCCGGCAGAACCTGCAGGAAGTCGAGGGGGAGGTGCTTGAGCCCGGTGTGTTGGATCAATCTCCTGCGCCGGTCTTCGACCCCAACGCTTTCAGCACACCGGGGCAGATTATCGATCCCAATGCGGTACTGGATCCGAATGCGGTTCTTGATCCTACGGCGGTGCTGGATCCCAATGCGCCCATACTGCCTGAAAACGATGCCGGTGGTCCTGCCGCTGTCTTGGAGGAGGAGGTCGCTCCGCTGGCACCGCTCGCGGTACCCGAACCGGCGCCGGCTGAGCCCTTGGCGCCGCAGAACGAGGTTCCGGATAGCCTGACAGCGCCATCGCTTGGGGTGCCGGCGCAGGAAACCATCGTCCCCGCGCCGCCGGCTCCCGAAACGGTGGCGCCCGAGGTTGTCGCGCCTGTACCGCCTGCACCTGCTGCTCGTGTCGATACTGGCGGACAGCCTGAGCCTTCACCATCCGCTCAACCGGTTGATCCGCCATTACCGCCGTTACCGGATGCGCAACCTTCCCCAGCACCCTTGCCGGCTCTTCCGCCGGTGCCGCCCGCTGCGCAACCTGCCGCACCTTCGGACGGTCAGGCACCAGCAGGTGATGGGCCCAGGGACGGTACCGGCCTTAACGACGATATCTTTGATAGTTCGCGCCTGAATGTGGTTCCAAGCACCGAGGCGGCGGGGGCGTCGACCGCTCCGCGATTTGCCGTCGATGAAAGAGGGACGCGCGGAAATGCGCCACGGGGCTCCGTGATCCTGGATATGCCCTGGGGCGGGGCGTTGAACGGTGGCGACCCGCAAAATTAGTGAGCCGCGGTTCGCTGCAAGTATGCCTGTCAACGGTCGAAGGCGACCTTTCTTGCCAAGGGGGAGACCTTTCTTGTCAGGGAATCGTGGGGCCTTCCTGATTTTCTTCTTCGTTTGCCTGGTTCGGTCATCTCTTTGAATGGGATGGGTTGCGGCCATATAAACGTAATTTAGTTAAAATTTTAAATATATTTATCGGAAAATTTTGCTTTGCGCGCTTCAAATGCCCATATCAATTGTCCATAAGCTGAAGTCGCGGACGAGTGTGCCTGGATTTTGTCCGCTTTAGATATGCTCCGATTGAAGGCCCATTGATGGATCGTCGCGGAGCCGAAAACCAAAATGGGAAGTTGTTCGACCTATGGCCGTAGAAAATTCGATCCCCGAAGCCGGATACACGAATGGCGCCGATGATGCCTTCGACTATGTGTCCGAAAATCACGAGCGCGCCGCCTCCGCCTTGGAGATCGCTGATATCGCGCCCGGGGAAACGGTCCGTATGGAAATCAATCCCGGACAGGCTCTTCGCCCCGAATTCGACATTACCGGCGCAACCATCACGCGCGACGGTAGTGTCATCACCGTTCGGCTGCCGAATGGCGGCGTTTTGGAACTTTCGGGCCCCTCTGCGGAAGCGTTTGAGGAAGATCCGCCCCTATTGATTCAGCCGGAGCAGACTTTCGCGGAGATGAAAGCCCGTTACGAGGCGAGTCTCGGCGTAGACGACCCTGCGGAATTGACTTCCGCGCAGGACGGGACCGCTTTGTCGGTACCGCGCCCGCTGCCGGGTGAAACCGACGAGTATCTCGTTCAGCCCGGACAGACTGTCATCCTGGGGTTTGCCCTGGATGAAGTAGAGGTCCTGCAGACGGAAACCGACATCATCCTTGTATTTGGGGATGGGTCCCAGATCACGCTTTCGGCTCTTGTCGGGATGGCGCTCAGCGAAAATCCGCCGAACTTCGTGGAACCGGGCGGTTCCGTCATCTCTTCCTCGGAACTTCTTGAGCTCGCCGGCGACATGACGGCGCTCGCGGATACGCTCGACGGGATTGAGACGGCCGCGGGTGGCGGTGATGTCGCGCCGGTAACCAACTTCGGGTTTGGTGCGACTTTCGGGGCGAGCGGTTTCAACGGCGGCAGCGGTCAATCGAGCGGTACCACGCCCGGTGGCGGTGGCGGCGGTGGCGGTGGTGGCGGCGGTGGTGCTGCCGCAGTCGTCGGCGGTACGACTGTCGGCGACCCTGATGACGACGGTCCCGGAATTGATCCCCCTCCGCCCCCGCCGGCAATTGATACGATCCCGGAAATTTCAGCGATACCGCTTACGTTCGGCGAAGAGACGCTCGATGTCGTCATACCGCCGATTGAGTTCCCTGATGCGCTATTGTCGGTGGATTTTGGAGACGATGGGGCCGCTGCTACCTCTCCGGTCACATTTGCGTCGGCGACGATCACGGCTCTGCAGGCACTGGCGCTGACCTCAGGCGGGGACGCCTTATCATTCCAATTGTCGACGGATGGCACGGAAATCGTTGCGTCGGCCGGAGCTCCTGCTGTCACGGTCTTCGTGCTCTCAATCGAGACGGTCGGGGACAGTTATTCCTACAGTTTCGATTTGCAGGGGCCGCTGGATCATGCCGTCGGCGGCGGTGCGAATACGCTCGCGCTTCCTATAACGGTTCAGGCCGAGGACGGCGACGGTTCGACCGCTACGGCAAGTTTCAACATCACGGTCGTCGACGGAATGCCGAAGGTCGTCTCCTTCGGACCTGACCTGTCGGCTGAGAATGCAACTGTCGATGAAGACGACCTCGCAGCCGGGTCCGATGGGACCGGCACGACGGTGGTTTCCGGCAGTCTGGGGCTCACTGGGGAATTGATTACCCTGGATTACGGGACTGACGGCCCGGCGGCTGGTGCGCCGGACGCGCTGGAAGTCGGCGATTTCGATTTGGTCCTGTCCGGTGAGCCGCCGGCGGGATTGACCTCTAACGGTGTGCCGGTGACCTACAGCGCCTTTGACGCGCAAACGGGAACCATCACGGCGTCGGCCGGTGGCCAGACCGTGTTCACTGTGACGTTGAACGCCAATGGCACCTACAGCTTCACTCTTTTGGCGCCGCTCGATCATCCGACCGGTGCGGGACAGAATACGCTCGATCTCGGCTTTACGGTCACGGCTTCGCCCTCCGCCGCGACCATCGCCAACGCGTTGGATGCCGATGGAGATCCTGTATCGCAGGACGTTGACGGAAATCCGCTGACGCTCTCCGATATCGAAATCAGCCGAGGATTCTCGATTACCGTCGTGGATGACGTGCCGGGCGTGGCCGACAACGACACGCTGCAGGTCGAAGAAGCCAGCGGCCAGGTGATTGGCGGCGATGTCCTGGCATCCGCCATTGCTGGTGCGGATGGGGTAAGTCTTACCGGTTTCACCTATACCGACGCGAATGGTGAATTGCAGGCGGGAACGTTCGGAACACCCGTTGCCACCCAATTTGGCACGTTGACGGTCAACAGCGACGGCACCTGGTCCTATTCGGCGACGAATGCTGCCGACAATGACGATGTGCCGGAAGCGGATGGGTTTATCTACACGCTTCGCGATGCCGATGGCGACGAAGTTTCCGCGGTTCAAGCCATCGAGGTTTTGGATAGCGGCGCGCCTGTTCTGAGCGCCCTGGGCGCCACGGTCGCGGAAGTCGACCTGACGGACACGGCGGGTCAGACGATCGACGTCACCTTCGGTGCCGACGGTGCTGGTTCGGTCACCCTGGCCGACACCACGGCGGCCCTGGATGCGGCGGGCTTCACGTCCGGCGGCCAGCCCGTGACCTTCACGCTCTCGACCGACGGCCTGACCCTGACGGGTTCGGCGAACGGCACAGCCGTCGTGACGGTCGCGATCAGCGGCAACGCGGCGGACGGGTTCCGATACGACGCGACGCTGACCGGTCCGCTGGACCATCCGGCGGGTGATGCGGATCTGTCTCTGCCGATCTCGATCGTCGCCACGGATGGCGACGGCACGCAGACCTCCGCCAATACCTCGATCACCATCACGGATGACGGCCCGGTTGCGGCTGATGATGCGGTTGTGCTCGTCGAAGAAGCCTCGGGCGCGGTCGGTACGGCGCAGGGTGCGGCGAACCTTCTGGCGAATGACGACCTTGGCGCCGATGGCGGCGAGCTCGTCTCCTTCAGATTCACCAATGCCAACGGGCAGACGGCCACGGCCAATGCCGGTTCGACGGTGACGACGCAGTTCGGGTCGCTGACGGTGAATGCGGACGGCACCTGGTCCTATACGCCGGGCGTTGCGGCGAACAATGCGGGCGGTGTCGCTGACGGCTTCACCTATACGGTCCGGGATGCGGACGGGGACGAAGCGAGCGCCACGCAGGGCATCACGATCACCGATAGCGGCGCGCCTGTTCTGAGCGCCGCCGGGTCCACGGTCGCCGAAGTCGACCTGACGGACACGGCGGGTCAGACGATCGACGTCACCTTCGGCGCCGACGGTGCGGGCAGCGTTACGCTTGCGGACACGACGGCGGCATTGGATGCGGCCGGCTTCACGTCCGGCGGCCAGCCCGTGACCTTCACGCTCTCGACCGATGGCCTGACGCTGACGGGTTCGGCGAACGGCACAGCCGTCGTGACGGTCGCGATCAGCGGCAACGCGGCGGACGGGTTCCGATACGACGCGACGCTGACCGGTCCGCTGGACCATCCGGCGGGTGATGCGGATCTGTCTCTGCCGATCTCGATCGTCGCCACGGATGGCGACGGCACGCAGACTTCCGCCAATACCTCGATCACGATCACGGATGACGGCCCCGTTGCCGCCGATGATGCGGTCGTGGTCGTCGAGGAAGCCTCGGGCGCGGTCGGTACGGCGCAGGGTGCGGCGAACCTTCTGGCGAATGACGAGCTGGGCGCTGATGGCGGTGAACTCGTCTCCTTCAGCTTCACCAATGCCAACGGGCAGACGGCTTCGGCCAATGCCGGTTCGACGGTGACGACGCAGTTCGGGTCGCTGACGGTCAATGCGGACGGCACCTGGAGCTACACACCTGGCGTTGCCGCGAATAATGCGGGCGGTGTCGCTGATGGCTTCACCTATACGGTCCGGGATGCGGACGGGGACGAAGCCAGCGCCTCGCAGGGCATCACGATCACCGATAGCGGCGCGCCGGTGCTCAGCACGATTGGTGCGACGGTCGCGGAAGTCGACCTGACGGATACGGCGGGTCAGACGATCGACGTCACCTTCGGCGCCGACGGCGCGGGCAGCGTTACGATTGCGGACACGACGGCGGCCCTGGATGCGGCCGGCTTCACGTCCGGTGGCCAGCCTGTGACCTTCACGCTCTCGACCGACGGCCTGACGCTGACGGGATCGGCGAACGGCTCGACGGTTGTAACGGTCGCGATCAGCGGCAACGCGGCGGACGGGTTCCGGTATGACGCGACGCTGACCGGTCCGCTGGACCACCCGGCGGGTGATGCGGATCTGTCTCTGCCGATCTCGATCGTCGCCACGGATGGCGACGGCACGCAGACTTCCGCCAATACCTCGATCACGATCACGGATGACGGCCCTGTTGCCGCCGATGATGCGGTTGTGGTCGTCGAGGAAGCCTCGGGCGCGGTCGGTACGGCGCAGGGTGCGGCGAACCTTCTGGCGAATGACGACCTGGGCGCCGATGGCGGCGAGCTCGTCTCCTTCAGCTTCACCAATGCCAACGGGCAGACGGCTTCGGCCAATGCCGGTTCGACGGTGACGACGCAGTTCGGGTCGCTGACGGTGAATGCCGACGGCACCTGGTCCTATACGCCGGGCGTTGCGGCGAACAATGCGGGCGGTGTCGCTGACGGCTTCACCTATACGGTCCGGGATGCGGATGGTGACGAAGCCAGCGCCACGCAGGGCATCACGATCACCGATAGCGGCGCACCGGTGCTCAGCACGATTGGTGCGACGGTCGCGGAAGTCGACCTGACGGACACGGCGGGTCAGACGATCGACGTCACCTTCGGCGCCGACGGTGCTGGTTCGGTCACCCTGGCCGACACGACGGCGGCCCTGGATGCGGCCGGCTTCACGTCCGGCGGCCAGCCCGTGACCTTCACGCTGTCGACCGACGGCCTGACGCTGACGGGTTCGGCGAACGGCTCGACGGTCGTGACGGTCGCGATCAGCGGCAACGCGGCGGACGGGTTCCGGTATGACGCGACGCTGACCGGTCCGCTGGACCACCCGGCGGGTGATGCGGATCTGTCGCTGCCGATCAGCATTGTTGCCACAGACGGCGACGGCACGCAGACGACGGCGGGCGCGTCGATCACCATCACGGATGAGGGCCCGGTTGCCTCGAACGACCCGACGATCAATGTGATGGAAGCGGCGGGTCCGGTCGGCACGGCGCAGGGCGCCGCCAACCTTCTGGCGAATGATGATATGGGCGCCGATGGCGGTCAGTTGGTATCGTTCACCTATACGGATGCGAACGGACAGTCGGCGACGGCTGCGTCGGGATCGACGGTCTCGACCCAATACGGTTCGCTGACGGTCAATGCGGATGGAAGCTGGTCCTATACGCCGGGTGCGGCGCCGAACCATCTTTCGACGGCTTCGGACGGGTTCAGCTACACGATCCGGGATGCGGACGGTGATGAAGCGAGCGCCACTCAGGGCATCACGCTGACGGACGATCATGCGCCGGTGGTGCGCTTTGGATCGGGCAGCATCTCGGTGATCAATGTGGACGAGGACGACCTGCCGTCGGGCACGGACGGGTCGGACCCGACGACGGTTGGCGATACGTTCCAGGTGGATGTGGGTGTCGACGGCCTGGCGAAGGTCACGATCGCGCCATCGACGGCGACCCAGTTGAACTTGGCGCCGCTGAAGTCCGGCGGTCAGGATATCGAGTTCACGATCTCCGCCGACGGCACGGTGATGACCGGTACGGCGGGCGGCGAGACGGTCCTGACGGTTGCGGTTACAGGCAATCCTGCGGACGGGTTCCGGTTCGACGTGACGTTGTCAGGGCCTGTGGATCATCTTCCCGGCTTCGGGCAGAACACGATGGGGACGATGCCGCTCAGCTTCATTGCGACGGACGGCGACGGCACGACGGGTACGGCGAAGGCCTTCGTGTTCATCAAGGATGACGTGCCGACGCTGACGAATGACAGTGTGGTGACGGTTACGGAATCCGGCGGTGTTGCGACGACGGGCAATCTTCTGGCGAATGCGGTGCTCGGCGCGGATGACGGCAATGGGCTGTCGGTCGCCCGGTTCACGTATACGGACGATGCGGGTCAGACCCGTCAGGGTGTGATCGGCCAGGAGATGGACACCCAGTTCGGCAAGCTGGTTGTGAATGCGGACGGAACGTGGAGCTACACGGCGGACGAGGCTGCGAACCAGACGAACGGTGCGGTGGGTGACAACTTCACCTATACGATCGTGGACGGGGACGGCGACGCGGTATCGGCTGTTCAGGCGATCAACATCATCGACAGCGGCACGGCGCCGTCGATCGATCCTGACGGCGGTGTCTTTGGCGGTACGGTTGCGGAATCCGGTCTTGAGAGCGGTGCTGTCGTCCTGACGCAGCAGGCGGAAGTTGCCTTCGGTCCGGACGGTCCTGCGTCGGAAGATCCGGTTGTATTCTCGTCTGACATTGTTGCGTCGCTGACGGATCGGGGGCTGACCTCGGGCGGCGATGCCTTGTCCTACAGCCTGTCCGCAGACGGCATGACGGTGACGGCGACGGCCGGCGGCGAGACGGTGTTCAGCATTGCGCTGGGCAATGTTGCCGTGGCGGATGCCCAGGGCAACGCGACCTACGACTACACCTTCACGCTGGAAGGACCGCTCGACCATACCGGCACGGAAGGCGATGCCATCAGCGGCATCCTCTTCCCCGTCGTCATCACAGATGCGGACGGGACCAAAACCCAGACCGACGTTCACGTTACCATCACGGATGACGGCCCGGTTGCCGCCGATGATGCTGTTGTGGTCGTCGAGGAAGCGTCCGGTGCGATTGGCACGGCGCAGGGTGCGGCGAACCTTCTGGCGAATGACGACCTGGGCGCCGATGGCGGCGAGCTCGTCTCCTTCAGCTTCACCAATGCCAACGGGCAGACGGCCACGGCCAATGCCGGTTCGACGGTGACGACGCAGTTCGGGTCGCTGACGGTGAATGCGGACGGCTCCTGGTCCTATACGCCGGGCGTTGCGGCGAACAATGCGGGCGGTGTCGCGGACGGCTTCACCTATACGGTCCGGGATGCGGACGGGGACGAAGCGAGCGCCACGCAGGGCATCACGATCACCGATAGCGGCGCGCCGGTGCTCAGCGCCCTGGGCGCCACGGTCGCGGAAGTCGATCTGACGGACACGGCGGGTCAGACGATTGACGTCACCTTCGGCGCCGACGGTGCTGGTTCGGTCACCCTGGCCGACACGACGGCGGCCCTGGACGCGGCCGGCTTCACGTCCGGCGGCCAGCCCGTGACCTTCACGCTCTCGACCGATGGCCTGACCCTGACGGGTTCGGCGAACGGCACAGCCGTCGTGACGGTCGCGATCAGCGGCAATGCGACGGACGGGTTCCGGTATGACGCGACGCTGACCGGTCCTCTGGATCACCCGGCGGGTGATGCGGATCTGTCGCTGCCGATCTCGATCGTCGCCACGGACGGCGACGGCACGCAGACCTCCGCCAATACCTCGATCACCATCACGGACGATGGCCCGGTTGCGGCGGATGATGCGGTCGTGGTCGTCGAAGAAGCCTCGGGCGCGGTCGGTACGGCGCAGGGTGCGGCGAACCTTCTGGCGAATGACGACCTGGGCGCCGATGGCGGCGAACTCGTCTCCTTCAGCTTCACGAATGCCAACGGGCAGACGGCTTCGGCCAATGCCGGTTCGACGGTGACGACGCAGTTCGGGTCGCTGACGGTGAATGCGGACGGCACCTGGTCCTATACGCCTGGCGTTGCGGCGAACAATGCGGGCGGTGTCGCTGACGGCTTCACCTATACGGTCCGGGATGCGGACGGGGACGAAGCGAGCGCCACGCAGGGCATCACGATCACCGATAGCGGCGCGCCGGTGCTCAGCACGATTGGTGCGACGGTCGCGGAAGTCGACCTGACGGACACGGCGGGTCAGACGATCGACGTCACCTTCGGCGCCGACGGTGCGGGCAGCGTTACGCTTGCGGACACGACGGCGGCCCTGGACGCGGCCGGCTTCACGTCCGGCGGCCAGCCCGTGACCTTCACGCTCTCGACCGATGGCCTGACCCTGACGGGATCGGCGAACGGCACAGCCGTCGTGACGGTTGCGATCAGTGGCAACGCGGCGGACGGGTTCCGGTATGACGCGACGCTGACCGGTCCGCTGGACCACCCGGCAGGTGATGCGGATCTGTCTCTGCCGATCTCGATCGTCGCCACGGACGGCGACGGCACGCAGACGACGGCGGGCGCGTCGATCACGATCACGGATGACGGCCCGGTTGCCTCGAACGACCCGACGATCAATGTGATGGAAGCGGCGGGGCCGGTCGGCACGGCGCAGGGCGCCGCCAACCTTCTTGCGAATGATGATATGGGCGCCGATGGCGGTCAGTTGGTGTCGTTCACCTATACGGATGCGAACGGACAGTCGGCGACGGCTGCGTCGGGATCGACGGTCTCGACCCAATACGGTTCGCTGACGGTCAATGCGGATGGAAGCTGGTCCTATACGCCGGGTGCGGCGCCGAACCATCTTTCGACGGCTTCGGACGGGTTCAGCTACACGATCCGGGATGCGGACGGTGATGAAGCGAGCGCCACTCAGGGCATCACGCTGACGGACGATCATGCGCCGGTGGTGCGTTTTGGATCGGGCAGCATCTCGGTGATCAATGTGGACGAGGACGACCTGCCGTCGGGCACGGACGGGTCGGACCCGACGACGGTTGGCGATACGTTCCAGGTGGATGTGGGTGTCGACGGCCTGGCGAAGGTCACGATCGCGCCATCGACGGCGACCCAGTTGAACTTGGCGCCGCTGAAGTCCGGCGGTCAGGATATCGAGTTCACGATCTCCGCCGACGGCACGGTGATGACCGGTACGGCGGGCGGCGAGACGGTCCTGACGGTTGCGGTTACAGGCAATCCTGCGGACGGGTTCCGGTTCGACGTGACGTTGTCAGGGCCTGTGGATCATCTTCCCGGCTTCGGGCAGAACACGATGGGGACGATGCCGCTCAGCTTCATTGCGACGGACGGCGACGGCACGACGGGTACGGCGAAGGCCTTCGTGTTCATCAAGGATGACGTGCCGACGCTGACGAATGACAGTGTGGTGACGGTTACGGAATCCGGCGGTGTTGCGACGACGGGCAATCTTCTGGCGAATGCGGTGCTCGGCGCGGATGACGGCAATGGGCTGTCGGTCGCCCGGTTCACGTATACGGACGATGCGGGTCAGACCCGTCAGGGTGTGATCGGCCAGGAGATGGACACCCAGTTCGGCAAGCTGGTTGTGAATGCGGACGGAACGTGGAGCTACACGGCGGACGAGGCTGCGAACCAGACGAACGGTGCGGTGGGTGACAACTTCACCTATACGATCGTGGACGGGGACGGCGACGCGGTATCGGCTGTTCAGGCGATCAACATCATCGACAGCGGCACGGCGCCGTCGATCGATCCTGACGGCGGTGTCTTTGGCGGCACGGTTGCGGAGTCCGGTCTTGAGAGCGGTGCTGTCGTGCTGACGCAGCAGGCGGATGTTGCCTTCGGTCCGGACGGTCCCGCTTCGGAAGATCCGGTTGTGTTCTCGTCTGACATTGTTGCGTCGCTGACGGATCGGGGGCTGACCTCGGGCGGCGATGCCTTGTCCTACAGCCTGTCCGCAGACGGCATGACGGTGACGGCGACGGCCGGCGGCGAGACGGTGTTCAGCATTGCGCTGGGCAATGTTGCCGTGGCGGATGCCCAGGGCAACGCGACCTACGACTACACCTTCACGCTGGAAGGACCGCTCGACCATACCGGCACGGAAGGCGATGCCATCAGCGGCATCCTCTTCCCCGTCGTCATCACAGATGCGGACGGGACGAAGACCGATGCTGAAGTGACGATCAATGTCACCGACGATGCGCCCTCGGCCGTTGCGGAAAGCGGAGTGTCGTTGCAGGAGGGCAATTACTCGGTCGACAGCAACGTGATGGACAACGACGATGTCGGTGCCGATGGCGCCACGCTCGTTTCCTTCACCTATACGGATGCAAATGGCGTCGAACAAACCGCGTCGGCGGGTGACACGGTCCAGACCCAGTTGGGCACGCTCACCGTCAATGCCAACGGTGCTTGGAGCTTCGACGCTGATCTCAATGCCGTGGGCGATCTTACCGCATCGACCAGCGATGGCTTCACATATGTCATTCAGGATGGCGACGGCGATACTGCCTCCGCGAGCCAAGGCATAACCATTGACGCGCCTTTGGATGCCGGTGCAACGATCACGGTTACCGGCGAGGGCAATGAAGATGAGATGATCCCGTTGGTGATCGCGGTCAATCCAACCGTCAATTCTGAATTCCTTCGGGTTGTGGATGTCACGATTTCCAACCTCCCATCCGATGCTGCCCTGTTCGATGCCAATGGTATCGAAGTTGCAATCGTCGATGGCTCGGCGACGATAGGGGCGGAATCGCTTCAGGGACTGCAAATTCAACGCGGCACGAATATCAGTAATGATATCCAGGGCCTGCAGGTTACGGCGCGGGTTGAAAACATCGCCCTAGGCACGACAACAGAGACGACGGCGACCGGTGAGGTCATCGTTCATGCCGTTGCCGACGAACCGACGCTTACCGTTTCCGCATCGGTGATAGATGATGCGACGGGTGCGGAAGGCACCGGTCAGGACAACGGTTGGGGCAATGGTGATGACGATGCGCCTGGCAACAGTGCACAAAACAACAATGCCGAGAATACCGGTGGTAATGGAAACAACATGGCGAATGCCCCTGGCAACAGCGGCCATGGGGAAACCGGTTCCACGATTGTCGGCGGAGCCGAAGGCGGTGTTCTCAAGGGCGGCGCCGGCGACGATGTAATCCTGGGCGGAAGCGGCGACGACACCGTTTTCGGCGGCGGCGGCAATGATGAAGTCAACGGCGGTGCCGGTGACGACATTATTTACGGCGACTTGTTTGCAGGGACCGGCGATATCTCGTTCGAGATCAGCGCAGGACTGACGGATCTCGACGGATCCGAGAGCCTGTCTCTGACGATGAGCGGTCTTCCCGATACCGGGGTTCTGAGCAACGCGCAGGGCGATATCATCCCGATCGTGGCTGGCACAGCCGTTCTGACCGGCGTGCAGTTGAACGGTCTGGTTCTGACCGTGGATTCGGATCAGCCCGCTTTCTCGGTAACGGTTCAGGCGCAGAGCACGGATACGGATCCCGATGACGGCGCGACGGATCAATCCTCCATCGTCACGCGGGTACTTGAAATCGTTCCGAATACCGCGGGTGTTCCGGGCGATGATACGCTCCAAGGCGGAGGCGGGTCCGACACGATCTACGGCAATGAAGGCGATGACGTCATCCTGGGTGACGGTGAGGGGACCTCGGCGGGAAGCTTCGGAAACAACCTTCTCGTCAACGGTGATTTCGAATCCGGCCGCTCCGGTGTGGGCGATCGTCTGAACGTCCCCGGTTGGCGTGTTCACGACGGTCGCGCCGAAGTGCGCGACGCGAGCCGCTTTGGTGTCGAAGACAACGGTCACGACCAAGTACTGGATTCGGAGGGTTACGCGTTTACCAAGATCTCGCAGGGGGTCGATGGTCTGGAAGCCGGACAAGCCTTGCAACTCAGCTTCGACATGGCCGGACGGACCGGTCGGAGTCATGACGACGCCGACGGTTACCGTGTTTTCTGGAACGGCGAGCTGGTCGCCGAAGTCACGGACGTGCAGGAATGGGAGACCTATACGGTCGACTTGATAGCGGGGTCCGGAGACGGTTCGGATACGATCATGTTCGAGGGCGTGGGCCGTTGGACGGGTAAAGGGGCGTTGCTGGACAACGTCGCGCTGCGCGCCGTAACGGATACCGAGAATGTCGCCGGTGACGACGAACTGCACGGTGGCGCGGGTAACGATGATATTGCTGGTAACGCCGGCAACGACTGGATCGTTGGCGGTACCGATAACGGTCAGATCGACGTGAACCAAACGCTCGATGCGACATTCGTCAGCTCCAGCGCCGGTTACAACAATACCATCGGGTATTACGTGAAGGGCGAGAACGGCGAACCGACCGTGGGCAAGATTCTCTGGACCAATGCCAATGCCACAAAACGGGGCGACACCGAGACGATCGATCTCGATGGGTTTGATGCAGACCAAGTCGGTTACTTCCTGGTCCCGGATGGAGCTCGCCTCAATCAGGGGCTTTCGGACGGCGATGCGGTCACCTTTGGGCAGAACGCCCAAGGGCAATGGGTTGTCGAACATAACGGCACCGCGTTGGATGGCCGGAGTTTCGACGCCTATTACAGCGATCAGGCCCTGAACCCGGATGGCCTGGACCATGTCGAGGAATTCCGCAACTGCGGCGTCGACGTCATTGGTTTCGAAGACCTGCCAAGTTTGGGCGACCACGATTTCAACGACGCCATGTTCTCAACGGATGAGGGAATGGTTGTCGGCAGCTTCGAAAGTGGCGACGACCTGTGGGGCGGTGAAATCGGTGGCCAGGGTGATGGGCAGAAGGATGTCTTCTTCCACGCAAAGGGCGACGGTGTGGACACGATTCACGATTTCGAAGTCGGTATCGATCAACTCGTCCTGAGCGGATACGACCGAAATGATGTGAATTTCATCGCCGATGGCGACGACACGATCATCCATCTTGGCGACGACGACGCGGTGAAGCTTGTCGGGGTGTCCGCCGATGTCTTCGCGGGCGGGCGCGGATCGGCCGTCTACGATGCGGACACGGACAATAACGGGTCCCTGAATGTCGACGAGCTCGTCAGCATGAAAGACGACCTTTTCGCCGAAGACGGGTCCTCCGATACGCCGGAAAGCGACGACGCCAGTGTGGTTTTCGTGGCCCCGATCGAGCCCGGTATTCTGGATGGCGGCAACAACAACGACGGGAACGTCTGATCGGGATTGACGGTTTTCCCTCGGGTCTACTCTCTCGGGGTTTCACCTGGGGCCGCTTTGGCGGCCCCACTTTCCGGGCCCCTTGAGACAATCCGCGCATGGACCTGCCTCGCTGAAGACGGTTAGGTGTCTGGGAAGAAGGAAATCGTTGAAGAGTGAGGGGACGGATGAGGTGGGCCGTATTCCTGGCCGGTTTGAGTGGCGCCGTCGGTGTTGGCATGGGTGCTGCTGCGGCGCACGGCCTGTCGTCCCGGTTGGATCCGGACGCTTTGGAATGGGTGCGCACGGGGGCTGAGTACCAATTGTGGCACAGCACGATACTGGCGGGGATTGGTCTGTTTGGTGCGCGCAGAAAAGCATTCCGCCTCTCCGCGGTGCTTCTGGCCCTGGGGATACTCGTTTTCAGCGGCAGTCTATACGTCATGGCATTCACGGGTATGCGGTGGCTCGGCGCGGTGACGCCGATTGGCGGCTTGGCGCTGATTACCGGTTGGATCGTGTTGGCCTGGGCCGGGTGGCGATATACCGGACAACGCTGAACCCACCTGTCGTTGAAGCCCAAACCGAAGCGTCGTAGACTCATCGTTGATTTAAAGGCGCGGGACGTCCGCGAACCGGGCTGAAAGGCTGCATGGATGGGTGGTTGCGAATTGCGTTTCCGTATCGGGGTTGGTCATTGGCGAAAATTTGCCGCTGCATCGGCGGTTGCCTTGTTGGCTGGGTGTGCTGACGGCGCCTATCTTGCGGATGACGGATGGCGCAAGAACATCGCCGGTCTATCCGACGGGCAGTCTGCTTCTGTCGGGATCGTGCCGTCCGCCTCTTCAAGTGAATTTGCTCAGACCGACCTTGTGGATTCCCAGATCACAGAACCCGGTGCCTGCGTTATTCGCTCCGTTTCAACCGGAGCCGAAGGTCAAAAATGGAGCCCAAGTGATTTGCGGGCAGCCTATTCATGCATCCAGGGGCAGATGGCCTCTGTCTACAGGGCGAGCGGACATGTGCTTGTCCGTGATTTCAATACCTGGACTCGCATTACCGGAACGCCATTTTCCAGTGATGCGATCGGCGGCCGGTACGGGGTCGTGTATGCCAATGGCCGGACATTGGGACATGATCTGCCGGTCAATCACTTCGATCGGGGATTTGCGGTCGGCTCGACATTGGCGGTTTCGACCTTCACGATAACGGAGGACGGCACGGTCGAAGGGGGCCCGTTGATCTTCGTGGAGAAGATGGAGCCGGGCTTCTTCGCCCTGCAAGGAAACTGGCGCTACACGATCGTGGGGACGGACGGAAGGGTGGAAGCGGCGACGCGTGGCGCCAATGAAGAAAGCGTTTCAATCTGCGTGGGATGCACGCACTCGCAGTCGGACCTGCTATACGCCACCCTGCTGAATGACGGTATCGCGCCTTTTGCGGCAGGCGACGGCCCGGCTTTCCCTTCCTTGGATACCTATGGCAGTTCCGGCGGGCTTGTATCACCGGAAACCACGGATGAGGCAGCGGGGGATGATGCGCCCAGTGGAGAGGTGCGCTTCTTGGACCCGAATGCACCTGTCTTCGATCCGAATGCGCCGCTGGACCCGAACGCCCCCATATTGGATCCAAATGCCCCGATAACGGATGGCTGAGGCTCTAGGCCCGCGCCGGTGAGGCGTCATTCCCGAACAACGAGAACCGAGCACTTCGCGTGACGGACCACTTTTGCGGCGGTGGGGCCGAGCAGATAGTCCTGCATTTCCGGCCGGTGCGACCCGATGACGATCAGGTCGCATTTAGTCTCTCTCGCATAGTGCAGAATTTCATCATAGGCCGACCCATGGCCGACGATATGCTGCACGGGCACGTCTTCCGGAATGTGCTTCTCCGAAAAAGCGTGCAACTGCTGGCGCACTTGCTCCATCAATTTCGCCGCATGTTCTTTCGGAAAGAACGAGCCGACAAGAGAGGATCCGAAATCCGGCACCACGGTCAGCAAATGAATCCGTGATCCGGACGTTTGCGCAATTTGCACCGTTTCGGGCAAGGACTTTCGCCAGGACGATTCATGGACCAAGTCGACTGCAAGCAGGATGTCTTTGTACATATCGTTTCCCCAATCGACGGTTCTAGAAGGCCGGCACGTCGGTCCGACGCCGCTGCAACATGATGATCAAGGCCAGGAAGAGCAGGGCCGGAATATAGAAGACTTCCTTGACCACGCGGTCGGTCTCCTGAGCAACCGATAGGATCGCCCAGTCGAAGTCGATCTTCTGTTCCTCAGCCCAGGACCCGAAACCGACATTGTCGACGATCAAACGATCGCCGTCGGCGAGCAGTTCCAGACCGACTTCCTGCAGCCGCTCCTCGCCGCTTGCCGGGGGCCCCATCGGAAGCTCCACCGTCTTCGTTTCAATATCGCCGGTATCGAAGTTCTCATACTCGAAGACGACGCGGATGGTGTCCCCTTCCTCGGCGCTCTCGGCAACTTCGTAGACCTTCTCCGCCTCCAGGGTTTCGTATGGCGGGACGACCATATCCAGCCAGAAGCCGGGACGGAACAAAGTAAAGGCAATGACCAGCAGAACCGCGCTTTCCCAGATTTTGCATTTCGCGAAGAAATAGCCCTGCGTCGCGGCGGCAAAGATCATCATTGCCACGGTCGCCGTAATAAAGACGAAGATTGCTTCGATGATACCGACATCGATCAGCAGCAAATCCGTGTTGAAGATGAAGAGGAAGGGCAGCGCCACGGTGCGAAGGGAATAGTAGAAAGCGGTCATCCCGGTCTTGATCGGATCACCCCCCGAGATCGCGGCCGCCGCAAAGGACGCCAAGCCGACCGGCGGGGTCACGTCGGCCATGATCCCGAAATAGAAGACGAAGAGGTGAACCGCGATCAACGGCACGATCAAACCGTTCTGGGCACCGACATCGACGACCACGAAGGCCATCAGGGAAGAGACGACGATGTAGTTCGCCGTCGTCGGCAATCCCATTCCCAGTATCAGGCTGAACACCGCAACCAGGACCAGCATCAGGATCAAACTGCCGCCGGAAAGGAACTCAATGAAGTCGCCAACGACCTGATGCGCCCCTGTGAGAGAGATGGTGCCGACGACGATGCCCGCCGCACCCGTGGCGACGGCAATGCCGATCATGTTACGTGCGCCGGCGATCATGCCGTCCACGAAGTCGCGAACACCGCGCCGAAACTCGTCGCCCAACGCGCCTTCCTGACGGAAGAACGCTTTCAGCGGATGCTGCGTGAACATGATGAACATCATGCCCATCGTTGCCCAAAAGGCGGACAAGGCCGGCGACAGGTGTTCGACCATCAGGCACCAGATCAGGACGATGATCGGGATCAGATAGTACAGTCCGGCCATGGCCGTGGGTTTCGTTTCCGGCAGTTCCGTGACTTCAGAATTCGGATCGTCGATTTCCAGATCCGGATACTTCGCCGCAACGGAGAGCAGGCCTACATATGCGATGACGAACAGAACGGAGACGGCATAAATCGTGGCGTCCCCAAACACGTCCTTCGTCCAGCCCAGGCCGTAATACATGACCGCGCAAAGCGCCGCGAACCCGACGAAACCGCCTAACACGCCGGTAAGGCGGCGGAGCACGGTTTGGGCGACCCCTGGCCGGGGCAGGCCCTGCATGCCCGCCTTCAAGGCTTCAAGGTGAACGATGTAGAGCAATGCGATGTAGCTGATCGTAGCCGGCAGGAAGGCATGCCGGACGACGTCCAAGTAGGACACACCGACATATTCGACCATCAGGAAGGCAGCCGCGCCCATCACCGGCGGCATGATCTGGCCGTTGACGGAGGAGGCAACCTCCACCGCACCAGCGGATTCCGGCCGGAAGCCGACGCGCTTCATCAGCGGGATGGTGAAGGTTCCGGTTGTCACCGTATTGGCGATTGAGGACCCTGAGATCAGTCCGGTCATGGCGGATGAAACGACGGCGGCTTTCGCCGGCCCACCGCGCAAATGGCCCATCAGGGCAAAAGCGATCTTGATGAACCAATTACCGGCGCCTGCCTTGTCCAGCAAGGATCCGAACAACACAAACAGGAAGACGAGCGAGGCCGATACGTTCAGCGCAATTCCGAACACGCCTTCCTCTTGCATCCAGAAATGCCACAGGGCCTTGCCGTAGGACGCACCCTTCCATTGGACGACTTCCGGGATGAAGGGTTGATCGCCAAAGAAGACATAGGTCAGGAAGACGCTCGCCACGATCAGCAGAGGGAAACCGAGTGCGCGATAAGTGGCGATCATCATGACCACCATGCCGACCGTCGAAACGACGAGGTCCGTAGTCGTCGGAAGGCCGGCGCGGTTGGATATCCCCTCATAGAAAACGAACATGTAGAGGCAGCACGATGCGCCCGCGATGGCCAGGATCCAGTCGTACCAAGGCACGGTATGCCGCGACGAAGATGCGAAAAGCGGATAGGCCATGGCGGCGAGGAACAAGGCGACGGCCAAATGAATCTGACGTGCAAAGGGAATAACGTCCGTAAAGAATTTAATGCCGGTAAGATCGTTTAAAAAGTAAGGGACGCTGGAAGCGGTATAGATATGGAAGACCGACCAGCAGAACGCCACGACGGCGAGCATCAGGCCGACAGCGCCTCGTGGGTCGCGAGCGCCCGTGTCTGTCGAGGCGACGAGATCTTCGAGATCGATATTGCTCGCACCTTTGCCGGGTGCTTGGCCGGTGTCACTCATGAAGGTCCCCTATAGCGTTCGGCACGGATAATTGGTGCGTTCTGAAAAGGTACAAATGAAATCGAGAATTCTAAACAAGTCCGGAAGGAAATCCGGGAGGGCCCGATCTTGAACCCTCCCGGTAAATCCTTGCGAGCGGCTTACATCAAGCCGAGTTCCTTGTATGCCTTCTCGGCACCCGGATGCAGAGGCGCGGAAAGGCCGTTCTTGACCATCGCCTTGGCGTCCAGATGGGAGAATGCCGGATGCAGTTTCCGGAAGTCATCCAGGTTTTCCATCACGGCTTTTGCGACAACATAGACGACATCGTCAGAGACATTCGCGGAGGTCACGAAGGTCGCGCCAACACCGAAGGTCGGAATGTCATCCGGGTTGCCGCGATACATGCCGCCCGGAATGGTGGCCGGAGCATAGAACGGATTGTCGGCGATCAGTTTCTTCGTCGCCGCATTGTCGACCGACGCGAAGACGACATCGCAGGTGGTCGCCGCCTCGGTGTTCAGAGCAGCCGGGTTGCCGACGGCCCAGAAGAAGGCGTCGATCTTGTTATCGCAGAGCGCGGCCGGCGTTTCAGCCGACTTCAACTGTGAAGCCAAGGCCAGATCGTCATTGGTTTTGCCCATCGCACCCCAGATGACGTTCCAGGTCGCTTCCGTGCCGGAACCGGGGTTGCCGATGTTGACGCGCTTGCCGACAAGATCGTCGATGCTCTTGATGCCCGAGTCCTTGCGGGCAACGATGCTGATCGGCTCCGGATGGACGGAGAAGACCGCGCGGAGCTCCTTGAACGGGCCCTGGTCTTCGAATTTAGAGGAACCATGATAGGCATGGAACTGCCAATCGGATTGGGCTACGCCGAATTCCAGTTCACCAGCGCGAATGGTGTTGATGTTGTAAACCGATCCCCCGGTCGACTCGACGGAGCAGCGGATGCCGTGTTCCTTGCGCCCACGGTTCACCAACCGGCAAATCGCGCCGCCGGTCGGATAATACACGCCGGTAACGCCGCCGGTGCCGATGGAAATGAACTGCTGTTCGGCAGCTTCCGAATTGGAAACCGCGCCGAGCGTCAGTGCGACGGCTGCCGCCGCTCCGAGTGCTCCGAATTTCTTAAGCATTTTGGTACTCCCTTCCTCGTTCAGAAATGCTGATGGTCGATGTAGGCAGGTCTGCCTATACGACCGATCGGCCGGCCGGGAAGCCGGCTGAACCCTGATGAACGGCTGGTTTGCCCAACCGTTCTGCGAAATCTTCATGGGTGTGGGCGCGGCATGGCCATGTCAGCCGCCCGGGAAAGGCGGATAAACAGGTTGCGGCGTCCTTAAAGTCTCCCCGACCGGGTTCGGTTGGGGGGCTGCAGTCCGTGTCTTGGACGCGGACAATGCGCGAAGCATCAATCCACAGTTGCTTGGGATTGCTCACTCCCAAAGAACCACTCCACTGTTCCGACGACATTATTATGCATCGGTTCGTATTATTGTAGGGGCGAACTATGAACCGCTCATATGCGGGCAGTCAATGCCGGGAAGCAGGTCGTCCGGGTTCCCGGCAGCCGTTATCGCCAGTCGTCTGGTCTACCGAACCGGTTCGGCTTCTTCATCGGTTGAAAAGAGAAACGGTATCGATCCAGACTTCTGCGATATTAAGCGACCAGCCCGGCTTCCGCGAAGGACGCATCCATCGCGTCACCCAATTTGCCGACGATTTCTTCAATGTGACTGTCATCGATGATAAAGGGCGGCGCGAGCAGGATGTGACTGCCGCGCTTGCCATCGATGGTTCCGCCGCCAGGATAGCACATCAGGCCGCGTTCCATAGCGTTTCTCTTGATCTTGGCGTGGATCTGTATCGATGCATCGACCGGTTCTTTCGTGCCGCGGTCGGCGACGATTTCAAGCGCC
This sequence comes from Hwanghaeella sp., assembly GCF_965227365.1. Lineage (GTDB taxonomy): Bacteria > Pseudomonadota > Alphaproteobacteria > UBA8366 > Aestuariispiraceae > Hwanghaeella. The sequence goes on from NZ_OZ245754.1 coordinate 363,353, forward strand.
CTGAAAAGACCGCGTCCCCGGATGTCGCCGACAAAGGGATGGTTGCCAAAGCGCGCTTTCAAGGCATCGAACAGTTTTTCGCCCTTGTCGCGAACGTTTGTCAGCAGGTCTTCCTCTTCGATGACCTGTTGAACGGCCAGGGCCGCAGCACACGCCGTAGGGTGACCCATATAGGTGTGCCCATGTTGGAAGAAGCCGGATCCGTCCCGGATCGTATCGTAGATCTTCCCGGTACACAGCATGGCGCCGATCGGCTGGTATCCGCCGCCCAGGCCTTTCGCTATAGCGGCAATATCCGGGGCAACGCCATCCTGCTCGCAAGCGAACAGCGTGCCGGTCCGGCCCATCCCGCACATGACTTCGTCCAGGATCAACAAGATGCCGTGCCGGTCGCAGATTTCACGGATACGCTTGAGATAACCTGCGGTCGGCGCCAGCGCCCCCGCCGTTGCGCCGACCACGGTTTCCGCGACAAAACCGATCACCGTCTCCGGTCCCAATTGCCGGATGCGCTCATCCAACTCGTCGGCAATGCGAAGCCCATAGTCTTCAGGCGTCTCGTCCGGCCGCTGATCCCGATAGGCGTAGCAGGGGGGGACATAGTTGGAATCGATCAGGATCGGGCTGAACTGTTCCCTGCGCCACATATTGCCGCCAACGGCCAATGCGCCCAGCGTATTACCGTGATAGCTTTGGCGCCGGGCGATGAAATGGCGGCGTTCGGGTTCGCCCTTTTCGATGAAGAATTGCCGGCCGAGTTTCAAGGCTGCCTCCATCGCCTCGGACCCGCCTGAAACCATATAGACGTATTGCAGATCGCCGGGGGCCCGGGCGATCAGGTGATCGCTGAGTTCCTCAAGGGCGGAATTGGTGAAGAAACCCGTATGGGCGTAAGCCAGTTGATCGACTTGATCCTTGATCGCCTGAATGACCTTCGGGTGACTGTGTCCCAAGCAGGAGACCGCCGCGCCGCCGGACGCGTCCAGGTACCGTTTGCCTTCCGTGTCGATGACATAAACACCGTCGCCCTTGGCCGCAATTGGAAGGCTGCCTTTCGAGGACCTGTGGAAAACATGCGACATGACCGTCTACTCCTCACGCGGGCTATGCTTCAGGCTCGCGGCTAATTCTGATGGTGTTTCTCACCTTCGGTGATGGCCCAGGAAACAATGCGCTTCAAGGATTTGCCCAAAGCCAGATCGAAAGCCTTCACGATCGATACAAGCTCAGGCCCTTCGGCGGGAATCAAATAGTCGTATGTCACGGAAGCCACAATCGTTCGCGACGGCATTTGCACCAGCTTCGCGTTGATCCTGGTGCGGACATCCGGCGGAGTGCCTTCGGCTTTGCCTTCGTATTCCGCCTGGAACTCGCGCAGCTCCGTCGCCAGAATGAAATCGGCCCGCAGTCCGACTGCCTGGCGACCGACCGAAACGATTTTCTGCGAGTTTTCGAAGGATTCGATCAGCAACCGCTGCACCATCTTAGGCGCGGCATCCGTCCAGGCGGCATTCGCGAAATACTGCAGTTCAATCTGGCTTTGGCGAAGTGCTATTCGTGACGAATTCAGGCCCGCCGCCGCGATGGGTGAGTCGATCAGCAACTGCCAATTCACAACCGGCAGGTCTTCGTCGAACGTGCTTTTCGGGGAAAGAACGAAGATACGGGGTGGTGTCCCGGATCCCGGCAGTTTCAGGGCGCATCCCGTCAGCAAGACGGCGGCGGCGCAAAGAAGTGCCGCCGTCCGTGCGAAACGGCGTCTGCCGGTTTGGCGTATGCCAGACTTGCTCATTACATTCTCCCCACCAACCATTCGCACATCGACGACCGGATCAATTCGCCTGGAACCCTTCCGATTGATCGCCGAAGAGGAAACGCGCCGGATCGCGCTCCAACTCGTTTGAAATCCTCGTCAGGACCTGGATCAGGATCCTCGATTCCGCGATCAACTGGGTGAATTCGTACAAACCCGTATTCGCGAATTCGCTCAACGATTCGTCGTTCTCGTCGATCAATTCCGACGCCTCTTTCGCGGCGTTGCCGATATTTCGCGCGGCGTAACGAAGGTCCTCGGCGATCTTGTTGAATTCCCCCATGGAAATTGTCGCGGATTTCGCCAGCGGACCGACATGAGGGCGCAGATCGTTCACGAGCCCCTCAGCCTTTTCCATCGTCCTGCCGGTCTGTTGCAGGACTGGTATGCCGGTGTTCACCAGGGCTTCGGATTCCACGACCAGCGCATCCACGTCAACCAAGGTCTTTTCCGCCAGGGCGGCGATGGATTCGCTCCTCTCGGCAAAAGCGCCGATCAGTGTTTCTGCTTCCTTTGCGGTCGCCTTCACTTGGCTCAGCGTGTCGCCGCCTTCCCGTACAAGCCGCTGGATATCGGTGGAACTTTCCGCCAATGCGCCGGTGAATTGCGTCAGATTGGTCAGGATCTGTGTGACGTTGCGCTGGTTCGCGGTGCTCAGGATCTCGTTCGCGCGGTCGACCAGCCCGATGAAACGGTTCAGCAGTTCCGGCGCTTTCTCGAAAAGCTCCTCGATCTGGGAGGGGGTAGACGGAATTACCGGGTATCGCTCGCCCGGTTTCGCTCGCAAGGACGGGGCGTCGTTCGTGCCGCCGGCCAGTTGAACGAACGCCACACCGGTCAGTCCCTGGAATTCCAGGCTGGCCGACGCGTCTTCCTTGATCGGCGTATCGGAATTCACCTCGATCGTGACGCGGACCTGCTCCACATTGTCGGGATTGATCTCCATCTGTGTCACGATGCCGACCGGTATGCCTCGGTAGCGGACCGGGTTCCCGGTCTTCAGGCCGGTCACCGTACCGTCGAAATAAATGTGGTAGCGCTGGTTTTCCGTGTCGAATTCAATATCGGCCAGCCACACCACCGCCATGACGATGCCGATGATGAAGGCCAGCACGAATGCGCCGACGATGGTATAACTCGCCCGGGTCTCCATCTATCCTGTCACTCCCCAGCACAATTGCGGCATATCCCTAACGACCATGGTCCGCCTCCCCTCAAGCGGACACGCGGGATGCTTTCGCATCCAGCGCGGCGCGTGCCCTCGGCCCATGGAAATACTCGTGCAGCCAAGGGTCATCGTCGCGCATATGTTCCGCCATCGTAGCAACCCGCACCTTCTTGTCTATAAGCGCGGCAATCCGGTCACAGATGGCCGCCAGGCTGTCCAGGTCGTGGGTCACCATGAAAACCGTCAATCCCAGACTTTTTTGAAGCGATAGGATCAATTGATCGAAAGCGGCCGCGCCGATCGGGTCCAGGCCGGCGGTCGGTTCATCCAGAAAGACGATCTCGGGGTCCAGCGACAGTGCACGCGCAAGTCCGGCGCGTTTGCGCATGCCGCCGGAAAGTTCACTCGGATACTTGCCGGCCGCATCGGGCGGCAGGCCCACCATGGCGATCTTCAACTCGGCGAGCTCGTCCATCAGACGCTGCGTCAGGTCCGTATGTTCACGCATCGGCACCTGGATGTTTTCCGCGACGGTCAGAGACGAGAACAGCGCGCCGTCCTGAAACAGGACCCCAGTCCTTGTTCGCAAGGCTTCCTTCGCATCGTCGCTCAAGGCCAGGACGTCCTCGCCCAGTAGTTCTATGTTGCCTGCTGCCGGTCGCTGCAGGCCGACGATCGTGCGCAATAGAACCGACTTTCCCGTTCCCGACCCGCCGACAACGCCGAGTACCTCGCCTTTGGCGACGTCCAGGTCCAGGTTGTCGTGAATCACCTGATTGCCGAACTGGGTGCGCAGCCCACGAATTCGGATGACGGACTCGTTCAAGCTGTTTGAGGCGTTTCGCGGCGCTGCGATGGCTGTCGTATCGGTCATCGTTTCCCCTAGATGCCCAGCACGGAGAACATGACCGCGAAGCCCGCCGTTGCCACGATCACCAGGAATATGGATTCGACCACCGAGGTCGTTGTCTGCTTGCCGACGCTTTCGGCGCTGCGCTGTACCTTAAAGCCTTCGAAACAGCCGACCACCGCGATGATATAGGCGTGAACCGGCGCCTTCACCATGCCGACCATAAAGGTCTTAAGGTTCACCGCTTCCTTCAATTGCTGCACGAATTGAAGGGGCGTCATATCCAGCACCAGCATCGTCATCATGCCGCCGCCGAGCAATCCCATTATATCCGCCCAGAAGGCCAGGAAGGGCAGGGTGACGACCAGGGCGAGGACGCGTGGTAATACCAGGACCTCGACAGGGTCCAGCCCCAGGGTACGCAAGGCGTCGAGTTCCTCGTTCACCTTCATCGTCCCGATTTCCGCGGTAAAGGCGGATCCAGATCGGCCGGCGATCACGATGGCGGTAATCAGGACGCCTGCCTCACGCAGGACGAAGATGCCGAGCACGTTCACGGTGAAGACGTCCAAGCCATAGGCACGGAACTGATCGGCCATCAGATAGGCGAGGGTTACGCCGATCAGGAAGGACAGCAGACCGATGATCGGGATCGCACGAAGTCCGGTCAATTCCAACTGATTGACGAAGGAGATCGGTCTCAGTCGAGCCGGATTTCTCAACGCGCGAAAAAAGGAAATCGTGACCATGCCGACGAAGTTCGTCAGCTCCCGCCCTTTGGAAAGCGCCGCTATCGTAGCTTCGCCGGTAATTTCCAACAGACGCAGGAGGCTTGTCGGTTTCGAGTGAATAGTGTCATCGGGTTCGGCGACCGCGCCTTCCACCAGATGCATCAGAGGCGCGTGCTGTTCCTTAAGGTTCTCCAGAACCGGAACTGCACCCTTTTTCTTGAGATCGACCATCAATCCATGGATCAGCCAGGCACCGGAGGTGTCCATTACGGCCACCTGCCCAAGGTCGATTGTCGTCTGTCCGTGGGTCGGCAGGGGTAATGCGGCGATCTGCCGGCTCAAAGTCGCGGCGGTGGGAACGGACCAGACGCCCGACAGAGTCAGGGCAGGGTTGCCGCCCCGATCCTGAATCTCGATCGAACCGGCCCTGTCACGGTGGCCGTCCGTGCCTGTGCGCTGCGTTTCGCTCACCAAAATCCCCCGCGATTGTTCTTGTCTCCGCTACCCCGAACCAGCAGAGAAACATTCGCCTTTTCCGTCACCCCGAATCCATATCTCAAGTCGCGTTGCTCGTCACGGCGGCTGTGATTAGGATAGCCCGTCATTTAGAGACTATGCCAGCATCGGTGGGGCCTGGAATACCATGGATTTAAAAGAACACATTCGTACAATTCCGGATTTCCCGAAGCCGGGGATAGAATTCTACGATATTTCGACCCTTCTGGCGCATCCCAGGGCTTGGCGCGCATGCGTTCGCCGCTTGGCCGACGCGGTCGACGATATGCAGCCGGACGTACTGGTCGGTATTGAATCCCGGGGATTTCTGACGGCGGCGCCCCTGGCCCTGGAGCTTGGCCTCGGCTTCGTCATGGTTCGTAAAAAGGGAAAATTGCCGGGCGAGGTCGTTCGCTACGAATATGGCCTGGAATACGGAACCGACACGATCGAAATCCAAAAGGACGCCATCGAACCGGGGCAGCGCATCGTCATCCTGGATGACCTGTTGGCAACCGGCGGCACGCTGACGGCCTCGGCCGACCTATGCAAAAAAATGGGCGGGGATGTCCGCGGGGCGGTTTGCATAATTGAACTCACCGACCTGAAAGGCCGGGACAAGATCAACATCCCGTTTACCAGCTTGCTGCAATATTCGGGCGCTTAATCCCTGAATTTGGACCCCTCAGTGTAGCAAAGGGGCCAAACCCTTCACTGAAACGCCTGCTATTTTACCGGCCAGTTCCAACAGCAATTCGTCGCCGCCGGGGCCTGCGATCAGCGACAGGCCGACCGGGCAGCCGTCAACCTGGCCGACTGGGATGTTGATCTGCGGCACCTTGCCGAGGCTGGCGATGCCGGTCATCTGCAGACACCGATACCGGAACGATTCCAAATTCTCCGCCGGTTGGCCGCGCAGAGGCGCAATGCCCGGAGCGGTCGGCAGGGCCATGAGGGTGCCGGGCTGCAGGATCGTACTTAACCGTTCTATGATGTTGCTCCGTCCCTGATCGGCTTCGGCTTTTTCGGCATCGGTTATCGTGCGGACCCATTGCATGCGCTCCGCAATGCCCGGACCGAAGGTCGGGTTCACATTTTCCACCCATTCCTTGTGTTGCCGCCAGATTTCCCAGCCCTGGATGACACGGAAATGAGGAAACCACGTCTCAATACCGTCGGGAACCAAGGTGATCTCGTGGACGATTGGGGCAAACATGCGCATGCGTTCCGCAATCGGGCGCAATGCGTCCCGGATCTCCGGGTCGGCCAGTTCCCATACATCGACCGGTACCAGCGTTTGCTGCAGAGCCGGCGGCTCGGCCCAATCGTCGAACAGGGTTTTCCCGATTACCTTCATTTGCGCCGGGTCGCGGGAGAACCAGCCGATCGTATCGAAACTGGATGCAAGCGCCATCAGGCCTTGCAAAGGAATTCGGTCATGTGTCGGGCGAATTCCATAGATCCCGCAATAGCTCGCGGGGACTCGAACCGATCCGCCCGTATCGGTCCCGAGTGAGAAGTCGCATAAATCCCCGGCGACCGCGGCTGCCGATCCGCTGCTGGATCCGCCCGGGATACGGCCTGGCGCGTTGACGTTTTCGGGCGTGCCGTAGAAATGGTTCTCACCATTCATGGAATAGGCAATCTCGTCCGTGTGCGTCTTGCCCACCAGGGTTGCGCCCGCAGCGAGCAGTTTCCCGATGACGGGCGCCGATTCGTCGTCCACGTCATGGGATGCCAGCCAATCCGGATTGCCGCATCCAGCCTTCGTGCCGACAACATGGTACAGATCCTTGACGGCGAATTCGGTTCCGGCAAGCGGCCCCGATGCCCTGCCTTCGATGCGAATGTCGCAATGGTCCACGAATGCGCCCAGTCGGTCCGCCATTTTGGTTCGCCCCCGTTAAACGAATAAAATTGGTCGTGAGGAAAGATTGAGCCGGGCTCAACGTTCGCGCAAGGCGTTCTGTTGTGCTTTCAGGATCGGCTTCAGCAGATACTGGAGAACGGTCTTTTCCCCGGTCAGGATGTCGACCGACGCTGTCATTCCCGTGGTGATGGGCTTGTCGGGCGCCAGGCTCGTTTCATCGGTCCGCAGTCGGATACGGTAGAAGGTCTCGCCCTGTTCGTCGGTGATGGTGTCCGCGCTGATATCAATCAACTCGGCATCCAACCCGCCCCAGATGGAGAAATCATAGGCGGTCAGTTTCACGACCGCCTTGAGGCCGGGAAAGAGCTGCGCGCGATCCGACGGTTTGATCCGTGCCTCAACCAGCAGGGCGTCTTCAAGCGGGACGATCTCAACAAGGTCGTCGCCGGGACGCACGACACCGCCAATCGTGTTGATCAGCAATTTGTTTACGGTTCCTTTTACGGGGGAGCGGACCTCCGTCCGGGTCGCCCGGTCGATGCCGGCGGAAATCTCTTCGTAGAGACGGGATGCCTCGACCCGGGTATTGTTCAATTCCTGCTGCGCCTCGGTGCGGAAGGAGGAGTTCTTTTCCTCGATGCGCCGGCGTGCCTCGTTCAAGGCCGACTGCAGCCGGGGGACGGCCAGTTTGGCTGTCTGAACTTCGGACCTAAGGTCCTCCATCTTCTGTTGCAGGCGGATCAGATCGATTTTTGCGGAAACACCCTGATCGACCAGCGGCTTCAGCAATTTGTACTCTTCGTCGGCGAGGGCGAGCTGATTTTCCGCCTGGCGACGCCGGCTGCTGATTTCCTGAAGTTCCTGGCGTTTCTGAGCGGTCTGTTCCTGCAGGATCTGAACCTGCTGCTCCAACTGGTCGGTACGGCGCTCGAACAGCCGTTGTTCCGCAGTGGCCAGTTCTGGGGCGCGGGTCATTACATCCGGCGGAAATTCGATGCTTTCCGCGCCGGCCGCCTCCGCTTCCAGCCGCGCCGCGGTCGCCAACAAGTTCACATATTGCTTCCGCTTTTCGGCCAGGTCGGCCTCGGCGACGCGGTTTTCGATTCGCATCAACGGGTCGCCTTGCAGCACAATCTGGCCTTCGCGAACGAGGATTTCCGAAACGATGCCGCCTTCCAGATGCTGGACGATCTGAGTCTGGCTGGAGGGGATGATGCGTCCTTCGCCCCGGGTCACTTCGTCCAGTGTCGCGTTATAGGCCCAGGTGATGAAGGCGACGAAAAACAGCACAATGGTGAACAGCATGATATGGGCAACGCGGCTGGCGCTTTTCACACCCTTGCGCCCTTCATCTTCGAAGATGTCGTCGTCCCAACTACCGCCAAGTCCAGCCATCGTCTCGGTCCTATCCTGGATGCCGTCAAGTCTTCGCGGTCTGGATGCGACCGCTGGCCAGCGCTTCCATGACCTGGTCCTTCGGCCCATCCGCTACGAGCAAGCCGCCATCCATCACCAGAAGTCTGTCGACAAGCGTCAAAAGAGATCCGCGGTGCGTCACCAAAATCAATGTCTTGCCGGGCATCATCGACTGCATCCGCTGTTTGAAGCGGCCTTCCGTCGTGTTGTCCATCGAACTGGTCGGTTCGTCCAGCATCAGGATCGGCGGGTCCAGCAAAAGGGCGCGGGCGATCGATATGGCCTGGCGTTGTCCGCCTGACAGGGACTGTCCTCGCTCCCCGACGGGCATGTCCAGGCCCAAGGGATGTCGGCTGGTGAATTCGTCGACGCCGGAAATCCTGGCTGCCCGAAGGATCATTTCATCGTCGGCAAACGGCGCGCCCAGCGCGATGTTTTCCTTAACGGAGCCGAAGAACAGATAGGTATCCTGCGGGACGACGCCAATGCTGCGGCGCAGGTCGGCGGGGTCGATCTGGCGGGTATCGGTGCCGTCGACCAGGACCGATCCTTCGGTCGGGTCATACAGGCCCATGATCAACCGCTCGATTGTGCTCTTGCCTGAGCCGATCCGGCCGATGATGCCGACCTTTTCGCCTGCCTCGATTTTGAACGATATCTTCTGCAGTGCGCTGGTCTTCGCGTCCGGATAGGAAAAACCGACATCCTTGAATTCGATCTGGCCGCTGAATTTCTGCCGGTTTACGAAGCTACGCCCTTCCGGTCGCTCGACCGGGGTCTGCATCATATTGTCCAGCGCGCTCAAGGAATTGCGGGCCTGATGAAACCGCGTGGCGATGGCGGCGATCTGGCCCAGGGGGGCCAGGGCACGCCCCGACAGGATCGTGCAGGCGACAAGCGCCCCCACCGTCATCTCGCCTTCCTGGATCAGGTAAACGCCGACGATGATGACCAGGACGGTTACCATCTGCATCGCGAAGCCGGAAAAGTTCATGGCGATCTGCGACCAACGGGCGGCCCGCATGGCAGATCGCGCGGTCCGGTTCACGAACAGTTCCCAACTGCGCTGCATTCGGCCTTCGGAGGCGGTGGACTTGATGGTTTCGATCCCGGAAATCGCCTCGATCAGGATGGCGTGTTTCTGCTGCGCCTCCCGGAACGTTTCCTGCACGATCCGTTTCATGGGGATCTGCATCAGCATGCCGATCGGAATCACGATTGCGACCATCACGGCCGGCACGATCGCTACCGGGCCGCCGATCACATAGATGATGGCGACAAACATGAAGATGAAGGGCAGGTCGATCAGCGCGACGAGTGTGGATGAGGTGAAGAACTCACGGATCGACTCGAATTCCCGCATCTGATTGGCGAGAGCGCCTGCGGAAGGCGGTCGATGCGCCATTTTCATTCCCATCATCTGCTGGAAGAGTCGCGCGGCGATCTTCGTATCGGCGGCCTTGCCCGCACTGTCGACAAGATAGGCACGCAACAGCTTCAGGATGAAATCAAAGACGAAGACGGTGGTCACGCCGACGGCGAGCACCCACAGGGTTTCCTCGGCGAAATTGGGCACGACGCGGTCATAGACGTTCATCGTGAAAAGCGGGCTGGCAATGGCGAAGAGGTTGATCAACAGCGCGGCGATCATGACTTCGACATAAAGCGTCCAGGAAGACATGATCGTCCCCCAGAACCAGCCCTTCGGATTCTTGACGTGCAGGTCGACCGCCCGCGTGTCGAACTGGAACTCCGGACGGGCGAAGATCGTATAACCGGCGTATTCCTGCTGCAGTTCGGCGAATGGGATTTCCCGCGCGCCGGCCCCCATCTCCGGCAGGACGACGGTGGCTTTTTCCCGCCCCTTCAGTTCAATAATGACGGCCGCCCGCTTCCCTTCCAACAGCACGACACAGGGCAGGGACATATGGGAAATGTCTTCCAACTTCCGTTTGACCAGGCGGGAAGATATGCCGGCGCGTTCTGCTGCCCGACGGAATAGATCGGGGGTGAGATGTCCGTCATCCAGCGGTAGGCCCGCCGTCAGGGCGTCCGATGAAATCGGCCGGTCCAGCAAGGTGCAAAGAATGGTCAGGCAGCCGAGCAACGGGTCGTCGTTGTTTTGACGGGACGGCCGCACCGCCCAGGACTCGGCGACAGCCCTGCGGTCCGCACCGGGACGTTCCTCGTGGCGGCGTTCCTGCCCGCTCCGCCTTTCCTGATCATCGATGTCCGGGGGCGGTTCCAGGCTGCGTGCCGGGGCTGGTTCATTCGCGGGCGTTTTTTGCGGTGGAACCGAGAGCAGGTCCCGTTTGCCCTTTCCGGCCGCCTTGTCCGTCACGTCGCTCATGCCGGCCGGGGCGCCGAGCAGGTTATTGCGGAGATGGACCCCTTCGGTTTCATCCTCTTCAGAGACCGCCTGCTTTTCGGAGAAGTGGTTTTCCGACCCGTCGGACTTTTCCAACATGACGCCGCCCAATTCCGGCAGGACCTCTTCCGTATCGCCGGCGACACCGTCGTCGGGAGCGGCCGCTTGTGCGGGGCTTGCCGTGGGATCTGTGTCGGTGTCCTGGACGTCGGCTTTTTTCGCGGCGCCTTTTTTCGCCCCGAAAAGGCGCGTCAGCCCGGTGTTGGGCGCACCACGCTCGGAAAGATCCGGTTCGGCGGCTTCGCCGTTGCCATGCCGGTTGGCTGTCACGTCGTCATTTGTGGCCATTCGGCGGCTCTACGTATCATATCCTTGGAAAGAAAATGCAGTGTATCCTTAAATTTCCTTTGGATAAACTGTCCAGTTATTATTGTTTGGTGTGTTTGTTGTTCATGGCTTTGTTTTGCTGTTTTCCTGTGCGGCGAGTATTCACTCAAAATAAAAGACCGCAAATATTCCGGTGTCCGAAATATTCACCAATGCATCTGGTCCGCATGCTAAAAGGCGGTCACACGACATGTGGGGGCTGGAAGCGGTGGTGATGGGGCCGCGATTAAGCGAATTGATCGACCAACTGCCCTAATTCACGATTCTGGGCTGAGAAGGCTGTCACGTCGGTATTTCCAACGACGATGCCGGTGTCGCTTTCATTGGTTTCCGCCTGATTTGTCTGGCCGCGGTCAGCGGCAGCGGCAATTTCCTCAGACCCTTCGATCGTTGCCGCATTCTCGGCGGAATCGCTGCGGAATGCCAAGTTCTGCGCCGGGTTCGTCGCTTCTTCCTGGATGGCTTCTGCGGGTGTTCTGGCATCCGACCTGCCCGCCTGCGCCTCTTCAAAGGCTGTGCGGGCTTCCGCACTGATCGAGACCTGATCCTCGATCACACGACCGGCGGTTCCGGTGAACTCGCTATTCGCAGTTTGGTCCGTCCCGGTGGAGGTAATCGGCTGAAACGCCAAGCCTTCACCGATCGTTGCGGAGGCGGTGGTCGTGCCGGCGCCTGCGGACTCGGTGTTGCCCGCCGGTTCCGTCGACGTCTGGTTATCCTCTGCATCGTCGTTGACCGTGTTTTGCTGTACTTCAACGCTACGCTGAACAACAGCGTTCAACAGTCCTGCGATGCCTCCAAGGTCAGCCATTTCCAAATCTTCTCAGGCCGTGACCCCAAAAACGACAGGGTCGTTAACCGTTTGAAACTAAGGATTTTTCCGAACTAAGTACCGTACTCTAAACGGTAATCTGCATGGCGGCAGTGACGGTAAACACACCATGCTACTGTAGATAATCTAGTGCTTGTATAGAGAAAATGCAAGAAGACAGCGGTTTAACCGTTTGAAAGTTAACTAAAACTCTAAGGAATTTTCGCGTTCGTGCCCCGCCGATTTATCGATCGTCCAGCTTATCGGTCACCCAGTGCCTTGGGGTCCAAAGCGTCCTGCAATCCGTCACCCAGAAAATTGAATGCGATCACCGTCGCAAAGATCATCGTTCCGGGCCATACCGCCAGCAACGGATTGTCCCAAATGATGTCCTGGGCATTGGTCAGCATGTTTCCCCAACTCGGCGTCGGCGGTTGGATGCCGAGGCCAAGGAAACTGAGGACGGATTCGAATAGTATGATGTTGCCGACGGACAGGGTGGTGGCGACTACCAGCGGTGAGGCACAGTTCGGCAGGATATGAACGAATAGAATGCGGATAGGTCCCGCGCCTTGGGCGACCGCCGCCCTCACGAAATCGCGGCGGCGGAGGCTGAGTGCCTCTGCCCGAACCAGCCGGGCGACTGTTGTCCAGCCGACCAATGCGATAATGATAACGATCCGGTAAAGACTGACATTGTCGCCGGATGCTGCCTCCGCCGAAAGGCCGAGCTTTGTCAGATCCACCGCAGCCAGCACGATCAGCAAAGGGAGCAGCGGCAAGGCGATGACGCCGTCGGTCACACGCATTAGCAGAGAATCCAGCGGGCCGCCGAAATAGCCGGCCACAAGGCCGATCGCCGCGCCGATCACGGCGGTGATCACGGCCGTGATCAGAGCCACAGCCAAGGATATCCGGCCGCCGTATAACAGCCGCACCAGAACGTCCCGGCCCGCTTCGTCGGTTCCCAGTGGATGATTTTCCGAAGCCGGTGCCAATCGATTGAATAAATCAGCGGTCACCCCGTCGGTTCCCAGCATTTCCGCCACCCATGGCCCGCAAGCCGCAGCCACGCACAAAGCAAGAAGAACGAGGCCGCTCGCCACTGCCAGTCGATGCTGAAAAAATCGGGCGGCTCGACGGCGGAACGGGGATTGCGCGCTTGGTGAACGCGCCCGCTCGAGGCTTAGCTCTCCCCTTGTTCCGGCCATGCGTCAGGTACCCTCGGCGCGAAAATCGAGGCGCGGGTCGAGTGCGACGTAGGAGAGGTCGGCCAAGACATTGCCAAGAAGGGTCATACCGGTCGCCATCAAGAGCCCTACAAGAGCCAGATTGAAGTCATTGCCGAGGATTGCGTCGTAGATGGTCTTTCCCATCCCCAACCACGCGAACATGGTTTCCGTAATCAAGGCGCCTGAGAAGAGCGTGCCGAAACTCAACGCAACGATGGTCACCATCGGCAGCAAGGCATTGCGCAAGGCGTGACCATAAACCACCCGTGTCCGTGACAGGCCCTTGGCGGATGCGGTGCGGATGAAATCCTGGCGCAGGGTCTGCACCATCGAAGCCCGCATGAAACGCGTGAATCCGCCAACAGAGGCGAGCGTCAGGACGCCGATAGGCAGGACCGCATGCTGCAGGGTTTCCCAGGGCGATGCGCCGGGCGGGGCTTGTCCGCCCGCGGGAAACCAGCCGAGTGTCACGGAAAACAGCATGATCGCCATCAGCGCTAGCCAGAACGGCGGCGCGCTGATCCCGGCGAAGCAGGAAAGGTTCACCAGATAGTCGATCGGCGAGTAAGGACGCACGGCCGCGGCGATTCCCAACGGGATGGCGAGCAACAGGGAGAGTGCCAGGCTAATCCCTACAAGCAAGGCGGTGTTGGCAAGGCGCGGTCCGACCACGTCCAGGACGGGTTGGCTGTAAAGCCGTGAGTAGCCGAAGTCGCCGCCCAGCGCGGCAATCAACCAGTTTCCGTAGCGCGTCAATAACGGTTGATCGAGGCCGTACAGCGCCTTTAAACGGGCGGCATCCTCGGATGTGAAATCGGGATTGGCGGACAGCATCAGGTCGATTGGGTCGCCGGGCATCAATCCGATCAGCGCATAGATCAGAAACGACATCACGATCAATACGATCAGGCTTTGCAGCAATCGGGCGGACAGAAAGCGGATCACACGAATTCTCCCGATCCCGGCAACGCTTCGGCAGAACGCGGCGCTGTCATTCCGCTGCGGTCCATTCCTCGATCCAGTTCGTGCTGGTGTATTGATGGCCCGTCGGTCGGACGCCTTTCAGCCATTTCGGCAGAATATAGGAACTTGCGCGGAAGTAGAGCGGAAGGGCCGGCAGATCCTGAGCGTAGAGGGTCTGCATATCCTCCCATAACTTGCGGTTTGCGTCCGCATCGCAGACCAGTTCCAGATCGTCGAGTATCTTGTCCATCTTCTCCGAGGCGTAGCCAGTGTAATTCTGCCCGGCCCAGGCGTTCTCCTCAGTCGGTATCATCGTGGAATGGAGACTGGTGCGCGGGATACTCTGCGGTGAGGAAATCCAGGCGAACATGGCAAGGCCGGTGAATTGACGTTTCGAGACAGTTTCGCCGAAGAATACCCGGGCGGGCTCGTTCCGGATGGTCGCGTCGACCCCCAATGCCTTCCATTGGCTTTGCAGCACCTGCTGAACGAGTTCGCGGCTCTTGTTGCCGGCCGTCGTCATAAGGTCGAATTGCAGTGGCGTACCCTCGGCGTTACGGCGAATGCCTTCCGCGCCTGGCTTCCATCCGGCTTCATCCAGCAAAGCCGCGGCTTTGTCTGGGTCGTACGCGTATTTCGGCGCACCATCGAAATAGACCGAATCCAGCGGGTTGGTTTGACCATTGGCAACCGGCTGTTTGCCGTCGAAAAGCCGCTCGCTGATCGCCTGACGGTCAATCCCGTGTAGTAGGGCGCGCCGTACGCGTACGTCCGAAAGGATAGGATTGCTAAGCGCGACGTCCAAATGCTCGTAGATCAGACCGGGCTTGTAGATCACTTGATAATCGTCGCCGTGCCGACGCTCGAAGGAGAGTGCCTGATCGATGGAAAGGCCCGGTTCTCCCTCGATCATGTCAATATCGCCGGCCAGCAGGTTGGCAACCAGGGCGGCGGTGTTTTCTATGGTGCGGACCACGATCTGTTTGAAATAGGGTTTCTTCCCCCACCAAAGTGGGTTGGGTTCCAGAACAATGCTTGCTCCGGGGTTTACTTCCGTTACGCGATAGGGGCCGTACCATAGGCCGGGGTTGGAAGGGTCACGGTCGTAAAGAGTTCTCTTACGATAGTCGGCGGCGGGTTCAAACACCGCGCTTTCCAGATGCGCGGGCAGCAGATTGAATTCCGCCAGCCCTTTGTAGTCACAGCTGCGTCGGTCCATATGCAGGGTGAAGCGACGGTCGTCATGGACATCGATCGACAGGATCCGCCGGTACAGTTCCGAACTGTCAGTCCCGGCTTCGGGGTGGCGTCCGACCTCCCAGGTGAAGAGAACGTCCTTTGTGGTGATCGGTGTGCCATCCCCCCAGACGGCGCGGTCGTCGAGCTGATAGTCCAGTGCCATGCCGTCGCCGCCGTCCGGCGTCTTTTCAAACCGCGCGCTTCCCTTGTCCAGATCGGGCAGACCGGTACACAACAGGCAAACCACGTTCCAGTCGTGATCGAAGATGGTGATCTTCCGCCGGGCCATGGCATTGATGTATTCCTTGGCCTGCATGGAATCGAAACTGGGGTGCAGGGTGCTTGGAAATTGGCTTATGCCGATCACCAAGCGTTCCCGGTCGGCTGCCTGGGCCCGTGCGGGCAGGCAGCAAGCGGCCGCGATTAGGATGGCCGTCGCCAGCCGCAAAACAAAAGAAGTCGACACGCCCATGAAGCCCCTTGGTTCTTTGCCCTGTACCGTTCGACGTTTCACGTCGGATTCCGTTTCAGGGAACAGTAACACGCCATCGGGGGCTGGCCAGTAGCGGCTTCATGTGCGCGTCAGTCCTCCTTGCCGCCATGGGCCTTGGACCAGGCAACCGGATCGTTAAGGAAGGCCTTGATCTCGGCAATCTGCTCGGTGGGGAAAAGTTCGGCTTCCTCGACATAGTCCAGCACATCCCACCAGGTGCAGAGCGCGTGCAAGGTGACGCCCTTTTCCTTCAGGGCTGCGACAGATTGCGGGAAAATGCCGTAATGGAAGACGACAAAGCAATGGGCGCATTCCGCCCCCGCGTCGCGAATACCTTCCACGAAGGACAATTTGGAGCCGCCGTCCGTAGCAAGATCCTCAACCAGGATGACTTTTTGGCCCTCCTTGATGTCGCCCTCGATCCGCGCGTTGCGTCCGAAGCCTTTCGGCTTTTTGCGGATGTAGCACATGGGCAGCATCAGTTCGTCTGCGATCCAGGCGGCAAAGGGGATCCCCGCTGTCTCCCCGCCGGCGACGACATCGAGGCTTTCAAACCCTATGGCTTCCTCGATCTGGGCGGCGCCCATCTTCATCAGGCGGCGGCGGGCCCGCGGAAATCCGATCAGGCGCCGGCAATCCGTGTAGACCGGGCTGGCCCTGCCGCTCGTGAAGATGAACGGATCGTTCGGGCGGAACAGAATGGATTCGGTTTCGATCAGGATGCGCGCCGTGATTTGCGCGGGTGTGAGGCTCATCGTCGTTGTCCCGTCGTCGAAGGGTTCGGAGGGTATTGATAACTGGTCCTGTTTGGCGGATCAGCCCGGCGGCCTGAACAAACCACCCTGGAACATGAACCGCACGGTGCGCCAAAAGACCAGAGAAACGACAAGGGTTGCAACCCCTAAGGCCAAGAGTGCTAGGACCGCGCTCGCAGCTTCCTCAAGATGGTCGTTGTACAGCATCGTGGCCCTTGCGAAAGCGTCCAGCGGGAAGGTGAAGGCCCACCACGCCATCGAGAAGGGAAGCGCCATGAATTCCTTCAATTTAGTCAGCAGGAGAAGCGCCATCATGCAGGCCACGCCGAACAGCATATGTGCGAACGGGTCCATATATCCGCCTTGCAGATGCACATAGGCTGCAACGCACAAGGAAGGCGGTGTCAGGATGATGACCAGGGCGGGCCGCTGCGGGGGTGCCAATCCTTCGGCGAAGACAAGCCGATAAAGCAGCAATGGTGTCAGCGCGACCCAAAAGAAAACGGCGATACCGAACAGCAGCCAACTGATGAAGGGATAGTCGAAAGCGGATCCCGAGATCGGCGCCAGGATGATACCGACCGTCGGCAACAGCCAGACCGGCGTGATGGACTGCACGCCGAGGCCCTTGTTCAACCAGACATAACCGACGACATGGATTGTGACCGCCAATTGTCCGATCACGCCGATCCACCAGAGCATTTCGCCGAGGGTGGCGACGTAAGGGGCGATGACACCGGCGACCAGCATGAAGTTCATCGGGATAGCGGCGACCAGACTCGCGGTTGGCACAGACGTCGCTTCTTTCACGGCCGCATTGGGAAAACGAAAAATTTTCAGGCCATAAAGGGCAAGGACCGCTGCAAAGAAACCCGCGCCGAACCCGGCAATGATTTCGCCGATCCATCCCGGGATGCCGAACCCGGCGCCCGCATCGCGCCAGGCGAGGCCCAGGCCGACGATCCCCAGAACCGCTGGAAAGACTGTGACGGAGAAATTTTCGAGACCAGGTTTGGCCTGGCTATCAGCTTTGTTGGGCACGTTGTTTCCGGGGTCAGGTTTCGGTGAAGGGAGTGATCTTGCTGCCGTCATGGAAGCGGCTGAATCGAAATGGAGTCGGATCGACAATGGGGTGCGCACCGCTGACCAGATCGGCCATCAGACGACCAGCCCCCGGGCCGATGCCGAATCCATGGCCGCTGAAGCCGCTTGCGATGAACAGGCCGGGTGTTTGATCGATCTGAGAAATCGCCGGTACGGCGTCAGGCGTAACGTCGATGGCGCCGGCCCAGCCCTCTTCGATCGTGGCATTGGCAAAGGCGGGATAGGCAGCGGTCAGATTCCGTTTTGCCGCCCCCAGAACGTCCTGGCTCGGCTCCGGGTCCCAGATGCGTTTTTCCTCGAAGGGCGAGACTTCATCCATACTCCATTTTCGGTCCTGGCGCATCGCTTCCAAAAAACGCGGGGACAGCCGGATTCGCAGCGACTTGCGCTCCATCTGGAATGCCGCCCAGAAGGATTTCATCAAACGGAAGCTATCCGGTGTCAGGTGATAATAGGACGCCCCGCCATGGGCGATCGTATACCCGCCGTCCAGCCGTTTGCGGATCGCGAAATTGGGGCCGGAAACGGAGGTTTCTATGCCGGCGTCCAGCGGTGCCGTGCGCATGACACTGGAAATCACGGTCTGTTGCGGAAAATCGATGCCGTGGCGGCGCAAAAACAGGCGTGACCAGGCTCCGCCGGCGACGACCAGTGCGTCGGTCTCGATTTTTCCGCGTTCGGTGAAGACCGTTGAAATCCGGCCGCCCTTGGTTTCGAAGCCGCGGATGGCGCAATCTGTCAGCACCGCACCGCCCAGTCGCTGCACGGCCCGCGCAATCGCGGGTGCCGCCTTCGACGGTTCCGCCCTGCCATCACTTGCGGTGTAAAGCGCGCCAAGCCACTTCCGAGCTCCGCCTGGTACAATTTTTTCGAACTCCTCGCCGGTCAACAGTTTGGTATCCAACTGGTATTGTTGCGCGTAACCGACCCATTCTTCGTAGCGCTCGAGGTCTTCCTTGGTGGCTGCCAGATAAGCGACCCCCGCTTGGCGGAATCCCGTTTCGTCCTGAATTTCTTCGTTGATCCCGCGCCAGATTTTCAGGCTTTCGATGATCAGTGGAATCTCTCCGGGATCGCGGCCCTGCTGCCGGCAATAGCCCCAGTTGCGGCTCGACTGTTCCGCGCCGATCCGTCCTTTTTCGCAAAGCGCGACGGACAATCCTTTCTTGGCCAGGAAATAGGCGGTCGAAACGCCTGCTATGCCGCCGCCGACAATAACGATATCGGCTTTGGCGGGAAGTTTGTCGGTGGGTGTTATGGGGTCTACGGGCGGAGACATGATTTACCTTCGGCAGAAATGGATTGGGGTGCGGCGCAAAATCTCCGCAGTCTGATTTGTGACAAGTGACAGCCGAACTTGCAACGACGGCTGAGCGCTTCGGCAATCACAGTGTCACGGGGGGCTCATTTTCGTCGAATATCGCGACGCACAATTATTTTCATTTTCATGTTGCGCTGCGAAATAAACTGTAGGCAAGATAGTAGTTGTTACGACTATTATGTCGGATCCCGCTTTAGGGATTTGGTGGTGATCCAACTCGATGTCGGCGGGCTTGTCTGATGGGGCCGTCCGGCGGAGGGGCAACTGCATGGGGAGTGCTATGCCATGATCCGGGTAATTGGAAAGTTTCTGTTCGGTGCCGTTTGTGTCTTTTGGTCCTTTTCCGCTGCCGCCCAGGATGTGGTGAAGATCGGTTCGCCGCTCGCCTTGACCGGCGCGTTGGCGTCGGAAGGCGCCAAGCAGAAGCTTGCTTACGACCTCTGGCTCGAACGAGTGAATGCCGCTGGTGGCATCAAGGTTGGCGATCGCCTTTTGCCGGTTGAATTGATCACCTACGATTATCAGACCGATGGAAAACGGGCCGGTATCCTTGCTGAAAAACTGATCACGGATGACGAGGTCGACTTCCTGACCGCGCCCTTCGGGTCGGGCCACACAAAAATCACGGCTGCTGTAGCGGAACGGTATGGCGTGCCGATCATTGCGGTCGCATCGTCAGAACCGGTGCATAACCAGGGTTTCAAAAATCTGTTCGGAACGCTTGCTCCTTCAAGCGGTTTGATCAACGGAATGCTGGACCTGTTCTCCGCAGCCAAGCCGGACCTGAAAAAGATTGCGATCCTTGGCCGTGACGACGTTTTCCCGCGCATCATGGCCAAGCTGATGGCCGGCGGGGTGGAAGGCCGTGACCTGTCGATCGTCTATAACGACCTCTACCCGGTCGGGACGTTGGATCATTCGGCATCGATCGCCGCCATTCGGTCGGCAGAACCTGATTGGATTTACGTTACCGGCTATACCGAGGATCTGGTCCTGTTCCGCAAGCAGATGGCGGATCTGGATCTCGACGCCCCAATCATCACGATGATCACGGGCCCGGCCTACAAGGAGTTCGTGGATAACCTGGGGCCGCTGGCGGAAAACATCACCAGTGCATCCTGGTGGCACTATTCCGCATCCTATGAAGGAGATGACGTTTTCGGGTCCACAAAGGCTTTCTACGACGCGGTCGTCGAGGCGACCGGCGGTGCGGAACCGGATTATGTCCACGCCTCTTCCGCGGCGGCTTTGATTGCCCTTCAAAAGGCGATCGAAACAGCGGGCACTCTCGACCGTGATGCCGTTCGCAAAGCGCTGACCGAATTGGACATCACCACCTTCTACGGTCCGATCAAATTCCGGGGCGACGGCCTCAACGACAACCGCGATTTGCCCATCATCCAAATTCAGGACGGTAAACCCGCGGTACTCGCGCCTGCATCGATCTCGACCGGTACGACGAAGCTGATTCAATAAATCCAAACGATGCGGAATAGGAGGCGGTGATGAGCGGTTCTTTAACCTCGGAAGAGGCCGCACATTTCGAGGAGAATGGTTATTTCGTGAAGAAGAGGGCGCTTTCCGTCGCGCATGCGACCGAGTGCCGGTATCGGATCGAGGCGATGGAGCAGGAACTCGGCGAGGACTGCAACCAGCGCATGAAAATCAAGGCGCATGTGGTGGCGCCTTGGATGGTCGATCTCGCCCGGCATCCGGTTATCCTCGATGCCGTCGAGTCGCTCCTCGGTCCCGATATCATGCTTTTCGGGTCCTCGATGTTTGCCAAGGCTGCGAAAAACGACAAGTTCGTCTCATGGCATCAGGACAGCGCCTATTACGGCCTGGATCCCAATGACAGCGTCACCGTCTGGCTTGCCTTCACGAAGAGCAATAAGTCGAACGGGTGTCTACGCGTTCTGCCAGGATCGCACCTCACCGCCGACTATGAGCATGAGGAAACCTATGATCCTCAGAATCTCCTCGCGCGTGGGCAAACGATTGTCGGGATCGACGATGATCGAGCCGTTTATCTCGAACTCGAGCCCGGAGAGTTCTCAATCCATCATGTGAGGACGGCGCATGGCAGCCTCGCCAATCCGTCGAACGACAGGCGCATGGGGTTGGCGTTTTTCTATATCGCCCCCCATGTCCGTTCCACGCTGGGGCGCCGGACAGCACTGTTGGTGCGTGGGCAGGATACGCATGACCATTGGGACCCGGACCCGGTCCCGAAGCGCGATCTCGATCCGGATACCCTGGCCTTCCTGACTGATATGTGGTCGCGCTATCAAAGCAAGGAAGTGAAGCAGGCTGCCGCCTCCGGAAGGCTCTGAATATCCCTTGTTTTCTCAGCCCGACTTGTACTGATCGCAAACTGCCCGCGCTTGCTCTCAGGCATTGGGGAGTATCCTCGGGGAATCAGCGACGAAGTAATGGTCGCTGGTGGACAGAGGGCGCGGTCACCGGGGACAGATTGAATGTCGGTCAAGCAGTGTCTACTCGATTCATCGATAGAACCGCTCAAGCACGGTAACGCAGATGCGGCTTTCCCTTCTCAATTGGTAACTTGGAGTAAGGCTCGATACCGAGGCAATCGGAATGGAGGAAATTGCCGGACCTGTAAGGCATGGAGCCTTGGACGAGGTTTTGCTGCTGCGTCTCTGTCAACAGGGTGTCGTGATCTGTGATGAAGAAGCGATCGCGGCCCTGTTTTCCTGGTCGATTTTGCCGACAGCGTTGAAACGGAAGTCAGCGCGATTGCTTTGTTCGCGGGCCGCGCAGGGGCAAAGGGTATTATTGACGAAAGAACATACGAGGAACTATAAAAGAACAAAACAGGAATATGTGGAAAAGCATGCTGGATGGATCCCCAAATCCGGTGGGACGCGCGGTGTCGGCGAAAGGTCAGGCTTGCCCAATCCGGGCCCGCCGCACCTTGCCGGCCGACCTGCGGCGGACGATTGCGGCGATCGAGATGTCCGGCGGGAAAGGGGCTGGGCCTTGCCTTTCCACCGGGATTGCGGAGATCGACGCGGTTTTGCCGGGGAATGGATTGGCGCTGGCCGCGGTCCACGAGGTCCAGGGCCCGTCCGCCGCGGACTTCGCGTTGCGGTTGATGGTATCCGGCCTGTCCGGGAACGGCTCCATCCTGTGGTGCGTGCCGGAAGGCCGCCGGGACCATCTCTATGGTCCCGGACTGTGGCAGGCGAGAATCGACCCGCACCGTTTGGTCGTTGCCGTCTGCCGTGACCGGGAGGAGATGCTCTGGACGGTGGAGGAAGCGCTGAAATCGGGAGCGGTCGCGGCCGTCGTCGCCCAGATGGAGAAGGATCGGGGGCGGCGGACCCGCGCCATCGGCAGGCCCGTGGACCTGACCGCCAGCCGGCGGCTGCAACTGGCGGCGGAAGCGGGCGGCGGTTTGGGCTTGATCCTCTCGGAAGGAGAAAACCCGGGGGGCGGGGCGGTGACACCCAGTGCAGCGGCAACCCGTTGGTGGATCGATCCGGCGCCGCTACATGATCCCAGGGACAGAGCCTGCTGGGCGGCCTCCCTTCTACGGGTGCGTGGCGGTGCCGTGCCGGATACGGTTTGGCGGGTGCGCGTCGACCGGGATGGATCCTCCTCTGCCTCAATCCTGCGTAAGGGGAGGATGGCTGGATGACCCGGCCACGCTCCCTGATCTCCCTTTGGCTGCCCTGGCTCGCGACCGAACGATTGGAACGGGATGAGCCCGCCCTGGCGGAACGCCCCTTCGCGACCTTCATGGAAAGCCGGGGGCAGATGGTTCTGGCGGCGGTGAACCCTTGTGCCGCCGACGCGGGATTGACGCCGGGGATGAGCCTGGCGAATGCCCGCGCGCTCTATCCTGACGTCACCCTGCGCCGGGCCGATCCGCCGGAAGAACGAAAAATGCTGGATGCTTTGCGCGACTGGTGCGTTCGCTACACGCCCTGGGTGGCGCTGGACGGGACGGATGGCCTGCTGCTGGATACGACCGGCTGCGGTCATCTGTTCGGCGGGGATGCGGCGATGCTGGCGGATATCGGGCAGCGTCTCGATGGTATCGGTTTCACCGCCCGGGCGGCGCAGGCGGAAACACCCCTTGCCGCTGTTGCGCTGGCCCGGTTCGGAGATGGCAGGCCGTTTGCCACCGGAATGCTTCCCCAGGACGGGCCGGTGCTGCGGGAACGCTTGGCGTCCCTACCGGTGGAGGCCCTGGGGATCACGGCGGATACGGCGGCGGGGCTGCACCGGGTGGGGTTGCACAAGATCGGCGATCTCTATCCCCTGCCGCGCTCCAGTCTGGCCACGCGTTTCGGGCTGGATCTCGTTACACGGCTCGACCGTGCGCTGGGCGATCTACCGGATGCGATCTCTCCCAAGCCGCATGCGGCGCCTTATCGCGTGCGGCTCTCCTTTCCCGAACCGATCGGAACGCCGGAAGATATCGCCCGGGCCCTCGATCGGTTGCTGACACGAATGACCGCCAGGCTGGAGCGGGAGCAGCGTGGATGCCGCCGGCTGATGCTTTCCGTCTATCGGGCGGATGGCGATGTATGCAGCCTGACGGTCGGCGTCGCGCGGGTGGTGCGCGACCCGCATCATCTGGCCCGTCTGTTCGCCGAGCGTCTTGCGTCCCTCGATCCCGGTTTCGGGATCGACAGCATGATCCTCGCCGCCCCGGTGGTTGAAGATTTGAAGGCCGAGCAGGGAGATGCCGCTTTGCCTGCGGCGGGTGATGACAAAGGGAAATCTGCGGCGGGGCGGGGAGGGGACCCGGAATTCGACCGACTGCTGGACCGGCTGGCCGCCCGATTGGGTAGCGGCCGGTTGCTGCGGATAGATCCCCGGCGCAGCCATGTGCCGGAACGTGCCGGGCGTTTTGCCTCCGTCTTCCAGCCCTCGGGCCCTGCGGATGGGGAAGGAGACCGACCCCCTTGGCCGGCGGGCCTGCCGATGCGCCCGTCCTTCCTGTTGAATGCGCCGGAACCGGTGGAGACGGAGGCCCATGAGGACATGCCGAGGCGTTTTTCCTGGCGGGGACGATGGCATGATGTCGGCCGGGTCACGGGGCCGGAACGCTTGTCGCCCGAATGGTGGCGGTCGGAGAGAAATGCGCAGCCACGCGACTATTATCGTGTTGAAAGCCCATCCGGTCAGCGGTTCTGGATGTATCGCAGTCCAGGGCTGAACGACGCCAATGCTGGGATCGGGGATTGGTTCATGCATGGGCTGTTCGGCTGATGTCGATGGATCAAGACAGCGCTTATGCCGAACTGCAATGCCTGAGCAACTTCTCTTTCCTGGAAGGGGCGAGCCACCCGGATGAATTGGTGATACAGGCCTCGGCCTTGGGGCTTTCCGCCATTGGCATTGCCGACCGTAACAGTTTGGCCGGTGTGGTGCGGGCGCATACCGCGGCGAAGCGGCACAATATCAAATTGCTGGTCGGCGCGCGGTTGGATCTGGCCGACGGGGCGTCGGTGATCGCCTATCCGAAGGATAAGGAGGCCTATGCAAGGCTGAGCCGTCTGATCACGCTCGGCCGTCGCCGGGCGGAAAAGGGAAGCTGCCTGCTCTACCGGACGGATGTCATCGAATATGCCGCTGGCATGGTGCTGATCGTGCTTCCGCCCGCCCAGCATGAAAAGAGTGAACCGGAAGAACTGCTTCTCTACCGGGACACTTTTCCGGGAGACGTCTATCTGGCCGTCAGTCACGGACTGTCCGGCGACGACGCAACCAGGATCGAGGAATGCGCGGCCTTGGCCCGGCAATCCGGCGTCCCTCTGGTCGCGACCAATGATGTGATGATGCATGCACCCGCCCGCCGGCCGCTTGCCGATGTGCTGACCTGCATCCGCGAGAAATGCGTGATCGACGATGCCGGTTGGCTGGTCCAGCGCAATGCGGAGCGCCATCTGAAATCGCCGCAGGAAATGGCAGTGCTGTTCGCCGGATATGAGGGGGCATTGGCGGCCACGCGGGAAATTTCGGAAAAGGTCCGATTCTCCCTGGACGAATTGGCCTATACCTATCCGGACGAGGTGCTTGAGCCGGGGCTGTCGGCGCAGGAGTCGCTGGAGAAGCTGACTTGGCAGGGGGCAAAACAGCGCTATCCGGGCGGCATGCCGGGCAAGGTCCGGCAGCAGGTGGAGTACGAGTTGAAGCTGATCGGAGAACTCGATTACGCCGCTTATTTCCTCACGGTCTATGACATGGTGCGCTTTGCCCGGACGCAGGACATCCTGTGTCAGGGACGTGGCTCGGCGGCCAATTCCGCTGTCTGCTACTGTCTGGGCGTGACCGCCGTGGACCCCGCGCGGTTGGACCTGCTGTTCGAGCGTTTCGTTTCCGCCGAACGCGGTGAGCCGCCTGATATCGACATCGATTTCGAGCATGAGCGCCGCGAGGAAGTGATTCAGTACATCTACGCCAAATACGGCCGCCACCGGGCCGGGTTGGCGGCGACCGTGATCTGTTATCGTGCCCGTGGCGCGGTGCGTGAGGTCGGCAAGGCGATGGGGCTTAGCGAGGATACGGTGGCGTTGCTGGCGTCCCGTATCTGGGGCTGGTCGACCGAAGATGTCGCGGATGAGCACCTCGCGGAAGTCGGGCTGGACCCGAGCGACCGGCGACTACGCCAGACCATTGCGCTGGTGAATGAGATTATCGGCTTTCCACGGCATCTGTCGCAGCATGTCGGCGGCTTTGTCATCACCCGCGGGCGCCTCGACGAACTGTGCCCGATCGAGAATGCGGCGATGGCCGACCGCACCGTGGTCGAATGGGACAAGGACGACCTGGATGCGCTGGGTATCCTGAAGGTAGACGTCCTGGCGCTGGGTATGTTGACCTGCCTGCGAAAGGCCTTTCAGCTGCTGCGCAATCACTATGGCCGGAATTACGATCTGGCGAGCGTCCCGCCGGCGGACAAGGCGACATACGACATGTTGTGTCGGGCGGACTCGCTGGGTGTCTTCCAGGTGGAAAGCCGGGCGCAGATGGCCTTCCTGCCGCGCATGAAACCGCGCGATTTCTATGACTTGGTGATCGAGGTGGCGATCGTCCGTCCCGGCCCGATCCAGGGCGATATGGTTCATCCTTACCTGCGCCGCCGGAACGGAGAGGAGACCGTATCCTTCCCCTCCAAGGAGCTGGAGGACGTCCTGGGCAAGACCCTTGGCGTGCCGTTGTTCCAGGAACAGGCGATGAAGATCGCCATCGTCGCCGCGGGATTCGAACCGTGGGAGGCGGATCAACTGCGGCGCGCCATGGCGACATTCCGCAAGACCGGGAAAATTCATGAGTTTCATGAGAAGATGGTCGAGGGGATGGCCGCGAGAGGTTATGAGCGGGACTTCGCCGAACGCTGTTTCCGGCAGATCGAAGGGTTCGGCGAATATGGTTTCCCGGAATCCCACGCTGCCAGCTTCGCCCTGTTGGTCTATGTCTCCGCCTGGATCAAGTGCCATTATCCGGCGGTCTTCGGCGCATCCCTGCTAAACAGTCAGCCGATGGGGTTCTATGCCCCGGCGCAAATCATCCGCGATGCGATGGAGCATGGGGTGGAGATCCGCCCGATCGACGTAAACCATTCCTCCTGGGATCATGTGCTGGAGGCGGCGCCGGAGCATCTTTCCAAGGGCGGTTACGCCATCCGGCTCGGCTTCCGGCAGATCAAGGGATTGTCGCAGGAGGATGGAGACTGGATCGTGGCGGCGCGCGGAAACGGATATGCCCAGCCTTTGGATCTATGGCGGCGCGCCGGGGTGAAGAAGCGGGCCTTGCAAGCTCTGGCCAGGGCGGATGCCTTCGGCTCGTTGGGGATGAGCCGAAGACAGGCGGTTTGGGCGGTACAGGCGGTCGGGGGAGACAAGCCGCTGCCGTTGTTCGAGGTTATGGGCGAGGAGGAGCAGGGGGAGGAACCCGCTGTCATTTTGCCCGAACCGACCCTGGGGGAGGAGGTGGTGCAGGATTATTCCCACTTGCGTCTGTCCTTGAAGGCGCATCCCTGCGCTCTGCTGCGCCCGGCCCTTGCGGGGGAGACCTTGGCGGAGGACCTGCTGACTTTGCCGGATGGCGCGACGGTCACGGTATCCGGGCTGGTCCTGGTGCGCCAGCGTCCAGGCAGTGCGCGCGGCGTCGTCTTTTCGACCCTGGAGGATGAAACGGGATGGTCCAACATCGTCATCTGGCAGGATACGTTCAAGAAGTTCAGGCGGGAGATATTGTCGGCACGTTTGATGCGCGTGACGGGCGAATTGCAGCGCCAGGGAATCGTCACACACGTGATTTCAAAAAAGATTGAAGACATATCTCATCTGCTCGATGCCTTGGCCATCGGGGCGACCGGCGATCCCGCCGCCACCTTCGCCGATGTCTCCGCCCCGACGGATGAAGTGAAACGCCCGGTCTATTCCCCGTCCAGGCCGGGAAAGGCCCCGGAAAGGGAGGTCATCGCCCCCGATGCGCATCGGGGGGCCGGTTATCGGCCGATGAAGACGGTGCCGCAACAACCCTCCACCACCCAGGCGGCCCCAGTTCCGCGGCCGCGGCATCCTCGGGATCAGGCCAAGGTGTTGTTCCCAAGCCGGGACTTTCACTAGACGAACCCCATATTAAGTCAGCTTGGCCGAAAACGGCATGTTCACGTCCATCCAACGCGGTAAAACCAGCCGGAGTACTACGATGTCCATGGTCCGCCCCAATTTGGATACGTTAATCCTGGAGACGGCGCGCACCCGCATGCGTCCTCACCGGAGTGAGGATTATGAAAGCGTCCATGCCTTGTGGTCGGACCCGGCAGTGACCCGGTTCATCGGGGGCAAGCCGATGACGCGGGAGGAAACATGGTTCCGGTTCCTGCGCGGATTGGGACATTGGCATGCATTCTCCTGTGGGTTCTGGCTGGTTGAGGACCGAGAAACCGGGCTGCTGTTGGGCGAAGTGGGCTTTGCGGATTTCAAACGAGACATGGAGCCTTCCCATTCCGGCAAGCCCGAAATGGGATGGGTCCTCAGCGGCAAGGTGCATGGCCAAGGCTATGCCAGGGAAACGGTGACGGCGGCGCTCGACTGGGGCCGCAGGAACCTTACGGCGGACAAGGTTTTCTGCATCATCGATGCGGAAAACGCGGATTCGATCCGTGTTGCGGACAGGTTCGGTTTCCAGCAGACCGCACGGACGACTTACAAGGAAAAACCGGTCATCGCCTATGAGCGAAGCCTGGCCTGACACCGTCCCGCAAAAAGGGTAGGCTGCCATATGCAGAAACATGGATGACGTGATCCTCTGCCGGCATTCTCCGTGATGCATGGTGCCAAGCAGCAAGAGAGAGCGCAGGCAAAGACAGGGACAATGACCGCCGATCTACCCTCCGCTATTGAAGCCCTGCAATCCAATCCCCAGGATATGGATACTTGGAAGACAGTCGGCCTGATGATCATCGCGCAAGGCGTACCGGATCATCTTGCTCTGTTTGAACAACGCCAGAAGATGACCGGTGACGCGGTCCCCATACTGTTCCAGGCGTTGTTTCACGATGAATTCGTCCAGAACCCGCCTTTGCGTCAGCGCTTGATCCAATTCGGCGACAGTATGTCCTGGGAGAACCCGATTGCTGTCGTCGTACATTTTTTTGCCGCTTGCGCGCGTCTCTATGATCAAGACAGGACCGGTCCACAGGCCTTTCGGGATGTTGCCGACGCAATTGCTAGAAGCCCGAATTTCTTCTCCACGGTCCCCCATCTCGCGCAGACGCCAGGGTTTTCCAGACTGATTACATCACCTACGGAAACCCGAATATTCTGGTCCGACTGGGGTGTGATGGATCACCAGGAAATCGTCTGGCCGGAAAATCCCGCTCCCCCTTCCGGGCCGGATCCGCTTATCTTCGCTGCTTGCGACGGCGGTTATTTCGACCGGTTCGGAGAGCGATTCCTGCAGGTCGTGACCGGTCTTGGCCCGGTACACATCCATATCGTCAATCCCCGGCCCGGTCAGCAAGAGGAATTCGAGGCGAAGGCGGGACCGGATGTCTTTCTTTCGCATGAAACCGTATCCAAGGACAGAAGCAACAGTCAGTACTACGCCTGCGCCCGATTCTTTGCAGCGGATGCAGTAATGCGGCGTTACGACTGCGACATGCTCATGCTGGATATCGATCTGGATCGGTTGGCAAATCTCGATAGCCTGTTCGAAAAAATCGGCAGTGTCGACCTGGCTTATTTCGCCATGCCGACGTTGATGCCGTGGCTGCGTCATCATGCGGCCTTCATCCACTTGCGCAATCGCCCTGCGGTCAGGACGTTCCTGAACCGCCTGGCCAATCTCCTGTCACACCAATTACCGGACTCGGTTTGGTATGTGGATCAGCTTTGCCTTGCCTCGGCACTGCTGGCGTATCAGGACAACCCCGATGGGTTGAGCATAGAGGCGCTTGAACAGGTCGACGGCTTCCCTTTCGCCCATTTCGTCATGCCGGCGGGGGCGGACGCGGAAAAGCAACAGTTGCGCCGGGCGGGCTCGGTCTAAGCTCTTTGCCCCGGCGGTATCACGGCCGGGCCTGCCACCCGTGCGGGGTTCCCATAGGCAAGCATGCCAGCCGGTATATCACGGCTGACAAGAGAACCGGATCCAACGATGGCGTCATCGCCGATCGTGACGCCCGGCAGGACCGTCACATTCGCGCCGATCCAGACCCGCGAACCGATGGTGATCGGCTTACCCCATTCCATGCCGGCGGCGCGGCGCTGCGGGTCGCGGTCATGGTCGGTGCAGGCGAGCACCGTTCCTGGCCCGATCATGGCGTCGTCCCCCAACCGGATCGGGGCGGTATCGATCAAGACACCATTGACGTTGATGTAGGCATTCCGTCCCATATGGATGTTGAACCCGTAGAAACACCTGAACGGGGCCTCGATGAAGAAATCGCCATTCGCCGACCCGAAAAGCTGACGCAAAATATGAGGTGTGCCGTCCGCTTCCATCGGTTCCGACGCGTTGAAGGCGTTACAGGCCTGGCGGGCCGTATCCCGCAGGGCGCTCAATTCGGCATCGAAAAGACAATAGGCTTCGCCCCGCCGCATTTTTTCCAGTTCGCTCATTGTACTTGGATTCCGCCTTTTGATGCTGGGACCGTCCCTTGACGGGCTAGCGCGGAACAGCAGCATAATGCGTCCGCCTTCCTATCAACATGGAAATCTCCTCATGCCGAAAACCCTGGCCGATGTCCTGACGGAACAACTTGCTCAAATGGGGGTCCGCCGCATGTTCGGCGTGCCGGGCGGCGGCAGCAGCCTGGATCTTATCGATGCGGGCGCGCGACACGGGATCGAATTCATCCTCAGCCAGACCGAGACGGCTGGTGCGATCATGGCGTCCGTTACCGGGGAATTGACCGGTGCCCCCGGCGTCGTCCTGACCGGCGTGGGGCCGGGCGCAGCCAGCGTGGTGAATGGTGCCGCATATGCGTCCTTGGAAAAGGCCCCGTTGGTCGTGTTCACGGATCAGGTCGAAGGAACCAATGCCGGTGGAATCCATCAGAAATACGATCAACAGGCAATGTTCGCCCCGCTGGTTCGCGGTGGAGCGGCGCTGGATGCCGAAACCGGTCCGGATGCGTTCGTCGGCCTGTTGCGTCGGGCAATTACTCCACCGCTTGGCCCGGTCCATGTCGACTTGTCCGCGGCCCAGGCGTCGCGACCAGCGGCGCTGCCGCGAATCGAATCCGCCGATGTTCCCGGCGATCAGTTTCCGGACGTTTCCTCAAAGGTAGCCGACCTCCTCAAGCAATGCCGCCGCCCGGTTCTGCTCGTCGGTCTCGAGGCGCGGTCTGCGGAGGTCGCCCAAGCCGTGCGGCATCTGGCCCAGCGGGTCGGTTGTCCGGTTCTCACCACCTATAAGGCAAAGGGTATCGTACCCGATGCCGATCCGGGTCTTGTCGGGCATGTGACCGGCGGAACCGCGGAGGCGTCGGTGCTGCACGCCGCCGACCTGATCCTGACCGTCGGATTGGATCCGATCGAGTTGATCAATCAGCCCTGGCCCTACAAAGCACCCGTCATCGATATCGCCGAAGTCGAGCATGATGCGGGGCCCTTCCGCGCCGTTGCACAATTGATTGGTGACCCGGCAGTCATACTGCCCGCCTTGATCGGTCATGGCCTGACAGGCGATTGGACCATGGATGAGGTTGCTGCGATGAAGTCGTCGCAGCAGACGCGCTTGATGCCCCTGGACATGGACTGGGATAAGCATCCGGACGACCCGCGTCCGTTGGTGCAGGCAATCCAACGGGCGTCCAACGGTGCGCGACTGACGGTCGATTCCGGTGCGCATATGTTTCCGGCGATGGCTTTATGGCGGGCGGAAATTCCATTTGGCGTGCTGAAGTCCAATGGGTTGTCGACGATGGGCTTCGCGGTGCCGGCAGGGATAGCGGCGGCGCTGCATGACCCGGAGCTACCGGTCATCGCCATTACCGGGGATGGCGGCCTATCCAT
Source organism: Hwanghaeella sp. (assembly GCF_965227365.1). Classification (GTDB taxonomy): domain Bacteria; phylum Pseudomonadota; class Alphaproteobacteria; order UBA8366; family Aestuariispiraceae; genus Hwanghaeella. The sequence continues at coordinate 394,875 of NZ_OZ245754.1, forward strand.
GTGTCTGACTGAATTGGCGACGGCGGCACGGTTGGGCGTCGATCTCGTCACCGTCGTGTTCAACGATGCGGCATTGTCGCTGATCGATATCAAGCAACAGGCACAGCAACGACCGTCTCTCGGCGTGCGTTATCCGACGATCGATTATGCCGCGGCGGCCGAGGCGATGGGGGTAAGAGGATCCCGCGTGAGGGGTGTCGAGGCGCTGTCCGATGCGGTTGGCGAGGCACTGTCGCGCGGTGGCCCGTCCCTAATTGACGTCACGGTCGACCCGTCCGGATATCCGGATATGCTGTCGGCTCTTCGCAAATAGGGGGGCGACCTTTGTTCCTCAGCTTATCACCGCAATTCCCGGGAGCGATGCAGCGACAATGCCTCCTGCAGGAAGAATGATTCTATGACCGGCAATATGCAGCACCCCGACAGGCCGGTACGCGGGATCGTTCTGATGATGGCCGCGGTGCTTTTCATCGCGGGGCAGGAGGCGATTGCCAAACATCTGACGCAGGAAGGGCTTCCCCTCTCCCAGGTGATCTGGGCGCGATATGCGTCGCATCTTCTGCTGATGCTGTTGTTCCTGTTGCCCCGGGACGGTCTTTCGGTTTTTCGCTCCACGCGTCCTGTCGCGCAGGTCGGACGGTCGATGCTGCTGTTGATCGACACGATTCTGTATTTCCTCGCCTTGACCTTTCTGTCCCTGGTCGAGGTGACCGCCATCGTCTTCGTTGCGCCGATCATGGTCGTCCTTTTGGCGAAGCCTTTGCTGGGCGAAACCCTGACCGCTCGACGATTGATCGCCGCTTTGGTGGGGTTTGTTGGCGTGCTGATAATTGTTCGGCCCGGATTCGACGGGTTGAGCTGGCCGGCCTTGCTGGTGATCGGCTCGGCGATCTGTATCGCCTTGTTCAGTCTTGCGACACGGCGAATGCGCTCAGTCGATCCGAGCCGGGTAACGATGCTCTACACGGCCCTGGTCGGGACTGTGGCCGCGTCATGCTGGGTCCCATTCGAATGGGTCGCGCCGAGCTTGGAGCATTGGGCGTTAATGATCGCGATCGGCGTGCTTGGCGGCACGGGGCACGGGCTGTTGATCGTTGCGCATCAGGATGCGCCGGCCTCCACGATCGCGCCTTTCATGTATATCCAGATCCTATGGGCGCTCGGGCTCGGTTGGATCGTTTTCGGGGATTGGCCGGATATTGCCACATTCATCGGGGCGGCGGTGATTATTGCGGGCGGGCTTACCGTTCTGACCGGTGAAGCCCGCCGCAGGAGAGCGTGACGGTTTTGGTCAGCTGATCTGTAACACGTCACCGTCGACGCTGATGATCTGCCCGGATACTTTCTGCGCCATATCCGACGACAGGAACACTGCCATATTGGCGATGTCATAAGGCGAAACGCTGGTCCGCATCGCGACGCCGGATACCAGTTTCTCGCGCATGGCGTCGAAGGAGATGTTCATTGCCTTCGCCTTGGCGTCGATCACGCGGTCGATCCGTTCGCCGTCCACGATACCCGGCAAAATCGCGTTGCTGCGGATGTTGTCGGGTCCCAATTCGGCCGCCAGAGTTTTGGTGAAGCCGACCACGGCCCATTTCGATGCCGCATAGGGAAGGCGCAGGGGAAAACCGAGACGGCCCGCGACGGAGGAAAGATTGATGACGGCACCCTTCTGGTTGGCTTTCAGCATCGGGGTAGCCAGCTTGGTGCAGTAAAAATGCGCGGTGATGTTGACGTCCAGCGTGCGCTGCCAGTCATCCAGTTCGATATCCTCGACACGCGCCGTCGGCCCGGCAATGCCGACATTGTTGACCAGCACGTCCAGTCCGCCGAGTGTCTTTTCAATGTCTTCGAACATCGCCGAAACGGCTTCGTAATCCGCGCAGTCGCAGTTCACGGCTTTCACGCTTGGGTATTTGGCGCGCAGATCTTCCAGCGTTTCATCGACGACGTCGCATGTATAAACCTTCGCATTCGCCTTCACGAATGTATCGACCATCGCGCGGCCGATACCGGACGCTCCGGCGGAAATGAAAACTCTCGACCCTTTAAGATCTATCGACATGTTGTTTCCTCCATTAAGGTATTAGTGTTGGCTTGTTTCATTTCTCATCGTCCAGAATGGCTTCGTAAAGGACCAATGTCTGTTCGGTGATAACCGGTTCGGCGAACTCTTCCTCGGCGGCCCGCCTGGCTGCAATGCCGTATGTCTTTCGAAGCGCCTCGTCTTCCGCCAATCGTTCCAGTGCCGCTGCCAAAGGCTCGGCCTCGCGCACAGGGACCAGTATCCCGGTCTCTCCATTACGGCAGACTTCCCGGCAGCCCGGAACATCCGTCGCGACCATCGGCAGACCGCAGGCAGCCGCCTCCAGCAGCGATTTCGGCAGGCCTTCGCGGTAGGAAGGTAGAACGGCGATGTGGCTTCCTGCATAGACGGCGGCAACATCGGTGGTGGGGCCGGCAATATCGACGATGCCTTCCGCCCGCCATGCATCGAGCATTTCTTGCGGAATCGACGCCGGGTTGTCGTCCGTCGGACCGATCAGGCGGACTACGATATCCTTTCCACTGCGACGCAGAAGCCGGGCGGCGTCGACCAATTCGCCTATGCCCTTGTCCCATAGCATCCGGCTGACGCAGCTGACCGTGATGGGGCCAGCCGGTTCGGGCGAGGGTGTGAAGGTATTTGTATCGACGCCCGATCCACGAATGATCGCGATGCGGTCCGAGGATACGCCGATCCGGGACTGGAACAGGGCGCTGTCATCCCCGTTCTGCAGAATCAGCCGGGTGTTGCGCCGATTCAGCAGGATTCTGAAAGCGGCGGCCAGGGCCGGCCGGACCAGCGTGGCGAAAGCGCCCTTGCTGATGAAGACAAATCCCAGGCCCGCCATCGCATTCACGACATGAGGCACGCCAGCGAGCCAGGCCGCGACCGAGCCGTAAAGAACCGGCTTCACGGCGACCTGGTGTACGATATCAGGCCGCACACGCCGGTACAGTTTTCGGAGCGCGAGGATCGACCCGATATCCGCAAAAGGGTTCCGTCCGCTGCGGTTCAGCCTGATGGGATAGAGCGCGAACCCTTCATTCCGGATTGCTTCGCCATGCTTGCGTACGCGGCATGCGACGGCAACTTTCATCCCTGCATCCCGGGCCGCCCGTGCTATGGGAAGGCGGTGGGAACAGAAGTACCAATCCTCGCTGACCAGGAAGAGGAGAGTCTTTCCTTCAAGCTTGGGAAAGAGAGACGTCATTTGGTCAACCGGCGCTTCAGACGGAAGGGGACCAGCGGTCCATCCAGCTTTGCAGCATCAGGATGTTCCACAGGGCTTCGGCATGATTTCCGTCGCCTTTCAGGTGGTCGCGGAAGGCGCGTAGGATCGGCTCGGGCTGCAGGCCGGTGCCGTCGCGTAACCGCTCCACCGACAGCATCTCGAAAGCCCATTCCTTCAAGGGCCCGCGCAGCCAGCCGGCCAGAGGCACCGCGAAACCAGCCTTCGGTCGATCGACCAGATCCTTCGGGACGTAGTGATAAAGAATCTGGCGCAACGGCCATTTTCCGACACCGTCGCGTATCTTGATTTCCTTGGGAAGTGACCAGGCATATTCGACAACCCGGTGGTCCAGCAGCGGCACCCGCGCTTCCAGGCTGCACGCCATGCTTGCCCGGTCCACCTTGGTCAGGATGTCGCCCGGCAGGTAGCTCAGCGTGTCGTAATAGGCCATGCGCTCTGTAAAATCCGACAGGGCGGCGCCGCCACGCCACATGGACAAAGCCGGCTCGTCGACACCAGTCAGCTCCGATGGGTTGTCCCAATGGCTGATCAAGGCGCGATAGGCGTCGTCCTCGCTGCCGCTTGCCAGCAGGTCCGCCAGTTTGTGCATCTTGTCGCCGACCATCCGCGGCCGCTTGCCGCTGGGGATCAAGGCAGACAAGGAGTCCCAGGTTCCGGTCGGCAATGCACGCAACCCTCCGGCCGCGATGGATCGGAATGAACCGGGTACGGACTTGGCCTTGCCCCAGGCGGTTGCGGCGGCTCGGTATCGATTGTAGCCGAAGAAGACTTCGTCGCCGCCATCTCCGGAAAGGGCGACGGTGACATGGTCGCGCGCCAGTTTGGAGACCAGCCAGGTCGGCATGGCGGATGAATCCGCGAAGGGTTCGTCATGCCAATCCGGCATTTGCGGGATAAGATTACGGGCGTCATCAGCGGTCAGGGTCAGTTCGGTATGATCGGTGCCAAGATGATCCGCCACGGCGCGGGCCTGGTCCGCTTCATTATAGCCCGCATTGTCGAACCCAATCGTGAAACTCTTGATCGGGCGGGAGGAACAATCCTGCATCAACGCGGCGATCACGCTGCTGTCGACCCCGCCCGACAGCAAAACGCCGAGTGGCACGTCGGCGACCATGCGCCGTTCGACGGCATCGCGTAGTAGCGGCTCGAGCCTGCCGACAGCAGATTTCGGGTCTGGCGAACTCCGGTCTTTCAGGATCGTGTCGTCCAAATTCCAGAAACGTTCTATCCGCGGCTGTTGATCGATACCGGGCCGGTAGCGCAGGATGCAGCCGGGCTCCAGCTTGAAAATGCCGTCATAGATCGTGAAGGGCGCGGGCACGTAGTTATAGCGTAGGTACTGGGTCATGGCCGCGCGGTTCATGCGGGCCGTCCAGCCGGTCTTGGCGCGTAGTGCCTTCAGTTCCGACCCATACAGGAACATGCCGTCCTGCAGCCCGAAATAGAGCGGCTTGATCCCCAGCCGGTCCCGGATCAGCGTCAGCTCACGCTTTTTCTTGTCCCATAGGGCGATCGCGAACATGCCGATCAACCGTTCTACGGTCTCTTCCACGCCCCAGGCCGAAAAGCCTTCCAGCATCACTTCCGTATCGGAATGCCCGCGCAGCCGGCGGCCTTCGGATTCAAGCACCTGGCGCAGCGACTGATAGTTATAGACCTCGCCATTATATGTGATGACATAACGCTCACAGCTGGACGTCATGGGCTGATTGCCGGAAGGGGACAGATCGATGATCGCAAGACGGCGGAAACCCATGCCGATACCGGCCTCGGAATTCAGCCAATGACCGCCGCTGTCGGGGCCGCGATGCAGCATGGCGTCGGTCATTGCATTGACCTCGGCCAGCAGCGCCTTCGGACCCTTCTCGGATTTTGCTTCGATGAAACCGGCTATCCCGCACATGTTCCGGAACCTAAGGCGTTTTCACCCGATAGGACAGATCGAAAATCGCAATTCTGCAGCATCGTCACGATGACGGGACGGGCAGGCTCTCACCTTCCTTCACGGCTTCCATGACGACATAGGTGGATGTTGAGGCGATGCCTGGAAGGTTGTTGATGATATCGCCCAAAAAGGCGCGGAAGGCATCCATGTCCGCCGTCCGCACCTTCAGAATATAGTCGAAACCGCCGGCGACCATGTGGCATTCGACGACCTCGTCGATTTCACCGACCGCGGCCTTGAACTTTTCGAATACGTCGCTCGTCGTCTTGTCGAGCGTCACCTGCACGAAAACGGCCAGGCCCAAATGCAGTTTCGACGGATTTAGCCGTGCGGAGTAGCCGCGGATAAAGCCTGCCTTCTCAAGCCTTCTTACCCGTTCCAGACACGGGGTCGGCGACAGATTGATACGACGCGCCAGCTCGACATTCGACAGGCGGCCGTCGGATTGCAGCAGCCGTAGAATTGAGCGGTCTATTCGGTCCAGGGGTTTGCTCATAGCAGAATTAATCACTGCATCTATGGCTAATCACCAGATGAAATAGCGAAATAAATGCAAGAATGGAAGCATATTCGGGAAGCTATGCCTTATGATCCTACCGTCGTAACATGAATGGCTCAGCCATTCCTCCAGCACAGGGTGCGTGTCACGCTGTTCTCCGATTCCGATTTCCGCGACCTCATCTCCTCAAGCCAGGAACGCAAGGCGGTCCGTACCGCCTACCGCATGGACGAGGAAACCTGCCTCGCTGAACGCCTGAAACAGGCGAGTCTACCCGCGGATGCCATCGACCGCATAGAGGAGCGGGCCCGGAACCTGGTCAGGCGGGTGCGGGAGGACCGCGTGAAATCTTCCGGCATCGATGCATTCATGCACGAATACGAGTTGTCCAGTCAGGAAGGCGTGGTCCTGATGTGCCTCGCCGAGGCGCTGCTGCGGATTCCCGATTCCGAAACCGCCGATGCGCTGATCAAGGACAAAATCGGCGGTGGAAACTGGGAGTCCCATTTGGGGCATTCGGAATCTTTGTTCGTGAATGCTTCCACATGGGGGCTGATGCTGACCGGCAAACTCGTGAAGCTCGAAGACGCCAAAGCCGATTTCGACTGGCGGTCCATCCTCAACCGCATGGTTCATCGATCCGGCGAACCGGTCATCCGCCAGGCGGTGACCCAGGCGATGCGCGTGATGGGCCGTCAATTTGTCATGGGACGAACAATCGAGGAAGCGACGGACCGGGCGAAGTCGGCGGAAAAGGAAGGGTATCGCCATTCCTACGACATGTTGGGCGAAGCGGCGCGGACCATGGCGGACGCGGAACGCTATTTCAAAGCCTACGCCCATGCGATCGAGGTGATCGGCAAGAAGGCGAAGGGGCGCGGTCCGATCGACTCTCCCGGCGTTTCGATAAAGCTTTCCGCTCTGCATCCGCGATATGAATTCGTTCAGCGCGATCGCGTGATGACGGAACTCTTCCCGAAGCTGATAGACTTGGCTCAGATGGCGAAGGCCCAGGATATCGGCCTTTGCGTCGATGCGGAGGAAGCCGATCGTCTGGATATTTCCATGGACGTGATCAAGGCGGCGTGCGGCGATGCTTCCTTGAAAGGTTGGGATGGGTTCGGCTTGGCGGTCCAGGCCTATCAGAAACGCGCGGCGCCGCTGATCGATTGGCTCGAGGATGTTGCCGGCCGCACCAATCGGCGGTTGATGGTGCGCCTTGTGAAAGGTGCCTATTGGGATACGGAGGTAAAGCGTGCGCAGGAAATGGGCGAAGACGGCTATCCGGTTTTTACCCGCAAGGTCTCCACGGATGTCTCCTATCTGGCCTGTGCGAGAAAGCTGCTGGACGGCGGTAATGCCTTCTATCCGTGCTTCGCGACCCATAATGCCCATTCCGTCGCGGCCGTTATCGAGATGGCTGGGAACCGCAGCGACTATGAATTCCAGCGTCTGCACGGCATGGGCGATGCGCTATACGAACAAATCGTCGGCAAGGACAAGCTGGGGCTGAATTGCCGGGTTTACGCGCCGGTCGGCAGTCATGAAGACCTGTTGGCCTACTTGGTCCGGCGCTTGCTGGAAAACGGGGCGAACACCTCCTTCGTCAATCGTATCGTCGACGAGAAGCAACCGCTTGCCGCCATCGTCGCAGATCCCATCGCGGCGGCGAGGTCCCTTCGCCAGGCCGCCCATCCGGCGATCCCCTTGCCGCGACGTCTGTACGGCGACAGCCGGGCGAATGCCAAAGGGATGGATATTACCGATGTCGTAAAGCTGGAGCCGTTGCGCGCCGCCATGCTCGCGACAGAGGAAGAGAATTGGTGGGCCGGTCCCATCGTTGGCGGCCGCCCGCGGGATGTGCTCACTGGTCGGGTCGTCCACGGTCCCGCGGATACCGGCCGGCCGATCGGCCGTGTGCTCGACGCGACGGCGGATGATGCGCTAACGGCGTTGGACCGCGCCCATCGTGCGCGGCATGCCTGGGACCGGACGCCGGCCAAGGATCGCGCGGACATGCTGCGGCGTATCGCCGATCTTTATGAAGAGAACATGCCGCGCCTGATGGCCTTCGCGGTGCGGGAAGCAGGCAAGTCCATTCCCGATGCCATAGCCGAAGTGCGCGAGGCGGTGGATTTCCTGCGTTACTATGCCGACAAGGCGGTAGAGGATTTTTCCGGACCGACCGTCCTTCCCGGGCCGACAGGCGAAGCGAACAGTATCTCCCTGCACGGTCGGGGCGTCTTTCTGTGTATCTCTCCGTGGAATTTCCCGCTGGCGATTTTCACCGGTCAGGTCGCGGCCGCCCTGGCTTCGGGAAACTGCGTGCTTGCGAAACCGGCGGAACAAACGCCGATCATCGCCTATGAGGCGGTTCGGTTGATGCACCGGGCCGGCCTGCCCGACGATGTTCTTTCCCTGTTGCCGGGCGATGGTCCAACCATCGGGAATGCCTTGTTGCCGGACCCGCGAATTGCCGGCGTCGCTTTCACCGGCTCGACCGAGACGGCGCGGATCATCAACAAGGCGCTTGCCAATCGGGAAGGGCCGATCGCACCGCTGATCGCGGAGACGGGCGGGCAGAATGCCATGATCGTCGACTCCTCGGCCTTGCCGGAACAGGTGACCCGCGATGTGCTGATATCGGCTTTCCAGAGTGCCGGACAGCGCTGCTCGGCCCTGCGTGTTCTCTTCGTCCAGCAGGATATCGCCGACAAGCTGTCGAGGATGATCGCGGGGGCCATGCAGGAATTGCGGGTCGGCGATCCCTCTCGCCTATCGACCGATGTCGGGCCGGTGATCGACGAGGATGCACGCCTGATGCTGTCGAAGCATGCGGAACGAATGGACCGCGAGGCGAAGCTGATTTTCCGGACGCCGTTGCCCGAGGGATGTTCGGCCGGGACGTTCTTCGCGCCCTGCGCCTACGAAATCCCGAGCCTCGACGTTCTGGAACGGGAGGTGTTCGGACCTGTCCTGCATGTCGTTCGCTATAAGTCCACGGAACTCGACAAGGTGATCGACGCCATTAACGGGACCGGATACGGGCTGACCGCGGCGATCCACAGCCGTGTCGAATCCACGGTGAAGCATGTCATCGACCGATTGGAAGTGGGCAATGCCTATGTGAACCGGAACCAGATCGGGGCGATCGTCGGTGTACAACCCTTCGGCGGCGAAGGCCTGTCGGGCACCGGACCGAAAGCGGGCGGTCCGCGTTACCTGCACCGTTTCGCGACGGAGCGGACGGTCAGCATCGATACCACCGCGGCGGGCGGCAACGCATCCCTGATGTCGATGGAGGATTGAGGCGGCAATTCCAATCGGCCCTGACCTGGCATACACAAGGTGGATGGAACGTTATTCTCTGATCGTCGCCGTGTTTCTGCTCTTGGCCGGTGTTGCGCCGGCCAAGGCGCAGGAAACCTATTTGCGCTCCCTGCCGGGTGTGGATCTCGACGGCACGCCGGAGCTTCGTGAAGGGCGCCGCCTGTTCAATCTGCATTTCCTGGACAGGCCGGTAGGGGAGGAAGCGGGCGGCGGGCTCGGCCCGCATTTCAACAGGAATGCCTGTTCGACATGTCACCCGCGCGGCGGCCGCGGTTCCGCGCCTAACGGCCCGGACGAACCGTTGCTGACCGCCCTGGTTCGGCTCAGTGTGTCGGGAACGGCCGCCAACGGCGGTCCCTTGCCGCATCCTCGTTATGGCGGCCAGTTGAATACGCGGGGTATCCGTGACGTTCTGCCGGAAGCGGAAGTTTCCGTTTCCTATGAGGTTGTTCAAGGCACGTACGGCGACGGAACGGCCTACGTATTGAGGCGCCCACAACTTTCCTTTTTTGAGCTGGCCTATGGCCCCTTGGATGATGCATTGACCTCATTTCGGATCGGTCAGCCGATCTACGGTCTTGGCCTTCTGGAGGCCGTGCCCGTCGACGAAATCAGGTCATGGGCGGATCCGGATGATCGGGACGGAGATGGCGTCTCCGGTCGCATGAACAATGTCTGGGGGGGAAGTCTTGAAACGGCTGTGCCGGGACGGTTCGGCTGGAAAGCAAATGAACCCGATCTCGTCCAGCAGACCGCCGCGGCGTTCCTCGGCGATATCGGCATAACCAGCAACTATTTTCCGGAACATGATTGCGGTGCTGGTCAGGAAGTGTGTCGGGCTGCGGACGCGCAAGGGCCCGAAGTGGATCGCGCCGTGCAATTGGTTGCCGGCTATCTGCGGACGATCGCGCCGCCGGCCAGGCGAGACGCGGTATCGATCCGACGGGGTGAGGCGCTTTTCGATGAAGCGGGCTGCGCAAAATGCCACCGGCCGACCTTAGGGCTCACTGCTTCGGACAAGGCGTATCTCAACGGCGTGCAGGTGGATGCCTATACCGATCTGCTGCTTCACGATATGGGCGAGGGCCTTGCCGACGGTCGTCCGGATTTCGAAGCGATTGGCAGGGAATGGCGGACACCGCCGCTTTGGGGGATCGGTTTGGCCGAAACCGTGCATGGGCGTTTTGCCTTGTTGCATGACGGGCGCGCCCGCTCCCTTGAAGAGGCGATCCTTTGGCACGGTGGCGAAGGAGAGACGGCGCGAGAAGCATTCAGAACCATGGCCGTGGGCGACCGCGCCGCATTGGTGGCCTTCCTTAAATCGCTATAGTTCAAAAAAACGTGATCGATTGGTGAGAAATGCAAGTGCGAGTGACTTGCAGAAATCTCTCATTCAGGATACCTCATGGATGCGAACGCGACGCAATTGCCCGGGGTTCTGATGAACCCTGGTGCGCGGGGCGGATACGAACAATCAGCAGTGGGACGAAAATGAACATGCAGTGGAAATCGAGTTTTGCAGCCGCAATCGTCATGACCGGCATGGCCGCGACGGCCGGAACGGCCTTGGCTGCGGAAGTGAACGTGTATTCCTATCGTCAGCCCTTCCTGATCGAGCCGATGTTCGAGGAATTCACCAAGGAAACCGGCATCGATGTGAACGTTGTCTTCGCGAAGGAAGGTTTGGTCGAGCGATTGAAGCAGGAAGGCGCCAACAGCCCGGCGGATCTGCTGCTGACGGTCGATATCTCGCGCCTTGCCGCGCTCAAGAAGGTCGGCGCGACGCAAGCGGTCTCCAGCGATGTGCTGAACGACGCCATTCCGGCAAATCTTCGTGACGACGACGGCCATTGGTTTGGTCTTACGACCCGTGCGCGGATCATTTACGCGTCGAAGGATCGTGTTCCCAAAGGTGCGATCACCAGCTACGACGATCTGACCAAGCCGGAGTGGAAGGGCAAGATCTGCACCCGCAGCGGCTCCCATGTCTACAATATCGCCCTGCTTGCTTCCAAGATTGCCCATGACGGTGCGGATCAGGCCAAAGCATGGCTGGCCGGTTTGAAGGACAATCTGGCCCGCAAGCCGGAAGGCAATGACCGGGCCCAGGTCAAGGCGATCAAGGAAGGTGAATGTGACCTTTCGCTCGGCAACCACTACTACATGGGGGCCATGCTGGCGAAACCGGAACAGAAAGCCTGGGCCGAAAGCGCCTATATCGTCTTCCCGGACCAGGATGGACGCGGCACGCATGTGAATGTTTCCGGCGTCGCGCTGACTAAGGCGGCCCCGAACAAGGAAAACGCCATCAAGCTCATGGAATTCCTGGCCGGTGAAACCGCTCAGAAAATGTATGCTGACCTGAACAACGAATATCCGGTTCGTCCGGGCGTTGAATGGTCGCCGCTGCTGAAGTCCTGGGGCGATTTCAAGACGGACGATCTGAGCTTGTCCGCGATCGCTGAGCTTTCGCCGAAAGCACAGAAACTGGTGGACGAAGTCGGCTACAACGAGTAGGCGTCCCTTTCGCCCTCAACGGGCCAGGGAAAAGCAACTCGGATCGTAATGACGGATATCGTCGAGCCGACAGGCGGTCTATCGATTGAGCCTACCCGGCCCGCGTCCTCCACAGGACGCGGGCGCTGGGTTTTTGGGGCGTTGTTCGTCGCCGGTCTGGTGCTGCTTCCCGTCATCTCGATCGTCTGGATCGCCTTCAATCCGGTTGAGAATATTTGGCCGCATCTGCTGTCGACGACGCTGCCCAGATATGTCAGCAACACGTTGATCCTGATGGTCGGTGTCGGTGTCGGGACGATCATCGGCGGAATCACGACCGCCTGGCTGGTCACGATGTGCCGCTTTCCGGGCAAGCGCTTCTTCGAATGGGCTTTGATCCTGCCCTTGGCGATGCCGGCTTATGTGGTCGCATATGTCTACACCGACCTGCTGGAATTTGCCGGCCCGATCCAATCGGCGCTGCGCGACCTGATGGGGTGGAAGCTGAAGTCGGATTACTGGTTCCCGGCGATCAGAAGCCATGGCGGCGCCATTTTGGTTCTGTCCCTCGTGCTGTATCCATATGTCTACATGATGGCGCGTGCCGCCTTTCTTCAGCAATCGGTCTGTGTCCTGGAAGCGGGGCGGGTGCTGGGGCGCAGCCCCTGGCGCTGTTTTTGGACCATAGGATTGCCGTTGGCGCGGCCGGCGGTGGTGGCCGGCGTCGCGCTGGCCATGATGGAAACCTTGAACGATTTCGGCACGATCGACTTCTTCGGCGTTCATACGCTGACAGCCGGTGTTTTTGATGTGTGGCTGAATATGGGCAATGCGGGTGGCGCTGCGCAGATTGCCCTGGTGATGCTGGTATTCGTGGTCGGCTTGTTGTGGATCGAACGGCAGTCTCGCCGCCGCCAAAGGTTTCACCAAACGACAAACCGATACCAGGCTCTGCCCGGCTATGCGCTTCGGCCTTCCCTTCGGGCTGCCGCTATTCTGATGTGTACCCTGCCAATCCTGCTTGGCTTTGTCGTGCCGGCGGTCATCCTGCTCGATTATGCCGTACTCTATTTCGAGCAAAGCTTCTCCGTCGAGTATTTCGAATTTGCCAGAAACAGCCTCCTGCTTGCCGGGGCATCGGCCTGCGCCGCCGTCCTGGTTGGATTGTTCCTGGCCTATGCCATGCGGATCGGCGGCGGCAAGATTCTCAATACGGCGGCACGCCTGGCGAGTGTCGGTTACGCTGTGCCCGGTGCCGTGTTGGCGGTTGGGGTCTTGGTTCCTTTCGCCCGGTTCGATAACGGTGTCGACGCGGTCATGCGCAGTACGTTCGGCATATCCACCGGATTACTGCTTTCAGGAACGGTATTCGCGCTGGTCTTTGCTTATGTGGTCCGGTTCCTTGCGGTCGGCATGGGCGGCGTGGAAGCCAGTCTGGCCAAGGTAACCAAGAACATGGACGACGCCGCGCGGACCTTGGGTCATGGTCCCTGGGCGACCCTGAAACGTGTTCATCTGCCGATGATACGCAGTGGCATTCTGGGCGGTGCGGTTCTCGTGTTTGTGGATACGATGAAGGAATTGCCCGCGACGTTGATCTTGCGGCCGTTCAATTTCGATACGCTGGCGACCTTCGTTTATCAGTACGCCAGTGATGAGCGACTTGCGGAGAGCGCCCTGGGCGCTTTGACGATCGTTGCCGCGGGGGTCGTTCCCGTCCTGATGTTGAGTCGCGCGATCAGCAGTGCCCGCCCCGGCCATGCGGACGAACGGAACTGATCAGGCGATTGTCTCGTCATCATCCAGCGGGAATGTCTGAGCGTCATCGGGGATCTCGTAATAATCCCCTTTGAAGTTCACGAAGACATGGCGATCCATGCGCATGCCTTGTTCATGGTCAAGCGAACCCGCGCCGACCGCGACCCGATCGCCACCGATTTGGCGCCAGAACAAGTTCGAGCCGCAACGTTGGCAGAAACCGCGTTCCGCTGTTTCCGAAGACCGATACCATTTCAATGCATGCTTTGAGTTACTGATCAGGAGGTCGTCGGTGGCAACGTCTGTTGACGCGGCGTAATGGCCGCTGGTTCTGCGGCATTGCTCGCAATGACAGCCGATCACGGGCCCTAAAGGGCCGGTGATCCTGTAGCGTATGGCGCCGCAAAGGCACCCGCCTGTTACCGGACTCTCCCTGGTGCTCATAGCTGCGCCGTCAAAAACGAAAATGACCCCGGCGGCACTTCACCACCGGGGCCTGATACTGTCCAGGGACTAGTCCTCGCAGGCTGGCTTATTGCCGTCAGGCAGCCTGTTGCGCGGCGTCGAGGCGAAATCTACGTTCTGCGAGCCTGTCTGCCGCGAGATGCGTGGCAAGGGCCTCGCTTTCGGCCAGGGCATAGACCTCCAGCAGGACGTCGCCGATGCCGGCCACATGGGCGAAGGCCCGGTCGTGGTCGTAGTCGGGGCCTTCGTGGTAGATGTGGATCACACCGCCCGCATTGATGACATAGTCGGGCGCATAGAGGATGCCCCGCCGAGCCAGTTGGTCGCCGTCGGTGTCCGTAGCCAGCTGGTTATTGGCCGACCCGGCGACGATGGATGCCTTCAAACGCGGGATAGTGCTCTCGTTCAGGGTCGCACCGAGCGCGCAAGGCGCATAGATGTCGACATCGGCGTCGTAAATCTCATCCAACGAAACAACCTTGGCGCCCAGTTCCTTCTCGGCCCGGGTCAAGGCTGCCTTGTCGATATCCGTGACCACCAATTCGGCACCGGCAAGGCGCAACTGGTTGGCAAGGTCGTATCCGACATGGCCGAGGCCCTGCACGGCGACGCGCAGGCCATTCAGGTCTTCCCGTCCCAATTTGTACTTAACCGACGCCTTGATGCCGGAGAACACGCCATAGGCGGTTGCTGGGGACGGGTCGCCGCCTTCACCCTTCACGCCTTTGACATGCGGCGTGCCGCGACGGATCTCGGTCATGTCGTCCGGATTTGTCCCGACGTCCTCCGCGATCGTATAGGTTCCGTTGAGGCGGTCGACCATACGACCCATGGCGCGCATCATCGCAGGCGTCTTTTGCGTTTTGGCATCGCCGATGATCACCGATTTTCCGCCGCCGTAAGGCAGGTTGGCCAGCGCGTTCTTGTAGGTCATTCCCTTCGAAAGGCGAAGCACGTCGGTCAGGGCGTCGTCTTCGCTGGCATAGGCCCACATCCTGCATCCGCCGAGTGCCGGACCCCGATTGGTGTTGTGAACGGCGATGATCGCCTTGAGGCCCGAAGCCTCGTCGTGACAGAACACCACTTGTTCGTGGTTATCGAAATGGGCGGAACCGAAAAGAGACATTGGATCGCTCCTTCCTAAGCAGACCTCAAAGTTGGATCTTGTAAGGCCCGGCATTCGGGCCATTCCAAACCCGCGCATTAAAAAAGATGGGCACGCAGGTCGTTGAAATATTATTTCAATAATATACTCCCATTTTCGCCGCCTCCCAATCATCTTAATGCGAGCTCTGTAAAAAAGACTTAATGTTTTCAGTTTGTTAAGCGCAGTGGAAAGGATTGTTCGTTTGACGCAGACTGTACGTATTGAAATTGCGATATTGCGGTGCATCTACTGCAACGCACAATGTAAAGGAGTGATCTGAGTTGGCTGAAAACGGGTCCCGACCGCGCGTGATCATCGACTGCGATCCCGGTGTGGATGATGCGATCGCGCTGATGGTCGCCGCCGCGCCAACGGCCGGTTTCGAACTTGCCGGTGTAACGGCGGTGGCGGGTAATCTGCCGTTGGACGATACGTTCCGGAATGCGCGGTCGCTGATGGCGTTTCTGGGCAAGCATGATGTGCCGGTGCATGCCGGCGCGGCGCGGCCCCTGCAACGTGATCCGGTGCCGGCTATTCATCATATCCATGGCTGGAACGGATTGGGAGGGCTTGAATTGGCCGTGCCTGCAAGCAGCGCGCGGCGCGGATCGGCCATCGATCATATTCTGGAGGTCTGCGCGGAAGGCCCCGTCACTCTTTGTCCGATCGGTCCGCTGACAACTGTTGCCCGGTTGTTGGAAGAAGCGCCTGAAGTCGCGTCGTCAATCGAGCGGGTCGTTCTGATGGGCGGGGCCGCTTTCGTGCCCGGAAATGTCACGGACACAGCCGAGTTCAATATCTGGGCGGACCCGCATGCGGCGGCCGTGGTTTTCGATGCCCAGATCGAGAAGGTGATGATTGGGTTGGATGTCACGATGCAGGTTGGTGCCGACCCGACTTGGATCGATGCGTTGGACGAAGCGAAGCATCGTTGGGGCACGGCGGCGGCGCATATGCTGCGGGGCTATAACAGCGGCTCCATGGCGCTTCATGATCCATGCGTTCCGGTCTATCTGGACCGACCGGATTACTTCAACGGTAGGCGCTGCAGCGTCAGTATCGACACCGAAGAGTCAACGCGCTTTGGGCAAAGCGTCGCCAACCCGGACCCGCAGGGAAATACCCTCGTGCTGACGGAGGTGGACCCGGACGCCGTCCGAGCCCACGTAGCCGCCGCCATCCTGTCGGCTTCTGGCTAGACCGCGCCTAGAGACCGAGGTTCTTTTCCACGAAAAAGAGGCGGTCCTGTCCCCAGAAAGGCTCGCCGTCCACCTGATACCAGGGCATGCCGAAGACACCGGCTTCAATCGCGTCCTCGGTGTATTTCTCGAACCGTGCGATCACGTCGTCGGATTTCGACTTTTGAAGCAGGGCGGCCCCGTCCATCCCCTGGGCTGTGGCGATAGCGGCAACAGTGCCTTCATCCGCGAGGTCCTTGTCTTCGGCCCAGCAACCGCGCATCAATGCCAAGGACAACGCGCCGATATCGAAGCCGGATAACAGCGCGGCGATTGCAATCTGTGCGGAGCACCGGTCGGGCGCCGGATGGAATTTCGGCTGAAGGTTAAGCGGAATACCGACCTCGTCCCGCCACCGGCGCAGCTCGGCGAGACGGTAATTTCGGCGCTGGATAGGCCGTTTCGCCAGCGGCAGCCCGCCGCTTGCGGCAAATACCTTGCCGGCGTCTATTGGTTTGAAGTTTATCGTTGCTCCCGCGCGTTTCGCGGCTTCGATAAGGCGCTCATGACCCAAATAGGACCACGGCGAAAGGTGTGAATAATAATAGTCGATTGTCTCAGCCAAAATGAATCCCCCTGATCCCGGTCTTGTTGTCGCGGCTATGATATGCCCTTTGGCGAAGTATGACGGAGATCGCGGAATTCTGACAAGGGGTTGAATTAGTTGGTTAAGCTAACCCTAAATTGCGAATGATTTGAAACGGAATGTCACAGTCAGCCATCATAGAGCGCCAGAACCACGTCGTTGCGGGAATTGCCTACATGCTTTGCGGCATGTTGATCCTGACCGGCATGGATGTGGTTGTGAAGATTATCGTTCAAGCGGATGTCCACCCGGTTCAGGTGTTGTTCGTGCGCGGCTGGATCGTGCTCGCCATCATGTTTGCCGTGCTGCCCATGTTCGGCGGTCTACCGGCACTGAAACCCGTTCGTCCGTATGCGCTGGTCGTTCGCGGGGCGATCGGTTTTCTCGCCCCTTTCAGTTTCTTCAGTGCCTTGAAGACCGTGCCGCTGGCCGATGCGACTGTGGTGTTCTTCGCCGCCCCGCTGCTGATGACCGGGCTGTCGCCGTTGGTGCTGAAGGAAAAGGTAGGCCCTTATCGTTGGGCGGCCGTGATCGTCGGTTTCCTGGGGGTGGTCGTCGCGGTCAATCCTTCCGCGAAGGGTCTGGATCCTATGTTGTTCATGGTTTTCCTGGCGCTTCTGGCCTATTCCGCCCTTGCCTTGATGGGGCGCTGGCTGGGCAGTACGGAAACGACATTCCGGTTGGTTTTTTATTTCAACCTCGGAATTCTCGTCGTTTCGTCGGTCTTTGTCGCCTTCGTTTGGCAGCCGATCGATCTGGAGACATTTGGCGGCTTGGTCGCGATTTCGATCATGGCGCTGGTCGGACACGTCCTGTTGACCAAGGCTTTCGTATTGGCGCCGCTGTCGATCGTTTCGCCCTTTGAATACAGCGCGCTGCTCTGGGCCGCGATCCTCGGCTATCTCGTCTTCGGCGATGTTCCGGCAAACACGGTTTGGGTCGGCGGCGCGATCATCGCCGCCAGCGGTATGTTCATTCTGTATCGAGAGGCCCGACTCGCGAGGAAGCCCAAGGCCGAGCCACCGCCCGCGTAAAGGCGTTGACGGCGGTTTCTATCCTATCCCCGCGCCCGCAATTCACGCCGCATGATCTTACCCGTTGTCGTCATCGGCAATTCGTCGATGAACTCGACAAGGCGCGGATATTCATGTGCGGCGAGGCGATGTTTCACAAAGGATTGTATGTCGGAGGCCAGTCCGTCGGAGGGCGTGAACCCTTCGCGTAAAACGATGAATGCCTTGATCGTCTCAGTGCGAACCGGATCGGGTATGCCGACAACACCGGCCATCGCCACGGCATCGTGCTTCAGCAGGCAGTCCTCCACCTCTCCGGGGCCAATCCTGTATCCGGCTGAGGTGATGACGTCATCGCTGCGCCCGCCGTACCAGATGTAACCGTCCTCGTCCTGCGATCCGGTGTCGCCCGTGATCAACCAGTCGCCGATGAACTTGTCACGCGTCGCCTCCGGATTGTTCCAGTATTCCAGGAACATCACCGGATCCGGACTATGGACGGCGATATTGCCGACCTCGCCCGCTGGAAGTTCATTGCCCTCGTCGTCGATGATCGCGACGCGGTGACCGGGAATCGCCTTGCCCATCGAGCCGGGGCGGATCGGATCGAATTCGGCGTTGTTGCCGACCACCAGATTGCACTCGGTCTGGCCGTAGAATTCGTTGATGGTCACGCCGAAAGCACTGCGGCCCCAATCGAGCAGTTCCGCGCCGAGGCTTTCGCCGCCAGAGGCGACGGAACGAACATCCATTGGCCATCGACCCGCCGGGTCGCGCACCTGGCGCATCAGTTTCAGGGCGGTGGGCGGCAGGAACATGTTCCTGACCCCATGGTCCGCGATGATGACGAAGGTTTCCTCCGGGTCGAATTTCGCAGCGCGATAAGTCAACACGGGCACGCCGTGATGCAGTGACGGCAAGAGGACGTCAATCAATCCGCCGATCCAGGCCCAGTCCGCGGGAGTCCAGTAAAGGTCGCCGGGCTGCGGGAAAAAATTGTGCGGATATTCGACACCGGGGAGGTGACCCAGCAAGACCCGGTGCGCGTGCAAGGCACCCTTCGGCGGGCCGGTGGTCCCGGATGTGAAAATGATCAATGCAGGGTCTTCCGCGGCCGTGTCCACGGGGGTAAACGCGTCCGACGCTTTCTCCAATGCCGCGCCATAATCGGTTGCACCGTCAGCCGGACCGTCGATGCAAAGGATCAGTTTCAATGCGGGCAGGCGATCCCGGATCGCGGCGATCTTTGGAAGACTGGCCTTGTCCGTAACCAGTGCAGATGCCGCGCAGGCACCCAGCCGGTATTCCAAGGCATCCTCGCCGAACAGGGTGAAAAGCGGCGTCGCGATCAGACCCGCCTTATAGGCGGCAATATGGGCGACTGCGGTTTCGGGCGCCTGAGGCAGCAGAATGCCGATCCGATCGCCGCGCGTCAGGCTATGCGCGGTCAGGACGTTCGCCAATTTGTTCGATAGGCGTTTCAAGTCGCCGAACGTGTATGGCAGCGTGTCCTGTCCATCCCGTTTGTGGATCAAGGCCACTTTTTCCGCGGGATGTTTGTCGCAGATATCGACGCCGATATTGTAACGGTCTGGAATGGACCAGCGGAAGTCGTTGCAAAGTGATGAATAGGACTTGGACGTTTTCAGCATGACGGCGATATCGATAGCCCGGCGCGCGCCGGCCGTCCAGCCATCAGCAAACCAAGCGCTTCGGAAGTCTAAAGCGCCAGATTTTCCGAAGCCGGCAAGGCGCTGCTCTGTCCGCTTGACTGCAGATAACTTTCCACGACGGCCGGGTCGACGACCGTGGCGACCAGGGTGCCCAGAAGGTACAGAACGACCGCCTGGTCCCAGCGCGTCAGATACGGAACAAAAGGCTTTTGCCGGTGAAGCAGGGCGGAGATCGCCACGCCGAAAGAAGCGATGATAAGGAAGTTTGATACTGCGGCTGCCCGCAACGGTTCCGGTGAGACGGTCGCCAAAATCACGCAGATACCCAGAATCAGAACCATGTTGCCCAGCACACGTCGGCCGTCGCCGTTCGGACCACGACCGTGTTTGTGCAGTTTTTTACCGTCTCCGTAAGGGCCGGTATCCATTGGAACGCTTACTCCGCAAATAATTCTGGGCGACTTGTGATCCCCGGCAAACTGGGCCGAATTCGCAGGATCAGGCTCTCATTGCCGGGCCTAATTCGCCTTCTGTCTCGGACGATAGATGCCGTCTTTCATGCCTTCGAAATACTCGGCGATTCCGGGATGATTGATGGGTATGTCAGAATCCTCAGGTTCGAGATTCTGTTCCGATACATAGGCAATATACGGCGTTTTGTCGTGGTTTTCCGCGAACAGATGATAAAAGGGCTGATCCTTCCGCGGACGCATATCCGCCGGAATGCTCTGGTACCACTCCTCGCTATTCGCGAATTCAGGATCCACGTCGTAAATGACGCCCCGGAATCCGAACCGTTTGTGCCGGACTACCTGTCCGATCGGGAATTTTGCTTGGATATCAAGCATCCTGCTTCAGTCCACCATACTAATCAGATCACATTCATCTATGTAAGTATGCGATCCAGCAGTACAAGATATCGCGTTTTCGATGGCGGGGGAAGCGCAGGGCCCGGCTTGGTCCCGGCCGCTGCGGCGCAGGCTTCCGATTGATCACCTCCCCAGCATCCGCTAGAAACGCGCCGGACCCGGGAAACGAGGGGTCTTTCTTCATATCTATCTCATTTAGCGGCGGCGGATCATGGCTTCTTATCAGTATGTTTTCGGTATGCGTGGATTGTCGAAGACCTATCCGGGCGGCAAACAGGTCCTGAAAGACATCAATCTCCAGTTCCTGCCGGGCGCGAAGATCGGGGTTCTCGGCTATAACGGCGCGGGTAAATCCACGCTGTTGCGGATCATGGCGGGCATCGACACCGAATACAGCGGCGATGCCTGGTCGGCAGACGGCGTGAAGATCGGGTACCTGGAACAGGAACCGCAGCTCGACAACAGCAAGACAGTTGCCGAGAACGCCATGGACGGCATGGGCGAAATGAAGGCCGTTGTCGATCGCTTCAATGAAGTCTCGATGAAGCTCGGTGAGGTCACCGACGACGACGAGATGATGTCCCTGATCGGCGAGCAGTCGGAATTGCAGGAAAAGATCGACGCCGCCGATGCGTGGGATTTGGACCGTACGGTTGAAATCGCGATGGACGCGCTGCGCTGTCCGCCAGGTGATAGCCCGGTGGACAAGCTGTCGGGCGGGGAACGCCGTCGCGTGGCGCTTTGCAAGCTGCTGCTGTCCAAGCCTGACATGCTGCTGCTCGACGAACCGACTAACCACTTGGACGCCGAATCCGTTGCCTGGCTGCAGCGCTTTCTGGCCGACTATCCCGGCACCGTCGTGATGGTCACTCACGATCGCTACTTCCTGGACAACGTGACGGGCTGGATTCTCGAACTCGACCGGGGTCGCGGCATTCCCTACGAAGGCAACTATTCCTCGTGGTTGGAACAGAAGCAGAAACGCCTGGAACAGGAAGGGCGCGAGGAAGCTGCCCGCATGCGCAGCATCTCGCAGGAACGCGAGTGGATCCAAGCCAGCCCGCGCGCCCGGCAGGCAAAGTCCAAGGCCCGTATCAAGGCCTACGAGGAACTGCTGCAGCAAGCCGGCGACAAGCAGACGGAAACGGCGCAGATCGTTATTCCCGCCGGTCCGCGCCTGGGCGATCTGGTGATCGAGGCGGATCACGTCCGCAAGGCCTTCGGCAACAAGCTCTTGATCGACGACCTCAGCTTCAAGCTGCCGCCGGGCGGTATCGTCGGCATCATCGGCCCGAACGGCGCGGGTAAGACGACGCTGTTCAAGATGGTTACCGGCAACGAGGAACCGGATTCGGGGACCCTGCGCCTGGGCGATACGGTTAAGCTCGGCTATGTCGACCAGTCGCGCGATGCATTGGATGCGAAGAAGACGGTCTGGGAGGAAATTTCCGACGGCGAGGACATGATCGAGCTCGGCAAACGCAAGATGCAGAGCCGCGCCTATGTCGGGGCCTTCAACTTCAAGGGCGGCGACCAGCAGAAGAAGGTCGGCGTGCTTTCGGGCGGGGAACGCAACCGCGTCCACCTGGCCAAAATGCTGAAATCCGGCGCCAACGTGCTGCTGCTCGACGAACCGACCAACGACCTCGACGTCGATACCCTGCGCGCCTTGGAAGAAGCCCTGTTGGACTTTGCCGGATGCGCCGTGGTCATCTCGCACGATCGCTGGTTCCTGGACCGCATCGCCACTCATATCCTCGCCTTCGAGGGGGACAGCCAGGTGGTCTGGTTCGAAGGGAACTACGAGGATTACGAGGCGGACCGCCATGCGCGCCTGGGAACGGACGCAGACCAGCCGCACCGTATCAAATACCGTCGGATCGACGCATAGTTCTGGAAATCGGTCGGCTCGTTCGGGTCGGCCGAATTACCGCGTCACCCTCTGATTTTCACAAGTTCGGCATGTCGGCGCGGCTCGCGTTGACAGGGAAGCGTCTGCCATCCTACCGCTTGTCGACCGTTGTATTCGCGCCGCGCGCCGGTGCATCGCGTCGGGTGCTTATTGTTGAAGGGTGTTGTTATGTCGGAGGGTGCCGTTCCCCGCGTCCTGATTGTTAGCGACGAAGCCGAGGCATTTCTTTCCCCTTGTATGAGTCGGTTGGAAAATACCGACTACAGGGTTTGCTCTAAACCCGAAGCGATCCAGTCTGCGCTGCGCGATTTCTCGCCGTCGGTGGTTTTTGTCGCCCCCGGCAGCGGCATGCCCAAAAGCGCCTTACGGCAGGTCGTCGATTTTTCTTCCGTCCAATGGGTATCCAATGCCGGGGCCGGTGTGGAACATCTGACGCCATGGGACCCTTCCAGTGTTTCGGTAACGAATGCTGCCGGCGTTCTGAGTGAGTTTCTGGCCGAATACACGATTTCTGCTTTGCAGATGGCCAATGTCGGTTTCCCGCAACTGATGGCGCAACAGCGCCGTTCGGAATGGGCCCAGCATGCCTGGACGCCGATCGCGGGAAAGACGATTTCGATAGTCGGCCTGGGCCATGTCGGCCGCGCGGTGGCGCGCCGGGCAAAGGCGCTCGGCATGCATGTCATCGGTGTAAGGTCGCGAAAAGTAGAAACGCCGTGTGTGGATCTATTGTTGCCGGTAAATCGCTTATGCAATGCCATGGCCCGGGCGGATTTCGTATCCGTCCACGCGGCGGAGACGCCTGACACGCGGGGCATGATCGGGCGGTCGGCCTTTGCCTGCATGGCGCGCGGAACGGTGCTGTTGAATGCATCCCGAGGTCCGCTGGTCGATGACGAAGCGCTCTTGGAGGCTCTGGACAATGGCAAGGTTTCCTGTGCCATCCTGGATGTCTTCAATCAGGAACCGCTGCCGGCCGGACATCCGTATTGGACCCATGACAAGGTCGTCATGTCGCCGCATATGGCCGACTACGTCCCTGATTGGCAGGGCCGCATGTTCGGCGCTTTCCTGGACAATCTGGATCGTTATCGGCGCGGCGAAACCCTGGCCAACATCGTCGACCCTGTACGGGGGTACTAGGCCGCGACCTTCTGCAGGGTCCGTCGGATGATCGTGAAAACGGTCAACAATCCAAACAGACCTGTCAGGACGAACAGCAGAGCGTCATTGCCGAAATAGTCCATCGACGGCCCGGAGATTGCCGGCCCGATAACCCCGCCGCTGCCCCAGGCCAAAGCGGAACAGGCCATTGCCGCGGCCAGCTTCGGGCCCTTGAAGCGCCGGCCCAGGGTAATCAGTGTCAGTGTGTAAGCGCCGAAGGTCGTTCCGCCGAGGACACCGAGTACGACGAAACCGCCGACGCTGTCCAACGCAAGCGATGGTACGATCGCGCACATGGCGGCGGAAAGGATGGCGCAGCCGAACAGGATCCAGTTTGCGTTCAGCAAATCGCTCAGTTTCCCCACGAAGGGTTGGGCGATGACCGACCCGAAGGCGAGGGATGCGACCAGAAGCGCGGCCAGGTTCTCGGAATATCCGCGTTCCAGGGCATAGACCGGGAAAAGGCTCAATGCGGCCGCCTCAAAGAAGCCCATGGCGAGGACCGAGAACATCATCACAGGCGCGATGGTCACCATCGAGAATATGGATCCGCCTTCGCCGCCGCCTGCGCCCGCATCCCAGCGTTTCAAGGGCAGGACGACCAATCCGCTGACGGCAATGACGGCGGCGCAGAGCAGAAACGGAACAGGCGGCTCGAAACCGATCAACGGAATGCAGGCAGGCCCCAGGGCGAAGGTGGCGGAGATGACGGAAGCATAGATGCCGATCACCGTGCCGCGCTGCTTTTCCTCCAGCAATTCGTTCAGCCAGGCCTCCGTCCCGATGAAGATGCCGTTCACGCAAACAGCCAGGAAGAACCGCGCGAAGCACCAGACGTAGAAACCTTCGATCCAGTTCATGGATAGGATGATCGCGCAGCCGAGAGCCGCGCTGACCGCGATCATGGCGCGATAGGTGATGCTGCGAGACAGGCGCGGGATGGAAAAGGCCGAGATCAAAAGGCCCAGGCCAGACATCGCACCGTTGATGCCGATCTCCGTCTCACTGAACCCCTGTGATTCCAGGACCAGCGCGATGACCGGATAGGTCATCCCCATGCTGAAGGAGAAACCGCTGACGGCCGTGATGACCAGAATCAGCGCCGTCGTCCTCGACTGGGCGAAGTTGCGCTGTTGCGCGTGTTCCCGCTCCATGCCCTTCCTCCAGCATTGGAAAACCCCGCATCGGTGCAGGGCCTGAGCGGGTAGCACGGCGGTTGCGTCTGGGCCACCTGAATCTTGTTCAGGCTCAGTTCCGCTCACTCAAGGGCAAGTGTATCGATGGCAGGATGTATCGACGGCGGATGATGGTCGTTACGGAAACAGGCCCGCAGCGACGTAGTGGGTCCGGACCCAATCGAGATGCGCCGCCATCGCCCGGGCCGCGGCGTCGCCGTCATGGCCCTTGATTGCCAGCATGATTGCTTCGTGCTGACGCATGACGGCCGCATCGTCCTCCCGTTCCCCGAACAACTCGTCCCTGTTGTAGCGGAGCATCTCGAACAAGGTACCGCGGATGACACCGATCAAGTGACGATAGACGACGCTGCCCGATGCTTTCGCGATCGCCAGATGGAAATCCATATCCACCTGGGCCCGGTCACCCGACGCGGTCCTCATGCGTTCGACCTGCAGTTCTATTGCCGCGATATCGTCCTCGTCCGCCCGATGGGCGGCTCGGCGGGCGGCCCAGGATTCCAGCATCGATCGCAATTCCAGCAGGTCGGCCAGACTGCCACGGTCGATTTGGGCAAGGGCCGTGAGCGCGGGATCGGCTCCGGTGGGTGGTTCGGCAACGCGGGTTCCGCCGCCGCGCACCGCCGTCAACAGGCCCTGTGCTTTCAACTGCTGCAGCCCGGCCCGGACCGACACGCGGCTGACGCCCAGCATTTCCGCCAGACGCCGTTCCGCCGGAAGTCGGTCGCCTGGGGCGAATTCTCCGGATGCGATCAGGCGCAATACTTCTGCGGCAACCCGATCCCCCAGATTCTCGTGGGCGATGGGATGAAGGTCTGGCGCGGCCATGAAAGGGGGCGTTTCCCACTTATGATTTTGGTATGATGGTATCACCAATGTTGGGAAAGCCAAGGTTTGCCCCATTCAGGGCGGGGTTTCCGGCTGCTCAGGGTCCTGGAAGCCCTTGGAATTCAAGAATGTACGGGCCTTACGCGGCGCGCTTGCCGCGGGTCAACAGCCAGACGCGCGCGACATCCACGGTGCTGACACCGACGAGTTCCGCGGTCCGTTCCAGGCTGACGCCATCGCGCAGCAGGCCTGCGATGAGGCGGAACTCGTCATCCTTCCCCGGAATATAACTTCGCGGGCGATTGCCGGACAGGCGGCGCGCACGCGTGTCGTTCTCCTGCTCACCCAATCCGCGGCGTTTCGCTTCTTCCCGCGCCATCATGAAGCGATATTTTTCCGACGCTTCGTAGGCGTTGGTCATGCGGACCATGTTGGCGGCCCAGCGGGCTGCCTCGCGCTGCTGGGCGGCGCGTTCATCGGCGTTCAGTCGGCCGTCATCCTCTTCGCTGAAGGCTTCCTGTTCGGCTTCCTCCAGCGTCATGCCGTTTGCGGCCGCCAGACGGGTAGCGGCTTCCTCGGCCGCCTTGCGTTCGCCTTCGATCGTAGCGGATCGCATAACGCCGATAATCTTCCGAAGCTTCTCACGCTCCGCATCTGTCAAGGGTTGGGCCATACTGCTTTCCGGTTGCTTATGCCGAGAAATATCATATCTAGTACCGAAGCCGCAGGGTAGCGCTCTGTGCATCACAGGGATAGACGACTCGGAAATTTCATGTGCCCCGAAGCACGTGCTGTCGAGCCGGACGCGTTACTGACACCGTTCGATCCGCCAGCATTTCACATTACGAACCCGGATGGAAAGGCCGCGGGAGTTATTGTCTGCGACCATGCCTCCAATAAGGTGCCAAGCCGTCTGAACGGCCTGGGCCTTACGCCTGCCTGCCTGAACTATCACATTTCCTACGATATCGGGGCGGAAGGGGTCGCTCAACGGTTGGCGCCCGTTCTGGACATGCCGGCGATTTTCAGCGGATTTTCGCGGCTGGTCATCGACATGAACCGCCCCACGGACGATTTCACCAGTATTCGGGAGATTAGCGACGCCCATGTCGTGCCCGGAAACCGGGGCCTGACCGCGCGGGACCACAAGCAGCGTCAGGAAGAATTGTTCAAACCCTATCATGATGCTGTTGAAGGATTGGTCGCCGGCAAACGCCGCCGCGCCGATGAATTGGGGCTTGAGGCACCGGTTATCATCTCCGTGCATTCCTGTACCGACGAGATGCGCGGAGTGAAGCGGCCCTGGCATATCGGCGTTCTCTACAACCGCGACGAACGTCTGGCCAAGGCGACCATCGCGTCCCTGGAGGCCCAAAACCCGGATCTCACCATCGGCGACAACAAGCCGTATTCGGGCCTGGACGCCTATGGCTATACGATCGAACGCCATGCCCTGCCGGCCGGCCTGCCCAATGTCCTTTTCGAGGTTCGACAGGACCTGATTGGAACGGAAGAGGGCCAGGCGCAATATGCGGAGATCCTCGGAAAAGCGCTCACCGCCGTCCTGACGGACAAGGCTCAGTTCACCTTGCATCGAACCTGAGCTGGATTTCTTCGTACCGCCGCGGCCAACTTCCGAATGTTGACGGGAATACCCCGGCGGTCTATCCGGTTTTCATGCGCACGGATGACAACAGCTTTACGGTCGGGATCGAGGAAGAATATCTCCTTGTCGACCCGGAAACCCGCCAACTGGCCGAAGACGGTGATGTCAGCCAGGGGGTGATCGATGCGGTGATCGACGCGGTCGGGGAAGGGGTCGGTTTCGCGACGCCTGAATTCCTGAAAGCGCAGGTCGAGGTCGGGACGGATGTCGCCGGCTCGATCAAGGATGTGCGTAAGAAACTTGCGGCCCTGCGGCGCGCGGTCTCCACCGCGGCGAACGAAAAGGGTTTCGCGATGATTGCCGCCTCGACCCATCCGATGGCGAATTGGCGCGACCTGCACCATACGGACAAGGAACGCTACAACGTCCTGGCCAACGATCTGCAGACGGTCGCGAAGCGCATGGTCATCTGCGGTATGCATGTCCATGTCGGCATCGACGACGATGATCTGCGGCTCGATCTGTTGGGGCAGATTTCCTACTTCCTGCCGCATCTTCTGGCACTGACGACGTCCTCTCCCTTCTGGGGCGGTCAGGATTCCGGGCTGCAATGCTACCGGCTGTCGATCTTCGACGAATTGCCGCGCACAGGCCTGCCGGAACATTTCGACAGTTGGAGCGATTACACGCGCCACGTCCAGACCATGGTCAATATCGGCCTGCTGGAAGATGCCTCGAAGATCTGGTGGGATATCCGGCCGCATTGGCGTTTCCCGACGCTAGAAATGCGGGTTGCCGATATCTGCACATATATGGATGACGGAATATCCGTCGCGGCGATCTATGCCTCGCTGCTGTCGATGTTGTTGCGGTTGCGGCGGACGAACCAACGCTGGCGGACATACAGCAACATGCTGATCAACGAGAACCGCTGGCGTGCGCAGCGACACGGCTATGACAAGGGGCTTGTCGACTTCGGCGCGGGCAAGGTGGTGGATTATGGCACGCTGCTGGAAGAGATCCTGGAACTGACCAAGGAAGACCAGGAGCGGTTGGATTGCGTTGCGGAAGCGGCGCATGCCCGAACGATCCTTTCGCGCGGGACAAGTTCCCACAATCAGCGGCGGATCTACTCCGAAGCGAAGGCCGAGGGCGCGACCGATAAGGAAGCCCTGGAAAAGGTCGTCGATTGGCTCATAGAAGAAACGGTCCGCGATATTTAAGCGCGGAATAACTTGGAATAATCGCGGGACCGCCTAAGTCTGG
This sequence comes from Hwanghaeella sp., assembly GCF_965227365.1. Classification (GTDB taxonomy): domain Bacteria; phylum Pseudomonadota; class Alphaproteobacteria; order UBA8366; family Aestuariispiraceae; genus Hwanghaeella. The sequence continues at coordinate 423,171 of NZ_OZ245754.1, forward strand.
TTCAATGCGAATTTTTTGCGGGAGAGGACGGAAGAATGAAGGACATCGACCAGAAGACCCAGACCGAGCTTGAAGCAGCCGCTTTCCGGACGTTGGTTGACCATCTTCGCAACCGCACCGATGTACAGAATATCGATATGATGAACCTGGCCGGCTTCTGCCGTAACTGCCTCAGCCGCTGGTATGGCGAGGCCGCGGCGGAAAAAGGTATCGACCTGTCGACCGACGAGTCCCGCGAAATCGTCTATGGAATGCCCTACAGCGACTGGAAAGCGAAGTATCAGACCGAGGCTTCTGCCGAGCAGAAAGCCAAGTTTTCCGAGGAAATCAAGAAAGCCCACTAATCCGGCACGCGTTGGTGCTTCCTGACGGGCGGTCCGGTCAACGGGTCGTCAGATGGGCGGGAATGTCCAGTCCGATTTCCTCAAAATAGCGCTGCGCGCCGGGATGCAATGGCACGGGAAGCCCGACCAGCGCGTTCTCCTCGGAAAGAGCCTTCATGGCCCTATGGATTCCACCCAGATAGTCCAGATTTTCGAAGATCGTGCGCGTGATCATGTACACGTCCTCATCCGCTAGATCGGCGGAAACAGCCAGAAAATTGGGCTGTGCGATCGTTTGAACGTCTTCCGTTTGGTTCGGATAGGTCCCGACCTTGATGGTGTATGGCTGAAACAGGCCCAGCCCGCCATCCGCCTGGGCCGCTTCGCCCTCGTCGAAACCCAGCAGGACGACCTCTTCCCCCAATGCCTTCATGACGCGGGTGACGGCCGCCACCGGCTCGCCCGCTGGGGTGGACATGCCGGCAATCCTGCCTTCCTGCAACGCCTTCGCGCTTGCTCCATAGCCGAGATAGCTCAGCTTGTATTCGTTCTCGATATCCTCGACTCCCAGATTGCTCAGAACCATCTTGTTGGATCCCAGCGTTCCGGAATCCTTCCGACCGAGGGACAGGGCTTCCCCATCCATATCGATCACATCGTCGATGGTGCCGGTATCCAGGAATTCACGCCGGATCACCCAATGTTCCACATTCGGCCACAGCATCGTGACGGATCGCAGACTCTCGTCCGGACCGTCGGCTTCGAAAGGTCCGACGCCTCGGCGGGCATAGTAGCCGTACAACCCCTGCAAGATCCCAAACTGGGCGCCGCCGCTGCGCAAAAGCCTGACGTTCTCCTCGGAACCGGCGGATTTGATAGCCGTCATGCCGATGCCTTGGCGGGGTAGAAGCTTGATCTTGATCAGGGTGGACAGGGCAACCCCGACCGGAAAATAGGTGCCGCCGACGGATGCGGTCGCGAGCAGATGGTCCCGTTCGCCCTGCGCCTTGGCGGAGGACGATACCGTAAAGGCCCACGCAACGAGTCCGATCAGGGCGAAGACGGTTCCCAATCGCGTGAAAGCGGCTCGGCGGCGCATCGAATTGTTCCTTCCCTAGAGGCTGCCCTTCGGCGACGTTTTACCCGGCCGCGGTCGGCGACTGGTTTCGTGATGGGGCTGCTTGAAAACGGAAAGGTAAAGGATAGCCGGGCGTTGTTAAAGTGGGGGCCGGACTGTATGGTCCGCGGTCTTCGGCAGGCGATTTCGCCGAGCCTATCCGACGCATATTCTGATCGATGGATGGAGAGTCTTTCATGTCCGACACCGGCGCCATGCAGAACGATACCGATACCGGCTACGAAACCGCGACTGGGTCCGAAGCACTGGGTGTGACCGGCGAACGGTTGCGTTCCTTCATTGAGCGGATCGAGCGCCTGGAAGAGGAAAAACAGGCGCTTGCCGACGATATCAAGGAAGTATTCGCCGAAGCGAAAGGCACTGGTTTCGATGTGAAGGTGATGCGCAAGATCATCCGCATGCGGAAACAGGACTTGAATGAGCGCAAGGAAGAAGAAGCGCTGCTGGAAACTTATATGGCCGCGATTGGAATGGTCTGACCGGCGATTATTTCGTCATCACAGTATTTCAAGTTGATTCCCTAGAAATACGGTGATTCACTTCAAATTAATTTAAAAATTAGTGTTTTGCGTCGAAACCAAGGGCCTGTGGTATTATATTATCATATGGCGATGGGAGGCTTTCGGCATTCCGATGACACGGTTGCTGCCTGAAACAGTCGGGTTCTGGACCCTGATTGGCGCATTCTGCGCATGGGCGGCTTTTGCCTCGATTTCGGCTGCTGCCGACGTCACCCTGTCCTTCGTTGATGGCGATGGCGCGGATGTTCAAGACGTTATCGCGACGCTGGAAGTGCCAGATGGAACGGCACCGGCGGCACCCGCACCGGTCGATGTAGAGGTCAATCAATACCGCCAGGCATTCGATCCTCTGGTGACGACCGTTCCGGTGAACAGCAGTGTCAGTTTCCGAAACAGCGATAGTTTCGCCCATCACGTCTATTCGTTTTCGAAGGCGAAAGCGTTTGAGCATCGCCAGCCCACGCGTGGCGTGACGGAACCACTAACGCTGGACAATCCCGGCCTGATCGCGCTCGGCTGCAACATCCACGATCATATGCTGGCGTATATTTATGTTTCCGACACGCCCTTCTACGGTCTGTCCGGCAAGGATGGGAACGTGCGGATGCAGGGCGTTCCCGATGGCGACTATGTACTGAAAATCTGGCACCCGCGGTTGAAGGGCAAGGCGATCGAAAAGAGTGTCACCGTCGCCGGGGAAGGGCTGGAAATCAGAGAGAAACTCGAACTGAAGCCGCCTCGTAAAGTCAAAAAATCGCTCTATTCCCGCTGAGCCGCAGGCGCGCTGGATGAAAGTTAGTTTCCAATCCAAGCTGATCATCTTCGCGTTCGGTATCCTGGTCGCCGTGCAGGTCCTGAGCGCCATAGCGGTTTACTTTTCGACCCGCAGTTCGGCGATCGAGAACCTTCGGGTGGAATTGGCGGCGACAGAACAGGTCTTCCTGACTCATCTTGAGAACACGACCCGGGCCTTGGCGGAAACGACAACGGCGGTGACGCTGGACTTCGCCTTCCGGAACGCGATCGCGCAGGGCGACAAGCCGACACGCCGGTCCGTTCTGGAGAATTTCAGGGACAGGGTCGCCGCGGACCGTGTTCTGCTGATCTCCCTCGACGGTGAAATTGATATCGATACCGCCCGGGACGGAGTCATGGGCCGGGAGTTTCCCTTCTCCGACCTGGTCGAACGGGCCGATGTGGACGGTGTCGCTTTCGATATCGTGTCGATGGACGACCGGCTCTACGATATGGTCCTGCTGCCCGTGCTGGCGCCCGATGCAATCGCGTGGATCGCCTTCGCGATGGAAATCGATGATGCCTTTGCGGTTGAAATCCGGAATTTGGCCCCGTTCCCGACCTGGGTCAGCTTCATCATGAATGAAGGCGGAGAATGGCGATTGGCTGCCTCCACCGCGGCGGGGGCCGAACGCCGGTCCCTGGAAGCCTATATCGCGGCGAACCAGGAACTGCCCGTCGGGCCAAGCCTGGTCGACGTTGAAGGGCGCACCTTCGTGACGACGGCGACCGAGATCCATGGTGAGGGACGCAAGGTTTCCGTGGCCCTGCTTTTCCATTCGACCATCGATCCCGCGCTGGCGAGGACCCGGGAACTGCTCTTCCAATTGGCGGCGTTGTTGGTCGCGGCGTTATTCATCACGCTGGTCGGTGCGGTGTTCCTGGCCCGCGGCATTACCCGACCGGTCAGGGATTTGACCACCGCGGCCGGACGTGTTCGGGAAGGGGATTACAGCGCCGAGGTTCCCTATCGCCGACAGGATGAATTCGGCGCATTGTCCGAAGCCTTCAACAAGATGATGACGGACATCCAGCGGCGTGAGGAGACGATCTCCCACCAGGCCAGGAACGATGCGCTGACGGGGCTGCCGAACCGTCGTGAATTTCTGCGCCAAGTGAATGAGCGCGCTGCGAAGAGCCCCGACAAACCCTTTGCCGCCGTCATCGTAGGGCTCGAACGTGTCCAGGAAATGAACAGCTCTCTCGGCTTCGAGGTCGGAGATCGAATCATCAAGGGCGTGGCGGAGCGGCTTCGCCAGCACGTGGCGGCGGATGACATGGTGGCCAGGATCGGCGGTGACGAATTCGGCCTGGTCTTGAACGGGGAGCAATGGGCGCAGGGCGGAGAGACGCTTCTTGCTTCGCTGATCCGGGCGATGGAACACCCGATCACGGCCCGTGAAGGCAATGTCGATATCAGCCTGCGCTTCGGTTTGGCGCTGTTTCCGGAACACGGTGACAATGGGGCGAACCTCGTGATGTCGGCTGAGCTCGCCATGTACAAGGCACGTTTGGCAGGCAAGTCCACGCATATATTCGATCCGGTGGAGGACCGTCCTCGGCCCGAGGCGCTGATGCTGATGGGGGAAATGCGCAAAGGGCTGGAATCCGGCCAGTTCCAACTGGTCTATCAGCCCAAGGTCGATATCGCGACGGGTCGGATCGTGGCGGCGGAGGCGCTTTCCCGTTGGCATCACCCGCATATGAAAGACCTGTCTCCCGACACATTCGTGCCACTTGCGGAGCAGACCGGGAATATTCGCCACTTGACCCGATGGATGCTTGAGCAGGCGATGACCGATTGTGCGACTTGGCGCGCCGACGGACTGGACCTGAAGATCTCCGTGAACCTATCCGCCAAGGATATCGCGACCGATGAGATCGTCATGATCTTGAGCCGGCTGCTGGTGGAGAAAGGGCTGCCGGCCGAGGTGCTGACCCTGGAGATCACGGAAAGCGCGCTGATGGACGAGCCGGAAGAGGCGCTCGCGACCTTGGACAACCTGTCCGATATGGGGATGAGCGTCTCGGTCGACGATTTTGGAACCGGCTATTCCTCCATGAGTTACCTGAAACGTCTGCCGGCGGACGAGTTGAAGATCGACAAGTCATTCGTTTTGAACCTGGCCCACAGCCGGGAGGACGATGTCATTGTGCGGTCGACGGTCGATCTTGGCCGGAACCTCGGGCTCAGCGTGACCGCGGAAGGGGTGGAAGACCTGGAAGGCTTCCTGCGTCTGCGCGAAATCGGCTGTACCATCGCCCAGGGTTATTACATCGCGCGGCCCATGCCGCTCGATAAGTTCCTGGATTTTTGCAAGACATCGCCCTGGGCCGATGGGACGGCGGTACCCGCTGCCGACGACATCGCTGCATCCGGACGAGCGACATAGACCCGACACTTCGTTTGGAACGGGCATAAGAAAAGGGGCCGCGCAAGGCGGCCCCTCGATAACCTGATGGGTATGTAGAGTTTATTCAGCGGCGTTCTTCGCGTCCGGCTTCGGCGGGCGGCGGAACTGTTCCAGCAGCGCCGCTTCATTGGCCTTGGCGTCGGCGATGTGCTTTTCCTTCACATGACCATAACCGCGGATATGTTCCGGGATTTCGGCAATCTGAACGGCGATCGCGTGGTTGTCGCGGTTCAGACCCTCGAGGACCGTTTTGATCGTCGCTTCATAGTCGGTGATCAACTCGCGTTCCTGTCGCCTTTCCTCGGTATGGCCGAACGGATCGAACCGCGTTCCGCGCAACCCTCTCAGTTTGGCGAGCAGCCCGAAGACCTTCAGCATCGCCGGGCCATATTCCTTCTTCTTCAAGCGCCCGGTTTCGGGATCACGCTCGGCGAAGAGCGGCGGTGCCAAATGGAATTTCAGCGTGAAGTCGCCTTCGAACTGTTTGTGCAGCTTTTTCATGAATTCGCCGCTGGTATAGAGGCGCGCCACTTCGTACTCATCCTTGTAGGCGAGCAATTTGAAATAATAACGCGCAACCGCCCGGGCGAGGGAATCGTCGGTCACAACTCGGGATTCCCGGCGCTGGACGTCGACGACGAAGTCCTTATAGCGGCGGGCATAGGCTTCGTTCTGGTAGTCCTTAAGGAAGGCGATGCGCTTTTCAACGATGTCTTCCAGGCTCTTTGCAAAGCCGTCGTCTTCGTCGGCGGGTGCCTTGGCTTTGTTTTCCTGCTGGTCGGTAATGCGCAGGACCGCTTCCATGTCGTGCGCGGCGCGGCGGCCCCACAGGAAAGCTTGCTGGTTCAGCTTCACGGCGACGCCGTTCAGCTCGATCGCCTTTTCAAGCGCTTCCAGGCTGACGGGCACCAGTCCCTTTTGGAAGGCGTAGCCCAACATGAACATATTGCTGGCGATGCTGTCGCCCATCAACGCGGTCGCCAGCTTCGATCCGTTGAAGAAATGCGCGTTCTTCGGACCGGTGGATTCGGCGATCATTTCCTTCATTTCCGAGGTCGGGAAAATCCAGTCGGGATTGTGCGTGAAATCTCCGGTGATGGATTTCTCGGTATTCACGATGGCGACGGTTGTATCGCGTTCAACCTTCGACAGGGCCGTCGTGCCCGACGCGACGACGATGTCGCAGCCAAGCAGCACATCCGCACCGCCGGCGGCGATGCTGACGGCGTGAATGTCCTCGGGCTTCTTGGCAATCCGGATATGGCTGATCACGGGGCCGCCTTTTTGCGCAAGGCCGGCCATGTCCAGGATGGAACAGCCCTTGCCCTCGAGATGCGCCGCCATGCCGAGGATCGCGCCGATGGTGACGACGCCGGTTCCGCCGACACCGGTCAGCAGAATGCCATAGGGCTCTTCCTCGACGGTCGGGGTTTTCGGTTCCGGCAAGGCTTCGAACAGATCGGGGACGCCTGACACGCCGGCGGGTGCGGTTTGCACGACGCCGGACCCCTTGCGGACCTGACCGCCATGAACGGTCACGAAGCTTGGGCAAAAGCCTTTCACGCAGGAATAGTCCTTGTTGCAGGACGACTGGTCGATCTTGCGCTTACGGCCGAACTCCGTCTCTTGCGGCGTGACCGAGAGGCAGTTGGACTGGACCGAACAGTCGCCGCAGCCTTCGCAGACGAGTTCGTTGATGAAGACGCGTTTCTGCGGGTCTGGGAAGCTGCCCCGCTTGCGGCGGCGGCGTTTCTCTGCGGCGCAGGTCTGGTCGTAAACCATGACCGTTACGCCCTCGATTTCCCGCAGATCCTTCTGAACCGCATCCAAATCGTCGCGATGATGGACTGTCACACCATGCGGGAAGATGCCGTTCGGATATTTCTCAGGTTCGTCGCTGACGACGACGACCTTGCGTGCCCCCTCGGCCGTCACCTGGGCGACGACAGCCGGCACGGTTTGAACCCCTTCATGGGGCTGCCCGCCGGTCATGGCGACGGCATCATTGTACAGGATCTTGTATGTGATGTTGACGCCGGAGGCGACGGCGGCGCGGATCGCGAGCGTGCCGGAATGCTGATAGGTGCCGTCACCCAAGTTCACGAAGACATGCTTCGTCTTGCTGAACGGCGACTGGCCCATCCAGGCTGCGCCCTCACCGCCCATCTGGGTAAAGGTCATCGTATTTCGGTCCATCCACTGGGCCATGAAATGGCAACCGATCCCGGCATAGGCGCGCGATCCTTCCGGAACATTCGTGGACGTGTTGTGCGGGCAGCCGGAACAAAAATACGGCAGCCGCGCAATGGAAGGTTTACGGGCGCCGAGTTGCTGATCCTTGGCATCCAGGAAGGCCAGCCGGTTGGAGAACCGTTCGTTGCCTGCAATCGCGTTCCCCCGCGGTAGCCGTTCGAGCCGTTGCGCGACGACGCGGGCAATCACGGCCGGCGTCAATTCGCCGAAGGACGGCAAAATCAACTCGCGGTTCTCGTTGAACTTTCCATAAATCCGGGGACGCTTGTCGTTCGGCCAGTTATACGCCTGTTCCTTCAACTGGTTCTCGATCAGCGCGCGCTTTTCCTCGACCACGAGGATTTCTTCATGGCCCTGGCAGAATTCGCGAATGCTGTCCGGTTCCAGGGGCCAGGTCATGGCTACTTTGAAGACGGAAATTCCCAATTCCTTGGCAAATTCCTCATCGACGCCAAGGTCGTCCATCGCCTGACGGACATCGAGATAGGACTTACCGGCCGTGACGATGCCCAGGCGTTTCTTCGGGCTTTCGATCATCGGACGGTTGAGTTTGTTCTTCTTCGCGTAGGCGATCGCCGCGTAGAGCTTGTGGCGGTGCAGATGTTCTTCCTGGGCCAGCGCTTCCAGGGCCTGTTTCGGATAGTGGATGTTCAATCCGCCTTCCGGCATCTTGTATTCAGTCTCGTCAGGCAGCTGGATCTGCACCCGGTGCGGGTCGACATAGACCGATGCCGAGGTGTCTACCGTTTCGGCGATGGTCTTGAAGGCGACGTAACAGCCGGAATAGCGAGACATCGCAATCCCGTGCAGGCCGAGGTCCAGGAATTCCTGAACGCCTGCCGGGTTGAGGACCGGAATCATCACGTCCATGAAGGCGTATTCGGTCTGATGCGCGGTGGTTGAGGATTTGCAGGTGTGATCGTCGCCGGCCAGCAGCAGTACACCGCCATGCTTCGAGGTGCCGGCGAAATTCGCATGCCGCAGGACATCGCCGGACCGGTCCACGCCGGGTCCTTTGGCATACCAGATGGAGAAGACGCCATCGACGGTGTTGTCACCGAAGAATTCGTTCTGCTGCGTGCCCCAGATGGCGGTCAGGGCCAAATCTTCGTTCAGGCCCGGCTGAAAATGGATGTTGTTGTTCTTGAGGAACTTGCGCGCCTTCCAAAGCTGCTGGTCATAGGCGCCGAGCGGAGAGCCGCGGTAACCGGAAATGTAACAGCCCGTATTCAGGCCGGCCTTGTGATCGCGCTGCCGCTGCATCATCGGCAGTCGAACCAGGGCCTGGGTCCCGGTTATGAATACGCGTCCAGATTCCAGGGTATATTTGTCGTCCAAATCGACATGGGCTAGCGCCATATCTGCTTCCTCCACACCTCAAAAGGGCCCGGGCAAGCATCCGTCGCGCGGATTACTCCCTTGGACCGGCAATGTTGTTTTTTTACGCCGGATCCTGGCATCCACTCTACGCGTGAACACCGTTCCCGTCCCGAATGATATTAGCCTAGAAAATAGGTTAGCATTACTGACCTATTCAGGAAAGACTGTCTTGCACGCGGCGACGGGTTCCGTTCGCAAAAGGATCTAATCAGGCGGAACCGCGCGACAAGTGGCATATGACGAACGACAAGTCCGGGAGGCGGTGTTTTACGCGTGATTTGCGCGGAACGATCCCGTATACGAGGGCCTTCGACGGTCATCGGTCTCTCCGGTGGCGGCTTGGTGGGTACGACAATCTGGCGGTTTGAGAGATGACGGTTCTGGTTACCGGTGCGGCTGGCTTCATCGGAATGCATGTTTGCGAAGTCCTGTTGGACCGGGGTGAGCGTGTGTGCGGTATCGATAATCTGAACGACTATTACGACCCGGCCCTGAAACAGGCGCGGCTGAAGCGCTTGCAGGGACGCAACGGATTTGTCTTCAAGAAGGTCGATATCGGCGATCAGGCGGCCCTGGGTCGTGCGCTTGAAGATTTCGGCGACATCGACAGGATCGTGCATTTGGCGGCCCAGGCCGGGGTTCGATACAGTCTGGTGAACCCGCATGCCTATGTGCATACCAACGTGTTGGGCCACCTCAACATCCTGGAATATGCCCGCCACAGGGCCGGTATGCGGCATCTGGTCTATGCCTCGTCCTCCTCGGTCTACGGTGGCAACGAGAAGCTGCCGTTTTCGGTCGAGGACCGGGTCGACAATCCGGTTTCCCTCTATGCCGCGACCAAGAAGTCGGACGAGTTGATGAGTTACGCCTACGCGCATCTCTACAGTATCCCGATGACCGGGTTGCGCTTCTTCACCGTCTACGGCCCGTGGGGTCGCCCTGACATGTCGGCCTATATTTTCGCCGAGAAGATCATGTCCGGTAAGCCGATCCCCGTCTTCAACAACGGCGACATGCAGCGGGATTTCACCTATATCGACGATATTGTCGCTGGTGTTATCGCCAGTCTCGACAATCCGCCGGAACGCAGCGACGAGGAGGTTCCGCACCGCGTCTACAATCTGGGCAACAATAAGCCCGAGCCCCTGTTGGACATGATCCATGCGCTGGAAAATGCCCTTGGCCGCAAGGCGGAGATCGACTTCAAGCCGATGCAGCCGGGTGACGTCAAAGCGACCTATGCGGATATCGACGCATCGCGCCGCGACCTCGGCTTCGAGCCGAAGACGTCGATTGAGGAAGGCCTCCAGAAGTTCGCCGATTGGTACAAGGCCTATTCAGGTACCTGACCGGACGTCGAAAGCCACCGCGGATCAGTTCGAATACAGTCCTTCCAGACGGTCGCCATAGGTTTGTCTGACGATGTGGCGGCGGATCTTCATCGACGGCGTCAGCATGGTGTTCTCGATGGAGAATGGTTCGTCCACGATGATGAAGCGCCGAACACGTTCGATGACGGAGAGCTTCTTGTTGACGCGGTCCAATGCCTCCTGCAGCGCCTTGCGCAGGGCCGGACTGTCGTTCCAGGCACCTTCAATCGCGCCGTTTTCCGCCTGCCAATCCTTGAGCCAATCGGGGTCCGGCGTCAGCAGCGCGACCAGATGCGGACGTTTGTCGCCATAGACCATGGCCTGCGCAATTTCCGGTTCCAGGCAGACGATACCCTCGACGCGCTGCGGGGACAGGTTGTCGCCTCCTGAATTGACGATGATGTCCTTCTTCCGATCGGTGATCATCAGATAACCGTCTTCGTCGAGCTTTCCGATATCACCGGTGTGCAGCCAGCCATCCTTCACCGTCTCGGCGGTCCGGTCCGGGTCGTTCCAATACCCCAACATCACCAACTCACCGCGAACCAGGATTTCTCCATCCTCGGCGATCCGTATCTCGACACCCTCCAGCGGTGGGCCCACGGTGTGCAATTTGTTCAAGGTCGGATAGTTGCAGCTGACCACAGGCGCGGCCTCGGTCTGGCCGTATCCCTGAAGAATGCGCAAGCCGAGGGCGGTGAAGAATTGGGCGACGTCCTGGTTCAACGGCGCGCCGCCGGATACGAAGGCCTTCAGTCGTCCGCCGAACCGTTCCGAAACCTTGCTGCGGACAAGTTTCGTCAGCAGCGGGTCGAGGGCACGTTCGCACAAAGTGAGAGAGCCCGGGTCCCGATAGCGTTTCTTGCCGATCTCGACGGCCTTGTGCAGCAGTTTCTCCTTCAAGCCGCCGGATTTCTCCGCCGCGCGAAGGATTCGGGTACGCATGGTTTCGTACAGACGCGGAACGGCGGTCATGATGGTCGGCCGGACCTCGCCGATATTCTGGACCAGTTTGTCCAGGCCCTCCGCATAATAGACTTGGGCGCCGATGCTGATGGGGACGAACTGGCCGGTCGTGTGTTCGTAGGAATGGCTGAGCGGCAGGAAGGACAGGAAAATCTCACCGCCGATCGCGAAGCCGGGCAGCTTCGACAACATGTCCTCGGCGCTCAGGGCGTTACAGATGATGTTGCCGTGGCTCAGCATCACCCCGTTCGGTACGCCGCCGGTCCCGGACGTATAGATGATGCAACACATGGCGCCCCGGTCGAGTGTGCGGGCTTTTTCCCGGATCGAGCCGCCGTCTGCGCCCGCCATCAGGTCGGCCTGCTGAAACAAGGGCAGGTCCGCGGAGGCGTTGGCGGGTAGCGCGTCGATCATGACTGCGAATTCCAGGCCGGTCCCGGACGCTGCCGGCAGCAGGCGTTCGGCCAGGTCCTGGTTGGAAACGATCGCAGCCTTGGCGCCGCTGTCGGTCAGGATATGGCGATGGTCCTCCACCGTGTTAGTGGTATAGGCGGGTACCGTCACGGCGCCGATCGACATGATCGCAAGGTCGGCGATCATCCATTCTGGCCGGTTCTCCGATACCAGCACGACGCGATCGCCCGGGCCGATGCCCTTCGCCTCAAGGCCGGCGGCCAGCCGGGCAACCTCGTCAGCCGTGTTGGACCAACTGCGCGGAGTCCATTCACCGTGGCGCTTTTCCCAAAGAAAGGGCGCGTCGCCGAAACGGTCGCATTGCTCAAAGAACATTGTCGGCAGGTTGGGTGCCTGCGCGTAATCCACCATTCGTTCGCCTCCCATGCGGCCGGAATTCGAATTCGACCGTGTTTTTCCCTTCGGCCCTTGTATTCCGGACCTGCCAGCCTTTTTCTATTTAGTTGAAAGATAGGAATTTCCAGGGTGTGGAGTAAAGATGCCATGAGTGACGGTCAAAGCACTTCCACGATTAAAAATCTCGGCGACTTGCCTGAATGGGACCTCAGCGACCTGTATCCGGGCCGGGATGATCCGTCCGTTGACGGTGATTTGAACGCGGCAGCATCGAGTGCATCGTTGTTCAGGCAAAGCTTCGCAGGTCGCCTCGACGGTTTGAATGGTGATCAACTGGCCGCGGCGATACAGGAATACGAACGCATCGACGAGCTTCTTTCCAAGCTCATGAGCTTTGCGCAGCTGGTCTATTCCGGGAATGTCACGGATCCCGACATTGGCCGGTTCTATCAAGGCGTCAACGAACGGGCGAATGCCATCTACTCCGATTTACTGTTTTTCACGCTGGAACTGAACCGGCTGGAAGACGCGGCTGTTGAAAACCTGCTGGCCGAAAGTGAGGCACTGGCCGCCTATCGCCCGTGGATCCGGGATCAGCGTGTGATGCGCCCGCATCAATTGGCGGATGACCTGGAACGCCTGCTGCATGAAAAATCGGTCGCCGGTCGCAGCGCCTGGGTTCGCCTCTATGACCAGACATTGGCCGGCCTGCGTTTTCCGTTACGTGGGGAAATGCTGACCAACACCCAGGTGTTGGACCGCATGTCGTCCCGCGAACCGTCTGAGCGTAAGGAAGCCGCTCACAGCCTGGGGTCGGTGCTGGCTGAAAATGGCAGCCTTTTCGCCTACATCACCAACACATTGGCCAAGGACAAGGATATCGAGGACCGTTGGCGGGGCTTCGACCGACCGGTATCGGCCCGGAATCTGCGGAATTACGTGGAGGACGAGGTTGTTGATGCCCTCTCGACCGCTGTTCGTCAGGCCTTCCCGGATCTGTCCCATCGCTACTATCACCTGAAGGCGAAATGGTTCGGCGTCGACAAGCTGGACTATTGGGACCGAATGGCGCCCTTGCCGGATGAGGACAACCGTCTCGTCCCCTGGGATCAGGCGCAGTCCACGGTTTTGAATGCCTATGGGCGGTTCTCGCCGGAACTCGCGACGATTGGCGAGAAATTCTTCGACGGCGGCTGGATCGACGCACCGGCCAGGCCGGGAAAGGCATCTGGGGCGTTCGCACATCCGACCGTGCCCAGCGTTCATCCGTATCTGCTGCTGAATTATCAGGGGAAGGTGCGGGACGTCATGACCCTCGCCCACGAACTCGGGCACGGCGTTCATCAGGTTCTGGCCGGCGGCCAGGGGCATTTGATGGCGGATACACCGCTGACACTGGCGGAAACCGCCTCGGTCTTTGGAGAAATGCTGACCTTCCAGTCGATGTTGGCCGGAACGGAGGACCCTAAACGCCGCCGTGCGATGCTGGCGTCGAAGATCGAGGATATGCTCAATACCGTGGTCCGTCAGATCGCCTTCTACGAATTCGAGCGGCGGGTGCATGACGCGCGCAAGAACGGCGAGCTTTCTGTCGAAGATTTGGGCGACATCTGGATGGATGTCAGCCGGGAAAGCCTAGGTGACGCCTTCCGCTTCGACGATCATTTCCGGACGTTCTGGATGTATATCCCGCATTTCATCCATGCGCCCTTCTACGTCTACGCCTACGCTTTCGGGGATTGCCTGGTGAATTCCCTCTATTCCCTTTATGAGGAAGCGGAAGAGGGGTTCGCGGCCAAGTATTTGGATATGTTGCGGGCGGGCGGCACGCTGAGGCACAAGGAATTGCTAGCGCCGTTTGGTCTGGATGCGTCCGATCCGGCCTTCTGGGCCAAGGGGCTTGGCGTCGTCTCCCGATTCATAGACCGTCTGGAAGAGACGTTCTGACAAATCGGACTTGGAATTGGAGTTGGTGTGACGGATACAGCGGCCGAAATGCCGGTGGGGTTGGAGATTCTTCGTGCCCTTCCTCCGGAAGGGGTAGCCCCTCGGCCGGTGCCCCTGGTCTTTCTGCACGGTGCTTTCGCCGGCGCTTGGTGTTGGGCCGAGCATTTTCTGCCCTGGTTCGCCTCGCAGGGATTTGCCTGCTACGCGCCGAGTTTTCGTGGGCATGCCGGCAGTGCCGGGCATGAGCGGCTTCACAGTTTCGGGATCGAGGATTATGCCGCGGACCTCGCGAGCGTGATCGAGGATCTGCCCTGTCCGCCGGTCATCATCGGGCATTCAATGGGCGGCTTCGTCGGCATGCGCTATCTGGAGGAAGGGCCTGCGATGGGGCTTGTCCTGCTGGCCTCGGTGCCGCCGACCGGATTGTCCGGACCGGCCTTGAGTTTGGCGATGTGGAATCCGTCGCTGCTCGGGGAAATCGCCCTGCTACAGCAGATGGACCCGAAATGGGCGTCATTGGACGTGATGCGGGGCGCGTTGTTTTCGGCGGAGGACGACCCGGAAGTTCTGGCGCGCCATTTCAGTCAGATGGACGGGGAATCCCGGCGTGCGACGATGGATATGCATGGCGGGATGCGTTTACGGCCCGATGGCTGGAAGGACAAACTGCCGATCCAGATCCTCGGTGCATCCAACGATACCTTGATCCGAAAAGCCTTCGTTCGCTCGACAGGCCGTCGTTTGGGACGACGCCCCGAATTCTTTGAGGAAACCGGGCATGGCATGATGCTGGATCGGTCTTGGCCGAAGGTCGCAGCGCGGATCGCCGAATGGTTGGCGGCACAGGGATTTTGACAAAAAAAGGGCCGAAGCAGTTACGCTTCGGCCCACCAGTCTCGAGCACGTGTATAGGGAGCTTGACCTTTATGCGTGCTCGGGAGGCGACTTAAGCAGACTTCACATCGATCTTGGTGCGGGACGTTTCCTTTTCGGGACGTTTGGGAAGGGAAACGGTCAGCACACCGTCGACGAAACCTGCGTCAATGCGGGCAGGGTCGACATCCGATGGAAGTCTGAAAGAACGTTGGAACGACCCGAAGGTTCGTTCACAGAAGTATATGTGGCGGTCTTCGTCCTTTTCTTCGCGTTCTGACTTTTTCTCGCCTTTGACGGTCAGGACATTGTCGTCCACCGAGACATCGATTTCCTCGACTTTGACACCGGGCAGTTCGATGCTGATCGTGTATTTACCGTCCTGCTGCGAGGCCTCGGCGCTTGGGGAGAATAAATGCGCCACGGACGCTCCGAACTGCCGCAACGGATCGAAAATCGCGGGCCAGAAATGATCGCCTCTGTCGAAAGTCGGACCAGGGCCCTTGGTAATGTTGACCTTGCTCATCTCTCTTTCTCTTCCGAAAGACCCCGGCGCGCTCGCGGGGAATACAAGCAACGCCAGGAAAGTTTTGCGATACGCAAAAGTTTGTCAGATACCGGCCGCTCCGCGTTGACCTGGATCAAATTCAGAAACAAATCCATTGTCCGGCCGACGAAAGCCGTGTCTCAGGATCCTGGTCCGCCGGCGGCGGGCTGGCGTAAACAGACTGGGATGACCAAATCTTCGAAAGGGCTGGCAAGAGCCGATGATGGGATGCGAGTGCAATGTCTGAGAAAAAGAGCCTGACCGGGCAGGTGAAACGATATGCGCGCGTGGGCGGCGCGATGGCCGGTGTCGGCGCCCGGCTTGCGGGTGCGCGCTATTTGGGCATGGAACTGGACAAGGCACGGCATGCGGAAGACCTGAAACTCGCCTTGGGCGGCTTGAAGGGGCCGCTCATGAAGGTCGCGCAAATTCTGGCGACCATCCCGGATGCCCTGCCCAAGGACTATGTCGAAGAATTGCAGCAATTGCAGTCGAACGCGCCGGCGATGGGCTGGCCCTTCGTCAAACGCCGGATGACCACGGAACTTGGGCCGGGCTGGGCCAAGAATTTCGAGAATTTCGAAAAGACGGCCGCTCATGCGGCTTCCCTGGGCCAGGTTCACCGCGCTGTCACCGCCGATGGCGAGCAGGTCGCATGCAAGCTGCAATATCCGGATATGACCTCAGCGGTCGAAGCCGACCTGCGGCAGTTGAAGCTGATCTTTTCGATCTATCAGCGCTATGACAACGCGATCAACACAGGCCAAATTCATGCCGAGATTTCCGAACGCCTTCGGGAGGAACTCGACTACCGACGGGAAGCCCGCGCCATGCTGCTCTACCGCGCCATGCTGGCCGAAGAAGACCGGGTGACTGTTCCGGAACCGCTGTCGGAGCTGACGACGGATCGGCTGCTGACGATGACCTGGCTGGACGGCAGTCCCCTGATGGACTTCAAGGAAGCGCCGCTGACGGTCAGGAACGACATCGCGTTCGCGATGTTCCGGGCGTGGTATGTACCGTTCTACAATTTCGGTGTGATCCATGGCGACCCGCATTTGGGCAATTACGCCGTGCGCGACGACCATGGCATCAACCTACTCGATTTCGGCTGCATTCGGGTGTTCCCGCCGAGTTTCGTTCAAGGCGTGATCGACCTGTACAGGGCCTTGCGGGATGAGGATCGGGATCTGGCGGTGCATGCCTATGAAACCTGGGGTTTCGAGAATTTGTCCAATGAACTGTTGGAAGTGCTCAATATCTGGGCGGGCTTCATTTATGCGCCGCTGATGGAAGACAAGGTGCAGAAGATCCAGGAAAGCGAGAGCGGCTTATATGGGGCCTCTGTGGCCCACAAGGTTCATGTCGAACTTCGCAAGCTGGGCGGTGTCACGCCGCCGCGGGAATTCGTACTGATGGACAGGGCCGCGATCGGGTTGGGATCGGTCTTCTTGCATTTGAAGGCGGAAGTGAACTGGTACCAGCTGTTCCACGACTTGATCACCGATTTCGACGTCAAAACGCTTGAGAAGCAACAAAAGGCGGCTTTGAAGAAAGCGGGTCTCTAAGTTTCTAAAACGCGTTACGGGGCGACCGCTTGTTCGGCTATGGCCGCGAAAATGGCATCGAGTTCTATTGCCATCTCCGACAAGGCCGTTCCGCCGGCGGCGTAGGGGGCGAAAACGCTGCTAGGTGTCTTGTATGCAAGGTCGGCGGTGCCGTCCGGTTGTTCCATGACATGGATCAGGATCGGCGCTTCCGTGCCCGCTAGCGGATCCGCCATGATCATGCGGACGGCGAAGTCGTTGCGGTATACGCCGAAGACGCTGTCGCCGGGGATCGTGATGCCCCGCCCCTTGGCCGCCGCGCTGGCACTTGCCTTGAACACGCGCAGCATGCCGTGATCGGTGATTGCTTTTCCGAGGCGTTCCTCAAGTTCTTTGAAACCATGCGGCGATTCCAGAATTCGGATGCCGTCCGGCGCAGCGGCCACGGAAAAGGAGCCAAGGCCGACGATCACGGCGACCAACACACCTGCCAAAGCCTTGAAACGCTGCATCATCTCTCTCCCAACCGTGTTCACACGGTCCGGATAGTAGACGCGTCAGCGCCGGATCATCGTCAATTCCATCTCACTTCAGCGTGAGAGCGTTCTTGCCGGGGCCAGCCTATGCCTGGTCTTTTCCGTTTTCGTCCGGGATCGCGAGGATGACCTGATTTCGGCCCTGGTTCTTGGCCTGATAAAGCGCACCGTCGGCGCGCGACATGAAGGACTCCAGCGAGTCGTTCCCGCGTTGGTATTGGGTCACGCCCATGCTGACGGTGAATTGAACCTCCGCCTGGCCGGACTTTACCTTCAGCCCAGCGATATTCTGCCGAAGGCGGTCGCAAACGATCTGCGCCTTGTCCATGGTGGTTTCGGGCATGCAGATCGCGAATTCCTCGCCTCCCAACCGGCCGACAATGTCGTGACGGCGGAGCATCTCCACACAGGCCCTGGTCAAGGCGCGCAATACGTTGTCCCCGACCGCATGCCCATGGCTGTCGTTGATGGATTTGAAATGATCCGCATCCAGCATGGCGATGGAAAGCGGCTCGTTGAATCGCTGGGCGCGGGCGACCTCGGTTTCCAGACGATCCAGGAAGTGCCGCCGGTTGCAAACACCCGTCAGCGAGTCGATGGTCGCCATGACGTGAAGGCGTTCGACCGTTTTCTGCAATTCCCCCTGATAGCTGCGCATGCGCAGGAGGTTGCGGCATCGGGCAACCAATTCGTCCTCGTCGACCGGCTTGCGGACGAAATCGGTGGCGCCGGCATCCAGCATGTCGTGCAGCGTCGATTGCTTGTCGTCGATTGTCACCACGACGACGGGAACATGCTGGTTTCGTTCGATCGATTGGAAACGCTTCAGGAACTCCGCCCCGTCGATATCCGGCATGATGTAGTCCAGAACCAGCAGGTCCGGTGTTTCGACCGCGGCCCAGTTGAGGGCTTTGACGGGATCGGTGAAAACGACCGTATAGACGAAATCCAATTTTCTAAGCAGGTCCTCGATCAGCAAGGCATTCGGCAAGCTGTCGTCGACAATAAGAACCTTCATAAAACCATCCCCCAGTTGTCGGCCCCGGCGTTGTGCTCACGAAATTCGACGGCGCTATCCCCACATCGCCACCGTATGATACCCAAACGCCAATACGTTATCGATTGCCGATCGTTATGATTTCATCAATGCATGTCTGCAGTCTGCCCAACAGTTGGTCAAGTTCCGCATCCGAGAGGTGTTCCGCCTCCAGGGCCCTGGCCGTGTGCTCAAGGCGCGATAGTCCGTAATTGCCGGCAAGCCCTTTCAGGGTGTGCGCATCGCGGCGGCGGTCCGGTGCCTCGGGGGCTGTGGTGGCCGCCCTGTCGCCGTCGGGGCCGCCGTAGCGGGCCAGAATTTTTTCGACCTCGGGCGGTACCAACGAAATGAGGTCCAGATAACGGTCTTCCCCCAGTGCTTGAACCAAGCTTTCTGTCTTTTCCTCGTCCTGGACGGGAAGGTCGTCAAAACTCTGCATACCGTATGTTCCAACCGACTAAGTAGATGCGGGGGCAATTCCCGGTCGAGTAATTTCCGATCAGGTTACCGATCCCGCAAAAGGTGACCAATGACGGTGATCACGCTTTGTCGCAACAGACAATTTCCTGCGGCAATTCCGCCGATCTGTCCTATCTTCGACCTAAGGACAGCAGAGGCCATCTTTTTTTTGCGATGCAGTGTCATTAAAGTGGGGCGAGGGGAGGACGGTCTGGCCCAAGCTGGCTGCTAGCTGATACCTTTCCGGATTAATGGACGCTTGGTAACGGTCGGCGATCAGCGCCGTCCGATCAGCGAGGGGACAAACGCCTTCATGAAAATCGCAGTTCTAAAAGAACGGCGGCCTGGGGAACAGCGCGTTGCTGCATCGCCTGAGACCGTCAAGAAATTCGTCGATCTTGGCTGTATCGTGACCGTCGAGAAAGGGGCCGGTGACGGTGCTGCCCTTTCGGATGCGACGTTCGAGGAAGCCGGGGCGAAAATTGCGGCCACGCCCGCTGCGACCGTCAAGGATGCAGACGTGGTGCTAAAGGTCCAACGCCCGATGACCGAGGCCGACGGCGAGGACGAGGTTGCCCTTCTCGGTAAGGGTCAGATCCTGCTGTGCCAGATGAACGCCCTGACCGACGGTACGCTTGTACGTGCCTGTGCGGAAAGAGGCGTACAGGCCTTCGCCATGGAACTCGTGCCGCGGATCACGCGTGCGCAGTCGATGGACATTCTATCGTCCCAGGCGAATATCGCAGGGTACAAGGCGGTGCTGGACGGCATCGAGCAGTATGGACGGGCCGTTCCGATGATGTCGACGGCGGCGGGGCGCGTGACACCCGCAAATGTGTTCATCATGGGGGTCGGCGTTGCCGGGCTTCAGGCCATCGCGACGGCTAAGCGCCTTGGCGCGGTTGTGTACGCGACGGATGTACGTCCCGATACCAAGGAACAGGTTGAAAGCTTGGGCGGCAAGTTCGTCGCGGTCGAGAATGAGGAATTCCAGCAAGCCCAGACCGCGGGCGGCTACGCCAAGGAAATGTCGGATGACTACAAACGCCAGCAGGCCGAACTGGTCGCCAAGACCATTCCGAAGATGGATATCGTCATCACCACGGCCTTGATCCCGGGCAGGGCGGCACCGGTGCTGGTGACGGAAGACCACGTGAAAAGCATGAAGCCGGGCTCGGTGATCGTCGATCTGGCTGCGGAAGCAGGCGGAAACTGTCCGCTGACCGTGCTGGGCAAGGTGACCAAGAAGCATGGCGTGACGCTTGTCGGCCACGGCAACTGGCCGAGCCGCGTTCCCGAGACGACCAGCCTGCTCTTCGCGAAGAATTTGCTCAATTTCCTGACGCCGTTGATCGATAAGGAAAGCGGTAAGCTTTCGATCAACTATGAGGACGATATCATCAAAGGCTCGCTGGTGACGCGGGACGGGAAAATCGTCGAGGAACGCGTGAAGGCCAATGCCGAGAAAGCGGGATCCTCGGCGCCGGCGAAGAAGGTCTCGAAGAAGAGCGCGGCCAAGAAGTCGTCGGCCAAGAAATCTTCTTCGAAGAAATCCGCGGCCAAGAAGGCTGAAGCGGCAAAGCCGGAGGCTCCGGCCGCGGAGGCACCGAAGGCCGACACCGAAACCAGTGCAACACCCAGCAATGCGGGGGAGGAGAAGTAGGCGATGGATAAGCAGCAACTTCTCGATAAGATTTCCGAATTGTCGACCCAGGCGGAGAGCCTGGCCGCCAAGGCGGATGCGTTGGCCGTGCAAGCCGCGCAAATCTCTGGAACCGGCGCGGGCGAGGTGGTTGCCTCTTCCGGGTCGCCGTTTCTGTTCCTGTTCACCGCCTTCGTCCTCGCCTGCTTCGTCGGCTACTACGTGGTCTGGAGCGTGACGCCGGCATTGCACTCGCCGCTGATGGGGGTCACCAACGCGATTTCCAGCGTGATCATCGTCGGCGCGCTGATCGCCGCGGGTCCCGTGGATATGAATATCAGCAAGATATTCGGTTTCCTCGCGGTGGTATTGGCCAGTGTGAACATCTTCGGCGGCTTCGTGGTGACCAACCGCATGCTCGCCATGTTTAAGAAAAAAGAACGCAAGGGCTGACCGGCCCGGCATCTGGATCAAGGAGGAATTGAAAGATGGCCAATCTAGCCGGTTACGCCTATCTGGTGGCGGCAATCTGTTTCATCATGGCGCTGCGGGGGCTGTCATCGCCCGAAACCGCGCGCAAGGGTAATCTCTACGGCATCATCGGCATGTTGATCGCGGTGATCACCACCATCGCGATGCCGAGCGTGTTGAGTTACGGACTGATCATTTCCGGCATCCTGATCGGGGGTGCGATCGGAACCGTGATCGCTTTGAAGATCCAGATGACGGCCTTGCCGCAGCTGGTGGCGGCTTTCCACAGTCTTGTGGGATTGGCGGCGGTCTTCGTCGCCGCGGCGGCCTATTATACGCCGGAAGCCTACGGCATCGGTTCGCCCGGCAAGATCGGGGTCGGCAGCCTGATCGAAATGTCGCTCGGCACTGCGATCGGGGCGGTGACCTTCACGGGATCCATCATTGCCTTCGGGAAGTTGCAGGCGATCTTCCGGTCGGCGCCGGTCATGTTCAAAGGGCAGCATCCGCTCAATGCTCTGCTGGGCCTGCTGCTGGTGGCTTTCATCGTCTGGTTCTGCATGACCCAGGATCCGACGGCCTTCTGGGCCATCGTGATCCTTTCGCTGGTGATCGGCGTGCTGTTGATCATCCCGATTGGTGGGGCGGATATGCCGGTCGTCGTCTCTATGCTGAATAGTTATTCCGGCTGGGCGGCCTGCGGCATCGGCTTCACGCTGGCGAACACGGCGCTGATCGTCACGGGGGCGCTGGTTGGGTCCTCGGGTGCGATCCTTTCCTACATCATGTGCAAGGGCATGAACCGGTCGATCATCAACGTGATCCTCGGCGGCTTCGGCGCGGAAGGCGGCGCGGCGGTGGCCGGCGGCGGCGATGACGACCGTCCGGTTACCTCCGGTGCGCCGGAAGACGCTGCCTATTTCATGAAAAACGCGGAAAGCGTGATCATCGTGCCGGGATACGGCATGGCGGTCGCCCAGGCACAGCACGCCCTGCGTGAGATGGCGGATGCGTTGAAGGAGTCCGGTGTTCGCGTGCGGTATGCGATCCATCCCGTGGCCGGACGCATGCCGGGGCATATGAACGTGCTGTTGGCGGAAGCCAATGTGCCTTATGACGATGTGCTGGAGCTGGAAGAGATCAACCGTGATTTCTCCTCGACCGATGTCGCCTTCGTCATCGGGGCAAACGATATCACGAACCCGGCAGCCAAGACGGATGAAACCAGCCCGATCTACGGCATGCCGATCCTGGATGTCGAGGAGGCGGGCACCGTCTACTTCATCAAGCGGTCCATGGCGACCGGTTATGCCGGGGTGCAGAACGAATTGTTCTTCAAGGACAATACGGTAATGCTCTTCGGGGACGCCAAGGAGGTCTGCGAAAAGATCGTTGCCGCAATGGACTAAGCGTCCTTTCGGTGCGCAAATCACGAGGGGGCCCGGCGATGCTGGGCCCTTTCTCTTTGGACCGATGCTTCTGAAGCCTTGTGTTTTCGCGGCGCAACATGCCAAAACCGAGGATCAGCGGGCCAACGGCGCCGCGATGTCGGGACGGATACGGGATAGGGAATGCGGTCTCAGTTCCTCGGATTGGCGCGGCTCATGCTCTCATCCCTCAGGGATCTTGCGCCCATCATCCTGGTGATTTTTGTATTCCAGGTCTTCGTCCTTCAACAACCTTTCCCCAATCTCGACGAAATTCTGCCTGGACTGATCCTTGTCGTCGTGGGTCTCACCTTTTTCGTTCAAGGCCTTGAACTCGGGCTTTTCCCGTTGGGCGAGGACATGGCTCAGGCCTTTGCGAAGAAGGGCAATTTGACGGCCCTGCTGTCCTTTGCCTTTTGTCTCGGTTTCGGCACCACCGCTGCCGAGCCGGCCTTGATCGCGGTCGCCAAGGAGGCGGCAGAGGCCGCGGCCGAAGGCGGGGTGCTCGCCCGCGATACGGAAGCCATGGCAAATTACGCGATGGGGCTGCGCATCACGGTCGCCGTGTCGGTGGGCGCCGCCCTGGTCCTTGGGGTGATCCGAATCCTGAAAGGCTGGCCACTGCCCTATCTGATCATTGGCGGCTATGTCCTTGTCGCGGCGATGACCGTTTTTGCACCCGATGAGATCATCGGTGTTGCCTACGACTCCGGTGGGGTTACGACATCGACGATCACCGTGCCGCTGGTGACCGCCTTGGGCGTCGGTTTGGCATCCGTGATACGCGGCCGCAATCCGATGATCGACGGTTTCGGTTTGATTGCCATGGCCAGCCTGTCTCCCATGATCTTCGTGATGGTCTATGGCATCGTGCTGGGGTGGATCGGATGACGTTGCTGCTGGATCTGCTCGATTCCCTTGGCCGGACGATGTTCGACGTTCTGCCGATTGCAGCGGTTCTGCTCGGCTTCCAGCTACTTGTCATCCGCAAGAAGCCGAAGAAGATCGGCCGGATCCTGGGCGGGTTCACCTATGTTCTGGTCGGCCTGTCGCTTTTCCTGGTCGGCTTGGAACGGGCGCTTTTTCCAGTAGGGGAGGCGATGGCGCTGCAACTGACCCATCCTGATTTCGTCGGGGCGATCACCGACGCCGTGTCGGGTGTGGATTGGACCCTGTACTTCTGGGTCTATGCTTTCGCTGCGGCGATCGGTTTCAGTACGACGATCGCCGAACCGTCGCTGATCGCCGTGGCCATAAAGGCGGAAGAAATGTCGGCGGGCGGCCTGCCGGCCACACGGCTCAGGATCGCTGTTGCGATTGGCGTGGGGATCGGTGTGGCGCTTGGTGCATTTCGCATCGTTACCGGCGATCCGCTCTACCTCTACATTGTCGCCGGCTATGCAATCGTGGTGGTGCAGACAGTCTTCGTGGCGCGTGGGCAGACGAAATGGATCGTGCCGCTTGCCTATGATTCCGGCGGGGTCACTACCTCGACCGTGACCGTGCCGGTCGTGACGGCGCTGGGCCTTGGTCTGGCATCGACCATACCCGGACGCAGCCCGATCCTGGACGGGTTCGGGCTTATCGCCTTTGCCAGTCTGTTTCCCATGATCACGGTCATGGGTTTCGTGCAGATCGATGTTGCCCTCACCGCCTGGCGAAACAGGCAGATGGCATTGAGGGCTCAGGAAGGAGAGATCGGATGAAGATGAAGTTGCTGATCGCGATCGTCGATAACGAGGTTACCGATGACATTATCGAGGCGGCTCGCGAAGCGGGAGCGACCGGCGCAACCATCATCAGTAGTGCGCATGGCGAGGGGCTGAAGGTGGAAAAGACCTTTTTCGGCCTGGACCTCAGCGGCCAGCGCGACGTGGTCCTGTTCCTGGTGGTGGCGGAAAGGGCGCGTCGCATTCTGGAGGCCGTCGAGAAGGGCGGCCGGCTGCTGGAGGACCGCAATATGGGGCTTGCCCTGCAGATCGATATAGAGGATGCCGTCGGCTTGCGCGGGCAGCTGGCGGCCATGGCGGACGAAATCAAGGATGAAGTGTGACGGAACCCCGCTTTGGTCAGGGGCCCGTTTCCGAGGGAGGATGGGATGAGCGATAAAGATTATACCAGCGTCGTCGACGTGATGGTGCGGGAGTTGCACACAATCGACCGCCTGGCGACCGTGCAGGAAGCGATCGACATGATGCGGGAATTCCGGGTGACGTCCCTGGTCGTGGAACGCCGTGACCTGGCGGACGAATTCGGGCTGGTCGCAATCGACGACATCGCGCGCAAGGTGATCGCGGAAGGCCGCTCCACGGTGCGGACCTCTATCTACGAGATCATGGTGAAACCGGTCCTGACCCTGCCGGCGGACATGAACGTGAAATACGCGGTCCGGCTGTTGGGCCGCGTCGGCATGGACCGCGCCCTGGTCGTCGACAACGAGCGTCACCCGCTGGGCATGGCGACCCTGCGCGACATCGTCTATCGGCACAAGGATGTCAGTTGAGGCGGGACGCAGCCCTCAGTGTTCGCCTACTCCTAGGGGACGGCTGACGACCCAGCAATAGCCGTCGGGATCCAGGATGTAGCATTCGCGCAGCCCATGCGGTTTGTTCAGACAGCCGGCGAGCACGATGGCGCCAAAGTCCCTTGCCCTCTGTTCCGCCGCATCCGGGTCCTGGTTGTACAGGTGAAACTCTGCGCCGATGCCCCGTCCCTCTACCGGATCGTCATTCGCGTCCCGGACGAAACCCCGTAACGGATTGTTGGAATAGGTGTGGTCGGCGTGCAGCATCCACGCGAAACCGTTTGCGGACAGAACGGCGAAATCCTCATTCCAGTAGCGGATTTCCGCATTCAGGACCCGGCGCGCAAAATCGACGGCGGGTTCCATTTCCGCAACCAACAGGTTGAACCCGACGCCCTTCAGGCTCTTGCCGAAGTCTGGCGCCTCTACGGACCAGGGTTCTTTTGTGCTTTTGGAGGTCATTGTCCGTCACCCAAGCTGGTTGTGGGGTGAGTGTAGGCGGCAAAGCACCGAGCTGTCAGACCCAATTTACGCGGTCCCTCGCGGCCATTCGAATAGAGCATCGAGCAGAAATCTGCGGCCAAAATGCAAAAACGCCCCCGAACACCTGCCCGAGGACGCCTGATGCAACCGGATCGGCGAAAGCCGCCCGATATTGAGCGGGTATGCTCTAGAAGCCTTCCCGCTCAAGCCGCTTGCGCAGAAGCTTGCGATGACGACGAACGGCTTCCGCCCGTTCGCGTGCACGCTTTTCCGACGGCTTTTCGAAATGCCGACGAAGCTTCATTTCGCGGAAGATGCCTTCACGTTGCATCTTCTTCTTCAGCGCGCGAAGTGCTTGGTCAACGTTATTATCGCGTACGGTAACCTGCACTGCTTTCACCACCTTTCAGGGTCGATAGATTTTTCGAATGGCAATAGATACCATTTCCGCGGGGTTTTCCCCGCGGTGGCGAGCGTATAGCACAGGGATTCCCGGCTGAAAAGGGGGGCAGGGGATGCTTCCCGATGCCGCACTGCTCTTTACCTTGGGCCGGCCCGATACCATAAAGAAAGCATGGCAATACTGAAAATAGCCCGTATGGGGCACCCCGTCCTGCGCCGCAAGGCCGACCCGGTGGCCGATCCCACGGCGCCGGAGACGCGCCATTTGGTCGCCGATATGATCGAAACCATGCAGGATGCGGGTGGAACCGGTCTGGCGGCGCCCCAGGTTCATGTGCCGGCGCGCGTCATCGTATATTTTGTCTCGAAGACGCGGCTCGAGGAAGGGGAGGAAGAAGTGCCCCTGACCGCCCTGGTGAATCCCGTCCTGACGCCGATCGGCAAAGAAAAGGCCTATGGTTGGGAAGGGTGCCTGTCGGTTCCCGGATTGACCGGTCTCGTCCCGCGTTTCGAAACGGTTCGGCTGCAGGCGATAACGCCGCGCGGCGATGTCATTGATAAGACCGTTTCGGGGTTTCATGCCCGCGTGTTGCAGCACGAGATCGATCATTTGGACGGCACGCTCTATCCGCAGCGCATGGATGACCTGTCCCTGTTGCTGTTTCAGGAAGAAATGCGTTACGGCATGCCCGAACGCGCCAAGGAATTGATGGAGGTCGAAGATGACCGCGAAGTCGAAGAAGCCTGATTTTGCCAAGGCCGATCCGGCCGCCCTGCGCGACGCGATCCTGGATGCGGCGATCACCCATGTGCCCTTTGACGGCTGGGGCCGGGAAGCGGCGATCCGCGGCGCCGAGGATATCGGTCTGGATGCGGCCGCCGCCATGCGGGCCTTTCCGGACGGGGCGCGGGACATGATTGTCTGGCACCTGAGGCAAGCTGACAGTCGGATGGCGGAAACCCTGGCGGGGATGGATCTGGCCTCGATGAAAATTCGTGAGCGGATCGCGACCGCAGTCCGGGTCAGGCTGGAACAGAACGCCCCGCATCGCGAGGCGATCCGAAAGGCCATGGCCTTCCTCGCCCTGCCGCAGAACGCCCCAATGGCGGCCCAGGCCTTGTACAGGACGGTGGATGAAATGTGGTACCAGGCCGGCGATACGGCAACGGACTGGAATTTCTATTCCAAACGCGCGCTGCTTGCCGGCGTCTATTCCAGCACGGTCTTGTTCTGGCTGAACGACAAGTCGGAAGGCTTCGCGGATACATGGGCCTTCCTCGATCGACGCATCGCGGATGTGATGAAAGTGCCGAAAATGAAGAGCCGTTTGGCCACGGTGCTCGGTTACCCGCTTCGCCGGGCCAAGGCTTTCAAACATTACGGTGCTCGGGCGAACGGTTGACCGGACCGAACGTCACGTTCTGAACATAAAGGGACGTCGGCATGGCATCCAGCGGCGACGGGTTTTTCCGCAATCTGCCGCGGAATATGTACAAGGTTCTGAAGCCTGAGCAGGAGGACATCCTTGCCGGGCGCAGGGACAGTGTTTACGCCCGCAATGCAATTATCCTGTCGTCTGTTACTCTTGGCCCGCTGACGGCGCTGTTCGTATCGGTCGCATTGGTGATCAATACGAAGATCGCCGAGATCCCGTCCTTTACCTTGAATGCCTGCCTGGTCTATCCGCTGACCGGTCTCGCCGCCGTGGTCATCGGTCTGGCGGCCCACCGAAAAGGCTATTACGGGGTTGCGCTTTTTGGGGCGATGGTGCCGCCCGCGTTGAATATCGGGGCGATACTCGGCGGTTTCCTGTGGTGGGCGATTTCCTGAAAAGCGCGCCTATTTCAGCCGGGTGACATGTCCCATTTTCCGGCCGGGCTTCGCTTCCGCCTTGCCGTAGAGATGCAATTGAGCATTCGGTTCCGCCAGGAAGGCGGCCCAGTCATCGATTTCATTTCCCAGCAGGTTGGTCATCTCCGCCGGGCGCAGGATTTCGGTGCTGCCCAGCGGCAGGCCGCAGACGGCGCGGACAAGCTGCTGGAATTGGCTGGTCATGCAGGCGTCTATCGACCAATGGCCGGAATTGTGCGGCCGCGGTGCAACTTCGTTCACCAGGACGGATCCGTCACGGCAGGCAAACATCTCCACCGCCAGCAAGCCGGTCAGGTCCAGGGCTTCGATCGCCTTGTCGGCGATGTCCTCGGCGGCTTTCGCTGTTGATGTCGGCAGATCCGCCGGGGCGTGTGTCTTATAGAGAATGTGGTCCCGGTGCTCGTTCATCACGACCGGAAAGGCTTTTACCGTACCGTTTGCGGACCGGGCAGTGATGACCGAGACCTCGCAATCGAAGTCGACGAATCCTTCCAGGATGCAACGCACCCGGCCTAGATCCTCCCAAGCCTTCGACGGATCGCTGCCCGGCTTCAGCATGACCTGACCCTTGCCGTCATATCCGAACCGCGCGGTCTTCAAGACCGAAGGAATGCCGATGCGGTCGATCGCGTCCTTCAGGCTCTGTTCATCGGTGATTTCAGCCCAAGGCGCCGTCCCGATACCGGCATCGTTCAGGAATTGCTTCTCCAGGATACGGTCCTGGGCAATCTTCAGCGCATGGGATCCAGGCCGGACCGGGACGCGCTCTTCCAGGAACTTCAGCGCGTCGACTGGCACGTTTTCGAATTCCAGCGTGACGACGTCGCAGGCTTCGGCAAAACGGGCCAGGACCGCCTCGTCCTCGTAAGCGCCGGCGATGTGGTCGGCGACATGGCTGGCGGGACAGCCTTCCTGGGGTTCCAGGATCAGGCAGCGATAGCCCATTTCGACCGCAGCGATTGCTGTCATTCGGCCCAGTTGGCCGCCACCCAGTATGCCGATGCAGGCGCCTGGCGCGATCGGAGCGGTGTTCGTCTTCGTTGTCGCCATGTCAATCTTCGTCGTGGGGTTCCAGGGCGACCGCGTCGGTCTGTCGGGTTCGCCATTCGTTCAGTGCCGTGCGAATAGCCGGATCGTGCAGGGCGAGCACCGATGCGGCCAACAGCGCTGCGTTGATCGCACCGGGTTTGCCGATGGCAAGCGTCCCGACAGGAATGCCGCCCGGCATTTGCACGATGCTGAGCAAGCTGTCCTGGCCCTTCAAGCTCTTGCTTTCGATCGGAACGCCGAAGACCGGAAGGGACGTCATCGAGGCTGCCATGCCAGGCAGATGGGCGGCGCCGCCGGCCCCGGCGATGATGACATGCAGCCCGCGTTCCTGTGCGGTTTCCGCATATTCGACCAGGCGCTTCGGCGTCCGGTGGGCGGAAACGATCTTGGCCTCATAGGGAACGCCAAGGGCTTCAAGGGTTTCCGCGGCATGCCGCATGGTCGGCCAATCTGACTGGCTTCCCATGATAATGCCGACCTTCGGTGACTTTTCCATTGCCGTCCCGCCAAGTTCACTAGGTGTGTTCAATGAGATCTATGCCCATCGGGGAAAGCGCGGGAGTATAGGCGGCGTGCGGCCTTGCGCAAGGGGTGCTACGATCCGGTTCGATAGGGGGGCAGATGTCCGACGAAGATTTCTGGGATATAGACCAATATCTGACCACGCGCCGCAATCGGGAGATCGGATCAGATCGCGTGGTCGACCCGGTCCGGCCCCCACCGGAAGTGCGGGCCTATGACGCCTCGGCGGAGAGGGTTGAACCGGTCGGCCGGGACCTGCCGGACCGGCGACGGCGGGAGCGTAAACAGCCGCGGGATATCGCGCAGATCCACGGTTTGGATGAAGCCGAAATCGACGGCAATGTCCGCAATGTACTGGCCGATCTCGTCCAGGAAATCGGTTTGTTGCATGACGATTTGCGGCTGGCGGAAGGCCGCATCCGGTTCCTTGAGGAGGAGCTGCGTCACGATCTTCTCGGTGACTGGCTGGACCGGAAAGGGTTCCTGGGCCGGCTGTCGCGCTTGTCCGCCCTGGACGAGCAGGAAGAAACCCGCAGTTCTCTTGTCCTGGTCAAGTTGGATGGGTTCACCGACATGCGCCGGAAACATGGTTGGTCGACCGCCGATGACGTGATCGGCGGCCTGGGTCGGAGATTGTCGCAAATGCCGGATGCGGTTGTCGGTCATATCGCCGATGACATGTTCGGGGTGTTGCTTGTCGGTGTCCCTGCCGATGGCGTGGAGAAAACCCTCGGGGAAACGGTGCCACCAACGATCAGGGTACCCGGATCCGATCCGGATCTGCCGGTTTTCTGGGCCGCCGTCGAATTGCGGCCGGGACAAGGAGAACTGTCGCAGCTATCGGCGGCCGAACGTAAATTGAGCCGAAATGCCGGTATGGTCAGGCGATAATGTCGGGAATGAGCATGGCCTCGAGACGGGCCATCTCGTCCTTGAGCAGCAATTTGCGCTTTTTCAGCCTTTGGACCTGAAGCTGGTCGAAGGGGGCTTCTTCCGATAGCCGCGCGATTACATCGTCAAGATCACGATGTTCCAAGCGCAGCTCTTCCATCCGATGAAGGATCTGCTCTTCAGTTTCAAAATCCATGGATGCCAGAAATCTCAAATACCGGTAACGAGTGCGTCCGGGCAGCATAGCATACTTGTCCTCCGGATCGGGTATGCTTTTCACCGGTATTGCCGCTTGGGGCAAGAATGAATGTGGGAGAATCCCTTATGGACGGTTCAAAGGACGTGAAAGCGATCGGTGTCCTGACCAGCGGCGGCGACTGCGCCGGCCTCAACGCGGCGATTCGGGCCGTCACCTATCGTGCCGTCGTGGGTTATGGGTGGACGGTGTATGGGATCGAACAGGGGACCGCCGGTCTTATGCACCGTCCGGTCCAGGCGCATCCTTTGACCACGGATCTCTTTGATGGCGCCCTTCTGCGGTCGGGCGGGACTTTTCTGGGCACGACCAACAAGGGAAATCCGTTCGCTTTTCCTCGATCCGACGGCACGCTGGAGGATAGAAGCAACGAGGTCATCGAGGGCTATCGGATTCTGGGGTTGGACGCGTTGATCGCCATCGGCGGGGACGGCAGCCAGGCGATTATGCGCAAACTGGCGCAGCAAGGCGGCATCAATCTGGTTTGCATTCCGAAAACCATCGACAACGATATCGGGGCGACCGAAGTGTCGATCGGATACGATACCGCCGTTCAGGTGGCGTCGGACGCGCTGGACAAACTGCAGCCGACGGCGGCAAGCCACAACCGGATCATGATCCTGGAGGTGATGGGCCGCGACGCCGGTCATATCGCTCTGGCCTCCGGCATCGCAGGCGGCGCCGATATCATCCTGATCCCCGAGATTCCCTACGCCATCGATCATGTGGTCCAGAAGATCGAGGCTTTGCGGCAATCCGGCCGCAACTTCGCCTTGATCGTCATCGCGGAGGCCTGCCCCGGTCCGGATGGAGAGCCGGTTTCGCGGCACGGACGCTATGGCGGCGTTGGGCATGCGCTTGGGGAGGCGTTGGAAAAGAGGGTCGATGCGGAATTGCGCGTGACCGTTCTGGGGCATCTGCAGCGCGGCGGGCAGCCAAGCCCCAGGGACCGGTTGATGGCGACGGTCTTCGGAACCCATGCGGTCGACCTTGTGGCGCAAGGGCGGTTCGATCGCACGGTGATCTGGCGGGACCGGCACGTGGAAGATGTCCCGATCGAGGAAGCCATTGCGACATATGCGAACGTGGCCGTCGACGGGCCGCTTGTTCATGCCGCCCGCGCGTTGGGCGTCAGTTTCGGCGATGCGATGCCAGTGGTGTTGGGAGAAGCGCAATGATCGATGGTGAAGGTCCCATTCGGCCTGCCGACGAGACTTCTTTCGGGCCCGACATGGAGCCCTTGGCATTGGACAATCCATTCTGGCGGTTTTCCCTGTCCGTCTACTCTTCTCAACAGGTGCGGGAGACATGCCTTGATGCCCAGGACCGGCACGGTGTGGACGTCAATCTGATGCTGCTCTGTTGCTGGGTCGGGTTTTCGGGCGTGCGGCTCGATGGCGCCGGTCTGAAGCGGCTGGACCGCCTTGTCGAAGGATGGCGCAAGGAAGTCATAGGGCCGATCCGAACCGTTCGGCGACGCTTGTCGGAGGCCGTCGGCCCCATGGGCCCGCAGGTGACGACGGGGCTTCGGGACGACGTGAAAGACGCCGAGTTGAAGGCCGAACAGATCCAACAGGCGGTGCTCTTTCGCGCGCTGGAGACTCTGCCCGGGCGGGACGCCAGACATGCGGAACGGTCGGGCGTCGCGAGGATGAATCTGACGGTCTATTTGCGTGATGTTCGCGGTGTCGGCGACACCGCCGTCCTGAAACAGATCGTCGAAACGACGGTGCTGGGTTGCCGGGATGAACTGGAGAAGGAGGAAGACGAGCCGAATTAAGCGGACTTGAACGAACAAGCGATCGCGAAATCGATCACCTATGAGTTTCGGAGCTTCTCGTTCTGCGCCTTGATCGCATCGATCAGCGCACTGACCTTGCCGTCGTTCCGACGGATTACGGCGGCATATTCGTCCCGTTGGGTAACCAGCATGGAAAGCCCTTCGACCATGATGTCGAAAATCCTCCAGCTATCCTTGTGAGGGGTCAATTTCCAATCGATCATGATCGGCGGGCCGCCATCCTTTTGCGCCAAGGTGCTGGACACGATCTTCTGCCCGCGGTGGCCGTCGCGAACGGCGCCGACATTGAATTTCTGACCATTGTATCCTGAAAAGCGCCACGCATAGGTAACGACGACATTGTCCTCCAGGACCCGTCGGAAATCGTCGATCTCGTCTTGGCTGGCTTTGCGCCGGAACGGGCCCAACAGGAAATTGGAAACGTTCTCCAGATCGAAACCGTCCTTCAGCATGGTGCGGAACCGTGCTTGGCGTTCATCTGGCGCCAGATCCGGTGATGTCAGGTGTTGGATAGCGCCCGCGGCCAAGCGGGAAATAAAGGCCTCGGGGCTCTCTCCGGCGATTGCCGGATGAGCGGGCCACAGGAAGGCAGCAGTTAGAAGGGCGATCAGCGAGCGACGTGTTGTTTTTGTCATCGCGACCGCCCTCAACCTTCCTTACTGGATCAGCGCGGCTTTCGGTTCGCCGTTTCCGTCTTCTTCGATTTCAAAGTTGACGGACGGGATTGGCGCACCCTCGGCTTCGTCGCCGTTTCGGATCATGTTCTCACGCTGCTGGTGGTACAGGCTACGAACCGTGGCGTAGAAATCCAACGACGTGGCTTCGAGATCTTCAAGCTGCTTCATGTTGCGGGAACGCGTGTCGATCGTTTCAAGCACGCGGCGGCCAATGGCGATGCCGGTCGGCAGATCCTTGTCGGAGTTGATGTCCCACCAGGTGATCGGGTCCATGAAGTAGTCCGGAACCATACCGATCGTATCACGCACGTTCGACGGGCCCAGGATCGGCAGCATCAGATACGGACCGCCACTCGCGCCCCAAACGCCAAGGGTCTGGCCGAAATCTTCGGACCGATAGGCGATGCCCTTGCCATTGCCGTTGGCAACATCGAACAAACCGCCCAGGCCGATGATCGTATTGGTCAGAAAGCGCCCGATCGTGTCGCTGGCACCCTGAATGTCGCCCTGAAGAAGGTTGTTGGCCAGGATGACCGGTGTCTTCAGGTTTCTGAGGAAGTTACGGATGCTGTCCTTGATGCCGCCCGGCAGCTCGCCGTACAGCGATGCGAAGGGCCGAACGATCACTTTATCCAAGGCGAGATTGACGTCGAAGATGACACGGTTGACGTCTTCCAGCGGGTCATTCACCTCGGTCGCGGCCGCCGTGTCACCGGCGTTCTGGGGCGTTGCGCAAGACACCAATCCAAGTGCCAAGGTGCACGCCATTAAAAACTGCAGAAACCGCTGGATGCTCATGATCTAACACCAATCCCCGTAACTCGACCGCATTTCAAAGACCCAAAAGAACATTTCGGGCGGTTTCCTCTCGCGACGCCAAACCTCGATCCGTTGCCAAGCAGCAATCGACAAAACAAATCCTGTCCATTGTACAGCCCGGCTGCCAACCAAACATTCAGGCGACGCAGCATCGAATTACTGCGGGACCGGACGAATGTCTACGGCACGTGAACTCAAGGTACTGTGAACGCGTTGCTAAAAAGGGGGACCCCGCGCCGAATTTCTCTCCTTGGGTGATCCGTAGCACGTAACCCGTCAATCGACTGTGATTACGCTCACGGTTCCCGTATTATCCTTTCCGGTAGCATAGCATTTGCCGGTCAGCAAAAAAGATAAACATTTGGGAAACAGGAATCTTCCGCGGGTGTTGCATTTTTGCCGCGTTTCGGCGAAGCCTCCAATTCATCAGAAACATTGGGGGATAAAGTGCGATGAGCCAGGACCCGACCTTGTCCGACATAGATCCAGCCTTGATTACCGGCTGTACGGTGAAGGTAGCGCCGGAATGGATTGACGGTAACGGACATATGAACGTTGCCTTCTACGTTCAGGCGTTTGACCTGGCGACGGATCACTTCCTGGAGCGGATCAACCTCGGTTGGTCCTATCTTGAAAAGGACAACGGCTCGACTTTTACAGCGGAAATGAACGTTTCGTACGTTACCGAGGTCCATCTGGACGCCCCGCTCGCCTTTACGACGCAACTTATCGGGTTCGACGACAAGCGAGTGCATTATTTCCATCAAATGTTCCATGCGGAAGAGGGTTTTCTTGCCGCGACCAATGAATGCCTCAGCCTGCATGTCGATATGTCCGTGCGGAAGGTGGCGCCGATTCCGCCCGCGCAGCGCGAACGGCTTCGAGAGATCCAGGACAGCCAGGCCCATCTGCCCGTGCCCGAGCGGGTAGGGCGTGTGATGAAAACGAAGCAGATTTAGAGGCGATGGAACCGGCTGCCGCCCCACTGTGTCGGACAATCAACCTCTAATCCGGTTGAATTTGCCCGTCGAGATCGGTTTGCCGGCACTTTGACGACTGTTGTTGGATCAAAACCGTTGAGCGGTTGTTCTATTTTCCCTAACTTATGGATATAAGGGGACGGGAATCCGGCGCAACGAGGTTCTTGCACCTTATATTGCGTGCTGGGAAGGGCGGAGAAGAAGCTTGGAGTTCTCAGAGGGACTGGCGGAAGCCATGGAATTTGCTCAATCGGCGATGACGCTGATGGAGAGCAACTCCGTGCCCCCGACCCCGGAAAATTTTGCGATCTGGTATGCCCATGCGACGGGCAGGATGCCGGATTTGAGCAAGGAAGTGACCGAGCTTCTCGACCGTCCCGACGCCATGACGCCGGAACGGAACCGCCAAATTTACGAGCGGTACTTAGGCGGTCCGCCCGACGATTTGATCGTCCAGCAAACGGGCGCGCGGATGGAAGAGGAACTCGCCGAGGTCCTCTCCGTCATTTCATCCGCCACGGGTGACGCTGAAAACTTCCAGACATCCATCCAGGAAAATCTGCGCGACCTGACGAAAGACCAGGGTTTGGAAGGCATAACCAAGGTCATGAAGTCGCTCGTCGACGAAGCGCAGAAGATGCAGTCGTCGAACACGGAAATGCAGAGGCGTCTCGAGGCATCCTCGAAGGAAATCGTGTCCCTGCGGGAGAACCTGGCTGAGGTTCAGCGTGAGGCATTGACCGACGGACTGACCGGGATCGCCAATCGCAAGATGTTCGACATGACCATAGACCGCGCAATCGAACACGCGTCCAAATCCGGTGAACCGCTTTGCTTGGCGATGACCGACATCGACTTCTTCAAGAAGTTCAACGACAACTACGGTCATCAGACCGGAGACCAGGTTCTAAAGCTGGTCGCGAAGATACTTGAGGGCAGTGTGAGGGAAGGCGAGACGGCCGCGCGCTATGGCGGTGAGGAATTCGCCCTTATTCTTCCCGGATCGGCGCTTGATGACGCCCGCGTGGTTTGTGAACGCGTGCGGGAAATGGTCAGTTCGAAACAAATCCGCAACCGAAGCACCGGCGAATCGATGGGGAATATTACACTGTCCCTGGGAGTTTCACTGTACAAGCCGGGCGATTCCCCGAACGACCTGGTGCAGCGTGCCGATGCGGGGCTGTATTTCGCCAAACAGCACGGCAGGAATCAGACGGTCGTCGAAACCCAGTTGGAAGCCGAGGTAGCCGCAGGCTGAGAGCGCGGTCCGGTGGCTCTGCCAACTCCTGGTGTCACGGTGCTTCCAGGTTCCAATTCCCTTCCAGGCTTTTCAGTGAAACGAGTCACGGCAACGAAGCGTGCCCGTGCGGATGCCGTGTCGGGTTGATCGGGCGCCGGCCGTTTTCTACTGTCGCCACATCGAAACATTCATCCGATTTGACCGGAGCGAGGCGTTGAGCATGCGTTTTGAAGGTACAGACAGTTACGTTGCGACAGAAGATCTGAACATGGCGGTCAACGCTGCTGTCACGTTGCAGCGTCCGCTCCTTGTGAAAGGTGAGCCGGGCACGGGCAAGACCGTCCTGGCACGGGAAGTGGCACAGGCCTTGGGGCGGCCATTGTTGGAGTGGCACGTCAAATCGACAACCAGGGCACAGCAGGGCCTGTATGAATATGATGCGGTGAGCCGCTTGCGGGACAGCCAACTTGGCGACGAGCGGGTCCACGACATTCGCAACTACATCAATCGCGGTAAAATGTGGGAGGCGTTCGAAGCGGATGTTGCACCCGTCTTGCTGATAGACGAGATCGACAAGGCCGATATCGAATTCCCGAACGACTTGCTGCTCGAATTGGACCGCATGGAGTTCTTCGTCTACGAGACGCAGGAGACGGTGAAGGCGAAGCACCGGCCGATCGTCATCATCACGTCGAACAATGAAAAAGAATTGCCGGACGCCTTCCTGCGCCGCTGCTTTTTCCACTATATCAAGTTCCCCGACCGTGAAGTGATGGAACAGATCGTCAACGTGCATTTTCCCGAGATCAAGAAGATGCTGCTGCGGGAAGCCTTGGCGGTTTTCTACGAGGTTCGCGAGGTGAAGGGGTTGAAGAAACGCCCGTCGACCTCGGAGCTGCTCGATTGGATCAAGTTGTTGATGGCTGAAGACGTCCCGCCCGAAGTGCTGCGCCAACAGGATGCGAGCCAAGCGATTCCGGTCCTGCACGGCGCCCTGTTGAAGAATGAACAGGATGTGCACCTTTTCGAGCGTCTGGCCTTCATGGCGCGCCGGGAAGGCGGTCGGTAAGTGCCGGCGTTTTAAAGACCTCAACCATTGGGCCCAAGGGGAGAAAAACCATGAGTGAAAATGTGCTGATTACAGTTTTTCTGAAACATCAGCAGGACAAGAACCTGGGCGAGATCAACGCGAAACTGGACGAAGGCGAGTTTTGGGCAGATTTCCCGCCGGATGGTATTGAGGTCGTTTCCTGGTACGTGATGATGGGGATTGGCCAGGTAGCGACGTTGAGCGTTCCGCCGGGCCGACTGCGTGAGGTGAACCTTGCCATCGAAAAGAAGGCATGGGGTGCGTTCTCGACCGAGTTCTACCCGACTTACGATTTCCGTCCCGTTCAGGAAAAACTGCGGGCCGACGCCAAGGCGAAGCGCTCAGGCTGACTTGTACCGATCAACCCAGCGGCCGGAGCTTAGAGGTTTTATGTAACGAGCCTGCGGACGAGATCCGTGGGGCGGAGTGTGTGACGTGTCCGATAACGTGATTATTAGAAATATTGAGAAGCTGGACTCGTCGGTGATAGCGGAACTGAATAGTGCCGCGGTTCCCAATGTGAATTTGCTCGAGGAACCGGCACTCTATTCCCTCGTTGAGAGTGCCGCCTATGCGCGTGTGGCGGATATCGAAGGTGATGTCGTCGGTTTGATGGTGGCGTTCGGACCCGGGTCTTCGTACCAGAGTCTCAACTATCGCTGGTTCGACGACAGGTATGGGGATTTCCTGTATGTCGACCGTATCGTTGTATCGGAGGCCGCTCGCGGCCGTGGGATCGGGAAGAAACTATACGATGATTTGTCGGCATTCGCCGAAGGCCGGAGCTCCTGCCTTGCTTGTGAGGTGAACGAACGCCCGCCCAATCCCGGCTCGATGCGCTTTCATGAGAGGCTCGGATTTCGTATCGTCGGCCGGCAGGAGACTGACGGCGGGTCGAAAAGCGTTGCCTTGATGCTCAAGACATTCTCGTAGTCGCTCGAATCCCGGTCAAATGGCTGAACTGTCGGCGCTTCGCCAAGCGTCGAGGACGCGTTCCGCGCCGGAAACCCCAATCCGCTCGAAATATTCCATTATTTTCAAGTGGTCCGCCGAATCGCGATACCGCGAGACATCGCCGGCACCATGCAGATGGCAAAGAATATCTGAAAAAGAGTACCGGTCTATGCCTGACGCTTTGCAGGCGATGGCCAGTGCCTCGGGTCCCGAATCGTAAAGAATCTTGGCGAAAGTATTGTCGCCCAAATGGGTGAATTCGCGAAACAGCGCTTCAAAGCGGAGAATATCTCCATCCTCCAAGGCTTTTACGAGTACCCGCGGGTGCGGCCGATACCCCGACGCAGGGTCGGCGGACCCGTTGGCGGCCGCTAGGCCCACCATCTCTTCGGTCAGCGATTTGTCCTCGGATGCATGTTCGATGGCGCGTTCCATGTCCGCGGCAATGGGACCCACATCGCCCAGTTTCGACGACAGGTAGTCCCGCAAGGCAGCACCGACCCATCCGATCATCCGTTTTGCCAGGTCCGGCGGCAGATCGGCCCGATAGGCCAGCGGGCCGCGAATCTCGTCCATCAAGTATGAGGATTCCACGAGTTTGTTGAACGTATCTTCGTTCAGTTCCGCGTTCTCGTTCTCCAACAGTGAGGAGATGACCGCCGGGTCGTTCGTGTCGACCAAGGTCTCCGATACGTCGCCGGACAAATGCGCGCGCTTGGAAATTGCGATTTGATGCTGCTGGGTGTGTTCGAGGATAAGACGGATGAGGTCTACATCCTGCAACAGCGGGCTTTTGGTCAGAACCGGATGCGCCACCTCGATGACATCGTTTGCCAGGGCCATGACGATGTCGTGGGGCGTATCGGTGCGCTCGGCAAGGCTTTCCGCCAAGCTGCGTCGCACATTCATTTCGACCTGATGAATCAGATGGCGCAGAATATCGTAAACGATGTTCTGCTCCGTTTCACTCAGCTTCCGGCCCGTTGAGAGGACGAGACGGCTGAGCGATTCCGCAAGTAGGTTTCGGTCCCGCTTGTTCGGGCTTTTCGCCACTTCGACAAGCTCGCGCAGCGTGTATTTCGCCATCCCGTTCCCTCGAATACCTGGCGATTCCGGCAGTTTTCCCGTTGATACGGCGAAGCTACCAAGTGAATGTCGACGGGCCGATGCCGATCGATTCTATCAATCGCGACAATCCGCCGAATTTGGCAAATCCAGTAAAACAAATGCCGAACCGGTTGTCTGCGGAAAAAAGTTAAACTTCGCAGGGATTTGGTTGCGCGCGGATGCGGGACTTGCGTCACGTTTGGGGGCAGAGTAGGACCGAAGGCATGTTCATCGATCTCTTCTTGGGCCTGAAACAGGCCGGTCTGCCGGTGTCCCTGCGCGAGTATCTTACGCTGCTCGAGGCCATGCAGGCACGCGTTGCCGCCTATAGTGTCGATAACTTTTATTATCTCAGCCGTTCCGCGTTGGTGAAGGACGAGCGTTACCTCGACCGGTTCGACAGGGTATTCGGTGAAGTGTTCAAGGGGCTTGAGCGCCCGGAAGGAATTGACCCGGATGCGGTTTCGATTCCGGAGGAATGGCTGAGGAAGTTGGTCGAGAAACTCCTGACCGACGAAGAGAAGGCAATGATCGAGGCCCTCGGCGGCTTTGACAAGATTATGGAGACCCTCAAGGAAAGGCTGCGCGAGCAGCAAGGCAGGCACCAGGGGGGGTCCAAGTGGATCGGGACCGGCGGTACCTCCCCGTTCGGATCGCACGGCTACAACCCTGAAGGCGTGCGGATCGGTGGGGAGTCGACCCATCGCCGGGCAGTGAAGGTTTGGGAGAAGAGAACCTTCAAGAATCTTGATGACGGGATTGAGCTCGGAACGCGTAACATCAAGGTCGCACTGCGTCGCCTTCGCCGTTTTGCGCGGGAAGGGGCGGCGACCGAACTGGATCTGGACGATACGATCCGGTCCACGGCCGACAATGCAGGCTATCTCGATTTGAAGATGGTGCCGGAGCGGCACAATGCCGTGAAGGTGTTGATTTTCTTCGATATCGGCGGGTCGATGGACGACCACATCCGGGTGTGCGAAGAGCTGTTTTCCGCGGTCCGGACTGAGTTCAAGCACCTGGAATACTTCTATTTCCACAACTGCTTGTATGAGAGTGTCTGGCGGGACAACAAGCGCCGCTGGGAAGAGCGGATGACCACTGAGGAGGTCCTTCGAACCTATCCCCGGGACTACAAGGTCATTTTCGTTGGGGATGCCTCAATGAGCCCCTATGAGATCGTTTACCCGGGCGGCAGTGTCGAGCACTGGAATGAAGAGGCCGGCCGCGTTTGGATGGAACGGGTTTTGAAGACGTATTCCAACGCTGTTTGGCTGAACCCGCAGCCCTTGGCGTGGTGGGACCGCATGCCCTCCATCAGGCTGATGAAGGAAATCATGGAAGACCGGATGTTCCCACTCACATTGCGTGGGTTGGATGACGCGATGCGGGAGTTGACGTGATGACACGGCGCGCGACTTTGCCGGCTGCGGCTTTGGGGGTGATGGTGCTGCTCGCGGGATGCGCCCGCGATCCGTCTATCACTTCAAGCGACCCGTGGCACGAGAGGCCCAATACGACGGCGGTGTCCGTCTGTTACAGCGCGTCTGTGTCCACGCGTCAGCAGGTGGAGGCGCTGGCGCTCAGTCACTGCCCTGCATCGCAACCGGTTCTAAGGTTGTTGGACGAAGACAACTTCTTGAACGATTGTCCTTTGTCCAAACGAAACCGGGTGACGTTTTTGTGCGTCGCACCTTAGTGATCCCCAATGCCAATCCGGATCTTCAGTTGATCCTAAAGTTCAATGCTTCCGCCTGATTGTTAACCGTTGTCGACCATGTGACAGCGATTTGGGGTTCGATCCATAACATGACGAACCGTTGAAATGCTGCGGTAGCACAATCACAGCTAATCGGTTAGCTCTGCAATCTACGGGGGAAATCTGCGTTTGATCGACGCGTGGAACCACCGTTTGACCTTTAGCTTGGCGAGATTTCTCGCGTGCCGATCGGGGGAATCTGATGAAGGGGCTTGGAGTCTTCGGCAGCAAAACGCTTGCAGCGGGTTTGGCTGTCATTGGTGTCAGCGCCATGCTTTCGTCGGGCGCGAATGCTGCGGTGGTTGCGCATACCGGCGAAATTCTGGACGTCACGGTCGGGGCGCTGAACTTCTCGCGCATCTACCGATCGAATGACGGGCCAGGAGGCGGGAACGACGCACGGGAGATCGGTGGGGATGTGGTCTATTCCTGGGACTCCGGTTCGGACAATTCGCTGAGCACGGGCGACAAAGCGCTCTTCGATCAGCAAGACCTGCTGGTCTACTCGGAAACATTCGGGTCGGGCTCAAGCGCCGTCCGCTACGACATCACCATCCTCAACAGCGAGAACTCCTTCCTGGAAGTCGGTTGGCAATTGCCTTGGTGGTATCAAAACGGCAACAGCGAGCATCATTCCACCCATGTCGTGGGCGGGCAGTTGGAATATATGATCCAACGCTTTGTCGACGGGCAGGAATCCGCGACGCTCGTCGATATGGTCTATTTCGACAGCACGATCGAATGGGACCTTGTAAACGGTGCCCAGCAAACCGACGACGGCGGGATCGAAATGTATCTCTGGGGCGACACGCGCCGGAACTGGTGGGATTTGCCGGGCAACGGCGGCGAGTGGGATTTCCCGGATTGCGACGGCGTCGGCTGTCAGGACATCATCAGCCTGTTCTATACTGGCGGTACCGAGGAATATAACACTTACAAGAAGAAGCGCAGTAAGAAGCACGGCAAGAAGCACAACCACGATTACAACAAGAAAGAAATGGTCTGGAAAATCGCTTTCAGCGGTACCGTGACCCCCGTGCCGGTGCCGGCCACTATGCCGCTTTTGATCTCCGCACTCATCGGGTTGGGCGTATTGGCCCGTCGACGCCACGCGACGGTCTGAAGAACGAACTCCAAGATCCCTCAAGATCTTGCTACTCGGACCCTGCCGGTAACGCCGGCAGGGTTTTTCTTTGTCTCGCCCCGCGACTGCGGGGATTGATGGGGCGATCCGACTGGGTAGGACACGAAAAACCCCGCCGACGCGTGCCGGCGGGGTTTCCGATCAATCGAATGAAACCTGCCGCGGAAACGCGCGGCCCGGAGGCCGGCTTACCAGGTCTCCATCGCTTTCTTCAGGTTTTCATCCAGCTTTTCGAGGAACTGGTTGGTCGTCAGCCAGGGCTGGCTTTCGCCGATCAGCAAGGCCAGATCCTTGGTCATGTGGCCGTCCTCGACCGTGTCGACGCAGACCTTTTCGATCGTGCTGGCGAAGCGTTCGACATCCGGCGTACCGTCGAATTTGCCGCGATAGCCGATGCCGCGCGTCCACGCGAAAATGGAGGCGATCGGGTTCGTCGAGGTTTCCTTGCCCTGCTGGTGCTGCCGGTAGTGGCGTGTGACGGTACCGTGGGCGGCTTCCGCTTCGACCGTCTTGCCATCCGGCGTCATCAGCACGGAGGTCATCAGGCCGAGAGATCCGAAGCCCTGCGCGACGGAGTCGGACTGAACGTCGCCGTCGTAGTTCTTTGCGGCCCAGAGGAAGTCGCCGCTGTTCTTCAGCGCGAAGGCGACCATGTCGTCGATCAGGCGGTGTTCGTACCAGATGCCCGCTGCCTTGAACTTGTCCTCGAATTCGGCCTCGTAGACTTCCTGGAAGAGATCCTTGAAGCGACCGTCATAGGCTTTGAGAATGGTGTTCTTGGTCGACAGATAGACCGGATAATTGCGCATCAAACCGTAGTTCATGCAGGCCCGGGCGAAACCGCGGATCGAGTCATCCAGGTTGTACATGCCCATGGCGATACCGGCGCCTTCGAAATGGAACACCGTGTGGCGGATGTTTTCGCCTTCCGGATCGTCCGGGGTGAAGGTGATGTGCAGCGTACCGGCTTCTGGGACCAGAAAATCCGTCGCGCGATATTGGTCGCCGAATGCATGGCGGGCGACGACGATCGGGCTGGTCCAGCTGGGGATCAGACGCGGGACGTTCTGGCAGACGATCGGCTCACGGAAGACGGTGCCGTCCAGGATGTTACGGATGGTGCCGTTCGGCGACCGCCACATTTTCTTCAGGCCGAATTCCTCGACGCGGTCTTCGTCCGGCGTGATCGTCGCGCATTTGACGCCGACACCGTATTGCTTGATCGCGTTCGCCGCGTCGATGGTGATCTGATCATCGGTCTCGTCGCGCTTTTCGATGCCGAGGTCGTAGTATTTCAAATCCACGTCCAGGTACGGCAGGACGAGTTT
The DNA here is from genome assembly GCF_965227365.1 of Hwanghaeella sp. Lineage (GTDB taxonomy): Bacteria > Pseudomonadota > Alphaproteobacteria > UBA8366 > Aestuariispiraceae > Hwanghaeella. The sequence continues at coordinate 466,529 of NZ_OZ245754.1, forward strand.
CTCCTTGATGAATTCCCAGATGATCCGGGTCATCTCGTCGCCGTCGAGCTCGACGATCGGATTTTTCACCTTGATTTTCGACATGTTAGAACTTCTCCCTCTGGCGTTCCTGCCGGCTATGATCAGCGCAGCCGCACCGGGTTGTTAACCCTGCTCAACCGAATGTCAAAGTATACGCACAATCGACCGAAAAGTCGCCGCGCCGCTTAAGAACTAGAGTTGCGGACATTAGCCAATGCCCCGCATCGGAGCAACATTCGTAGGCAATCCGACGCCGTCTAGATTTCCAACATAGCCACGGCGATTTCCGCCGCGAGCCTTGCGTTGTTGAGGACAAGGGCGATGTTTGCTTCCAGACTCCGTCCTTCGGTCGCCGCCAGGACGCGTTCCAGTAGGAACGGTGTGACGTCCTTGCCCGTAATTCCCTGTTCGGCGGCCTCCGCAATGGCCCGCTCGATTGCCGGTGAAATCTCGTGATAGGAAATCTCGTCAACCGCCGGGATCGGGTTCACGACCAATTGCCCGCCTTCGAGGCCAAGGGCTGCCCTCAGCTTGTGCGCGCGCGCAATCCGGGGCGCGTCGTCCATGCGCAAAGGTATCGGCAGCCCGCTGGTTGCGGACCAGAAAGCGGGAAATTCGTCGGTACGCCAGCCGATGACCGGAACGCCGCGTGTTTCCAGGGCCTCCAGGGTCTTGGGAAGGTCCAGAATGGCCTTCGCGCCGGCGCAAACGACGGTCACGGGCGTCTTCGCCAGTTCGTCGAGGTCGGCGGAAATGTCGAAGCTGGTCTCGGCGCCTCGGTGGACACCGCCGATGCCGCCGGTCGCAAACACGTCGATACCAGCCAGGTGAGCGCAGATCATCGTTGCCGCCACCGTTGTCGATCCGTCACCGCCGGCCGCGAGCACGGGCGCGAGGTCGGCGCGGGAGAGTTTCGCCGCGTCGCGGGTCTGGGCCAGCTTTTCCAGCGCGGATTTTTCCAGACCGGCGTGGATGACGCCCTCAAGGACGGCAATGGTTGCCGGGACGGCGCCGGCGGCGCGGACCGTCTCTTCCATCAGAAGAGCGGTCTCCAGGTTCCTGGGCCAGGGCAGGCCATGGGTAATGATCGTGCTCTCCAAAGCAACGAGGGGGATATTCGCCGCCTCGGCGGCTTGAACCTCCGAACTTTTGGCCAAGGGTATCAAACTCGTTCCTTTCCCTGTGGGGTCAACGCAGCATGGAGCGCGGTCATGGGGGACATCTCAGCGATAATGGCGGCCAAATGCCTGGATAGGAAAGCATCGCCGGCACCTGTGGCGGAGGCGAATCCCGCCAGATCGGGCTCGGCGCAAACTATGCCGTCGGCTGAGGCATCGCAAACCGCCGCCGGGCCGTCCGTCACCACGGCTCGTGTGACGCCTTTCCGGCGCAACCCTTGCGCGGCCTCGTCCGAATTGGAAAAGGAAGCGCCGCATATCTCTTCGGCTTCACCGCGATTGCAGTAAAGGATCGCGATCCGGTCGAGAATTCCGCGCAACCGACCGGCACGCGCGGGTGAGACCGGATTTGCGATAATCGATGGCCGGGGCGCGGCCGAGGCTATTTCCTCCAGGATCGGAGCCGGTAGATTGGCTTCGACGAACCAGAAACGCGCTTCCGCGACGGCCTCCTTGGCAAGACCGCCGGCAGGCAGGCCGTCAATCGCACGGCAATCGGCAACAGCTCCGGCGAGTTCGCCCGTTTCGTCCTCGACCGCGACATATCGGCCCGTCGGGACGTCGTCGGATATCAAGGTATTGGATGTCCGAACTCCTGCGGCGTTCAACGTCGCAAGCAATGCCTCGCCATCCGGGTCCCGCCCAACGACGGTCAATAAATCGACGGAAAACCCCAGCCTGGCGAGGCCGAGAGCGACATTCGCTGCGACACCGCCCGGACGTGTATGCACCGTCCCCGGCCGATCGGGCCCGAAATGTCCGGGATGCGCCTGGGCAATGTAGTCCCAATGGGCGGCGCCGAAACAGGCGATGGCAATGTTCGATTTCATGGCGGAACGGATGCACGCCTTCACCCAGCTTGGCAAGCAACCGGGCCTATCCCAGGACATGTATCGCAATTAGTTTTCGGGGGAACTGCCGCTGTTGAGGTTGTTCAGTTCCGGTGCGTTACCCCAGTTGTCGATATTGGCAGCGGGCTGTCCCGGTTCGGCATTTGAGGGCGCACCCGATGCCGGGGCGATATCGTTCAAGGCTTCCGGGTCCGTGATGGCAAGCGGTTGCTGCAATTCTGACCGCAACGCAACGAAGGTCGTTGCAGCGAGCACCGCCACGCCAACCCCGAAAGCGACGGCTATCCGGTTTCTCGAAAGGCGCGCAGGTCCTTTTGCCTGCCGGGAACGAGATGCCAGTTGATCATGCGTGCTCCCGGCTTCCTCGGGCGTGCGTCCGGTGTCGATAAGCGCTTGGTTCAAGGACCGTTTCGGCCGTTGGAGATATGGTGACGTCATGCTCAACGACAGGAAACAATCGTTCCCGTACCCTGTTTCCTGTTAACCCAAAGCCCCAATGTCCACAGCGCGTATACCGCACCATATTGTTCTTTAATTGGCAGATAAATCTTATATTAGAATAACGTCGTTATGCAAAGCTTCAGTCGAGCGAATCCGCCATTTCGCCGTCATTGAGAGCGCGGAGAATAGCGGCAAAATCGATCAGGACCAAGGTTTCGGGAAATCATGCATTACCCAGTTACCAAGGCGCCGTTTACGCTGGAAATCCGCTAAGTTATTGCGAGTAAATATGAATTAATAATGCCACGACATTTTTGGTCATGCCGTTAACGCTGGTTGATATTATGACGCAGAAATCGGCGCTATCCGGGCGTCGAATCAAATGGCAAGAGCCCAATCCGCATCGGCGCGCAAAGGGTTTGAAAGGGGATTTTTATGTATATGCCTCAGGCGTTCGAGGAAAAGGATCCGGATATCATTTTCGGTTTGATGTCCTCGTTGGGGGTGGCGACTGTCGTCAGTACCGGGGCAGACGGCATGATTGCCAGCCATGTACCGGTTGAAGTCGATCGTGACGCCGCTGAATACGGTGTCATCCGCTGCCATTTCGCCAAACCGAATCCCCAGCAGGCTCTGATTGCCGGGGGAACGGAAACCCTGTTCATATTCCAGGGGCCGACGGCTTATGTCACACCGTCCTGGTACAAGACCAAGGCCGAAAACGGAAAAGTCGTCCCCACACTGAACTTCGCGGTTGTGCATGCCTACGGCACGGGCAAGGCAATCGAGGAGCCTGTTGCCATGCGGCGACACCTCACAGCATTGACCGACGGCTTCGAAGCGAAGTTTCCGGAACCGTGGAAAGTAACTGACGCACCTGATGATTTCATCGAACGGATGATGAAAGGCATCACCGTGGTCGAAGTCGCGCTGACGCGTCTGGAAGGGAAATGGAAGATGTCCCAGAACCGGCCAGACGCGGACCGGCGCGGTGTGGCAGAAGGTTATCGCAACCAGGGGCGCATCGATATGGCCGATTTGGTGGAGACTTTCGCGCTAGGCGGTCGGCAAGGCTAGCACCGGGCCGGCCTCCGCTTCGCTTTCAACCCCTTGAACGAAAGCGAGGGTTACACCGAAAAGGTCGGATGCCGGCACGACGAGCCCGGCCTTGGCCCAATGGGCCTCGACGCCTGCATACTGCAATACCCGCTCGGTTTCTGCGAGATCGTTCACCAGAACACGGAAAGCGGCCAGATGGGGGCCGGCCGGCATGTTGACCCCTTGCAGGGCCGCGTGGCCGAACCACTCCTCGAAGGTGTCAGCAGTCATTGCCGACATCCATCCCCGTGCCGTTTCCGCCCGAAGGATCTGATTTTCAAGTGAAACGCTTTCGGCCTGCTGCAATCCCTCGAACAGGAACTGCATATCTTTGGGATTGTCCGAAATCATGACAATCTCGCCTATCGCCCGCGCACCATTCTTGTGCCTCTGAAAATGTGGTTTCCAGAAATATTCCGGCGCATGCTGCTGACAGACGAAAAAGGCCGCATCCGGGAATTCGGGGCGATGAACGAAAGCCAGTGAAAAACCCACCGTTACTTTTGATCCGTCAGGCAGCGTTGCCTTCCGTTCGAAATCAAACCGCTCAAATTCGGAAAGGCCCGCTTTCGCAAATTCCTGCCGGTCAGCTTCGGCGTTACCGGTCTCGAAAACAAGCATGCCGAAACCTTCCCGATCGCGCAGATAGCGGTGGATAAACGCACCGAAATTGAAATGCCCATCACGCTCCGGCAACAGCTTCTCCGGATAGGCGACCTCAATGATTTCCAGAAAACTCCCTTCGACCTGCACCAACCGGTTATCCGTGCCCCAGTCGTGGCTCGCCCTTGGCGTGAGCGTGAAGCCCAGGCGTTCATACACCTCGGATGCTGCGTCCAGGTTCCGGACGCAGAGCACGAGGTGATCAATGCCGCGGCCGGGGCGGGGAGTTGTGCGCTGCATCGGGATCAGAAGTTCTGCTTGAAGAACGCAACCGTGCGGTCCAGCGCCAGGGTCGCGGACGGTTTGTCGTAGGACCCGCGCATGTCGCAGTTGAAGCCGTGATCCGCATCATACATCAGGATCGGAAGATCGGGATGATGGTCCCGGACAGCCTGCACATGGTCGGGAGTGATATGCGCGTCGCGTTCCCCGAAATGCAGCATCGCCGGACATTTCGGCTTGTCGGCCGCCTTCGTCTGTATGCCGCCGCCATAATAGCAGACAGCTGCGTCCAAACCGTCCAGCCGGGTTGCCGCTACCCAGGAGAGATATCCGCCCCAGCAATAGCCGACGATGCCTTTGCCGCCGTCGGGCAATTCCGCCAAAGCCGTCGCGATATCGAGCAGGGCGGGTTCATCGGGGCTGGCGCCTTTCAACTCCCGGCCGCGTGCTACGTCATCGGCGGAATAGCCAAGTTCGATGCCGGGTTCGATACGATCGAAAAGTGCGGGCGCAATGCAGGTGAATCCCATTTCAGCGAACCGGTCGCAGATCGACCGAATATGCTCGTTCACCCCGAAAATTTCCTGAACGACAACGATGCCGCCAAGCGACACGCCATTCGGCTCAGCCCGGTAGGCAGAAAACTGATGGCCGTCCGTGGCCGTAAGCGCGACTGTTTCGCCCATTTCAGGCACCTCCAAATCCCCAATTTTTATTTGGCTGCAAGCCTAGTCCGAACCGCACCGGTGTCCAGTCGCCCCGAGGTAACAAGTTCGGTGACGGTCGCGGTATTATCCAGCCGGAAGAGGCTTAGCGTGATTCGCCGACCCGGACTTGTCGAGACAGGCCTGTTGATTTGGGCCAGTTGTACCGAGGCGCCGTCAGACGTTGAAACGGAACATGAAGATGTCGCCGTCCTTCGCGAGATAATCACGCCCCTCAAGGCGCATTTTCCCGGCTTCCTTGGCACCGTTTTCCCCGCCACAGGCGATATAGTCGTCACAGGCGATCGTTTCCGCCGCGATGAAGCCGCGTTCGAAGTCGGTATGAATCTCGCCGGCTGCTTGGGGGGCCGTCGAACCTTCTTTCACGGTCCAAGCGCGGGCTTCTTTCGGCCCGATGGTAAAGAACGTGATTTGTTCCAGAAGCGCATATCCGGCGCGTATCACCTGGGCCAAGCCGGTTTCTTCCAATCCGATGCTTTCCAGGAACTCGGCTTTCTCTTCCGGCGACCCCAGTTGCGCGATTTCCGCTTCGATCGCGGCTGAGATGATGACGATTTGCGCGCCTTCCGCCGCAGCCTTTTCCGCCACACGTTCGGTATGCTGATTTCCGGTAGAGGCCTCATCCTCACTGACATTGCAGACATAGAGGACGGGTTTTGCCGTCAGCAGCTGAAAACTCCGATAGATCGGGCCCTGCTCTTTCGAGATTTCCGCGATTCTGGCGGGCTTGCCGTTGCGTAGGACGTCCAACACCGCGTTGATGACTTCCACTTCGGCCTTTGCTTGCTTGTCGCCGCCCTTCGCGCGCTTTTCCCGATCCGTGAGCCTTTTCTCCATGGCTTCCATGTCGGCGAGCATCAGTTCCGTCTCGACGGTTTCGGCGTCCCGGATCGGGTCGACGCTTCCTTCCACATGGGTGATGTCGTCGCTATCGAAGCAACGCAGGACATGGACGATGGCGTCGACACTGCGGATGTTACCGAGGAACTGGTTGCCCAGACCTTCGCCTTTGGACGCACCTTTCACCAGACCGGCGATATCGACGAATTCAAGCTGCGTCGGAATGATCTTGGCCGACTTCGCCAGCTTCGCGAGGGTGTCGAGGCGGGGGTCCGGCACGGCAACGCGGCCAACATTGGGCTCGATCGTGCAAAACGGATAATTCGCCGACTCGGCCGCCTGGGTGGCGGTGAGCGCATTGAAAAGGGTCGACTTGCCGACATTTGGAAGCCCGACTATGCCGCAATTGAATCCCATCGGGACTTCTCCTTAATCCTTGTTTTCTCGACCCAGTCCGACTTTCGCCATCGCTTGCGCCAGGGCCGAGTCGATCCTGTTTTTGTCGTCCTGTTCAGACCCTTTGACGGTGGCGGGCGCTTGCTGCTGCCGATCCGCCGGGGCGTCCTTGTCTTGTGGGTGGGCTTCTGCTTTGTCGGCCTGGCGGGGCGGCTTCAGAATCAGCGAAACCTTCGACATGAAGTCCGAATACCCGCGTTCAACCAATGTCGGGAAGGCGTCGGCCATGGCGTCGATCAGTTTTTCCGTCGCCGGCCATTCGGCTTTGGAAAAATCGCCCAGCACGTGGCCATGCACTTTCGCCTTGTCGCCCGGATGGCCGATGCCCATGCGGACCCGCCAATAATCTTTGCCGAGGTCCTTGGCGAGATGTGCGTCGATGCTGCGCAGGCCGTTATGGCCGGCATGGCCGCCGCCTTGCTTGACCTTCAACTTCGCCGCGGCAAGGTCCAGTTCATCGTAGAAGACCCAGATGTCCTCGGCGGCAAGCTTGAAAAAACGGGCGGCTTCGCCGACCGCCCGGCCGCTTTCGTTCATGAAGGTCATCGGCTTCAGGATCATGACCTTCCGACCGCCGATCTGGCCCTCGGATACCTGTCCCTGAAACCGGGCACGCCACGGACCAAACGAATGGCGGCGGACGATCTCGTCCACCGCCATGAAGCCGACATTGTGCCGGTTTCGTTCGTATTTCGGTCCCGGATTGCCGAGTCCGACGATGAGTAGCATGGGAGAGGGTTACTCCTCCGTCCCCTCGTCTGCGGATTCTTCTTCCGCAGCTTCTTCCGCGCCCTCTTCGTCTTCTTCCGCCTCTACCGGTTCCGCGATGGTCGCGGCCTGCAGGTTCGCAATGACGAAGTCACGATCGGTGATGGTCGGTTCGACACCGTCCGGCAACGAGATGCTGGAGATACGGATCGTATCGCCGATCTGCAGGCCGGCAAGGTCCGCAACCAGCTCTTCCGGAATCGCGTTGGCCGAACAGTTCACTTCAACCTCGTGCCGGTTGATAGCGAGCTGACCGCCTTCGTTAAGGGCCGGGCAGTCTTCTTCGTTCGCGAAGACAACCGGGATCATAACACTGATCCGGGTGTTGCGGCCGACGCGCAGGAAATCCACATGCAACGGAGCATCCGAAACCGGGTGGAACTGAACGTCACGCGGCAAAGCGCGTTCGTTGGCGCCGCCTTCGACGTCGATCGAGTAAATCGTGTTGAAGAAGTGACCCTGTTCCAGGCCCTTCATAATCACGCGGGGATCGATCGAAATCGACAGGGGATCTTTGTTTTCGCCGTAAACGACGCAGGGCACCAGCCCTTCGCGACGGACGGCCCGGGCTGCCCCCTTACCGGCCCGGTCCCGCGTTTTCGCGGGAATCGTGTGCGCATCAGCCATGATAAACTCCTTCAAGCGTTGGCTATCCAATGCGGAATAACCCGCCGGCCTCCAGGGGTGCCGGGGGCGCTTGTGTCACAGTATTCTGTGAAAGCGGCGCTTCTTTATGCCGGGCAGGGCGCGAAGTCAAACCCGGATTTGCCGGGACACCGCGTAAAACAAGCGTTGCGCGGGACTTCCGGCGCCCAATTCGCGTCGGTCTAGTCGAACAGACTGGAGACCGACCGTTCTTCGGAGATCCTGTGGATCGCCTCAGCCAGCAGCGGCGCGATGGAAACCTGGCGTACCGTGTCGCTGACGCGGACAGCTTCCGTCGCCATGATACTGTCGGTCACCACCAGAGAACTCATCGGAGAGGCTGAAACACGGGCGACGGCCCCGCCGGAAAGAACTCCGTGCGTGACATAGGCCTGAACGGATTTCGCGCCTGCCTCCATCAAGGCGACAGCCGCATTGCACAAGGTGCCCGCACTATCGACGATATCGTCGATGAGGACGCAATCCTTGCCCTTGGCATCACCGATGATGTGCATTACCTCGGAAACGCCCGCGCGTTCGCGGCGCTTGTCGATGATGGCCAGTTCCGCGTCCAACCGCTTGGCCAGCGCCCGCGCGCGTACGACGCCGCCGACATCCGGCGAAACGACGACTGTGTTGCCGTTGCTGAGATTCTTGGACAGGTCCGTGTGCAGGACCGGCAGGGCGAAAAGGTTGTCCGTGGGGACGTCGAAGAAGCCCTGTATCTGCCCCGCGTGCAGATCGATCGTCAACACGCGGTTGGCACCCGCCGTTTCGATCAGATTTGCCACCAGCTTGGCTGAAATCGGTGTCCGTGGGCCGGTCTTTCGGTCCTGCCGGGCATATCCGAAATAAGGGATGACCGCCGTGATGCGTCGCGCCGATGCCCGACGCAGCGCGTCGATCATGATCAGCAGTTCCATCAGGTTGTCGTTGCAGGGATAGTTCGTCGATTGGATGACGAATACATCCTCGCCGCGGACATTCTCCTGGATCTCCACGAAGATCTCCATGTCGGAGAAACGGCGGATCGCCGCCTTCGTGAGGGGAACCTGCAGATAAGCGGAAATGGCCTCGGCAAGCGGCCTGTTCGAGTTGCCGGAAAGAATTTTCATGGTGCCGTCAGAGCCCGTGACCAATCAGTCTGTGACGTTAAACTTGTGACCTTTCCGGAAGAGTGCATCGGGCATTTCTTTTTATCGAGTTAGGCGTTGCCGTCAGTACCTTCCGAAGACCGGATCCCGCCGCAGTGTGCATCGCACACTCCTTCGGCCCGGGAGTTCTATAACAAGGGCACCCCGGGCTGTAAACGATTGAGCGACACCTGTATGACACTCTGGCGGTATCCTGTTGCCTTTATGACAAATAATTCCGTTGGGCCGGGGTCAGGCGCCCTGCTTGAAGGCGGTCTGAACCTCGTGAACGGCGTCGACCAGGCCGAGAATCGCATCATAGGCGAGACCCCGCCATGGGCCGTTCAGCGAGCCTTTCGGTATCGCACTTTCCTGAACAAGCCTACCGACCTGTCTGCCTTCGGGCGTGTCTATCGACCAGGCGAGCGTCAGATGTTCGCTGTTCTCATCGATCGGCACCAAGGATATTTCGGCATTCAGGACGAGGTCGGGTTCGTCGCCGTTCTTGGCCATGGCGATCCCCGAGCGGGCGAAGATCGCCGTCGCGGCGCGGGAAAGATCCTCGGATCCGTTGCCGGGCGCGCCGGAAATCGTTCCGATCGCCAGAAAGGCGGTTCGTTCGACGATCGGGTTTGAAGCGCGGGGATTCAATGTCGTGTGCAGCCGCGCAGCGACTGTACCGATCATTTCTCTGAGGGACTTGTTTCGACCGGTCAGCAGGGCGTCGAGTTCTTCGAGCGTCGGGGCTTCGGAAATGACGGTATCCCGCAGCACGCCGTCCGGATCGAACAAATCCCACCGGATCACGAGTCCGTCTCCGTCGGTCATCGCATTGGGGCTCAGGAAATGGGCGTTGCGCAGGGCATCACTGGTACTGGCCACGGTGCCCAGGTCCCGCAGATTGTCAGCGAGATATTCGCTCAGGGCCGCGCCATGTTCCGGCGAAAAGCCGGCGACCGGCAGAATCCGTATGCCGCTGGTGATCGTTGCGCGGGCCAGGGTGGTCCTGGCTTTTGTTTCCGCGTCCTGCCGGAACGGTTGCGGCACCGGCCCGCAGCTTGAGAGAATCAGCAGCGCGATCGCGGCCGCCAGGACGCCGCTCAGGAAACCGGAACGCCTCTGCATGTCAGCCCCCGGAAAACCCGAGCATGATGCATCCCGCAAGCATCGCCAGCAGGGTGAGCGCCATCAATTGGAGAAGCCAGGGCATTCGAGGGGGACTCCGCCTATTCGCCGATGAAGAGGTCCAGGCCCGCGGTCGAAAGCGATTCCGCGCCCGTTTCCGTCACGATGGAAGTGCGCCCCAGACATTGAGCGATACCGGCTTCGGAATTGAAAATGATGATATGGATGAAGAAGACCATGCCGGGTCGCATTTCCACCGGATTGCCGTGATACAACATCGGCCAGTCCATCCAGTTCGGGGAGAAGGTCGTCCCCAAGGAATAGCCGCAGGCATTCATCCGGTGATCGGCCAAGCCGGCCGCGTCCAAGATGCGGGCATGGGCGTCGAACACATCGCCGGCGGTTTGGCCGGGGGTCAGCGCTTCTTCACAGGCCAGCAGCGCGTCATGCGCGGCCTTGTGATATTCGATGTGAAGCGGATGCGCCTTGCCGATCGGGATGGTGCGGAACAGGGCGGCGTGATAGTGGCGATAGGCGCCCGCGAATTCCAGGTTCAACTGATCCACGTCGTCCAGGATACGCCGGCCGGACTTATAGCGGCATAACAGGGCGTCGTTGCCGGATCCGATGATGAACTCGTTGCCCGGATAGTCGCCGCCGCCGGCGAAGACGGCCGCCTGCATCGCCGCCAGGATCTCGCCCTCGTCCGCGCCGGGACGCGCCAGGCGGTGAGCCTCCGCCAGCGCGTGATCGCCGAGCTCCCCGGCCTTGCGCACGTATTCCAGTTCGGTGGCGCTCTTGATCAGGCGCAGGCGGGTGACCAGCATCGAGGCATCGGACAAGGTGACGAACCCGTCCAGGGCCGCATCCAGTTTTTTGCCGCTGGCGGCGGTCAGGCCGTAGCTTTCATATTCGACGCCCAAGTGTTTCCCGGCGAGGCCGCGCTGATGCAACAGGTCGCGCAATTCACGATGTGGTTCGGCCCCCTCGACATCCTTCCAGACATGCACTTCTTCGATTGTGCTGGTATGCCGTGCCTGACGCAGGTCGGGCGCGCGTGTCAGCAGGAAATAGTCGCCGTCCGCCCCCAGATAAAGACATTGGAAATAGACATATCCGAATGTGTCGTAACCGGTCAGGTAGAACATGCTTTCCTGACGGGTGATCAGCAGGCCGTCCAGATCTTGTTCCTGCATGGCGGCGCAGGCCTTCGCCCTGCGGTCGGACAGTTCCTGTTCGCTGAAGTGAAGTGCCATCGAGAATCTCCCGTCTCTTTTTTTCCGCCGGCCTAGTCGGCAAGAGCGATGGTGGATAACAAGCGTCCGTAATCCTTCTCGCCGTTAAGGGTCGTCCGACGGTAGCTGAAAAATTCGGTCTCTTCGTCCTTCGTATCGCGTCCCAGCCAACCCGCCTGCGCGACCCCGGCATCCTCCAGCTTGGTTTTCACGAAACCCGGCAGGTCGAACTGAAATTTTTCCGGCCGCGATCCTGGTATGAAAAAGCGGTCATAGGCGGGGTCGAGTTCCAGGAAGGACGCCCGGAATTCCGACCCGACCTCATAGGACGGTTGGGCGATGCAAGGGCCGATGACGGCAATGATGTGCTGCCGGTCGGCGCCGAGATCTTCCATGGCGGCGATCGTCGCGTCCGTGATGCCCGCATGGGCGCCTTTCCATCCCGCGTGGCATGCCCCGATCACGCCGGCCTTTTCATCGGCGAAAAGAACCGGGGCGCAGTCGGCCGTCGCGATGCCCAGCGCCACGCCAGAGGTGCTCGTGGCGAGCCCATCGGCTTTCGGTGCATCCGCATGCGCCCAGGATGTCGCGGCATGAACCGCGGTGGCGCCATGGACTTGATAGATCGTGGTCAATGACGTCTCGGGCAGGTTCAGGGATTCCATCGTCCGGCGGCGATTCTCGGCGACCGCCTGTTTCGCGTCATCCGATCCGAAACCGATATTCAGAGAACCGTAGAGGCCGCCGCTGACACCGCCATTCCGTGTGAAAAAACCGTGCCGTATCCCGCGCAGGGAGGACAGGTCGCGGTCGGTAATGGGCGTGGGTATCTTGTCGCTCATGCTTGCGGTCTTCCGTCCGATATTTCTGGTGGACCGTTAGAAACCCGGCGGCGGGTCGATTGCCGTGCCGCCGCTTGCGGTGAAGGCCATCACTTTGAACAACGTGCCCATTTCCTTGGGATCGATCAACCGTTGTACGCCGGATTTGATCGCCTTTGCCTGCTGCGGCGTCGCCCGTGTCAGCAAGGCGTCGCGGCGGTGCAGGGCGCCCAGGTCGATCATGAAATCGCGCTGGGTGACGGGCCCATGGACGGCCGCCCCGGCCCCGGCGGCGGCGCGCCCGATCGCGCCGAAGTCCACATGCGCGGTGAGGTCGGCTTCCCCGATATTTACCAGAACGGGTGCATAGTCATGGGCTTTCACCGCCTGCAGCGTGTCGCCGACGGCGCTGTTGCGATATCCGTAATCGATAATCAAGGCCGCGATACCTGTTTGGAGCCGCCTGGCGATCTCCGCCGTGACGGAGAGCGAAGCGGGTGAAACCTCCGCCACCGCGCCGATATCGGCGCCGCTTCGAATCTCCTCCGCCAGCAGGGTTTCGACAGGGCTCGCCCCCGGGGACAAGCCGAAGGCCGGGCGATCCGCACCGTCGTCCCACACCACCAGTTTCTCGCGCCATCCTGTCTCGGTGCGGACCAGTTGATGGATCGGCAATGCGTCGAGAAACTCATTGGCGACCAGCAGCAACTGCCCCTCCGGCACCTCCGCCAGGCTGTCATGCCATGCCACGTTGGGATGGGGCGCGAGTGCCTTCCCCTGCTCGTTGCGTAAGGCCGGACTCGTTTCCACCATATGGACGGAGACGGCGTCCAGAAATCCGGGCATCCGCGACGCGGCCCGCAGCAGGTCGGCCATCAAGGTGCCGCGGCCGGGGCCGAGTTCAACCAGGCGAACGCCGGTAGACATGCCGTGCAGCCGCCACATCTCCGCCAGCCACAGCCCGATCAGCTCACCGAAGACCTGGCTGATCTCCGGCGCCGTTGTGAAATCTCCGGCCGCGCCCAGTGGGTCGCGGGTGCGGTAGTATCCGAATTGGGGATGGCCGAGGGCTTCCGCCATGAAATCCGCGATGGTGAGCGGACCGTCCAGCGCGATGCGCCGTTTCAGATGTTCTTCCAGCGGCGTCATGTCGAGGAGGTCGATACCTGCTCCCGCTTTTGTCCCAGGCGCAGAACATAGAGCCCGACGGCCAGCATCGGCAGCGACAGCCATTGTCCCCAGGTCGTGGCGAAGGGCAGGGCGTCGACGAAGACTTCCGGTTCACGGAAGAATTCGCTGATGATCCGGGCTACGGAATACCCGATCATGAAGATGCCCGTCAGAATACCCGGCCGGTACAAAGTCCTGGTGCCGTGTGCGATCGCGGCCAGGATCAGATAAAGGATCAGGCCTTCCAGTGCCGCTTCGTATAGCTGGCTGGGGTGGCGGGGAACCTGAAGGGGGTCCGTCTGGAAAATGATCGCCCAGGAGACTTCGGCCGGGCGTCCGAAATGCTCCTGGTTGATGAAATTCGCAACGCGGCCGAAGAAAATGCCGATCGGCGCCGCAAGCGCGATCAGGTCGGTGAAGGCGAAGAAGGGAATGTTGCGGCGTCTGGTATAAATGACCATTGCGGCGATGACACCCAACAGCCCGCCGTGAAAGGCCATGCCGCCCTGCCAGATCATGAAGATTTCGAGCGGGTGCTGCAGGAAATAGCTGGGGTGATAGAAGATGACCTGACCCAGACGACCGCCAAGGATGATGCCGACCACGGCCCAAACCATGAAATCGTCCATGTCGTTCGCGCCGACACCTGTTGGAAGACGCTTCGCCATCGCCATGCAATAGCGCCAGCCGATGACAATCCCCGCCAGATAGGCCAATGCATACCAGCGGATGACGATCGGGCCCAATTCCAGGGCGATGGGGCTTATGTCGGGGAAGGGCATGCGGGGTTACCGGTACGGATCTTCGGTTGCCAGGAAGTCCCTGATGTAGCTGGCGACGCCGTCTTCCAGGCTCATCACATTGGCATCATAGCCGGCCGCGCGAACGCGGGTCATATCTGCTTCCGTGAAATATTGATAATGGCGCCGGATCGCTTCCGGTGTGTCGACGAAGTCGATCTTGGCCTGTTTGCCCATGGCGGCAAAAGCGGCGAGCGCCAAGTCCTTGAAGCTGCGGGCCTTGCCGGTGCCGCAATTGTAAACGCCGCTCTTCGGACGCTCCCGCAGCAGCCAGATCATCAATTTCACGCAATCGTCGACATGCACGAAGTCACGCAATTGTCCGCCGTCTTCGTAGTCCGGGTGGTGGGATTTGAAGAGGTTTACCTGACCGTTGTCGCGGATCTGTTCGAACAGCTGATGCGCGACCGATCGCTGTCCGCCCTTGTGATACTCGTTCGGGCCATAGACGTTGAAGAACTTCAATCCGGCCCAGAAAGGCGGTGCGCTGCCGTTCGCGGCCTCGGCGACGGCGAAATCGTCGAACAGTTTCTTGGACCAGCCATAAGGGTTCAGCGGGCGTAGACCAGCCAGCACGTCAGCGTCATTGTCGTCCGCAAACCCCTGCGATCCGTCGCCATAGGTTGCGGCGGAGGATGCGTAAATCATCGGGCATCCCGTTGCTGAGCAGAAACGCCAAAGCGACTGGCTCAAAGTCAGGTTGGTGCGCATGATCAGGTCGACATCCGTTTCCGTGGTCGCGGAAATCGCGCCCATGTGGAAAACGGCTGTTAACGTCGAGCCTTCCCGCTGCAGGAAAGTCGGAAGGTCTTCGGGTGCGACGACTTCATGGACAGGATGTTTCGCCAGGTTCTTCCATTTCGCGTCATGACCAAAGACATCGCAGACCGCAACGGGGCCTAGGCCTGCTGCCGCCAGTCCCGCGACCAGGTTCGATCCGATGAAACCCGCGCCACCTGTAACCAAGATCATACCGACGGTCCCAATTGTCCGATGTTTCAAAACAGCCCCGAAGGACGCTGCCGTTATAAGGTCGACCGGCCAAACCGGCAACGCGCATGCCGG
Organism: Hwanghaeella sp.; assembly: GCF_965227365.1. Taxonomy (GTDB): domain Bacteria; phylum Pseudomonadota; class Alphaproteobacteria; order UBA8366; family Aestuariispiraceae; genus Hwanghaeella. Next base: position 481,786 of record NZ_OZ245754.1, read on the forward strand.
ATCCGCCCGATGACATCGGTGTTACAGACCCTGGGGCAGGAACAGCGACGTCGCATAAAGCAGGACCAACGTCATGGTCAATGCCGCCGCGACCGTCTGCACCGTGATGGAGGCTGCCATCAGGTCGGCGTCGCCGCCCATAGCCTTGGTCATCTGATAGGAACTGACACTGGCGGGCGGCGCTGTGAAAATTACGGCGACCAGCGCCGCCGGCCCGGAGAATCCAAGCGCCAATGCGGCCGCTATGGTGATGACCGGGGCCGCGATCAATTTCAGGAAAGCGCCGATCCCGACCGGCCATCCCGCCGATTTCAAGGCGCGCAGGCGCAACCCCGCACCGACACTGAGCAACGCCATGGGCAGGGCAGCCTTACCGATGACGCCGGTTGTATCCCATAGAGCATCGGGCAAGGGCAGGCCGAGCAGGTTTACGACGGCGCCTGCCAAGGTCGAGAGTATCAGGGGATTCGTGACAATGCTGCGCGCCAGGCTCAGAGCCGATGGGCGTGAGCCGCTCGCCCGGCCGTTCATTCCCGCCAGGGCAATGACGCCCAATGTGTTGATCAAGGGGGCGACGATGGCGACGGCGATTGCCGCGAAGGCCGATCCGGTGGTGCCCAGCAGCGAGGCGCTTGCGGCCAGTCCGACATAGGCGTTCATGCGGAATGCGCTTTGATAAACCGCGACAAAGGATCGCTCGGGCAGGCCGGTCAGCGGCTTGCTTAACCGAGCCAACAGGGCCGTCCCCAATGTGGAAAGCACCAGGACAATGGCCATGTTAACCGTATCGGGCCCGCTCAGATTCGCCTGGCCGGTTACGGAGAAAAGCAGACAGGGGAAAAGGATCCAGAAGATCGCTTTGTCCAATCCGTCCCAAAACGTCTGCGCCAGAAAGCCGCTGCGGCGCAGGGTGGAACCCAAAACCACGACGGCGAAAATGGGAAAGATCGCGGACAGTATGGGCGCTAGCAGAGCTGTCATTTGACCGTTGTTGTGATGTGCTGCATTTGCGGACAATAGGCGGTGGTCGAGGACCTTAACCCGGAACGGGACGGGATGGCGATGACGGAAGCAGGGAATCGCAACGGAGTACCGGAAATAGAGTATTTCTATTCGATCCGCCCTTCCGTCACTCGAAATCGGAGGGCGGCGGTTTCACGACTTGGTGTGGAAGCATGGGCGCGGGGCAGTGGCTGCGGGCCGACCTTGTCTATGGTCGTTTCGGCAACAGCACCGAGTAGTCCAGATCCAAGACGACGTCCTTGCCGCCGGTCGGAAAATCGGAAGCAGGCTGGTTCTTGATCACGCGGGTCCGCAGCCGGAGGGCCCCAATGTCCTTTCGGTTTTCCAACGATTGGGCGGCCAGGACTTCCGACCAGGCATACAGGGTGTCGCCGGCGAAGGTTGGCGCGGTGTGACTGCCGCCGTTGATCGCGGAAATGATGCAGCCATTGCCCAACCCGTTGAAACTCAGAGCCCTGGCGATGCTGATGACATGCCCGCCATAAACCACTCGTTTGCCAAACCGGGTGCTCATGGCCAAATGGGCGTCGAAATGCACACGTGTTGTATTCTGATACAGGCGGGTTGCGAGCATGTGCTCGGCCTCTTCGATGGTGAAGCCGTCACGGTGATCGATCTTCTCACCCTTGGTGTAGTCCTCCCAGTAATAGGGCGATCCGGAAATCTTCGCATCCCAGTTCCGGTTCAGCCTATGACGCGGGATCGTCAGCCGTTCGACGGACGGGGCGAGGTCCGGGACGACTGCAGGCGGTGCTTTGGACTTGGGGTCCCGCTTCGGGATCATCACCCAACGTACGAAGGTCAGTATCGGAACCTGCCTGTGGTCCAGTCCTTCGGTGCGGACATAGACGGTGCCGGTTTCCTTGTCTGAGTTTTCCTTCAAACCGATGACGGTCGATCGGGCACTCAGCGTTTCCCCGATATAGACCTGCCGCAGGAAATCACATTCCGCATATCCGAGATTGGCAACCGCGTTCAGGGAAATATCGGGAACGCTTTTGCCGAGGACGACGTTGAAAACCAGGATATCGTCCAACGGCATCCGGTCGTAGCCGGCGCGTCGCGCAAAAGTCTCGGAGGATTGAATGGCGAAGCGCGACCCGGTCAGGGCTTGGTACAAAGCGGAATCGCCTTCGGTCAGGGTGCGGGGCAGGGCGTGCTCGATCTCCTCGCCTAGCGTGAAATCCTCGAAAAAACGGCCTTCCTGCGTCTTGTTCATGGCTTCCTCCCAGATCGGCCGTTCTGTGTCGGCTCAACAGGGAGTATATCAGCGACAGCGCCGGAATCGATGGATTGATTCAGCGGCCGGCAGCGGGTGGCGGGCTGGTGATTGCGGCGGCCCGTCTTTCGCGCCAGCCCAGGATGGCGCCCCCCGCCAGGATAAGGGCGGCGCCGGCAAATGTCGTATTGGGCGGCACTTCGCCGAAGAATACGGCGCCGTATAGAGCGGCGTAAAGCAGCGTGGTGTACATGAAGGGGGCGACGTAATTGGCCTCCCCCAGTCTCATCCCGCGCACGAAAAAGGATTGCGCGGTCACCATGATCGCGCCGATGGAAGCCAGCATTGCCCATTGCACCGCGTTGACCGGTTCCCAAAAGAAAAATGCAGCGCATCCGGCCACCACGGTTCCGGTAAAGTTGTTGATCAGTAGGATGCGGAGCAAGGGTTCAGTGCCGGTCAATCTTTTGATCAACGCCAGTTCCGTCCCCATGAACATCGCGGCCATCAGGGCGATCAACGCGGTTGGTTGAAAGGAATCCGTGCCCGGCCGGGTCAGTATCAGGACGCCCGTGAATGCCACCGCAGCGGCGCCCCATCGCCAGATGCCGGCGCGTTCTCCCAGGAAGAGAATGGCAAGGACCATGGTGAAGAATGGGCTGAGGAAACTGATTGCCGTTGCGTCTGCCAGCGGCATCAGCGCGACCGCGGCGAACATGCCCGAAACACCAGCCCATCCGAAGACCGAACGTGCGATATGCAATGTCCATTTCGTGCCGGCGAAGGAGGGCTTCTTGACCAGGGCGAAGGGCAGTAATGTCAAAAACCCGAACAGGAAGCGCCCGAATGACACCTGCAGCGGATGCAGACCCGCTCCGCTTTCCGGTCCCAATTGCTTGGCAAGCGCGGAGGTCGCGGCGATGAATCCGCAGGAAACGATGACGAAAAGCGCGCCTTTGAGGTTGTCTGTCATTGCCGCGCTTTACATGCATTCCAGACTGGAATCCAGCAGGATCGGTGCCGGCCCGTGAACCTTCTTTGCTATGTTCAGGTTTGATCGGCTTCCAAGTCCTCGATCATCGCGGCAAGGGCCAGAACGCGTTTCGCATTCTCCACATGCAGGTTCTCAACCAGTTTTCCGTCCAGTACGACGACACCCTTACCAGCGGCAGACGCTGTTTCGAAGGCTTCGATGATCTTTGAGGATTGAGTGATTTCCGCGGCCGTCGGGCCGAATACGGCATTGGCGGTGGCGATGGTTTTGGGATGAATAAGCGTCTTGCCGTCGAAGCCGAGTTCCAGCCCCTGTCGGCAGGATGCCTCGAAACCGGCTTCGTCGGACAGGTCCAGATGGACACCGTCGAGCACGGCGAACCCAAAGGCACGCGCCACCAGCACGGCGATGTTCAGGCTGGCCATGAACGGCATGCGTTCCGGCGTGTGCAGGCAGTGCAGGTCCTTCGCCAGGTCGGACGTCCCCATCACGAAGCCGCCCAGACGCGGTGTCGATCTGCCGATTTCCTCCGCATGCAGGACGCCGAGCGGGGTCTCGATCATGCACCACAACGCGAGGTCCGCCGGGCCACCATTGTCGTCGAGGATATTCTGCGCTGTCAGCACGGAATCAGCGCTCTCCACCTTCGGCAACAGGATGCCGTCCGCACCGGAGGTCGCCATGGCGGCGAGGTCCTCGGCGCCCCAGGGGGAATCGAGCCCGTTAACCCGCACCAGGATTTCCCGTTTGCCATAGCCCCCTTGCGAGAGGGCGGCCTTGATATTCGCGCGCGCCTCTGCCTTCGCATCCGGTGCGACCGCATCTTCCAGGTCGAGGATAAGGGCATCCGCGGGGAGCGATCGGCCTTTCTCCAGTGCGCGGGTATTCGACCCCGGCATGTACAGAACGGAACGGCGGGGACGGGCGGCGGCTGTCATGGTTGTAATCCATTTCAACGGGTTTCGAAGGCGGGGCGCAGGATACGCCGCGGCTATTCTTTGACAAGCTTGCCAGTCTGTAAGCCGCCGTGTATCGCGAAGGTCATGAATGTGATCTCGATCCAATCGCATGTCAGCTTCGGGCATGTCGGGAACTCGGCGGCGGTTTTCCCCTTTCAGCGGCACGGCCTTACCGTTTGGCCGGTCCATACCGTGCTGTTCTCAAACCATACCGGCTATGACGGTTGGCGGGGCCCCGTGCTCTCGCCGGAAACCGTCCGGGAAGTCCTGCAGGGGATGGAGGAGAGAGGAATTTTCGTGGAATGCGATGGGGTGCTGACCGGTTATGTCGGCAATCCTGGACTGGGCTCGGTGGTGGCGGATCTGGTGGGCCGCGTGCGGCAGGCAAATCCGAAAGCGATATATTGCTGCGATCCGGTGATGGGGGATGAGGGCCGCGGGTTCTATGTGTCCGACGGGGTGGCCGGGTTTATGCAGGATACCGCACTGCCGCTCGCCGATGTGTTGACCCCCAACAAATTCGAATTGCAGGCAATGAGCCCGTTCGACGGTGACAGCCTGCCGGATCTGATCGGCGCGGCCCGCAGACTGTGTGCGAAAGGGCCTCGGTTGGTCCTGGTGACCAGCCTGGAACGGGCCGATGGCCCGCCGGATGCCGTCGAAATGCTACTGGTATCCAAGGACTGCGCCTGGTTGGCGGAAACGCCGCGGCTTTCCTTCCCGATCAACCCCAACGGTGCCGGCGATATGACGGCGGCGCTGTTCATGGCGGCGACCCTGAAGGGGCGTGACCCGGGTTCCGCCCTGGGCGATACGATTTCGGCGGTCTATGCGGTGTTGGAAAAGACACGGGATTTGGGGCGGCGGGAGATGGCGCTGGTCGAGGCGCAGAATGCAATCGTCTCGCCGCAACGCCGTTTTGAGGCTAGGGAGATTGCGGGCTAATCCCGACCCGCGCGATCCGGCGACTGCAGCCAGTCGTCCAGGGCGGCACGCACCCGCATGAAGACCTCGTCCCAGTCGCCGGGCCTGGTCTGGCGGAACAGGCGCATGCTCGGATACCAGGGGCTGTCCTGCCGCTGTAATTGCCAACGCCAATCCGGCGCGAAGGGCAGCATCACCCAGACCGGTTTTCCCATGGCGCCGGCCAGGTGAGCGACGGATGTATCGACGGTCACGACCAGGTCCAGGTCCTGAAGCAGCGATGCGGTATCGGCGAAATTGCGGATTGCCGGGCTGAGGTCCTGGATGACGGCGCCAAGGGACAGGTCGCCGATCTGCGCTTGCGCCGGGCCGATCTGAAGGCTGTAGAATCGCGCATTCAGAACATCGAAAAGCGCGGTGAAGGCGCTCAATCCCGTCGTCCGGTTGGCATCGTTCTTGTGGGTCGGCTTTCCGGCCCAGGCGATACCGATCCGCGGCGTGGACCCGCCGTCGCCGGTGCGCGGTCCGTTCGGCGGCGGCGACAGATAAGGTTCACGGCCGGGCAGGACGAATTCGCCCAGCGGCAGCAGTTTCGGCGCGCTCAACAGCGGGATCTGCATATCCGCGTCCACATGGGCCTGTTCGCGGGCATGAATCTCCACGCCCTGAAAACGGGGTGAGGCTTTAAGAAGATCGACGAGAGGCGGTTGAACCTCGAAGATCAACCGGCCCACGCGGGACTTCAGCGCAGGCACATAGCGGCAGAACTGCAGGCTGTCACCCAAACCCTGTTCGGCGTGCACGACGATAGTCTTGTCCGGCTCAGCTGCGCCGTTCCAGCGCGGAAGGTCGGCGTATCGCTGAAGGGTCTCGGGCAGGTTCCAGCGCGCCTCATATGCCTCGAACCCTTCCTCCAGATTACCGCTCAACAGCAATGTCAGCGATTGATCCCAGGCGAGGTCGGGATTGGTGTAACCAAGCAGATCGGCGCGCCGGAAGCAGGCATCTGCTTCCACCAGTTCGCCGAAATCGCGATTGACCAGACCCATGTTGTAATGGATTTGCGCGGCGCCCGGGCTCAGGCTGATGGCCTTAATCTGCGCACGCTTCGCGCCTTCAAGATAGTTCGCCGCCCGCAAAGCGTTCCCTAGATTGGACCAGGCCGCACCGTCTTTCGGGTTCAGCATCACGCCGCGGCGCAGAGCGACCAGGGCAGCGTCCAATTTGCCCAGGCGGCGCAGCACGATGCCGAGATTGATCCAGCCGGCGGAGGAGTTGGGGAAGCGCCGCACCAGCCCCTCATAACCGCGCGCCGCGCCCGCGAGGTCTCCAATCCGATGCAGTTCGATGGCCGCCATCAAGGCTTCCTGCACCGTCACCGGTTTTGCCGGTTCCGCGACGCCGGGGGCCGGGATGGATGGCCCGTCCGTGGTGGGCGGTTCGCTGCCGTCGTCCGACGGGGCCGCCATTTCAACGTCGGTGTCCGGCTCGACCTCGGACTCGACTTCCGGTTCGGGCGCATCGGGCGCTAGTTCATCCGCTTCCGCACGGCCGTCTTCCGTTGGTTCGTCCCCGTCGATTGGCGCGCCGGGCTGGAAGTCCAATCCTTCGATCTCCAACGTCAGTTCGTCATCCGTTTCATCGGACTCGGCCAGGCTTTCATCGAGCGTTTCATCGATTGTATCGGCGTCGCCGTCTTCGATTTCGGATGCCGGTTCCGGGAAATCCTGCGCGTCGGGCCAAGCATCTTCGTCGGCCGCATCCGGAAGCGGCACCTCGGCTGAATCGGGCTCTTCCGCCGGTTCGACGTTGAGTTCTTCCTGCGCGCCGCTGTCATCCTGTGCCGGGCCCGAAAGGTCCGGCAACGGCGGTCCGAGGTCTTCGTCACCGTCGTCGTCCGTTCCCCAGTCGGCGAATTCATCGGCGGGTTCCGGAAGACCATCTTCCTCATGCTCTGTTTCGGCCGACGCTTCGTCATCGAAATCCGACATTTCGATATCGGGCATTTCCGCCTCTGGCAGATCTGCTGCGGGCAAGTCCACGTCGGGCAAATCCGCATCGGGCAAGACCATTTCGGCCGTTTCGGGATCGGCCCCTGTTTCGATTGTGTATGGCGAGTCGAAACCGTCGTCATCGCGGGCGGGCGGTTCCGAGGTCTCCGGTTCCTGCGGCGCGGGCGCCGGCGCGTCGTCGAAGGTGATATCCAGACCCTCGTCCAATTCAGCCAAATCGAGCGGTTCGGCGTTTTCCGGCGTCTCCGTGGCAAGGTTTTCGATGGAAGATCCGTCCTCGTCGTCGGCGAATTCGATGTCGGGCAGTTCCTCTCCGTCCCCGTTCTCGTCCTGGTCGCTGTGTTCAACCGAACTTTGCTCTAACGCTTCGAACTCATCGAATGCCGTCTCGTCCACATTGTCTGTCTCGTCCGCCTCGGGGCCCGACGGGAAATCTTCGGAGGCCGGCGCGGACAGGTCGGGGAGGGGCGGGCCGAGGTCTTCTTCCTCGTCATCTTCCGACACGGTCTGTTGGGCCAGGAACGTTTCCGTCATGTCGGCGGCGGGGTCGTCGTCGCTCGAAAGGATGGATGCCGGCGTTTCTTCCCCGTCGTTTTCCTCCGGATCGTCGAACGAAATGTCGAAACTTTCCTCTTCGGCGGTAACGAAAGGATCATCTTGCTCCGCGCCGGTTTCGTCAGCGTCGACCAATTCCAGGTCGAGGTCGTCATCGCCGTCACCACTGGCGGCGGCAAGGGCGGCGGTGCGCTCTTCCGCTTCCTGCAGTATGCGGGACACCGTGGGCGCCTTATCCTTCATATAGGACGAAAAGGTGACGCCATCCGGCGCGCCGGTGGCGGAAGGGTCCCGTTGGGTCGATTTGTCTTTGTCCCCGCTCATTGCCGGGATGGTAGTGTGCCTCGCAGGCGGATGGAAGCACTCTCGCTGGGTCGCCGCGCCATATTCTTTTTATTTTTCGGAAAAAGAAGGCGCGGAACAGGAGATCATCCGGCACCGCGCCCCCCGAAATTGGAAAACCGCCTTATTGGAACGGTTGGACCGTGTTCTTAGGCCGCCTTGCGCAGGTAGCCGTCATTCACGAGCACTTCTGCGATCTGCACCGTGTTCAATGCGGCGCCCTTGCGCAGGTTGTCGGAAACGACCCACATGTTCAGGCCGTTCTCCACCGTGATGTCGTCGCGGATGCGGCTGACATAGACTGCGTCTTCCCCGGCGCATTCATGCGGGGTGACATAGCCTTCGTCCTGGCGGAAATCGATGACCGAGATGCCCGGCGCCTTGCGCAGGACCGATCGCGCCTCGTCCGCGGAAATCGGCTTGGTCGTCTCGATATTCACGGATTCCGAATGGCCGATGAAGACCGGCACGCGAACGCAGGTCGCGGTAACCTTGATCTTCGGGTCCAGGATCTTCTTCGTCTCGACCACCATCTTCCATTCTTCCTTGGTCGATCCGTCATCCATGAAAGAGTCGATATGGGGAATGCAGTTGAAGGCGATCTGCTTGGTGAACTTTTCCTTGGTGATCGGGTCGTTTACGTAGACCGACTTGGTCTGGTTGAACAGCTCGTCCATCCCTTCGCGACCGGCGCCGGAAACGGATTGATAGGTGGAAACGACCACGCGCTCGATCCCGAACGCGTCATGCAGCGGCTTCAGCGCCACGACCATCTGAATGGTGGAGCAGTTCGGGTTGGCGATGATGCCTTTCTTGGTGAAGCCGGCGACCGCCTGCGGGTTCACTTCCGGAACCACCAGCGGAACGTCCGGGTCCATCCGGAAGTGGGAGGTGTTGTCGATCACCACCGCGCCGGCCTTGGCGGCCTTGGGCGAGAATTCGGCGGAAACCTTCGCACCCGGGGAGGAGAGGACGATGTCGACGCCCTTGAAATCGAAATCCGCCAGGTTCTGGCAGGCGATTTCGTTATCCTCGCCATACGCAACCTTCTTGCCGAGGGAGCGGCTGGATGCCAGCGCGATCACATCGTCCGCCGGAAATTCACGTTCCGCCAGGATGTTCAGCAATTCCCGGCCCACATTGCCGGATGCTCCGACGACTGCAACACGATAACCCATCGTTGGTTTTCCTTAAAAATTCGGCGCCGCACCTTTTTCCTTCGGCGGCGCGCTGTTTACCCCAAGACCCTGCGGGATTCAATTCCCTGGCGGATTTCCGGGCTTTTTCATCGCCCGTGGTCGGCCAGGGCCCCCGCGGGGCCGTACTCGAGATCGAAGGTGGGGTGGTTGGATCACTCCGCCCGTCGCCCGGAAAATTCACCGGCCCCGACTTCCGTCGGTTTGGAGGGGCGGGCCGTTCAAGTTCCTGAAACCGTGTCCAAAAAACTTCGGGCCGCCCTTTCCGGAGCGGCCCGCCTTCTCGTCCTATTCCGCTGTGTTCAGCTGTCGGTTTCGGACGTGGTGGACTGGTCGCTCTTTCCCTTGGCGACGGTGGTAGTCTGTTTCTCTTTATCGGCGACCTGATCCATATACGGGCACGCCGAAGCGCCCGCGGCGAACGCGGTCAAACCAAGCACGGTCATGGCAATCACGAAAAGCTTACGCATCGGATAGTCCTCCGCCTGTGATCCGGAACCAACAGACTACACTGATATGTACCGCGCCGCAACGAAACACCCATCACGGAGCGGTGATCCAGTCCAGGGCAGTGATATACGGGCAAACCCGCCCAGGGTGCAAGGGGCATTCGGGCGGGATGCTATCCGAGCTCGTCTGCCAGCAAGTCGAAGACCGTGCGGATGCGCCGGCTTGTATGGAGTTCGCGGTGGGTCACCAGCCAGACGGGGATGGGGACGGCGAGTTCGTCGGGCAGGACGGCTTCGATGCCGGGAACCGTATTCGCCATTTCGCGGGATAATGCGGTGATGCCGAGCCCCTGTTTCATCAATTCCATCACGACCAGACCATTATCGGCGGACAGCACGAAACTGCGTTCGGTCAGGGTCAGGCCGTAAGCGGCGAGGAACTCCATCATCCGGGCCGTGTCGCCATGGCCGATGATGTCATGGGTAGAGAGTTCGGCAAGGGTTGCGGGACGGCCGGCGCGGTCCAGATAGGCGGGCATGGCGTAAAGGTGGCCGACACTGTCGGGCAGACGCCTGGCGATCAGGTCCGGGTGGTCGGGGCGGACGTGGCGGATGGCGATATCCGCCTCGCGCAGACGCAAATCGCGGATGTCGTTGGAAACGACGATATCGACCTGAATGCCCGGCGCTTCGCGGCGCAGCCGATCAAGGGCCGATGGCAGTTGAACGGCGGCGAGGCCGTCGCTGGCCGTGATCGAAACCTTGCCCTCAATCGCTTGCGCCTGGCCGGAGGCGGAGAGGGAAATCCGGGCGGCCGCTTCCCCCATGCTCTTCACATGGTCCAGCAGTTCCAACGCGGCCGCGGTCGGGACCATGGAACGGCCAACCCGTTCGAACAGCGTGACGCCCAAAGCCTGTTCCAGCGCGGCGACCTGACGGCTCAAGGTCGGTTGCGTCAGCTTCAATGCCCGCGCCGCAGCGCTCAACGACCCTTCCTCCACCGTGGCGAGAAAGGCGCGCGCCTGATTCCAATCGAATGTGACGGCTGCCCAATTCATGCATATTCGTATATATACTCTCGAAATTTCCGCAATTTCTATTTTGTATCCGTATGGGTAGAACGACCCCGGAAACGATTGGAAAGCGCCCGAATCCGGGTGTGGGCGGGTGAGAGATGGATGTGACGGTGAACGGATCAGCGGATTTCTGGAACAGGATTGCCGAAAAATACGCGCGGCAACCGGTGAAGAATCTGACCGCTTATGAACAGACCCTGGAGCGCACGCGCGCTTTTCTGTCGGGGACGGACCGGGTCCTGGAACTCGGCTGCGGCACGGGCAGCACGGCGTTGAAACTTACGGGTGACGCGGCGCATATCACGGCGAGCGATATCTCCCCTGCGATGCTCGGGATCGCGCGCGGCAAGGCCGAGGACCAAGGGATCGACAATGTGGACTTCGTTTGCTGCGATGCCGGTGCGCCGGATTTCGGGGAAGGCAGCTTCGATGCGGTTCTGGCTTTCAACCTTTTGCATCTGATGCCCGATGCGGAAGGCACGGTGAAGCGTGCATATGATCTTCTGAAGCCCGGCGGCCATTTCGTATCCAAGACAGCCTGCCTGCGGGAAATGTCGCCGTTGTGGCGGCCGCTGATCGCGGTGATGCAATGGATCGGATACGCGCCTTTCGTGCGGCGGCTCTCGAAAACGGAAGTGGAGCGGATGATTCAGGATGCCGGGTTTGAAATCCTCCAGGCCCGTTCCTTCGACGGCGCTGCTGCCTCCTGGTTCGTCGCTGCCCGTAAGCCTGAATAGGCTGATCGCGGAGACATCCGGGGCAAGCCCGGGTCTCCAGTCCCGGACTTTCACGCCGCGCTCACCTGCCGTTCGGCGCAGGGGATGTCCACCCAGAACGTGCTGCCTTCGCCGACCTCGCTGTCGAAGTCGAGATCGCCCTCCAACGCGGCGGCCAATTGCTTGGACACCGCGAGACCGATGCCGTAGCTCTCGGTCGCGGTGAAGGAATCGCGATGCAGGCTGCCGAACAGGCGGAAGATCGTTTCGCGATCCTCCGCCGGTATGCCGATGCCCGTATCGGCGATGAAAAGGCGCAGGACACCGCCGGGCCGCTGGGTCGCCTCAATTGTGACCGAGCCGTTTTCCCGGTTGAATTTCACTGCATTGTTCAAAAGGTTGATCACGATCTGGCGCAGGCGCACGGGATCGGTCCGAACCGCAGGCATGCTGCCTGGTTGCAGCCGGTTTTCGATCGTGACCCCCCTGGTTTCCGCAAAGGCGTCCACCAAGGCAACACATTCCGCGACAAGGTCCGTGAGGGAGGTTTCCTGAAAATGGACATCGATCCGCTGGTCTTCGATTGCCGCCAGATCAAGAACTTGATCAACCAAACCCAGCAATTGTCTGCCGCCGGTCAGGATGCTGTTCAAATAATCCTTTTGGGAGTCGGTCAATGTCTTGCCGGAATCGAGCATGAGTAGCTCCGAAAACCCGATGATGGCATTCAACGGAGTACGCAATTCGTGGCTCATGCTGGCCAGGAAGTGCGACTTCGCCTGGCTTGCTTCTTCCGCATGCTGGCGGGCCCTGACCGCTTCGAAGGCTGCGGCCTTGCGCGCCGATATATCCCGGCCCACACCCCGGTACCCGATGAATTCCCCGTCTTCGTCCAGGACCGGACGGGCGTTCAGCAATACGTAGCGCGTCCGTCCATCGGGGTGTCCCCAGGATGCTTCGAAATTCACGATCGGTTCCTGCTTCGCCATCACGTCGTCCAGAGCGCTCAATTCCGGCACAGCTTCCTGACTCAATTCGACACGAATCTGCTTGCGGTTCTTGCCGAGAAGTTCTTCCGGCTCCAACCCGATGATGTCGACCGTTTTGCCGTCCATGAAGGTAAAGGTACCGTTCTGGTCCGTTTCCCAAAACCAGTCCGCGCCGCAATCAGCGAAGTCCCGGAACCGGCCTTCGCTGTCTTTTAGTGCACCCGCCACGTGTTCAAGCGTGCTGCCGACGACATTGAATTCCCGAACCCGAGATCCTTGAAATGGTTTGATCCGTGCGCCGGACAGGATGCCTTCCGAATACCGTGTGAGCGTATCGAGCGCGCGCATCGAAAAGTTCAGAATGACCCTGGTGGCGATCAACGTGGTCAACAGAATGGCTACGACGACGACGGCAATCACTTTCAGAAAGGAGGTCGCAAGCTGTTCAACCACCTGAACGGACTGTTCACTTACCAAGGACAAGTCGTCTGTTCCGGCACCGTCCTTTCCGATGCTGAAATCGAATATCAGTCTGTCGTCGAGTGAGACGTGGTGTTGCTGTCCGCCCTCCGTTTTCGGAAGCGAACTAATCCAATCCGGACTGGGATTTGCCGTTATAATTTGATCGCCAAAGAGCAGCGCGGATCTCTGTGCACCGGAAAGTTCTTGGAATTCCCGCAGGAGGTCGTTGTTTCTATTCATGAAAATGCCGCCGGTCAGGTCTCCAAGCACCTCCCCGGTATCGGCTGAGATTATGTGTCGTTTGGTCGTGATCGCGACGAGTGTTGCCCCGTTGTTCGGCCGAGCGAAGATCCGGCTCGAATATTCCGCGGTGGGCGAGGCCTCGACCAATGCCGCCATGTACTCATTGCCTGCCGGGTGATCGCTGATTTCCTGTTGCAGAGGACTGTTGTGGTCGCGGATGTAAAGGAAATCCAAATGACCTTGCTGTTTGGTGTAGAGGATCGCCGTCAGTATTTCATCCAGCGTCTGGGAATCTTGCGCCTGTAACGCTTTTTGCAGAGCATCGCTTTGAACCGCCGAGTCGATCGCGGAGCCCAGACCCGCTTTTCTGGAACTGACCAAAAGCTGGGCGATCGCATCGCTCTTCTTCTTGATCAGGCTGATATCTTCTTCGACCGCGAGTCTCGATACAAAATAAATGCTCCCAATCGTAACAATGGTTACGACCGTCAATACCGACAGCAACGCGGTCGCGACGACATGGGAAAAGCGAACATCGTTAAGCACGGATTTCATGCTACCTCGAATACCGGAAGGCACGTGCCTCCAGGGCTTTGAGGTCACCTTCGGTCATGTTCCCATCAATCTTAACAATGTCGCCCGAAAACACGGTCGGGACCTGTTCCGCTTTCCCCTGGTGGTCCAGGGAAATTGCTTCCGCCATGGCAACGCCATTGTCGTCGTTCATGCGCATCACCGAAAATGCCAGCTTGGACTCTCGCATCGCAGCCAACTCGGCGGACCCGCCGCCCCAGCCGTTTACCAGAACCTTCCCCTGCATACCCAATTCGTCGATCGCGTCAATCACGCCAAGGGCAATGTCGGTCGAACAGGCGTATATGAAGTCCAGGTCGGGTTCACGGGACAGTATTTCCTTGGCGGCTTTACGGGCGCGGGCCCTGTCGAAATTGACATAAAAGCTGGCGCGCAGATCCATCCCGGGACGGCGTTCCATTTCCTCGATGAATGTGTTCCCGCGCATTTGGCTGACATATCCCTTCGGACCGAAGAAAACGGCGTAGCGCGCTCCCTCCGGAAATCGCCGGGCATACTCCCGGGCCAAGATACGCGTGCCGAGCAGATGGTCGAAACCGACATACAGAAACGGCTGTTTGCCATCGAATGCCCGAAGCGGCGTCGTGATGTTCTGCAAAATGATCTTCGTCTTGCCGATGCTGTTAACCCTATCGATCATGCCCTGGTGACGCAGTGCGTCGAGAGTGAAGATAAGATAATCTGGCGAGGTCCGGATCACTTCCTGGATCAATGTTCCTTGCAGCCGCAGATCCGTACCCGGTTTCGTGAAGCGCTCGGTAATTTCGAATTCCAGGCCCAGTTCGCGCATGCGCGATTCGAAAGAGTCGACGCTGCGCCGCCAATAGTCCGATTGCTGCAGCCCCGGATAGACGATGAAGATACGAACCGGCGCCTGCTGTTCCACATTGGGCGGCACCCCGGCGGCACGCACTATTTCTTCAAAGGCTCGGGCAAGGGCCGCCTGTTCGGGGTGTGCTTCCAGAAATTCGGGAAGACGCCAGTAGTCGTGATTGAATTGATCCGCAAATGCCGTGCCTGAGCCGATTAGGAACAGTGCCCATGCCAAGACGATCCTCGAAACGATTGCACGTGACCGCTGCATGGGCTTCAGCCACCCTGAACACGCAATTGATGGACGCCGGAAACCGGATCGACCGCCGCCCTCGCTGGAACTGGTCACCACTTGCATTTTTTGGTTTCCAACGTTCGCCATGCGTTCATGTGAAAGTTATAATATTTACAATTTAACGCGGGCAGCAAGTGCAATAACCAGTGTGGAATCAGGCTTCGATGCCGCGATCATACACCCTTACCGCAATAGGCCGGCAGGGGATAGGCATCGAGCAATCCAGTGTCTTTTGCTTCCCGCTCATCGTTGGCATAGCGGCCCCCGCTGAAACGGGGACAGTCACGGGCAAGGCCTTCGCGCACGATGACCTGGGCGATGTCCACACCATTCCATTCGCAGATGCCGACCTCCCGCCCGCGTGTCCGCTCGCCTGTCAGATGGCAGGTCACTTCTTTTTGCATTACCAGCAATTGCATGAAAGCCGTGGCATCGCCGCCCAGAGGCATGTACCGGCCGGGGGCGGCAATGCCTTGCAGGCGAATCCGGGTATCCCCTATCGCGATTTCGTCGCCGGAGGGGACGTCCGAGACCAAACCGGTCAAGGTGCTCGGGGTCTGGGCCGTGGCCGGCGCGGCGAACAGTAAAATCGCAAGCGCAGGCAGAACAAGGCGAAGTCTGGCGATCATGGTTTCCTCTATGACCTCGTATGCTTTGGGACCTCATATGCGTGGAATTTCATCCTCGCTTGACGAGGGTTTGCCGCAATACAGAGGTGGGGTAAAGCTGTCCGCTATCCCGGTATCCTTGGCGCGTTTGACGTCCGTGTCATAGAGGCGCCCCCCTAGCCGACGGCAGGGCAAGGCGAGGCCCTCGCGGACCAGTAGTTCGCTGATATCCCGACCGCCGATCCGGCATGTGCCGAGTTCCTGGTCTCGAAAGGCCCGTCCGGAAAGGCGGCAAACCACGTCGCGATTCAGGATCAAGGTGTTCAGAAACAGTACCGCGTCGCTGCCGATCGGTGTGCCGAAAGGCGGCGCGACAATCCCCATCAAGCGGATCTTCAAGCCGCCGGATTGGATTTCGTCGCCGGCGCGGACCTGGGTCACACGGATATGAAGGGTGCGCGGGGTAAAGGATCGATCGGACGATCCGGTTGCCGGCGCGGGGGTTGGTGCAACGGAGAAGAGGAAGGGGATCAGCAGGACGAGCAGAATGGACGATCGACGGAACCGGTTACAGATGACGCGGTTTGATCCGTTTCCGCCCATGTTATGTTGCCCGGACCTCGTCTGATTTGCAGAACACGACGCCAGCCTCTGCCATTTCTTTCGTTGCGGTGTTCAAGGACCCGTCCAGATCGATGGCGCGGCAGGCATCTTCAACCAGCACGACATCGAATCCTTCGGAGCGGCCGTCGAGCGCAGACCACGCGACGCAGAAATCAGTCGCGAGCCCGACGAGGAAGATTCTCGTGAAGCCGCGCCCCTTCAGGTATCCGGTCAGACCGGTCGCAGTTTTACGATCATTCTCAAAAAATGTGGAATAGCTGTCTATGTCCGGGCGGAAACCCTTGCGGATGATCAGGCTGGCCTTTGTGCTGTTCATTGCCGGATGGAATTCGGCGCCGAACGTGTCTTGAACGCAGTGGTTCGGCCAAAGAACCTGGTCGCCATAGGGCATCTGCACGGTTTCGAAAGGGTTCTTCCCGGTATGGCTGGAAGCGAAGGAGGAATGACCGGCCGGGTGCCAGTCCTGGGTCAATACGACGGTGTCGAACAGAGCAATCAGGCGGTTGACCGCCGGGATGCATCCTTCGCCGTCGGGCACGGCAAGGGCGCCGCCCTCGCAAAAATCGTTCTGGACATCCACCACGACCAGGACATCGGTCGGCTCAACCGTCAGGTTTCCCATCCGTTCATCCTTTCCGCCGTCCCGGCCGTGTGGTTGTCTTCAATGCGCGGGTTTCGAACCCTTAAGCCGCGCGCTTGTCCAACTCCTCGCAAACGGCATCGCCCATTTGCGCGGTCGAGACCTTTTCCGCGCCCGGCGCCATGATGTCGCCGGTGCGAATGCCGCGGCTCAGTACCGCTTGGGCAGCCTGTTCCAGCAGGTCCGCATCTTCCTGCAGGTCGAAAGAGTAGCGCAGCGTCATGGCGAAGGACAGCAGCATGGCCAACGGATTGGCCATACCCTGGCCGGCGATATCCGGTGCGCTGCCGTGAACCGGCTCGTACAGGGCCTTGCGGCGACCGAATTCGTCGACCGCGCCGAGCGAAGCGGAGGGCAGCATGCCGAGCGAACCGGTCAGCATCGCGGCAACGTCGCTCAACATATCCCCGAACAGGTTGTCGGTGACGATGACGTCAAACTGTTTCGGGTTGCGGACCAGCTGCATGCCGCAGTTATCCGCATACATGTGATGCAGTTCGATATCGTCATAATCGCCGGACTTGTGCAGGTCGCTGACGGTCTTGCGCCAGAAGACGCCGGTCTTCATGACGTTTGCCTTTTCGACGGAGTGAACCTTGCCATTCCGCTTGCGGGCCAGGTCGAAGGCGACTTCGGTGACGCGTTCGATTTCAGCCTTGGTATAGCTTTGCGTGTCGATGCAGCGTTCCGTGCCGTCCGGCAGGGTCTGCATGCCGCGCGGCTCACCGAAATAAACGCCGGCGGTCAGTTCGCGGATGATCATGATGTCGAGGCCCTGAATGACTTCCTGTTTCAGGGTCGAGGCATCCAACAGCGCATCGAAAGTGACGGCGGGGCGCAGGTTCGCGAACAGGTCCATTTCCTTGCGCAGGCGCAGAAGACCGGCCTCGGGGCGGACGTCCCAACCCAGATTGTCGTATTGCGGTCCGCCGACGGCGCCGAACAAAACCGCGTCCGCATCCATGGCGTCCTGCATCGTTTCGTCGGTGATGGCGGCCTTATGGGCGTCGTATGCGGCGCCGCCGACGAGGCCTTCCTTCACGTTGAAGGATACGGCACGCCGCTTGTCCATCCAGTCGAGGACCTTGCGGACTTCCTGGCAAACTTCCGGACCGATCCCGTCACCGGGCAGCATCAAAAGAGTCTTATTGGATGCCATGGACAGATTTCCCCTTAAATTCTTGGCATTTCCTGATTTGCCCGATGCTTTTACCGGGCCGGGCGGCTTCGCGCCAGGGGTTGAAGGGGCCGGATTCCGGCAAATATCCCGTGACGGCAGGTCCAGGTAGCAACATGTCGCGGCGGCCGACCTTGACCTTCCCCCTGCGGGAACCTTTAAGTCTCGGAATTCGTTGATGAATTTTAACAAGAAGAGAGCGGGAGGCTGCAATTACTTCCAAGTCTTTCATGCGATTTCTGCCCTTGGCCGTCTTCGTTGTCGCCGCAGCGGCCATCGGTGGGACGATGCTGTACCGAACCGGACAGCAGGAAGAAGGGGTACAGACTGCGGCGACTCCGGACAGGATCGCGCAGGGAAAGGCGGTTTATGCCGATCACTGCGCCGCCTGCCATGGTGTGAATCTGGAGGGCCAACCGAACTGGCGGAGCAGGAAACCGGATGGACGCCTGCCGGCACCGCCGCACGATCCCAGCGGCCATACCTGGCACCACCCCGACGAAATGCTGTTCGTGATGACGAAATTCGGCCCGCAGGCGACCGCGGGGCCGGGCTATCAGTCCGACATGCCGGCTTTTGAGGGGGTGCTTTCCGATCAGGAAATCATCGATGTGCTGAACTATATCAAGAGCACCTGGCCGGATGAGATCCGGGAGGAGCAGGCCCGACGCACCGAAGTTTCGCGCCGGAATTCCTCCTGATGTTCCCCTGGCGAATTGCGAAGGAATGGGTGAACGTGCGGTTTAAATCGATTGCTTTGGTCCTGATCCTGATAGCGGCTGGTTCGGCGGCCCACGCCCATTCGACGGCGACCTGCGTGGTGAAGGACCGAATGGACGCGATGGTATCGATCGGGAAAGCGACGAAGTCTATTGTTGCGATGATGCGCGGCAAGCAGGGCTACGACCCCGAAAGACTTACGGCTGCGGCAAACCGGATACTGCTGCATGGCGGTGAAAGTCTGCTGGAAAAATTCCCGGAAGGGTCTCTGGATCCCCCGAGCGAGGCCCTGCCCGAGATTTGGGAGGACTGGGTGACCTTCAAGACCCTCGTCGAAGAGATGAGGAGGGAAGCGCTGTTGTTGAAGACGGTGGCCCCGAATGGATCGGAAGGTTTTGGAGAGACGGTATCTTATTCCGACGATCCGGCCCAACCGGCCGGGCCTGTGGCAACCCGCTTGGTGAAAACCTGCAAGAACTGTCACGAACAGTTCCGGCAGGAAGAGTAGGGCAGAAGGAATAGGGCGGAAAGGCTGGGGCAGGACGGCCTGAAACAGCGTCAGGCCGAAACGCATCGGCTGGCCGGGAAGATCAATCGGACAGTCGTCCCTTCGTCGGGTTTCGACGCAATGTCGATTTCACCGTCATGCTGCTCGATCAAACCCTTGACGATTGTCAGACCCAGGCCGGACCCTTCCTGGGCGTTTAGAACACTGCCGCCGACTTGTGTGAACGGTTCCAAGGCCTGTTCGATGTCGGCGGGTGACATGCCGATACCGTCATCCTTCACGCCCAGGACAAGACGGCCGTCCTCCATGCGTTCCGAAAACAGGATGACCTCTCCGCCATCCGGCGTGAACTTGATGGCGTTCGACAAAAGGTTCAGCAGCATCTGATAGACGCGGCGGGAGTCGCCGAGAA
Organism: Hwanghaeella sp.; assembly: GCF_965227365.1. Lineage (GTDB taxonomy): Bacteria > Pseudomonadota > Alphaproteobacteria > UBA8366 > Aestuariispiraceae > Hwanghaeella. Next base: position 501,336 of record NZ_OZ245754.1, read on the forward strand.
TTTTGTTCGCGGAAGACGATATCCGGTTTTTCATGTCGACGCCTTCCGCCCTTGCCCGCTCACGCAGCTGCAGAAGCGCTTCGTCGGCATGGCTGCTCAGGTCTACGATATCTTCGACCAGCGCGACCTTTCCTGCCTCCAATCGGGCCAATTCCAGAATATCGTTAATGAGAGACAGAAGGTGGACGCCTGAGAAATGCACCCCTTCGACATATTCTTTGTAACGGCTGTTCTCGACCGGGCCGAAAACCTCGCTGCGGATAATGTCGGAAAAGCCGATGATAGAGTTCAACGGAGTCCGTAATTCGTGGGACATCTGCGCCAGGAAATCGGATTTTGCCTTGCTGGCCTGTTCCGCCCGATCCTTGGCGTGGCTCATCTCCTCCTGCGCACGTTCGGTCTGTTGCAACTGGCGTTGCAACTCGGCCGTTCGGTCTTCCACGCGTTGTTCCAGCTCAAGCTTGGAAGCCCTGAGCAGGTTTTCGGTGGCTTTCTGTTCCGTGATGTCTGTAAAGGTGGTGACGAAACCTTCGGGTACCGGAAATCCGACAACTTCCAGCACCGTACCGTCGGGCCGGACACGCTCGAAGCGATGCGGCTCGAACCGCATCGCCAGTGCGACACGTTGTTCGGCCAGTTCGACCGGGTCGCCCTCGCCGTATTCTCCGCGCTTGGCATTGTAGAGCATCACGTCGAAGAAGGGCGTGCCGGGTCGCAGAAGTTCATCGGGCAGGCCGAGCAATTCCGAACAACGGCGATTGGCAACGACAAGGTCCAGGTTTCGGTCGCATAGGGAAATTCCCTGCTCCACGCTTTCCAGGATGCGTTCCAGTGTCGCCGTTTTGCGTTGCAGTTCGCGTTCCCGGTCCGCCAATTCCCGCGTCCGTTCCCGCACGTGTTCGTCGAGGCGTTCGTTGGCGCGTTCCAACTCCGTCTGGTACTGGCGTAGTTCCGTGATGTCCTGGTATGTGGTCACAAAGCCGCCGCCATCGATCGGGAAGCCCTGGATACGAAGGACCTGCCCGTCGGGCCGAGTGCGCTCGAACTGATGGGCTTCGAACTTCAGGGCCAGTTCGACCCGCTCCGCCACCTGCGCCTCGATAACGCCGTCACCGTATTCACCGCGCTCGGCGTTGTAACGGAAATAGGCTTCGGCGGGTGTGCCGGGCAGGCCGAGTTCCTTTGGGAAATCGAGCAGCCGGAGGTAATGCGTATTGCAATAGACTAAACGCAGGTCGCCGTCGAAGTAGCTGACGCCCTGTCCCAGGTTTTCCAAAGCATCGGCGAGGACGACAGGATCGAAATCCAGTGTTCTTGCTATTTTCATCCGACCGATCATCAATACCTATGTTGCGATTCCAGGGTATTCATGGTTCCTAAATCAGCAATCGATAAATTTTCGAAGAAATTTACCTATCTTGTGTGGGTTAATGAGTGATGAATAACGATAATTTTGCGGGCGAATATCTTCAAAAATTTTGCTGGCATCGGGGATATTCCAATCGATCGTTCGGGCGAGCGCTGCGCACATTTCTGATTTTTCTCACGGTTTTCTGCGGATCCGCCGCACCTCTCCAGGCAAGTGACTGCGAGCATCCGGCGCCGGTCTGCTCGGTCCGCGCGTCCGTTTTTACCATTTCCTCTTTCGACCCCTTGGGCAGTGCCGTCCGGATCGGGCCGGATACGCTCGTCACATCGCGGCATGCGGTGGCGGATGAAACCGATGTGACGGTCTTTCTGCCTGACGGAGGGCGGCTAAAGGGCGTGGTGCTGCCGACCGACTATCGAGGCGACATCGTGCTGATAGAGGTCGCGGATCTGCCGCCGGGTCCGGTTATGGATGTGTCCCAGGTGCCCGCGGTCGATGCCGGGGTGAAGGTCCATACCGTCGGGGCGGATGTAGCCATGCGGGCTATCCGCGCCTATCCGTCGGGGAAGATCGTCATGACGCCCGCCGAAGGGCATCCGCTGGCACGTGTACACCACTCCGCCTATAGCCAGCCGGGCAATAGCGGCGGTGCCCTCGTCACGGAGACGGGCGTGTTGGTGGGGATCATTGCCTCCGGCGGCAAAGGGCGCAATGAGGCCGTTCCGGCGGCCGCCATTGATGAACTGAAGGCGCGTAGCGGACCGGCGTTCAGCACCGCGAGCGATAAAATTGGTAAGGCGATCCGGCACTGTACCCTGATGTTGGAGGATCGGCGCGGGACGGTCTCGGCGTTGACACAGGCCGAGGCGGATCGGCTCGAGACCGCCTGTATGGGGACCGGCAACCGGCAGTATTTCGATCTTGCCGCCGAAGCCTTCGGCGCATCGGGTCTTTTCGGCCGGTCGATTGAGGCGTCCGAGGCATCGCTGGAACAGGACCCGAATTCGCTGAATGCTCGGATGACCGCCGTGGTGACCTACCACCTGACCGGACGGTTCGAACAGGAAATCCCGCATCTTCGCTTCCTGATGCAGTATATTCCCGACGATCCGTTGGTCATTCGCTATGGTATTCAGGCCGGTGTTTGGGCAGGCGATACTGATATCGCCGCCACGTCCTTCGAGCGGTTGAAGGCGTCCAACCCGAACCTCGTCCCCGCCGCGGAAAAGTTCATCAAATCGCCGCCGCCCCGCCCGTCGCCCCGGGATCTGGCACGTTAGCCGTCCTAGCGGTCGTCCAGGGGGTTGGGCACCCAGCCCCAGTTCACTTTCGCTGCGCCACGCTCCATTGATCGTCCGGCTCTCGCTTTGAGAGCGGTGATCAGATCATTCGATGTCCAGTCGGGATGCTGCTGCAACATTCGAACGGCCATGGCGGTGACGCGCGGCACCGCATAGCTGGATCCCGAAGCCTCGACGACCGCGCCGCGGTGATCCACCGTTTCGATGCTTTCGGCAGGCACCATCAAATCGACGGATCCGGCGCCCCAATTCGACCCCTTGGCCAGTCGGCCGAAGGAATCGGCGGAGGTGACGACGATCATGTTCTCCAACGGGAGGGCCGCGGGATAGACCGGTTCCTCGTCGATGTCGCGGCCGTCATTCCCAGCGGAAACGATGAACAGGATCTCGGGATGCTGTTCCGCGGCCAGGGCGAAGACCCGCCAATCGATCTCCCGATTACTACCCAGCGGCATCATCACGATGCGCGCGCCGTTCCGCGCGGCATAGGCGACGATCTCACCCATCCGCCGCATGTCCGGCCGCGGATAACGATACGGAATCAGGCGCGTCATCGGCGCTTCCCGTATCAGAATACTGGCGACGCTGGTCCCGTGCCGGATCGGAAAGTACGGCGAGCGTGACGTCTCGATGTCAAACGGCCGGGGATCCATGTCCCAGAAATCGTAACCCAGGATGAAACCGCCGTCGCCCCGTGCCAGACGTTGGGCAATTGCCGGCAGCAGGTAGTTCACACCGGTATCCACATGGACGACGGTGATACCGTCCGGATCTTCTCCCGGCGGTATGGGTGGGTTCAGCGGTTCCGGGTCGCCTTGCGGCTGCAGGTCCGGTCCGAGCACCAGAAGGAATTCCTCCTCGCCGTCTCTTTCCAGGATGCGCGCTTGCCGAAACGCACATTTGGGACCGAGATCGATGGACGCGAAGGGAACACCGTTCAACCGCATGTCGCTATGCGTGCGCCTCACGGTGGAGCCGTAGCCGTCGAGGCCGATAACGACCGCCACCCCATTAGGGTCCGTAAGCCTGAAACTGCGTCGGAAACGGGCATCGATGCCGACGAAATCCTCGATCGCCCGGGCCGACCAGCGTTCGTCCGCCACTGCGCCGGGATAGGTCGGATTTACCGTGCAGGCTTTCCGTGTCAGTTCCTGCAATTCGGCGAAACGATTCTCATCGTATCCCGATGCCGATCCGCCGCAGACAAGAAACATCGCGGCTGCAAGGAATAGGTAAGTCTCTAAACGCTTCACGGGTCGCCCATGTCGGTTGGCAAGGTAACGGCAGCGGCTGCGCTTTCAGCATCAACCACTGCCATGCGAAGTCAACCGGGCAACGGGTCGCGTTCAGCGTGTAACGGGGACGAAGAAGTCGATCTCGCCGGTTTTGTTCACCGGGTCGAACCGTTCACCGTAATATTCGAAGTCCGGACTTTCGGCGAGGCGGAACCCGGAATTCGGCAACCAGGTGCCAAAGATGTGCTGCAGGGTCGGCTTGATATCGATGTTGATATTGGCGCCGGTCAATTTGTGAGTGAAAACCGCATAGGTCTGAGGCTCGATGATGATCTTGTCCATTCCGTCGGGCGGCATCGCGTCCGGATCGGCTATGACGCCGGCGATATAGTCGAACCGGTCGGTTCGGCCGTTGTCGCCGATGCAGGCACCGATTCCGCCTTCGGTCATCAAGGGCAGCAGTTCCTGCCAGCGGCCCTCGACGGTCTCCCACAGCGCGGGAATATCGCCGGTAGTGTCCCGCTGGAAACTGCCCTTCAAGCCGATCGCGGCAAAGCGGCCCTTATCGACAATTTTCGGCTCCATCATCTCTTGCTCCTTCAGGAATGTCAGGGTTGCGTTCGATAGAGGAGGCACGAGCCGTTCCGTTCCCGCCCAGCGGCCACCCCGGACGGCACCGGGGGAGACACCGAAAAAGTCGGAAAAGGAACGCGTGAAAGCCTGTTGTGACCCGAAACCGATGTCCAGTGCGATATCGACGATCGGCGTATCCTGGTCGCGCAATGTCTCCGCGGCCTTGGATAAGCGTCGGGCACGGACATAGCCCATGACCGTCCATCCGGTCATCGCCTGGAACGTCCGGCAGAAATGATAACGGGACACACCGGCCGCGTCGGCTATTTCATCGAGACGCAGATCTTCCCCAAGATGGGTCTCAATGCGATCGATGGCTTTCAGGATGTGTTGCATGGCTCCTCACCGTGTTGGCGGGGCCAGAATAGACGGCCTGTGAGCAAGCCGTCTTAACCGGGATTGCTGAAATTCACTTTGCAATCCCGGTATCGGACCAACGGTCGGTCAGCTCGCTTCCCGGTACAGCCAGGGCTGTCCGGCGCCTTGCTTGCCCTCGAACGTGTCGATCTTCCCCTTGTTCTGCAGGGTCAGGCCGATATCGTCCAAACCGTTCAGCAGACAATGCTTCCGGAAGGCGTCCATCTCGAAGGAGATTTCCGTGCCGTCCGGGTCGGTGATGACCTGCTTTTCCAGATCGACCGTGAAGGTGGCGTTCGAACCACGCTCGGCCTTTTCCATCAATGTGTCGATCAGTTCGCGCGGCAGCTTGATCGGGACGATGCCGTTCTTGAAGCAGTTGTTATAGAAGATGTCCGCGAAGCTGGGCGCCAGGACACAACGGATCCCGAAATCCAGCAGCGCCCAGGGGGCGTGTTCGCGCGAGGAACCGCAGCCGAAATTATCGCCCGCGACCAGGATTTCCGCGTTCCGGTACTGCGGCTTGTTCAGAACGAAATTCGGCTTTTCTTCACCGGTTTCCGGATCATAGCGCATTTCGTCGAATAGATGCTTGCCGAGACCGGTCCGTTCGATGGTCTTCAGGAACTGCTTCGGAATGATCATGTCGGTATCGACATTGATCATGTTCAGCGGCGCTGCGATCCCGGTCAGGGTCTTGAATTTCTGCATCTGTCCTCTCCCGTGTTCTCGTCTTACCGGGCTTTAGCCGCGCCGGCGGCGGGTATCCCAAAAGAAATCGAACTCGCTCAGATCGTCTTCATCGGCATCGATGAGGCCGAGGCCGAAGGTGGCTTGCCGCTCATTGTCGTTCGCACCGGTCTCGTCGGCATAGATGATTTCCACGAACCAGCCATTGGTATCGAGGTCCTTCTTGAACAGGCGGCTTACGAAGCTCTCCCATTCGGCCAAGGCGACTGCACTCATGAACTCTCTCCCCTAATCCTCGAAGGCAGCCCGAACGGACGCCGCTTACAGGAATTCTCGTACGTCCGCCAAGGTGCCCTTGATCGCGGCGGCGGCAGCCATGCCCGGGCTGACTAGATGGGTGCGGCCGCCCCGGCCCTGACGGCCTTCGAAATTACGGTTGCTGGTCGATGCGCAGCGCTCGCCCGGCTTCAGCTTGTCGGCATTCATGGCCAGGCACATGGAACAGCCCGGCTCACGCCAGTCGAAGCCGGCCTCGACGAAGATCTTGTCCAGACCTTCGCGCTCGGCTTCTTCCTTCACCAGGCCGGACCCCGGAACGATCATCGCATGCACGCCGTCGGCTACCTTGCGGCCCTTGGCGATGGCGGCGGCTTCGCGCAGGTCTTCAATGCGGCCGTTGGTGCAGGACCCGACGAAAACCTTGTCGATCTTCACATCGGTCATCTTCTGGCCGGCGGTGAGGCCCATATAGTCCAGCGCCCGCTGCATCGCCTGCGCCTTGTTCTGGTCGCCCGCATCGGCCGGGTTCGGTACGTTGCCGGTGATCGGCGCGACGTTTTCCGGGCTGGTACCCCAGGTCACCTGCGGCGGAATGTCGGCGACGTCCAGCGTCACTTCAGTTTCATACGTGGCGCCCGGATCGGACGGCAAGGTCTTCCAATAGGCGACAGCGGCTTCCCATTGTCCGGCCTTCGGCGCCATCGGGCGGCCCTTGAAGTATTCGAAGGTCTTTTCATCCGGTGCGATAAGACCGGCGCGCGCGCCGCCCTCGATCGTCATGTTGCAGACGGTCATGCGGCCTTCGATGCTGAGGTCGCGGATCGCCTGACCGGCATATTCGATGACATGGCCGGTACCGCCGGCGGTGCCGATCTTGCCGATCAGCGCCAGGATCAGGTCCTTCGCGGTCACGCCCTTGGGCAGGGCGCCGTTGACCGTGACGCGCATGTTCTTCAGCGGCTTCTGCAGCAGGGTCTGGGTGGCCAGCACATGCTCGACTTCGGAGGTGCCGATGCCGAAGGCCAGCGCGCCGAAGGCGCCATGGGTAGCGGTGTGGCTGTCACCGCAGACGATCGTCGTACCCGGCAGGGTGAAGCCCTGTTCCGGTCCGATGATGTGAACGATGCCCTGCCGGATATCGGTCGTGTCGAAGTAGGGCACGCCGAATTCTGCGACGTTCTTTTCCAGCGTTTCCACCTGAAGCCGGCTTTCCGGATCTGCGATCCCGGCCGACCGGTCTGTGGTGGGCACGTTGTGGTCCGCCACGGCCAAGGTGGCGTCCGGGCGGCGGACCTTCCGCCCGGACATGCGCAGCCCTTCGAAGGCTTGCGGGCTTGTCACTTCGTGGACCAGATGCCGATCGATGTAGATCAGGCAGGTTCCGTCATCCTGTTGATCCACCAGATGGCTTTCCCAGATCTTATCGAATAGCGTCTTTGGTCCTGACATTCCCGGTTCCCTCCAAAACAATCGATCCTTCCCCGCCTGATCCGGGGCCCGCCACGGGCCCCGATTTTTCCCAATCAGGGGGGAAGGGCATACGCTGCCGAGATTACTCCTCGGTCTTGGTTTCCGCTTCGGTCGCTTCGACCGGCGGAGCAGCCTGCGCCTGCAGTTCTTCCGCGCTCATCGCCGCGGCGGACGCGGCGGCCTTGCCGCGAACGACCCCACGGGTGCGCTCGGAAATGCGCGCCGCCTTACCGGTACGACCACGCAGGTAGTACAGCTTCGCACGGCGGACTTTACCGCGACGGACGAGTTCGACGCCTTCGATCCGCGGGCTGTACAGCGGGAACACACGTTCCACGCCTTCGCCGTAGGACAGTTTCCGCACGGTGAAGGAGCTATTCAGGCCGGCATTCTTACGGGCGATGCAGACGCCTTCATAGGCCTGCACACGCTCGCGGTTGCCTTCGACAACCTTCACCAGAACGCGCACGGTGTCGCCGGGACGGAAGTCGGGAATGTTCTTCCCTTCCGTCAGCTTGCCGAGCTGTTCGCTTTCAAGCTGCTCGATAATGTTCATCGGTCCGTTCCTTTCTTTCAAATCCGATGCCTCCGTCCGAACCAATTAGGCGGAGGCGGGGTTCTTCGTTAACTCAATTAGCACTCATCCCGGCGCCTTTGGTCGTGCAGTAGCGCGACCAAAGATCAGGTCGGCGGGTGCGGGTCGTCCGCTCCGCCTCGGCCTGGCGCCAGGCCTTGATCTTCTCGTGATGGCCGGACAGCAAAACCGCCGGCACATCCATTCCGTCCCAGGTGGCGGGCCTGGTGAAATGGGGATATTCGAGCAACCCTGCGGAAAAACTCTCTTCCTCCAGGGAGGCTTCGGCCCCCATGTATCCCGGCAACAAGCGAAGACATGCATCCAGCAGGGCCATCGCCGCCAGTTCCCCACCGGACAGAACGAAATCGCCCAGGCTGACTTCACGGATTTCCCGCTTGTCCAGCACGCGCTGGTCGATCCCTTCGTACCGCCCGCATAACAGCGTCACGCCGTCGCCTTCCGCCAATTCCGCCGCCATTGCCTGGTTGAAGACCTTGCCGCGCGGGCTCAGGTAAACGATCGGGCCGGGCCGCTCCTCGACCGAGGCCAAAGCCGCATCCACCACGTCGGGCCGCATCACCATGCCGGGACCGCCGCCGAAAGGCGTATCGTCCACGGTATTATGCTTGTCGGCCGCGAAGTCCCGGATGTTTACCGTCTTCATCGACCAGATGCCCGACATCAGCGCCTTGCCAGATAGGGACAGACCCAGCGGCCCCGGGAACATTTCCGGGAACAGGGTCAGAACCGTCGCCGACCAGGGAGTTTGCGTCATTGCGCATCCTCCTCGGCCACATCAGACCCGTCCACATCGGCCGCATCGACTTCCGCGGGCGGAATCACCGTGACGGAGCCCGACACGATATCGACCACCGGCACAACCTCCCGCGTGAACGGCAAGTAGGTCGTTCCGCCGCTGTCCAGCGAAACTTCCAACAGGTCGCCCGCGCCGAAATCGTAGACCGCCTTGATCCGACCATGCGGATTGCCGTCGGCCAACACCGTGCGCAGACCGATCAGGTCCGCGTGGTAGAACTCGTCTTCCTCCGTCTCCGGCAAGGCGGAACGGTTGATGAAGAGTCTCTGGCCTTTCAGGTCCTCGGCCGCATTGCGGTCGGCGATGCCGTCCACGCGTGCGATCAACTGGCCCTTGGCCTCGCCGACGATTTCCAATTGGAAGGTCTTGCGGCCGGCCTGATCGCTCAATGCGCCATAGGCAACCAAATCGGACGGTTCCTCGGTGAAACTCTTCACCTTTACCAGACCACGTACCCCGTGCGGCGCGGTGACAACACCGACCAGCACGAGGTCCCCGACCAACTTGTGGTCTTGGGCCTGTTTGGTTCCGTCTATCATGATCGATCCGTCCGGCATCGTGCGATCCGACTATCCCGACTGGGGTCAGCGCATTGGAACAGGTCTGGGCAGGGCCCCGACCTTATTCCTCCGCGGCAGCCTCTTCGGCAGGGGCTTCCTCAGCCGGCGCGGCGTCGGCTTCAGCAGCAGCCTTGGCCTTTTCAGCCTTCGCTTCCATGCGTTCCTTGGCCTTTTCGCCCGGCGCGCTCTTCTGCGGCTGTTCGTTGTAGGTCCGGTTCACGATACCGGCGTCGTCCAGGAAGCGGGCGATGCGGTCCGACGGCTTCGCGCCGCGTTCCATCCAATGCTTCACACGGTCCAGGTCGATCACGACACGGTCCGGATGGTCCTTGGGAACCATCGGGTTGTGATGGCCGATCTTCTCGATGAAGCGGCCGTCCCGGGGCATGCGGCTGTCAGCGACAACGATGCGGTAGAACGGGCGCTTCTTGGCCCCACCACGGGCCATACGGATTTTGAGGGACATATCGTCTTTCTCTCCAGTTGCACCAAACTCAATTCAAACCAAAGACACCGCCTTGAAAAACGGCGTCCACAACCATTCGGCAGACGCGCTTAGCGCATGCCGCCGGGCGGCATCAGACCGGGCGGCAGGCCGCCGCCCTTGCCCATCAGGCCACCCATGGATCTCATCAGGCCCTTCTGGCCCAGTTTCCCCATTTTCTTCATCATCTTCGCCATGGTCTGATACTGCTTCAGCAGTTTGTTGACTTCCTGCACCGAGGTGCCGGAACCCTTGGCGATGCGTTGCTTGCGGGACGCATGGATCACTTTCGGATTGCGCCGTTCCTGCGGCGTCATCGACGAGATGATCGCTTCCTGCCGTTTCAGAAGACCCTCGTCCAAATTGGCGTTCTTCATCTGATCCTTGAGCTTGCCGACACCCGGCAGCATGCCCATCAGGCCCTGCAGACCGCCCATCTTGCGCATCTGCTTCAACTGATCGGCCAGATCGTTCAGATCGAACTCGCCCTTCTGGATCTTCTTGGCGAGTTTCTCGGCATCTTCTTCCTGGATCGTCTCACGCGCTTTTTCGACCAGGCTGACAACGTCGCCCATGCCCAGGATGCGGCCGGCGATCCGGTCGGCGTGGAACTCTTCCAGCTCGTCCAGCTTTTCGCCGATGCCGAGCAGCTTTATCGGACATTGCGTGACCGCGCGCATGGAAAGTGCCGCACCGCCGCGGGCGTCACCGTCGACGCGGGTCAGCATGATGCCGGTAAGGCCGACGCGCTTGTTGAAGCTGTCCGCGACATTGACGGCGTCCTGACCTGTCATCGCATCGGCGACCAGCATGACTTCCGACGGGGTCGTGGCGGTTTTGACCGCGGCGACTTCCGCCATCAGCGCTTCGTCCACATGCAAGCGGCCGGCGGTATCCAGCATGACCACGTCATAGCCGCCGAAACGGCCCGCCTGCATGGCGCGCTTGGCAATATCGACCGGCTGCTGTCCGGCGACGATCGGCAGGGTGGCGACCTCGGCCTGCTCACCCAGAATTTTCAACTGTTCCTGCGCGGCCGGGCGGTAGACGTCCAGCGACGCCATCAGGACCTTCTTCTTTTCGCGCTGTTGCAGGCGGCGGGCAATCTTGGCGGTGGAGGTCGTCTTACCGGACCCTTGCAGACCGACCATGAGGACGGCGACCGGCGGCTCACCCAGCAGGTTCAACCCTTCCGGCGCCGGCGGCGTGCCATCTTCCGAGGGGGCACCGCCCAGCATCTCAACCAGGCCGTCATGGACAATCTTGACGACCATCTGGCCCGGCGTGACCGACCGCAGCACTTCCTGGCCGATGGCGCGTTCTTTCACCTGGGCGATGAAATCGCGGACGACGGGCAGGGCCACATCGGCTTCAAGCAAGGCAAGACGCACATCGCGCATGGCCTGATCGACGTCGGACTCCTTCAGCGCACCCCGGCGCTTCAGGCCGTCCAGGACGGATCCAAGCTTGTCGCTTAGTGACTCAAACATGCCTCTTGCCTACTCCTTCGGGCCGGGATTCCGACCGAAACACTTGCCAAATCGCCTTCAGGCCTGCACTGCAATACGCGCAACGCAAAACGCGCCAGTGCGCGAAACTCGCGGACTGGCGTGACCCCGAAAGACCTCAAAGCCGACGGAATGGTCTGAAAACGTGGCGGGTTGTAAGGCGTAGAGGCGCGCGCGTCAAGCCAAACGCGTTTGCGTCACTATATTAATGGCGGCCGCGCCCATCGTTGCCAAATGACGGGTCCTCGCCATATAACGCGGGCGGCGCGCCCGGGTCAGGGCGCAAACAGGTTTGGAACGGCGGTATGATCCCCTTCGTGAAAATGCATGGCTTGGGCAACGATTTCGTCATCGTGGACGACCGCGACGGCGCGTTGAAGCTCGACCATGACCTGCGGGTTCTGCTGGCAGACCGGCGGCGAGGGGTCGGATGCGACCAGTTGCTGGTGCTTGAAAAGCCGATCAATGGGTCCGCCGACGTCTTCATGCGTATTTTCAATCCGGACGGCAGCGCCGCACAGGCCTGCGGCAATGGCACCCGCTGCGTCGCGGCCTTGGTGATGGACCAGATGCACCGGGAGGGCGTCGGCGTCGAGACGGTGGCCGGTATTCTGGCCTCCAAGCGAATGCCGGATGGCGGTGTCTCCGTCGATATGGGCGAACCGCGCTTGAATTGGGATCAGATCCCGTTGTCGCGGGAAATGGATACGCTGTCCCTGGATCTTTCCTGGGGGCCTTTTTCCGGGCCGGTCGGCGTCAATATGGGCAATCCGCATTGCGTCTTCATCGTTGACGACGCCGAAGCGGTCCCGCTGGCCGAGGCCGGTCCGGTACTGGAACACGATCCCTTGTTCCCGGAGCGGGCGAATATCGAGTTCATCTCACTGAATGACGATGGCAGCATCCGCATGCGGGTCTGGGAACGCGGAGCCGGTATCACCCAGGCTTGCGGATCCGGCGCCTGCGCGGTGATTGTGGCGGCCACGCGCCGCGGGCTTGTCGACCGGCGCGCCCGGGTGCATCTGGACGGCGGTCCGCTGGACATGGAATGGCGTGAAGACGGGCATGTGATCATGACCGGTGCGGCAACCTACAGCTTCCGGGGCGAGTGGACGCAATGACCGAAGCCCGATCCTCTTCGCCGCAGGTCGTCACCTTCGGATGTCGGCTGAATGCCTATGAATCCGAGGTCATGCGCGCCAATGCGGCGGCGGCCGGGATGAATGACGCGATATTCTTCAATACCTGCGCCGTGACGGCGGAAGCCGAACGGCAGGCGCGCCAGGCGATCCGCAAGGCGCGGCGGGAAAACCCGAATTCTCGCATTATCGTCACCGGATGCGCCGCCCAGGTGAATCCGGACCGCTATGCGGCCATGGCCGAAGTCGATCAAGTCATGGGCAACGAGGAAAAGCTGAAGCCCGAGAGCTTCATGCCCGAAGTGGAAGAACGCGTATTGGTCAACGACATCATGTCGGTGACCGAGACGGCGGGTCATCTGATCGACGGGCTGAAGGATCGCGCGCGCGCCTTCGTTCAGGTTCAGAACGGTTGCGATCACCGCTGCACCTTCTGCATCATTCCCTATGGCCGCGGGAACAGCCGTTCGGTTCCGATGGGGGAAGTGGTTCGCCAGGTTCGGGCGCTGGTGGAGAACGGTTACAAGGAAGTCGTCCTCAGCGGCGTCGATATCACTTCCTATGGGCCGGATCTGCCGGGCACGCCCAGTCTGGGGCAAATGGTCCGTCGTCTGTTGGCGTTGGTCCCGGACCTGCCGCGGCTGCGGATTTCCTCCATCGACTGTATCGAAATGGATGACGACCTGTTTCGTCTGATCGCCGAGGAACCGCGCCTGATGCCGCATCTGCACCTTTCCCTACAGGCCGGCGACGACATGATCCTGAAGCGGATGAAGCGCCGTCACATGCGCGACGAGGCGATCGCGCTGACCGATCGGCTGCGCGCCGCCCGCCCCGATATCGTTTTCGGCGCGGACCTGATCGCGGGTTTTCCAACCGAAACGGAAGAGATGTTCGGGAATACCCTGGATATCGTCGACGAATGCGGTCTCACCTATCTTCACGTCTTTCCCTATTCCGAACGGCAAGGAACGCCGGCGGCCCGGATACCGAACCAGGTGCCGAAGGCGGAGCGCAAGGATCGCGCCCGCCGCCTTCGGGAGAAGGGCGAGGAGCGTCTCGTGGCCTATCTGAACAGCCGGGTGGGCAAGACCGAACGTGTCCTGATCGAGAAGGACGGCGAAGGGCGGACCGAAGGGTTCGCGCCGGTTGCCGTTTCCGGTGATCCCGGCGATCTTCTGGACGTCATCATCACCGGTACCGACGGGCAGGTCCTGACCGCCCGTCCTTTGGCGGAGCGTGCTGCCTGACATGTCCTGGTTTCAGCGTATCAAGGAAGGGTTACGGAAATCCTCGTCGCGCCTCGCGACCGGGATCACCGATATTTTCACCAAGCGAAAGCTGGACGACGCGGCGGTAGAGGAACTCGAAGATCTGCTGGTCATGGCGGATCTGGGGCCCGCAACGGCGGCGAAACTGGCGGCGGCGATTGCCAAGGAACGGTTCGACAAGGAAATCGAACCGGACGAGATCCGCGCCGCGCTTGCCGACGAGGTCGCGACGATCCTGGAGCCGGTCGCCAAGCCGCTCAGCATCGACAGCGGCGCCAAGCCGCATGTCGTCCTGGTTGCCGGCGTCAACGGCAGCGGCAAGACGACCACCATCGGCAAATTCGCCAAACACCTGCGGGCCGAAGGCAAGACCGTGATGCTCGCCGCCGGCGATACCTTCCGCGCCGCCGCGATCGAACAGTTGAAGGTCTGGGGAGAACGGACGGGTGCGCCCGTGGTCGCGAAGGAGCAGGGGGCGGATGCCGCCGGGCTTGCTTTCGACGCGATAGAACGCGCCCGCCGCGACGGTGTGGACGTCCTGTTGATCGATACGGCGGGACGGCTTCACAACAAGGCCGGCCTGATGGAAGAATTGAAGAAGGTCATCCGGGTTATTCGCAAGCTGGATGAATGCGCCCCGCATGACGTGCTGTTGGTCCTGGATGCCACGACCGGCCAGAACGCGATCGCCCAGGTCGAGACCTTCAAGGAAATGGTCGATATCACCGGGCTGGTGGTGACGAAGCTGGATGGAACGGCCAAAGGCGGCGTGCTTGTCGCGCTGGCCGAGAAATTCGGTCTGCCGGTCCACGCGATCGGCGTCGGGGAACAGGCCGATGATCTGCGGCCCTTCGCAGCCAGGGATTTCGCCCGCGGTCTGATGGGGTTGGAAGACTAGGGCAAAATGCCTAACGGCCCTCGGGGCCTCACGAATCCGCGAATTTCCGTTTCGCTTCCGCGAGGCTCTGGAGCAGTTGTCGTCCCGTTTCGCCGCCGTCGCCGGCGACCTTCTGGTTGATCACGACTTTCACGAGGTCGATATGCGAATCCACCAGATCGAGCAGTTGCGGTGTGATCGTCGCGTGTTCGTTGGTGATGTCGTAGAGGGATTTTCCGAACTGCGAAATCAGCGGGTAACCGAAGATACCGCCCTGACCGCGCAGTTCCAGCGCCAGCGTGTGCATAGTGGCGAATTGTTCTGACGCCTGATCCGGGTCTTCCACTGCGCGGTGATGGGCTTGCTGAAGTTCCTCGATCGATTCCTTCACCCAGTCCGAGTAATCGGTCGCCATGTTCTGGATCTTATCTTCCGCGGCTTTAAGCAGTTCTGGATCGAAGGGCGGTTCGTTGGAATCCTTGGCGGTGCCGGTTGCCAGTTTCTGTTTCAGCGATTTCGGCAGTTTGAAGATCCAGACACGCTTCTTCTTGTTCTTCATCTTCGACATGTCTTTGCCGGAATAAAGCGTCTCGATTTCGTCGTCCGTCGTCTTGCGCCGTTCGGTTTCGAACGGTTTGGACTGACGCCGCCGTTCGGGCCCGAAATAGTTCGGGCAATAGATATACGGGCGCGGATGCTCGACGACCGAGGTTATCCGCTTGGCTAGACCTTCCGCGGAAAAAGGCTTTGCCATGAATTCGTCGACCCCGGCGTCGCGGCAGGCGAACAGGACTTCCTTATCGGCTGCGGCCGAGACCATGAGGAACGGCATGAAGCGATCGGGCGATTTGCCCGCCAGCCGGATCCAGCGCAGCAGCATACCGCCGTCGACCACGGGCATGACATAGTCGCTGATGATCATGTCGATACCGGTTTTCCCGACCAGACTCTCGCCCTGGATCGCGGCGGCGGGGGCCATGAATTGGATGGCTTCCTGACCGTTTTCGGCGGTGCTGACCCGTTCGACGCCGAGCGCCCGCAAGGTGGTCACCAACAGGCTGCGCATGAAGCGGGAGTCTTCTACGACGAGTACAGAGAGGCGGGAAAAGTCGTAACGTGCCATGGATTGCTCAATCCGTCGCTCGGAGCAGGAGACGATACCGGCAGACACGGCGCTTGCCGTCGGTTGGAACCGTGTCGGTCATCCTCCCTCCCTGGGGGTTAGAAAATCAGACGAGTACGTTCAGATAGTATCCCCGGCTTGGGATGCCTTGCTTCGGCCCTGCCTTCCCGTCTAGATGCAGCAACCGTTTGAGGCGGTCGAACGCGGTTTGCAGATCAAACGGATCGCGACCCGGCCGGCCTTGCCGCTGCCTGGGGGCGGGCGTGTTTGCGGTGCCGGGAGAGGAAATCTCTCTCGGCCGGTCGAGATTGTTGCCGCCGACGCGCCGATCACCGGGCCCGCCAATACCATTATTTCCTATTGCCATAGATGGAAACTATTGCGAATCGATGGAACCGGCAAGTTTGAAACGTTCCAACTTGCTGACAATAAAGGAATACCTCGTTCTGCTTATGCTGCGGAAGAAGCACGCTTGGTATGCGGCGCAAGCACGGCTATAACCCCCGCCATGACTACTGAACAAGAGACAGACCGCCGGTCGCCGCCTTGGCTCACACCCGTATGCGAATACGGTCCGCTGGTGGTTTTCTTCATCACCTATTTGCTGGCCGACCTGTATACCGCGACGGCCGCCGTGATGGTCGCGACCGTGGTCGCGCTTATCGTATCCTATATCCTTTCGAGGAAACTGCCGAAATTGCCGCTGGTGACGGCGCCGATACTCCTGGTGCTCGGTGGCCTGACGCTGTATCTCGAGGACGATACCTTCATCAAGATCCGGCCGACCCTGGTGAACGCCCTGTTCAGCCTGACATTGCTGGCCAGCGCGGCGCTGGGACGCCAGCCGTTGAAATTCGTTGTCGGACAGGCGTTGCGCCTGGACGAAGCCGGCTGGCGTAAGCTGACGATCCGGTTCGGGCTGTTCTTCGGATTCCTGGCCTGCATGAACGAGGTGGTCTGGCGCACGCAGACGGATGATTTCTGGGTCACCTACAAGGTCTTCGGGGCGATGGGACTGACATTCCTGTTCATGTTGTCCCAGGCGCCGATGATCAACCGGCATCTCCTGGCGGTCGAGGAGGATGGCGCCAAGGCGCCGAATGCGGACGGTCAGGATCGCTGATTTTCCGCCGGTTCGCGATCAGCGCGTCATATCCCCGAAATCGCCGGGCGGATTGCCGAAAGGCGGATGGCTGTCAAAGCCGCGCACTTCGTCGAAATGCTTCAAGGCCCAATGGACCGACGGAAAAGCGAGGTCGTGCCAGGGAATGTCGTTCCATTCGAACAGCGCGACCTCCTGGCTTTCCGGGCCGGCTGCAACGTCCGGCGTCGCCAGATTCCCGCGGTAGATGATCTGAACCTGGCTGATCCGCGGAATGTTGTAGATGGCGAGCACCTGAAGGTCCGCCAGATCGGCATTGGCTTCCTCCATCGCTTCACGGCGGGCGCCGGCCTCGGTCGTTTCGTTCAACTCCATATAGCCGGCGGGAATGGTCCAATGACCTTTTCGCGGCATGATGTTGCGGCGGCACAAAAGGACGCGGCCTTCCCACATGGCGACGGTGCCGACGACGATCTTGGGGTTCTCGTAGTTCACGAAACCGCAATCCGGGCAGACCAATCGTTCCATGTTGTCGCCGTCCGGCACTGCACGGACCCGGGGGCCGCCGTCTTCGACCGTCGTTATCGGCGGATCGGTGGGCGAAGGGGCTTTGGTATCGGTCATGCAAAGATAGTGTGGTGTCGGATGGTCCGCGGCAACCCATCGGTCGGATTCATTCGACGGGACGGGTCGACTTGAGGCGTGCAGACGGTATGATGCGCCGCCCGCCGGGGTTCAATACGTTTTCAGGATAGTATTCACGATGACCTCTTCCATCGAAAAACTCTATGAAGAGGCCGACCGCCTCTATTACGACGATAAATTGGACGAAGCGGCAGCGCTCTATCAGAAAATTCTGGATCAGGATCCCGAACATCAGGCCGCCCTCCATTCGCTGGGCATCATCCATTATGACCGGGACGATTACGGGCCGGCGGTGGAGTACATGCTGAAGGCATTGGAGCAGGATCCCGAAGACATTTATGTCCATTCCAATCTGGGCAAGTCGCTCTATGGCATGGTCCATATGGGTGAAAAGAAGAAGGCCAAGAAAATCGCCCGTCAATGGATGGAGAGTTTTCCGGAAAACCGGATTGCGCTTCACATGGCCGCCGCGGTCACCGGGGATGAAGTGCCGGACCGTGCGAATGACGACTACGTCGCCCAAACCTTTGACGAATTCGCCGACACCTTCGATTCAAAGCTGGAGGAACTGAGCTATCGCGCGCCGGAACTACTGGGCGAAGCGGTGACGCGTCATGTTTCCGAAAAGGATCTCCGTATTCTGGATGCAGGCTGTGGCACAGGCCTGTGCGCCCCGCATCTGCGGTCATTGGCGCGGAAGCTGGAAGGCATCGATCTGTCGGAGGAGATGCTGGCCCTTGCCCGAAAACGGAAGCTCTACGATCGTTTGAGCCGCGCGGAACTGACGGAAGCCCTGCAAACCCGAACGAAGCGGTACGACGTCGGTGTTGCGGCCGATGTGCTGTGTTACTTCGGTGATCTGTCGGCGGTTTTCGGGGCGATGGCGGCGGCCTTGAAAGCGAACGGTCTGTTTGCCTTTACCCTGGAGACGCACGGCAAGTCCAAGGATTACGACCTCGGCATAAGCGGGCGCTATACCCATTCCACGAAATACGTCCGGCAAGTACTGGCGCAGTCGGGATTCGAGTTGATCGAGGCGGAAGACGCCCAATTGCGGACTGAATACGCGCTTCCGGTGATGGGATTGGTCGTCGTCGCGCGCAAGCAGGCCTGATCCACCCGTCGCCCGGACGGATCACACCAGTATATTCACCAGACTGCCGCGCGGAAGCGGGTTTTCCCGGTTTTGGATATCGGCGGCCGAAATGGACCGGGTGCTACGCTGCGCGGCACGCGTGGCGGATGTGTCGGTCGACGCCTGCACCGTCTCAGCGGCGCTGGTTTCCTGAAGGGTGCGAACGAAGTTACGGCTGTTGGCAGGCTGTTGACCGGCGCGGTCGACAGGCGACGCCGGCGTTTGTGCCGCTTGGGATCGTGTCGTCAGCAATTGGCGGCTGCCCAATGGGCCGCCCGCACCGATGACGTCCATTTCCAAATGCTCCTGCCGAGCCCCTCATCTTTCACTTTATCGCGGATCGGCCAATGGAATGTAAATAATATTTTACAAATATTCACAAACCCGGCCGGCATACAAACGGCGGGGGCCTTGGGATCCCCGCCGTTTCAGGTGCACTACCGGAAAAAATGCTCTAACCCGCAGCAGCCGCTTCCAAGGCCGCTACCCCCGGCAATTCACGGCCTTCCATCCATTCCAGGAAGGCCCCGCCGGCGGTCGAGACATAGGTAAAGTCTCCGCCGACGCCGGCATGGTTCAGGGCCGCGACCGTGTCGCCGCCACCAGCGATCGAAACGAGGGACCCGGCCTTGGTCAAACGGGCCGCGGTTTGCGCCAGCGCGACGGTACCCTGATCGAAAGGCTTGATTTCGAAAGCACCCATCGGTCCGTTCCAGACCAGCGTCTTGCAGGTTTCAAGTTTGGCGGAAAGATCCACGGCGCTGTTCGGGCCGATATCCAAAATCATCTGGTCTTCCGGCACGGCGTCGATCGCGACGACCTCGGCGTCGTCCGTCGGCCCGAATTCCGGTGCAATGGACGCATCCGTCGGCAGGGCGATAGAGCACCCCGCCGTTTCCGCGCGGGCAATGATCTCCCGCGCCGTTTCGGCAAGGTCGGCCTCGCAGAGACTTTTCCCGACCGATACGCCTTTAGCCAGCAGGAAGGTGTTCGCCATACCGCCGCCGATGACCAGCACATCCACGCGGCTGACGAGATTTTCCAGGACCTTCAGCTTTGAGGATACCTTCGCGCCGCCGACGATTGCGGCCACGGGGCGCTGCGGGTTCCCGAGTGCCGCATCAAGGGCTTCCAGTTCCGCCTGCATGTTGCGACCCGCTGCGGCCGGCAGCAGTTTGGCCAATGCATGGGTGGAAGCATGGGCACGGTGAGCGGCGGAAAAGGCATCGTTGACGTAGAAATCGCCGAGGGCGGCCAATTCCTTCGCAAACCCGGTATCGTCCTCTTCTTCGCCGGGGTGAAAACGCAGGTTCTCCAGCAAGGTCACGCCGCCCGAGCCCGCCTTGGCGATCGCTTCCCTGGCCGGTGCGCCGATGCAATCCTCAGCGAAAGTGACGTCGCGGCCCAAACTCGACTGCAGTGCGGCTGTTACCGGGCGAAGCGACATCGCGGCGACCTTCTTTCCCTTCGGCCGTCCGAAATGGGACATCAGAACGACGGATGCGCCCTTGTCCAGCAGGTCCCGCACCGTTGGCACGAGGCGGTCGATACGCGTCGTGTCGGTTACCTTGTTTCCATCCATGGGAACGTTGAGGTCGCCGCGGACCAGAACCGTTTTCCCACTGACCGACAGATCGTCCAAGGTCTTGAAAGCCATGCGAACTCCATTGGTTTAGCGCGTCGTTAATCACTGCCGGGGCCGAAAATCGATCCCGACGGCGTTCGCATAGCGGAAGATGGCCGGTTCTTCCAGTGCTTCATACGCCGCGCGCGCCTGGCCCGTTCAGCATCCCCGCCTGCGGTTTTCGGGCCGGGCCCGCCCGGTCTCGCTTGCTTGACCCGCTTGGCGGCCCAGCGTAACACCAGCCGAAAGCATGCAACGAGGATGATATGAAGCGCGCATTGATTACAGGCGTTACCGGCCAGGACGGGTCCTATCTGGCCGATTTCCTGTTATCCAAGGGGTATGAGGTTCATGGCCTGATCCGGCGCGCATCGACCTTCAACACCGACAGGATCGATCATCTCTACCAGGATCCGCATGAATCGGACGCGCGCCTGTTCCTGCACTATGGCGACTTGTCGGATTCGACCGGCATCCGGCGGGTGATCGGCAAGGTCAAACCGGATGAGGTGTATAACCTCGGTGCGCAGAGCCATGTCCGCGTCAGTTTCGATCAGCCGGAATACACCGCAGATATCGTCGCGACAGGGACTCTTCGCCTGCTGGACGCGATCCGCGATTACATCAAGGAAACCGGCGCCCAGGTCCGTGTGTATCAGGCGGGTAGTTCCGAAATGTTCGGCGCTGCGGGCGCACCGCAATCCGAGACGACGCCATTTTATCCGCGCAGTCCCTATGCGGTGGGCAAGGTTGCCGCGCATTGGTTCGGCGTGAACTATCGCGAAGCCTATGGTCTCTTCGTGTCGAACGGAATCCTGTTCAACCACGAAAGTCCGCGGCGCGGCGAAACCTTTGTGACGCGGAAGATCACCCGGGCGCTCGGCCGCATCAAACATGGACTGCAGGACAAGCTTTTCCTCGGTAATCTGGATGCCAAGCGCGACTGGGGATTTGCCGGCGATTATGTCGAAGCGATGTGGCTGATGCTGCAGGCCGACAAGCCCGACGATTTCGTCGTGGCGACCGGTGAGACCTATTCCGTACGCGATTTCCTGCAAACCGCCTTTTCCTATGCGGAACTCGATTGGCAGGACTTTGTCGAATTCGATGCCCGTTATTTGCGACCGACCGAAGTCGACTTGCTACTGGGTGATCCTTCCAAGGCGCGCACCACGCTTGGCTGGGAACCGAAAGTGTCGTTCCAGCAGCTGGTGGAAATGATGGTGGACCACGATATGGATCTCGCCGCACAGGAACGCACCTTGTCGGATGCCGGTCACAAGGTACCGTCCCGCAAGTTCGGTTGAGGCAGCGCATGGAACAGGACGCTCGCATCTTTGTTGCCGGGCACAGGGGCTTGGTCGGCGGGGCGATCGTGCGCCGGTTGGCGAAGGAAGGTTTCCAGAACCTGATCACGCGGACGCATGGTGAACTGGACCTGACGCGCCAGGACGCGGTTGAGGCATTCTTCGCCGAGGAAAAACCGGATTATGTTTTCCTGGCCGCAGCGAAGGTCGGTGGCATTGTCGCCAATGACAGCTATTCCGGTGAGTTCATCCGCGACAATCTGATGATCCAGACCAATGTCATCGATGCGGCCTACCGCAACGGTGTCAAGAAACTGGTCTTTCTTGGATCGACCTGCATCTATCCGAAATTCGCGGAACAGCCGATGCGCGAGGATGCGCTGCTGACCGGAAAGCTTGAACCGACAAACAGTGCCTATGCGGTCGCCAAGATCGCCGGGATCGAGATGTGCCAAGCTTATGCCAAGCAGTACGGTTTCAACAGTTTGTGCCTGATGCCGACGAACCTTTACGGGCCCGGCGATAATTTCGACCTGGAGAAAAGCCACGTCATTCCTGCCCTGATGCGCAAGGCGCATGAAGCGAAAGTCCGTGGCGATGCCTCAATGACGGTTTGGGGGACGGGAACGCCGCGCAGGGAGTTCCTGCATGTGGACGATATGGCGGATGCGACGCTTTACTGCATGCAGCATGTCGATGGGTCGACCGGGGAATTGCTGAATGTGGGTGTCGGTCGGGAAATGACGATCCGCGAATTGGTGGAAACCGTTTGCGAGGTCGTCGGCTTCGACGGCGAATTGATCTTCGACACGACCAAGCCGGACGGAACGCCGCGAAAGCTCGTCGATGTCGGGCGGCTAAGTGAGTTGGGTTGGACCGCGCGGATCCCGTTCCGTGAGGGGCTGGCGGAAACCTATCGCTGGTATATCGAGACGGGCAGCGCCTTGGCCGATTGATCCTTTGGCCGATTAGTCCTTTGGCCGTTCAGGCCCTGGAGCGTCGCCTTCTGTATCCGACGATTTCATCCCAGAAGACTTCGGCGGCGACGCAACCGGTCACGGCCAGAATGGCGAGGCCTTGGGCGAAGGTGATCGGTTCGTTCAGGATCCAGACTGCGAGGAACGCGGCGATCACGGGCTTAAGGAAGAACATGTAGTTGGCCCGCCCGGTATCGGGAACCAGTGCCAATCCGCCCAACCACAGGACAAACCCTATGGTGGTGTTCCAGACACCGAGTGTGATGATCGCCAGGGCGTTGTCCAACGGCCGGTCGAACAGCGTGGTCGGGTCGACCCAAATTCCCCAGACCAGTCCAACGAAAGGCCACAAAACGAAGAAGCCGAGCGCGAAGGTATATGTCGTCATCCGCACGGCGCCGTACTTCACGAAGAACGGCTTCGACAGGACGATGTAGATGGCACCAAGAGCGCCGCAGCTGAGTGCCAGGAACATCCCGATAACGGAGGCATCCGCCAGAACCTGACTGAGGTAACCGTCGGTGATCAGGAAGATCACGCCGGCCAGGGCGCCGAGGCCGCTGACCAGCTTCGGCGTGGAAATCGGGACCTTGTTGACGATCCTGTTCACCACCACGACGATGATCGGCATTGTGGTGACCAGCGTCGCCACCTGGATGACCGTCGCGTAGTCGAGCGCCCAGTGGAAAAGCAGTTGTGCCGCCGTCATCCCAAGGATGGACAGCGCGACGATCGCAGCGCCGTCCTTGCGCAAAGGTTCCAACAGGTTCCGGGACGATGGCCAAATCAGGGAGACGGTAACCAATCCGAGGCCGCCGAGCATGAAGCGCCAGACCGTGACTTCCGGTCCAACGACCCCGGTCAGCTTTGCGACGAACTCGCTGCTGGCATGGCCGCAAACGCCGAGGAGGAGCATCGCGTATGCCCAGTAGATCGTCGATCGCTTCATCCCGTCGGTCATGGTCGTTCCCTGTTTGTTTATTGGGCGAGCGGGAAAAACCGCTCTACTTATGGGCAAAACCTATCCCTTCGGATGGCACGGTGCGAACGGGGTTACAGGGAAATAGTGATTTTCCCGAAATGCCCGGCGCGTTGCATGTGATGGAATGCTTCCCGACCTTCGGCCAAGGCAAAGGTCCGGTCTATGACGGGCCGAACCTGATGGGCTTCGAAAGCTCTGAGCATGGAACGGAACATTTGCCGCGACCCGACATAGATACCGGTCATGCGGACAGACTTGCGCATCAGCAATGTGGGATCGACCCGATCCATGGTGAGGATTCCGATCAGGCCGATATGGCCGCCGACGCGAACGGCGCCTGCGGAACGGGCGAGCGTACCGCCGCCGCCGACCTCGACCACATGGTCGACACCGATGCCGTCGGTGATATCCAGAACGGCGTCCTGCCATTCCGGCGT
Source organism: Hwanghaeella sp. (assembly GCF_965227365.1). GTDB lineage: Bacteria > Pseudomonadota > Alphaproteobacteria > UBA8366 > Aestuariispiraceae > Hwanghaeella. The sequence continues at coordinate 525,235 of NZ_OZ245754.1, forward strand.
CTCGCGATAGTTGATGCAATGATCGGCGCCCATGGCACGGACGCGGGCGAGTTTCTCTTCGCTGCTGGAGGTGTGAATCACGGTGGCGCCATGCATTTTGGCAATCTGCAGCGCGAAGATCGAAACGCCGCCCGTACCCAGTAACAGAACTGTCTCGCCGGCGCGCAGCTTTCCTTCTTCCACCAAGGCACGCCAGGCGGTCAGCGCCGCGCAGGGCAGGGTGGCGGCCTCCTCGAAGCTCATATAGTCAGGTATCGCGACAAGGCCGCGCTCGGGCAGGACGACTTCCTCGGCAAGGACACCGTCGGTGGCGCCGCCCAGCGCGCTGGCCATGATGGCGGCACTGATGCCGCCGCTGTCCCAATCACGGAAGAAAGTGCCGGCGACCCGGTCGCCCGGCTTCCATTCCGTGACGCCGGGACCGACGGAGAGTACCTCGCCGGCGCCGTCGGAATTGGGGATTCTCGGATAGGGGATACCCCGGGGTTCCGGGTCCAGGATGGTCGACAAGTCCCGGAAATTGATGCTGTTCGCGCGGATCCGCACCAGGACTTCGCCAGGGCCGGGCGCAGGGCTTGGCCGGTCCGCGAGATTCAAGGCATCGATTCCGTCGGGACTGACGATTTCAAAGGCTTTCATGGATATCCCCACCCGTTTTCGTGTTTCGCGATTGCAAGCGATAATGGGGCGGTATGCGGGTTTTGACCACCGTCGAAACGGAATGTGAGTTTTACGGAATTGCCGTATATCCGAACCGTGCGTGTTTCGCCGGTCTATGCCTTCGCCGGCCAATCGTATCGCAGTGCGGTGACCGGTGTGCCGTAGGTGTTGTCCTCAGCCAGGGTTTCGGTCAGGTGGAAACCATGCTTCTCGTATAGCCTGCAGGCGGCATTCAGCCCTACGAACGTGTATAGAAAGACGTGGCGATGTTCGGCCTTCTCGACAAACGCCATCGCGCGGCTCATCAGCCCATTGCCTATTCCCATTCCATGACAGGATTGGTCCAGGATGAACCAGCGTAGTTGGGCGCTCTCGGCTGCACTGCCGTCGATGCACACGGACCCGACGATCTCTCCGCCACGTTTCGCGACGAGGAACAGATCCTTTTCGGGATTCAGCCGGGCGGTGAATTCGTTCAATCCATCCAACAGGTATTTCTCAAATGCCGGACCGAACTGCCAGTTCGGACCATAGTAATCCATGTGCAAGGCGATGACTCGCTCCACGGCGCCGGGTTCGAAACCCGAATATTCCGTTTCCGTTGACATCCTCACACTCCTTCCTGGCCCGGCGTTTCCGCCGTTGTTTCGGGCGCGGCCGATGCTGCGGCGACAAGGCAGCTTGCGAGTGCATCGGCGTAGGCGTCGTCCAACGGCGCATGGCCGGCCAACAGCCGCATCCAGATCGCGCCGATAAGCATGTCGGAAAGCATGTCGATATCCGCCCCGGCGGTTATCTCCCCGCGGCGACGCGCATCTTCGAATACGGCGACAGTGATTTCGCGACGTTGTTCGAAGAATCCCTTGCGGAAATCCATGACGGCGGTGTTGCTGCCCTGTGCCTCTACGATAAGGCCGCTCAGCAATGCTGCCGCGGGGCCGGCCGAATAGGCCGCGAACAAAGTCCGTAGCATAGTCGCGATATCGGATTGTAACGCCCCGGTATGGGGGGCGATTTCGCGACCGGGCGCCAGTTTCTCGTAAATCGCGGCGGCGAGATGCGATTTCGTCGGCCACCAGCGGTAGACTGTCTGTTTTCCGACACCGGCCTGCTTGGCGATCGCTTCGATACTGGTGCCGGAATAGCCATTTTCCGCGAAGAGTTGTTCCGCGGCGGCCAGGATGGCTTGAGCGCTGGTTGTCGATCTTGGACGGCCGCGGACGGCGTTCATGATTAACCTCGACGGTAGGTTCAAATGGGACGTGGGATTAAATATTAAAAAACGAGACGGTCCGTTTTATAAAAAATAATTTTTTGCGTTGATGCAAGTCAAATGTACCGTGTCGTTTCGCGTTTAAGTTAACGAGAATGATAAAGGGGGCTGCGCGCATCGGTTCAATGTGCGGTGGGTGCAGGCTCGGGGCATTTAGACACGGAGACCGTCCATGAACCTCACGTCAATCCTGGTATATGTCGACAATACGAAGCGGTCGGAGCGCAGCTTGGCTGCCGCCGCGAAACTCGCGCGGGAAAACGACGCCCATTTGATCGGTCTGGCTGTACGGCCGCCTGTCGCCATTCCGACCTATGCGTCGGTCCATGTGCCGCAGGAAGTGTTCGAGATGTACGAAAAGGATCTGGACGAACAGATGGCCGCGGCAAAGGCGCAGTTCGATCATGCGATGGATCTGGCCGGGTGGCAGTCCCGCTCGGAATGGGCGACTGCACGCGGCGATATCGGTGTTGCCATGTGCACCGAAGGACGCGCAGTCGACTTGATCGTAATGGGGCAGGAAAACGAAGATGACGACCCGCTGCAGTATCGCGGTGTTCCGGATTACGTCATTCTGGAATCCGGTCGCCCGGTCCTTCTCGTGCCCTATGCGGGCCGGGTGGAAAATTTCGGAAAGCGTGTCGTTGTCGGTTGGAACGGCAGCCGGGAATCCGCGCGTGCGCTGAAAGACGCCCTGCCGTTCCTGAACAAGGCGAGCGAGGTCGAAATCATCTGCGTCAATCCGCCGGAGGATGAGGAGTTGTTCGGCTCCGACGCCGCGCGTTTTCTGGCCCAGCACGGTATCAATGCGCGCGTCTCGCGCGAGATTGCCAAGGACATCACCCCGGAAGACGTGCTGCTGAATTCCGTTGCCGATGGTGATGCCGATCTACTGGTCCTCGGCGCCTACGGGCATTCCCGGATCCGAGAATTGATCCTCGGCGGTGTGTCGAACCATATCCTGAAGCGAATGACGACGACCGTCCTGATGTCTCACTGATCGCGATGCGCGGCGCCTTGGCGCCGCGGTCAAGCGGCGACGATCTTGATCAATTGGCCCGGCGACAGAATGTCGTCCGGGCCAAGGTCGTTAAGAACCCGGAACGCGCGCTCGTTGAAATTGCCGAACGGCATCGTTCTGGCGAGTGCCTCCGCCGTGTCGCCCGGATGGGCTTGTGCAATGATCACACGTCGACCGCGAACGGACGAGGCCTCGGACGGCGTCAGCCGCCGGAAGCTGTATGTCGTGCGGCGAAAACCTTCGCTGAAACGGGATGTGGCGCCGGTCGGACTGACGAACAGGAACCGGAAGACGTTCTCACCGTCACCGCGGATCGCGACCGGGCGGATATCGACGGCGCCGCTGCTGCTGTTGCCCTGGGTGAAAGCCGTCGCTGCATCCGCCCCGTCGATCCTAAGTTTCTCGGCATCGCTGAAACGTGTCTGCGGGGCCCAGACATTGCGGATATAGGACAACATCGACCGGTTGCGCTCGGTCTTGGCCATGTCGAACAGAATAAGCGCGCCCTGCGGGTGTGTTGCCGCGATCCGGGTCGGACTGTTGCGCAGCAAAAACGCGTCCGGGACCGTGAATTCGAACCGCAGGGGGCCATGGACGAAGGTATGGCCGTCGATGATTCCCTGTTGCGGGTCATCACCGTAGAGCATCCCGTTGATCGCGTTCAGATGCGGATCCCGACCGACGAGCGCATTCGTCACCGAAACCGCGTCGGCCTGCCGTTGCGCCAATCGCACGCGTTCGATGGTCCGGGGATGGGTGGCCATGATGTTGAATTCATCGACGGATCCCGATGGCAGGCCGTTCATTTCGGCCTCCAACATGGAATGTTCCCGCAAGGTCGATAGGAAGGTGACGGAGCCGTCCGGATCGTAGCCGGCCTGCGACATATAGCGAATGCCCAGTGTGTCGGCCTCCAATTCCTGGTCACGGGAATGACTTTGGATGGCTAGGCCGGCGACCTGGCCTACCGCATTGGTCACGGCGGAGTTGCCCAGCGCCAGGCCCAGCACGCCAATGCCGAGTTGCGCGAGTTGCGCTTGGCTCAGGCGTTCCGCCGTATGGCGGGCATTCACGTGACCCAACTCATGCGCCAGAACGCCCGCGACCTCGGCTTCGTTCGAAGCGAGAGACAGAAGGCCGCGGGAGACGTAGACGAAGCCACCGGGCAACGCGAACGCATTTACGATGGGCGAGTTCACGATGGTGAACTTGTAGGGGAACTGGTACTCGGTGAACTGTGCCGCCTTGAAACCGATCTGTTCGATGTAACGCTGCAGCCGCGGGTCGTCGTACTCTCCGCCGAATTGCTTCACCAATTTCGGGTGCTCCTGCCGGCCGAGGGCGATGTCGTCCTCGACGGAGTAGAAGCCGGTGAAGGTGTTTCTTCCGGTCGCTTTGTTGGTGGTCACACAACCGGTCAATGCGGCGGTGCAGGCACAACCGCTCCCCAGCAAAAAATGGCGGCGGCTCATCCGCGGTTGAGTAAAAGTCTGCATGATCACCCGTCCGGATCTGTCCCGTTGTAACTTTCCATTTAAGTGGTGCGCCCGGAAATCAAAAGGGCCGTTGACGGTTCAATTCCCGCCATGTCTCAAAACGCAAATTGCAAATCTTGGTTAACTTTGCAATTTGCAAACCAATTGGCGAAATCCTTTGTCGGCGGTTTCGTTCGATCCGGTCGAACTCAATCTTGCTAAATTAGGAAGGCTTCAGCAATCGAATGCTATACAGTTGAAAATAATAGGGTTTTCCATTTTTTGGGAGGGGTTCGGCAAATCCGGCACGCTCTGGCACAGAACTTGTTGTTATGGGGGCAAGCAAGGCATCGGCCGAATGGCAAGGCAGCAGTCCTCCCCATCGGATCATGCAGAACAAACCAAATGATCCAGTCGGGTCATGCAGGCGTAACGAAGATCGGAACGAGCAGGAATGAGCATGAAGAGTTTTCTGAAAAGAACCACGGCCCTTGCCTTTGCGGGTGCATTGTTGACGGGCTGTGCCGTCAGCAGCTTGCCGGATATAAAGGCGTCCACGCCGTCCGGCAGCGCTTTCGACGTCGCCCTGCACAAGGAATATGTGGCGCTCGCCGAAATGGAGGCTGCTGAATACGACTGGGCCGACGCCGATACGTTCACCGTGCGCGCCCGGAGCGTCCTTGAAGGTAATTCCCCGCTGCCGGAGGAAATCTCCGCGCGTGATCTGCCGGCGCAGACCGTTCCGGTCCTGACCGCGGCCCGTGAGCGTTTGATGAACGCGCTGAATGCTGGCGGCCGTGACGCGTCGCCCGAGCATGCGGCCGGCGCCCAGGGCGCTTTCGATTGCTGGATGCAGGAGCAGGAAGAAGACCTGCAGCCGGAAGATATCGCGGCCTGCAAAAAGGACTTCATCTTCCATATCGAAAAGCTGGAAGAGGCGATGAAGCCGAAGGAAGTTGCCGCCGCCGCGCCGAAGCCGGTCGCGCCGCCGCCGCCGCTTCCGAAAGCAATCGTCATCTATTTCGGGTTCGACAGCGCCAAGCTTACGGATGCTGAAGCTGCCAAGATTGATCAGGCAATTGCCGCCTACGACTCCGGCAAAGCAACCGTTCTGCGGCTCGCCGGTCACGCGGATACCCGCGGCGATGCCGAATACAACCAGAAGCTTTCCGAAGCGCGGGTGGATGCGGTGTTCGCGGCGCTTGCGGCGAAGGGCTTCAACCTGACGAAGATCCGGACCACGGCACTGGGTGAAGATCTGCCCGCCGTGCAGACCGGGGACAATGTGAAGGAACAGAATAACCGTCGCGTTGTCATCAGTTTCGGACGGTAACTAACGTCCGGCAAAGGCTTCGAGCGGTTTCCGCTCGAGGGCTTGGTCCCCACGGCGCTCACGCCTCCCGTACCCCCCAGTGGTCGCCGTGGGGATCCATACCTAGAAGACCGGCTGGAAACAGTCGACGATGGCATCGTCCCCGTGGCACGCACGCCTCCCGTACCCCCCCAGTGTGTGTCATGGGGATGATCCATACCTCCCCCAAAAATCTAGATCGATACGCCGATGGCCGGGCTGTGACTTCCGGCCCTGTCCCTATCGCGCGAAGCGCTTTACGGTAGCCGACTATCGAATCGACCGGTCGTCCCGAAGGAGAGCTAATCATGATCCGTCTGCTTATCGCCTTGATCCTGCCCTGGCTGACCTTCTTCACCATCGGCAAGCCGATCCAGGGGATCATCTGCCTGATCCTGCAGATCACGCTGATAGGGTGGGTTCCGGCCGCGATATGGGCGGTCTACGCGCTCAGTCAGTACAATACGGATAAGAAGATCCGCGAAGCCGGGCTGGGCTCTCTCGACCAATAAGGTCGGGACCCGACACGTTCGGGGCCCGGATCATGAAGGCCAAACAGGCATTCTGCGCCGCCCCGGTCAGGACCCGATCTGACGGCTTTGTGCTGCAGCGTCCAGGAAGGCATGCAGCATCTCTTCGACGGGCTGTTTCGATATGCCCCGCGTGATCATGACAATCTTTGACGTATGATCCTCTGAAGTCCATTCGGGCAGGACGGCCGGCGGATGGAAGACGTGCTGCACGCCATGAATGGCGACGGGGCCGTCCGCCTGTATCACATTCAGGATGCCTTTGATCCGCAGCAAATTGCTGCCATGGACCGAGATCAACGCTTCTATCCACTCTACGAAAGCGTCCCAGTCGATCGGTTTTTCGTAGGAGATGCAGAAGCTGCGGATCTGATCGTCGTGGCGGTTCACGTCATGATGGTGCCCGTGTTCCCCATCATGGTCGCCTTCGTGCCCATGATGGTGGTGATGCTGGTGCTCTTCCGCATAGGCCTCTTCCTGCAGCCAGCGTTCGACATCCGGGACCTTGGTCGCGGGGTTGTACAGGCCCGCATCGAATAGAACCTCCGGATCGACATCGCCATGGCTCACTGCCAGGACACGCGCCGCCGGGTTCAAGACGGTCAGGCGTTCTTCCAGGCGGTCCGGGTTTGGGCCTTTGATCATATCCGTCTTGGTCAGCAGGATCCGGTCGGCCACGGCGGCCTGTTTCACGGATTCCGGATTGTTGTCGAGTTGCAGGGCGCCGTTCACTGCGTCGACCGTCGTAATCACGCCGTCCAGACGATAACGCGTGGAAATCACCGGGTCGGTCATCAAGGTGTGCAGGATGGGGGCGGGGTCGGCCAGACCGGTCGTCTCGATGATCAGACGTTTGAATGGCGGGATTTCGCCTTTCCATCGGCGCCGGATAAGGCTTCGCAGGGTTTCAATCAGATCGCCCCGGATCGTGCAGCACAAACAACCGGAATCCATCACGATCGTATCTTCCGAGCTTTGCTCGACGAGCAGATGATCCAGGCCGACCTCGCCAAACTCGTTGATGACGACCGCCGTCTCCTCCATGCCGGGATGCTTGAGCAGCGATTTCAGCAACGTCGTCTTACCGCTGCCGAGAAAGCCGGTCAGCACGCTAACCGGAAGGCGTTCCTGTCCGTCGTCGGTGGTGGTTTGTTGCGTATCGGTCATCATACCCTCGGCTTTGCCTTGATCCTTTTCCCTAAACCAGGATAACGGTTGGTCCAAGGCCTTCCAGGGCCGCATCATACGAAAGAAATAGCCCAACAGATAATCCCGGGGAGGGGTGCCGTGACCGATCTGATTTCAATGACAGCGGTGGAAGCCGTCGACAGCCTGCACAAAGGCGATACGAAGCCCGAGGACTTTGTCGATGCGGCCTACGATCGGATTTCCAAGGTCGACGGTCCGGTGAATGCAATGGTCACGCTCTGTCCCGAACGTGCCCGCGCCGCCGCGAAGAAACCCGGTCTGAAAGACACATTGCTGGGCGGCCTGCCCGTGGCCGTGAAAGACCTGAATGATGTCGAGGGGGTACGAACCACCTATGGGTCGCCGATCTTCGCGGACCACGTTCCGGCCCGATCGGACATCATGGTGGAAACGGTTGAGGCGCGCGGCGGAATTACGATCGGCAAGTCCAATACGCCGGAATTCGGGGCCGGCGCAAATACGTTCAACGAGGTTTTCGGAAAGACCCGCAATCCTTGGAACACGGCGCTGACTTGCGGCGGGTCGTCCGGCGGATCGGCGGTTGCCCTGGCCACCGGGATGACCTGGCTTGCCACCGGCTCGGATTTGGGCGGGTCGCTGCGCACGCCGGCCAGTTTCTGCAATGTCGTCGGTTTCCGACCCAGCCCCGGGACGGTGGCGCGCAGTTCCTCGTCCATGCCTTACGATAATCTGAGCGTGCAAGGCCCGATGGCGCGCACGGTCGAGGATGTCGCCCTGTTTCTGGATTCGATGGCCGGTGTGCATATCGAAGATCCGATTTCCAGACCGTCGCCGGCGAAGAGTTATCTCGATCAGGTCCGAAACCCGAAGGCGCCGAAGCGTGTCGCACTCTCGCCCAATCTTGGTTTTCTCCAGGTCGACCCGCGTGTGACGGAAATCATCAAGGGCGCCGCGGGCACGTTCGAGGCGATGGGCGCCACCGTGGAGGAAGCCTGTCCGGATCTGACCGACACGCCTGATATTTTCCAGACAATGCGTGCATTGATTTTCGTTACGGGCCATGCGCTCGACCTGGAGAATCATCGGGACAAGCTGAAGCCCGACGTCATTTGGAATATCGAAAAGGGCATGGGTTTGAATGCCGACGAGATCGGTAAGGCGGAACGGGCGCGTGCGGCGTTGTATGCCCGTGTCGCGTCCTTTTTCGGGGAATACGACCTGTTGGCCTGCGCCACCGCGATCGTCCCGCCCTTCGATGTCGATCAGCGCTATGTCGAGGAGGTGAACGGTCATCGATTCGACAACTACATCGATTGGCTGGCGATGAGCTACGCGATCACCTGCACGTCCTGCCCAACAATTTCGGTGCCCTGCGGCTTCACGGAAAACGGCCTTCCGGTCGGTATCCAACTGGTCGGCAAGCCCCGTGGCGACGGCGAACTGCTTGCGATGGCACACCTTTTCCAACAGGCATCCGGCATCTCGACGCAACCCATCGAACCGAAAGGGTAAGGCCGGCCGTTTCGCCTGCCGCGGTACTTTGCTGCGGCTGCGAAGGTTGCTTGCCTGCCCGCAACACGGCGGCTATCGTTCGGTCCGGTTCAAAATGCCGGCGTGTCAACGACCGGATGGCGGCATTGGCCGTCAATGGGGCGGGTAACGCTCGCAAAAAAGGAGTGGGAATTCATGGACAGCGCGTTGCTGCATGAAGATCTTAACGGATATTTTTTCGAAGATCTCAGTGTTGGAATGTCCGCCGTTTTTGCGAAGACGATCACCGAAGCCGATATCGTCCTTTTCTCGGGCGTGACCGGGGACATGAACCCCGTGCATGTGAACCAGGAATTCGCCGAAGACACGATTTTCAAGGGCCGTATCGCACACGGGATGCTGACGGCCAGCCTGATCTCCACGGTTCTGGGAACCAAGATGCCGGGGCCGGGCTGTATCTATCTCAGCCAGGATCTGCGCTTCCTGGCGCCGGTGCGCGCGGGCGACACGGTCGAAGCGCGCGCGGTGGTCACGGAGCTGATCCCCGAAAAGCGGCGTCTTATCTGCAAGACGACGGCGCGTGTCGGCGATACCATCGTATGCGACGGGCAGGCCAAGATGATGGTCCGCTCCCGTGCGGAGCTGAGGAAGTAGCACGGCCGGCGGTCGTCCGCTGCTCTCCGATCGAACCACATGCGTATCCTTCATCATGTTTCAGACACACCGGACGACCTGAAATCCGGCGTGGTCGTTCTGGGAAACTTCGATGGCGTTCATCGCGGCCATCAGGAAGTGATCGGGCAGGCCGCTGAAAAGGCCGACGCAGCCGGCGCGCCGTTGCTGGTCGTGACCTTCGAGCCGCATCCACGCCGTTATTTCGCGCCGAACGAACCGCCCTTCCGGCTGACCGATTTACGCAACAAGGCCCACCATCTCGCTGCGCTCGGCGTCGATGCCCTGGTGGTGCTCAGCTTCAACGCCGAATTGGCGGGTATGACGGCGGAAGCTTTCGTCGACGACATTTTGGTTTCCGGCCTCGGGGCGGGGCATGTGGTCGTGGGGTACGATTTCTGTTTCGGCAAGGGCCGGACGGGAACCCCGGCGTTGATCCGCGACCGTGGCGGCATCGATGTCATGACAGTCGATCCGCGCGCGACGCATGACGGAATCATCTATTCGTCGACCCGTATCCGTGACTATTTGCGGCGGGGCAATCCCGGGCAGGCTGCCGCACTGCTCGGCCGACCTTTCGAGATCGAAGGCAGGGTCGAAAAGGGGCAGCAGTTGGGCCGCACCATCGGATTCCCAACCGCCAATCTGGACCTCGGCGAGTATCTGCGTCCGGCGGTCGGCATTTATGCGGTGCGCTGTGGTGTCGAGGCCCAGAATCAGTCCACGGTTACCTGGTATAATGGCGCGGGGTACTACGGCAATCGCCCGACCGTCGACGGAACGGGCGAGTTGTTCGAGGCTTTCCTGTTCGATTTCCAAGGCGATCTGTACGGAAGATATCTCCGCGTCGCGTTGATCGAATTCATCAGGCCGGACAAGAAGTTCGACGGCTTGGATGATTTGCAGAAACAGATCCAGCACGATTGCGCCGTTGCCCGGCGCATTCTACAGACCCGCGCGGCGGGTGGTTGACGGCATCTGAAGTGCCGGAAAACGGCACGCAGCCCCGCGGTCTTCCACGCTTGACCCCGTATGGTGTGAAAACTAGGATCGCGCGCCACGAAACAAGGCTGATACAATGCTGTTCATGTCGCCGATAGCATATCGGATTATTCGTCGAATTATCGGCCCGGCCCTGACGATATGACAGGAGCCGGGACAGGCGCGTTGCAACTGCGACTGTGACGAAACGGGACCGTAGCGTTCCAAGCGAACACGACCGAAAACGATCCAATTTGACTGAAAGAGGGCTCGTCGAGAGCCCTTCGAGACGGACCAGGAATGACTGAAAACACTTCTTCCGTGCCCGATTACCGGGACACCATCGCGCTGCCGAAAACCGATTTCCCGATGCGCGGCGGTCTGCCGACCAAGGAACCCGAACTTCTGGAGCGCTGGGCGCGCATCGATCTGTGGCGGCAGCTTCGCGAAAATGCGAAAGGCCGTGAAAAATTCATCCTGCATGACGGCCCTCCCTATGCGAACGGGCATCTGCATATCGGCCATGCGCTGAACAAGATCCTTAAGGACATCATCAACAAGTCGCAGCAGATGCTGGGCAAGGACGCGAATTACGTTCCCGGCTGGGACTGCCACGGTTTGCCGATTGAATGGAAGATCGAGGAACAATATCGCGCCGCCGGCAAGGACAAGGACGAGGTTCCGATCGTTGAATTCCGTCAGGAATGCCGGGATTTCGCCGACAAATGGATCGATATCCAGCGCGCCGAGTTCAAGCGCCTGGGCGTGCTCGGGGACTGGGACAATCCCTACACGACCATGGCCTTTGCCGCGGAAGCGCAGATCGTTGCCGAACTCGGCAAGTTCCTGATGAACGGTGCGCTGTACAAAGGGTCCAAGCCGGTCCTGTGGTCGGTCGTTGAAAAGACCGCCCTGGCCGAGGCCGAGGTCGAGTATCAGGAGCACAAGTCGACGATGATCTGGGTGAAATTCCCGATCGTCGAACCGGCGGTGCCGGAACTGGAAGGCGCGACCGTCGTCATCTGGACGACCACGCCCTGGACGATCCCCGGCAACCGCGCCGTCGCCGCGCATAAGGATTTCGACTACGTGGTCATGGAAGTGACGGAGGTCGCTGAAGGGTCCAAGGCCGTCGTCGGTGAGCGTCTGGTGGTTGCCAAGGCGCTGCAGGATGCCGTCTGCGAGAAGGCCGGTATCACCGAGAACACGGTGGTCGCGACCGTGAAGGGCGAGCAGGTGGTCGGGACGAAATGTGCCCATCCCTGGCGCGGCTATGCGGATGCAAAGGGCGGTTTCGAATACGATTGCCCGGTCCTGTCGGCGGAATTTGTCACCGACGATGCCGGTACGGGCTTTGTCCATATCGCACCGGGCCATGGCGCGGACGACTGGGCGCTCGGCATGGCGAACGGGTTGGAAATCCCCCAGACCGTCGGCGAGGACGGCGTGTTCTACGACCATGTTCCGATGCTGGCCGGCAAGGCCGTATTGACTGCCGAGGGCAAGGAAGGGGATGCGAACGGGTCCGTTTTGCGGGAACTGGCCATCGCCGGAAAGCTTCTGGCCAAGGGCAACCTGAAGCATTCCTATCCGCATTCCTGGCGGTCGAAGGCGCCGCTCATCTTCCGCAACACGGCGCAGTGGTTCATCTCCATGCAGACGAACGATTTGCGGAAGAAGGCGCTTGAGGCGATCGACAATACGGCGTTCTACCCGAAGGGCGGCAAGAACCGGTTGTATTCGATGATCGAAAATCGGCCGGACTGGGTGATCTCGCGCCAGCGCGCCTGGGGCGTGCCGATCCCGGTCTTCGTATCCAAGGAAACAGGCGAGCCCCTGCGCGATCAGCAGGTGGTGGACCGCGTCGTCGCCGCCTTCCGCGATGAAGGGGCGGATGCCTGGTTCAGTTCCGATCCGTCGCGGTTCCTGGGCAACGATCACAATCCGGACGACTACGAACAGGTCATGGACGTTGTCGATGTGTGGTTCGACAGCGGGTCGACCCATGCCTTCGTGCTGGAACAGCGCGAAGACCTGCAATGGCCGGCCTCTCTTTATCTGGAAGGGACCGACCAGCATCGCGGCTGGTTCCACAGTTCGCTGCTGGAATCCTGCGGGACGCGCGGTCGCGCGCCTTACGACGCGGTGTTGACCCACGGCTTCATCATGGCCGAGGACGGGACCAAAATGTCCAAGTCCAAGGGCAACCAAGTCGTGCCTCAGGAAGTGAACGACAAATACGGCGCCGATATCCTGCGCCTGTGGGTGGTGTTCGAGGATTATTACAACGACCTGCGTGTCGGCGAGGGTACGTTGAAGCAGTTGTCGGATTATTACCGGCGCTTCCGGAACACCTTGCGCTGGCTGCTCGGCAATCTGAACGATCACGATCCCTCGGACCGCTTGCCGCTCGATCAAATGCCTGAACTGGAACGCTTGATGCTGCACCGGCTTTGGGAGTTGGACGGCATCGTGCGGAAGTCAGTGTCGCAGTACGACTTCCACAAGGCTTTCCGCGAGTTGCACGATTTCTGCGCCATCGATCTCAGCGCCTTCTACTTCGATATCCGCAAGGACAGCCTGTATTGCGATCCGGCGGACGATGTGAAACGCCGCGCCTGCCTGACGGTGCTGGAGGAGCTGTTCTCCTGCCTCACGGCCTGGCTCGCCCCGATCCTGAGTTTCACGGCGGAGGAAGCCTGGCTGGCGCGGACCGGGGATGCGGACGACAATTCCGTCCATCTGCGTCTTTTTCCGGACGTGCCGTCGGAATGGGCGGCACCCGCGGTGGCGGAGAAATGGGCGAGCGTCCGGCAGATCAGGCGGGTCGTGCTCGGTGCTCTGGAAATCGAACGGGCGGAAAAACGCATCGGCTCCAGTTTGCAGTCGGCGCCGCTGGTCACCATTCCCGCCGAAATGCTGTCCAAGGTATCGGATGTCGATCTGGCCGAAGTCTGCATCACATCGGGCCTGACCGTGCAGGGCGGAGATGTCCCCGCCGGCGCCTTCACCCTATCGGACGTTCCCGGGATCGGTGTTTCGCCCGAACTCGCGGATGGTGAAAAGTGCGAGCGCTGCTGGCGTGTGCTGCCCGATGTCGGCCAACACGATCATGCGCCGGGGACCTGCGGCAGATGCGCGGATGCGGTCCGCGACCTGCCGACCGCCGCGGAATGACACGAGCCGGCATGACTGATACTGCCGAAGGCGGCCCTTCCCTGACACGACTGGGATTGGCCGTCTGCGGCATTTCGATCGTCCTGGACCAGGTCACCAAATGGCTGTTTCTCGACATCGTTCGCGCTGCGGGCGGTGCGATCGAGGTCACTGGATTTTTCAATCTGGTGACGGTCTGGAACCGGGGTGTCAGTTTCGGCATGTTGTCGAGCGACGCCGAACTTGGGCGCTGGCTGTTGTCTGGCCTGGCCTTGGCTATTGCGATCGGGTTGTTTTTCTGGCTGCGCAAGGCGGGGCACTGGATCCTTGCCACCGCGCTCGGCCTGATCATGGGCGGCGCGGTCGGCAATGTCATCGACCGTGTCCGTTTCGGCGCGGTGTTTGATTTTCTCGACCTCCATGTGGCCGGATACCATTGGCCCGCGTTCAACGTGGCGGATGCCGCGATCGTCGTTGGGGTTGGATTGATCCTGTTGGATGGTTTAATTAACAAGACGGACAACGCGGCGTAAAATCGCGCGCAACGGTTTCGGGACGAAGTGATACCCATGGTTCGAATTTCCAGGAAGATCGGTGTTTCCGCCGCGATCGCGGCATCCCTGCTGTTGGCGGGATGCGAGTCCAATCTCGGAAATCTGTTCGGCTATCAGCGCGGCGGTCCCGACGAATTCTCGGTCGTGAAGCGCGCGCCCCTGACCTTGCCGCCGGATTTCGGTCTTCGGGCGCCCGATCCTGGTGCCGATGAGTTGAACCGCATCACTCCTCGCGCTACGGCGCGGGCGGCCCTGGTCGGTAACAGCCTGACCCCGCGTCAACAGCAACGTCTGGTGCGCGAAAAGGTCGCGCAGGGCAACAGCCCCAGCGAGGTCGCCCTGCTGGCCAAGGCGAATGCCTTGAACGCGGATCCTGAAATCCGCCAGATCGTCGATGACGAAAGCGCCTCGCTCGCCCGTGAGAATGAAGGTTTCGTGGACGACCTGCTTTTCTGGAAGGAAAAGAAATTGCCGGGCGATGTCGTCGATCCGGAAGGCGAATCCAAGCGGTTGCAGGAAAACTCCAGCCTAGGCCGCCCTGTAACCGAAGGCGATACGCCGACCATCACCACCCAGAAGGAAGAGCCGCTTTTCAAGTGGCCTTTCTGATCCGCGATCGCATCGTCACCGCGTATTCCGCCATCCGTCCAACGATTTTGTTGCTCTCCGGCGCTTTGGTTCTGCCGCACGCCGCCTATATAGGTGGGGGTGTTACCGAGCGAGGATGACGTGATTTTGATGCGACCCCGATACCTGTTGGCGGCCTTCGTTGCGGGACTGGCGCTGTCAGCCCTCTCAATCCGTGCCGAAGCCGCTGTTTTCGACCCTGAAACGGCGACGCTCTCCAACGGCATGGAGGTTGTCGTTGTCAGTAAACGCAGCGCACCGGTCATCACCCATATGGTCTGGTACAAGGTCGGCGCCATGGATGAACCGCAAGGGAAGTCCGGACTGGCGCATTTCCTGGAACACCTGATGTTCAAGGGTACGGAGAATATCCCATCGGGACAGTTTTCCGAGATCGTTGCCAAGAACGGCGGTCAGGATAACGCCTTCACCAGTTCCGACTACACGGCTTATTATCAGGCGATTGCGGCGGATCGGCTCGAGCTCGTCATGAAGCTCGAATCCGATCGGATGCGGAACCTGAAACTCGATCCCGAGGAGATAGAGACCGAACGTCAGGTGATCCTTGAAGAGCGTCGCTCGCGGACCGAGAACCGTCCCGGCGCGCGGTTGGCTGAACAGGCGGATGCAGCCTTCTATCTGAACCATCCCTATGGACGTCCGATTATCGGTTGGGCGCACGAGATCCGGGGCCTCACGCCGCAAGACATTATAGATTTCTATGACCGTTGGTACGCACCGAACAACGCGGTTCTGGTCGTGGTCGGGGATGTCGCCATGGCCGATGTCCTGCCCTTGGCCGAGAAGTATTACGGCAGCCTGCCGGTCCGGGATGTTCCGAAACCTATCGATTGGCGCGAACCGCCCCACCAGGCGGAAGGGACCGTGGTGTTGCGCGACCGCGACGTCACCCAGCCGTCTTGGAGCAAACGCTATTTGGCGCCCAGCTATCTCTATGGCGCGACGGAGCATGCCTATCCCCTGCAGGTGCTCGTCGAGGTTCTGAGCGGGGGGACCACCAGCAGGCTCTACAGTTCGCTTGTTGTCGAGGACAAGGTCGCGGCCTCTGCCGGGGCCTGGTATTCCGCCGACAGCCGCGGCCCCTCGACACTTGGCTTCTATGTGTCGCCCGCGCCCGGCAAAACGCTGGACGAGGCGTCGGCGGCGATGGAGGCGACGGTTTCCGATATCATCCGCGACGGGGTGACCGAGGATGAGGTGCAGCGCGCCATCATCCGTCTGACCGATGCCGCCGAACTGGCGAAGGACAGTTTCCAGGGCATCGCGCGGACCTTGGGCGCGGCGGTCACGATCGGCCGCACCGCCGAGGATGTGGAAGCCTGGCCGGAGAGGATCGCTGCCGTCACCGTCGATCAGGTAAACCAGGCAATGCGGTTCGTCCTGCAGGAAAAGGGTGCCCTGGTCTCCAAACTGCTTCCGGCTAACGCGCCGACGCAGGAAGCCCAAGCAAACGGCAAAGGGAAGTCCTGATGCAGCGCCTTTCGATCTATTGGGCGGCATTCGCCGCCATTCTCATCATTTGGACAGCACCCGCCAAGGCGATCGAGATCCAGGAAGTGATCAGCCCCGGCGGCGTGAAAGCCTGGCTTGTGGAGGATGATACGGCGGACCTCGTTTCCATGGATTTCCTATTTGCGGGCGGTGAGTCTCTTGATCCGGCCGGCAAGGAAGGGCTCGCTGAGCTGGTTTCGAGTCTGTTGGACGAGGGTGCGGGCGATTTGGATAGCCAAGCCTATCAGCGCATACTCAACGACAAGTCCATCGGCATCGGGTTTTCCGCCGGCCGCGATTCCTTTTCCGGCAGTTTCATGGCGCTCAACCGTTACCGTGACGAGGCGGTACGCCTCCTCCGGCTCGCCCTGACCGCACCGCGGTTCGACGAGGATGCGGTGGAACGGATACGTGGGCAGATTCTGATCAATCTCAAACGCCGCGAGACCAGCCCGAATGCAAAAGCGGGCGCGGCTTTGGTGAAGGCGCTGTATGGCGACGACCCCTATGGCCGGCCGGGCGGCGGAACGATAGACGGCATTCAAGCGGTCACGGTGGCCGACATGCGCGACTTCGTCGCCAGGACCTTGACCCGGGACAAGCTGATCATCGGCGTGGTGGGGAATATCACGGCCGACGAGTTGAAGCCGATGTTGGATGATATTTTCGGCGGTCTGCCCGAAAAGGGTGACGTCCCCGTTCTGGCGCCTGTAAAGGCCTCGGCGGACGGCGGCGTCATCGTCATCGAACAGGATGTGCCGCAAAGCGTCGTCACCATGGCGCAGCCGGTCGATATCGACCGAAACGACCCGGATTACTACGCCGCCTATCTGGTGACCCATATCCTGGGCGGCGGCGGGTTTTCTTCACGGCTGACGGAAGAAGTGCGCGAGAAACGCGGCTTGGCCTATTCGACCTATGCGGCCCTGCAAGATTCGAAACGGTCCGCGCTTATCACCGCGGGGGTCTCCACGCGCAACGACGGCGTCGCCGAATCCGTTGAGATCATCCGGCGAGAATGGACGAAGATGCGTGATCGCGGTGTCACCGCGGAGGAACTGAAGAACGCAAAAACCTATCTGACCGGATCCTACCCGTTGCGGTTCACCACCACCGGTCAGATCGCGGGTGCGCTGGCCGGTATCCAGTACTATGACCTCGGCATCGACTATATCGACAAGCGAAACGGCTATCTGGAAGCGGTTACGCTGGAACAGGCGAACAGGGTCGCGAAGCAACTTTTCGATCCGGATGCCCTGACCATCGTGGTCGTCGGCAAACCTGTCGGTTTGGCCGCGACCCGGCCGGTACCCGATATCGGCGGATAAACATTCCCCGCGTGTGACGGCGGTTACTTGAATGGGCCAGCCGGGTGCGAGAGTATGCGCGTGCGCCCAGGGGAGTGCGCCGCTAGTCTGAACAATTCTAAGAACATTGGTGAGCCGTAAGCGAACATGCCGTATCAACAGAGCACAGAAGCCTGCATGGCGGACAAGATCGGTCCGCAGGGTCTCACTCCGGAACAACTCGAAGCCTATGTGCCTGCCCTGGTCGAGGGCATAGAGGCTATACGGCAAAAGAAGGAAAGCGGCGATCTGCCGTTGCTGCGTCTGCCTGAACGGCGAGACGATCTGCCGGAGATGCACCAGATCGCGGACAGATACCGCAACTTCTTCGAAGACGTTGTGGTGTTGGGGACCGGCGGGTCGAGTCTCGGCGGCAGGGCCTTGTACACAATGGCCGATCCCGACAAGCGCGGGTTGGCGCCGCGCCTTCACATCGTCACCAATGTGGATCCCTTCGGCTTCAACCGGGTGATCCGGCATCTGGACCGGCGCAAAACCGGCTGGATCGTGATTTCGAAGTCCGGCGGGACGGCGGAAACCTTGATGCAGTTCCTCAGTGTATTGCCGCTCCTGCGGACGACATTGGGTGACGCGCGGATCAAGGAACACGTCACGATCATTACCGAGCCGGGCGACAATCCGTTGCGCAAATTGGCGAAGGAATTCGACCTGCCTGTCCTGGATCACGATCCCAAGGTCGGCGGACGCTATTCGGTTCTTTCCGTCGTCGGTCTGCTGCCAACCCTGATCGCCGGGCTGGATGCCACCGCGGTGCGCGAAGGGGCGGCGGATATCCTGAATCGGACCCTCAGCGCCAAGGATCCGTTGACCGCGGACCCGGCGCTTGGCGCCGCCATCAGTGTGGGGCTGAACAAGAATGCCGGGATCCTGGCGCATGTCATGCTGGCCTACAGCGATCGTCTCGGGTCGCTCAGCCGCTGGTACCGTCAGCTTTGGGCGGAAAGCCTGGGCAAGAAGGGTGAAGGTACGACGCCGATCTACGGTACCGGTCCGGTCGATCAGCACAGCCAGTTGCAGCTTTGGCTCGACGGGCCGGCTGACAAGATGTTCACCGTGCTTTCAGGCCCGCTTGAGGAAGACACGGAAAATGTCGGTCCCGGCACGGTGGATCCGGTCGATCCGACCCTCGCGAAGCTGACCGGCATGGATTATCTGGCCGGTCGGACGCTGGCGGAACTGATGGATGCATCACGCCGCGGCACATCGGAAACCCTGATCCAACACGGCAAGCCGGTGCGTCGTATCCATTTCGATGCGATCAATGAATACGCGCTGGGCGGAATCATGATGCACTTCATGTTGGAGACGATCCTGTCCGCCCATCTGCTGAATGTCGATCCGTTCGACCAGCCCGCTGTGGAGCATGGCAAGAAGCTGACGCGTCAGTATCTCTTCGATTTGCAAAACTAGGGCATGCCCTAATACCAGGGAGGGGTTCCTCCAGGCCCATGGCCATCCGTCGATTACCAGAGACGATTGTCAACCGCATCGCCGCGGGCGAGGTGGTGGAACGCCCTGCCTCCGCGGTGAAGGAACTGGTTGAGAACAGCCTGGATGCGGGCGCGCATCGGGTTGATGTAGCCATCCGTGAAGGCGGGCGCAGTCTGATCGCCATTACCGATGACGGCTGCGGCATGGGGCCGGACGAGTTGATGTTGGCGATCGAGCGTCACGCGACCTCGAAGCTGCCGGACGAAGATCTGTTCAACATCGCCACCCTGGGGTTTCGCGGCGAAGCCCTGCCGTCCATCGGATCGGTAAGCCGGATGAGCATTACCAGCCGTCCGGCCGGCGATGAGAATGCCTGGACGTTGGCCATCGAAGGCGGAAAGGTGGGATCGGTCGCGCCGTCATCCGGTCCGCCTGGTACACGGATCGAGGTGCGGGATCTGTTCTATGCGACGCCCGCGCGGTTGAAGTTCCTGCGCAGCGAGCGGGCCGAGACCTCCGCCGTGATCGAGGTGCTGAACCGTCTGGCCATGGCCCATCCGGACGTTTCCTTCTCACTGCATGACGGCAATCGGGAACGAATCCGCCTTCGCGCAGAGCAGGGCGAACTGCTGGATGCAAGGCTGGCCCGCCTGGGCGGCATCATGGGGCGGGAGTTCATGGAGAACGCCTTGCCGATTTCGGCCGAACGGGATGGCGCCACCCTGACCGGATTCGCCGGCCTGCCGACCCTCAATCGGGGCACGGCCAGCATGCAGTTCCTATTCGTCAACGGCCGACCGGTCAAAGACAAGCAATTGACCGGCGCGGTCCGTGCCGCCTATGCGGATTTCCTTGCGCGCGACAGACATCCCCTGCTGGCACTGTTCCTGGAAATGGAACCGCGCATCGTCGACGTGAACGTCCATCCCGCGAAGTCGGAAGTCCGCTTCCGCGATCCCGGTTCGGTGCGGGGATTGGTGGTCGGGGCGTTGAAACATGCGCTTGCCGAGGCAGGCCATCGGGCCTCCACGACGGTGTCGGCCGCGGCCTTGGGGTCGATCCGCCCGCAGGGCGCGCATCAGCTTTCCTTCACCGGCCGTGCGCATTCCGGCGCCGTTCGGATGCCCTCCGGCAGCGGTTATGCGCCGAGCTATGCACCGGTTGCGCCTCCCGCGCCGGGTATGGCGGAAGCGGCCAATGCTTTCTATGCCCCGGTGTCCGAACCGGTCTCGTCGGAGTCCGGCTTTGCCCCGGCGGCGCGGTCCGACGACCATGCGGCGGATGCGGTGGGACTGATCGACCATCCGCTCGGCGCCGCGCGGGCGCAGTTGCATGAGACCTATGTGGTCGCCCAGACCAGCGACGGCATCGTGATTGTCGATCAGCATGCGGCGCATGAGCGCCTGGTTTACGAGAAGATGAAACAGGCCTTGGGCGAGCGGGGTGTTCCCCGGCAGGGCCTGCTGATACCGGAAATCGTGGAACTCGATGACGAAGTTGCGGCCAAGTTGCTCTCACGAGCGGAGGAACTGGCGGAACTTGGACTGGTTCTGGAAGGATTTGGGCCGGGCGCGGTGGCTGTCCGAGAGACACCGTCGCTTCTGGGCGAGCTTGATGTGCAGGGGCTGGTGCGCGATCTGGCCGATGAACTTGCCGATCTGGGGGATGCTTTCACCCTGAAGGAAAAGCTGGAAGAGGTTTGCGGGACCATGGCGTGCCACGGTTCCGTCCGGTCGGGGCGTCGCCTGAACACCGAGGAGATGAACGCCCTGCTCCGACAAATGGAAGCAACGCCGCATTCCGGCCAGTGCAATCACGGAAGACCAACCTACGTTGAATTGAAGCTGGCGGATATCGAGCGCTTGTTCGGACGCCGTTAGCCTGTCTTGGCCTGAGGTTTTGACTTTGCCGGTGCCGCCCGTTACTCCGGCAGGGTCATTCACGATAGAGCCTCTCCCACCGTGTCCAGCGAACCCGCAACGAGCCAGTCAAATTTCAAGGCCTTGATCCCGCTTGCCGCCGCGACATGCGTCAACATCATCGGTTTGGGGATCGTCATTCCCTTGTTGCCCTTCGCGGTTAAGGAGGCCGGCGGCGGGGATTTCGAGGCCGCCGCGATCTTCTCCGTCTTTTCGGCCTGTTCGTTATTGAGCGCGCCGCTATGGGGACGGCTTTCCGACAAGATCGGCCGGAAGCCGGTCATGGTCATATCGGTTCTGGCAACCGTCATCAGCTATGTCTGGCTCGCCAACGCCGATACACAGGTGGCGATTTTCCTGAGCCGGGCGTTCGCCGGTCTGACCGCAGGGTGGCTCGCGACCAGCCAAGCCTTCGTTGCCGATGTTACGACATCCGAGGATCGCGCCAAGGGAATGGGAATGCTGGGGGCCGCGTTCGGGATCGGTTTCACGATCGGGCCGGCAATCGGGGCGACCGCGGTCGGCGGCGAGCATCCCGATTTCGCTTTTCCGAGCTATATCTCCGCCGGTTGTGCCTTCGTCGGATTGCTGATCACCGCCGTCCTGGTCAAGGAACCGGCCCGGCATCGCGTCCATCAGGCGGATATGGCCGAAGGGGCGCTGAAGGTCGCGAAAGAACCGTGGCTGCTTCGTTTGCTGGTGCCTTTCTTCCTTGTGTCCTTGGTCTTCACCGGGGTGGAAGGAACGCTGGCGCTGTGGGGCGCGCATGTGCTGGATATCGGCCCGCGGGATATCGGCTATTTCCTGGCCTTCGCGGGGGTCATCAACGCCATCGTCCAAGGCGGCCTCGTCGGCCGCTTGAGCAAGAAGATGGGGGAAGCGCGGGTCGCCTTGATCGGGGCGCTGGCCTTGATGCTTTCCGTCCTCTCCCTAAGCTTCGTAACCGAGTATTACTGGCTTGCCCTGCCGATGGCCCTGCTGGCGATCGCCATGGGGTTCCACAATCCCGCCATGCAGAGTTTGATGAGCCGTCAGGCGCCGGAAGGGCTGAAGGGTACCGTTATGGGCACGGCGCAATCGACGGCAAGCCTGGCGCGGATCGCCGGGCCTGCCCTGGCCGGTCTTGCGTTGGAGCATATCGACGTGACAGCCCAGTTCTGGATCGGATTCGCCATTCTGATTCCGGTTCTGTTCATGATCCTGGCGCTCGGCAAAAAGCGGGTTGCGGCGGAACAGAGCGGCTAGACCTTACTCACGGCTCAAAAACAGAAAACGCGCCGCGCCATACCGGCGCTCGTCCAACATGGCGAAACCGTTCGGTTTTTCCCACGGCGTTTTCGGGTCGAGTTGCGCGACGACCAGTGTTTCCGGGCCGATAGCGCCGGCATTCAATGCGGAAATCAGGCCCTGTTCTATCGCACCTTCCTTGTAGGGCGGGTCGAGCAGGACGATGTCATAGGGCCGTGCCTGCCGACCCAGTCGAAAGGCGTCTACAGTATCGACGTGGCTTCGATCCTCCGCTCTGCATTTCGCGATATTGGCGTGCAGCGCGGCCAGCGCCGGTTTTGCGTTTTCCACGAAGGTACAATGCGCGGCGCCACGGCTCAGCGCTTCCAGGCCCAGTGCACCGGTACCGGCGAACAATTCCAGGATGCGTCCGCCGCGCAGTTTTTCCGCATAGTCGCCATGGGCCAGAATATTGAACAGGTTCTCGCGCGCCCGGTCGGATGTCGGGCGTGTGGCTGAACCGTCCGGGGCTTCCAGCCGGACGCCCTTATGCTTTCCCGCGACGATCCGCATCGGCTGGCTTTCGGCCGCGTGCCTTCGCGGCGGCGGCTTTGCGTTTGTAACCGGGTTTCACCGGTTTCGGTTTGGCCTTGGCGCCCTTGTGGCTTTCGCCCAAAAGCTTTTTCACCACACCGATCGGCACTTCCTCGATGACGCTGCGCGGCAGGTCGCCCAACGCGATCATGCCATAGCCCACACGGATAAGGCGGTTCACCCGATATCCCAGATGTTCCATGACGCGCCGGACTTCGCGGTTCTTGCCTTCGCGCAGGATGACCGTGACCCAGGCATTGCTGGTCTGCTGACGTTCCAGTTCGGCATAGATCGGCCCGTATTTCACGCCGTCGACGGTGACACCACGATCAATGCTTTCCAGCTTTGCCGGGTCGACGACGCCGTGGACGCGGATGCGGTACTTCCGCGGCAGCCCTGTAAGGGGGTGTTCCAGTTTGCGCGCCAGTTCCCCATCATTTGTGAACAGCAGCAACCCTTCCGAATTCAGATCGAGGCGGCCGACGCTGATCAGACGCGGCAGATCGCGCGGCAGGTCGTTGAAGACAGTCGGCCGGCCTTGCGGGTCATTGGTCGTGGTCAACAGGCCGGCCGGCTTGTGATAGCGCCATAGCCGCGGACGGTCTGCGGTGGGCAGCGGCTTACCGTCGACGACAACCTTGTTCTCCGGCGTCACCGTCACGGCAGGCGTGGTGATCACTTCGCCATCGATGGAAACACGGCCTTCGGCGATCCAGCGTTCCGCCTCCCGGCGGGAACATAGACCGGCGCGCGCCATCACTTTGGCGATGCGCTGCCCCTCTGTATCCGGTTGGGTGTCCTGCGGTTCGTCCATATTGACGTTTCCTTGTTCTCGGCGTTTGGCGCAATCGCTGCGCGGAATTCACGGCCGCTGGTTGTCGTGGCCGGCAATCTTGTCGCTGGGCGGCGCGCACTCTACGCTTCGCCAGCCATGCAGGAAAGACGCAACCCATATATGATCCGCGCGCTTGAGCAAGCTCGACAGGCTGCCAGGCGCGGAGAATCGCCGATCGGCGCGGTCTTGGTCGACCGGACGTCGGGCGATGTCCTTGCCGAAGACGGCAACCGGGTCGAGGAACTGAAGGACCCAACCGCGCATGCGGAGATGCTGGTGATCCGACAGGCTGCGGAACGACAGAATTCCCCCCGGCTCACCGGATGCGATTTGTACGTCACGCTGGAACCTTGCCCGATGTGCGCTGGGGCGATTTCCCATGCCCGCATCGGAAAGCTTGTCTTCGGCGCCTATGATCCCAAGGGAGGCGGGGTCGATCACGGCGCGCGCGTCTTCGACCGACCGACCTGTCATCATAAACCCGATGTCATCGGCGGTGTGTCCGAAGAGGATTGCGCCGCCCTGTTACGGTCGTTCTTCCAGGAAAAGCGTTAGGCCTCAGTCCTTGCTGTCGGCGATGCGTGTGGCCCTTCGCGCCCGCCGGCGGGGCCTTTGGTCCGCCGCGCTTGTGCGGCCAGCGGCACGGCGCCGTTCCTTCAATCGCTCCAGGATAGCCAGGCGCTCCTCATTGCTGGCACGCGGCCAGGCGCCGATTTCCTCTATGCTGCGCAGACAACCGACGCATTGGCCCGATGACGGATTGACCGCGCAGACGCCAACGCAGGGCGACGGGATATCGGGAAGGGGCATGCGCCTGTCGGTCACGGTCGGGCCATCTGCTGGATTACATTTCTGTTTTCGAACATGGAACGTGGATGCAGTCGCTTCAAGCGGCTCCTGGGCTTCCTCAATATTTCGATATTTCTAGAAATATAGTTGACATTCGCACCGTCGAAGTTAAATTGCCGGTATGAGCGATCTTGAGCAAACCGCAGACAGGCTGGCCGCGCTGGGCAACCCGACGCGCCTGCAGATTTACCGTCTGCTGGTGCGTGCAGGCGCCGAAGGGATGAGCGTCGGCCGCATCCAGGAAGTCGTATCCATCCCTGGTTCGACCTTGAGCCATCATTTGAAACTGTTGGATACGGTGGATCTGGTGACCCGGGAAAAACAGGGAACGACCCTGATCTGCCGTGCGCGTTATGACGTGATGGATGCCGTCATCGGATATCTGGCCGATGAATGTTGCGTGGATGCCGGCGGGGACCGTGCGGAGACGTGGCGCAAAGGCGCTGTAACAACCTGATTTTCCGACCGATCCGGACCGTGTGGGGGTCTTGAAAGAGAGATGCGATGAGCGACGCAATACAACAAACCGAGCCTGAATCTTTCGATAGTTCTAGAAATTTCGCAAGTTGGACGCGGCAGCGAATCGGATCGATCGATCGCGTATTCCTGACGGCTCTGGCCGTTGCGGCTGTCTGGCTGATACTGGATTTGACCGCCGCGCAGGACGGCATCCTCGCGACCGGCGGCAATCTGCTTGGCATCGCTCCCTTCATCATTCTGTCCGTCCTTTTGGCGGCCTATCTGAAAGCGACGGGTGCCGACGGACTGATAGCGAAGGCTTTTGCCGGCAATATCGTGCAGGCGACCTTCCTGGCGGCGATTGTCGGGGCGTTGTCGCCTTTCTGCTCCTGCGGTGTCGTGCCGTTGATCGCCGCATTGCTGGCATCCGGTGTGCCTCTGGCGCCGGTCATGGCCTTCTGGCTGGCTTCACCGATCATGGATCCGGAAATGTTCGTCGTCACGGCGGCGGTTCTCGGTACGGAATTCACGGTGATCAAGACCGCGGCGGCCGTCGGCATCGGTCTGATGGGCGGTTTCACGGTGCTGCTGCTTGGTGGATCCAGCCTGCTCCGCGACCCGTTGATTGGAACGGCATCTACCTGCGGGACCTCGGCCTATACGCGCGGGAGCAAGCCGGTCTGGCGCTTCTGGGAGGAGAGTAACCGCAAGGCTTCCTTCTCCAAAGAGGCCAAGCGGTCCGGTTGGTTCCTGACCAAATGGCTGACGCTCGCCTTCCTGCTGGAAGCGGTGATGCTCGCCTATGCGCCGATGCAGCAGATCGGTGAATGGTTGAGCGGCGCGGGCGCCTTGGCCATTCCCGCCGCGGCCGTTATCGGCGTGCCGGCCTATCTGAACGGGTATGCGGCAATACCGCTGACCAGCGGCCTGATGGAAATGGGCCTTACCGCCCCGGCGGCACTGACCTTCATGGTCGCGGGCGCGGTCACCAGCATCCCCGCCGCCATCGCGGTGAAGGCGCTGGTCCGTTTGCCGGTCTTCCTGCTTTATCTTGGGATCGCGATGAGCGGTTCGGTCGTCATCGGCCTGACATACGCCCTGGCGATTTAGGCCGGGACATCCTTAGCCGACTGTAATGCCCGCCAGACCCTTTCCGGTGTGGCGGGCATTTCCACCTTGTCGGTACCCATGGCGTCATAGAGCGCCAGCATGAAGGGCGCCAAGCCGCCATTCGTGCCGAGTTCCCCGACGCCTTTCATGCCCAGATGATTTATCTCCGTCGTCATGCTGCCGTCGACAAGCGTGAACATCGGCAGGTCGCCGGCGCGGGGCAGACAATAATCCATGAAGGAACCGGTCAGCAGCTGTCCGCTGCCTTCCTCGTAGACCGTGTGCTCCAGCCAGGCCTGGCCGATACCCTGGACGATCCCGCCATGGATCTGGCCTTCGGCGATCATCGGGTTCAGCTTCACGCCCAGGTCGTCGGCCGAGACGTATTGCTGAATCGTGACATGCCCCGTATCGGGGTCCAGTTCGACCTCGCAGACATGGGCACTGTTGGGCACGGTCTGATGGTTGCCTTCGAAGGCGGCCTCGCCGGCGCATCCCGGCAGGCCACGGTCTTCCAGTTTCTGGGTCAGTTCGAACAAGCCGACGCGGCGATCGGTGCCGACGACCGTGAAGGTCCCCTCGGCATAGGTGATGTCGGCGGCTGCGGCTTCGAGGATCTCCGCGGCCCCCTGCTTGCCGTTCTCAATCAGGTTGGTCGTCGCCCGGTCGATCGTGGTCGCGGCGATAGGAAGGGAAGAGGAACCACCGGTTCCGCCGCCGATCTTGACCCGGTCGCTGTCGCCTTCGACGACGATGACCTTTTCCATCGGTATTTCCAGCCGCTCCGCGACGAGCTGGGCGAAGGCGGTCTCATGACCCTGGCCGGAGGCCTGGACGCCTGTCTTGACCAGAAGGTTGCCGTCCCGGGTGACCTCGACTTCGCTTGCCTCGTTCGGGGTGCCGCCGGTCAGGTGCAGGGCGGGGCAGATCGATATGCCGCGCTTCAACCCGCTTGCTTCGCTGGTTGAGCGCCGCGCCGCGAAGCCGGTCCAATCGGATGCTTCCAGAGCGAGATCGAAGACATGGGCGAAATTGCCGCTGTCGAAAACGAAGCCGGTTGCCGCCTTGTAGGGCATGGCCTGTTCCGGCACCAGATTGCGCCGCCGTAGATCCGCACGGTCCAATCCCAATTCCCGGGCCGCTTTCTCCACCAGGCGTTCGACCAGATATACGACCTCCGGCTTGCCGGCGCCACGATAGGCGTCCGTCGGGGCGGTGTTCGTATAAACGCCCTTGCTTCTGACCGTTATTGCGGGAATTGCGTAATTATGTCCGGCGACCTTGGCGAAACCCGGGCCGATGATCGACGGGCCAAGAGCGGAAGCATAGGCGCCAAGCGCGCCCGTTGTTTCGATTTTCAATCCCAGGAAAGAGCCTTGATCGTCGAGCGCCAGTTCGGCCCGGCTTACCTGATCCCGGCCATGGGCGTCGGTGAGGCAGGCTTCGCCGCGGGTCGACACCCATCGTACCGGCCGCTTAAGCATCTTGGCGGCAAAGAGAACCAGGGTCTGTTCCGGATAGTTCATCAGCTTCGCGGCAAAACTGCCGCCGACATCCGGCGTGATGACGTGCAGGTCCGCTTCGGCGATGGCCAAGGTTTCTGCAACCAGACGGCGGATCAGGTGAACGCCCTGGCTTTGCGTGAACAGGGTGTAGCGGCCCGATGCCGGGTCATACTCGCCCAGATAGGAACGGGTCTCGATCGGGCTGACGATCACCCTGTTGTTGACGACACCGTCAATGCTGACCACATGGGCGGCGGTTGCCATGGCGCGTTCGACGCCGTCGGCGTCGCCGGTCGTCCAATCGAACGCGATCTCCGTCGCGGTCGCTGTGTCGGTATGGGCATCCAACTCTTCATAGTCGATATCGACCAGTTCGGCGGCGTCGCGCGCCTGGTCTTCCGTCTCGGCAACGACCATGACCACGGCCTCGCCGACATGACGTACCGTATCCACGGGCAGGGCAAGCCGCGTCGGTGCCTGGAAGGCTGTTCCGTCTGACGAAGCCTGCGGCGTGATGCAGGGCAGGGGTTTCAACCCCGCCGCCTGTAGGTCGGCGCCTGTCAGAACGGCCAGAACGCCGGGTGCTGATTTCGCCGCTTCTACGTCGATTCCCCGCAGGGCTGCATGTGCGACCGGGCTGCGCACGATGATCGCATGGGCGACACCGTCCTTCTGCAGGTCTTCAACGAAACGGCCATGCCCGGTCAGTAATCGGGCATCCTCCAACCTCGGTACGGAGCGACCGATTCCGGTTTCCTGCATGACGAAAATCCCTTGCGGAAGAAAGGTTCTGGATGTGTGGCCGGAGTCTAGCAACTGCACCGGACCGGGAAAAGCATGCGGGGCGGGCAAGTCTAAAAATATTGATCTTGCGACGCGCAGATACCATGTTTTCCTTATACAACAACGGCGAACATTCGGTTATGGCGCGAACGAAATCCTTTGACCCGGAACAAGCCCTGGAATCGGCTTTGCAGTTGTTCTGGACGAATGGCTACGAGCAGACGTCGATGCAGGAACTGGTTGAGGCGATGGGCATCAATCGGGGCAGCCTCTATGACACGTTCGGGGACAAGCGCCAGTTATACAGCAAGACCATCGAACGCTATCTGGATTGTTATACGCTGAAGGATATTCGCGCCGTCATGGCGGAAAACGAATACAGCCCCCGCGAACAATTACGCCTGTTGTTCGATCGCCTTGTCGAGGAGGGGGCGGGGATCAACCGGAAGCGGGGCTGCCTTCTGACCAACACGATCACGGAGCTTGCCCACCGCGATCCGGAAATCACCCAGCAGGCCAAGGAAGGCATAAGGCATGCGGAGGAGATTCTGACCAAGCTCGTTCGACAGGGGCAGGCCTTGGGTCAGTTCAATACGGCCGAGGACGCCCGCGCCTTGGCGCGTTTTCTGGTGAATTCCATTCAGGGCATCCGTGTTCTCTCACGGATATACGGCGAACGGGAACCCTTGGCCGATATTGCCCGGATCGCCTTGGACACGATGTCGGCAAGACCGGTTACGCACTAGGCCGACAGCCTCGGCCGCAGTGCTGAAATAGCGCGCATTTTAGTAAACCCAATCCAAAAGTTCCCCTTAAAGTCAAACGGTTAGAGTGGCGCGCCGGCGCCGTCTCCGCTTATCTCTCTGCTTCTGGGATGGGCTGGATGGCGCATAGGATGTTCCGACATCTACAAAGACTGAAAACACAAGCAGCCGGATTACTGGCGGACCGCCGCGGCAGCGTGATGCAATTGTTTGCCTTCGCGCTATTGCCGGTCATGGCGGCGAGCGGTCTGGCGGTGGACGGTACGCGTCTGTTCCTGGTCCGGGACTCCGTGCAACGGGCCGTTGACGCGGCCGGGCTTGCAGCTGGGCATACGCTTCAGGTCGAAGACATGGAAGCCGATGCGCGGAGTTTCTTCGACGCGAATTTCACCAATATCGAGAATGTCGCAACCGTGACGAATTTCGATATGACGACGAATGCGGACAACTCGGTCATCGATGTTGCCGCCACCGTTTCCGTGAACACCACCTTCATGCGCCTGTTCGGTTTCGATTCGGTAAGTTTCACCAGAACCGCCCAGATCACGCGGGAAACGCGTGGCATGGAACTGGCGCTGGTGATGGATAATACCGGTTCGATGCGCGGCGGCGGCAAGATGTCGGCTGCGATCACCGCCGCGCACAACCTGATTGAAGCTGTCTTCGGGGATGACGACGTCAATCCGAACCTTTGGGTCTCCCTGGTTCCCTATACCGCGACGGTCAATATCGGCACTCAGCATTCCGAATGGCTGACGCTTCAGGGGCAGGCCAATATCGGCACGGGTGGCAGTTACGAGCCGACGGCCTGGCGGGGATGCGTGGAGGCACGGGACGGCGGCCTGGATGAAACCGACGATACGCCGGACATCGCGCCCTTCACGCCCTACCTTTATGCCGACAATGTCGACAATGACTGGATCCTGACCGATTCCGACGGAAACGTGACCGGCTTCGATCTGGCGGAACAGAATTCCGCTCAGAATAACGGGCGCGGCCCCAATCTGGGCTGCGGGCCGCCGATCACGCCGTTGGTTGCCTCGAAAGCCGTGCTCAACGCCGCGATCGACCAGATGGAGCCCTGGCACCGCGGCGGCACCACCGGGAATCTGGGCTTGGTATGGGGGTGGCGTGCCTTGTCGCCATCCTGGCGCAGTTTCTGGGAAGGGACGGCGTTGAATACGCTGCCGCTCGATTACGAAGAACCCTTCATGGACAAGGTCGTGGTGATCATGACTGATGGCCAGAACCAGTTCTTCGATTTCACCGGACACGAACCCGATGACGGCGACGGCCCCGACGGGTCCGACTATACCGCCTATGGCCGCCTGGGCGAATTCGGCTTTTCGTCCTTGAACGCCGCACGGGCGGAAATCGACGATCGCTTTGCGCGGACCTGCGAGTCGATGAAGGCGGAAGGGATCATCATCTATGCGATCACCTTCGGCTCGACCCCGAATTCATCCACGCAGAATCTCTTTAGAACCTGCGCGACAAAAAGCAGCTTCTTTTTCCATGCCCCGAGCAATTCGGAGCTGGAAGACGTGTTCACTACGATCGGGCGCCAATTGTCGAATTTGAGGATTTCAGAGTGATGGTGCGTTTGTCGGCATTCATGCGGGACCGGAGCGGGGTATCCGCGATCGAATTCGCCATTCTGGGGCCGCTGACCATCACCTTGCTGATCGGCTTGCTGGAACTGGGCATGGTGTTCCTGGTCAGCGGTTCGCTGGAGAATGCCGTGCTGGCCAGTTCCCGCTTCGGGATAACCGGAAACGCGCCCAGCGGCGTCACGCGTGAGGATATCATCCGCGACCTGATCGACCGGAACACGTTCGGTCTGGTCGATCAGGAGGAAGTCCAGATCGACACGATCGTCTATGACAATTTCTCCGATATCGGTAAGCCTGAGCCTTTTGCGGATGCCAATGGCGATGGTCAGTGGAATGACGGCGAGTCCTTCACCGATGTGAACGGCAATGGACAATACGACACGGATGTCGGCCTGGCGGGGCTCGGCGGTGCGGGGGATATCGTGCTCTATCGCATTCGGTATCGGATCAGCACCCTGACGGCCCTGTTCGATCCCTTCTTCCGCACCATCGATCATTCCGCCGCGGTTGCGGTCCGGAACGAGCCGTTCTGAGGGCCGAGA
The DNA here is from genome assembly GCF_965227365.1 of Hwanghaeella sp. Taxonomy (GTDB): domain Bacteria; phylum Pseudomonadota; class Alphaproteobacteria; order UBA8366; family Aestuariispiraceae; genus Hwanghaeella. The sequence continues at coordinate 556,706 of NZ_OZ245754.1, forward strand.
TGAAGCGCGTTAGAAGATTTCTGAAAAGGTTCAGCCGGTCGCGCGGCGGGATCACCAGCGTTGAATTCGCCCTGACTGCCCCGATCCTGGCCATGCTGTTCACGTCGCTGGCGGAAACGGGCGTCTATCTATTGCTGCATGTGAAGCTGCAGCACGCGGCGGTATCGGTGGCCGATCTTATCACCCGGGATGAAAATGTGAACGAGTCCACCGTCGCCGATCTTTTCGAGGCGGTGCCGCAGATCCTCAGTCCTTTCAGCATCGGTGCCGACGGTGTCGTCGTCGTCAGTGCCGTCGGGCGCGTCGGCAGTAACCCGACCCGGGTGCTCTGGCAAAGACGCGGCGCGGGCCCCCTGGTACGCGACAGCGATATCGGGGCGGAAGGCGCCACGGTTCCGGACCCGGAAGGGATTCCGGTCCGACCGGACGAGACGGTGGTGGTGGCAGAATTGTTCTACAATTACGAACCGATCGTATTGCCGATTTTCGGGCCGCGGGAAATCGTGAAGCATGCCTTCTATCGCCCGCGCCTCGGCGCCTTGCAGGAAATCGACCCCGACCCGCCGTAAAAGGCCGGTGCGGCGCGGTACGCCCGGTGGCAAACAAGCGCTTGAAAATCGGCATCCAATCCCCGACCCTACGGCAAAATTCCGTCTGCCACACGCAGGGCCAGTAATTCAAACGGGGGGTCCCATGTCGCTGTCATCCTATTTCACACCGTCGCCCGGCGGCGATACGGCCTTCACCGTGGAAGCGCCGAAGATCAAGTTCGGTCTGGGCTCGCTGAAGGAAGTGGGGCTGGACGCCAAGGGGCTGGGCATGGCCCGGGCGGCGCTTTTCGTCGACCCCAAGATCAACGGAACGGAACCCTTCACGCAGGTGACCGAAAGCCTCAAATCAGCCGGGTTGGATTTTACGATCTATGACGCGATCGAGGTCGAGCCGACCGACACTTCCTTCAAGGCGGCGACCGAATTTGCGAAGCAGGGCGGGTTCGACGGGTATATTTCGCTCGGCGGCGGGTCGACGATGGATACCTGCAAGGCTGCGAACCTCTATGCGACCTATCCCGACGATTTCCTGGCCTATGTCAACGCGCCGGTTGGTCAGGCGAAACAGCCGCCGGGACCGCTGAAACCCCATATCGCCTGCCCGACAACCTTCGGGACGGCGTCTGAATGCACGGGCATCGCGATTTTCGATTTCGTTGAGATGGAGCTGAAGACCGGGATCGCCAGCGCGCGGTTGCGACCGGCGCTTGGCGTGCTCGACCCGAATGTCCTCAAGACCCTGCCGCCGATGGTGGTGGCGGCGAACGGGTTCGACGTCTTCTCCCACGCGTTCGAAAGCCTGACGGCGCGCCCCTATACGCACCGGGAGGCACCGGCGGATCCCTCCAAGCGGCCGCTCAGCCAGGGGGCGAACCCCTATAGCGATCTTGCCTGCCTGCAGGCGATCAAACTGGTGGGCGGCAATCTGGTCCAGGCGGTGAACGACCCGACAGACGAAAACTACGAGGCGCTGATGTTCGCCGGCATGCTGGCGGGCATTGGTTTCGGCAATGCGGGCTGCCATCTGCCGCACGGCATGTCCTATGCGGTGGCGGGGCTGGTGCGCGATTACACGGCGAAGGGATGGCCATCGAACCACCCGCTGGTGCCGCACGGCATTTCCGTCATCGTCAACGCGCCGGCCGTTTTCCGTTTCACCGGCGATGCCTGCCCGGAACGCCACCTGCAGGGGGCGGAAGCCATGGGTGCGGATATCTCACAGGCCAAACCGGAAGCGGCGGGCAGTCTGCTCGCCGACCGGATCATCGACATGATGAAGGCGACCGGCATCCCCAACGGCCTCAACGGCGTCGGCTATTCCGAGGAAGACCTGGACAAGCTGGTCGACAAGGCCTGGCCGCAACAACGTCTGCTGGTCAACGCGCCCAAGAAGGTCAGCAAGGAAGACCTGCGCGGCATTTTCGTCGATGCGATGCGGTATTGGTGACTCAAGCCATGACCGGCGCTTCGCCTGCGAAGGTCGTGCGATAAAGCAGGCGGCGGTGGCCGTCATAGTCGTTGACCGCGAAATGCATGGTGGCGCGGTTGTCCCAGATGACGAGATCGCCGGGGCGCCAGCGGTGGCGGCATTGGAATTCCGGCCGGGTCATATGGGCATAGAGCCGGGCCAGGATGGGGGCGCTTTCCTCCTCGCTCATCCCCTCCAGACGTGTCGTATAGGTCGGATTCACGAAGAGCGCCGCCTTGCCGCTGATCGGATGGCGGCGCACGGCCGGCAGGGCGCGTTCCCTGTCCGCCTCCGGGTCGCCCCGGGTCATCTTCACCGACTTGCTGGTTGCGACTTTCGGGCGGTGCTTCACGCCATAGGGTTTTCCGGTCTGTATGGCGTTGCGGCCGTCGACGACGGCGCGCAGGTCGTCAGGCAGGGTTTCCCAGGCCGTCACACCGTCCGCCCAGAGCGTATCGCCGCCGACCGGCGGCAGATCCACCGCCTGCAGCAGCGAACCGCCCGGCGGTTTCTCCAGATAGGAAAAGTCGGAATGCCAATTGCCGCCGAAGACGTGGATGTTGCGTTCCTCGGCCTCTTTCAGCACCGCGATCACGTCCGGGTCTTTCGGCAACGGCGCGACATAGGGAAGGCGCATCAGGGGGCCGAAAACCTCGGTCGCGCGTTTCAGGGCCGGAATGTCCAGGTTCTGTTCCGGCAGCACCAGCACCAGTCGATCGGCGAGGCGCTGGCGCAGATCCTCCGCAAGCGCCGGGGAGATCGGCTGTTTCAAATCGAGTCCCGTCAAACACGAGCCGAGCCGCGGCGTGATCGGTTCCTGAACAAGCCCTGTCATCGCGAAATCCTTACCAGGGCAATGGCCCATCGCCGTAGAGTTTGTAGATTGCGGTGACGTCTTCATCCGCGTGGCCGCGGGCGGTCATCATGCGGTGAAGCTGCGCCGCGGTCGCCGTCATCGGCATCGGCGTCCGCGTCGATTGGGCCAGCGAGAGGACGGCGTCGAGATCCTTCTCGATCGTGCTGATTGCGCCGCCCGGCGGGAACTGGCCTTCCAGCATAACGTTGAACCATTCCTGCAGCAGGCGCGAATCCGCGCGCCCGCCCTGAAGGGCGGCGGGGATCCGTTCCGCTTCGATCCCGGCATTGGTGGCCAGTTTCGCGGCCTCGGCCAATACCGCCAGCAGATTGCCGACGAAAGTCTGATTGATCAGCTTGGTCGCCTGGCCGGCGCCGCTTGGGCCCATCAAGGTGAGGCGACCGGCCAGATTGTCCTCGATCACGCCGCGCACTTTTTCGAAGTCCTGATCCGATCCGCCGGCCATGATGACCAGCGTGCCGGTCTCCGCACTGGGCGGGCCGCCGGAAACCGGAGCATCGATCATGCCCGTGCCATGGTCGGCCTGCAGAAGATGCGCGATCCGGCGGCTGGTTTCCGGGTCGGCGGTTGAGAAATCGACCAGCATCTTGCCGTCGGACAGGCCGTCGATCATCCGGCCCTCACCGAACAGAAGGTCCTCCAGCGCGGCGGTGTTGAAGACGCAGGTGAAGATGATGTCGCAATCGCGGGCAAGCGCGGCAGGGCTGTCCGCCACGCTGGCGCCGGCCTCGACGAAGGCGGGCAGTCGGTCCTTGTTTCGGGCCCAGACGGTCAGCGGCAGCCCCTGTTTCAACAATCTGTGCGCCATGGCCCCGCCCATATGGCCGAGCCCGATGAATCCCATTCGTTTTGCGGTCATTTGGAGGCCTCCCTGCTGTCACCCAATGGCTTCTTCGTTAAACCCTAGCGTCTACGGTGCGGCCGAAAAAGGAAAGGGCGGCTGCGCTGCCGCAACCGCCCTTCCGGGAAACGCACTGATGAAAGCGCGATGCTTACATCATGCCGCCCATGCCGCCCATGTCGGGCATCGCCGGCATGGCGGGCTTGTCTTCCGGCTTGTCCGCGACCATCGCTTCGGTCGTGATCAAGAGACCGGCGACGGAAGCCGCATCCTGCAGCGCGGAGCGGACAACCTTGACCGGATCGATGATGCCGGCCTTGACCAGGTCGGTGTAGACACCGTTCTGAGCGTCGAAGCCGAAGTCCACGTCCTTGCTTTCCAGCAGCTTGCCGGCAACGACGGCACCGTCGGTACCCGCGTTTTCGGCGATCTGACGGACCGGCGCTTCCAGCGCGCGGCGGATGATGGAGATACCGACATTCTGGTCGGCGTTGGCGCCTTCCAGCTTGGCCAGCGCCTTGACCGCACCGATCAGGGCGGAACCGCCGCCGGCGACGATGCCTTCTTCGACAGCAGCGCGCGTGGCGTGCATGGCGTCGTCAACGCGGTCCTTGCGTTCCTTCACTTCAACCTCGGTCGCACCGCCGACGCGGATCACCGCAACACCGCCGGCGAGCTTCGCCAGACGTTCCTGCAGCTTTTCGCGGTCGTAATCGGAAGAGGTGGCTTCGACCTGACTGCGGATCTGTTCGCAGCGGGCTTCGATGTCCTTCTTCTTGCCGGCGCCGTCGACGATGGTGGTCTCATCCTTGGTGATATCGACCTTCTTGGCCGTACCCAGCATGTCCATCGTGACGTTTTCGAGCTTGATGCCCAGGTCTTCGCTGATGACCTGACCGTTGGTCAGGATCGCGATGTCTTCCAGCATGGCCTTGCGGCGATCGCCGAAGCCCGGGGCCTTGACGGCGGCCAGCTTCAGACCGCCACGCAGCTTGTTGACGACCAGGGTCGCCAGGGCTTCGCCTTCGACGTCTTCCGCGATGATCAGCAGCGGACGACTGGACTGCACGACCTGTTCCAGGATCGGCAGCATGGCCTGCAGGTTGCTGAGCTTCTTCTCGTGTATCAGGATGTACGGGTTTTCCAGTTCCACCTTCATCTTTTCACTGTTCGTGACGAAGTAGGGGGAGAGGTAACCGCGGTCGAACTGCATGCCTTCGACGACTTCCAGTTCGGTGTGCAGGGATTTGGCTTCCTCGACGGTGATGACACCTTCGTTGCCGACCTTCTGCATGGCTTCGGCGATCATTTCGCCGACTTCCTTGTCGCCGTTGGCGGAAATCGTGCCGACCTGAGCGACTTCTTCGGAGGTCTTGATCTTCTTCGCACGCTTGCCGAGGTCCTTTACGACGGCTTCGACCGCCAGGTCGATACCGCGCTTCAGGTCCATCGGGTTCATGCCGGCCGCAACCGCCTTGGCGCCTTCGCGAACGATCGCCTGGGCCAGGACCGTCGCGGTCGTGGTGCCGTCACCGGCGATGTCGTTGGTCTTGGACGCGACTTCGCGGACCATCTGGGCGCCCATGTTCTCGAACTTGTCCTTCAGTTCGATTTCCTTGGCGACGCTGACACCGTCCTTCGTGATGCGCGGGGCGCCGAAGGACTTGTCGATCACGACGTTGCGGCCTTTCGGGCCCAGGGTGACTTTCACTGCGTTCGCCAGGATGTCGACGCCTCTCAGCATCTTCGTGCGGGCGTCGGCCGAAAACTTTACGTCTTTAGCAGCCATTTCTGCTCTCTCCTCAAAAAATACGATTCTCTAAGTGATGGGCTGTGTTGCGGCCCATAGGCGAAATTGGGCGGCGCTTAGGCGGCCTTCTTCGCCTTCGCCGTCACTTCGAGAATGCCCATGATGTCGGACTCTTTCATGATCAGCAGGTCTTCACCGTCGATCTTCACTTCGGTGCCGGACCATTTGCCGAACAGAACGATGTCGCCGGCCTGAACGTCGAGCGGGGTCACGTCGCCCTTCTCGTTCCGGCTACCGGAACCGACGGCGACGACTTCACCCTGCATGGGCTTTTCCTTTGCGGTGTCGGGAATGATGATTCCACCCGCCGTCTTCTCGTCCTCAGTGGTGCGACGAACCAGAACACGATCGTGCAAAGGTCTGAATTTCATTGAAATCCTCCTCAGTGAGACACTCATTGGTCTGTAAAATAGGAACTCGAGCTGCTGTTGGCACTCTCTTACGACGAGTGCCAATAACACTCGGTGCTGGATTTAGGTAAAGCGTGAAGCTTGTTCAAGAGGAAAAAACGGCGTCGCACGACGAAAAATGCGGGCCTTGCCCCGGTTTGGCCGAAACGGCCGATTTGAAGCGGTCCAACCGGCGCAGCAGCTTGACCTGCAAGGGGGGCGGACCTCACATAAGGGGCGTGACTGCGAGGGACAAGATCAAATTGCTTCAGGTTTCGATTCCAGACGACGACGATGCGCTCGACCTGTATTCCGAAAAGCTGATCGAGCTGTGTGCGGATGTTTCCGCGCCAAGGCGGCTGGATCATCCTGACGGGTCGGCGCATCTGCGCAGCCGGTTATGCGGCAGCACCGTGACCATTGACGTCAAATTGGATGAAGACAGCCGGGTCGCCGATCTCGGCTTCGATGTGAAAGCCTGTTCGCTCGGCTCTGCCGCGACGGCCATCCTCGCCCGGCACGCCGTCGGGGCGTCGGCGGAGGCGTTGACCCAGGTCCGCGATGCGGTTCGGTCGATGCTCTCCGGCGCGGAAACCATCGACCTGCCCGACGGGTGGGACGAAATCGCCGTCCTCGCCCCGGCCCGTGATGTCCGGGCGCGTCATTCGGCCATCATGATCGTCTTCGATGCGGCGACGAAGGCTGCGGCGGAAGCGAAAGTCTATCGTGCTGCTAATCCCACGAGGGATTGACCCACCGGTTCCGTCAAGCTCTTTGATTAAGATCTGAGGTTGTTAGTTTCCGAGTAACTTTACGCATCGTCTAGAGGAAGAAATCGAGCGCTTTCTCTTAAGAACTTTTCGAGACGACCTGCGCGGCATTCTGAATAGAATTGGCAACCTTAGCATAGTCATCGATTGAACCTTCTCGATTTCCTTCCAGGAATCCCGTGCTCGCTTGCCCAAAAATAGTCTGCGATGTTTGGAGAATTACAGCGTCGCGGACATCGTTTGAGTTGGTAGCCTCAATAAACGCTTCGAAAGAACGAAGTGCATCAGCCTTGTGCTGATTTAGAGTTTTTTGATGCATTGCAACGCGGTACTGTCTTGCGCTCCACCACACTGCAGATACAAGCAGGATCGTTATTAGAAGGCGTGAGGAGAAGTATTGAACAAGGGGGCCTACACCTTCCAACTGAGGAATGCTCTTTACCAAGCCGAGATAAGCCCAAGCGCCCGTACCCACCAAGAGTGCTGAGGCCACAAACAACCATGCTTTTGCACCCGTGCCCCAGTTATCAGCAGCCTCGCTAAACGAATGTGTATAAGGTGCGATCGCTTTTTCCGCGGCAATTTTTCGAGCCTGATTTAAGGCCTGCTCTGTTTCAAGTCGCGCCCCTGCTGCATCGTCGTTTACTTGTTTGATAATTTTTTGTGACATTGCTGCAGCTTCGCTGAGAATGTTTTCTGATCTTGCCTGAGCATCCACGAGGACTTTATTAGCTTTTTTCAGGGTTTCTTGGAGGTCGTGGATCCTCGCATCTTCATGTTTCTTAAGGTTCTTTTCTTGGTTCTCCCTTGCCCGAAGATTTGTTTCCAAATCCGCTAGCCGCCGCTCAAGATCTTCTGTGTAGTGGTCTTTGAGACCTTCAAAGGAGTGCAGGAAAGGTAACCATGCAGCTGTTGGTTCGGATAGCTGGTCCTTGTATGCCCGTATCTGTACTCCTATCTGCTGCCGTTTTTTCTCCGCGTTTTGTTCAATTGAAAAATGTTGTATTGCATCTAATGCATTGCCGAAGCTTTCGATTTGACCTTTCACGAGGTTGAGGATTTTGTCGGGGACGATTGAGACATCGGAATGCAGCCACAGCTGTATGAACTTGCGTGTCTCGAGAATGTCTTTTTCACAATCTTTGAAGTTTATAGCGCCCCAGTCAGGATTGCTAACCATCTGCTCAACTTCAAAACTCAGTACTCTTTTGCACTCTGCGTGAAGCGCTGAAATTTGGTTTTGTGTGGCCATGATATTGCACCAATTGCATTCAAGAACGACTCACCGCTTTGAAGGGGGGGCGTGCACAAGAAATAGTAGTTGAAAGTGTGGCTTTTGCTAGAGCGTAACGCAAGGCTTCCAACAAAGCAGTGAGTGATCCCCAGAAATTTTTCGGTCAATCAGCTGAAATCAGGAAACAATGTATTTTGAAGTGACTGAATGTAGTTCTCAAATACGAAACGCAGCAAGGATGCTCCCTGCAACATAGTGTCCGACGTGCACGCTATTACGTTGAACGAGTTTGTCTGGGAGGGTTGCATTGCCTCTGGCCTTTTGAGGAAAGCAATGCATCGCTGGCCAAGCACCAAGCGAGTGAGGTTGATGCATACCAAGGACGCCTATTCGGGGGTTGGCCGGAGCGGTATCACTTGTTCCCGCGCCTCGTCCCTTTCACTTTTGTCAACCAAGCGGCTTTCCGCCAACTCACCGGCCTGTTCCAGAATTGGATAGGCGACCGATGTCAGGTGGCTGTTGATCCGTTTCAGATCCCGCAACACGTCGAGGTGAAGGGAACTGGAGGCGATGCTCTCCGGCCGCCCCTCGCTGATGCGGGCGAAATGGTTGTCGGTATAGCGTTTCTCGACATGACGGATCTCGGCCTTTTCACGGATCAATTGCCGGGCGAGATTCAGATCTCCGGACATGAAAACCGACATGGCCAAGTCGAGGTTGGCAATGATGCGTTGATGAAACTCGGCGATCTCTCGCGCCCCGTCGTTTGAGAACATCGTCTGGCCTTTGATCTTCTTTGCGGCCAGTTCCATCAGGTTCTTGTCGATGATATCGCCGATATGTTCCAGATTGGTCGTGAAACTGAGGATCTCGACGCAGCGCTTGCTTTCCGGACGGTCCATTTCCTGCTGGGAAAGACTCGTCAGGTACAGCTTGATCGCTTCGTGCAACCGGTCGATCAGGTCATCGGACCGCTCGACATGTTTCCGCAACGTGTCGTCATTGCTGTTGATGACTTTAAGCGTCGAGGCCAGCATTTCCCGTACCTCATCGCCCATGCGCAAAGTTTCCCTGGCCGCGCAGCTCAACGCGACGGCCGGGGATTCCAGTGCGCCGGAATCCAGGTATTTCGGGGATTGCAGATCGTCGGTATCTTCCCGTTCCGGCACCAGGCGCCGCACCAGCCGTTCGACAAGCGACAGAAGCGGCAGGAAGGCCACCGCGAGGGCCAGATTGAACAGCAGATGGAAATTGGCGACCGCGCGGACGTGATCACCGCCCAGCATCGCCACATAGGGCATGGCATAGGGGATCAACGGCAAGGCAACAAGTACGCCTGACGCCCTCATGACAAGGTTGCCGGTGGTTACGCGGCGGCTGGCAGCGGGGCTATTCAAAGTCATTGCAACGGCGGTGATCGCGCCGCCGAGATTGGCGCCCAGAACCATGACGAACGCGGCTTGCGTGCTGATGACCTGCGAGGCGGCGAAAGAGGCGATCAAAAGGACGATCGCGACGCTCGAATGCGAAAACCAGGTCAGGGCGGCGACGATGAGGATCGCCAGCAGCGGCTCGTTGCTCAGCGGTTGCAGCAGGAGTGAGACAGTCTCGGTCTCCCGCAGCGGCGCGGACGAAATGACGATTTGCTTCAACGCAAGGAGGACGAGGCCGAAGCCGAGGGCTATCCGACCCAGATTCCGGTGCCGCGCTTTCTCGCTCGCCAGGAAGGTGAACACGCCGAGCGCCAGGAAAAGAGGAGAGATCCACTTGATGTCGAAGGACAGTAGTTGAACGACGATCGTGGTGCCGACATCCGCGCCAAGCACAATGGCGAGGGCCGCGACGCCGACGATAAGTCCCTGGCCGGCAAAGGAGGAGACGATCATGGCGGTGGCGGTGGAGCTTTGAACCGCCGCCGCCGCGGCCAGGCCGGTCAGGAAGCCGGTAAGCCGATTTCTTGCCGACAATGCCAGAACGCGGCGCAACTCAGCCCCGAAGGACCGCGTAACGCCCGTCCGCATCATGCGGATTCCCCATAGAAGCAGCGCAACGCTGCCGACAATATTGATAACCGTTTCCATTAAAGACACCGAGTAAAGGTCAAGCAATCGCAACGATAGACCCGACTCGCCATTTTGTCATTGTTTCGTAATAAAACTGTAACAATTTTGTTGGGATTCAACCGTTGCGGAAGCAAACCGTGTGAACTTGATCGAGAGAAATGCGTGAACGGCGTCAAAAACGCCGCAATTTTCTCAGGATATTGATGTCTGGTGGGAATTGGAGCGGGTGAAGGGAATCGAACCCTCGTATGCAGCTTGGGAAAATGGTAAAATTGCCGCAATCTATTGAAATAATTGTATAATATACTGCATAATTCGTTACATAGCTGATGTTTTCTTACATAGCTATTGCAGCTTCGAGGTCTGCATACGTGGATTTGATTCCCGGAACCTCGCCTCTCAGCTATCGCTCAACTTGTTTCAACCCAAGCGGTAGACTGCGGCAATTTCCTTTCTCCAACACCTCTTGAACCACGTCATGTGAGGTTTTACCTGCTGACGGATCTCCTCGCTGCTCATGACGTCGGCGGCTTTGTAGGCATACTTAAGGAAGTTGCGTCCCTTGCCAACATGAGTATATCGCCTGAGAGCTTCCCGTTTGTATATTTTTGAAGACGGCACCTTCTTCATCTTGGCTGCCACTATCTTAGCGTGGATGCCTCGTCGCATCTTACGGCAGTATGCACCGATAGATGATGGCCGTATTAGAATGGTGCGCCCGTCGAAAATGAACCCGAGGTACTGGATGGGTTTTGGCGAGGCAAGTAAACCGCCAGCAAAGTCAGCGTGTTCCATTTTTTCGACGGACATAGCCAACCCAAAATCCGCTAGCATCTTTTCAACGACTGCAACCACATGGTGAGCTTTTGCGCCGAGAGGCAAGACAACGGCAATGTCGTCGGAATAACGGCGATAAGATCCGCCTTGCCGGTTCCACATTGCAATCATCTCGCGATCGAAAGAGCGAAGATAGATATTGGCATACAGTCCGGAAACCGGTGTTCCTTGGGGAATACCGAATGGATGGTCATGTACTCTGACCAGGCCGTCCTTGCGCCCTCTTACATGCTGAACAAAGTCTTTCGGTGAACAGATACGTCCGTGCCCGCGACGCTTCTTTCCGAGGACTTTGTCTAAGTCGTCGGTTTCTACCCACGAGTATCGAGTGACGTTCTTCCAGACTGTCGCGTGGTGGCCATCAAGTCGTTCGACGTCCAGCAGCCCTGCGATCTCATCTCGTAACTGCATATGGTCGAGGCAATCGAAGAAGCCGGAGATGTCCATTGTGATGACTGTACAATCACCGCGTCGTTTGATCTCGTCGAATAGTGACTTGGCGTGGTGAATGTTGGTCCCACCGCCTTTTCGGTAGGCTAGGACAGATCCTGTCGTGCCGTCTCTAGTGAGGGCTTGTTCGTAGAAACGGTTCAGATGTTCCGCGTATGCTTGGAGGTAAGCTGCATCCGCGTGGCCTGCGAAGCGAATGGGTCGTTCTTTTTCTTTGGGAACTCTGATGCCTTGGCTGTTCCGAACAAATTTGCGAACCGTATCCGTGAAGCCGAGAAGGGGAAGGAACCGATGAGGTTCTGTCTGTTCTGAAAAGTCTATAGTGATTTCCCGGTTCTCATCAGAGAGGGGCAAATCGAAATGCTTGTATTGCCGCTCTTTCGAAACAGCTTCCAAAATGAAGTCATCTGTGGACGGATCAAACTCGTCTGCGGTCGGTAGGTAAAGCCCGGGCATAGCGACTCCGTTCGTCAAATGCCCGGGCTATTGGAACCCAACTCCCATCAACGGACGCACAAACGTCCTCCGGTACGGGAAAACCTAGTGTGGTATATTATTACCACGATGTGCCAGGAGAGCTACGACATGATATTGATCACGCCGGCCCTAAGCCCGCGCGCGCGAATTGCGCTTGCGGTCCTTAACACTGGTCATCCGGGTCCTGTGCCCCGGGGCACTACATAGGTAGTAGCGCTCGCGGCCAATGCAAGACGCCAAACGGATTTTTTTCTTGATTTGTTCCTATGAGGGGAATTGGAGCGGGTGAAGGGAATCGAACCCTCGTATGCAGCTTGGGAAGCTGCCGTTCTACCATTGAACTACACCCGCGCCGTGGGCGGCGGAAACCGTCTCGTCCTTCGCTCTATATAGAATTGCGAACCGCTGATCAAACGGGATTGGCGCCGTACCTGCCGGGTACCGGTCTGGTGCCCGATCAGGAGGCCGGTTCGGCCACCGTCGGTTCCACCGTCTGACTGCAGATCGCTTTCAAATCGGCCCATTCACGCTCGCTGAGCGCCATGTTCTCGCCTGTCTTCGGCGCTTTCAGGACGTAATCCATGCGGTCCTTGGTTGCCGGATGTGTCGCGAACAGGGCGGGTTGATCGGCATTGTTGCCGTGTTTCTGGATAAGCGTCGCGAAAAAGCCGCCAAACGCGGTGCTGTCCCAACCTGCCTGCCGCATCAAATCCAGCGCAATTACGTCCGCGCGGTGTTCCATGTCACGCGTATTCGCGGCGATCAGAAGCTTCTGGCTGATCAGGTCGTCCATCTTGCCGCCCACCCTGTCGCCGACCATGAGGCGCAGCATGATGGAGCCGCTGCCGCGTTCCACCAGCGCACGCAGCGGGTCGCGGGAAATCACATGGCCCAGTTCATGGGCGATCACCCCGGCCAAGGCATTGGGGTGGTCGGTCATTTCCACCAGCTTCGAAAAGATCAGAACCCGATCGCCCGGCATCGCCATGGCATTGGCGAAATCGGCCTGTAACACGGTGGCGCGCAGGTTGACGTCTTCCGGAAGGCCTTTGTTCAACCCGTTGAAGATCTTGCCGAGAGCGACCAGTCCCGGCGGATAGGCGCAGATGCGTACGCCGTTCGGCATTTTTCCGGCATCGAACAGCCGACGCAAAAGGCCGGCTTCGGCCTGGCGTCCCAAGGACACCTCGGCCGACCGCGGCAGCCAACGGATCGTCGCCTCCGCGGCAAGGGGCAGGACAACCGCGGTGACGAACGCAATGAAAGCGCCCAGCAGGACGAACCATAATGCCAGTCGTCTGAGGACTTGCGCTTTGGTTCCGGTGGCGGCCGCCGGTCCTGATGTATCCGTTGAGGTCACGACTGCTCCCGATGTTTCCGATCATGCGCATTCATGACCCAGAACCCTAAACCGCCTGTTCCGCCTTCTCGCGATAGGGCATCACCGTGCCGTCGACACGGGACAGGCTTCCTTCTTCGAATTCAAGCCCCATGAAGGTCAGCGGGGCGACCGGACCCGGAAGATCCAGGTTGGCGACCTTCTCTTCCCGAAAACCGAATGGCGCATAATAGCGGCGATCGCCGACGATGAGTACACCCCCGAAACCGGCGGCCCGGGATCCCGCAATGCCGTGGGCGACCAACGCCTTGCCGATCCCTTGTCCGCGCAAGTTCGGCAGCACGGCCAGTGGGCCGAGCATGACTTCCTGCCTGCCGTCCGGCATCAGTACAGGCCAGAAACGGATGGATCCCAGCATGTCGCCGTCATTCGACAAGGCGACATAACAAAGATCGGTGAGGGGGGGAATGCCGTCCCGAAACTGATAGACGGTTCGGGTCTTCCGCGCCGGTCCGAAAGCGGTATCGACGAGGGATTCAATGGCGGCCGCGTGTTCCGCGGCCTCTTCGGATAGAGTGAAATTCATGATTGGAACTCCGGGGGCGGCCTTGGCGCCGCATAACAAAACGCATTGGGAATGAGGTGTCGTTCAGTCCCAAAGGCGGGCACCGCACCGACGCAAGGCATCACGCCCGGCTCCATCGAACCGGGACTCGCCTATCTTCGTCGTCGCAGGCACACCTGCATGCGCATTTCTCCCGTTGTTTCCCCGCCGTCTTTTGCGAGGCACCTTTTGCCAATAGGACAAAATGCTCACGAGGTCAAAACTTGTTGTAAAAAAAATGTGTCCATCAGCGGCGCCGTATTGATCGGCCCTCGGGCTGACAGGCGACCGGCTTACCGGTATCTTCGTGGCTGAAACCGGGGCTTTGCATAGGGATGTAAAGCCGTTTCCACGCTGAATGAGGTGATAGATCATGCGACGCCTTCTGGCCGTCTTCGTTACCCTGTCGATGCTCGTCTTCGGCCAGGCCGCGGCGCAAGACGCCGATGCGCAATGGCAGGCCGTACTGGACAAGGCGCGCGGCCAGGAAGTGTTCTGGAACGCCTGGGGCGGCGGCGATGTCTATAACAACTACATCGACTGGATTGCCGGCCGCGTGGCGGAGGAATACGGCGTTACCCTTCGGCACGTGAAGCTGGGCGATACGGCCGAGGCGGTGCGCAAGGTCCTCGCGGAACGTTCGGCGGGGCGGGCGACGGACGGGTCGGTGGACCTCATTTGGATCAACGGCGAGAACTTCAAGACGATGAAGGACAACGCCCTGCTCTATGGCCCCTTCACCGACAGACTGCCGAACTTCAAACTTGTGGATACGGATGAAAAACCGACCACGGTGCTGGATTTTACCGTTCCGACGGACGGGCTGGAATCGCCCTGGGGCATGGCCAAGCTGGTTTTCGTCCATGACACGGCGGTTCTACCCGATCCGCCGAAATCGATTGCGGCGATCCTGGAGCATGCCAAGGCGCATCCCGGCAGGATCACCTATCCGGCGCCGCCGGACTTCACGGGAACGACTTTCCTGAAACAGGCCCTGTACGAATTGGTCGAGAACCCCGTCGATCTATTGAGTCCGGCGGGTGAGAATTTCGACGCGGTGACCGCGCCGCTTTGGGCCTATCTGGACGAATTGACGCCGTATCTGTGGCGTGAGGGTCGCGATTATCCGAAGACGGGAACCGCGCAACGCCAGTTGCTGAACGATGGCGCGGTCGACCTGACCTACTCGTTCAATATCGGCGAAGCGTCCTCCGCAATCGCGGAAGGTTTGCTGCCGGACACGGCACGGACCTACGTCCTCGACGAAGGGACGATCGGGAATACGCATTTTGTCGCCATTCCGTTCAATGCGGCGCATAAGGATGGCGCCATGGTGGTGGCGAATTTCCTGCTGTCGCCGGAAGCACAGGCCCGCAAGGCGCATCCGGAAATCTGGGGCGAGCAGACGGTATTGTCGATGGGCCGCCTTTCCGATGAGGATCGCTCCCTGTTCGAGGCCTTGCCGCGCGGTGTCGCCACGTTGAGCGATCCCGAACTTGGCAAGACCTTGCCGGAACCGCATTCGAGCTGGATGGTCCTGATCGAAGAAGCTTGGCTGAAGCGGTACGGCAGTTGACCATCGGGACCGGCAGTTCTCCGGCCGGAAGGTCATCCGCGGTGCCTCGGCCGCAGGTTGAAAGGCCGGTTCGGTGAAGCTCTTGTCGGCCGCACCATGGGTCACGTTGGCCGTCTTCCTTATACCCGTTCTGGCTGGTTTGGCTGGGGCCGTCATGCCTGCCTTTGGATACCTGCCCGCGCTTGGGGGGGAAGAGGTGTCCCTCGAGCCGTGGCGGGCTCTGCTGACCTATCCGGGCTTTTCGGGCTCGCTTTGGATGAGCCTTTGGACAGGCTTTGCCGCGACAGTCATATCCTTCGCCATAGCCATCGGTTTTGCCGCAGCATGGCGGGGCACCCGCGTTTTCGGGCTGTTGCAGCGGCTCGTCGCGCCGCTTCTGTCGGTGCCGCATGCCGCCGTGGCCCTCGGCATGTTGTTTTTGTTGGCGCCGAGCGGGTGGGTGCTGCGGATGGGATCGCCCTGGGCCACGGGTTTTACGCGTCCACCGGACTGGGCGACGGCGCCGGATCCTTATGGGTTGGTGTTCGTTTTGGCGCTGGTGGTGAAAGAGACGCCGTTTCTTTTCCTGATGACCGTGGCGGCCCTGAACCAGGTGCGGGAGAGGGAAATCGTGACGACGGCGCGGACACTGGGCTATGGCCCGACGACCGCCTGGTTGAAATGCGTATTTCCCTTGGTTTATCCGCAACTGCGTCTACCCGTTTATGCGGTGCTGGCCTTTTCCCTCTCGGTGATCGACGTGGCCCTGGTCCTGGCGCCCGCGACCAGTCCGCCGCTCGGCGTTCTGATCCTGCGATGGTTCAACGACCCTGACCTGTCCTACCAGTTCGTGGCGGCGGCCGGAGCGGTCGCGCAACTGGTCGTCGTTGCAGGTGGCATAGCAATCTGGCGGCTGGGCGAGTGGTTTGTTGCGGCCTTGGGCCGGCGCTGGGCGTCGGCCGGCGATCGTGACGCCTTCGATCGGCCGGTATCGGTGTTTTCCTTCGCAGGGACAGGCCTTCTTTGGGTGTCTGGCGCCGGCAGTCTGCTGGGTATGGCAATATGGTCGATGGCGCGGCAGTGGCGTTTTCCCGATGCGCTGCCCAGTGAATGGTCTTTGGCGAATTGGATGCGACGAGCCGATACGATGATAGAGCTGGGCGGCACCACGGTGACCGTGGGGCTGGCCAGCGCGGGCATCGCGCTTTTTCTGGCCGTCGCCTGTCTTGAACACGAAAAGCGGGATGGGTTAAGGCCGACGGCCCGGGCCCTTTGGTTGCTGTACACACCCCTGCTGGTCCCGCAGGTCGCATTCCTGTTCGGCGCCCAGGTTCTTCTGGTGGCGGCGGGGATAGACGGCGGTTGGACGGCGTTGATCTGGGCACATCTGCTGTTCGTCCTGCCTTATGTCTTCTTGTCCCTCTCCGACCCGTTTCGATCCTTGGACGAACGTTACCGGACGACGGCCCAATGCTTGGGGCTGCGCCCGGCGGCCGTGTTCTGGCGGGTGACGGCGCCCTTGCTGCTGCGCCCGATCCTCGTCGCTTTCGCTGTCGGCTTCGCGGTCAGCGTCAGCCAGTATTTGCCGACCGTCTTCGCGGGCGGAGGTCGATTGGAAACCTTGACGACGGAAGCAGTCGCGCTTGCCGGCGGCGGGGACCGGCGCTTGATCGGCATGCTGGTTTTCGCACAGTCGATATTGCCGTTTCTGGCCTTTCTGTTTGCCGCCGGCTTACCGGCCTGGGCGTTCCGGAACCGCTTGGGACTTCGGGGGCTCGCATGATGGGGCAAGAACGCACGATCGGAGCCTTGGAAATTGCCGGCCTGACGATACGAATCGCGGACCGTCTGCTGGTCAGTGATCTTTCCGTCTCCATCCCGCCCGGCGCGGTGGTGACCCTTATGGGGCCGAGCGGATCGGGCAAATCGACAATTCTGGCCCATCTTTGCGGCACTCTGGACAGGCAGTTCGACGTTTCCGGCTCCGTCCGGCTGGGCGGGGCGGATTTGACCGCCATGCGGCCGGAAGACCGCAAAGTCGGCATTCTCTTCCAGGAAGCGCTGCTGTTCCCCCATCTCAGCGTGGGTGAAAACCTGGCCTTCGGGCTGCCGGCTGAAATTTCGCGGGATGAACGCCGTCGGCGTGTCGAAGCGGCTTTGAGCGACGCGGAGCTGGACGGCCTTGCTGATAGGGATCCTGCGACGCTTTCCGGCGGGCAGAAGGCGCGTGCCGCCTTGATGCGGACCTTGCTGGCGGAACCCCGCGCATTGCTGCTGGACGAGCCGTTTTCGCGGCTTGATGCTGCATTGCGGGATAAAATCCGTCAATTCGTGTTCGATCATGCGCGCAAGGCGGGGCTTCCGACCCTGCTGGTAACCCATGATATGGCGGATGCGCAGTCGGCCGGGGGGCCGATTATCGATATGGAAGATGCTGGACAAGCCAGCCAGCAATCATAATATCCCCGGATAACGACAAGGAGGATGCGCCGCTAGTTTTTGCGAATGCGCATGGAGCATCTGATGTACGAACAGGAAACCGCTGGAATCAAGGTATCGGTCGAGCCGATCTATCTCGAGGACCAGTCGCAGCCCAGCGAGGACCACTATGTCTGGGCCTATCAGGTGACGATAGAGAACCGCAGCCCGCAGACCGTGCAGCTCCTGAACCGCCATTGGCGGATCACCGATGCGCAAGGTCGTACGGAAGAAGTGCGCGGACCGGGTGTGGTCGGCGAGCAGCCTGTGCTGCGGCCGGGGGAGTCTTTCGAGTATACCAGCGGCACGCCGCTATCGACCCCTTCCGGCATCATGCTGGGCAGTTACGAAATGGAAGCGGAGGACGGTAGTGCGTTCGACGTGGCCATTCCTGCCTTTTCCCTAGACAGTCCGCATCAACCAATCCAGCTGCATTAGCGGCAATTTGGCTGGCACCGGACCGGCGGGAGCCGTATGCGGATGGCGGCATGGCAAATAAACCGCCGATCCGCGGGGGGAGTGAACAATGAGCGTGCCCGTCCCGGCCGAAGGCCGTTAACCGTTGGACTCGGCCGGTGACTGACTTTCGACCGATTTTCTTCGTTCTGGGCGTTCTGCTGTCGACCGTCGCCGTTGCCATGCTCGTGCCCGCCTTCGTGGATTTGGCGGTTAATAACGATGATTGGCAGGTCTTCGCGGTGGCCAGCGCGCTGACCTTCTTTGTCGGCATGATGCTGGTCCTGACCTGCCGCGCCCGGTCCCGGACCCTGTCGGTGCGCCAGGCATTCGTCCTGACGACGTTGGTCTGGGTCGCGCTGCCGGCCTTCGCCGCCATACCTTTCGCCTTCGCCAATCTCGATCTGACCTACACGGATGCGTTCTTCGAATCCATGTCGGGCCTGACCACGACCGGGGCGACTGTGATTCTGGGGCTGGACCACGCGCCGCCGGGCATCCTGCTCTGGCGGTCGTTGCTTCAATGGCTGGGCGGTGTCGGGATCGTCATGATGGCCGTTTCCGTTCTGCCCATGCTGCAGGTCGGTGGTATGCAGCTGTTCCGTATGGAATTTGCCGAACGTATGGAAAAGGCGCTGCCGCGCGCCGCCCAGATCGCCGCCTGGATCGGCGCGATCTATCTTTTCCTGACCGCTCTTTGCGGGGTGCTGTATTTCGTTGCCGGCATGGCCGGGTTCGAGGCGATCAACCACGCCATGACAACGGTCGCGACAGGCGGCTATTCGACGCGTGATTCCTCGATCGGCTTTTATCAAAGCCCCTGGATCGACATCATCGCGACCGTCTTCATGATCGCCGGATCCTTGCCCTTCCTGCTGTATTTCCAGGCGATCCGCGGACAGGTTTCGGATCTGTTCCGGGATTCACAGGTGCGCTGGTTCCTGTCCATCCTGGGGTTCAGCATCCTGGTGATGATCGTCTATCTGTGGCGGGTCGAGGAATGGGAACTGGGGCGGGCGATCCGGCTGGCGATGTTCAACATCACGTCGGTGATGACGGGAACGGGATATGCGACCGACGATTTCGGCCTGTGGGGTGCGTTGGCGATGCCGCTGTTCCTGATGCTGATGTTTGTCGGCGGCTGTGCCGGATCGACGACATGCGGCATCAAGATTTTCCGTTTTCAGGTCCTGATTCAAACCGCGCGGATGCAATTCCGCCGCCTGTTGCAGCCGCATGGCGTCTTCATCGCCTATTACAACGGCAAACCGATCCCCGAGACGGTGGCCGAGTCGGTCATGAGCTTCTTCTTCCTGTTCGTGACGCTGTTTGTATTGCTGGCTTTGGCACTCGGTATGATCGGGCTCGACTTTGTTACGGCGACCAGCGGCGCCGCGACCGCGATCTCCAATGTAGGGCCGGGGCTTGGACCGATCATCGGCCCGGTCGGCAATTTCTCTACGCTGCCCGATGCGGCGAAATGGGTATTGGCCTTCGGCATGTTGATTGGGCGGCTTGAAATCTTCACTGTGCTGATTCTGCTGTCGCCGCGTTTCTGGAAAGTATGACATTTACTGGGGAGTAGTGCCGACTATGGCTGAGACATATACGCCGATCGAGATGTTGGGAAAGCTCGTGTCCTTCGACACGACCTCGGCCTACTCGAACCTGGAACTCATCGATTTCGTCCGCGGTTATCTGGCCGATCACGGTGTCGAGGCCCAGGTCCTGCCGAATGAGGACGGCACGAAAGCGAACCTGTTCGCGACCATCGGGCCGGTCAAGCCGGGTGGGGTCGCCCTGTCCGGGCATACGGATGTGGTGCCGGTCGTTGGCCAGCCGTGGGACACGGATCCCTTCGACATGGTCGAGAAGGGGACCCGCCTCTATGGTCGGGGGACCGCCGACATGAAGGCTTTTTCGGCGACGGCGCTTGCCCTGGTACCCGAGATGGTCGCGCAGCCGTTGACCCGTCCATTGCATTTCTGCCTTTCCTATGACGAGGAGGTCGGATGCCTCGGCGCACCGGAGATGATCCGGCAGTTGGGCGAAAACCTGCCCAAGCCTGCCTTGGTGATCGTCGGCGAGCCGACCGACATGAAGGTTGTTTCCGCCCATAAGGGCATGTGGTTCTTCCGGGTCACCGTCACCGGTAAGGAGGCGCATTCCAGCCAGACCCATCGAGGCGTCAGCGCGGTGATGAACGGCGCGCGGATGATCGCGAAACTGGACGAAATGGGCAAGCGACTGCGCGACAATGCGGACCCGTCCAACCGGTTCCCGCCGCCCTATACGACCATTCATGTCGGCGTCGCCAATGGCGGTACGGCGGCAAACATCATTTCCCGCAAATTCGAGTTCATCTGCGATATCCGGAACCTGCCGACCGATGACCCGGCCGCGCTGCAGCGCGAGTTTGAAGAGTGGTACACGGCCGAGATTCTTCCCGAGATGCATGCCGTCGACCCGAATACGGGAATCGAGATCGTCACCGAGAATGTGGTTCCGGGCCTGCGAGAGGAACTGGATTCCGAGGCGGAGGAATTCGTCCGCGCCATCACCGGCGACAACGACACCACCTACGTGCCCTACGGCACGGAAGCGGGGCAGTTCCAGGAAGCGGGGATGTCCGTGGTCGTTTGCGGACCGGGTTCGATCGATCAGGCCCACCAGCCGAACGAATTCATCGAAATCGATCAGGTGCATCAGTGCGAAGCGTTTCTTCGCAAGGTCATCGGGCGCTGCAGAGGGTAGAGGCGACGACTTGGGTCAGTCGGCGAGTCTTTTTTCATAGGTATTGTAAAGCAGGTCGAAACCCAGCGCCGGATAGGTTGCGCCAGCCGAAGGATTGTCTGCCAGGCCGGTGACCAGGGCCCGCTTTAACCCCATTCGGCGAAAACGTTCCAATGCGGTGTCCATCATGGCGCGGGAGACACCCTTGCCGCGCGCATCCTTCGCTACGTAGATATCTGTGATGTGGCCGTAGGGGCGTTCTTCCGGAACGACGAAATGCCCTTGCTCGACTTCCGATATGCCGATCAGGAAGCCGACGATCACACCGTCCAGCTCGGCGACGAGGACGAAGCCGTCCGCGGCCTGAATCTCGTCTTCCAGCGAAGCCAAATGCGCTTCTGCGCCTTCAAGTGTCGTGTCCCTGTCGGGCCGCAGTCGGTGCTCGTGAAGGTTCAGGGCCTGCGTGAACGCGACCACGGTTTCCCGGTCGTCCTGCCTCGCTTCTCGGACAGTGACCGTCATGCCAAGCGCCTCAGCACCATCACACGGCTGAAGAAGGCTCGATCGATTGACGCGACCTCGAAGCCCGCATCCTCGAAGACCGCTGACAGATCGTCTTCCAGGTAGTTGGTATAGTAGGGCTCGTGGAAGGCCATCGGGAAACGCTGAAGCAGGGCGTCATAGGGTGGATGGTCGCCGGTCTGGATGGAGTCGATGAAGACAAGGAGGCCGCCCGGTCTGACGATGCGGGCGATTTCGGCGGCGACGGTGCGCCGGACCTTCTTGGGCAGTTCGTGAAACAGATAGATGCAGGTCGCGATATCGTATGATCCGTCCTTGGCCGGGATGTCTTCCGCATTGGCTTCCAGGAAGCGGACGTCGGGATGCTGAATCAGCGAGCGTTGCGCCTTTTTCAGATAGGGACGGCTTAGATCCAGGCCGGTCGCGGAAATCGTCGGATTGTTGCGCAGCACTTCCTTAAGGAAGCGCCCGGTACCACAGGCAATATCAACCAACTCCACCGGTGATGTGCCTGTATGTGTCTCCACCGCCGTTCCAATTGCCGGCAAGGCTTGCCGGCGCATCGCGTCGGCACCGCCCGTGAACAGCACTTCGACCTGATGGTCGTAGGCCTCCGCGGATTCTTCCGAAAACCAGCCGTCCGTCTGGTAATGAAAGTTTTGGAGATAATAGCGCGGATAGGCTTTTTGGCGCGTGCCGGTCAGCACTTCACTATTTGCATTCCGGCGCCGCCGTTGGGCGACCTTTGGCAAATCCGTAAGGAAATCCCGGGTGTCCTTCAATACCGTCGACGGGCGTGGGGCGAGATCCGCCGGCGGGCGGTAGAGTCCGGCGCGGATATTTTCCCAGTCCCGGCGGTACAGCGCGGAAAGATCCTTCAGGATCACGTCCCAGCCCGGAATGCGATGTGTCGGCAGCGGCCCGTTCGGCGGTGGGGTCAGGCGCGCGGCCAACAGGTATTGCCCGGCGAACCAGGCGGTTCTGGCGGCTTGGCTGACCGCATAGGCCGGACCCAGCCCGACATCCCGGGGTTTGCGGCGCAGCGTTGCGGCGAGTTCACGAAGCATGGCGCTCTCCTTCCGTAAAGGATGGTACGCACGCAGACAGCCTTTAAGATCAAAGCGATCAGGCGGCAAGTGCCTTCAGGAATCCCTTTACCGATCCTTCCATGCCGACCCACAAGGCATCGGATGTGAAGGCATGGCCGATGGAGACCTCGTCCAACTGCGGCAGGGCGGCCTTGAACATCGGCAGGTTTTCGGTCGTCAGGTCATGTCCGGCATTGATGTCCAGACCTTCCGCGACGGCGGCCGCGGCGCTCTCACTGTATTGTGCCAGCACTTCCTTTTCGGCCGCCGTGCCGAACGCATCGGCCCAGGGGCCGGTATAAAGTTCAATCCGGTCGGCGCCGATATTCGCGACCTGCTTCATGGCCTCCGGGTCCGGATTCATGAACAGGGAAACGCGGCATCCCAGCGATTGCAATTCGCCGATGATCGGGCGCAGCCGTTCTGCTTCCGCGAAAACGTCCCACCCGTCGTCCGAAGTTGCGACATCCGGCGCGTCGGGGACCAGCGTTGCCTGGGCCGGGCGCACGTCGCGGCACAGCTGCATGTAATCCGGATAGGGGTTGCCCTCGATATTGTATTCGATGCCCGGATGACCTTTCAGAAGCTCGGCCAGTCCGTAGACATCGGTCTTCCGGATATGGCGCTCATCGGGCCGCGGGTGAACCGTGATGCCGTGCGCACCGGCGGCAATGACTGTCTCGGCCGCCTTGGTGACGCTCGGATAGCCGACATGCCGCTGGTTCCGCAGCAAGGCGATCTTGTTCAGGTTGATGCTTAGATTGGTCATGTTACGCGAAGATGGTTATCCAGAATTGGACTTATTCATAAGCCTTCAAGCCTGGATCTGACAGG
Source organism: Hwanghaeella sp. (assembly GCF_965227365.1). Classification (GTDB taxonomy): domain Bacteria; phylum Pseudomonadota; class Alphaproteobacteria; order UBA8366; family Aestuariispiraceae; genus Hwanghaeella. The sequence goes on from NZ_OZ245754.1 coordinate 580,082, forward strand.
GCCAATTGTGTGGGTCCTGTCTGGACCATTAAGACCGTTTGGGTTTTCGCTTTTCCAGAACCACCATCAAGCGGAATGCCATGATCGAGCCGATAAAGGGCATCAAATGCTGTTCCAAGCGGACTAGACTTTCCGCTGCACCTGCTGAAAGCAGAGACCAGGATTTGAAACCGCCGGTCATCGGATAGGCGAATAGGCTGAGCCACTGCCGGTCGACCAGGGTGAAACCCGGAAAGGCTTCGGCGAAGGCGATCCGGTGCTCCTGGCGTTTGAAGAGCAGGGTCGGAATGCCCTGGTTGGAATCGAACGGGTCCTTGTCGGGGTCGGGCTTTGCCTCGACCGGCCCCAGCGGGTCGGCCGACATATCGACCGGCTCTTCGTGCAGGAAATTGTAGAACAACCAACTGACAGGCGTGATGCCGGGTTCGATCATGGCCAGGCGGCCCCCCGGTTTCAGCACGCGGAGCGCCTCGGCGAAGAAGACGCGCGGATGCTCGATATGGTGCAGCACGTCCAGCATGGTGATGCCGTCGAATGTTTCGTCCGGAAAGGGCAGGGTCTGGGCGTCGGCGCAGACATCGACCCAAGGGGTCGGCAGGATATCGATGGTGGTGACGTCTGCGTCCGGTTTGGCGTCGCGCAGGTTCCCCGACCCGGACCCGACCTCAAGATAGCGGCCATCTTCGGGCAACGCGTTCAGCATGCGCCGGTGATAGTCGCCATAGACCGCCCGCAAAGCCGGTTTGCGTTCCCAGACACGGCGGTGTTCCGCCAGCCGCGGGTCGATCACGGTCATGCTCAGAAGGCTTTCAGCTTCCGCCAGGCAAAGACCACCATCTTCAACAGCAGCCAGCCATCGCGGAACCGAGAGATCTGCGGCGATCCATAAGTCCGGTCCGCGTAGCGAACGGGAATCTCGACGATTTTCAGGTTCAGTTTGGCGGCCCCGAAGATCAGGTCGAAATCACCGAAGGGATCGAAATCGCCGAAATAGGAACGGTTGGCGATCAGGTTCTCGTAATCCTTCTTCGTGATCACCTTGGTGCCGCAGAGCGTGTCGGTGAAACGTTGGTTCAGAAGGTAGGAGAAGATCAGCGCGAAAGTACGATTCGCCCAGTAGTTCAGGAACCGCATCGCGCCGTGTTCCATGGGATAAACCAGCCGCGTGCCGTTGATAAACTCGCCCTTGCCGCGTGCGATCGCGTCGTAATATTTCGGAATTTCCTCCGGCGGCATGGTCAGATCCGCATCAAGGATCATCAGGACGTCGCCGCGGGCTTCGTCGAACCCCTTGCGGACCGCATCGCCCTTGCCCTTGCCGGATTGCTTGAACACCTTGATATCCCATTCGCCCTTATAGGCGTCGCGAACGCGTTCGCATTCCTCGAAGGTGCCGTCCGATGAATTGCCTTCGACATAGATGATTTCGATATCGTCCGCGAAACGCGGCAGACGCTTAACCGCGTTTTCGATATTACCTTTTTCGTTACGGCAGGGAACCAGAACGGTGGCGCTCAAATCGCGCCGAACGGCATGGCGCTCCGATCGCGCGACGAGATAATGGCGCAGGCACAGGCGGCGAATCCCGGGCAGGGTGCCGATAAATCGGTTCAGCGCGGTGCCGATGCCCAGGAGGTGATGCGGCACCAATTGGCGCCATTCCTGCCGGATGACCTCAAAATCGGAAAGATTCAGCAGGTTGGCGATATCGAGATGGCCGAGATAGTTCACCTCGGGCTGCGGCATTCTCAGCCCGAGCATCTCGATCAGTTTCAGCGCCGGTTCCCAGAGATGGGAGTAGTAGGAGACGACAAGCCGCGTGTTGGCGTCGCAGAAACGGTGGAGGGATTTGAAGGTTTCCTCGCAGTCGTCGAGATACCCGATCGTGTCCGACAGCAGAATGAAATCGAACGTTCCGCTTATCGTCTCGTTGTCGGCCAGCGATTCAACATCCGCGACATGGAAGGTCAGGTCCGGGTATTTGTTTGCGGCGATGCCGATCATTTCCTCGGAAAAGTCGACACCGACGCCGATGGACGGTTTCAGGCGCGAAAGCGTCCTGCCCGTACCGCACCCCAGTTCCAGGACCCGCGACCCTTCCGGAATGATGAATTTCAGATAGGCCAGATCCGCATCGTGGAACGGGCTGTTCCGGTCGATCCAATGATCGCGGATCTTGGCAATGTCGTCGGCATAGTCGCGGATGGCGCGTTTGCGCGGCGATAGGGTCATGCCGGTCGTTCCGTTGGTCATGCTGCTGGGCCTGGGGATTGCGTTTCTGGCTTTTCTGCTTTCGTGCGGGCCATAAGCCAAAACAGGCCGCCGGGCAACCCCACGGCCACATGGACCAGCCCATACAGAACGGAAAGCGCGAGTGCCTGGGGCTCGGAAACGGCGGCATAGGAAAGCGCCACGATCAAAACGCCTTCCCGCAAACCCCAACCTGCAATGGTCACCGGGATGGTCGCGATAAGGATTGCGACAGGCAGCACCGCCATTGTGACGCCATAGGCGACGTTTACATCAAGGCCCTGTGCCAGAACATAGAAGGCCGACAGGGCAAGGGTTTGCCCCGCCGCGGTCGATAGTCCGACCTTTGCCAGCAGGGGCGGGCTCAACAGCACGTGACGTGCCTGTTTCGACATGTTCAGGAATTCGGCGACGATTTTCCAACGGCGCACGGAGGGAGGCAATCCGTCGAGGATCAGGAAGAATGCGAAACCGCCCAAACCCGCGGCCAGAAGAAGAACGACGCCCTGCTGCATGACGGGGTCGGTGATCAAATGAAACATCGTCGGCAGGAAGATCGCTGCGATCAAAACGATTCCGAGCAGGCCGAAAGCGCGGTCGAGCAAGACGCTGGAGGTCGCATGAGAAACCCTGAGGCCGCCGTCACGGGCAAGGCGAAAAATGCGAATGGCGTCCCCGCCAACGGATGACGGCAGGGTCTGGTTGAAGAACAGACCTTCCATGGTCCAGCGGAAGAAGCGGCCATATGTGGGTGTTTCCGCCTTCATCGATGCCAGGAACCGCCAGCGGAGGGCGATGATGACTTGTTGGGCGGCGACCATGGCCATCGCCAGCACCACTGATCCCGGATGGGCGGATGCCGCCAGTTCCAGTGCCTGATCAAGCTCGATACTTTGGGCGAGGTAGGACAGCAGGCCGACGGTGACCCCGAACTTGAGAAGGGTCCACAGGGTTCGTCTGGCTTTCTCGCTCATGTTCCGTTGTGCCGCCCGTGTCCAGACACGGCCGAATCAGTTCCCGTGATTGTGGCGGGCGGGTTGGTAGACGGTTCCAGGCCTTAGGGCAAGGAAAGCGTTGGGGAACAAAGCGCCGTTCCGGGGTGAAAGGGTCAATTTTGAACCGTTTCACTGAAACCGCCATCGGTGCCGGGATCTGAGTCCTGCGTGTCGGACCCGACATTGACGATACCGACTTCCTCTTCGGCGATGGCAACGGCGACGGCGGCCAATCCGGCTGCGCGGGCGGGAGGATGCTCCATTTCGCGTGCGGCGCGGATCGCGAGGTCGACCTCCCCCGTTTTCGCGGCGGCGATTGCGACCCGCGTCAGGGAGGAGAACCGCGGTGCCCGGAAATTCCCGGACGGCGTCCTGTCGTTCAGGGCTTCGCCCTCGGGCACGGGAATGCGCGCGGCGGTGTCGAATGCGGCCAGAATATCGCCGATGGCGATCTGTCCTTTCACGATATCGGCAAGGACACGGGGGAAATTCGGGTCGCGTCTGTTCAGCCAGGCATTGCGCCAGGCGCTGCTCAAGGTTCGGTTTGCGCGTTCGTAGTCACCGCGCTCCGCTTCGGCCGCGGCCAGGTGCGACATGGCGGCGACACGGACCACGTCGTTGTCGATCAGGTCGGCGAGTTTACGTATTTCACCGAACACAACGGGATCGTTTTCCGGATCGCCCACTTGCAAATGTGCGTTCAGGACCAGTTCGATCGCATCCGGTATGTACTCCGTCTGGGCCTCGAAACCGGTCGGTTCGAAAGCGCGGGCGATCAAATTCGCCGCTTCCTTTTCTTCGCCGGCCTCGCCGCGCATGACGGCCACCTTGGCGAAAATCTGCGAGCGCATGCTGATATAGGGGATGTAGTCGACAAGGACCAAGGCGGCGTCCGGGTTGTTCTGTTTCAGCAGTTCCTCGGCCATGCCCATCAGGGCGCGGGATTGGGCGAGCCGTTCCTGGATCTGTCCTGCCGTCGTGAAAGCATCCGCCAGGCGGCCGACCCGTGTCTGCTCCCGCACCATGAAGCCGAGGGCCGCGTTCCGGACCTCCGGATTGTCGATCGTGCTGGCGGCTTCCATGGCAAGGGTGAACAGCGGGACAGCGGCATCGACATTGCCTTGATCCGCCAAGGCCCTTGCCACGGAACTGACGCCGCGGACCTGCTGCGGCCCTTCTTCGACCTGCCGCATCACTTCCATGGCTTCTTCCAACTGCCCGGCAAAGATCATTGAGCCGGCGAGGCGGGCATAGGCGCGGTCACGGCCTTCGCGGCCGCCTCTCTCGATCAACTCACGGGCACGCCGAAAGGTCTTCTGTGCGCCTTCCTCGTCGCCGACGGATGCCTGGGCCTCGCCAATATCGATAAAGAGGTGCGGCGTCTTGTTGGTGGGATTACCGATTTTTTCCGCCTGCTCGAACGCCGCGGCCAGGACCTTCTTGGCGTTGTTCAGCGCCGAGGGATCGCCGCTGGCATCTTCGAATGAGGCCGAGGCGGCCTGTTGCAGACTGCGGACACGTTCCAAGGGCTCAGGGATACGCTCGGCCGATGCGATCGCCGAATTCAATTGGCCCAGCTTCGCCTGTTTCTTGGCGATCACGCGCAGCAGGTCCGCCCCGCCGATACCGATCTCCCCGCTGGAGGTGACGGCTTTCACGGCCTGATTGAGGAAATCGAGCGCCTTGTCGCGCTCGCCGATGGTTTCGTAATAGTCACCGACCGCGGCAAGGGACCGCGCCTGCCAGAGCACGTCCTCAATCCGCCGCAATTCCTTGAGGGCATCCTCGATGTTTCCGCGCGCGATCTGGGCCCGGACGATACCGTTCAAGGCCTGGCCCTGTTCGTCCGGCGTCTCCAGCGCAAGGGCGACAAACCGAAGGCGGATGAAAGGATCGGTTTGGATCCGCCTTGTGACTTCGTCGACCTGATTGACCAGTTCGTCCTGCTGCTGCTGGGCGACGGCGGGCCCGGTATACAACGTCCAGGAAAGCACCAGGGCCGCCGAAAGGGCGGTGGTCCGCAACAGTCGTGCCGTCGCCTCGGGGAGACCCTTTCTAGCCGAAGACACGCTTGAAAATCGTTTCCACATGCTTGGTGTGATAATCCAGGTCAAACAGCGCATTGATCTCATCTTCGCTCAAATGCGCCCGGATGTCTGCATCTTCGACCGCGAGCTGCTGCAAAGGCCGGCCTTCATGCCAGCTTTCCATCGCATTTTTCTGGACCAGACGGTAGGCGTCTTCCCGGCTCGCACCTGCCTGGGTCAACGCAAGGAGGATGCGCTGTGAATTGTGCAGACCGCCCAGGGACTCCAGATTTTCGAGCATCCGGTCGGAATAGACGACGAGATTTTCGATCATGCCGGCCAGTCGGTTCAGGGCGAAGTCCAACGTAACGGTGGCGTCCGGTCCGATCATCCGCTCGACGGAGGAATGGGAAATATCCCGCTCGTGCCACAGCGCGACATTCTCCAGCGCCGGGACCACGGCGCTGCGGACGATGCGGGCCAGGCCTGTCAGGTTCTCGGACAGAACCGGGTTGCGTTTGTGCGGCATCGCGCTGGAGCCTTTCTGGCCCTTCGAGAAGAACTCCTCGGCTTCCCGCAATTCGGTCCGCTGCAGGTGCCGGATTTCCACCGCGACGTTTTCCATCGAACTGGCGATGACGGCCAGGGCCGAGAAGAAGGCCGCGTGCCGGTCGCGCGGGATGACCTGGGTGGAGATCGGCTCCGGCGCCAGGCCGAGTTTCTCGGCCACATATTCCTCAACGAAGGGATCGATGTTGGCGAAGGTGCCGACCGCGCCCGAAATTGCGCAGGTGGCGATCTCGGCCCGGGCGCGTTCAAGGCGCTCCTTGCCGCGGGCGAATTCCGCATAATGCTTGGCCAGCTTCAGCCCGAAGGTCACCGGTTCCGCGTGAATGCCGTGGCTTCGACCGATAGTCGGGGTCAATTTATGCTCGATCGCGCGGGTTTTCAGCGCGTTCAGCACGCGGTCCATGTCGGCCAGAAGAATATCGGCGGCCTGGGTGAGCTGCAGGTTGAAGCAAGTGTCCAGAACGTCTGAGGACGTCATGCCCTGATGCACGAAGCGGGACATCTCGCCGATATGTTCGGCCAGTTCGGTGGTGAAGGCGATGACGTCGTGCTTCGTCTCGCGTTCGATTGAATCGATGCGGGCGATGCGGTCCTCGGTATAGGGCTTGTCTCCACCGGCCCAGACGGCAGCGGCTGCTTCCTTTGGAATGACGCCCAGTTGGGCCTGGGCGTCGCAGGCATGGGCCTCGATCAGAAACCAAAGACGAAACTTGTTGGCCGGCTCCCAAATCTGCGTCATTTCCGGGCGGGAGTAGCGAGGTATCATGTTAGTCTGCCTTTCCGATGGGCCTGAACGTCTGAGCGGCAAGTGCGCCGGGTCGGCCGCGTTATGCCATTGTGTTGCGGGTAAGGCAAAACGCTTGTGCCCGCCGCCTTATTGGCTATTCGCCCTGTCGGCCTTAGGCTGCGCCGGATTGAATGCACAGGGCCGCGTGGCGCAAAGCCACTGTGTCGGCGGTAGGAGCGAGGAAGGGTTAGGCTATGATGTACCAGGAAGAACGCCAGAATCTGGCTGCCGCCCTGCGATGGGCGGCGAAGTACGACCTGCATGAAGGGATCGACAACCACTTCAGTCTGGAAGTCGGGGACGACCGCTACCTGATCAATCCTTGGGAAGTACATTGGTCGGAAGTGAAGGCCAGCGATATCCTGGTGATCGACGGCGAAGGCAATGTCCTGGAAGGTGATCATACGATTGAGGTTACGGCCTTCTATATCCACAGGGCCATGCATCGAATGAACCCGCATGCAAAGGCGATCCTGCACACGCATATGCCCTATATCACCGCCCTTGCCAGCACCGAGGGCGGTCGGCTGGAGATGGTCAGCCAGAACGCGATCCGCTTTTACAACCGGATTGCCTATGACGATGACTACAACGGTCTCGGCGACGACGATCAAGAGGGGTCGCGTATGGCCTCCAAGCTCGGCAACAACACCTCCATGGTGATGGCGAACCATGGCGTAATCTGCGCCGGGCCGACCATCGGCATCGCTTTCGACGATCTCTACTTCCTGGAAAAGGCGGCCAAGGTTCAGGTCATCGCCGAATCCACCGGCAGGAAGCTGAAACAGATCCCGGAAGATGTCGTGGAAGCGACCGCCCAGGCCATCCGGGAACAGCAGCCGGATTATGCCGAGAGCCATTGGAAGGTGCTGTGCCGCATGCTGGCGAAGGAAAGCCCCGAATATCTTCAATGACCGGCCTGATCTAGGCGCGCGGTCTTCTAGAGCAGACCTTCGGCCTTGAAGCTGGTCTGCTCATTGCGCCCGATGATGATGTGGTCGTGCAGGCGGATGCCCAGTTTCTCCGCCGCATCCCTGATCTCGTTCGTCATATGGATGTCGTCCCGGCTCGGCGTCGGGTCGCCGCTGGGATGGTTGTGCACCAGGATCAGGGCGGAGGCGTGTAGTTCCAGCGCGCGTTTCATCACTTCCCGGGGATAAAGCGGCGTGTGATTGACGGTACCGCGCTGCTGCACTTCGTCCGCGATCAGGCGGTTCTTGTTGTCCAGGAACAGCAGCCTCAGATGCTCGACCTTTTCCCGGGACATCGCGATATGCAGATAGCTGATCAGCTTGTCCCAGGAGGATATGACGGGCTGTTCCATGATCTGTTGTCGGGCCAGCCTAAGGGCGGCCGTCTGGACCAGTTTGATCGGTGCGATGGACGCTTCCTTGATGCCCTTCGTCTTGGCAAGGTCGATGGGATCGGCGGTGATCACACCGGCGAAGTTTCCGAACCGGTTGAGCAGATCCTTCGCGATCGGTTTCGTGTCCACCCGCGGCAGGGCGAGGGTGAGCAGCATTTCCAGGATCTCATAATCTTCCATCGAGGCCCCGAGGTCGCGCATGAAGCGTTCGCGCAGCCGACTGCGGTGGCCCGCGTAATGCGGTTTGTCGGGAGATACAGTCTTTTTGCTGCGATGCGACGGCGCGCCTTCCGTCATTCTTCGGTTCCAAACATCGAGGTGACGAGCCTTGTTCCCGGTTGCTGGTTCATTAGCAACCTAAACCTGTCTTCACTTCGATTAAACCGCCATTTCGGGCAAGATGACGCGCCGGTTCGAACCCGCCTCAGTTGTACGGCGGTTGGTCCCAGCCTTTCGGCGATTGCGTGAATATCTCGTACCCGTCCGCGGTGACGCCGATCGTATGTTCGAACTGGGCGGACAACTGACGGTCCTTGGTGACCGCTGTCCAACCGTCCTGAAGGATTTTCACGTCCCAGGTGCCGACATTGATCATCGGCTCGACCGTGAAGAACATGCCTTCTTCCAGGACGGCGCCCTGGCCGGGTTCGCCGTAATGCAGGATGCTCGGCGTGTCGTGGAAGACCCGTCCGATTCCATGGCCGCAGAAATCGCGGACGACGGAAAAGCGGTTGGCCTCTGCGTGGGTTTGGATGGCATAGCCGATATCGCCCAGGGTCGACCCCGGCTTCACGGTCTGGATGCCCAGCATCATACACTCATAGGTGATTTGCGTAAGCCGTTTGGCCTTCACTGGGATCTTGTCGCCGACAAGGAACATGCGGCTGGTGTCGCCATGCCAGCCATCGACGATGACGGTGACGTCGATATTGATCGAATCGCCTTCCTGCAGCTTCTTCGCATCGTCGGGAATGCCGTGGCAGACGACATGGTTGATGCTGGTGCAGATCGACTTCGGGAAACCGCGGTAGTTCAGCGGCGCGGGGATGGCCCCATGTTCGACGATGTAGTCGTGGCAAAGCTTGTCCAAATGCCCGGTGGAGACGCCGGGGACCACATGCGGGGTGATGAAGTCCAGGACCTCCGCCGCAAGTCGGCCAGCTTTACGCATTGCTTTGAAATCGGCGGCATCGTGCAGTTTTATCTGGTTTCTGGCAGCGTAATTCATTCGAAAATCCATTTGTATCTTGTGCCGACATAGTGCGCCGAGCCGGGTTTTCAATCAAGGTGAAGGGGCAGGGGCGGCCCCAGGACAATGCCTTCGGTCGAAATCCGGGCCGTGTGGCAAAGTACCTCCACGCCGTCCAACACGGCTTTTTGGAGCGATGCCGCGTAGGCCGGGTCGATATCCGATGCCGGGCGAAAATGGGTGCAGTCGCCGCGCTGAACAAGAAAGAACATGACCGGCCGGGCGCCCGTCTTGCCGACCTCGATCAGTTCCTCAAGATGCTTGGCCCCGCGTTTTGTGACCGAATCCGGGAATTCGGCCGCGTTAGGGTCGCCGCCATCGGGCCGCCGAAGCGTAACGCTCTTCACCTCTACATAGGCAGGCGGCAGGCCCTCCTCCTCCAGCAGAAAGTCGATTCTGCTCGACGTACCGTATTTGACCTCGGGCCGGACCTTCGAATAAGCGGCAAGGTCCGGGATATCACCGGCGGTCAGTGCCTCCCCGACGACTGTATTGGCGCGCGAGGTGTTGATGCAGACAAGGCTGTCCCCCACATCCGTCAATTCCCATCGCCAATCGAGCTTTGCCGTCGGGTTCCGGTTCGGCAGCAGCCACACTGTGGCGCCGGGTTCTGCCAGTCCCATCATTGAACCTGGATTGGCGCAATGGGCCACTGCCTCGACCGGTCCATCCGGCCCGGCAATTTCCACATCGGACAAGAATCGCTTGTATCGGCGGATAAGGCGTCCGCGCGTCAAGGCTTCAGGATATTGCATCGTTTCTTCGCGGCAGGGGCCGTCCGTTCCAATCCGTCGGCGTCAGCCGCCCGCCTTGCGCTCCTGGTCGATCAGATGAACCAGGGCCTTGCGGTCAATGGCACCGGGAATGAACTGATTACCGATGAACATGGCAGGTGTCCCGTTCACGCCGATTTCCTGTGCCAGTTGCAGATTGGCGCGCAGATAGTCGTCGATTTCCGGCGATTCCATATCCTTTGCCAGGCGTTCCATGTCCAAGCCTGCTTCGGCGGCGGCTTGCATGATCCGCTTTTCCGACAGTTTGCCGCGCAAGTCCATGACGGCCTGATGGTAGGCCATGTACTTTCCCTGCTTGTGGGCCGCCATGCCGGCCCGGGCGGCAATCACGGATTCCGGACCGAGGATCGGCAATTCCTTGAAAACGACGCGCAGTTTCTTGTCGTCCTCCATCACCGCCATGATGTCGGGGAACACTTTCTTGCAGTAGCCGCATTGATAATCGAAGAACTCGACCAGCGTGACATCCGCATCCGTGACGCCGTTGGTCGGGGCCATCGGGTCTTCGAAGATCTGATCGCGCTTGGCGGCCAAAGCCTGCTCGCGCATCTGCTCTTCGGCTAGCTGCTGCTTCGCGCGATAGGCTTCGATCGCCTCGATGACGACTTCCGGATTTTCGCGCAGATAGTCGCGGACGATCGTCTCCACCTGCTCCTTCGTCAGCCCGGAGGCTTCGTTGGACGATTGCGCGAAAGCGCCGGTACCGGCGAAAAGAAAAGCGACGAGCACTGAGGCTTGAAGAAGCGGCTTCAAGATCGGCATGCTGGTTTCCTGACCCTTAAATCGTGAAGATTTCCGGCTAGGTTAGACCGTCTCAGCCCTGGCGATGCAAACGATACCTGCCGCAATCGGCCGAATTCACATAGAAATGAACGCCCTCCGGCGCCGGTATGGCGTCAGAGTTGGGCGACCGAGCCGGGGCGGGTCAGTCTTTCTTTCTGCTGGCCTGGACTTCGATATCCTGCGCGCGCAGCCAACCGGGCGAGCCGTTCGGTAACTGGTCCAATGCCCGTTTTGCATGGCCCAGGGCCGCGTCCTTCCGGCCCTGGTTGATGGCTTCCTCGGCTTGCGCCAAGGAGGCTTCGCCAAAATCGCCCCGACGGCCGTGAACCGTCGCCAATAGGCGCCACGCGCTGGACATCCACGGTTCGTAGCGCAGGGCTTCGCGAAGCTGCTTTTCAGCCTCGTCGTCATAATCGGGATTGTTCAGCTCGATCAACGTCCGGGCGAGACTGGCCCGGATCAGGGCCGACCAGGGCAGTATGTCGATGGCAGCCTTGTAAGGATCGATCGCTTCTTCCAGCCGGGCGCCGTCGCGCAGAATATCGCCTTTCAGTTCCAGGAAGAACGGATCGTCCGGGAAATCGGCAATCAGCGCGTCGATCGCGGCGACGGCCTCTTCGGTCTGGCTTTCCTGCATGAGGGCGATCGAACGGGCGTAGCGGGCCGGAACGCTTTTATCGTCTTCGGGATAGAGCTGGTAGGTCTGATGGGGCGGCAGAATGAAACCGCGAAGTTTGGCCCGCATGCGCTCGTGCAGGACCTTGTAGCTCGGGTCCAGCTCCGCATTCTTCAGTTGCGAATTTTCCAGATGGTTCCGGATGAAGTCGACGCGGTCGCGGGACAAAGGGTGGGTCCGGGTATAGGGATTGGGGTTCTCCACGTAGAGCTTTTCCTCACGGGTCAGAAGCTCCATGAATTCGAGCATGCCCCGTGAACTGATCCCGGCCTGATCCAGAAATCCGACAGCGGCCTGGTCCGCCGATTGTTCGTTGGCGCGCGTATAACTCAGGAATTGCCGTGTTCCGACCTGGTTCCCCAATGCCAGGGCGGCGGCCGCGACATCGCCGCGCCCCGTCAGCACCGCGGCGGGGATACCCAAAAGGAGGGCGATCAGGTTGGCGTTCTGTGCATCGGCCAGACCTTCGCCGAATCGGGCCAGATGTCCGCCGGTGATGTGACCGGTTTCGTGGGCCAGCACGCCGATGACCTCTCCCGGATCCTCTGCCCGCATCAGCAGGCCGGTATGGATAAAGATCCGCTGGCCGTTGGCAACAAAGGCGTTCAACGACTGGTCATTCACCAAATGGATCTGCACCACAGTGGGGTCCAAACCGGCGGCCTTGAAAATTGGGGCCGTATAGACACGAATAGTGTTCTCGATCTCGGTGTCGCGGATCAGGCCGGGGGCCCGGCTTTGCGCGGCGGCAGGTTCGGCCGAAAGCGTGAAAAACACGGCCATGACCATTGCCAGAGCCGGTGACAGGGTGCAAATGCGGGTGACAATCGAAATTGGCCCAGAAATGAAGAGGCGAAAGCCGCCCATGGCGAAATCCAGTGCAAGTGCCAGAGTAATCATGCGTTCCAGAAACTTAGTGTCGCAGCATGCCGCGATCAATCGGCAGTTGCCCGGGGCGTCGTTCCTTCGGTCGCTGAAGCGGAGCGTCGGTGCGGCTCTGCTCGGGTCGTCGATCCTGCTCGCGGGTTGTGAGACCGGCGAGGCGCCGGGGCTGGGACAGGCCGGTTATGTCGGCGGGTTTTTCGGCGGTGTCGCCTCCGACGAGCCGAATGCCTCGCTGGCGGCGCGGGAAGTCCTTACCGTCGGCGGCAGCGCCGCCGATGCTGCGGTGTCCCTTGCCTTTGCCCTGGGCGTGACGATGCCGGGGCGGGCGGGACTGGGCGCCCATGGCGCCTGCCTCGTCCACGATGCCAATCTTGGGCTCACGGAAGCCCTGGACTTCCTGCCGCCGCAAAGCCCCAATGTGAAGCCCGGTTCGCCCGCGATGCCGACATTTGCCCGCGGAATGGCCGCGCTGCACGCACGGTATGGCCGCTTGGCCTGGGGCGGGTTGATCACCCCGGCGGAACAACTGGCACGGCTCGGCCATCGGGCTTCGCGCGCGACGCGCAACGACCTAGAAGAAAAATGGAGGCGCATCGCCGCCGACCCGATTGCGCGGGCGGCTCTGGGCACCGCGAACGGCACCGTCCCGGACGGGATCACGAAATGGCAGCAGGTCGAATTGGCCAGTGTCATGGGTCAAATCCGGTTCCGCGGGGCAGGCGCCATGCATAGTGGTACGTTGCTGCGCGCGATCCATGAGAGTTATGAGGCACTCGGTGCCGGATTCACCTTGGAGGAGTTCCAGAACTATGTCCCGGTCTGGCGACGCCCTCTAAGCGTCGCGGCCGGAAATCACCGCGCTTATGTTCTGCCGCCGCCTTTTGCCGGCGGGGTACCTCTCGGGCAGACCCTTGGGCTGATGTTGGATACGCAGGGCGGCTCTTTCGCCGACGATCCCGAAACCAGCGCCGCGTTCTTGAAGACCATGGTTTCGGGGCTCGTCGATCGGGAAGACTGGTCAAAGGCCGCCGACATGACGCCGGAGCAACAGGATGCGTTGCTGGAGCCGGAGCGTCTGGCCGCTGTGGCGGCCAACCGGCGCGGGCCCTCACAGCCGATCCCCGGTTTGCCACCGATCGATAGCGGTTCCACCGGTTTTGTCGTCGTCGACCGTGAAGGCCTTGCCGTTGCCTGCACGATCGGTCTTGTCGGCGGTGCGGGCCTCGGTCAAATGCCGCGCGGATTGGGCTTTTTCCCGGCGCGGCAGCCGCCGCCGGATTACTGGGGCGGGCCGCTGATCATCGCGAATGACCGTACCTTCCAATTCCATCTTGCCGCCGCCGGGGATACCGGTGCGGCCGGCATGGGCGCCTTGCTTTCGTCAACACTGCGGGCTTTCCGCGACGGCGTGTCTTTGGAGGCGGCCTTAAAGGAGCCGCGTTTGACCTTTGCGCCGTCGGTCGGTGTCATCGTCGAATCCGGCGCCCCGGAAGCCTATGGGAAAGGTGGGGCGTCCTTGGGCATACCTGTTCGTCAGACCGCGACGCTCGGCCGGATCAACATGGCCTATTGCCCGTCCGGATTGCCGGTTGAGCCGGAAGACCGCCGTTGCGCGGCGGCGACAGACCCGCGGGGCGACGGCCTGTCCGCCTTGGTGAACTGATCCGTCGGAACCGAGATCTGCCGCGGCAATCACGTGAGGGAGAGAAACAGGTGGCTTTGAAGACCTCGACACGGGGCGAAATTCCCCCGTTCATCGTCATGGAGGTGATGCGCGCGGCTGCGGAGCGTGAGGCGCAAGGCGGACATGTCTATCACCTTGAGGTCGGCCAGCCGGGTTCAACCGCGCCGAAAGGCGTCATCGAGGCGGCCAAACAGGCATTGGACAGCCATCGGCTGGGCTACACCGTGGCGCTGGGAATTCCGGAACTGCGCAAGGCGATCGCCGACCATTACGCCAGGGATTACGGCGTCGTGGTGCCTGAGGACCGGATTGTCGTGACGACCGGTTCGTCCGGCGGCTTCCTGTTGTCCTTCCTGGCCGCTTTTGATCAGGGCGACAAGGTGGCGCTGGTGGCGCCCGGCTATCCCTGTTACCGGCACATCCTAACCGCGCTGGGCATACAGCCGGTGATCATCGAGACCACGAAGGAAGACCGGTATCAGCCGTCCCCCGCCTTGTTGGAGAAGGCCCAGGCCGAACACGGGCCGATCGACGGGTTGATCGTCGCATCCCCCTCCAATCCGACAGGAACCATGCTGTCGAAAGAAGACATGGCGGCCCTGGCCGATTATTGCGGGACGGCGGGTATACGGCTCATTTCCGACGAGATCTATCAGGGCATTTCCTATGGCCGGGGCTTCGAAACGGTCCTGGCCCATACCGACCATGCAGTCGTCGTGAACAGTTTTTCCAAGTATTTTGCCATGACCGGATGGCGTTTGGGTTGGCTGGTCCTGCCGGAAGATCTTTTGCGTCCGGTGGAATGCCTTGCCCAGAACCTCTTCATTTCGCCGCCGACCTTGAGTCAGGTGGCCGCCGTTGCGGCCTTCGATTGCCGCGAGGAATTGGAGAGTAACATAGCGCGCTACGCGGCCAATCGGGACCTCCTGTTGCGGGAACTGCCCGAAGCCGGATTCGGCGATCTGGCGCCCAGTGACGGTGCCTTCTACCTTTACGCCGATGTCGGGCACATGACGAATGACAGCCTGTCCTTTTGCAGCCGTATCCTGAAGGAAACCGGGGCAGCCGTGACCCCCGGCCTGGATTTCGACGAAGCGCGCGGCCATCGCACCATGCGGTTTTCCTTTTCCGGCACGACGGAGGAGATCTCCGCGGCGGCGCAGGCCCTGAAAGCCTGGCGGCCTTAAAACGGGATCTGATCGGCACAAGAAAAAGCCCGGATGCAGCTCTGCATCCGGGCTTTGTCGTTCAATCGACTCTTTCTCCTAGGAACCGATCATCCGGTTCCACCAGCCTTTGCGTTTCGGCTTGTTCGGGTCTTCGGCTTCCGCCTCTGCATCGTTTGCCGCCTCTTCGACGGAGGGTGCCGCGGGCGCCGCTTCCTGCAGGGCAGGTTGTGCGGGTACCGGATCCGGCTCCGCCGGCGTTTCAGCCTTGGGCTCTACGGAAGATTCCGCTGTCGCAGGTTCGGATGGGGCTGACTCTGAAGTGGCCTGCTCTGCCTGGTTAGGCTCCGAAGGGGCCGGTTCCGCGGAAGAATTCGCCGGTTCAGACTCGCTTGCCGTGGCGCTTTGTTCGGCTTCCGCTTCCGCGGCTTTCTTGGCGGCGGCGGATTTCCGGGGACGCCTCGTGCGTTTCGGTTTCGCGGGTTTTTCTTCCTCGATAGCGGTCTCGGCCGGCGTTTCGTCGGCGGCCTCGGCTGGTGCCTGTCCCTCATCGGTGGATTCGGGGGCAGTCTCGGCCTTGTCCGCAGTCTTGCGGCGGCGTGGGCTGCGGCGGCGGCGCGGCTTTTCTTCCTTGGCCTCCTCGCTGCCTTCCGAAGCGGCTGCATCGGCGGTCGCTTCGGCCTGCGGGCCGGCTTCCGCCGGTTCACCCGGTTCCCCGTCGGCCGTTCCGGTATCGGCACCTTCGACTTCTTCGCTGGAGACAGCCTCGTCCGACTGGGAGTCGGCGGCTTGTGCTTCCGTCTCCTGGTTGCGGCGCTTCCGGCCACCGCGGCGGCCGCGTTTGCGCCGCTTGCGCTGACCCTGGTCGCCTTCGCCGTCGCCGGAGGCTTGCTTATCCTCCTCGTCGGAGGCGTCGGAATCGCCTTCGTCCTCGGTCGAGGTTTCCTGCGCCGCGTTTTGATCCTCGTCGCCATCCTCGAAACGGCGTTTCCGGCGGCGTCCCCGGCCGCGTCGACGGCTGGAACGTCCTTGTTCCTCGGACTCTTCCGACGAACGCTCGGCGGATACGACCTGCTGCGGTTCGGCGGTTTCGTCCGCGTCGCCGGCTATGCGGCTCAACACGAAATGCGGCGGGATGAAGTCGTCATCGGTCTCGATGACGACATGCATGCCGTAGTTTTCTTCCATTTCCGCAAGCGTCGCGCGCTTGTGGTTCAGGATGTACAGGGCCACGCTTGGCGGTACGCGTACGGTGATCTGACGCGAACGGCGGCGCAGTCCTTCCTCCTCGATCGAGCGCAGGACCCTGAGCGCGGAGGACTCGGTGGACGGGATGTTGCCGATACCGCCACAGGTCGGGCAGGGCGCGGTCATCGCTTCCAGCAGGCTCGGCCGCAGGCGCTGCCTGGACATTTCAAGCAGGCCGAAGGGACTGATCCGGCCGACCTGGATACGGGCCCGGTCACGCCGAAGCGATTCCTTCAGTTTCCGCTCCACGGCATGATCGTTCCGGTTTTCCTCCATATCGATGAAATCGATGACCACAAGGCCGGCCAAATCGCGCAGCCGCAGCTGGCGGGCGATTTCTTCGGCCGCTTCAAGGTTGGTCTTGAGCGCGGTTTCCTCGATATGGCGTTCCCGGGTCGCCCGGCCGGAGTTCACGTCGATCGCGACCAGCGCTTCGGTCTGGTGCATCACGATGGATCCGCCGGAACGCAATTGAACGACCGGATCGAAGATCTGGTTCAACTGGCTCTCGACCTGGTACCGCTGGAACATCGGGACGTTCTGGTCGTCCTTGTACGGCTGGACCTTCTTGGCGTGACTGGGGATCATCGCCTTCATGAAGTCCTTGGCGACGCGGTAACCTTCGTCGCCGGCGACCAGGATTTCGTCGATATCCTTGGTATAGAGGTCGCGGATTGACCTACGAATGAGGTTCGCCTCTTCGTGGATCAGCGCCGGCGCGCTCGATTCCAGCGTGGTGTCGCGGATCGTGTCCCAGGTCCGCATGACATATTCGTAGTCCCGCTTGATTTCGGCTTTCGACCGTTCCTGGCCCGCGGTACGCAGAATGACCGCCATACCGTCGGGAATGTTCAGGTCCGACAGCACGCTCTTCAGGCGTTTGCGATCTTGCGGATTGGCGATTTTCCGACTGACGCCGCCACCGCGGGAGGTGTTCGGCATCAGCACGCAATACCGGCCCGCAAGCGACAGATACGTCGTCAGCGCAGCCCCCTTGTTGCCGCGCTCTTCTTTGATCACCTGCACCAGCAGGACCTGCCGGCGCTTGATGACTTCCTGGATCTTGTATTGCCGTTTCAGACGCGGCCGGCGGCGCTGGGCCTCCTCCACCGCTTCGTCGGCGCCTTCGGTGCCGCCCACTTCCTCGACACTATCGCCATCCTCGCTGGATTCCTCGACGTCGATCGAGTCGTCGTCGCTTTCGTCCTCTTCCTCGATCCGGTCGGCGACCGGAATGCGGTAGTAGTCGGGATGAATTTCACTGAATGCGAGGAAGCCGTGGCGATTACCGCCATATTCCACGAAAGCAGCCTGCAACGAAGGTTCCACCCGGGTCACTTTCGCCAGGTAGATATTGCCTTTCAGTTGCTGTTTGGTTGCTGTTTCGTAATCGAATTCCTCAAGCCTGTTACCATGTATCGCCACCACCCGCGTTTCTTCGGGATGCGTGGCGTCGATCAACATGCGTCGCGCCATTAATTTTAACTCCAGCCACCGTTGTCCCGCGGTCTGAACCGGGGCGCCGGCGGCGATTATTGCTGGGAGATCCGGCTGAGACGAAGTCCGCACCATGCGGATGGTTTCGTCCAATACGTCCTGCACAATCATCGGCCGCGCCGCATCTCTGGCGTCGGACGGTTTCTTGCAGGATCTCCACGGTTTCAATCATGTTTACGGTCACTTGTCTGTTCGCTGCCGCAGGCAATGGCTTAGCGCCCATCCCGAATATCCCTGCTACGGGTTTCGACGGAACAAGCAGCTGAGCGCCATTGGATTGTTTCACCGGCGGCGGCGTGCCATCCCGGCGGCGTCTTTGTAGGGAAATCCTCTCAGCGCGAACGGGATTGCGGCACTACCGCATTAGGAACCCTTGGCGGCGTAGAGTCGCAAGTAGAAACTAACTAAAGCGAACCGCTAGGAAAACCGATTTTTCATAGATATGACTGACTTAATACCATTGTCCCATTTTTACGGAGGGTGAAACGCCCTTTTTCGGCGATCGGACAGGCACTTGGATTCGATCCCCGGCTCACCACTCCGGACACCGCAATTCATGCGCGCGCCATTGAAGAAAGGCGGGAATCTCGCCATAAACAAGTGCAGCGTGACCACCATCGACCTGATTTGAGACGCCATGTCCGCATCCGTTCCAGCGCTGTTTCGGCGGTTCGCCGTTGCCCTGGCCGTATTCCTTACGGTCACAGTCGCCGCGTTTGCGGCCCATGCCCAAAGCAAGGTGCAGGACGTGCGGGTCGGCGTTCATCAAGGTTTTACCCGCTTCGTTCTCGAACTGGATGCCGCGGCACCCTACCGTTTGCTCACCCTGCGCGATCCATACCGCGTGGTCATCGATCTGCCCGAGGTGGCCTGGGAAACCGGCGATGAAAGCGCCGGTTCCCTCACAAAAGGCGTGATCGGCAAGTTTCGATTCGGCCTGTTCCAGCACGGGGTCAGCCGGTTCGTCATCGACCTGCGTGAACCTGCCCTGATCAAGTCTCACTTTCGTCTCGATCCCGAACCGGGCGCCGGCCACCGTTTGGTGCTCGATCTCCAGCCCGGCACGGACCAGCAGTTCGCCACGGCGATGGGCAGCGTGGAGTCCGACGATTGGGCGTCCCGGCAGTCCGGCGTGGCCGCCACCGCCCGAGCGCAACAGCAAGCGATGATTCGTGCCCCGGTCCGTCCGTCGGAGCAGGCCGAGACGCGATTGAAGACCATCGTGATCGATGCCGGTCACGGTGGTGTCGACCCGGGGGCGATCGGCGCCTCCGGCATCTACGAGAAGAAGATCACACTTGCCTTCGCGATGGACTTGCGCGACCGGCTGCAGGCGCTCGGCCAGTACCGGGTTTTGATGACACGCGACAGGGACATCTATATTCCGTTGCGGAAACGCTACGAAGTCGCGCATCAGAACGAGGCCGACCTTTTCATCTCGATTCACGCAGACGCCCATCACACGCCCGATCTACGCGGTTTTTCGGTCTATACCTTGTCCGAGACGGCATCGGACAAGGAGGCGGCCGCCCTGGCGGCAAAAGAGAACAAGTCCGATATTCTCGCCGGATACGACCTGTCCGAATACGACGATCAGACATCCTTCATCCTGCTGGACCTGGCCCAGCGCAAGACGAGTGAGTCCTCCTGGCAATTCGCGCAATCGCTGGTCAAGAATGTCGGTAGCAATGTGAAATTGCTTCGCAGGCCGCACCGTTTCGCCGGTTTTGCCGTGTTGAAATCCCCGACCGTTCCCTCGGTCCTGGTTGAGTTGGGCTATCTGTCGAACCGGCGGGAAGAGAAAGACCTGCGGACCCCGGCCTACCGCGCCAGCCTGGCCGACTCCATCATTCGCGCCATCGACGTATATTTTGAGCATCAGGAGCGGTTAAGCCGTTCCTAGCACCATCATAGTCGTCTAATATTCTCTGGGAGCATGAAATCAGGTGCTGATTTCTGCCACATTTGCGTGGCATTGCAGCGCGAAGCGGTTGTATCGGCGCGCTGGCCGTGGTCTTTGCGTGCCGGACGGCTTGGCCTGCTGGTTGTGGGTTTGACTATATTGGGTGACGAATGCGTTTGATCAGGGTTTTGCTCGGTTTGCTTGGGCTGGGAGTCTTCGTCGGCTTGCTGGGCGTGGCGGCGGTAGCCTACGGGTTCTGGCATTACGGCCAGGGCCTGCCCGAGTACAAGCAGCTGATCGACTACGAACCGCCGACCGCCACCCGCGTGCATGCGGGCGACGGGCGTTTGATCGCCGAGTATGCCACGGAAAACCGCGTCTTCGTGCCGATCACGTCAATACCCAAACCTGTCGTCCAGGCCTTCGTTTCCGCGGAAGACCAGAACTTCTTCACCCATCCGGGCGTCGATTTCGTCGCGCTGGCGCGCGCGGTCGTGACCAATATCAAGATCAAGATGCGCGGGGGCGGCCGGCCGGTCGGTGCGTCGACGATCACGCAGCAGGTGGCGAAGAACTTCCTGTTGAGCAATGAAGTCTCGATCGAACGCAAGGCGAAGGAAGCGATCCTTGCGATGCGCATGGAACGGGTCCTCAGCAAAGAGCGTATTCTGGAGCTTTATCTGAACGAGATTTATCTCGGCTACGGATCCTACGGGGTCGCAGCGGCGGCGTTGAACTATTTCGACAAATCCCTGGATGATTTGACGATCGAGGAAGCGGCCTATCTGGCGGGATTGGCGAAGGGGCCGCGAAACTACCACCCGGTTCGTCACTACGACGACGCAATCGTGCGGCGAAACTACGTTATCGGTCGCATGGCCAAGGACGGGTTCATTACCGAAGAAGCGGCGCAGGTGGCCATGGCCGCCCCGCTGACGGTGGTGCCGCCACGCGACGTTCTTTCCGTCGAAGCGCGCTATTTCGTCGAGGAAGTACGACGGGAACTTGTCGATCAATTCGGTATCGACAGGGTAAACGAGGGCGGGCTCTCGGTTCGCTCGACGCTCGACTCGGAACTGCAGGAAATTGCCCGGGACGTACTTCGTGACGGCCTGATCGCCTACGATCGGCGGCATGGCTACCGCGGGCCGGTCGCGACGATCGATATCGAGGGCGACTGGAAAACGGCCCTGACCGGCGCCAAGGTGCCGCCGGATATTGAGCCGTGGCAAGCCGCGGTCGTGCTCTCGCTCGACAGCAAGGAAGTCCGTCTGGGGCTGGCGGATGGAACCGAGGGCGGCCTGCCCCTAGGGGAAATGCGTTGGGCCCGCGAGGCGCTGGACGATCAGGCGCGCGGCGCGGCGGTCAAGAAGCCCGCCGATGTGGTCAGCCCTGGAGACGTGATCCTCGTTGAGGCAGTCTTGTTCAAGGAACCGGAGAAATCCGGGGATAATCCGGAACCCTATCCGCCCGGGACCTATGCGCTTCGGCAGGTGCCGGCCGTGAACGGCGGTATTGTCGCGCTGGATCCCCATACGGGCCGTGTTCTGGCGATGCAGGGCGGTTGGAGCTATGACGATAGCGAATTCAACCGGGCGACCCAGGCTACCCGGCAGCCGGGATCGGCGATCAAACCCTTTGTGTATCTGACGGCGTTGGAAAACGGCTTCACGCCGGCCACGATGATTCTGGACGCGCCCTTCGTGCTCGATCAGGGGCCGGGAAAAAAGAAATGGAAGCCGGCGAACTTCTCGCGGAAATTCTACGGCCCCAGCCCCATGCGGGTGGGTATCGAACGGTCGCGCAACCTGATGACGGTACGGCTGGCGCAGGCGGTCGGCATGGACGCGGTGGTCCAGACGGTCGCGGATTTCGGCATAATGCAGGATATGCCGAAACAATTGTCCATGTCGCTGGGCGCCGGTGAGACGCGGCTGCTGAACATCACCGCCGCCTATGCGATGTTGGTGAACGGCGGCAAGAAAGTCACTCCGACCCTGATCGACCGTGTTCAGGATCGGGACGGCAAGACCGTCTTCCGGCACGACAACCGGGAATGCCCCGATTGCCGAAGCGTTGAATGGACAGGACAGGCCGTTCCTGTTCCGCCGGACGATCGTGCCCAACTCGTCGATCCAATAAGTGCCTACCAAGTGACGAGTATGCTGGAAGGCGTGGTGCAACGGGGTACGGGGCGGCGTATCCGTGAACTCGGCAAGCCACTTGCCGGTAAGACGGGAACCACGAATGACAGCCGGGATACGTGGTTCGTGGGGTTTGCACCCGATTTGACGGTCGGCGTTTTCGTCGGTTTCGACAATCCCATACCGCTCGGCAAACAGCCTTGGGGCGGGCAGGAGACGGGGTCATCCGTCGCAGCACCGATCTTCAAGGCGTTCATGGCCGAAGCTTTGAAGGACAAACCGGCTATTC
Source organism: Hwanghaeella sp. (assembly GCF_965227365.1). GTDB lineage: Bacteria > Pseudomonadota > Alphaproteobacteria > UBA8366 > Aestuariispiraceae > Hwanghaeella. The sequence continues at coordinate 602,395 of NZ_OZ245754.1, forward strand.
CGTTCCGGACGCCCCCGGGCGCGCTGCTTGTCCGGATTGATGCGGAAACGGGTCAGCTGGCCGGGCCGGGCACGAAGAACGTCATCATGGAGGCCTTCAAACCGGGTACCGAACCTTCGACCTCCGGCACGGGAACCTTCATTGACGGTTCGGACGCGGACGATGCCATTCCGGCAGCCGGCGGTGCCGCCGGAGGATCGGGAAGCGCGACAGGGCTGTATTGAGGCCCGGCTCTTGCGGAAGGCAGGCAGGTATCTCTGTCGCCATCAGCACCTTCCGCGTACCGGCTTGGCTGGGCATGCACTGGCAGACTATCGGTAACTAATATTTAACTCCTTGAAGGCTAAACAAATGGATGGCGAGTGGCGCGTTCCGGCCGTTCGGAATGTCAGATGATCGCCTCGTTTGATGAAGGCTAGGCTAGACGGCCGTTTGGGAGTTTTGAATGTCGAGCCGCAAGCTCATCGTTCTGGATGACGATGAAGTCGCCCGCGAGATCGTATCCGCGAGCGCACAGCGTGCCGGCTTTTCCTGTGTCGGTTATTCTTCGGCTGCTGAACTGCACCAGGAGGCGGGTCTTCATGAATTCGATCTTCTGGTTCTCGATCTGAATCTGCTCGATACTGACGGTGTCGAAGTTCTGCAGTATCTCAGCGGCCGAGAGTTCAAGGCGCCGATCCTTCTTGTCAGCAGCCTGGAAGAGCGCGTGCTTTTTTCGACCCTGCGTGTCGGCACGTCGCTCGGCCTTCAATTGCTGGACCCGGTGCGCAAACCTCTGAGACCTTCGGAACTGGGCAATATTCTTGCCTCGATATCGAATACCAGCGCGCCGTTACGGCAGGAAGACCTCAAAACCGGCTTGGAACAGGGCCATTTCCGGGTCGCCTACCAGCCCAAGGTATCGCTCCAGGACGGCAGGGTGGTCGGGGCTGAAGCCCTGGCCCGGTGGAACCATCCGGACCGCGGCCCGATTTCCCCGGTGGAATTCATTACCTTGGCGGAAGACGGTCCCCTGATCGCGGATCTCACATACTTCGTTGCCGGAACCGCCGTTGAAGATTGCGGGGCGTGGTCCACCGCCGGTTTCCATTTGTCTGTCGCGATCAACGTTTCCGCCAAGTCATTGACCGACCGGTCTTTCAGCGATCGACTGGCCGAACTTGTCCGTCGCAGCAACCTGCAGACGGACCAGATCACCTTGGAAATCACGGAAACTTCCGCGATGTCGGATGCTTCCGCGATGCTGGCGATGCTGACCCAGCTCCGTATTCGCGGATTCAATCTCAGCATGGACGATTTCGGGACCGGCTACTCCAGCTTGATGCAATTGCACCGACTGCCGTTCTCGGAGGTGAAGATCGACAAGAGCTTTATCCTCGGAATGGACACGGACCAGGAAGCACGTGTCATATCCCGCGCGATGATCGGGTTGGGACACAATCTGGGTATGCGCGTCGTGGCGGAAGGGATTGAGAGCAAGGGCGTCATGCAAATGTTGCAGGAAGAAGGCTGCGATATCGGGCAAGGCTACTACTTGGGCAAGCCGATGTGGCAGCATGAGTTCCTGGATTGGTTGGGAGACTCTGCCGTCGCAGTTCCAGCTGAATGAACATTGCCCGAAACGACCAAGACACGGATAAGGACGATGCCCTCTGGAAAGAGGTGGGATTAGGCCATCTCGAAGGTCTTGAGCTTTCACAGCGGCCGGTTTGGATCTGGGATCTGACCAGCGAGCGGATCGAATGGGGCAATGCCGCCGCCCTCGCCTTCTGGCATGTTCCCGATATCGAAACCCTGCGTCCATCGAGCGAGATTCGATCCGTCGCCGCCAGGAAGCGTGTCGCCGCCTATGGTGACCGTGTCGCTGCTGGCGAGGTCGTTGACGAAGATTGGACGATGTATCCGGGCGGAAAACCGATTTCCGCCCGAATCATCGTGTCGGGATGTCGGTTCCGAGGGAAAAAGGCCTTGCTGTGCGAGGCGGTTGAAGGCGTCACCGCCACCAAGGAAGCGGGCGCCTATGCCCTGCGCGCTTTCGCGGAGACCTTTCATGTCTCTCCGATCGCGGAGATCGTCTGCAATACGGACGGTAGAATTCGATTTCTCAATCCCGCGGCCATGGAAGCATTCGGTGTCATGGCCGGCGCGCGTTTCATCGATATCGCGGACGCTTCAGCGGCCTCTGAACTCGAACACATTATGAAGGTTCAGGTCAGTCAGCCCTATCGGACGAAGGACGTGAAGTTCGGCGCCGACACTGACGCCCGCTGGTGGCGCATTGTCGCGCAAGCGGGAAAGGACACGACGACGGGCGAAGATGCCGTCTATCTCTACCTGCTTGACGTAACGGCGGAGCGGGAGGCGGCGCAGGCGGTACTGGCCCAGGAAAAAATGTTCGCGATGGCCTTCAATGCCTTGCCATTAGGGTTCTCTCTCAAGGACGCGGACGCACGCTATATCTTCGTCAATGAATTCCTGGAACGTCTTTTCGGCAAGAAGCGACAGGAGATCGTGGGCAAGATCATCACCGAAGTAGCCTGTTTCGACGGTGTCGACGAAGCGCTGGAGGCGGATCTCGAGGCATTGCGGACCGGCCGGTCCAGTCGGGTCCAGGAGGTTCACCCGATCGATGGCAAGATGTGCCACATCTTGCGGGGGCGCGAGGTCGTGGACGGCCTTGATGGCAGGAATTGGCTGCTGAGCTTCGGCTTGGATGTCACTGATCAAGTATTGGCACAGGAAGACCTGCAATCCGAGAAAGACTTCGTACAGGCTGTTTTGGATACGGCGCCGATCCTGGTGTTCACCCGCAGGAGGAACGGCGAATTCGGGTTCGTGAATCAGGCGGCCAAGCATTTCCTGAACGATAAGCCGACGCCGATCCTGGGCATGGACCCATTGGGCGCCGGACGCGAAGACGACCCCGGCGCTGCCATCGATTCCGTTTACGATCTTGTCGAACAACGTCAGGACCGCGTCACGACTGAAACGGTTTACCGGACGGAAGCGGGCGAGGAGCGGTCGTTTCGGACAACCAGTCTTCCCCTGAACCGATCGAAAGGCGATTTGGAAGTGCTTTCCGTATCCGTGGACATCACGGAACTGAGGCAGGCGCGGATGGTTGCCGAACGGGCGAACGAGGCCAAGAACGGTTTCCTGGCGGCAATCAGCCACGAAATCCGCACACCGCTGAATGGGGTGCTGGGCATCGCGCGCCTGCTTGAGGATACAAAACTGGACCGCGACCAGGAGCAGATGGTTCAGACGGTTCAGGAATCCGGTCAGCACCTGCTGTCGTTGATCAACGATATTCTCGATTTCTCAAAGATCGAAGCGGGCGCGGTGACTTTGGAGGAAGAGTCTTTCGACCTTCATTCCTCGCTCGCCTATATCGCCGATATTCTGTCCCCACGGGCACAACAGGCAAATATCGACGTCCTGTTCACCGTGGATGGCGCTGTTCCGCGCGGGCTGACCGGCGATCTCGGCCGGGTACGTCAGATCCTGGTCAATCTGATCGGGAACTCTATCAAATTCACCAAACAAGGCGGCGTGCATCTTTCCGTCGATGTCGAGGAACGGAAGGACGAGTTGGTTCGGCTGCGCTTCGCCGTCACCGATACTGGCATCGGCATACCGGAAGCTGCCCTGCCGACATTGTTCGACCCCTTTACGCAAGTCGATTCCAGCGCGACCAGGCGCTATGAGGGCGCCGGGCTGGGTTTGGCGATATGCATGCGCTTGGCCACTTTGATGAACGGCGAGTTGGATGTTGTCAGTAAATTGGGCTCGGGCAGCACATTCACCGTGATCCTTCCGTTCATCGTGACGGAGAGCGCGGCCGGTCGCGACATGAATCTCGAAAATCCGCTCGATGGGTTGCATGTGAATATTGTCGGCTTTTCGCCGCTGGCGGCGAAAGCGCTTTCCGGTCAGGTCCTGGGTTGGGCGGGCCGGCCGGCCGTTTTCGGATCAGTTGCGGAGGTTCCGGATCCAGCCGCATCCGATCTCATGATCATGCCGGAGGCGGTGGCGCGAACGGCCAACGGCGGGGCAGCTGCCGAACGGTGCCCGACTTTGCTGTTGCTGGATTGGGCCGAATCCCAGGCCAATATCTCCACTTCGGGATTCGATACCCTGCGCCGTCCAATCTCTCCTTTAAAACTGGCGGGCGCGATCAGACGGGCGCTCGCCGCCGGCGGCACGATCGAACCTGATGACGACGACTATCAAATGCAGGAGGATGCCGAGAAACTGGCCAGCGACACGGCTTCGGCGCTTCAAATCTTGGCTGAAAAGAAGAACAAGTCTTTGCGGATACTCATCGCCGAGGACAATAACGTAAATCAGTACGTCATTGGCCAGATGGTCCGAAATGTCGGTCATACGGCGGATATCGTGGGCAATGGTTTGGAGGCGGTCCAGGCGGCGGCCTCGCTTCCGTACGATGTCATCCTGATGGATGTTCGGATGCCGGAAATGGATGGCATCGAAGCGACGGCAAAAATCCGGCAGTTACCCCTCCCGGCCGGCAAGATACCGATCATCGCGATGACCGGCGACGTTCTGCAGGAAACGGTCGATGCCTGTTACAAAGCGGGCATGGACGGTTATATCGCCAAGCCTTTCGATCGTGACGTGCTGATGACGGAATTGGCCAATCTGGTCGGCAGCGGACGTATTTCCAGCACTCAGACCATGAGCCCCACCCTGCCGATCGCCGATGAAATCGACGAGGAAATGGTCTTCGAGATGCTTCAGGTCCTCGGCAGCGAAGACTACATGCGGCTTTTGGACCAGACGGTGGTCCGAACCAAGACGGTGATCGAGGATATGCGGCGCGCGGCAGCCGTCCGCGGCACAGATGAACTGGTGCAGAAGGCCCATGCCTTGCAATCCTCGCTCGGCCATCTCGGCTTGAAACATGCCCGGGATGTATGCCTGTTCATCGAGCAGAACGCGCCGAGGCGTGACATGTCCGAGATTTCCGCTGAGATCGACAAACTGGGCGAGGTCGTCGAGCGCGGCGTTTCGCGCATCAAGTCGGACCATTGACGGGCCGTCCCCGACCGCGGCGGGGCTTGTCACACTAGGCCCTATCTTCTAAACGCCTGTTTATCCGCGACGGGCGATCCGCCCGGCCAAAATTTCAAAAAAGAGGAAACCTTCTTTCATGCGGGCTGAAATTCAGACTGTGGTCGACGAACTCAAGCAGTCCTTGGAACTGCTGAGGAGGCATCTTTGACTTGGAGAATTCCAAGAAACGCCTGCTTGAACTGAATGCCCGGGTCGAAGACCCGACCCTGTGGGACAATGCCGCCGAAGCGCAGAAGATCATGCGTGAACGCTCGTCCCTTGAATCCCGTATCGGGGGCTATGAGGAACTCGAAAACGGCTTGAACGACAATGTCGAGCTGATCGAGATGGGCGAGGCCGAAGGCGACACCGATGTCGTCTCGGAAGCGGAAGATGCGCTTGTCGCCTTGGGCGATACGGCGCGCAAACTGCAGATCGCCAGCCTTCTGTCCGGCGAAGCCGATGCGAATAATTGCTTCCTGGAAGTTCATGCCGGAGCCGGCGGGACAGAATCTCAGGATTGGGCCAGCATGCTGCTGCGCATGTACACCCGCTGGTGCGATCAGAACGGCTACAAGACGCAGGTCATCGAAGAAAGCCCGGGCGAAGAAGCGGGCATCAAGTCCGTCACGCTGAAAATCGACGGACCGGACGCCTATGGCTGGCTGAAGACCGAAACCGGCGTGCATCGCCTGGTTCGGATATCGCCTTTCGACTCCAATGCGCGGCGGCACACCAGTTTCTCGTCGGTCACGGTTTATCCGGAAATCGATGATTCCATCGAAGTGGAAATCGAGGACAAGGATCTGCGCATCGACACCTATCGCGCGTCAGGCGCCGGCGGTCAGCACGTCAACCGAACCGACAGTGCCGTCCGTATCACCCATATCCCGACGGGCATCGTGGTCCAGTGTCAGAACGACAGGTCGCAGCACAAGAACCGTGCTCAGGCGATGAAGATGCTGGAAGCACGGATCTACGAGATGGAGTTGCGCAAGCGCGAGGAAGCCGCCCAGGCCGAGCATGAAGCCAAGACCGATATCGGCTGGGGCCACCAGATCAGATCCTACGTGCTTCAGCCATACCAGATGGTGAAGGATCTGCGCACGGGGGTCGAAAAAGGCAATGCCCAGGGCGTGCTGGACGGCGACCTGACGGAATACCTTGAAGCCGCGCTGTCCATGAAACTGGATGGCGGACCGAACGCGCCGGTCGAGGATATCGACTAGCGATCCGGTTATTTTTCCAGGAAGAAATCAAGCAAGAGCCCGGCGGTTTCGTCGGGCTTTTCTTCTGCCAGGAAATGCCCACACTCCGCCAGGGCCCGACCGCGAACGTCCGCTGCCCGTTCCCGCCAGCAGGCCAGGACATCGTATTGCGCTTCCATCACGGCCGCGCCGCCCCAGATTGCCAGAAGGGGGCAGGCGATCTTGGTGGTTAGATCCTCTTCGTCATGAACGAGGTCGATCGTCGCGGCCGCGCGATAATCCTCACAGGATGCATGGATCATGGCCGGGTCGTTCCAGCAGCGTTGGTATTCCGCATAGGCTTCCGGGTGAAAGTAGCTGTTGCCCTGGGGTGAGAGGCTTCCGGTCTTGAAACCGTAGTAGAAATCCGGATCCGCGCCGATCAGAGTTTCCGGAAGCGGGTTCGGCTGGGCCAGGAAGAACCAGTGGTAATAGGCCATCGCGATGCCCTGGTGGGACTCCGAGAAGATCTTGTGGGTCGGGACGATGTCGAGCACGGCCAGACGCTCGACCCGGTCCGGATGGTCCATCGTCAGCCGATGGGCGACACGACCGCCGCGGTCGTGACCGGCTAGTAGGAACTTCGTGAAACCAAGCGCCTCCATCACGGCGACCTGGTCGCGGGCGCTGGCGCGTTTGGAATAGGGGAAATGGTCCGACGTCGTTTCCGGCTTGCCGCTGTCGCCGTAGCCTCGCAGGTCCGGCGTGACGACGGTGAAGTGTTCCGCCAGTTTCGGTGCAACCGCGTGCCACATGGCGTGGGTCTGCGGATAACCGTGCAGCAACAGGACGGGCGGGCCATTGCCGCCGATGCGCAGGTTGATCTCCGTATCCGCTGTTGCGATCCGCTTTTGCTCGAACCTCTCGAATAACATGGTGCCTCCCCTTACGATTCCGCCGGATCTATATCCGCCCGGCGATTATGATTTCGGGCGCCTGTTTGCCAGATATATCCCCGGCATGACCAGGGCGGCTCCGATCAGGTGATAACTCTGAAGCGTCTCGCCCAGGAAAAACCAGGCGAGAAAGGCGACGTAGACCGGCCCCAGATACAGGATCAGGCTGCCGCGCGCGGCGCCGAGCACGGCCTGCGCCTTGGCATAGGCCTGATAGGCGCCGAAACCGGGCAGCAGGATCAGCAGGACGATGGCGATGATGCCGTCCTGCGTGAAGGGCATCGGCTTCACATACAGTGTTTCCCAGATGTAGAACGGCGCCAGCAGGATGGTTCCCGCGCCGCAGATCGCGGTGAACCGCGTCATCATCCCCATCGCGCTGGGACGGTATTTCAGCATGATGGCGTAAACCGCCCAGCCGGTGACGGCGCCCATGATCCACAGGTCGCCGATGGTGAAATGCAGGTTCTTGAAGGCCGTAAGATCGCCGCGGGCGATAATCCACAATACGCCGGCGAGGCATATCAATCCGCCGACCACCTGGATTGCCGTCAGACGTTCCCCGTAAAACCGCCAAGCCAGAAAGACGATCATCACCGGCGCGGACGCATAAAGCAGGCCGATATTGGTCGCCGTCGTCGTCTCGGCCCCAACATAGACGAAGGCGCCGCATACACCCATGCCCAAGGCGCCCAGGATGACCAGGTCCTTCCATTCCCGCATCACGTCGTGGCGGTGCTGCCACAGTTTCGGTCCGCGGATCATAAGCATCAGGATCAGAACGCCGAACCAGCGCCAGAAGGCGAGGGCGACGGGCGGGGCGGTATCCGCCATCCACCGGGCGACCAGCATGTTGGCGCCGAACATTGCGGGTGCCGAGAGCAGAAGCGCATAGGCCACCTGCCGCTCGCTGAGGCCGGCAAATCCGTGCTGGTCCGCAGCGTCGCCGCCGCTTGAAATCTTTGGGTCCGACATAGCGATTTTGATATAGCGCGTAAGGGTTCGCCGCCAGCCGAGGGGCCGGAAAAAGCCTTATGATACGATTCCGGTTAAATGCCGCCTACGAAGTGTGGACGGGTCGGTATTTATCATTATTGTTTCACGTGTCTCTGGTATGGATAGCGTGGCGTAGAGGCCCAACCGCGTGTTCTTTTTCCGAGGCTGAGAACAACGTGGTGTCTGTCCAGGTACGGTTTCCGTGAGCAGAAGTTGGATAGGTCGTAAGAGCAGGAACTTCGGGCGAATGCTGCGTCGTCGCCTTGTCGTGCCCATGTTCTCCAGCAAACGTCCGCCTGAATTCGCGGCGCGCGGCGTCCTATTCGGCATCTTTTTCGCCTTCACGCCGCTGGTCGGTGTGCAACTGGCTGTCATCCTGGCGTTCTGGTCTTTCGTCCGCGCCTTCGTTCCGCGCTGGGATTTCAATCTGATCGTCGCGATGGCCTGGATCTGGACGACCAACGTCTTCACGCTGGGCCCGATCTATTACGGTTTCGTCCTGACCGGGCAGGTCATGCTGGGCCGTTGGGATGAACCGCTGGGCTATGACGCCTTCAGTTCGCGGCTGCATGAATTGCTGGCGGCGAAACCGGATGCCAGCATGCTCGAAGAATTCTGGTACGGGACGGTGAGCGTTCTGGACGCTTTCGGGCTGCCGCTGTTCCTCGGCTGTGTGCCCTGGGCGGTAGGGCTAGCCGTGGCCGGTTATTTCTGGTCCCTGCGTTTCGTGCGCCGCCGCAACGAAGCGCGCGCCGCCCGCCGCGCCAGCCGCCGGCAGCACCGCCAGTTCGTCCGTCACACCGTATGAGGCACCTGCCGCCGGGGCTTGGTTCTCAAACCAGGGCGCCGTAGAAATCGGGCGGCATCCCGGCCTTTGCGCGACTGTCCTCGTTGAATGGCGGTTTCAGCATGCCCCGGAAATTGGTCCGGACGAGCTCTCGCCACGTTTCGGCTGGGTCCAGACCCCTTTCGCCGCACAACCAGTCGAACCATCGCTTTCCGGCGGCGACATGGGTGATTTCATCGTCATGGATGATTTGCAGACGGTCGGCACTATCGTCGTCGCCGGCGGCCCGCAATTTCGCGATCATGGCCGGGGTAACATCCAACCCGCGCGCCTCCAGAACCATCGGCACGATGGCCAGTCGGGTCAGGAGATCATGCGCCGTGTCCTGGGATGCCTGCCAAAGACCGTCATGGGCCGGCAAGGCGCCATAGGCGCTTTCCAACTGCTTCAGCCGTTCCGCCAACAACAGGAAATGCTTGGCCTCGTCATCGGCAACCTGGACCCAGTCGTCCAGGAACGCTTGCGGCGGTTCCGGGGTGCTTCCGGCGAACCGCGCGACAATGTCCCAGGCGAGGTCGATGGCGTTCAACTCGATATGGGCAAGGGCGTGCAACAGCGCCGCCCGTCCCGCGGTGCCGGTGCCGATCTTGCGTTTCTTCACCTTGGTCGGGCTGATCAGTTCCGGCCTGTCCGGACGTCCCGGACGCTCCGGCGGGTGAGAATCCCCGACCGCCGCCACCATGCCGTCGCGCCAAAGCGCGGCATGGCGGCGGGTCGCCAGGGCTTTCTCCGTCGGATCGCTTGTCTCGAGCACCGCGACGGCACGCGCGGTCAGCGTTAGTTCCGTCTGCAAGGGAGCGCTCGGCTCAAAGCGCCTTGGCGGCGTCCAGGACTTCCTGGGCATGGCCGGCGACTTTCACCTTGGGCCAGGCCTTGGCGACCTTGCCGTCCGGCCCGATCAGATAGGTCGAGCGGATGATGCCTTCGAATTCCTTACCGTACATTTTCTTCACGCCCCAGGCGCCGAACTTCTCGCAGACATCGTCGTTTTCGTCGGAAGCCAGCGCGAAGTTCAACTCATGCTTGGCTTTGAAGTTGTCGTGTTTTTTCACCGAATCCTTGCTGATCCCGATGATCTTCGCGCCGATCTTGTCGAACTCACCGATCAGATCCCGAAAGTCCTTCGCTTCTGTCGTGCAGCCCGGCGTGTTGTCTTTCGGATAGAAATAGACCACGACCGGCGACCCTTTCAGGTCGGCCAGGGTAACGGACCCGCCGCCGTCGGTCGGCAGGGTGAAATTCGGGGCGGCATCGCCTTCTTGCAGGGCCATGGCGGATCTCCTTCGACTGATCGTGTGTGTGGTAGAGAGTTACAGGATGGATACGCCTGCGATCAATCACCGGATCTGAATACGGCTCATGCGGCCGAGGTCCTTTTCGACGGCGCCGCCTTTTCCGGGTGCAGGCAAGATCGTAGTCTCGGTTTCGGGGAAGGGCGTTTGCCGTCGGCGAACGCAATTGGAAAGGGCGACAAATGACTATCCTGTTGGTGGGGTCGGTGGCGCAGGCTGGGCAGGCCGTGCTTGAAAGAGAACTGGGCGGCGCGATCCCGGTTGAAACCGTGATGTTGAACGACCCGGACAAGGATGCGGTCGCGGCGAAGTTCGCCATGGCGCGAATACTCGTGTCGCCGGCCTATCGCCCGGACTTTCCCGCTTCGCCAAAGATGGAAATGCTGCACGCGCCGAATGCCGGCCTGGACTCGATCGTGTTCGATGCGCTGCCACCCGGCACGCGGGTCTGTAATGTTTTCGAACACCATATCGGCATCGGCGAGTATGTCCTGGCCGGGATGCTGCGGTCGGTGATCGATCTGGATGCGCGCAGCCGAAAATTCAGGGACGGTTTGAATTGGGAAGATACGCCGCGCCTGGGGGCACGGACCCATGGCGAATTGAGCGGCAAGACGCTGCTGTGCATCGGTTACGGGACGATCGGCCAAGCCGTCGCGGAACGGGCGCGGCCCTTCGGCGTTCGTATCGAGGCGGTGACGCGGACCCCGCGGTTGTTGACGCCGGAACCCGACAAGCTGGCCGGTTTTGACGATTTGAAACAGATGATCGGCGATGCGGATTTCGTGCTCGTCGCCTGCCCGCTGAACGATCAGACGGAGCGAATGATTGACGCGGACATGATTGCGCGGATGAAGCCCACGGCCATTCTGATAAACGTGGCGCGCGGCAAGATCGTCGACGAACAACCGCTTTTCGACGCCTTGTCGGATGGCCGGATCGGTGGGGCGGTGCTGGATACCTGGTGGGACTATCCGACGACGGAAAACCGAACCGTCAAACCGTCCGCCAATCCGTTCTGGGAACTCGACAATGTGGTCATGACGCCCCACATGTCGGGCTGGACCGATGGGCTTATCGAACGCCGGTTCAAGATCGTCGCCGAGAACGCCCGCCGGCTGTATGCGGGGGATGCCTTGATCAATCAGGTCTATCCGGACGTATGACCGGGTTCGCCGAACTCGCCCTGCGTTTCGACGGCGCCCCCTAATTCGCGCCGCGCCTGTTCCGCGGGGTCGGCGACCAGTTCCCGATAGCGTTCGCGTACCGTCGTTCCGACTGTCGCAATGTGGGACCGAAGCGCTTCGAAATCCTCGAACCCGCCGCAATGGGCCAATAGCGCCTTCTGTCCGTCCGGCGCCTTTTCCTCGTCCAATCCTTCCTGGGCGGTCAAGCGGATAGCGGCCTGCAGGTTGCGCCAAAGCCGCAGGGCCGACCTGAGGTCCTCGGTGGTTTCGGCGTCGAGATAGCCTGCGGCCCCCAGTTTTTCCAAGGCCGTGCCGGTATTGGTGGACAGGATATCCTTCCCCTCCGCCCCATGGCGAAGTTGCAGGTATTGGGCGATGAACTCGATATCAACCAAGCCGCCCGGGCGATGTTTGATGTCCCAAGGTTTGTCGCCAGGATATTGTTTGCGGATCCTCTGCCGCATGTCGTCGACATCACGGACCAGCGCCCTGGCGTCACGTGGCTGCCGGATGGCGTTTTCGATGATCTCCGCCAAGGCGGTTTGAAGGCCGGCCGGGCCGTAAATCGGCCGGGCGCGTGTGAGGGCCATGAATTCCCAGGTCCAGGCTTCGCCCTGATAGTAATTCTTGAAACCGCCGAACTGGGTGCAAACCGGTCCCGACCGGCCGTTCGGCCGAAGTCTTGTATCCACCTCGTATAGGTTTCCCTCGCCGGTCTGCGCGGTCATGGCAGTCACCAGGCGCTGTCCGAGGCGGGAAAAATAGACCATCGGGGTCAGGGCGCGCTTTCCGTCGGACGCGTCGATTTCGGCAGGGACGTTGTAGACGAACACCAGGTCCAGGTCGGACATCGGCGCCAATTCACGCCCGCCAAGTTTGCCGAAGGCGACCACCGCGAACCCTGTTTCCCCTTCCGCGCTTTCGCCTGGCCAGCCGCCATGCGGGTCACGAAACTCCTGCGTGACGGCCTTGGTCAGGGCGCCGACCGATGTTTCCGCCACCGAGGTCAGGATGATGCCGGCCTCTTCACCCGTACGGCGCCCCTGCAGCAATTCAACCCCGGTTTGGAAACGGCGATCGTTGGCCCAGCGGATCACGATATCCAGGACGTCCTGAAAATCCCTGGCCTGATCCAAGGCATCGTCCAGGGTGTCGGTCATTTCCTGACGGCCGGCCTCCTCGGTGGACCAGTCGTCGCTGATCACGCCGTCGAGAAGGGAGGGATGGCGGGACAGCCAAATCGCCAGCCGCGGGGCATTGCCCATGATTTCCGACACCATATCCAAAAGAGACGGGTTCGAATGGAAGAGAGAAAGCAGTTGCACGCCGGACGGTAATTCGCCCAGGAAATCGTCAAACCGATTGAAGGCCTGCATCGGATTGGTCGTCGCCGCCAGGCTTTCCAGCAGCCGCGGCATCAGTTCCGTCAAAAGCTGACGGGCGCGCTCGCTGCGGGTCGACCGATAGCGGCCATGATGCCAAACACGGACACGGCCGATAACATGGGAGGCGTCCTCGAACCCCATATCGGTCAGGGTCTCCACGGTTTCCGGGTCGTCTTCCACCCCGGTGAAGACCAGCGACCTGCCGCCGCTGCCCAGATCCGGCTCATCCTCGAATAGATGGGCGTATTCCTGTTCCACCTGACGGAGATGGCGCAAAAGCTCGGCGCGGAACTCCTTCGGGGTGTCGAAACCCATGAAGACTCCGATGGCGTCCACGCCTTCCGGTGTCGCCGGCATTTTCTGGGTTTGCTCGTCCATCACCATCTGCAGGCGATGTTCCAACGTGCGTAGAAAATTATAGCTTTCCCTCAGGCGTGCGGCCGCTTCAGGCTTGGTATGGCCTTCGGCGGCCAGCTCATCGATGGCTTCCAGGGTCTTGCGCATGCGCAGTGCCGGCGTGCGCCCGCCCCAGATCAGCTGCTGTGTCTGGGCGAAGAACTCGATTTCCCGAATGCCACCCCGGCCGAGTTTCACATTATGGCCTTCGATGGCGACCTGTCCGCCGCCGCGATGGGCGTTGATCTGGCGTTTGATGGAATGGATGTCGGCCACCGCCGCGAAATCCAGATGTTTGCGCCAGACGAAGGGGCGGATGTGTTCCAGGAAGGCGTAGCCGAGGTTGCAGTCGCCCGCCACCGGCCGCGCCTTGATCATCGCGGCGCGTTCCCAATTCTGGCCGATCGTTTCGTAATAGGATTCCGCCGCGCCCACGGTCATTGCCAAGGGCGTCATGCCGGGATCCGGACGCAATCGAAGATCGGTTCTGAACACGTAACCGTCCGCCGTGCGCTCATGCATCAGATTGACGACCGTCTGGGTGGCGCGGACCATGTCCTGGCGCAACCGGTCCGGGTCCTTGGGCTTCAACCTTTCAGGTTCGTAAAGGGCGATGATGTCGATGTCGCTGGAATAGTTAAGTTCGCCAGCCCCCAATTTGCCCATGCCGAGCAGGACATAGCCGCAATTGTCCAGCGTATCCTGGTCCAAATCGACGTCGATCTTGCCGCTGGTGACGAGACCCCTCAACGCGTGCCGTGCACTTGCATCGAGGCACAATTCCGCCAAGCGGGACAGTGTCCCCGTGATCTCGTCCAGTTTCCACGCGCCGGTCAGGTCGGCGAGCGCGATAAGCAGCGCGGCCCGCCGCTTCGCCACCCGTAAGGCCCGCGATGTCGCGGCCTGCGGTTCGGCGGAATCGAGATTGCGGAGACCGTTGAAGATCGCGTCGCGGCCCCCCACATACCCGATCGAAGGCAGGTCCAACAGAAATCCGATTTCCTTCACCGCCAACTGCGTCAGAAAGGGGCTGTTGCCGAACAGGGCGTTCAAGATCTGCTTGCCGCCGGGCGCCGCCAGAAAGGCCGCCGCTTCCGACGCGCGGTCGGCAGATTGGGCGGCTTCCTGCCATCTTTCCAGCCCAACCGACGCCGCATTGTCGTCGGCGGCACGCGGGGGACGGTCCGGTTCCGGAACAATTGCGGAGAGATCCATCAATACTTCCTGTTCACATCAGAAAATCTGGGCTAACCCACTGGGCGGCAGACTAGGGGAAGTTTCCCGGCTCTCCAAGGTTCGGCAAAGCGCTGGTTTTACGGGCGTTGTCCTGAGGCGCCGGATTGGAGTGTGATCGGGTTCATGCTCTATTGCGGTGGAACTCTTTTTCCTTTCCACGATCCTAGAAGAACGGTTCTTTTACTAAGTGCGACGACGCAGCCTACGCATAACCTTGGAAATCGCCGCGGGGTTGATTGCCGGACTGGCGTTCCTCGTGGCCATCGGTTTCTGGCGCTTGTCGCAGGGACCGGTCTCGCTGGCGTTTTTGACACCGGCTGTGCAGCAGGCCTTGTCCCAGTTCGAAAGCCCGTTCGAGATCGAAGTACAGGATACCGTCCTTTCCTGGGGCGGATGGGATCGGGCTGTCGACATCCTGATCAAGAACGTCACCCTGCGGCAGCCGGGCGAGCGTCCTGCCGTCGTCCTACCGGAAGTCTCGGTCGGTCTATCCATTCGTGCGCTGGGGCGCGGGGTCGTGGCGCCCACCAGCCTGGAGATTTTTTCCCCGGAGATTCTGGTGCGCCGTCATGCGGATGGCCGGTTTTCCTTCGGTTTGACGGGGCAGGATCCGCAAGAAGGGGACGATACGCCGGTATCCATGGCGGTGCTGGATGCCTTCATGCGCCCGCCGGACCCGGACAGTCGCCTCGCCTATCTCACCAAGGTCGGGATTCTGGACGCAACCGTCACCGTCAGCGATCAGATCGCCGGTCTGACCTGGCGCATGCCGAAATCCAACATCATCCTGGTCCGCGAAGGCAACGAGTTGCGCGGCAATGTCAGTTCGGTCCTGACGGCGGTCGGACAGGAAACCCCGATATCGGCGGTCCTGCTTCGATCGCTCGATACGAAGGCGATGTCCTTCACACTCGGGTTCGAGGATTTTGATCCAGGCCTGATCGCAAGGGCTATCCCCGAGGCTTCCTTTCTGAAGGATGCACGAACGTCTTTGACCGGGTCCGTGACGGCCAACCTTTTACTCGATGGCCGGCCGAAAAACGCGACGATCAATTTGCGGGGCGATTTCGGGCGATTGGCCCTCGACCTCGATTTGGCGGAAGATTCGCCGATCCTCACCGCCGGCTTGCAATTGTATGATGTCGACACGCGACGTTTGGCCGACATCAGTCCGGCGCTTGCCGATTTGCGTCCCTTTTCGACGCGGTTGAGCGGAACCGCCGCGCTGACGACGACGACCGCGGGCGACATCCTTGCCGCGGAATTTGTCCTGAACGGCGGCGCGGGTGAAATCGATCTGGCCGACTTTGATCTCGAACCTTTGCAATTTCGCGGCGTGTCCATGGCGGGGCGGGTCGACGCGGATCTGAAGTCGATCGTCCTCGAGGAGGCGCGTGTCGATATCCTGGACGAGACATCCCTGTCGGTTCGCGGGGCAGCGGTAAAGGATGGTGACGCCTATGCCGTCGATCTCGCCGGCGACCTGACGTCCTTTCCGTTTCAGGAAATTGGACAGTTCTGGCCCGAGCTTTTGAAGGGTGGCGCCAGAAGCTGGATCCTGCCGAACATCCCGGAGGGCAATGTGCCCGCCGCGACGATAGAAGTTCGGGGGCGTGTTCCGCTTTCGGATCCGGCCGCGATTGAGCTGGATCAGTTCGGCGGGTCTATGGAGATCCGCGATGCAACGGTTCACTATTTCCGGCCTTTGCCGCCGGTCATCGGCGTTTCAGGCCGCGCGGAATTCGGTCCCGGTTACTTCAAAATCACCACGGAAGGCGGCCGGGTCGGCAAGAACATCAAACTGGGCTCCGGACGCGTCGACCTGACCGAGCTGGATACGCTTGAAAACGCAAGTGTGTCGGTTGCTTTGGAAACACCCCTCAGGGATGCGCTTCAACTGTTGGATCAGGAACCGCTTGGCCTGATCAGCAAGTTGGACATCGATCCGAATGACCTTGCAGGGGAGGGCAATGTCGAGACCTCGTTCAAGTTCCGGTTGCTCCAAACCTTGAAGGCCGACGATGTCATCTATGCTGCACGGGCGTCGATGCGGAAGGTCTCGATGAAGAACGCGCCGTTGGATTCGACGATAACCAACGGTTTGCTATCGCTGGACCTGAATACGTCCGGCATGACGATTTCCGGGAATGCGGAAATGAATGGGGAGCCGGTGCTGATCGACTGGCGCGAAAACTTCAATGACACGCAGGATCTACGCAGCCGCTACGACGTGACCGGTATCGTTGACGACGCTTTCCTGCGCGGGGTAGGGATCGATTTCGATCCCTACATCAAAGGCGCGGCCAAGATCGACCTTACCTATCAGTCGTTTCGCAGCCATCCTCCCGTGCTCGACATCGCGGCGGAGGTGACGGATACGGTCATAACCGCCGAGGTCCTCGACTGGACGAAAACAAAGGGTGTTCCCGGTGACTTGTCCTTGAGGATGGTCTTCCTGCCGGAGGGTGGGGCGCGTCTGGACGATGTCGTTCTGAAGACCGATGAGATGGATGGCAAAGGGACGGTGCATCTGGGGGAGGATTTCTCCACGATCATGCGCGTCGATATCGATCATCTTGACTACCGGGGCAACAATGCCAAAGGGGTTATCAAACGCCGGGCGGATGGCGGGTTGAGCATCGATGCGGAAGGCAAGCGTTTCGACATCAACCATTTCCTGGAGACCGATCTGGGTGATCCGTCGGAGGAGGAGCCGGGTCTTCCGTTCGACCTGATGGCCAGCTTCGATGAAATCGTCGCCGGCGCCCAGCGGCGTCTGCAGGACGTCGCGGTAACCATGTCCCACGACGGAGAGGATGTTCGTGCTCTGCGTCTCGATGCCAGGGTATCGGATGGCAGCGCGTTTCTCATCAGGCTGGACGAGGTCGGTCAGGGACAGAGCTTGAACGTCGCGGCCGCGAATGCGGGGGCCGCGATGGATGCCTTGAACTGGACCAACCGGATCCGGGGCGGTCAGCTTACGGTCGAGGCGCAGCGCGCCTCGATGGATGCGCCGATGGCTGGAACCGTGCTGGTCGAAGGCTTCTCGCTGACCAACGCACCGGCAATCGCCAAACTGCTGGAATTCATGTCGCTGACCGGCATTCTTTCGGCATTATCCGAAACCGGCCTTGCATTCGATGAAATGACGGCGGCTTTCAGTTTCAATGATGGATTCCTGGAGTTCCGGGATGCCCGTGCCTATGGAAATTCGATCGGCCTTACGGGCACCGGGCATATCGACACTGATGCGGAATTCGTCGTTGTCGAAGGCACGGTTGTGCCCGCCTATACCGTCAACCGTGTCCTTGGTGCGATCCCGCTCATCGGGCCGCTTGTCGTCGGCGGTGAGGGCGAAGGGCTGTTCGCGGCGAATTACAGGATCGACGGGCCGTTGGAAGATCCCGATGTCGCGGTTAATCCGCTCTCAGCCCTTGCCCCGAGCTTCCTGCGACGGCTCTTCAAGGCAGATACCGATCCCGCGCAGCCGATCGCAACCGGTCGTGAAGGCGGAGAAGACGCGGCGGGGCCGGCCATCGGCGGAAACTGACGGCCGGTCATCCACCGGGATCTTGCTGAAACGGTCCTTCCTAGGCGGGACGGACCAGGGTGTGGCGCTTCTTCCCTGAAGACAGCTTGATGACGCCTTCGTCGCGAATATCGGCCAGGCTGACCGTGAGACTGTCGCTGGAGACCTTCTCGTCATTCAGGCGTGCGCCGCCGTTCTTGATCAGTCTCCGAGCTTCGCCATTGCTGGCGGTCATGCCGGTGCGGGTCAGAATGTCGAGAATGCCGATCCCGGCCTCAAGGTCCGCGCGGGCGATCTCGACCGTCGGCAAATCGCTGCCGATCTGTCCTTCGACGAAGGTCTTCCGCGCGGTCTCGGCGGCGGCTTCCGCCGCCTCGACACCGTGCAGCAGGCTGGTCGCTTCATGCGCCAGGACCTTTTTAGCTTCGTTGATCTCCGCGCCTTCCAGGGCTTTGAGCTTGGCAATCTCCGCAATATCAAGATCGGTGAACAGACGCAGGAAACGCCCGACATCCGCATCGTCCGTATTGCGCCAGAACTGCCAGTAGTCGTAAGGCGACAACAGATCTCCATCCAGCCAGATCGCGCCGGCGGCGGTCTTGCCCATCTTGGCGCCGCCGGACGTGGTCAGAAGCGGTACCGTCAGGCCGAATACCTCATTCCCGGAAACGCGGCGGGTCAACTCTATCCCGTTGACGATATTGCCCCATTGGTCGGATCCGCCCATCTGCATCTTGCAGCCGATACGCTTGTTCAACTCCATGAAGTCGTAGGCCTGCAGGATCATGTAGTTGAATTCCAGGAACGTCAGCGGCTGTTCGCGGTCCAGCCGCAGCTTCACGGAATCGAAGGACAGCATGCGGTTGATGGTGAAATGACGCCCGATATCGCGCAGGAAATCGATGTAGTTCAGCTCGCGCAGCCAATCGTCATTGTTGACCATGATCGCATCGGTCGGTCCGTCGCCGAAGGTCAGGAACTTCGAAAAGACGCGTTTGATGCCGGCGATGTTCTCGGCGATCTGCTCATCGGTCAGCAGTTTGCGGCTTTCGTCCTTGCCGCTCGGGTCGCCGACACGGGTCGTGCCGCCGCCCATCAGGACGATCGGCTTGTTGCCGGTCTTCTGCAGCCAGCGCAGCAGCATGATCGGAAGAAGGCTGCCCGCATGCAGGGACGACGCGGTGGCGTCGAAGCCGATATAAGCTGGGACCGGACCCTTCAGCGCTTCCGCATCGAGGCCTTCGGCGTCGGTGCATTGATGGACGAAGCCGCGCTCGGTAACGACGCGCAGGAAATCTGATTTCGGGTTCGTCATGGGTCGGGTACTCGGCAGACTGTTTTCGATATGTGGGGTTTGCTGGGTTTTCGTGCGAATTGGAATGCACGGCGGCGCGGTTTAGCATGCCCCTGCGAAGGCGGCAACGCAGGGAGTGGTGAATGTCGAATGGACCCGTTTGGGCGCTGGGACTGATGAGCGGCACCAGCATGGACGGCGTGGACGCGGCTCTGATCAAGACGGATGGCAAGACTGTCGCAGAGGTCGGACCGTCGCTGATGGAGCCCTATGACGAGAAGTTCCGGGCGCGGGTGCGGTCTATCCTGGGGGGGCGCCGACGTTCCGGAGAGGTCGACGCGGTTGAACGGGAATTGACCTTGCGCCACGCGGCCGCCGTGCGCGCCTTGCTGGCGAAGGCGTCCATGACGGCCTCCCGGGTCGCGGTTATCGGCTTCCACGGCCAGACGATCACGCATGATCCGGCCAACCGTTTCACCTGGCAGATCGGCGACGGAAATTTGCTGGCTCGTGAAACCGGCATCGCCGTCGTGTACGATTTCCGCTCCGCCGATGTCGCGGCGGGCGGTGAGGGAGCTCCTTTCGCGCCGGCCTATCACCGCGCCATCATGGCGGGGCGCAGAATGCCGGCGGTGGTCCTGAACCTTGGCGGGGTCGGAAACGTGACCTGGCTGGATGAGGGCGCTGAACCGGTTGCGTTCGACACGGGACCGGGAAATGCGCTGATCGACGATTGGTTGGCGAAGAAGGCCGGGATTCAGTTCGACGAGGGCGGCGCGATCGCCGCCGCCGGCCGGGTGGACAGAGACGTGCTGGCGGGTCTGATGGCGCATCCTTATTTCGATCGGCCGCCGCCGAAATCCCTCGACCGGAATGACTTTTCGGCAGAAGCCGTCGCGGGCCTGTCCGTGGAGGACGGCGCGGCGACCCTGGCGGCTTTCACCGTGGAATCAGTGGCAAGGTCGCCCTATCCAAAACCGCCGCTTTCGGTTCATGTGACGGGCGGCGGGCGCAAGAACCGGACGCTGATGGACGGTTTGGCAAAGCGGCTCGGTGTACCCGTGCTGCCGATCGAAGAGGCCGGATATGACGGTGATGCGCTGGAAGCGCAGGCCTTTGCGTTTCTGGCGGTTCGTCACCTGCGCGGTCTGCCGACCAGTTTCCCCTCGACCACGGCGGTGCCGAAGCCGATTTGCGGCGGTGTTCTCTGCAGTCCCGACGCGGCTCCTCTGGGGGCGGGTGACGGTCAGTCCGCCGCCTGACCTCTGGGATGCCCGGCGCCGTTCTCGTCCAGATAGGAGTCGGTCAGTTCGGCGATCTCGTCCAACTGGTTCGAGAAGAAATGGTTCGCCCCTTCGAGGATCTTTTCCGTCACCGTGATGGTCTTTTGGGAATTGATCTTCTGGACCAGCTTGGTGACTGATTCCGGCGGAACGATCGTGTCTTCCGATCCGTGAATGACCAGGCCCGAGGACGGGCAGGGCGCAAGGAAAGTGAAGTCGTAGATATTGGCCGGCGGCGCGACCGAGATGAAACTGGTGATTTCCGGGCGGCGCATCAGCAGCTGCATGCCGATCCATGCCCCGAAGGAGAAACCGGCAATCCAGCATTGCTTGGCGTTTTCGTTGAAGCTTTGCAGCCAGTCCAGCGCGGATGCGGCATCGGACAGCTCGCCTTCGCCTTTCGCGAAGACGCCCTGGCTGCGCCCGACACCGCGGAAGTTGAACCGCAGGCAGGAAAAGCCCCGCTCAGCGAATGTATTATACATCGTGTAGACCACACGATTGTTCATCGTGCCGCCGTGTTGCGGGTGGGGATGAAGGAAAAGCGCGATCGGCGCGTCAGGTTCCGCCCCGTGCGTGTAACGGCCCTCAAGACGTCCTTCCGGTCCGTTGATGATGACTTCAGGCATACGCTTCCATTCCTAGTCCACGATGATGCAATGGCCCGAAAGGGCCTGGCGACGTCCGAATAGCGTTGTTCATGCAAAGAGGGCGCACATCCGATTGGGAAAGGGCCTCCCACCAGGACGCGAACCCTCAGTCGGATGCACGTTACGTATTTGGCAACTCTTTTTTGGGGGTTCCAGGGCAACTCTGCAATACCCGATCATTCATGTTCGCTTCTTTGCAGGCCAAAGTTCGAAGAAAACAAACGTCCAATGCGACCAATGTCGAATTGATTTTTTCCTGCGTCGCGATTGATTGTGGTATATGACGTATTATATCTTCCTGTGAGTTAATAATGACCGGGAATTCCTTGACCGGCACAGTGATGCTCGGTTAGGCGAAGCGTTCGCCGAAAAGGGCACGGATAAAAACGGCAGCGGGTGAGGGCAGAGATGTCTCTAATA
Organism: Hwanghaeella sp.; assembly: GCF_965227365.1. Lineage (GTDB taxonomy): Bacteria > Pseudomonadota > Alphaproteobacteria > UBA8366 > Aestuariispiraceae > Hwanghaeella. Next base: position 624,129 of record NZ_OZ245754.1, read on the forward strand.
CGCACGATACTTGACGAGATCGATGGCATGATCGCACGCGATCCGGCCGCGCGTTCGCGGCTGGAAGTTGTGCTTTGTTACCCCGCTTTCCATGCGATCATGGCCTACCGGGTCGCGCATCCGTTGTGGCGCCGCGGCTGGCATCTGCTGCCGCGGATGATCTGCCAGACCGCACGCTGGCTGACGGGCATCGAAATTCATCCCGGCGCCAAGATCGGCAAGAAGTTCTTCATCGACCACGGCATGGGCGTCGTTATCGGCGAGACGGCCGAGATCGGTGATAACGTTACTCTGTATCAGGATGTCACCCTGGGTGGCGTTTCTCCGGCTGAGGATTCCGACAAGCAGCGCAGCATGAAACGGCATCCGACCCTGGAGGACGATGTCATCGTCGGTTGTGGCGCGCAGATTCTGGGGCCGATCACGGTTGGCCGCTGTGCACGCGTCGGCGCGAACTCGGTCGTGGTCAAGGATGTGGCGCATGGCGTGACGGTCGTCGGTATTCCGGCCAAGGTGGTAGCGCGTCAGAGAGATCAGGAAACAGTTTTCTCGCCTTACGGCACGCCGCTCGGCGAATTGCCGGACCCGGTCGCGCGTGCCCTGGAAGGCCTGATGCAGGAAGTAACCGTGCTGCGTAACCAGGTTCAGGTGCTGGAAGGGCGGCTGGAAGAGGCCGAGAGCCGGGCAACCTCCCCTGGGCCCGCCGGCACGGCGGAAGAGATGAATTACCGTTTACCGGAATCCAAGCAGTAACGTCTTGTTTTCACGGGACATTATGTCCCGAAAGATCGAGGCCGGCAGCGATGTCGGCTTTTTCTTTTACGTGGCTTCACTTCGTCTTTCGTGAAGATCATCTTGTTTTTACCTGCACTGGACTTGATCCTTTCGCGATCTAGGTCTACTCGCAGAATAGGTCAAATTAGTCCCTGAACGGGACCACATTCATGGGAGATCGAACCCGTGCGCTTGAGTACCAAAGGCCGCTATGCGGTGATGGCGCTGGTCGACTTGGCGAATATGGGGGCGGATCGCCCCGTCGCATTGGCGGATATTGCGCGGCGCCAGGAGATATCCCTGTCGTATCTGGAGCAACTGTTCGCGAAGCTCAGAAAGGGCGGCGCGGTGCGCAGCGTACGCGGGCCCGGCGGCGGGTATATGCTGGCCCGTCCGGCCGACCAGTTGCGTATTTCCGATATCGTCGTGGCGGTGGATGAGCCGATCCGCGCCACGCGCTGCTCGCCGACCTCTCCGGAAGGCTGCATGAACAACAAGACCCGCTGCATCACCCATCATTTGTGGGAAGGCCTCAGCCTTCAGATCTTTGAATATCTCAGTTCCGTCACCGTCGCCGACGTCTTGAATGGCAATATCGCCGGTGCAAATGACGAGGCCTGGGCCGAACGGCGCGCGGCCGCCGAATAGGCTGTCCGATCCTGCGCCCGGGAAATGGTCCGGGAGCCAGACGATCGCGTTTCAAACTGTTCCCTATCCGGGTGACTTGGTCTAGAAGACCGTTCATGCCCAACGCGATTTACCTAGATTACAATGCAAGTGCTCCGCTCAAGCCGGAGGCGCGCGACGTGACCGCCGCCGCACTCGGCATCAGCGGCAATCCGTCTTCCGTTCACCAATCGGGCAGGGAAGCGCGGGCGATCATCGAACGCGCCCGGCAGGACGTGGCCATTCTGGTCGGGGGGCAGGCCCAGGACGTCATTTTCACCAGCGGCGCGACGGAAGCCAATAATTTGGCGATCCGCGGTTTCGTCCCGGAAGGAGAGCCCCGCCGCATCATCGTCAACGTGACCGAGCATCCCTCGGTGCTGGAAGCCGTCAACGACGCGGAACACGTGCCGGTAAGGCCGGACGGGGTTGTCGATATCGCATTCTTGCAGCGAATGCTGGCGGACCGGGATTGGCGCAATTGCCTGATTTCCGTGATGGCGGTCAACAACGAAACCGGCGTCATCCAACCGATCGACGAAGTTGTTTCCGTCGCGCATGCGGCCGGCGCCAAGGTGCATTGCGATGCGGTCCAGGCCGCGGGACATATGCCGATCGACATGCTCGAGCGCGGCATCGATATCGTGACGATCTCAGCCCATAAGATGGGCGGCCCGCGGGGTGCCGGGGCGGTCATCACCGGGCCGGGCGTTGATTTGAACGCCATACTCCGGGGCGGTGGACAGGAACGCGGAAAGCGCTCCGGTACGGAGAATGTGTCAGGTATTGCTGGAATGGGGGCGGTCTGCGCCTCTGCGCCGTCTTATGCGGAAAACACAGCGAAGGCGAAGGCGTTGCGGGACCGTTTGGAAACCGAACTGCGCGCAATCGTGCCGGCCGCCGTCATTGTTGCGGCCAACAGCCCCAGGGTCGGGCATGTGTGCTGTGTCGCGCTTCCCGGCGTGCCGGCGGAAACGCAGGTCATGGCCATGGATCTCGAAGGCATTGCGGTCAGCGCCGGGGCGGCCTGTTCCTCGGGCAAGATCAAGCGTAGTCACGTCCTCAGTGAAATGGGGCTCGGCGACGAGATATCCGGGTCGGCCATCCGAGTCAGTTTCGGCTGGAATAGCGCGGACGGCGATGTTGATGCTTTCCTCCAGGCCTATCAGCGCATGGCTTCCCGGATCGGCGGTTAGTTCATCTGCAGGCTGAGCCGGTTTTTTCTTTACAGTCTGGGCCTCAGAGAACAAAAACCCTGCCCGTGAGCGTATTTTGGACAATGTGACGGGCGAACATGGCGAAAATTACTTTTGTAAATCGTGACGGCAGCGAAAAGGTTGTAGAGGCCCGAGACGGTCTCTCGGTCATGGAAGTCGCCATCGACAACGATGTCGATATCGAGGCCGCCTGCGAGGGGTCTCTCGCCTGCGCCACATGCCATATGGTGGTCGATCCCGATTGGTACGAGAAACTCGACCCGCCCAGCGAGGAAGAGGAAGACATGCTCGACCTCGCCTTTGGACTGACCCGAACCTCGCGCCTGACCTGTCAGATCCGCGTCAGCGCAGCGATCGACGGACTGCGGGTACGGCTGCCTGAAGAATAAGCTCCTCCTTGCCCCTGGTTACGGATTCTTCTGCCCTTTCCGGCGTTTAGGCCGATCACCCGAATTCTGGAAAATGACATCTCGGGTAAAGGTGTCATTGTACCCTACACGAAAAGACTGCTAGGCTTTCCCTTGTCGTTCCGTTTCCGGCGGCAAGGCCCTTGGGCATGCCCTTCCGGTTACGTCTCAAAACAAGAATTATGACCAGGATCACATCGATCCGGGGCTTGTAGCCGTTACAAAAGAACATTCAGCCCGAAGACGGGCGTGCTGTTGGGGAAGGAGATTTCCATGTCAGAAGTAGAGCAGAGAGTTAATGACTTTATGGAAGGTCTGAAAAAGCGGAATCCCGGGGAACCGGAATTCCATCAGGCCGTCTATGAAGTTGCATCGACCTTGATGCCTTATATCGTTGCCAACCCGGTCTACGAGAAGATGCAGATCCTGGAGCGTATGACCGAGCCGGATCGTACGATTTCCTTCCGTGTTTGCTGGGAAGATGATGAGGGTAATATCCGTGTGAACCGCGGCTTCCGCGTTCAGTTCAACAACGCGATCGGCCCGTACAAGGGCGGCTGCCGCTTCCACCCGACGGTGACGCAGAGCGTTCTGAAATTCCTCGGCTTCGAACAGCAGTTCAAGAACTCGCTGACCGGCCTGCCGATGGGCGGGGGCAAGGGCGGCGCCAACTTCAACCCGAAAGGCAAGTCCGACCGCGAGGTGATGCGCTTCTGCCAGTCCTTCATGCATGAGCTGTTCCGCCATATCGGTCCGGACACGGACGTACCGGCCGGCGATATTGGTGTCGGTTCGCGCGAAATCGGGTATATGTTCGGCGCCTACAAACAGCTGACCAACCGGTTCGAAGGCGTGCTGACGGGCAAAGGGTTGGAATTCGGCGGTTCGCTGATCCGGACGGAGGCCACCGGCTATGGCGCGGTCTACTTCCTGCAGAACATGCTGGATCAGAAGGGCGTGGATATGTCCGGCGCCAATGTCTGCATCTCCGGTTCCGGGAACGTTGCGACCCATGCCGCGGAAAAGGTCAACCAATTGGGCGGAAAGGTACTGACGTTGTCGGATTCCGCCGGCTTCATTCATGATCCGGACGGGATCAATGAAGAAAAGGTCAATTGGATCAAAGATCTGAAGAATGTTCGCCGCGGTCGTATTTCCGAATATGCGGACCACTTCACCAATGCGACCTACCACGATGGCAAACGCCCGTGGAGCGTCTCCTGCGATTTCGCGCTGCCCTGCGCGACGCAGAACGAAATCAACGCGTCCGATGCGCACGAGTTGATCAAGAACGGCATCCGCGGGCTCGCCGAGGGTGCCAACATGCCGACGGAGATCGACGGCATGCATGCGTTCCAGGCGGCCGGTGTCCTGTTCGGCCCGGCGAAGGCGGCAAATGCCGGCGGCGTCGCGGTTTCCGGTCTGGAAATGAGCCAGAACTCGGCGCGTATTTCCTGGAAGGAAAACGAACTGCAGGATCTGCTGCAGAACATCATGAAGGGCATCCATGACAGCTGCCACAAATACGGCGAAGGCAAGGGCAAGGATGGCGATACCGACTATGTCGCCGGTGCCAATATCGCCGGTTTCGTGAAGGTCGCCGACGCGATGCTCGCCTATGGCGTGATCTAAACCTCAAAATCCGTGACCGCTTGATGCGGGCACGGCTGAATGGGTAGCGAAAGCCCGGCCTGGACTGTGTTCCAGGCCCGGTTTTCATATTTTGGCCTTGCATGTCGGTTAGGCTGACCCGGACACTGTCGGAGTACGGGAACCATCGGGGGCGGCCGCATGAAATACGTCACTCTTGTCACTTTTCTCGCTGTCGCGACCGTCATGGTGCTCGTCGCGCCTGTTCGTGCCCTGGACGCGACAAGCGAACTTACGTTGGAAATGGACGGCTTCCGCCGGATGGACAGTGAAGAAATCCGGATGCTCCTGACCGACCGCACCGTGCATCTGACTTATGGCCGGGACGATAATGAAACGGTCTATTATTTTGGGCCGGACGGGGTGCGTAGCAGCGACCGCGGCGGATTCAGGCTGGATCGACACTGGATGGTTTCCCGTGACAGGCTGTGTGAGGAATATCTGCGCCCCCTCGATTTCGCCTGTTCGAAGGTCTTCGTGAAGAATGGCGTGGTCCAGCTCTGCCCGGAGGATGAGAATATCTGCTGGTACATCTTCAGCGGCTTCATCCCGGGCGATGCGGAAGGTCTTCGCAACCTCGCGCCTTTGCCGTCCGGCTAGAGGTGCGAAATCGGGTTTCGCCCGGTTCCGAAACGCCTGAAAAATCGGTTCGGCGGGACCGTTTTTACGCCTCGGTGCTTGTCATGAAGCTAAATAGGACTAATATTGTCCTTAACTATGGGACCAAATTAGTCCTATTTAAATCGAGGCACATTGGAAACGGCGATGCTCAGATTGAGCCGGCTCACGGATTACGCGGTGGTGGTGCTCAGCCAGATGGCTGGGCGCTCAGGTCATGTCATGACCGCGTTGGACTTGGCCGAGGCGACCGCGCTTCCCCAGCCGACCGTTGCCAAAGTGCTGAAACTTCTGGCGCGGAGCGAGGTCATCGAGTCCCGGCGCGGCACCCAGGGCGGCTATGTGCTGGACCGCGCGGCGACGGAAGTATCCGTGGCGGAAATCATCTCGGCGATCGACGGGCCGGTGGCCCTGACCGCTTGTGTCGATGAGGCGACGGGCGATTGTTCGGTAGAGACCTGCTGCCCGATGCGGGGGCGGTGGGACCGGTTGAATACGGCTGTCCAAACAGCGTTCGAATCCGTCAGTTTGGCCGAAATTCTCTCCGTCGAGAGCGTTCCCAATTTTATAGACATGCCACCGGTCGGCGGGCAGAAGTCCGCACCGGCAATCGGTGATTTGGAGTAGGTCCCATGGTAGCGACGAAGGAAACCGTTCAGCAGGTCCGTGAACTCGGTACCGACAAGTACAAATACGGTTTCTCCACCGATATCGAGATGGAACTCGCGCCCAAGGGCGTGAACGAGGATATCGTGCGTATGATTTCCGCCAAGAAGGGGGAGCCGGAATGGCTGCTCGAATGGCGGTTGCGTGCGTTCAAGGCCTGGCAGGAAATGCCGGAACCGTCGTGGCAGAAGGTCGCCTTCCCGGAGATCGACTATCAGGATGCCTATTACTACGCGGCGCCGAAATCGACCGATAAGCCAAAGAGCCTGGACGAGGTCGATCCCAAGCTGTTGGAAACCTATGAGAAGCTGGGGATTCCGCTGCGGGAGCAGGAAGTGCTTGCCGGTGTGGAGGGTGCCCCGAAAGTAGCGGTCGATGCTGTCTTCGACAGTGTGTCGGTCGCCACCACTTTCAAAAAGGAACTGGAAAAACACGGCGTCATTTTCTGCTCGATTTCCGAAGCCGTGAAGACGCATCCGGATCTGGTCCGGAAGTATCTCGGTTCCGTCGTACCTTATTCCGATAACAAGCATGCGTGCTTGAACAGTGCGGTCTTCACCGACGGCAGCTTCGTCTATATCCCGAAGGGCGTACGCTGCCCGATGGAACTGTCGACCTATTTCCGCATCAACGCGGAAAATACGGGGCAGTTCGAACGGACGCTGATCATCGCCGACGACAATTCCTATGTCAGCTATCTCGAAGGCTGTACGGCGCCGCAACGCGACGAGAACCAGCTGCACGCGGCGGTCGTGGAACTAATTGCGCTCGACGACGCCGAGATCAAATACTCGACGGTGCAGAACTGGTATCCCGGTGACGAGGACGGCAAGGGCGGGATCTACAATTTCGTCACCAAGCGCGGCGCCTGCCGTGGGCGGAATTCGAAGATCTCCTGGACCCAGGTGGAAACCGGTTCGGCGGTGACCTGGAAATATCCCAGCTGCATCCTGCAGGGTGACAATTCGGTGGGCGAATTCTATTCGGTCGCCATTACCAATAATGCGCAGCAAGCCGATACCGGGACGAAGATGATCCATATCGGCAAGAACACCACCTCCAAGATCATCTCCAAAGGGATCTCGGCGGGCCGGGCCGACCAGACCTATCGGGGGCTGGTTCGGATCATGCCGAAGGCGGAGGGTGCGCGTAACTTTACCCAATGCGACAGCTTGTTGATCGGGGATACCTGCGGTGCCCATACTGTGCCCTATATCGAGAGCAGGAACCCGTCCGCGAAGGTTGAGCACGAAGCGACGACCTCGAAGATCAGCGAGGATCAACTGTTCTATTGCCTGTCACGAGGAATGAGCGGGGAAGACGCGGTCGGCCTGATCGTGAACGGGTTCTGCAAGGAAGTGATGCAGACCCTGCCCATGGAGTTTGCCGTGGAGGCACAGAAACTAATCGGTATCAGTTTGGAAGGCAGCGTCGGATAACGGGCCGGGCGAGAGTCCGGGCCGTCCCCGGGACGGGGGGATACGCGACGTGGAAGGAGTAAGCGACGATGGCCTTGTTGGAAATTCGTGACCTGCATGCCGAGGTGGATGGGAAGCCGATCCTGAAAGGGATCGATTTGATCATCGAACCGGGTGAGGTCCATGCGATCATGGGACCGAACGGTTCCGGTAAAAGCACGTTGTCCTACGTGCTTGCCGGACGGGATGGCTATGAGGTTACGGGCGGTGAAGTAATCTATGACGGCAAGAATCTGCTGGATCTTGAGCCGGAAGAACGGGCTTGCGAAGGCGTGTTCCTGGCCTTCCAGTATCCGGTCGAGATCCCCGGTGTGGCCGGGACGACCTTCCTGCGTCATGCGGTGAACGCCAAGCGCAAGTATCGTGGCGAGCCGGAATACGATGCGATGGAATTCGTGAAGTTCGTCCGCGGCAAGGCCAAGGATCTGAACATGCCGGACGACATGTTGAAGCGCCCGGTCAATGTGGGCTTCTCCGGCGGCGAGAAGAAGCGGAACGAAACGCTGCAGATGGCGGTTCTGGAACCGAAACTCGCCATCCTGGACGAAACCGACAGCGGTCTCGACATTGATGCCTTGAAGATCGTCTCCGAAGGCGTGAACGCTTTGCGCAGTCCGGAACGCGCGATGCTGGTGATCACACACTATCAGCGCCTGTTGGACTATGTGGTCCCCGACAAGGTTCACGTCCTGGCCAATGGCAAGATCATCAAATCGGGCGACAAATCGCTCGCCCTGGAACTGGAGGAGCGCGGCTACGCGCATATCCTGGAAGCGGCGGCCTGATCCATGTCCGTATCGAAGGAACTACAGAAGCTTGAGCCGGCACTCGGGCGGCTGCTGGACGCCGCGCCGGGCGGAGGGGGTGCCGAGGTTGCGGATCGCGGTCCCTTGGCGGATCTCCGGGCCGAGGGTCGGCGCGCGGTAACCGCGTCGGGCCTGCCGACGCAGAAGACGGAAGCCTGGAAATACACCAGTCTGAACGCCATGCGGAAGGTCGACTGGTCAGGGCCGTCAGCCGATGGGGCGGATTTCGCACAGGTTCAAGCCGCGATCCCGGCATTGGATGCCTATACGGTCGTCCTGCTGAACGGTCGGTTCGACCCGGTCCTTTCCGATCTGGCCGGCTTGCCGAAGGGCGTCCGCGTTCTGCCGATGCCGGAAGCCATGTCCGACACGGCCGTCTCAGATATCCTCGCATCGCTTGTTCCGATCAACACGGCGCCGATGGCGGCGCTCAATACGGCGCATCTGGACGACGGCGTCCTCGTGCGCGTGGACGAGGGCAAGGCGCTCGATAAACCGCTGCATATCATTTCCGTCGGTTATTCGGCGGCGGCGCCGACCGCATTCCATCCGCGGATTTTGATTCAGTTGGGAGAGGCTGCTGAGGCGACGATCGTCGAATCCCATATCGGTCTGGACTCCGCGCCGACCCTCTCCAACACAGTTGTCGAGGTGAACCTCGCGCCGTCTGCGCGGTTGGGCCATTACAAGCTTCAGGATCAAGCGGCGGAGTCTTTCGACATTTCCACAACGGCGATCCATTGCGGCGACAAATCGATTTACGATGGATTTACGCTCAGCCTGGGCAAGGGAACGATGCGCAACGACGTTCGGCTGACGCTGGACGGGGAACGCGTCGAAGGCCGGCTGAACGGCGCCTATCTGGGATATGGCGCGTCGCATGTCGACAATACCACCTTCATCGATCATGCAAAGCCGAACAGCACCAGCCGCGAAGTCTTCAAGGGCGTATTGGCCGAAACGTCGCGCGGCGTGTTCCAGGGCAAGATTCTGGTTCGGCCCGATGCGCAGAACACGGACGGGCATCAGTTGAACAAGTCGCTTCTGCTGTCCGACAAGGCGGAAGCGGATTCCAAGCCCGAGCTTGAAATCTATGCGGACGACGTCCGCTGCAGCCACGGTGCGACGATCGGGGCGCTGGATGATCAGCAGCTGTTCTATCTTCGGGCCCGCGGGATCGACGCGGCGACGGCGCGCGCGATGCTGGTTCAGGCCTTCTTGATGGAAGCGGTGGACGAAGTTCAGAAAGTGACCGTACGGGATGCATTGCAGGGTCTCTTGACCGCGCGTCTGCAGCCTTTGTTCGAAGGAGGATTGGCATGAGCGCAGCAGCAGGGGCGGTGAAGCCCACCTTCGATATCGACGCGGTTCGCGCCGATTTTCCGATCCTGTCGACGGAAGTTCACGGCAAGCCCTTGTGTTTCCTGGACAGTGGCGCGTCGGCGCAAAAGCCGCGGCAGGTCATCGACCTTGTTCGCTGGCATTATGAGAATGAATACGCCAACGTTCACCGCGGGGCCTATGCCTTCAGCGAAAACGTTACCGCGGCCTATGAAGCGGCGCGGGAGAAAATTCGTGCCTTCCTGAATGCGCCGTCCGAGCGGAACGTCGTTTTCGCCGGCAATACCACGGCCGCGATCAACCTGGTTGCCTACAGCTTTGGGCGCGGCTGCCTGATGGAAGGGGATGAGGTCATCATCTCCGACATGGAGCATCACTCCAACATCGTACCGTGGCAGTTGCTGCGGGACATGAAAGGCATCGTGCTGAAGGTTGCGCCGATCACCGATGACGGTGAGCTGCGTATGGATGCTTTCCGTGAGTTGCTGACCGAAAAGACCAAGCTGGTTGCGATCACCCATGTTTCGAACGTCTTGGGCAGCGTGACGCCGGTGAAGGAAATCATACAGGCCGCACATCAGGTGGGGGCCAAGGTGTTGTTGGACGGCAGCCAGGCGGTCATGCACATGCCGGTCGACGTACAGGAGATCGATTGCGACTTCTATGTATTCACCGGCCACAAACTCTACGGTCCGTCCGGCATCGGCGTGCTCTACGGCAAGGAGGACGTGCTGGATGCGATGCCGCCCTTCATGGGCGGCGGGGACATGATCTCGACGGTCGCCTATGAAGGCTCGACCTGGGCGGAACTGCCCGCGAAATTCGAGGCCGGCACGCCGCCGATCGTGCAGGCGATCGGGCTCGGCGCGGCGGTGGATTACGTCACCGGCGTCGGGCTGGATGGAATCGCTGCGCATGAAGCGGACCTGCTGCAATACGCGACACAGCGTCTGTCTGCGATAGACGGCCTGAAGATCTATGGCACCGCGGCGCATAAGACGGCGGTGATCTCCTTCACCATGGGGGATGCCCATCCGCATGACATCGCGACGATCGTCGACCGCGAAGGCGTCTGCGTGCGCGCGGGCCATCATTGCGCCGAACCGCTGATGCACCGTTTCGGCGTTACGGGAACGACGCGCGCCAGTTTCGGCATGTACAACACGCGGGCGGAGGTCGACACGCTCGCCAACGCGCTCGAGAAAGTGAAACGGATTTTCGGCTGACATTCGGCCGAAACCATATCTGACGGGACCAGATACGATGTACAGCCCTTATCCAGGATACGACATGTTCGGCGGCGAAGGCATGCAGGCCGCCGAGGAAGGCATGCAGGCGCGGGCCGGATACCCGCTGCCCGACGGCGTGGAGAAAGCCAAGCCGGAGGAATTGGAGGCGGCGCTGAGGACCGTGCATGATCCGGAAATTCCGGTGAATATCTATGACCTCGGCCTGATCTATGAATGTACGATGCAGGATAATGGGGACGTGGATGTTACCATGACGCTCACGGCGCCCGCCTGTCCGGTGGCCGGTGAGATGCCGGGGCAGGTGGCGCAGGCGCTGGCCGGTGTGGAAGGTGTCGGCGAGGTTGTGGTGACGCTGACCTGGACGCCGCCCTGGACGCCGGATCAGATGTCCGACGACGCCAAGATGGCCCTGGATTTCTTTTAAGGACGTCTTTCGGGAGATTTCTTTCGGCGCGGCGCTTGCGGACGGGATTGGCGGACCCACATTACCGCCTTGAGGATGATGGAGATTTGAAATGTTCGGTACCGGTACACCAATTCTGACCCTGACGGACGCTGCCGCGCAGCGCGTCAAGGCGTTGGTCGACAAAGGCGGGCAGGATGTCCTGGGCCTGCGCGTTGCCGTTGCGAACAAGGGCTGCTCGGGCCTTTCCTATGTGGTCGAATACGCCAAGGACAAGAAGCAGTTCGAAGAAGTGGTCGAGGACAAGGGCGTGAAGGTCTTCATCGACCCTGCGGCGGTCATGTTCCTGATCGGTGCGGAAATGGACTATGAGGAAAGCAAGTTTTCCTCCGGCTTTACCTTTGCCAACCCGAATGAGACCGCGCGTTGCGGTTGCGGCGAAAGCTTCAGCGTTTCCTGATCCCGACCGCCGACTTCATTTGGCGCGAAAGCGTTTCTTCCTCTAGCCATCCGTTCCCTATTTCCCCTAACATCCCCGCATGTGTTAAGGGCCACAGGGGCGCGTATTGCGGATTGAGCAAAATACAGCATTCTCGGAGCTTCTGGAAATTGCCGGGGTGGACGGCGCTCGTTATGCCGTGGCGGAAATGGACAATTTGGGGCCACGGCTGTTGCAGGAAATCCAGGACGGAATGCGAGCGGCTGACGGTCTCGCCGTCGCCGAGGCTGCTCATTCCTTGAAGTCCTCCTGCGGGGCGTTGAGCCTGAATAGATCCGCGGATCTGGCTGACACGCTGGAGGACAAGGCCAGATCCGGCGGCGATGCCGGGGATCTCTCCGACCTTGCCGCTGCGTTGCAGGAGACGTTCAGGGAAGAGCTTGAAACCGTCCGTTCCTATCTTGATCGGCAAACGTGAAATGACGCGCCTCAGCAATATCAAGCTTCGGAAATCGGTTATTGAGACCTGCCTGGCAATGAACGCCAGCGGGATCAATCAGGGCACATCCGGTAATGTCAGCGTCCGCGGCGGGAAGGGGTTTTTCGTTACCGCTTCCGGGGTTACCTACGACACGATGACTCCGGACCAGGTCGTGGAAATGGATCTGGACGGCGGCTATTTCGGCGACTGGCGTCCGTCTTCAGAATGGCGCATGCATCTGGACATCTACCGCGACCGGCCCGAGGCCCAGGCCATCGTCCATACCCATTCAACCCATGCGACCGCGCTTTCCTGTCTGCGCAAGGATATCCCGCCTTTCCACTACATGATCGCGGTTGCCGGGGGGACCTCCCTGCGTTGCGCGGAATATGCCACTTTCGGCACCAAGGAACTGTCCGCCAACATGCTGCGGGCGCTGGAAGGGCGGAAAGCCTGCCTGCTGGCAAATCACGGTACGATCAGTTTCGGGCCAACCCTGGCGAAGGCATTGTGGCTCGCCGGCGAGGTCGAGGCCCTGTGTCAGCAATATTTCCTGGCCTGCGAGGCGGGTGAGCCTGCAATTCTGGACGACGCGGAGATGGTCCGCGTGCTCGAAAAATTCTCGACTTACGGAAAACAGGACGAGGAAGCCCTCGCCAAGGAACAAGCTGCCGGCGAGGCCCCGGTCCGGCGCGGTTGACCGCCATGACCGGCTGAATAGGCTGAATTTCCGGCATTGCCGCTTGCCCCGTCACGGGAACGCCAACAAGATGCGCCCAGCGGGTAATCGAAGCCCGGTTAGAAAAATGGCTGACTAGGTTCAGGGTGGGGTATGGCTGACTTGGATGCGTGGCGCGCGTTCCGCAGAATTCACGAATTGGCGGATCGATTGCCTGAATTGGCGGGTGACGGCGTCATCATCCGCGCATTGGATCATGTCCTCACGGGTCATAGCCTGAAGCAGGCGGTGGATGCGGCGGAAAAAGCCCTGCGGGCCCACGGCATCCGCCCTGGTGACAGGGTCCTGATTGTGAATGAAAACTGCGCCGCGCTTTGTGTGCTGATTTTCGCGGTCAGCCGTATCGGCGCCTGGTCGGTGATCGTCAACGCCCGGATCGCCAAGGCGGAAATCGACCGGATCGCGGGGCATTGCGGACCCAGGGCGCGGTTTTATACGACAGGCATTTCCGAACCGGCCGCGGCGATGGCACAGGCCGATGGTGCGGCGGTAATCGACCTCGGCTCGGTTGCCGGTATTCAGGCGACCCCTGCAGTTGATGCCGTTCCCGAAACGAACGAGCCGGAGGGTGCCGATGCGGTCGCGGTCCTGCTCTACACATCGGGCACGACCGGGCAGCCGAAAGGCGTCATGCTGACGCATGGCAACCTTATCTTTACGGCGCAGCGATCTTCCGAACTGCGCGGTACAAAGCCTGGCGAGAAGACCCTGGGTGTCTTACCGATCTCCCACGTCTTCGGTCTGTCCTCGGTCTTTGTCGGGACGGTGTATGGCGCGGGGGAACTGATCCTGCGCTCTCGTTTCAACGCACAGGAAATGGCCGATCTGCTGGAAAACGACGGCGTCACGATCTTCCAGGGCGTGCCCGCGATGTACGCGCATTTCCTGGAACTCGCCACGTTACGCGGCAAACCCTTGATACCACCACGGATACGTTATGCCTCGGCGGGCGGCGCTCCGCTGGATCTGTCGATCAAGCAGCGCATCGAAGCAATGTGGAAAATTCAGCTGAAGAACGGCTACGGTCTAACGGAGACGACCGCCGGGGTCTGCGCGACGACCGGCGATAATCCGGCGGACGACGACAGCGTGGGCGTTCTGTTCAAGTCGGTGGAAGCCCGGATTGTCGATCCGAATACGCTGCAGGACATGCCGGACGGAGAGATCGGCGAGTTCTGGGTTAGAAGCCCAGGCAATATGAAGGGCTATTACCACAATCCGGAAGAAACAGCGAAAGTGCTGCTGCCCGATGGCTGGTACCGCACCGGCGATTTCGCCAGACGCACAGCCGACGGCTTTTTCTATATTGCCGGCCGGTTAAAGGAATTGATCATACGGTCAGGATTCAACGTTTATCCCATCGATGTGGAGACGGCACTGAACAGCCACCCGAACGTGGCTTTGTCGGCCGTCGTCGGGCGTGCGGTCGACGGCAACGAGGAAGTTGTCGCCTTTGTTCAACCGGTAGCCGGCCGGACGATATCGGTGGACGAACTGCGCGCCCATGCCGAGGCAAGCCTCGCCCCCTACAAACGCCCGTCGGAATACATTTTCAGCGACAATCTGCCGGTTACGCCGGCGGGAAAGATATTGAAGAACTCGCTGCGCGAAGAAGCGCAGAACCGGGCGCAAGCCGGTTAAGCCGGAACGAGGAGAGATTGATGTCCCAATTGTTCAAGACCCGGATCACCGACCTGTTCGGGATAGAACACCCCCTGTTGTGCGGTGGCCTGATGTGGCTTTCGGATGCGAATTATGTCGCCGCCAGCGTCAATGCGGGGGGCATGGGCTTCATCACGGCGAAGACCTTTCCGGACCCGGAGGCCTTTCGGGCTGAGTTGCAGAAATGCCGGGAGCTGACCGGCGGCAAGCGGTTCGGGGTGAACCTGTATCTGTCGATGCAGCCGGGCTCCAACGAGATGCTGCACAAACATGTGGACATCATGCTCGCCGAAGGGGTCGATCTCGTCGAGACGGCGGGCATGCCGCCGCAGGAATTCCTCGGCGACTTGAAGTCGGCGGGCGTCATCATCAATCACAAGGTCGCCTCCATCAAACACGCGAAGAAGGCGGAAACCCTGGGCGTCGATGCCATCACCATCGTCGGGGCCGAATGCGGGGGGCATCCCGGTCTGGACCTTGTCGGAACCATGGTACAGACCGCCGCGGCGGCGCAGAGCCTGACGATCCCCTATATCGTGGGCGGCGGAATCGGTCATGGCAGCCAGGTGACAGCCGCGCTGGCCATGGGAGCGGACGCGGTGGTCATGGGATCCCGTATGACCGTCTCGGAGGAGATCTGGGCTCATCGCGCCTACAAGGACAAGGTGGTCGAGGCGAGTGAACGGGACACGCGGTTGATCATGTCTTCGTTCCGCAACACATACCGCGCCTTCGACAACGAGGATGCGCGGTCGGTCTCCAAGCTGGAGAACGAAGGCGTTACCGATTACGAGGAATACAGACCCTATGTTGCCGGCATCCATCAAAAGGAAGCCTATACCAGCGGCGATTGGAACAAGGGGGTGCTCTCCCTTGGCCAGTCCGCCGTCTTCGCGACGGAGGTAAAGCCGGTCGCGGGGATTTTCGCGGATATCCTGGCCGAAGCGAAGGCAGCGGCAGAGCGCCTCGACGCGCTGCGCTTCCCGGCCGCGGCGGCGGGGCGCGTCGCCTAGAACATATCCTGCGCATATCGCATCACCTGGATCAATTTGGAAGATCGTGCGTTAGGTGTGGGGGCGCAAGTGATGCAAGGCGGATCGGCAGCAACGTAAACGAAAGGCAAGGTTGGCGCTCTTCCGAATCGTGTCAGCCACCGCGTCCGGCAGACCGGCGTCGCGGCGCGCCTGATTCCCGTCCAGAAATCCGCCAGTCCCGTCTCAGCAATGCCCTTTGAGCGGAAAGGGCTCTAGGTCATGGACGCATGAAAGAAACCGCCGCCTTTCTTGGAAATTCGGGCATTCGATAGAGACGCGTTGAAGGTCCGACGAGGATCCCAAGAAGGCGACGTGCCCAAATCACTATGAACGCGTGAGAGTAGGTGTGTGGTGTCCGTTTGTTTTACTGCTTGGCGGTTCGGCTTCCTTTCAACGTTTTCGAGTGACGCGTGACGGGATAAACTCCGGTCATGGAGTCCGCTGTACATCTATTGACCATCCTGATCGCCGCGTGGGTGTTTGGACATCTCGCCGAAGCGGTCAAGATTCCGGCCGCCGTGGGTCAGGTGCTGGCCGGCGTGGTGGCGGCGGTGGCGGGCGGTTATATGCCCGAAAACGCGGTCTGGCTCTACGGCATCGCTGCCGATCCGGCCGTACATGCCGTAGGCGAAGCCGGCATCATCATGCTGCTCTTGTATGCTGGCATCGAAATGCGTCCCACCGACATTGCTCAACATGAAAAGCAAGCCTTTGCCGTCGCCATTGGTGGCGTGGCGGTACCGCTCGCCTTGGGTTTCGTGTTGGCCTGGGTATACCTTCCCGACAGCGACGCACGCAGCGCGCAGGCGTTCGTGGTCGGCGTGGCGTTGTCCATCTCAGCCATTGCTGTGGCGGCCAAAGTGTTTATGGACTTCGGCCTGATGCACCACACCATTGGCCAGGTGAGCATCGCCGCCGCTGTGATCGACGACATCATAGGTTTGATCCTTCTAGGCATCGTTACCGAACTGATCACTAAGGGCGCACCGCCCGACGCCATGGCGCTGGCGGCGATGTTGGGCAAGGTCGCGGTGTTCTTCATTGTCACGTGGGCGATCGGCCATTTTCTGTATCAGCGACTATGGGCCATGTTGCATCGGGTGCACATGCCTGGTCTCAGGATCATGACTTTGCTGGCGGTTGCCTTGGTCTATGGCCTGTTCGCGGAATGGCTGGGGCTGCACTTCATTTTGGGCCCTTTCATGGCAGGGCTTTATTTCGAGCCGAAGCGTGTCGGAAGAGCGGCCTACAACAGTATCGACCGCACGGTGAATTCCGTGACAAAAGGCGTACTCGGCCCGGTGTTTTTCGCTTCTATCGGGTTGACGGTGGATTTGAGTGCTCTAATCGAAGTGCCGGGCTTTCTCGCAGCCTTGGTGGTCGTAGCGATCATCGGCAAGCTGGTGGGCTGTGCTCTGCCTGCCTACTTGGCCAATGGGCATAATCCGCGGGACGCCATCGCCATCGGCATCGGCATGAGTGGACGCGGCGCCGTGGAACTGTTCATCGTTTCCATCGCCGCAGAGGCAGGCTTATTCACAATCGGCAACGGCGTTCATCCGATCCTCAGCAATATGTACAGCGCGCTGGTGCTCACCGCAGTCATCACCACGGCGCTGACACCCATTCTGCTGCGCGTGGCGCTCAGTCACCGACGGGTTGCCGATTCTAATCCGTCGGAAGGACATAGTCCTTGAACATGTCGCGCAGTTCCGTCTTGCGGATCTTTCCGGTCGCGGAATGGGGGATCGCCTCGACGAAGGCGATATCGTCGGGCAGCCACCATTTGGCGACCTTGGTCGCCAGATAATCCTGGATGCCGTCCTTGGTGGGCTCGGCTCCGTCGCGCGGAACGACGACCAGCAACGGACGTTCGTCCCATTTCGGATGGGGCAGGCCGATGGCCGCGGCCTCGGCTATGTCCGGGTGGCCCACAGCCGCGTTTTCGAGGTCAATGGAACTGATCCACTCGCCGCCCGATTTAATCAGGTCCTTGGAGCGGTCGACGATCAACAGAAAACCCTCTTCGTCGATGGTCGCGACATCGCCGGTCTTGAACCAGCCTTCTTCGTCGAAGCAGCCGGCATTGGCGTCTTCGTCGTTGTAATATCCACCGGTGATGAAAGGACCGCGAACGTAAAGCTCGCCCGATGTCGTGCCGTCATGCGGCAGTCGGTTGCCGTCCAGATCGGTGATCTTCATCTCGACCTGGAACAGGCGGCGGCCCTGCTTTGCCTTCGTGTCTATCCGTTCATCGATATCCCGCCCGTCATACCGGGGCGGGAGGACGCCAATCGTGCCGATCGGGCTCATTTCCGTCATGCCCCAGCCGTGCACGATATCCATGCCGTAATCCTTCTCGAAGGTTTCGATCATGGCGCGCGGCGCGGCCGATCCGCCGATCAGCATCGATTCCAGCGCCCCCGGTTTGGCGTCGCGTTTCCGCATTTCGCCGATAAGGCCAAGCCAAACCGTCGGGACGCCCCAGGCGGCGGTCACGCCTTCCCCGTCCATCAAGTCGAACAAGCTGGCCCCATCCAGATGCGGGCCCGGGAAAACCAGGCTGGTGCCCGTCACCATGCAGATATAGGGAAGACCCCAGGCATTGACGTGGAAGAGGGGGACGACCGGAAGGACAACGTCGCGGGTTTCCAGGTGGAAACCGTCAACCGCGGCGACGGAAAGGGCATGCAGCACATGCGACCGGTTCGAATAGAGGACGCCTTTCGGGTTGCCGGTCGTTCCGGACGTGTAACACAGCCCTGCAGCCGCGTTTTCGTCCAGGTCAGGCCAATCGTAGGATGTCGGATGCCCTTCAAGCAGGTCCTCGTAGCACAGTACATTCGGGAGGGAGGTATCCGGCATATGCGCCCGGTCGGTCATGATGACCACTTGTTCGACCGTTGGGAACTTGCCCTGCATCTTCTCGATGATCGGTACGAAGGTGAGATCGATGAACAGCACGCGATCGCCCGCATGGTTCACGATGTATTCCAACTGCTCCGCGAAAAGCCGTGGATTGATCGTATGACAAACCGCGCCGATGCCGGAGATCGCGTAATAGAGTTCCAGGTGGCGGTGGCCGTTCCAGGCGATGGTCGCGACGCGATCGGCTTCTTCGATGCCGAGCGCTTTCAATGCATGCGCCAGTTGCGCGACCCTGTCCCTGGTTTCTGCGAATGTCTGGTGGTGGATGTCGCCTTCAACCCGACGGGAGACGATCTTCTGGTCCGAATGGACCTCCGCTCCATACTCGATCAATGACGAGACGAGCAGGGGCCGGTTCATCATCAAGCCACGCATATTTTCCTCCCAATTCCTTGACGCGGAACCGGAATCCGGCGCGTCCCTTTCTTTTTGTGAGGGAATCTTGGCCGCCGCAGGTCGGTAAGGCAAGCGGGTTTCATCGGGCTCGACAGGGCGGCAACCCAGTCGGTAGTCTTCAGGCAATACAGACAGAACGATGAAACAGGGGGGAAGCGGAATGATCTTCGATCTATCGGGCAAGACGGCACTGATTACAGGGTCTTCACGCGGGATCGGCCGAGCAATCGCCGAGGCCATGGGCGGCTTGGGCGCCAATGTGGTGATTTCCAGCCGAAATGCCGAGGCTTGCGAGCAAACCACGTCCGAACTGAAAGCGACCGGGATCTCCGCGGTATCAATCCCTTGCCATATCGGCAGGAATGATGAATTGCAGGCCCTGGTCGACGGCACGCGCGAGGCGTTCGGCCAAATCGACATTCTGGTCTGCAACGCGGCGATCAACCCGGTCTACGGCCCCTTGGCGGAGGTATCCGACGAAGCCTTTGACAAGATCATGACCACCAATGTCCGGTCCGCTTTCACGTTGTGCAAGATGGTACTGCCGGACATGGCTGCGCGGCGCGACGGGTCGATCATCGTGATTTCCTCCATCGCCGGTCTCTACGGCAATGATCGGATCGGCGCATATGGCGTATCCAAGGCGGCGGAAGCGCAACTGGTCCGCAATCTGGCGGTCGAATGGGGACCGAAGAACATCCGCGTCAACGCGATTTCCCCTGGCCTGATCAAGACGGATTTCGCCCGCGCCCTGTGGGAGGACCCGGAAGTGCGCAGCCGTTCCGAACGCAAGGCGCCGTTGCACCGGATCGGCGAGCCGGAGGAAATCGGCGGTCTGGCCGCTTTCCTGGCATCCCCGGCGGCCAGTTTCATCACCGGCCAGAACATCGTCGCCGACGGCGGCCAGACCATCTCCAGCGGGGCGTAACATGGGAACGCTTGGACCTGTCAGTGACGCGCATCGTCTGGATGAAGGCCGGTTGGCCGAGTATCTCGTCGGCGCCGGGTTGGACGACTTTCGGCAACCGATGACGGTGCAGCAATATCAAGGTGGCCAGTCGAACCCCACCTATAGGTTGGAAGCGGGCGGCACGCGCTATGTGCTGCGAAAGAAACCGCCCGGCAAATTGCTGCCCTCGGCCCATCTGGTGGAGCGGGAATACCGCGTGATGAAGGCATTGTCGCAGACCGATGTGCCCGTCCCCACCATGCATCTGTTGTGCGAGGAGGAGGAAGTCATCGGCACGACCTTTTTCCTGATGGAATATGTTGAGGGACGGGTGCTGCCCGATCCGGCGATCCCGGAAGCGTCCTCCCCGGCGGAACGACGGGCGACCTACGAGTCGCTCTGCGATACGCTGGCCAAGCTGCATAATGTGGATTTTGAGGCAATTGGTCTCGGCGATTTCGGCAAGCCTGCGAACTATGTTCAACGGCAGATCGACCGTTGGACCAAACAGTTCCATGCGGCCAAGACGGAGGAAATGCCGTCGATGGACGCGTTGATCGAGTGGCTGCCGGCCAACATGCCGGAGGAGGACGAGACCGCCATCGCCCATGGGGATTTCAGGCTGGAGAATACGATCCTGCACCCGACGGAACCCCGCGTGATCGCAGTGCTGGATTGGGAATTGGCGACGCTCGGTCACCCCCTTGGCGATCTGGCGTATAATTGCATGACCTTCCATCTGCCGCATGGTGCGCCATCCCTGAAAGGGATCTCGGGACTGGATCTGCGCAAGCTGGGTATTCCCTCCGAAGAGGAATATGTCGCCCATTATTGCCGGATGACCGGGCGGGACGGGATCCCGAACTGGCCCTTCTATATCGTCTTCGCGATGTTTCGCCTCGCCTCCATCTGTCAGGGTGTCTATGCGCGCGCCCTGCAAGGCAATGCGAGTTCCGAGAACGCGCTGGTCGTCGGCAAGAAGGCCGCGGTCCTGGCGGATATCGCCTGGGATATCGCCCGGAAACGTTAATAGGATAACGCGGATCGGTAGATGCCAAGAAAGAGGGCCCCGAATTGGGGCCCTTATCCATTCAGTTCTTTTTGAACTCGATCTTGGCGATGGATTCCAGATGCACCTCGTCAGGCCCGTCGGCAAGGCGCAGGGTCCGTGAATGACCATAGGCATGGGCCAACGGGAAGTCGCCGCTGACGCCGCCGCCGCCATGAACCTGGATCGCCCGGTCGATGACCCGGCCCGCCACCCGCGGCGCGACGACCTTGATCATGGCGATTTCCGCCCGCGCGGCCTTGTTGCCGACCTTGTCCATTTTGTCGGCTGCGTGAAGGGTCAGCAGTCGTGCCTGGTCGATTTCGATCCGGCATTCGGCGACCATCTGGCGCAAGCCGCCCTGTTCCGCCAATGGCTTGCCGAAGGCGACCCGTTCCTTGGCCCGCGCGCGGATGGATTCCAGGGCGCGTTCCGCCTGGCCGATCTGGCGCATGCAATGGTGAATTCGGCCCGGGCCGAGGCGGCCCTGCGCGATCTCGAACCCGCGGCCTTCGCCGAGCAGCATGTTCGAGGCAGGCACACGGACATCCGTGAAGGTCACTTCAGCATGGCCATGCGGCGCATGGTCGTAGCCGAAGACGGTCAGCGCGCGTTCGACCTTCACTCCGGGCGTGTCCATCGGCACCAGGATCATCGATTGCTGTTTATGTTTTTCCGCCGTCGGATCGGTCTTGCCCATGAAAATGGATATCT
Source organism: Hwanghaeella sp. (assembly GCF_965227365.1). GTDB lineage: Bacteria > Pseudomonadota > Alphaproteobacteria > UBA8366 > Aestuariispiraceae > Hwanghaeella. The sequence goes on from NZ_OZ245754.1 coordinate 645,795, forward strand.
TGCAGCGGTGGTCCATCGCACCGGACGTCCACCATTTCCGGGCATTGATGACGTAGTCGTCGCCATCGCGTTCAATCGACGCCTCGATATTCGTGGCGTCGGAGGAGGCGACGGCCGGTTCCGTCATTGCGAAGCATGACCGGATCTTGCCATCGAGCAAAGGCTCCAGCCATTGCTTGCGCTGTTCCGGGGTGCCGTAGCGCACCAGCACTTCCATATTGCCGGTATCCGGGGCGGAGCAGTTGAACGCCTCGGGCCCGATGGGGGAACGGCCCATGATCTCGCATAGGCCGGCATATTCCAGATTGGTCAGGCCGGCGCCGTATTCGCTCTCGGGCAGGAAGAGATTCCACAGGCCGGCGGCCCGGGCTTTCTCTTTCAATTCCTCCATGATCGGCGGGACCTGCCAGCGGTCCGCCTGGGATTCCAACTGTTCCTCGAAGACCTTTTCCGCAGGATAGACGTACTCATCCATGAACGCGGTCAATTCGTTGGCCAGTTTCGCGGCCCGTTCCGTTGTTTCAAACATATCTTTTCCTATTCCGCCTTCATCGCCGCATATCGCTTCAGGTGATACTGCGCGTTGCCGAACAGCGCGTTGATCATGGTCAAGCGTTTGAAGTAGTGGCCGATCGGCATGTCGGCGGTCATGCCCATGCCGCCGTGCAACTGAATCGCCTCCTCCCCCACCAGTTTCGAGGAATTGCCGCATTTGACCTTCACCGCCGCGGCAGCTTCGGCGCGTTCCGCCGGGTCGCAGTCGTCCAGCAGCGCGGCGGCCCGATAGGTCAGCGCGCGGGCGAATTGATGCGCGGAATACATGTCGGCCATTTTGTGCTGCAGGGCCTGGAAACTCGAAAGCGGCCGCCCGAACTGTTTGCGTTCCTTGGTATAGTCGACGGTGAGTTCGACCGCCTTTTCCATCGCGCCACAGGCCTCCGCGGCGAACTGTACACAGGCGCGGTCGATGACGTCCTCGACGATCTCAAACCCTTTATCCTGCAAGCCCAGGATCGCATCGGCGCCAACCTTCACGTCCGTGAGGGTGATTTCAGCGGCGCGCAATCCGTCGACCGTGCGGTGACCGCGCACGGTCACGCCCTCGGCCGTACGATCGACAACGAAAAGGGTGATGCCGTCCCGGTCGCGCTGCGTGCCGCTCGTCCGGGCGGAGACGATCAGGCTGTCGGCGGAGCCGCCGTGGTAGACCAGCATCTTCTGGCCATTGATCTTGAACCCGTCCCCCTCGGCATCCGCCGTGACCGTTACGTCGCTCAGGTTGAAGCGTGATTTCGGTTCGCTATGCGCAAAAGCCAATAGGCGCTCCCCCGCGATCATCTCCGGCAGCAGGGCTTCCGCCAAGGGGCCGCCGCCGATATCCAGCGCCGTTCCAGCCAGGATGACGGAGGATGCGAACGGCTCCACGACAAGTCCCTTGCCGAGAGCTTCCATCAGAACGGCCATGTCCACCGCGGTGCCGCCGAAGCCCCCATGTTCTTCCTTGAATGGCAGGCCGAGCCAGCCCAATTCGGCGAAGGTCGCCCAGTTGTCGCGGCTGAAACCTTCCTCGCTCTCGATCAGTTTCTGGCGTGCCTCGATCGTGTAATCGTTCTGCACCAGCCGTTCCGCGGAGTCCTTGATAAGCTGCTGTTCATCCGTCAGCCAAACCGACATCTTTTCCGTCCCCCTGACCCTGTGTGGGTCCTTGGCCCTTTGGTCCCGCTTTGCGGGCCGGGTCTCAAAGTCCAAGCACGCGCTTGGCGATAATGTTCCGTTGGATCTCGTTGGACCCGCCATAGATCGAGGCCTTGCGCCAATTGAAATAGATCGGCGCGGCGCTGGCCGCGTAGTCAGGCCCGAATCCGGGCTCGTTCGCATGCAGGTCCCAGGTTTCCGGGGCGAAGGCATGGGCATGGTTGCCGACCGCCTCGACCGCCAGTTCCGTGATCGCCTGCTGAACCTCGACCCCCTTGATCTTCAGGATCGAGGCCTCCGGACCGGGTGGGTTGCCCCGGGCTTCGCCCTCCAGGGCGCCGATGACCATCGCCTCCAGGGCGTAGAGTTCTATTTCGACTTCCGCCAGTCGTTCCCGGAAGGCAGGATCCTCGGCCAGTGTAATGTCACCGTTCACTTCCTGTTCGGCGATATGCTTCAGGCGCGACAGCTGCCGTTTGGAGCGTCCGACGGCGGCAATCCCGGTTCGTTCGTGACCCAACAGGAATTTCGCGTAGGTCCAGCCCTTGCCTTCCTCGCCGACCCGGTTTTCCACCGGTACGCGGACGTCGTCGAAGAAGACGCTGTTGATCTCCACATCCCCGTCAATGGTCTCGATCGGGGTGACGCTGATCCCGGGCGTTTTCATATCGATCAACAGGAAGCTGATGCCCTCCTGCTGCTTGCCGCTGTCGTCGGTGCGGACCAGGCAGAAGATCATGTCGGCATATTGTGCCAGGGTGGTCCAGGTCTTCTGGCCGTTGACGACATAGTGGTCGCCGTCCCGCACTGCCTTGGTACGCAGCGAAGAGAGGTCGGAGCCGGAACCGGGCTCGGAATAGCCCTGACACCACCAGTCGTCGAAGGACAGAATGCGCGGCAGGTATTTCGCCTTCTGTTCCTCGGACCCGAAAGTGTAGATCACCGGGGCGACCATGCTGACGCCGAAGGGAATTACCCGCGGCGTACTGCCCAGCGCCAGTTCCTCGTCATAGATATGACGCTGGATCGGCGTCCAGCCGGTGCCGCCGTATTCGACGGGCCAGTTCGGCGCAGCCCAGCCTTTCTCGTACATCCGCTTGTGCCATTTGACATAATCGTCACGGTTCAACGGATATCCCAATTCGACTTTCCGCTTCGTCTCGGGATCCAGTTTCTCCCGGATGAAGGTGCGGACCTCCTGCCGGAAAGCTTCGTCTTCAGGACTGAGAACCAGTTCCATCTAATTCCTCCCTATCGGGATTGGCTTGCGTCAGATGACTTCGAACAGGCCGGCCGCACCCTGGCCGCCGCCGATGCACATGGTGACGACGACATTCTTGGCACCGCGGCGCTTGCCTTCGATCAAGGCGTGGCCGACCAGCCGTGCGGCGGTCATGCCGAAGGGATGGCCGACGGCGATGGAACCGCCGTTGACGTTCAGGATATCGTTCGGGATGCCCAGCTTGTCACGGCAATACAGGACCTGGACCGCAAAGGCTTCGTTCAATTCCCACAGGTCGATATCGTCCATTTTCAACCCGGTGCGTTCCAGCAGACGCGGTACGGCGTAGATCGGACCGATGCCCATCTCGTCCGGCTCGCAGCCGGCGACGGCGAAGCCGCGGAAATAGCCGAGCGGTTCGACGCCCAACCGCTCTGCTTCCTTCGCATCCATCACGACGGAAGCCGATGCGCCGTCGGAAAGCTGGCTGGCATTGCCGGCGGTGATGAACTTGTCCGGCCCCATCACCGGCTGCAGACCGGCCAGGCCTTCCATTTTGGTGTCCGGCCGGTTGCACTCGTCCTTGTCTATCGTGACCTCTTCTTCCCAAGTTTCCTTGGTTTCCTTGTTGGTCATGATCTTGGTGGTGGTGATCGGCACGATTTCGTCGTCGAACTTGCCGGATTCCTGACCCGCGGCGGTGCGCTGCTGTGATTGCAGACCGTATTCGTCCTGCGCCTCGCGGCTGACGCCATAGCGTTCGGCCACGATATCGGCGGTTTCGATCATGCTCATCCACAGGTCCGGCTTATGTTCCATAAGCCAGGCTTCCTTGTAGAAATGATTGTTCCGGTGCGGCTGGACCAGGCTGATGGATTCGACGCCGCCGGCGACCATGGCGGGCGCCCCTTCCATGATGACGCGCTGCGCCGCCATGGCGATCGCCTGCATGCCGGAACTGCAGAACCGGTTGATCGTGGTCCCTGCGGAGGTGACGGGCAGGCCGGCGCGGATGGCGCTCAACCGGGCAACGTTCTCACCAGTTGCGCCTTCCGGGAAGCCGCAGCCCAAGACCACGTCCTCGATCAGGCCCGGGTCGATCCCGGCACGTTCAACGGCGTGTTTGATCGCGTGACCGGCCATGGTCGCGCCATGGGTATTGTTGAAGGCGCCGCGAAAGGCTTTGCCGATGGGGGTTCGGGCCGTCGAAGCGATTACGGCTTCACGCATGGATGTGTCCTCCTGTAGATACGCCCGCCTAGAGATCGGCGAAACGCTTGTCTTCCTTGGCAAGTTTCTCAAGCAGCGGCGCGGGCGTCATCAATTCGCCATGCCGTTCATAGAACTCGCACATCTTGTCATAGACGGTCTTCACGCCGACCGTATCGGCATAGAACATCGGGCCGCCACGGTACCGCGGGAAGCCGTAGCCGAAAAGCCAGACGATATCGATGTCGCTGGGGCGCAGGGCGATGCCCTCTTCCAGCACACGGGCGCCTTCGTTGATCAGCGGATAGAGGCAGCGTTCGATGATTTCCTCGTCCGAAATCTGCCGCCGCTCAATACCCTGGCGCTTTGAGGTTTCGACCACCAGTTCCTCAACGACGGGCGAGGGGGTGGCGGTTCTTCCATCGGCATAGTCATGCCAGCCGCCGCCGGTCTTCTGGCCGAACCGGCCCATCTCGCAGATCCGGTCGGCGATGTCGGAGTAGCGCAGGTTGTTCGGATTTTCGGCGCGCTGGCGTTTGCGAATGCGCCAGCCGACGTCGTTTCCGGCCAGGTCCATCATGGCGAACGGTCCCATCGGGAAACCGAAGTCGTAGATCGCCTTATCGATCTGGCTCGGCAGGGCGCCTTCCTCCAGCAGGAAGCCTGCCTCGCGGAGATACGGCCCCAGCATCCGGTTTCCGACGAAACCGTCGCAAACGCCGACCAGCACGCCGATCTTCTTCAGTTTCTTGGACAGGTCCATGACGGTCGCGATGGTTTCGGCGGAGGTCTTCTTTCCCCGAACGTTTTCCATCAGCTTCATCACATTCGCGGGGCTGAAGAAATGCGTGCCGATCACCGATTCCGGCCGGCCGGTGGCAGCGGCGATGACGTCGATATCCAGCATGGACGTGTTGGTGGCCAGGATCGCGCCTGGTTTCGACAGCCGGTCCAATTCGCCGAAGACCTGTTTTTTCAGGTCCATTTCCTCGAACACCGCCTCAATCACGATATCGGCGTCCGCAATGGCGTCCATCTCGGTCGCGCCGCTGATAAGGCCCATGCGGTTGTCCATGTCCTCGGCCGTCATGCGGCCTTTGTCCACAGTCGCCTGATAGTTCTTGGCGATCGTTTCCAGCCCGCGATCCAGGGCGGCCGGGTCATTCTCGATCACCGTCACGGGAATGCCCGCATTGGCGAAGTTCATGGTAATCCCGCCGCCCATGGTGCCGCAGCCAATGACCGCGGCGCTGGCGATTTCCTTGATCGGCGTGTCCTTCGGGACGTCGGGAATTTTGGCGACCTCGCGCTCGGCGAAGAAGGCATGGCGCTGTGAGGCCGCCTGATTGGACGTCACAAGCCCCTTGAAGATCTCCCGTTCCTTGGCGAGGCCTTCCGGACCCGGCAGGGTGACGGCGGCCTTCACGGCCTCGATACAGGCGAAGGGGGCGTCGAATCCGCGGGCTTTTTTGGCGATCGATTTTGCGAAATCGTCGAAGACCTGCGGATTATTCCGAGCTTCGGCGATCTTGTCGTCCTGATCCATGGTCCGGCGCAATTCGCCGGACGCGGCCAGGCGTTCGGCAGCTGCCAGCGCGGCTTCCAGCGGGTCGCCCTCAACGACTTCGTCCACATAGCCCAGTTTGTGGGCCTTTGCGGCGGGTGCCAATTCACCGGAGGTGATCAGTTTCAGGGCCGTTTCAACGCCGGTCAGGCGGGGCAGTCGCTGGGTGCCGCCGGCCCCCGGGATGATCCCAAGCGTCACTTCCGGCAGGCCGAGCCTGGTCTTGGTCGATGCGACCCGATAATGACAGGAAAGAGCGGTTTCCAGCCCACCGCCCGCCGCGACGCCATGGATTGCCGCAACGACGGGTTTCTTCGAATTTTCGATACGCAGGCAGACGCTGGGAAGGTTCGGGTCGGCGAGGGATCGCGGTGTGCCGAATTCGGTGATATCGGCGCCGGCGCTGAACATGCGGCCGGCCCCCTTGATGACGACGGCGGTAACCGCGTCATCCGCTTCGGCCTTGTCCAGGGCGTCGGAAATACCCGTCCGCAGTGCCAGGCCCAAACCGTTTACCGGCGGATTGTTCAACGACAGGACAAGAATCGATCCATGCCGCTCGATCAGAACCGCATCACTCATTTCCGCATTTCCCCCACATTACGCCACTAATCGTGTCCGACGGATTCTTATACTTCCAGCCATTCCGACCGGATTTGCGCGTCGGCGCGCAGGGCCTCCGGCGTTCCCTCGAACACCATATGGCCGTGCCCCATAACATAGACACGATGGGAAATACGCAATGCTATTGTCAGCTTCTGTTCGACCAGCAGGATGGAAACCTTCCGTCTGGCGATCTCCTCTAGCAAACCCGCAACCCTTTCCACCATTTGCGGGCTTAGGCCTTCGGTCGGCTCGTCGATCATGATCAGGTCCGGGTCGCCCATCAGGGTGCGGCACATCGTCAACATCTGCTGTTCGCCGCCCGACAGCGCGCCCGCGCGCACATCGGCGCGTTCCCGCAGGTTGGAAAACAGGTCGAACATATCCTCAATCGACCAGCGACCCTGCTGTTTCACGCTTTTCATGCCCAGGATAAGGTTCTGGCGCACGGTCAGGGTCGGGAAAACGTCACGGTTCTCCGGCACATATCCGATGCCAAGCCGCGCGATCTCATGCTGTTTCTTGCCGACCAATTCGGCGCCGCGGAATTTGATCGATCCCTGTGGCGGCACCTCGCCCATGACCGCCTTGCAGGTGGTCGACCGGCCGACGCCGTTGCGGCCCAGCAGACTGACGATTTCCCCCTCCGCGATATCGAAGGAGACACCTTGAAGGATGTGACTCTTGCCGTAGAAGGCCTGAAGGTCGCGTACTTGCAGCATCACGATACTCCTTCCGGCATATCCGCCTCGTCCTCGGCGGCTTCGCCCAGATAGGCCTCCTGCACCGCCTTGTTATTGCGGATTTCCTCAGGCGTTCCGGTTGCGATGATCTCCCCGTAGACCAGCACGGAAATCCGGTCCGCCAGGTCGAAGACGACACCCATGTCGTGTTCGACCATGACCAGGGTCTTGCCTTCGGTGACACGGCGGATCAGGTCCACGGTCTGATCGGTTTCCGACGCGCTCATGCCCGCGGTCGGTTCGTCCAGCATGATGACATTGGCGCCGCCGGCGATGGTGATACCGATCTCCAGCGTCCGCTGTTCCGCATAAGTCAGGACGCCCGCCTGGATTCCGGCACGGTCGGTCAGGCCGATCAGGTCCAGGATCTCCGCCGTCTTGTCATTCAGGTCGCGCTGCCGTCCGACCAGCTTCCAGAAGGCGTATTTGAAGCCCATGCTCCACAACAAGCCGCAGCGGACATTTTCGAAAACCGTCATGCGCGGGAAGATATTCGTGATCTGAAAGCTTCGGCTCAATCCCTTGCGGGCGATGGCATATGGTTCAAGTGCCGACACGTCCTCTCCGTTCAGGCGGATGCGTCCGGCGGTTTTGCTGTATTTTCCGCTGATCAGATGGAACAGCGTCGACTTGCCTGCGCCGTTCGGGCCGATGATGGCGTGCCGTTCGCCGGCGGCGATCTCCAGGTCGACGCCGCGAATGATCTGGGTTTCCCCGAAATCCTTCCGAACGCTTTCCAGGCTGAGGGCGGGGGTGGTCATCGGCCGTCCCCCTTCGTCGAGAAATCATTGGCGGCGGACCAGGCCTCCCGGATCTGCGGCGTGGCCTTGCAGGTCGCATAGGTCCCCAGGGCCGTCACGCCGATTGCGACGGCCCAGATGATTGGATTGTGGGTATCCACCGCCATCCAGAAGAAATGCGCTTCCGTGTCGCCGACCGGCGCATTGTTGAAATGATGCAGCATCTCAAGGACCGCGACGCCGCCCGCAAGCGCGACCAGCAACGGGAAGCCGGCTATCAGATACGGCTTGGTCAGGTTGGGAAGGCGACCGGCCTTGTAGGCGGGGCCGTGCATCATGATCAGACCGGTCAGACCGGAGGGCACGAACATCACCGTCAGAACGAAGAGCAGGCCGACATAGAGCAGCCAAAGTTCCGTGTGGTTGCTGAGCACGGTTTGCAGCAGGGTCAACAGGACCGCGCCGATGATCGGGCCGATGAAGAAGCCGATGCCGCCGATATAGGCCATCAGCAGAACCCATCCGGAGGTGACGAGGTTCAGGTTCTCCTCGGTCAGGATCTCGTAGTTCACCGCGAAGAGGCCGCCCGCAATGCCGGCGAAGAAACCCGATGCGCAGAAGGAGATGAAGCGAACCTGCCGCTGGCTGTAGCCGACGAATTCGGCGCGTTCCGGGTTGTCGCGCACCGCATTCGCCATTCGGCCCGCCGGGGTGAGGGAGAAAAGATACATCAGCGCGGCGGCGATGAGGACGATGACCGCAGTGAGGTAGTAGACCTCTATCTCCTTCAGGAATTCCGTTCCGAAGACCGGCGGCCCCATGGTCCGATCGCCGCTGACGCCTTCCTCGCCGCCGAAGAAAGCGACGAAGATGATCGAACAGGCGGCGACGAGTTCACCGACGCCAAGAGAGATCATGGCAAAGACGGTACCCGCGCGCCGGGTCGAGAAACTGCCGATGATGACCGCGAAGGCCAGACCGAACAGCCCGCCGATGAACGGCAGAAGGGGCAGCGGAATAGGCCAGCCGTCATATTCCACATAGTTCATGACATGGACGGACAGAAAGCCGCCCAGGCCGAAAAAGACCGCATGGCCGAAGGAGAGCATGCCGCCCTGGCCCAGCAGCATGTTGTAGCTGAGGGCGAAGATGATCGAGATCCCCATCTGGTTCATGATGGTGACGGAGACGGGAGAGTTGAAGATCGCCGGCATGACGGCCAACAGGACGGCCGCGGCGATCCAGATGCCGAAGGGGCCGAGGATGCCCGGCCGGCGCGCCGGCGCGGAAGTGTTGCTTTGTCCGCCCATCATGTTTCCCGCTTACCCATAAGGCCAGTCGGCCGGAAAATCAGGATCAGGATCAGCAGCAGATAGGGCAGGATCGGCGCCACCTGCGGCAGCGACAGAGTCCAAAGATCCCGCAACACATGATCTTCGTCGAAAGCGATGCCCAGCAGATCCAACAGGTCTGTCATGGAATAATCGAGCGCGATGGCGAAGGTCTGCAGCCATCCGATCAGCAGCGAGGCGACAAAGGCGCCTGCAAGCGATCCCAATCCGCCGACGACGATCACGACGAAAACGATACTGCCAAGCACGAAGGCCATACCGGGGAAGGTGCCCAATGCAGGACCGGCGATGACGCCCGCCAACCCGGCCAGGGCGGACCCGACCCCGAAGACGCCCATGAAGACCAGAGGCACATTGTGCCCCAGATTGGCAACCGTGTTCGGATGCGTGATCGCGGCCTGGATGATCAGGCCGACGCGGGTGCGGGTCAGCATCATCAGGAGAGCGATGAAGATCCCGATGGAGATCAGGATCATGAAGGCCTTGTAAGCGGGGAAGGACTGGCCGAACAGGGTGAACAGCGGAAAGTCCAGCAGCTCCGGTTCGTGATAGTCCTTGGTCGCCTTGCCCCAGAAGAACTGTACCACTTCCTCGATCAGGAAGGCGAGGCCGAAGGTGAAGACCAGTTCGGCCACATGGCCCCAGCGATGGACGTAGCGCAGGCCATAGCGCTGGATCAGTGCGCCGACTACACCGACCAGGACGGGCGCGACGATCAACCCGACCCAGAAACCCATATAGCCGCTGATCGTATAGGCGAAATAGGCGCCCAGCATATAGAAGCTGGCATGCGCGAAGTTCAGCACGCCCATCATGCTGAATATCAGCGTCAAACCGCTGGACAACATGAACAGAAGCAGGCCGGTCACCAGCCCGTTCAGCAAGGAAAAGATTACAAGTTCCACCGTATCCCCGCGCGATAAATCCCCGAGAAAAGGTGCCGACGGACAGGGCGATTATGCCGCCGCCCCACTGTCGGCCAGCGAAACAGCGACTCGGCGATGAGGTCAAACGACGTCATGCCGAGCCGCCGGTTTCGGTGATTTCCCCGGTCAGGAGGGGCGTTCCATCTCGCAGCTGGTCGGAAGATCCTTGCCGGCTTGCGCGACCGTCTTTTCCGTCAGCAGACCATAGCCGGAATTGTCGGCATCGACCTCGATATCCTTGTCCGTGTGGACGAGGATATTGACGTCCTGGATCAGCTGATGGTCGCTCGTCCGCATATGGACTTTCCGGCCATAGATATTGGTGAATTCCATGCCTTCCAAGGCTTTGGCAACGGCAACCGGATCGTCCGACCCTGCCTTTTCCATCGCCATGGCCAGCATCTGGATCAGGCCGATGATGCGCGGTTGGTTCAGGTCCTTGTCCGGATTGGCCTTTTTGAAGCCATCGTTGAAGGCCTTGAATTCCGGGCTCGGCGGATTGTAGGCGCCTTCATGCACGACGCGAATGACATCGACGCCTTTCTCGCCGAAGGTCGCGGTGATGCCGTCATGCGCGGCGTAGTAGGTGAAGATCGGCGCATCGACGCCCGCTTCCACGATTGCCTTGCCCAGGCCGACCATGTCCGCGCCCCAGTTGCCGGTGATGACCGCATTGGCGCCGGATGCCTTGATCTTTGTGGCGTAGGGCGTGAAATCCTTCACCTTGCCGATCGGATGCAATTCGTTGCCGACGATTTCGATATCCGGGCGTTTTTCGCCCAGGAACTTCACCGCCGCCGCGGCGACGGCCTTCCCGAAGGAATAGTCCTGGCCGATGATATAGACCTTCTTGATGCCGTCATCGCCGGCGATCACATCGGTCAGCGCGTCCATCTTGATGTCCGCATTCGCATCGAAGCGGAAATGCCAGAAGTTGCACTTCTCGTTGGTCAGTGCCGGATCGACGGCCGAATAATTCAGGAAGATGATCCGTTGTTCCGGATTGCGCCGGTTATGCTTGTTGATGGCGTCCGTCAGCGCGTTGGCAACGCCCGAACTGTTGCCCTGCACCACATAGTGGATGCCCTCGCTGATCGCGCGCTTCAGTTGGATCAGGCTTTCTTTCGGGCTGATCTTGTTGTCCATCGGTACGATTTCGAACATCCGCCCGCCGAGCACACCGCCCTTGTCGTTGACCATGGTCTGCGCCGCGTATTCGAAGGTGCGATAACCGGATTCTCCGGTTGTCGCGAATGGCCCCGATAGCGGATCGATAAAGGCGATGCGGATATTATCGGCCGCATAGGCGGCGGCCGAAGACGACGCGGCCAACAACGCGGCCGCACTTAGAGTCCTGACTGTCTTGAACAATCCCATTGCTTCCTCCCGTTTAATCCCGAAACGGCGATTATTGTCTCCCGCCCCCGCTTTTGCGGTTTCGGCGGCACCGTTTCATCGGCTTTTTCAGCCTTTGGAAGGAAGTAGACCCTCACCGCCGACGAGAATCAAGAAACGAGTTCGCCGGCGGGAGAGCTTTGCTCTGGCTGGTGGTCCCTGAAACGTGGGAAATCAACCCGGCCTTTTCATGTCGCAGGACGTCGGAAGGCCTTCCCCGGCGGCCGGGACGGTGGATTTGATCATCAGGCCGTAGCCGGAATTATCCGCATCCACTTCGATACCGCGATTGGTATGGGTGAGGACGTTGATATCCTGGATGATCTGATGATCCGCAGGACGCATATACAGTTTCCGCCCGTAGATATTCGTCATCTCCAGCCCTTCCATGGCCAATGCGACATCCTTGGGGGCGTCGGTGCCGGCCTTTTCCATCGCCAAAGCTAGGAATTGAAGCACGCCGATAATACGCGGCTGATTGATGTCCATCTCCGGGTTGGCGGCCTTGAAGGCGTCGTTGAAGGCAGCGAATGCCGGGCTCGGCGGATTGAAGGCGCCTTCATGCACGACGCGGATCCGGTCCAGACCCTTTTCGCCGAATGTGGCCGTAATGCCGTCATGGGCGGCGTAATAGGTGATGATGGGGATATCGAGGCCCGTATCGATGATCGCCTTGCCCAGCCCGACCATGTCGACACCCCAGTTGCCGGTGATCACCGCGTCCGCGCCGGAGGCCGCGATCTTGGTCGCATAGGGGCTGAAATCCTTCACTTTGCCGATCGGGTGCAGCTCGTTGCCGACGATTTCGATATCGGGGCGCTTTTGACCCAGGAATTTGACGGCCGCGGCCGCTACCGCCTTGCCGAAGGAATAGTCCTGACCAATCACGTAGACTTTCTTGATGGCGTTGTCGGCCGCGATCACGTCGGTGATGGCGTCCATTTTCATATCCGCATGGGCGTCGAAACGGAAATGCCAGAAATTGCACTTCTCGTTGGTCAGGGCCGGGTCATTGGCCGAATAGTTCAGGAACAGGACGGGGCGGTCGGGATTGCGGCGATTGTGTTTGTCGACGGCCTCCGTGATGGCATTGGCCACGGAGGAACTGGCGCCCTGGGCGATATAGCGAATGCCCGCGTCGATGGCGCGCTTCAGCTGTATCAGGCTTTCCTTCGGACTGCCCTGATTGTCGTAGGACACGATTTCGAACGTCTTGCCGTCCAAGACGCCGCCCTTGTCGTTCACCATCAGTTCGGCGGCCAGCTCAAAGGTTCGCAACCCGGCGATGCCGGATCGGGCGAAGGGGCCGGATAGAGGGTCGATGAAGGCGATGCGGATCGATTCCGCCGCCTGTGCCGGGGAGGCGATTAAAAACACGGCGATGAGAAGGGCGAAAACGTTTCGAAACACGGCTAACCTTTAACTCCGACAGAATGACTCAGGGATTTGGCGGCTCTTGTCCCTGTGTCACGGCAGTTTTGCAAGCGAAGCCTCATCACTTTCCTGCCGAAGGCGGCGATACTCGGCCCGGTTCTCCCGATTGACCAAGCCCGGGCGTTTTGTACCCTTGGTCCCAAATCGGGATGCAGATCGGAAAAATAAGCCCCCGACAGGCGGGCGTGCATAAGGGAGATGGAACGCTGAGCGAACTGCTTTACGAAGTCCACGGTGCCGTTGGTGTGGTAACGCTGAACAGGCCCGAGGCGCGGAATGCCCTGACTTTCGGCATGTATGAAGGTTTGGCGAAGATTTGCCGGGAAACCGAGATCGGCGGACCGGTCAAGGCCATCGTCGTCCAAGGCGCGGGCGGCAAGGCCTTTGCCGCCGGGACCGATATTTCCCAATTCCGGGCTTTTTCATCACCCGAGGATGCCCGGCGGTACGAATCGACGATGGACGAGGTCCTGACCGATATCGAGAAATGCCCGGTGCCGACAGTGGCGGCGATCACCGGTGCCTGCACCGGGGGTGGGGCGGCCATCGCGGCGACCTGCGATATCCGCATCACCGATGAACGCCTGCGCTACGGCTTCCCGATCGCGCGGACGCTGGGCAATTGCCTGTCCATCGCCAATCTGGGACGCCTGGCGCCGCTGATCGGTGTCGGACGCCTGAAGGAAATCCTGCTGACGACCCGTCTGATAGAGGCACAGGAAGCGCTGTCCATCGGGCTCGTCTCGGAAGTCCTGCCGGACGCCGATGCGGTTCGGGACAGGGCGATGGAATTGGCCGAGACCCTGGCAGGCAACGCGCCGCTTTGCATGCGGGCGACCAAGGAAGGGATCCGCCGCCTGCGGGTCGACGGGCCCGAAGCCACCGGGGACGACTTCATCGTCGAATGTTACATGAGTGACGATTTCAAGGAGGGGATCGAAGCCTTCCTCGGCAAGCGAAAGCCGGTTTGGAAGGGCAAGTGACATGATTGGACCATTGAATGGATGCCGGGTCCTGGAACTGACCCATATCATGGCCGGGCCGACCTGCGGGATGATGCTTGCCGACATGGGGGCGGACGTCATCAAGGTCGAAAAGCCGACCGGCGACGACACGCGCCGTTTGACACCGCCCGACATAAATGGGGAAAGCGCCGCTTTCCTGATGATGAACCGCAACAAGCGTGGTTTGGCGCTGGATCTGAAACAGGATTCCGCGCGCGATGCGTTGAAGACCCTGTTGAAGGACGCGGATGTCGTGATCGAGAATTTCCGCGGCGGGACGATGGAACGCCTCGGCCTCGGTTACGAAACGCTGAAAGAGGAAAACCCGGGCATCATCTTCGTCTCCATCTCCGGTTTCGGTCGGACAGGTCCCTATGCCAGCCGGGGCGGATTCGACCTCATCGCACAGGGGATGTCTGGCCTGATGACGATCACCGGCGAAGGGCCGGGCCGGCCGCCGGTCAAGGTCGGCGCGCCGCTGTCGGACATCACCGCCGGGATCATCGCCGCCATGGCGGTCTCCGCGGCCTATGCGCATAAGCTGAAAACCGGGCAGGGGCAGAAGGTCGATACGTCCCTGTTCGAGGCGGCGATCACGCATACCTACTGGCAGTCCGCCATCGCTTTCGCGACGGGGGAGACGCCGCATCCGCTGGGATCCGCCCATCCGTTGAGTGCGCCGTACCAGTCTTTCCAGACGTCGGACGGTTGGATCAATCTGGGCGCGGCGAACCAGCGAAACTGGGAAAAGCTCGTCCATTGCATCGGGGCGCCGGAACTGAACGAGGACCCACGTTTCAACAGCAACCATAACCGGATGCATAATCTGCCGGCGCTGGAGGAGGAGCTGAACAAGGTCTTTCGGCAGCGGACGACGGAAGATTGGCTGGCAACGCTGGAAGAGGCCGGCGTTCCCGCCGGCCCCGTGCTGACCATCAACGAAATGCTGCGTGACCCCCAGGTCATCGCTCGGGAAATGATCGTGGAGACGGAGCATCCGGTGGCAGGCCCGACCAAGGCGCTCGGCCTGCCGGTGAAGTTCTCCGAAACGCCGGGCGGTGTCGAAATGCCGGCCCCGCTATTGGGTCAGCACTCCGTCGAAATCCTGGCGGAAGGTGGATACGACCGCGCCGCGATCGATGCGATGATCGCATCCGGCGCGGTGATCGTCACCGATCCGCCTGCGTAAGCCCGTTTGCCGCAAACCCCGGATCAGGCGATACGGCGTTGCTCGTAGCTGCCCAGGTCCGGGGCCTTGTGGAATTTCCCGTCCTTCATGATGGCCACCAGGCGGGAATGGTCCTGCAGCACCTTCACGTCGCGCGACGGGTCGCCATCCACCAACAGCATGTCGGCCAGATACCCCTCGCGGATGACGCCCAGCCCGTTGTCCTTGCCCAGACGCAACCCCATCAACTGGCCGCCATACATGGTGCCGGCGCGGATCGCTTCCAGCGGCGTGAAACCGAGCATATCGACGAAATATTCCAGGTCTTTTGCATTGGTGCCGTGCGGCGTCCAGGCAAAACCGTAATCGCCGCCGATCAGGACGCGGATGCCGCGCTTGTGCATCTTCTGCATGGTCTCGATCGCGTGTTCCAACTCGCGCTCGTACATGTCGGTCAACGGGGTGCCGGGTTTGATCCCGTAGTCGCCGGCGTTGCGGGCCGTGTTGATCAACCAGGCGATGGCGGGCGCGACGATATGCTTGTCCTTGTTCGCTTCCAGCAGGTCCAGGCTTTCTTCGTCGTGGAAGGAAGCGTGATAGATCACTTCAATCCCGTATTTGACGCAGCGCTTCACCGATTCTTTCGACCGGGCATGGGCCGCCATGGTGCGGTGACGGCCCTTGGCCTCCGCCGCGATGATGGCCAATTCGTCGTCCGCGAACTGGTTCTCTTCCGCGCCCATGCCGGTGATCTCTTCACCCGACAGGTTTATCTTGATGGTGTCGACGCCGATTTTCATCAACTCCCGCGTCTTGCGGCGGCAGTCTTCCACGCCGGAAACGACGACGCCCAGGTTCAAACCTTCATGCGGGATATGCGGCAGGGAAGCATCGCCCAAGCCGCCGACCGAGGTCAGTTCCGGAGTGGCCGCCGTATAACGGGGACCGGGAACTTTGCCTTCGTTGATCGCGTTGCGGATGACCACGTCCAACCGCGGCTTGGCGGCGGCCGCGCCGTAGCCGGCGGTGAAGCCGGAATCCAAAAGCAGCTTGGCCATATAGACGCAATTCAACATGTGCTCTTCGACAGGCATCATCTGAATCGGGTTGATACCGGGCGCGTTGTTCCAGCTGAGATGGAGATGCGCGTCGATCAGGCCGGGCATCAGTGTCATGCCGCGCCCGTCGATCCGCTGGCCGCCATTGCCGTTCCAACCATAGCCTCCCTGGCCGAAGCCGCCGCCCGAGCGCTGCACCGATTTGATCCGATTGCCGGAGACGGTCACCTCGCCGTTGAAAGGTTGCTCGCCGGTCCCGTCGATGATCCGGACATTGGTGAAAACGATATCGGAAGACCCGTTGCCGTTTCCGTTGCCGCCGCCCCATCCGCCAAAAGTCGACTCAGCCATGGTTCACTCTCCTCCATTGGGCCGCGTTCAATGCGCGGCCGCTTCCAAATGCTCTTCCAAAAGGGTCGCCGTTCTTCCGGGCGCTTCCATCATCATCCAATGGGCGACATCCGGAATCACTTCCAGGCGTGCGCCCGCAATTGCCGAGGCCAGGGCCTTGCCCATCGCGACCGGTGCGACCGGGTCCTTGTCGCCCGCGACCAACAGGGTGGGTGCCTTGATCGCCCCGTGATCGGCCGGTTCCGCCTCGCTCAACGCGAGGCAATGTTCCGCATATCCGCGCGGGTCCTGCCGCATCAGGCTTTCCCGCACAAAGGCGGCAACGACCGGATTGGCCTTGCGGGAGGCTTCCGAGACGCTGCCCTGGGCCACGGCATCGGCGATTCCCGCCATGCCGTCGGACCGGGCAGCCGCCGCGCGGTCCTTCAGGCCGGCCCGTGCGGCGACGGGTGGCTCGAGGATCGGACCCAACAGGGTCAGCGAGGCCACGCATTCGGGATGACTGGCGGCGATCACCTGGCACACCAATGTCCCCATTGAATGACCGACGAAGTGGGCACGGGCGACGCCGGCGGCGCGGGCCGCGTCCAGGATACTGTCGGCCATGCCCCGGATACCGGGACGGCCGGGGCGGAGCGGTGAGCGTCCCGCGCCCGGCAAATCCGGGCGCAGCACGCGATAACCTTCCAGGACGCTCATCAGGGGCTGGAAACTGTTCGAGTCACCGCCCAGCCCGTGCACCATCACGACCGCCGGACCGGTCGCGGCGCCGGTTTCCTCAACGATCATGCTGCCCAACGAGCGGTCGGCCATGATCAGATCGCCTCTACCGGATTTTCCAAGGTGCCGATACCGGCGATTTCGACCTTCACCGAGTCGCCCGGCGTCAGGTATTTCGGCGGTTTGAACCCGATGCCGACACCGGCCGGCGTCCCGGTCGCGATGACGTCCCCGGGCATCAGGGTGATGCCGTTGGAAATCGCGGCGATGATGGTCGGCACGTCGAAGATCAGCAGGCTTGTGTTGGAATCCTGGCGAAGCTCGCCATTCACCCAGCATTTGACGCTGGTATCGCCCAGGTCGATTTCGTCCGCCGTAACGGCGACGGGCCCCATCGGGCAGAAGGTGTCCTGCGATTTGCCGATCAGCCATTGGCTGTGCTTGCCCTGCAGGTCGCGGGCCGTCACGTCATTGATGACGGTGTATCCCCAGACATGGGAAAGGGCGTCTTCTTTCGAAACGTTCCGACCCGCCTTGCCGATGATAACGCCCAGTTCGGCCTCGTAGTCGACAGCCGTGGTGACGGAGGCATCGATCTTGATCGCCGCGCCGTTGGGCACGACCGTCTCGGGCAGTTTCGAAAATACGATCGGTGCTTCTGGTACCGCACCCTTCGCCGCGGAACTGTCGAAACCGGAATTGGCGAATTCGTGGGCGTGTTCGAAATAGTTCTTTCCGACGCAGAAGATATTCCGGTGCGGGCGGGGAACCGGAGCGTAGATCGCGACGTCCTTCATTGGGATCGAGTCCAGAACGGCGGGCATGTCCCGGCCGATCAGGGCGGCGACGCCGTTGCCATCCGCGGCCAGGTCAAGGCGTTCGACCGTGTCGCCATTGTCCGACAGCTTGCCCAGATGGCGGCCGCCTTGCCATTCGAATACGCAGAACTTCATCACAAATCCTCTTCAGGTTTGATCCGGTATCAGGATGGTTGATCCGGTGGTTTCCCGGGCTTCCAGCGCGCGATGCGCCTCTGCCGCTTCACTCAGTTTGAACCGTTGTCCGATTTCGACTTTGACGGTGCCGTTGCGGATGGCGTCGAAAAGGCGCGCAGAGATCGCGGCGACCTTTTCCGGCGTGTCCGTGTAGTGGCCATAGTTGGGACGCGACAGGGTGATAGATTTCGATGCAAGCGACCCTATATCCCACGACCCGATATCGCCGGATGCCTGACCATAGCTGACGAGGTGACCCCGGATCGCCAGTGCTGCGACGGAATGGGCGAAACTGTCCTTGCCGACCGCGTCGTAAATGACGTCCGCGCCATGCCCTTTGGTCAGGTCCATGATCTGTTCCTCGAGGCTTTTCTCGCCTGGGACGACGACATGATGCGCCCCTGCCGCCCGCGCGATCTGCGCCTTGGCTTCGGATGACGTCGCACCGATGACGGTCGCACCCAATCGGTTCGCCCATTGACAGAGCAGTCGTCCGACACCGCCCGCGGGGGCATAGACGAGCACGGTCTCCTTCGGCTTCAGCACATGCACCTGATACAGTAGAAATTCGGCCGTCATGCCCTTCAACAAGCCGGCCGCGGCGGTCTCGTGGTCGATCCAGTCTGGCAGCGGGATCACCAGTGCCGCGTCCATCGTACGATGGCTGGCATAGGCGCCGACCGGCGGACAGGCATAGGCGACACGCTGGCCCTTGCGCAGATGGCGCACGCCGGGACCGGTATCGACGACGATCCCCGCCGCCTCCATGCCGGGCGCCTGCGGCGGTTCCAGCAGGTTGAAATAACCGGTGCGGCAATAGACATCGATATAGTTGACGCCGATGGCTGTCTGTCGAATGCGGACCTGGCCCGGCCCCGGCGCGGGGGCCTTGATCTTGACGGCGTGCAGTTCCTCCGGCCCGCCATGGCGGTTGATCACCATGGCGGTTCCGTCAATTCTGGGCCCGCTGGTCACGACCGGGGCGCTCACATCGGCACGTCGGCGCTCGACACGGTCGCGGACGGCCTCGAACCCCGCCTCGTAAACGCCCTGCGCCACCAGGTCCCGCAACTCGTTTTCCTGTCCCGGCGGGGTCTCGAACCTGGAAGACCAATGCCAGAAGGTTCGATTTCCATCGGTGACCGGTTTCAAACGAACTTCCGCCAGATAGTTCTTTAGCGGCACGTCCGCATCGACGATGGCATAGCGGAAACGGTGATCCTTGTCGGATAGCGAAAGCAATTGTTCGCGCACCCGTTCGCCGCCCTGCAAGGTGAAGTTCCGGACGGCGCCTACCTGATCGGTCTTGCGCCCGGATTCCAGGCTGCTGCGCCGGACCGCGGGATGCCAGCGGTCGTGGCCGTTGAAGTCGCGCAACACGTCCCAGACCGCCGCGATGGGCGCGTCTATGACGGTACTGCGTTCGACACGGACGACCATGGCCGCTTACCCCCCGAACCTTTCTTTCAGGGCGTCGAACCCGCCCTGGAAGACACCGTTGCCGATCAGATCCACAAGCTCGGCTTCGCGATCCTGCGCGCAGTCGAACTCAGCCGACCATTCCGCGAAGGTCTGGTTGCCATCCGTGATCGGGGTCAGCTTCAGGGTCGCGACGTAATTCTCCACACCCATCGGGCTTTCCAGGATCGAATAGGTGCAGGAGAAGTCGTAGTCGCTGAGCGCCAGCAAGCGTTCGCGAATGAAACTGCCGTCCTTCAACCGGAAAGCGCGGACACAGCCGACCTGATCGGCGGGCTGGCCGCCCTCGATCCGGCTTTCCGCGATTGCCGGATGCCAGTCGGGCAGGGCGTTGAAATCGCGCACCGCCGCCCAGATCCGGTCCGCGGGCGCACCGATGACGGAAGATGTGTAAACCTCGGCCATCGTCAGTCGTCCGACTTATCGGTCTTGTTGGCCTTGGCGAGGCTCTGGGCATCCTTTGCGCTGCGGAAGATGTCGCCCATCTTCGCCACGTTCGGGTTTTCAACGCCGATTTCTTTCATCATCTCGTCGATCAGCGGCGCCTGGGCGCGATAACGCAGGGCGCTCTCGATGACCTCGTCCGTGGGTGAACGGCTGCCGCCGCCGCCCGTGCCGGTCAGACCGTCGACATGCAGGATCTTGATGCCCTCGATCTTCTCCATCGGACGGACGCTTTCGCGGACGATGCCTTCCAGGCGGTCGATCATCTTCGACCGCAACTGGGCGGCGCGCGCATCCTCGGTCAGGATGTTCTCCGCCTCGTTCTTCAGGCGCTGAGCTTCCGCCGCGACCGCCGCGGTGACCTTGTCGGCCTCGGCCGCGATCTGCCGGGTATCGGCGTCCTTGCGGGCGATCATGCGGTCGATCGACGCCAGGCGTTCGG
Source organism: Hwanghaeella sp. (assembly GCF_965227365.1). Taxonomy (GTDB): domain Bacteria; phylum Pseudomonadota; class Alphaproteobacteria; order UBA8366; family Aestuariispiraceae; genus Hwanghaeella. Next base: position 666,339 of record NZ_OZ245754.1, read on the forward strand.
CCACCTCGGTTTCGCGGGTCGTGGTGACCTTCTCCTCGGCCTCCACCGCACGGGCGCGGACCGCTTCCACACCGATACGCGTCTCGGCTTCCTCGGCCTGTTTCTGCAACACGACGATTTGACGTTCGATTTCCGCCAGTTCCAGGACCTGGGCGCGTTCCACTTCAAGCCGCTTCAGGTCACGGTCCTGCAGGATACGGGCTTCTTCCAAGCCCCGGTCGGAGGCGATGCGGGCGCGCTCGATCTCCTCGCGGGCGGCGATTTCCGCTTCCTCGATGGTCTGCCGTTGGGCGATCTGCTGTGAGCGCAGCAGGCGGTCGCGCTCGATCCGCGCCTTGTCCAAACTCTGGTCGAGGGAGATCCGGGCCGTCTCGACAGCCTTGCTGGCGCCGATCCGGGCGGTTTCCAACTCCTGGCCACGGGCGATGTCGCGGGCTTCGGTTTCCTGATCGGCCAGGATACGGGCTTCCCGCAGTTGACGATCGGAGACGATCTTGGCGCGTTCCAGATCCTCGTTCGCCGAAATCTCGGAGCTTTCGACATCGTGACGCTGCTTGATCTGTTCCTGACGGATCAGACGCTCGCGTTCTATGCGCGCCTTCTCAAGGGCCTGCTCCTGGGCGATGCGGGCCTGTTCGACCTCCTGACGCGCCTTGATCTCCTCTTCTTCCAGGCTGCGGCGCTGGTCGATTTCATAGGTGCGGGTTTCGCGATCCGTGGTGATCCGGGACCGTTCGATTTCCGCCTGGCGGGTTACCCGCGTGCGCTCGATCTCGGCGCGCTGTTCGGCGCGCAGGGCTTCCAGCGTACGTTCCTGATGGAGGCGGGAGCTTTCGCTCTCTTCCTCCAGCTTCAGGGTTTCCTTTTCCGCTTCCAGGTTGCGGGAGCGGATCGCCAGCATGGAGGATTGCTCGATGTCGTTGCGCAGCTTGCGACGGGACTCGATGGTCTCGATCAGTTGCGTCAGACCCTCGGCATCGAACCGGTTCGCCGGATTGAAGAATTCCAGATTGGTCTGGTCCAGGTCCGTGATGGCGACCGATTCAAGTTCCAAACCGTTCTTGGCTAGTGCCTCGGCGGCCCGCTTCTCGACGATCTCCACGTAGTCCCCGCGTTTCTCGTGCATCTCGTCGAGGCTCAGTTCCGCCGCGACGGAGCGCAGGGCGCTGATGAACTTGCCCGACAGCAGTTCCGCCAGGCCTTCCGGATCGGTGGTTCGCCGGCCCAGCGTGGATGCCGCGGCTGCAACCGCTTTCTTTTCCTGCACGACCCGGACAAAGAAATCCGCTTCGATATCGACGCGCATGCGATCCTTCGTGATGACCGCATTCTCGCGCGTCCGCGCGATCGGTATGCGGACGACATTCAGGTTGACCGGCGTCACTTCATGGATAATCGGCAGTACCAGGGCGCCGCCGTTTATCACCACCTTTTCCCCGCCAAAGCCGGTCCGGACGAAGGCGACCTCCTTGGTGGAACGATGGTACAACCAGTTCAGCAGATAGACGGCCACGACGATCACGATGATCGCGACGATGAGCCAGAGGATGATCGATCCTATCAGACCGGTAGACATGGTTTCTCTCCCTCTCAGCCAGATTTGCCCGGGGCAGTTTTAATCGCCTTGAAGGCCTTGGTTTGTTCGGTAAGGGCGACTTCCGTCGGCAGCCGTTCCATGGAGGAAGCGCCGTAGAAGCCGTGGCAGTGCTCGGTATTGTCCAGGATGTACTGGGCATCCGAAGGCATCGCGACGGGACCGCCATGGACCAGGACCAGAACCTCGGGGTTCACGCGCCGGGCCGCTTCCGACCAGGCGTCGACCAGGGCCGGGCAGTCTTCCAGTTTCAACGCTGTTTCCGCCCCGATTGAACCGCCCGTCGTCAAACCCAGATGGCAGACGATGATATCGGCCCCGGCGGCGGCCATTGCCGTCGCGTCGTCCTCGTTGAAGACGTAGGGCGTGGTCAGCAGATCCTTTTCGCGGGCCATCCGGATCACATCGACCTCCTGCCCGTAGGACATGCCGGTTTCTTCCAGATTGGCGCGGAACGTGCCGTCGATCAGCCCGACAGTCGGGAAGTTCTGGACGCCGGAAAAGCCGATCGCTTTCACCTGGTCCAGGTAATGATCGAAGATGCAGAAGGGATCCGTTCCGTTCACGCCGGCAAGGACCGGCGTGTGCTGCACCACCGGCAACACTTCATGGGCCATTTCCATGACGATCTCGTTGGCGTTGCCATAGGCCATCAGACCAGACAGTGATCCGCGGCCCGCCATGCGATAGCGCCCGGAATTGTAGATCACGATCAGGTCGATGCCGCCGGCTTCCTCGCACTTCGCCGACAGGCCGGTGCCCGCGCCGCCGCCGATGATCGGTTCCCCGTTCCGGCGCATGGTGTGGAACTTCTCAAGAAGTGTCTTTCGTTCAATGCGCGGCATTGCGTGCCTCTCTTCTTGTCGGATTGATCTCGTCCAACGCCCTGACCGCCGCATCCGCGAAACCGGGGTCGTTGATGTGATGGGGTACCCGGACCAGTCGCCGGTTCGGGCCTTCCCGGAAGTTGCGTGTGACCGCCTCGAACAAGGCGGCATCCGCTTCCGGGTCGTGGAAGGGCTGGCCGGGGGCGTCGAGGGCGGAAACACCTTTTTCCGGGATCAGAAAACGCACGGGCCCGTCCATCCGGTTCAGCCGTTCGACGATCCATTCACCCATGCGGGTGTTCTCGTCGCGGGTCGTGCGCATCAGGGTGACCTGCGGATTGTGTTCAACGAAGGTCCGGTTCTTGTATTTCTCGGGCACCGTGTTGCGCGGGCCGAAATTGACCATGTCGAGCGCCCCGACGGATCCGACATAGGGGATGCGGGTTCTGATGAAGGCGCCGAAGCGGTCCTCGTTAGCGGGGAAGACACCGCCCATCATCATGTCGCAGACCTCGGTGGTGGTCAGGTCGATGGCCGCACTCAACATGCCGCTGTCGGCCAGTTTTTCCATCGATCTGCCGCCGACGCCCGTGGCGTGGAAGACAAGACAATCGTATTGGTCCTCGAGCTGCGCCGTGATTTGCTGGATCGCGGTCGTGGTGACCCCGAACATGGTCAGCCCCAGGCTTGGCTTGCCGTCGCTTTCCTGCCCTGCATTTCGGGCCGCCTTGACCATGCCGGCGATCGCGTTCGCGCCGTTGGCCAGGACACGGCGGGATATGCGGTTCAGGCCCTGCACGTCGGTCACCGAGTACATCATCATGATATCGGCCGGGCCGACATATTGACCGACCTCGCCCGAGGCGACGGTGGAAATCATCACCTTCGGCACGCCGACGGGCAGGCGGCGCATTGCCGGTGTCGCCAGCGCGGTGCCGCCGGACCCGGCCGCTGAAATCACGCCGCCGATGCCGCGTTGCCGGGGCAGCCAGTTCTCGAAGGCTTCCTGCATGGCGCGGATCGAAGCGCCGCGGTCGCCGGTGAAGACCGACCCTGCGCCGCCGCGGGCATAAGCCGCCACCATATGCGGCGGCACGTCGGCGGAGGACGGCTTGCCGGAGGTCGAGAGGTCGACCGTGCGGACAGTGAGGCCCTGTTCGACGATCCGGTCGCGGATATAGGTCAGTTCGGCACCCTTGGTGTCGAAGGTGCCGACCACGTAGATATCGTCGCCGCGCAGCAGTTCCAGCGGTGTCAGGGGTTCGGAAAACAGCGGTTCCGGCTTGGTGTCGAAGGGCCGGGCCGGTTGCTCCGGGGCCTGTCTGGTCGGTCGCTCGCCCGGTTTGCCTTCCTGCCAATGGGCGTTGGACCAGCGTGTCGGCGGCACATAGACCAGATTGGATTTCGGTTCCGGCGTCTTTTCTTCAGGACGCTCCTCGACGTCCGCCCGACCCTCCATGGATTCCGCTTGCGCGGGCGGCGCGGCATGTGCCGTGGGCTCGGGCGTGGCGGGGACCACCTGCGTCATGGTCAGGTCGACATCCTCATGGGAGTGCCGGCCGACGCCCAGCAGACGTTCCTGCAAGGTTCGGTCCGCGGCTAGCTGCCGCGCCGGCATCACGTTGCCAACACGGCCGTTCACCATGATGGCGACGTCCTCGGAGACGGAGGTCGCGACCGCGATATTCTGTTCGATCAGCAGGATCGTGACGTCGCTCTGTTCCGCCAGGGTACGCAAAAGGTTCTCGACCTGTTCGACGATCACCGGGGCAAGACCTTCGGTCGGTTCGTCCAGGATCAACAGGCGCGGGTCCTGCAACAAGGCGCGGGAAATCGCCACCATCTGCTGTTCGCCGCCGGAAAGCTGGCCGGCGCCGTTGCGCCGCCGCTCGTAAAGGCGGGGGAAGGTGTCGTAGATGCGTTCGATCGTCCAACTGCGGCCGCTGCCGGAAACCAGGCGCAGATGCTCGTCCACGGTCAGCGACGGCCACAGCCGCCGGCCCTGCGGCGTATAACCGACGCCCAGTCCGGAAATCCGGTGGGTCGGCTGATTGCTGATTTCCTGCCCCTCGAACTGGATCGATCCGCGCCGGGCGGGCAGCAGCCCCATGATCGCGTTGCACAACGTGGTCTTGCCCATGCCGTTGCGGCCGACAATAGAAAGGACCCCATGATCCAAGGTCAGGTTCACGCCCTGAAGCGCATGGGAATGCCCATAATAGACATGCAGGTCTCGGATCTGCAGCACAGGGGCGTTGGCGTTTCTGCGGCGATTGCGATCAACCATGGCCATGCCCCAGATAGAGTTCCTGCACTTCCGGATCGTTTTCGATCTCCTCCGGCGTGCCTTCCTTAAAGATCCGCCCGTTATGCATCATGGTGACCGACTCCGAGACCCGCAGCGCCACGTCCATGTCGTGTTCGATAATGATGAAGCCGATATGGTCCGGCAGGGCCTGAAGGATTTCGACCAGTTCGGTCCGCTCCGTCGGTGACAGGCCGGCGGCGGGTTCGTCGAACAGGATCAGGCGCGGCGCGCCGGCCAACGCCAGGGCGATCTCGAGCTGCCGCTGCTGGCCGTGACTGAGATCCGCGACCATGACGTCACGCACATTCTCTAGATGCACGGCGGACAGCAGCGTCTCCGCCGCCTCCATGCCGCTGTCGTCGCGTCGGGGCCGGCGCAGGGAAAATCTCCCGCGGCTCACGCCTCGACAGGCGAGATAGATATTGTCGATGACGCTGAGGCCGCCGAACAAAAGGGATATCTGATAGGTCCGGCGAAGGCCGCGACGGATCCGCTCGTGCACCGGCAGATCCGTCACGTCCTCCCCGAACAGACGCACGCGACCGGTCGTCGGGGGAAAATCCCCCGTGATCGCGTTGAACAGGGTGGTCTTTCCCGCCCCGTTGGAGCCCAGAACCGCCCGCCGCTCACCCGCCTTGACGGTCAGGTTGATGTCCGCCAGCGCCACGAGCGCGCCGAAATGGCGGCTCACGGCTTCCAGCTCCAGCGCATAAAGGCCGGCGCTTTGCAGACGGGAGAGGGCGGAGGTCACAGGCATTGTCGTTATTCTTCCAACGGTGCGATTGTCATTGAGGTCCGTTCCGGGCCTTAGCTGCAGGGCGGGTTTTCTCGCCCGACCTGGCCGTATTCCAGGAACTTTTCATACGACACGCCAAGCGTCTGGTTGACCTGCGGGATGACCTTGATGGTCTTGTTCACCAGATTGCCGTCCGGCCCTTCGATCACTTCCGTCAGGAAGATGTCGGCGACAGCCTGACGGCGCTCGTCCAGGTGGACCTTGCCGGTGGGCGTGTCGAATTCCAGGGTCGACAGTGCCGCGCGATACTTCGCACCGCCGTCCGAGAGATCGCCGCCGACTTCGTTCAAGGCCAGCAGAGCCGCTTTGGTGTTGATGTAGTAGGCATGGGCGAACAGCGAGGGCGAGGGGAAGCCATCCGGGAATTGTGCTTTGTAGGCTTCCACGAACTTGTTCCAACGCGGATCGTCCCAGGTATCCGAGATCGGGCTGCCCGACGGCGTGCCGATAACGAAGTCACGGGTCCGGCCCTTGGAGCCGAGAACGCTCTGATCGACCGTGATCGAACCGCCGATCAGGGGCAGTTCCCCGCCGGCCTGCTCATATTGGGTCAGGAAGTTGACCGCGTCGGCGCCGCCCAGGGCGACGAAGATTGCGTCCACGTCATCCGGAAGTGCGGCGATGACCGAGGAATAGTCCTTGTTGCCGATCGGAACCCAGAAACGGGCATCGACCGGGGCCTCGCCGCCGAGACGGCAGAACGGCTCCAGGAAGCCGAAGACCTGCGTGTAGGGGAAGGAGTAGTCCTCCGCCAGCACGGCGACCTTGCGGTAACCCTTTTCGTTGTAGACATACTCACCAAGGCCGGCCATCCACTGCGCGCCCTCGGTCGAGAAGCGGAAGAAGTTTTCGGCCGGTGCACGAAGCGTGGTGTCCTGCGCGGCGGAGGAGCCGTTCAGGAACGTGACGTTCGGCTGCGTCTTGGCATAGTCCTTGACCGCCAGGCCTTCCGACCCGGAAAGCGGCCCGACCAGAATCTGGACACCGTCCTGCTCGACCAGTTTGCGGGTCGCGCGGATGGCACTGTCCGGCGATGCGTCGGACGATCCCGTGATCAATTCGATCTTCTTGCCGCCGGCGGTATAGCCGAATTCCTCAAGGGCGAGTTTTACGCCCCGCATGCTGTCCTCGCCCAGGACCGTGAAGGCCCCTTCCAGTGTGGCGAGTGCCCCCATTTTGATGCTGTCCTGCGCCATGGCGCCGGTACTTGCGAACGACAACAGCGCCGCCGCTGCTAAGCTCTTACTCAGTTTACCGATCATCGTTACCTCCCAAACACGGTTATAGAAACTCGGTTTATTGTTCGAACGATGGGGCAGCCTGCCCGTCGTCCCGTTCTGCCCGGACACGTTGGTTCCGCGCATTCCAGTTGAGCGCGATGCGGTTGCGCACCTTGCTCCAAATTCCAAGGATCCCGTCCGGCGAGAACAGCACCACCAGCAGGAAGGCCAGCCCGATCACGGTGTTGAACCGTTCCCGGTCGATCAGGTCGATTGCGAAATTCTCCAACAGCACGAAGCCGATGGCGCCCAGGAACGGACCGATCGGATGGCGCATGCCGCCGACGACCGCGATCACCAGGATGTCGATTGCGACATCGACGCCGACGGATCCGGGGGATATCCGGCCGTTGAACCAGACCAGCAGCACGCCCGCCGTCCCGGCGATGATGCCGGAGAGGAAATAGGCGGCGATGCGATGCAATGTGACGTCATAGCCCAGCGCGTGCATGCGCCGCGGGTTATCCCGGATCGCCTGCAGGCTGAGGCCGAAATTCGCCCGCGCCCCATAGACGACCATGCCGTAGAAGAAGGCCGCCAGCGCCAGGGTCATGTAGTAGAAGGGGATCGGGTCGCGCCAATACAGGCCGAACAGGGTCGGCGGTTCGACCCCGGCATAGCCGGTGAACCCGTTGAACAGTACGTAGTTCTGGCGCACGAAATAGAAGAAGGCGACGGCGATCGCGAGGGTGATCATGATCGTATAGATCCCCTCGGTCCGGACCGAGATCGCGCCGATCAGCGCGCTGAACGCGGCAGCGCCCAGAATTGCGACTGGAATGGTGATCCACCACGGCCAGCCGAGGCCCATCACCCCGACGCTGTTGTCGCCGAAGATGGCCATCAGGTATCCGGCGAAACCGGCCACCGTCAATTGGGCCAAGCTGACCATCCCGCCATAGCCGGCCAGCATCATCAGCGACAGCGCGACCATGCCCAGGATCAGCGAATAGGCGCCGATCTGATAGGTGAAGAAATCGGTGGAGAAGGTCGGGTAGGCGAGCAGGAACACCGCCACGACAATCTTGGCCGGATGAATGTCCGTCCAGCCGGCGGTGCCTGAGAATATGCCGCGTATCGCCATCGGTCAGCGCCCCCCCATGATGCCCTGCGGGCGAACCGCCAGCACGACGACCATGATCAAGAAGGTCAGCACCACGCCATAGGTCGGGAAATAGGCCAGGCCGAATTGTTCGGCCAGACCGACGAGAAGCGCGCCGATCGCGGCCCCCGTCACCGATCCCAGCCCCCCGACGATGACGACGATGAGGGAGGCCAGCAGATAGCGGATATCCTCGCCCGGCGCGATCGACAGCGCCGTCCCGCCGACGACACCGGCGAAACCCGCCAGGCCTGCCCCGATGGCGAAGACCAGCGCGAAGACCAGTTGCACGTTGACGCCGCTGGCCGCCAGCATCTGCCGGTCGTTCACGCCGGCCCGGATCATCATGCCGACCCGGGTACGGTTCAGGAAAAGCCAAAGCCCGATCCCGACCGCGACCGCGGCGACCAGGACGGCCAGTCGATAGATCGGGTATTTGATATAGACCGGGTCGCCCGAGGATTTGATGACGGACACGATCGGCAGGTTCGCCGCGCCGAACAGCCATTCCGGGGGCTGGAACTGATAAGTCGTGCCGGTCCAGATCGCCAGCATCAGGTCGGCCGCGATGATCGAAATGCCGATGGTCACCAGCGTTTGGCGCAGATCGTCCCCTTCCATCCGACGGAAGATCAGGACTTGCAGCAGGATGCCGCTGACAGCGATGGCAAGGAAGGCGACCAGAAGGCCGAAGAACCAACTGCCGCTGGCTTCCGCGACCTCATAACCGATATAGGCGCCCAGCAGATACATCGAGCCATGCGCCAGGTTCACGTTCCGCATCAACCCGAAGACCAGGGTGAAGCCGCTGGCGACCAGGAAATACAGCCCGCCCAGCGTGATGCCGTTGAACAACGTATTGACGAACGTCTTCTTCCGGCCGATTGCCGCAATCAGCCAATCCGGCCAGACCGCGAAAATCATCCATAGGAACACGGCCGCGGCCAGGAAAATGACGATGGCCCAGAAAGTGTGCCGTTCAACGAAATTGCGCATCGCCGATCAACCCTGCTCGGTCATGGCGGCGACGCGCGGCGCGGTACCGTGTGCCGTATCAGCTGCTGTCTCGGTTGACGTGGTTACGGGCTGCGCACCCATGGCCGGAACGGACCACAGCATCCTTGAATTCCTCCCCGCGACACCGGTCTTTCCGGTGTTCTGGTTCCCAAATGACGACCCCGATACCGTGCGGGGTGCTGTCCGGTCTGTTGCCGGATTTGCGAAATATCTTGAGGCGACTTTTTTTGGGCCGCAATGGCGACGAATCGAAAAATGGGTAAAAATGAGAAAATCATGATCCAAAAAATGAGAATCAATGGAGGGGAGGTTTCCATCAATTCTCTCATAATTTCCCGGTTTCAGGCTGTAAGAAGCCATCGTTCCCCCCAAAGATACGGCCAAAACTTGATGCGTTCGGCCTTTTTATCGCTGTAAAATGAACCAATATATGGACCAATTCAGCGAATGAATTGGAACAATAGCACCAATTTTCGAGTTTACCAGACATTTTGGCTCAAAAAAGTTGACCATATATACCAATTGAACCTATAGTACTGTTTGTTTGGGGCATTGATTCGGGTCTCGCACGCCGTGCAGGCCTTTGGGGAAATTCATGAGATCGACTATTTCAGCGCGTATTGCCGACCAATTGCGGTCGGATATTCGCGCGGGCGCCTTTTCGGGCGACGGGCGCATTCCGACCGAGCGGGAACTCGCCGCCCGCTTCGATGTAGCGCGTAATACGGTGCGCCGGGCGATCGAGGATTTGCGGGCGGACGGCCTCGTGGTCTGCCATGTCGGGCGCGGTACATTCGTCGCCGGCAATGACGGTTTGGCACAACTCGCACCGGGTGCGCAGACCGGGGCGGAGAACGAAAATGCGGCGCCGGGCCTCGCCTATGACTTCGTTGCGGAAATCAGTCCGCGCGACCTGATAGAAGCGCGCCTGATGTTCGAGCCCGCCGTGGCCGCGGCCGCGGCCGCGAATGCGACGGACGCGGATATTCAGCAGTTGTTGCGCGCGCAGGCGGGATCGGAAGAGACGGAGGAGATGGAAACCTTCGAACGCTATGACGCGGAAATACACCGCCTGCTCTTCGCGATGAGCCAGAACCAGCTTGTTATCAAGATTGACGAGATGCTGTCGGCGATGCGGGCAAATGCGGATTGGCTGGCGGCGAAGCGGCGGGCCTATACGCCCGCGCTTAAGGCCCGCTATGTCTCACAGCACAAGGACATCATCGAAGGCATTCGGATGCGGTCGCCGAAAGCGGCGCGGGAGGCGATGACCGCGCATCTCGAGGAAGTCCGCCGCGCCCTGCTCGAGATATGACCAAGGCGACGACCGAGAAGTCTGCACGGTGGCGGATCGTCGCGCCAAACCATTCGGCGCTGCTGCCTGCCTGCATCCTGACAGCGGCGCCCAGCCTGCCGGGCGACCGTGTTCCGATGGAGGTTGGCTTGTTGCTGCCCACGGGCGGCGGCAAGGATTCCGTGACAGGCATTGTTCCATCCGATGCTGAGGAACGCGGCGCCGCCGGTATCGGTTTGTTCATGGCGAACCCGTTCCTGTCAGTCGAGCGCGAGGCGGAACGATTGAAGCGCGCGGGAGTCGAGTGGGTGTCGAACTTGCCTAGCACGCACCAACAGGACCCGGAATTCCGCCAACAGTTGGAGGATGTGGGATTGGACTGGACGCGGGAGGTCCGGTGTTTGGCTGAATTCGGCGAGCTGGGATTCAAACGGTTGGCCGTGCTGTGCGACGAAGCGGCCTGTGCCGATGTGCTGGCGGCGCGGCCGGAGGCGGTGGCAATTCTGCCGCGGGTCGCGGATTTCGCGGCCGGATTCCCCTCAATGTTGCGTCGGGGGGGATCGGCCCAGGGCGTGGCCATGGCCTTGCGGGAAAAGGGTTGGTCGGGACCGGTGCTGGTGCTGGGAAGCGAAGCGGAAGCGGCAAGCCCGACCCTTTGGCCGCACGGCGTCGATGGATTGCTACTACGCCCCATTGTCTGATTCCGCGCTTTACCGCTTCAGGCAATCCTAACCGGTTAGGCCGTATTTCTGGATCTTGTTGTAGAGCGTCTTGCGGGACACACCGAGCGCCTCGGCGGTACGGGTCCGGTTGAAACCGTTCCGCCACAAGGCGTCGAGGATGCGCTCCTTCTCACCCCGTGCCGTCGGTACGGCCGTGTCGGTGTCTTCCAGCCGGCCCAGCACCGCGTCCTCCGCAATCGGACCGCGCTGCCGGTCTGCTGCAAGATCGGTCAGAAGGGCGGCGAGTTCGGCCTCGTTTCCCGGCCAGGCATGGGCCTCAAGGCGGCGCAGGGCGCTGGCGGTGAAGTCCTGCCGGGACATCGGAAGGCCGGTTTCGACGCAATCGAATAGATCCTCGATCCGCTCCCGCAATGGCGGCACGGTTAAGACGGCGCCGCCCAGGGCCTCGATCAATTGCGGATCGAACCCCAACGCGGCCGGGTCGATGTCTCCGCCACCGCCGGCCGCCTCGCAGACCAGCACGACACGGGTGCTGACCGGGACGGGCCGCCAGGATCCCGGCGCGCGGAAGGTCCCGTCCATCAGCGCGCGGGCCAGCCGCCGCTGTGTCGCGACGGGCAGGCGTTCCGCCGCGCGTATGGCCAGCACGCCGATGCCGGGGTCGGAAAGCCCTGGCAGGCGTTTATCGATTGTGTCGCGATGACCGAACAGCAGGTTCCGGGCGCGGCCCGGGAATTCCTCCCCGGCCAGATCGATGGTGACCACGGGGCCCTTGCCGGTCTTGCCGGCGGCGGAAACACCCGCCAGCGCTGTCAGGCTGGGTTGTGTCGGACTTCCTTTTTCCGCCAGCAGCAAGACCGGGCGGTTTAGATCGGCCATTTGCTTCAGGCGATCGAGGTAGTGGATCAAGGCGGGTGACCGTCCCCGGAATCCGATCCCGCGGCCCCAGGCGGTAAGACGGTTCTCCTTATCGTCCAATGCCGCGCCCTTGCTGCTCGCCTGCCGGAAGCGGTCGATCTGGTCGGCAACGGCAATCTCGAGCGGCATGCGTTCGAAGGTCGAGCCGCCGACATAGCCGTCTATATCGGCCAGCCGGATGACCTGGGTGAGATCCTCCGCGGTTTCAATCGGGCCGCCTTCCACCAGAAAACGCGTCTTCGGATTGATCCGTTTGACCAGGCGGCCGATCTCCCGCGCCATGGCGGCGGCTTCCTCCAGCGAGGCGCGGGCCCGATGCCCGACCGATCCGCCCACGTTCCAGCCGAGATTGAGGCAGACCATGTCGAGGCCCGCATCGGCGGCCAGGCGCGCCTGGGTCCTTGTCGCGCAATAGAACATTGCGGTCAGGCCCTGATCCTGAACCGCGCGGAGCTGTTCCACCTCACGTTCGATGCCGCGGCCGGCGCGGGACAGAATTTGTTGCATCGGCCGGGAATAGTGCATGCAACTGGGGAAGTTCACAGCGCCCGCGAAACCCTGCTCCGCGATCGCGGCCGCGGTGGCGCTGAAATCGAGCTCCGCTTCCCATACGTTCAAACCGATCAGCACCGGTATGCGGCATTGGGTCAGCAGCTCGGTGCGCGCGAAACCATCGGTCAACGAGCGTGCGTCGAAGATCGGCAGCATGCAGGCGATCGAGGGCGCCCCCATGCTGCGCAGCCGGCCGGCATTGATCGCCAGCAGGAAATCGGCGCCGCCGCGCTCCGCCGCCAACCCTGTGCTGCCGGAGCCGATGGCCGCGCCGATCAGAAATTTTCCCTTGCGCTTAAGCTGTTTCCTCAATCCCGCACCCTGGTAACCCGTCGCATTGGGTTACCAGTATCGCACGCCTTGCCGGTCGAGTTCACCCTGAACCTGCGTGACGTCGATACGGTCCAACTCACTGTTCGATCTCAGCGACAGCGCGGCGGCAATTCCGGCGCCCTGGCCGGTGACGGCGCAACAGCTCATGTTCCGGGTCGCGGCGTGGCTGACCGGGTCGCCGCCGGTAGCGCGGCCGGCTACCAGCAGGTTCTTCACCTTCTTGGGCAGCAGGTTGCGATAGGGGATCTGGAAGTATCGGCCCGTGGTCGGCAGGATCAGGATGCCGTAGCCGTCGATGAATTCCGGATAGATGCCGATCGAATCCTCGAACCGGCCCTGCTCGCGCACATCCTGTTCGGTCATGTTGTAGACGGCGTCGATCTTGCGTGTGTCGCGGATCCCCAGCGTCATCCCGAAATTGCGCAGCCGCATGCCTTCGCAGCCCGGCATGTAGCGTTTCAGTGCCTCGATCGCCAACATGGACTGGCGGCGGCCTTCGATCTCGAACTTGGTCAGATCGTCCGGGTCCGTGCCGTCACAATCGTCCATATGGATCAGGTTCATATAGGTCAACTCACCCGTATCGTGCATCGCCCCCCAGGTGCCGGCGATGGTGTTCAGATGCGGCGGGATCAACCCATCCTCGATGGCTTTCTGGAACGGCTTCTTCACGAAGGGGGAGAACATGTCGTCCTCCTTGCCCGAGGTTTCGATGTTCCATTCGCCACCGCCGCCCCAGTCCTTGTAGGTCTGCGGGTCGTTGCGGATGCCTTCCATGAATTTAGTCTTGTCGACTCCGGCGACGTGGAACATGACCGACGCTGCCATCATCTTTTCCTTCGGCGTCTTGAAGACCGGTGCGCCGGCCCAGTTGACCAGATCCGCGTCGCCGGTGGCATCGATCACGCGTTTCGCCAGAATGGCCTCGCGTCCCGCTTTGGATTCAGTGATGATGCCGGTGATCGTGTCGCCGTCCATGATCGGCGCGACGACAAAACGGTGCAGCATGGCATGGATGCCCGCTTCCTCGACCAGCTTGTCGGCGACGATCTTGAAGCCTTCGGAGTCGATTTCATAGGACAGGCTCTGCGATTCCTGAACCGCCGCGCCCATTTCCTTGGCGCGTGTTTCGAATTCACGGCCGATCCCGTTCGCCTCGATCGTATCCTCGTGCCGGTACCAGGCCATGCCCTCGACGCCGACGACGGTCAGGTTGCCGCCGAAACAGCCGAAGCGTTCGACCAGCGCAACCTCCGCGCCCGACCGTGCGGCGGCCAGCGCGGCGGCCAACCCGCCGGGTCCGGATCCCACGACCAGGACATCCGTCTTGTGCACCACATCCACGGATCGTGCCGGTTCCGTGATCTGACCGAGAGACTGCGCCATCGACCGTTCCTAACGTTGCTTTGAATTGATTTCTCCGCCCCGGACCTTTGTTGCCGCGGCCGCCTCCGACTTTCGAAATTCTTCGGATAATGGAGAGGATTAATCCCGCCGTCACCCCTGAATCTATGCGGATAAATGAGTTTAATTCATTCATTTCCAATGCTTATTCGAAGCTTGGCGAAAATGAACGAACGTCACCGGAGCCGGGATCAGCGTTCGGCTTCTTCCCGGAAGCGCTCCATCCAGTCCCGGCTGACCGCGTCGGCCAGTTTGGCGACGCCGGGTGCGATGCTGTCGGGCGGTGGAGCGGCAACGCCAAGGGCCGCGCAGATGCGTTCCAGTTCCTTGCCAGGATTTTCGGAAAGACTTTCATAGTCCACGGTCAACGGCTCGATCCCTTCGGTGTCGAACCAGTCGGTCCAGGCCGTGTCATGGCTTTCCAGCTCTTCCAATGTCGCGGCGATATGCTGAAAATCGAAAACCGGCTCCGCAGGCGGGGCGAGGCGCTCAACCTCCGTCCCATCCGGGGCGATATGCCAAAGCCCGGTCTGTTGCGCCTTCACCAGGGAGATGGCTTGGGCCAGTTTGTCCCGCCGGCGTAGGTGGATATACAGCACGTCGCCGAAAGCCGCGGCCAGCCGCGCCTTGTCGTTCCGACATCCCGGATGGACCCGGTCGATCAAGGCCGCCAGTCGGTCCAGATACCGATGCATCAGGCGCAGGCCGAAAATGCCGGTGCCTGCCGTTCCGGCGTTGATCGCCCCCTTCAGCATCGCCGCGCAATAGGCCGGGTCCTCCGGGCTGCCTTCAACCGGCATGCCCCAATGCTCCAGCCATTTCGCGTCGATGCCGGTCATGAAAAAGGAATCGGGCGCGCCGGTGCGGCCCGTCGCGGTCAGCAGATCGCAGAGCAGGGTGCTGCCGGTGCGCGGCGTGGCGCAGATGATGTAGCTCTTCATGACGGACCGCTCCTGGTATTCGGGGCAATAGTGTCGTGCGCCGGGGATGCTTGTCTAATGCGGGCCGGGCCGACAAGCTGTTTACAACAAACAAGACACATGGACTGGGAGGATTGAGGTCATGGCGAAGATCGCGGTTGTTGGCGTTGGGGCGATGGGCGGCGTCTATGCGGGGCTGCTGGCCGATGCGGGGAACGAGGTCTGGGCGATCGATGTCTGGCAGGACCATGTGAACGCCATCAAGTCCCAGGGCCTGCGCGTCGAAGGCGCCAGCGGTGACCGCACGGTGAAAAACGTCCATGCCACCACGAACCTTGCCGAAGCCGGGACCTGCGACCTCTATATCATCGCGACAAAGGCGGACGGCGTCGGCCCCGCCGCCCAGGCGATCAAGCCGCTGGCCGGGCCGCAATCGGTCGTGCTGACCATTCAGAACGGCTTGGGCGCGGCGGAGCGGATCGCGCAATACATGCCGCTCGACAATGTGCTGCTGGGCGTTGCGGAAGGCTTCGGCGCCTCCATCAAGGGGCCGGGCCATATCCACCACAATGCGATGAAGCGTATCCGCATCGGCGAATGTTCCGGCGGCTTGACCGACCGGCTGTTGGGCGTGGAGAAGATCTGGAAGGATGCCGGTTTCAACGTCCAGGCCTATGAGGATATCGAACAGCTGATCTGGGAGAAGTTCGTCTGCAACGTCACCTTCTCCGCCCCCTGCACCACCTTCAACAAGACGATCGGCGAGGTCATGGCCGATCCCGCCTCCTGGCATATCGCGATGAATTGCGGGCGTGAGGCCTATGCCTGCGGCAAGGCCAAGGGCGTCAATTTCACCTATGACGATGTCGACGCCTATATCACCGATTTCGGCTCCAAGATGCCGGATGCCAGGCCGTCCATGCTGCTCGACCATCTGAACAAGAAGCGCTGCGAGATCGACGCAATCAACGGCATGGTCCCGGTTCTCGGCAAGGAACTCGGCATCCCGACGCCGTATAACACGGTGGTGTCCGACGCGGTCCGGGCGCGGGAGGAAACGTTCTAGAGGCTCTTTTCGGAAAACGGTGACAGAATGCCGTCCGCGCTCCCTTGGACCACTTACCTGTTCCTCGCCGCCGCGATTGTGGCGGAGGTGATCGCGACGACGGCCCTGGCGCGGACGGAGAATTTCACGCGCCTGTGGCCGAGCGTCATCACGGTGGTGGGCTATGCGGCGGCCTTCTGGTTCCTGTCCTATCCGATCCGGGTGCTGCCGACCGGGATCGTCTATGCGGTGTGGAGCGGGGCGGGGATCATTCTGATCACGCTGGTCGCGTGGTTGGTCTATGATCAGAAGCTCGACCTGCCGGCACTCCTCGGCCTCGCCCTCATCATCGCCGGCGTCCTGGTGATCAATCTGTTCTCGAAATCGGTCGGGCATTAGGGGTACCGGGAAACAGCCCGCTGCATCTGAAGCGGTGCAGCCATTCAACCGGGCGCGCACCATCCGGGTTTCAACCGGTTCAGTTCATCCTCGATCAGGGTCGCCAAGTCGCGATCCGAAATCGTGCCTTCCACGACGGTTCGTCCGACCACCAGGGACGGCGTGCCGATGAAGCGGAACAGTTGGGCGAGGGCCGCGCTGCGGTGCAGTTCCGCCTCGACCTCGGCGCTGTTCATGTCGGCGAGGAGTTTCGAGGGGTCTATTCCCAGTTTGTCGGATAGATCCGTGAGATAGGCGTCGGTCGCGACGAAGTTGGATTGCATCAGATGTTCGTGGAAGCGGACATAAGCCCCTTGGCGTTTCGCGGCCAGCGCCGCCCTTGCCGCCAGTTGCGAGGTTTCGCCCAAGAGCGGAAGTTCGTGCCAGACGAGTTTGATCCGGCCCTTCAGCTCGCTCTCCATCCGGCCGAGCTTGACCGTCTGCACCCGGCAGAAAGGACAGTAATAGTCGGAGAAGGACGCGATCGGCAGAACCGCCTCCTGCCGGGCCAGGTCGCCATAGAGAGCCCGACACGGATCGGACCGCACATCTTGCAGGGTCTGGTCGAAACCGGCCGGGGCTTCGCGCGGACCCTCGATGCCGATCAGCGGATTGAAGCCGGAGGAGGAGACGTCCCCCCTGGCGACGGTCCGGAAGTCGGGCAGGGTCGGATGCGTCTCGAAATCCAGGGCCGTGGGGAACAATCCGGGCAACCCGCCGACCGCCATATAGGCGAGGCCCAGAAGGGCAACGGCCAGAAGGAGGTTTCGCCGGTTCGACATGGTTCACAGCCAGTGGGTTTGCGCTCGCCCCGTTATGCCCGGCATGCACCGGCCCTGCCAAGGCGGCCGGCGTTCAACTGGTCGCGACCATCTCGGTCCGTGGTCCCGCGCCGTCCTCGGTGCCGCGGGCATCCTCCGCCCGCATTTGCCGCCATTCCTTGATGATCGAACTGGCGGTGATCAGGATCGGCACGGCCAGCAGCGCTCCCGGCACGCCCCATAGCCAGGTCCAGGCCAGCATGGAAAGAAAAACGGAAATCGGGTGCAGGGTGAACCGTCGCCCCAGAATGGTGGGGGAGATCAGATAACCCTCCGCCGCCGTGATCGCGGCATAGGTCAGGGGCGGCCCCGCGATCGACACCCAGTCCGGGAAGGTCAAGAGGGCGGCGATGCCGATCGCCCCGGTGGCGACGACCGGGCCGAGATAGGGGATGAAGCCGAGCACGAAAGCCAGCGCGCCCCACAACAGCGCGTTCGGCATGCCCCAGGCGAACATCGTCGCCGCCGTCAGGCAGCCGACGGTGAACTGGACCAGCGCGACGGTGGCTAGGTAACGGGCCGCCTTGGATTGGACCGACAGGAAAAGCTGCGCCAGCCGGCGGCGCCGTTCCGGTCGCGCCACATGTTTCAGGATATCGGTGATCGCCCTGCGCCCGCCGGAAAGCAGGAAGAACAGCAGGGCCAGGGTGATGCCGGTCTGGGCGATGGTCTGCCAGGTATAGGACAGCATCAGGTCCGACAGGCTGGCGCCGCCGACCACGACGGATTGCTTGTCGCTGCCTGTTTCGGCGACCTTCGCCAACTCGTTGATCTTCTCGGACGCCTTTTTGGCATCCTCGATCGTTTCCCGCACCGGCCAGACGCGATACTCGATTTCCCGTACCGCGCTCGGCACGCGGGAGATCCAGTCCGAGGCCGGTTCCGCCAGCAGGTGAAACCCGGCGAACAGGCTGGCCAGCAGGCCGGAAAGCACGACCGCCGCGCCCAGCCAGTCCGGCAGGCCGACCCGCCTCAGCCCGATGATCACCGGACTCAGGACCAGGGAAAGATAGACAGCGAACAGGATCGGCAGCACCAGATCGGCCGCGAAGTACAGCGAATAGGCCGCCGCCAGGCCGAACAGCCCGTAGACCGCCTTGCGCTGCCAGTCATTGACGTCCGTCCCCGCTTCCAGGGTTTCCGCGCCGTGGGAATCCGGCCGCACATGCGCCTCCGTTGGTTTTACCTACCAAGAGAAACGCCTGGGCCCGGGGGAGGGTTGCGGGTGGGAGGGTTGCTGGGGGGAAGTCTTCCCACCCGTAATGCCGTTTCGCCTGACCCGAAACGCCTGCCCCAAAAAATCGACCTCCCCGTCGCGCAAGGGGCGGCGGGGGCGGGGCGGGTCTGCTATGGTCATGCGGTGAGACGCGTAGCATAGAGTGGACGGGCGTGGGGCGGCGCGGGCCGTTCCGTTAACCTGTCGTGTTTAGTGGGGTTTGGGGCCGGTATGGATTTTCAGTGGATCGCCATCGCGCTGGGGGATGTGGTCTGGATTTCGGTTGCCTTCGCGCTGGGCATGGGCGCCCGCGCCATCGGGCTGCCGCCGCTGGTCGGCTTCCTGGCCGCCGGTTTCGTGCTCAACGCACAGGGTTTCAGCAGCGGCGAGGTCCTGGCCAAGCTGTCGGATCTGGGCATCACCCTGCTGCTGTTCACCGTCGGGCTGAAGCTGAACCTGCGGATGCTGGCCCGGCCGCAGGTCTGGGCCGTCACCGGCCTGCATATGGGCATCATCGTGCTGGTTCTGGGCGCGGCTTTGTTCGCGATTTCCGGCTGGGGCACGGCCTGGAGCGTTCTGCCCTTCTTCGCCGGGCTCGATTTCGGCGGGGCGGCGCTGATCGCCTTCGCGCTCAGTTTCTCCAGCACCGTCTTCGTGGTGAAGGTGCTGGAACACCGGGGCGAGATGGCCTCCCTGCACGGGCGCATCGCCATCGGCATCCTGATCATGCAGGATATCGCCGCCGTCCTTTTCCTCGCCGTCTCGCTCGGCAAGGCGCCGTCGCCCTGGGCCGCGCTGATCGTGCTGCTGCTGCCGCTGCGCCCGGCGCTGCATTGGCTGCTGCAGCGGGTCGGCCATGGGGAATTGCTGGTGCTCTATGGGTTCCTGCTGGCCATGGGCGGGGCGGAACTGTTCGAACTGGTGGAGCTGAAGGGGGATCTGGGCGCGCTGGTGCTGGGCGTGCTGATCGCCAATCACCGCAAGGCGGACGAAATGGCCAAGACCATGCTGGGCTTCAAGGACCTGTTCCTGCTCGGCTTCTTCCTGTCCATCGGCATGTCCGGTGCGCTGACCGGCCAGGCGGTGCTGGTCGGCGTGCTGCTGACGCCGTTGATCCTGTTCAAGTCGGCGCTGCTCTTCACCCTGCTGACGCGCTTTCACCTGCGCGCGCGCACCGCCCTGATGGCCTGCGTGAACCTGACCAATTTCAGCGAGTTCGGCCTGATCGTCTGCGCCATCAGCATCGCCAATGGCTGGATCGACGATCAGTGGCTGGTGGCGATGGCCATCGCCCTGTCGCTGTCCTTCGCCGTGGCCGCCGGGCTCGGCCGCCTGTCGGGCACGCTCTACACCCGTCATCGTGAGCTGTGGAAACGGCTGCAGCGGGACGAGCTGATTTTCGACGATCAGCTGCTCGACACGAAGGGCGCGCAGATCGCCATCATCGGCATGGGGCGGATCGGCACCGGGGCCTATGACATGATGCGCGACCTGCATGGGGAGACCGTGGTCGGCGTCGATATCGACCCGGTCACGGCAAGGGCCCGGCAGCAGGAAGGGCGCAATGTCCTGCATGGCGATCCCAGCGACGCGGATTTCTGGGACCGGCTGCAGGCCGCCCATACGCTGGACCGCGTCATGCTGGCCCTGCCGCGTCTGGCCGCCAATTTGGCGGTGCTGGAACAGTTGAACGCCATCGGCTTTCGCGGCCGCATCTCGGCGACCGCCCAGTTCGAGGACGAGGTCGCCGCCCTGCGCGATGCCGGCGCGGAGACGGTCTTCAACATCTATCGTGAGGCCGGGGCCGGCTTCGCCGCCCATGTCCTGGCCCAGGAAGAGATAGAGGAAAAAGAAGAACTGGAAGAGAAAGAGGCGTTGGCGGAAAAGGAAGCGTCGACGGAAGAGGCAGAGCTGGGGGAAAAGGGAGAGCTTGGGGATCGGGACAACCCCAAGACCCCGTAAAACCGGGGGGCCGTAAGTCTCGCCCCCTCAAGCCGCCGCTTGCGCCGCCCCCTCCCGCGCGTTTAGCGTAACCCGCCACATTTCGCGTTGATGCCGGGCGCTGTCGAAGCCGGTCGCCGCATGCAGGGTGCAGCGATTGTCCCAGGTGACGATATCGCCTTCCTGCCACTGCCATTTCACCGTGAAATCCGGCCCGGTCACGAAGGGCAGCAGGTTCCGATAGAAGGAAACGCTTTCATCCTCCACGCCTTCCAGCTCCCACAGGTCCAACTGCGCCTGGGTGACGGCGGCGCCCTTGGGCACCAGGGCGGCGGTGGAACTGTTCAGCGCATACAGCGCGGGCGCCCCCGTCTCCGGATGGGTCAGCACCACCGGGTGCCGGTAGGGCGGGTTGGCCGCGCGCTCGGCCGGCGACAGCACCGGATAACCCGGCGTATACAGGCTGATCTTCTTGTCGTGATGCGCCTGGCTGCACACGGCCTCCAGGCCCATCAGCTTTTCCCGCACGTCGGGCTCCAGCTTCGCGAAGGCCGTTCGCGTATCGGCGAAAAGCGTCTCCCCGCCCGTGGGCGGCGTCACCCGGCATTGCATGACCGACCCGATGGAGGGCACGGCACTGCCCATATCCGTATGCCAGACCGGCCGCCGCGTTTCCGTGTCGTACCGCATATCGGCGTCGGATTTCAGGGCCGGCACGTCCGACTGCTGCGCGATCATCCTTCCGGCCCCGTCGCGGGTATTCCCGATCCGCAGCACCGGCAGGCCCGCCACCATCATATGGTCCCGCGCCTGCGCCCGCCGCACCTCGATCGCCCCGAACACCCCGGCCCAATCCAGCAGATCCTCCGGCGACAACCCGGCCAGGGCAGCCCCCCGCAAGGCCAGCAACCCGCCATGATCCCGCCACAACCGCAAAGCCTCGGCACGGAATTCCGCGTCCCGCAGGTCGGCGGGACGCACGTCTTCGATCAGGGTGCCGAAGGAACCGTTTAGGGTGGTGGGATTGGTGGGCATCACGCAATTCCTTAAGCGTGGAGCGGTCGACACCGTTCGGATTGACCCAAGCTTAGCGACAATGCCTTGTCGATAGCAACAAGCCCCTAGTGCTAACAGTCGATGCATAGGCGTCAGTGAATGCAGGATTTCGTACATGGAGCTATCACTTGATCCTCCAATTTACGTCAGAATGGTTTTCATAGTGAACTATTTGAGGCGGTGTGGTCATCGAACGCTTGAGAGGCAGTTTTCCTGCGAAAATTCATTCCTAGGTGAAGATTGGGCAACTTCATATACAAAATATAGTGGTGTTTTATTTGAGAAACACAATATCATTGAGTCTATTTGGTGTCTGATGTTATAATAAGCACTATATATTGTGCGCTTGTCGACCGAGGGCGTTCATGGTGCCGCGGTTCGCGTCATGCGCGTTCAAATACTTGTAGGCGGCATGGAACAATGACAAAGACAATTACCGACCCACAGATTATCGGCGCTCAAGGCGAAGCCTTCGTGTCAGAGCGCGCTAATTCTATGGGGTTTATGTACAGTTCATATGGTCGCGTAGAGGCTGGTATAGATGGCCTGCTGGAGATACGTGACCCAAAGACCAGCATTGCGACAGGTAGGTTGGTGTCCGTCCAGGTTAAAACGCGAAAGGTTGGTAAATATACCGGAGAAACGGACGACAAGTTTGAATACCTGATGGATAAGGAAGACGTTGAGTACTGGACCAATGGCAGTCTTCCAACCATCGTTGTCCTTGTTCATTTGGAGCGTGGTATAGCCTATTGGCAAAGCGTTGATAGCGGAACAGGCCCCGATGCGCGAAGACTGACAATCGATAAAGAGAGTGACGTCTTTGACAGGCGCGCTGCTGATCGTATTGCTGCGCTCTGTGTTGAAAAATCCGGATTTGGCGTCTGGTTTCCTGCGATGCGAGGAGAGGAAGACGGATATCTAAATCTCTTGAAGGTTAGGTTCGATTGCCCGGTTTTTTTGGCTCGGTCTCCCTTCAAGTCTGGGCGCGCTGCTCTCTATGAACTTTTGAAACACGACCAAAGACCTCCGAATGATTGGGTGATACGTGGAGGACAGTTTATGTCCTTCCGTGATCCATCAACCCAACCGCTACGTCACATTGTCGATACAGGTACGGTAGAACAGTTTCCGGCTGATCAGGTTCTTTTTCCTCAGGAGGAATCCGAGGAGCACATTGTTATTGATTTACTTAGACGCACGCTCATCGCGCAGATGGACGACACGCTTCACTTCAGAAAGTCACGGAATGCTCTTTACTTTCCAGCATCGCCCGGGCGGTTAAGCCGTACCTTCTCATACCGTTCGTTCAAGAACTACACATCAGCGAATGTTGTGAGCCGTTATGAGAAGGACGGGGCACTTAAATACGTGAGACATCATGCATTTGAACCGCGGTTCTGGCTAATCGGCGGCGAATGGCATTTGTCTATCACACCAACCTTCGTGTTCACGTGGGACGGCTACAAACCCGACATTTTTGAAGCAGGTAGGCTCGCCGGGAAGAAGAAGAGAGAGCGAAACGCAGCATTGGCAGGTCAGTTTATCATGTGGCGGTACCTAATGACTGAAAACGAGGATGCCGCCAACGACGAGTTATTCGACTTTGGGTCGCGTTCAAACCGACCTTTGAAATTCGAAGCGCTTGAACCATTGGAGTTACCTCAAAGCGTACCTGATGATGTGTGGCGCCAAAGCGAGCCTGTTGCTGTCGACGATGATCAAGGGAGGTTCGCCTTATGACGATCTCTCATACGCTCATAGCGGAGCCGGAACTTGAGTTTGGAGATGGAGGAAAGCACGTCGATCCTCGAATCGGACTGCATAGGCATGGCCCACTTCAGCCGATCCTTGGCGACAGAATATCAATTGGGGTGATCGGTACGGCTGAGACCGTTGATGGATTTGAGCAGTTTCTCGAACGGCTCAAATCCGGCATTGAGGGCAAGTCCACAAAGCAGCCAAATCTCTTTCCTCCCTTTCCTGGGCTTGGAAACGATAATCCCTTTCGTTGCGAGTTCGAGGTCCAACGTGGGTCAACAAGAGTTTTGCCCGTTCGCGACGTTGGAAAGCTGGTCAGTATCAAAGCCCAGAACGAGGCCGTCACGGAGTCCGTTGATGTTTTCGTGGATCAGGCGACAGCCATGCTGGAAAGCACCAACAAACCGGATGTAATTGTGGCCGCTCTGCCGATGGATTTGATCTGTAAAATTAAGAACGGAGTAGGCGATGAAGGGAGGGAAGACGACGCGAGGTCACTTTACGACGGTCCGGATTTCCGAGATTTGCTAAAAGCGGAAACAATGCACCTGGAAAAGCCAACGCAGATAGTGTGGCCGACGCTTTGGGATGACCATGCTCGTATCCCGAGAAAGCTCAAGGACAATGTGAGGAAGGTTCAGGACCCAGCAACGCGCGCTTGGAATCTTTTGAATGGAATCTTTTACAAAGCAGGACGCGTTCCCTGGCGTCTCCCTCGCCCTGAAGACCAACTCAAGACGAGTTACGTTGGGATAGGGTTCTTTAAAGATTCGAGCGGGCAGCGGTTGTTGACTTCAACAGCTCAGATGTTCGACGAACGGGGAAAAGGGCTAATCTTGAGAGGTGGCCGGGCGAGGATCGACAAGGGCGACAGGCACCCATATCTCGATCGAAATGACGCGTATGACTTGATGCGGCGCTCGCTGAAAGCATTCTTTAGTCAGCACCACCACTATCCGGCTCGCATCATTGTCCTAAAAACGTCTAGATTCGAGACAGACGAAGCGGATGGTTTTCTAGAGGCACTCGCTGAGGTGAATATCGCATACACCGATCTGATATGGGTGCAGGAGAATTCACCGATTTCTATGTATCGCGCAGGCGACTATCCGCCGTTACGAGGCACCGTGATTAATCTTGGCAGAGATGCTGTACTGTTCACGCGTGGCAGCAACCCGGTATACCGAACCTATCCAGGGCTAAGGTCTCCGAATCCGCTCTTGCTGCGTCCGCACATAAATGACACGCCCATTACCGAGATCGCTGATGAAATCTTGGCGTTAACGAAGATGAACTGGAACACGACACAATTTGATGGTGCCTTGCCAATTCCAATTCATGCTGCTCGCAAGGTAGGTAAGGTCTTAAAACATGTGCCAGAAGGCCAAAGAGCAGCATCCGACTACACTCGATACATGTGATTGTGCGTCGCGATTTGAACGAAGTCTGGAGGCAAAATTGAATAGCAAGCCAGGGTAACATTTTAGCTTACTCGACGCTTGAAATGAACCTACCCCACCTGCTGATCAAAAAACGTCGTTTCCGGAATGATCGGGCCGTCCATCTCGAATGGGGTGGAGCGAATGCGGCCGGGCTCCTGGCCGTGCAGGATCATGCCTGTATCCACCGAGGGGGCCAGGTTGGTGGGCAAAAGGATGACGTCGCCTGTGTATAAACTGTGGATATCGAAGCAACTATTTCGGTTCTAACTAGTCGCGTGTAATGCGTATACCTTTGGGCGATATCAAAGATGCTCTGAGACCTACACGCCCCATTCTAATTGAATAACCCTTATTTATAAGATCGGCTGCTTCTTCGAGCGACTTCACGTGCGTAGAAAATCTTGCATGGTGTTTCTGATTGCCAAACTCGGGAGATGCCAATTGGTATCCTTTACACGTCCATTGTGGTTCTTCTTGTCCGCCAGGACGTGGTTTGGTCCGTTCAATTCTGATTGCCATTGAAGTATCCCCAATCGCAAAACTGTGAAAGATACAGTTAAGACCGTGCTGTAGTTATATTGCGAAACCAAGTCTGTTGTCGCTAGAGATTACACGCACGACACTTCCAATTACCTTTTTCCCGTTAATGTGCGTTAACGAAAAAATCTCTAACTCAGGGCCGAAACAGAAGGACCGTCGTACTTACCCCACCTGCTGATCAAAAAACGTCGTTTCCGGAATGATCGGGCCGTCCATCTCGAAGGGGGTGGAGCGGATGCGGCCGGTGTCCTGGCCGTAAAGGATCATGCCCGCATGCACTGACGGGACCGGGTTGGGGGAGAGGGGGACGGCGTCGGCGGCGGCGATCTCGGCGATGAAGAGGTTGCGGGGGCGGTCGCCGAGATTGGCGCGGGAGGCATGCAGGCTGCGGCCATGCATGAAACAGGCGCTGCCGGCCGGGCCGGTCTGGGGCACGGCCCGGGCCTCGCACTCCGGCACGATGTCCGGGGCCACCCTGCCGGTGAATTTCCCGTTCTGCCAATGACTGTAAAGCGGCCCGCGATGGGAGCCGGGCACGGTCATCAGCGGCCCGTCCCGCAACCCCACATCGCCCAGGAAGAGCAGGCAGGTCACCACATCGTCATTGCTGTGCGGGTCGAACAGGAAATCCTGGTGCCAGTCGACCTGGGTGGCGGACCCCGGCAGCTTGCAGTTCACCTTGCTATGATGAAAGCGCAGGTCCGGGCCGATCAGCTGGGCCGCCATGCGGATCATGGGCGACGCGGTCAGCGCCGTCAGGCAGGCGGCCGACAGTTCCGTCGGCGACTGCACCCGGCGCAGCGCCGGGCGGTCCGCCGTATGCCCCGGCTGCAGGTCGAACCGCGCGCGCCCGTCCATCAGCGTGCCATAGGGTTTGTCATGGCCCCGGCTTTCCTCGATCCAGCCCGCCAGATCCGCATTGATCGCCGCCAGCACCGCCGCCTCCACCGCGTCCGCCACGGTGAGACAGCCGGTTTCCCAGAAGGCTTCTATCTGCGCGTCGCTCAGCGGTCCGGGCATTGCTTATTCCCCAAGAGATCGTCAAACCGTCTAATGCAGTTCACCTCAGTTTTCGTGCGCTGAGAAGGGGGTCCCTGTCGCTGGGCGCGCGACGCGTTTCTGGATGGCCGTCAGGGGCATCAGCGCGCCAATCTGCGCAGACGCTGGCCGAGTTGATAGGCTTTGCCGGATCCCTTGTTCATCAAGGCAGCGGCGATGATGGCCGCGTCCGCGAAATCCGCGCGGTCGGGGTCGATCGAGATGTTGTCCAGGTGGCGCGCGCGGTATTGTGCATAGGCGCTGCGGATGAGTTTGCGGACCTCCATGAGCTTTTCCGAGGCGTCGCCGGCGCGAAGATCGGCCGCATAGGCTTTCAAGGCATCCACCTTGTCGGCGGGCACCAGGACCTCGACGCGTTTCAATCCGACTTCGGCGGCCTTCTTGCGAAAGGCCGCGACATAGTCGCTGGATTTGGGGGCCGGTTTCGGGTTGCCCATGAAAATCACTCCCGCATGATGTTGGAGAGTATAATATTTCCGGAAAGAAAAATCAAATTCCTTCCGGAAATCTTTCATAAATCTTACCGGAAATGTTTGGGCCCATTCACTCCAGCTTCAGGGTAATGAGAAGGTCCTTCGCGTCGATCTGGTCGGCGGGTTTGACCAGGACTTCCTCGACCACCCCGTCGCGGTCGGCATGCAGGACGGTTTCCATCTTCATCGCCTCAATCGACAGCAGGTTGTCGCCGGCGGTGATCTTCTGGCCCGGCGTGACCGACACGGCGGAGACGACGCCCGGCATCGGCGCGCCGATATGGGCCTCGTTCCCGGCTTCGGCCTTGCGCCTTGCGGCGGCGCCGGCGGCGCCATGGGCGCGGTCGGGCACCTTGATGCGGCGGGGCTGGCCGTTCAGCTCGAAAAAGACGGTGACCATGCCCTGTTCGTCCGTCTCGGTCTGGGCCAGCGTGTCGATGACCAGGGTGACGCCGGGTTCCAGGTCGACCTGCAGTTCCTCGCCCACCGGCAACCCGTAGAAAAAGACCGGGGTGGGCAGCACGCTGACCGGGCCGTAATGGTCGCGGTTGCGGGCATAGTCGGTGAAGACCTTGGGATACATCATGTAGGAGGCGAATTCCGCGTCGCTGATCTTGCGGCCCAGATCCTCCTCGATCTTTTTCCGCTCGGCGGCAAGGTCCGCGTCGGGCAGCAGCGAACCGGGGCGCTGGGTATAGGGTTTCTCGCCCTTCAGCACCTTCTTCTGGATCTCCGTCGGCCAGCCGCCCGGGGGCTGACCCAGATCGCCCTTCATCATTGAGACGACGCTTTCCGGGAAGGAGACGTCGCGGTCCGGGTCGGTGACGTCGGCGGGTTTCAGGTCCTGGCTGACCATCAACAGCGCCATGTCGCCGACCACCTTGGAGGACGGCGTGACCTTGACGATATCGCCGAACATCTCGTTCGCATCCGCATAGGCCTGGGCGACTTCGTGCCAGCGCGCCTCGAGGCCCAGCGAGCGCGCCTGTTCCTTCAGATTGGTGAACTGACCGCCCGGCATTTCGTGCAGATAGACTTCCGAGGCCGGGCCCTTCAAATCACTTTCGAAGGCGGCGTATTGGCTGCGCACCGCTTCCCAATAGAAGGAGATGCGGCGGATCCATGCCGGGTCCAGGCCGGGATCGCGGTCGCCGCCGCGCAGGGCCTCGACGATGGAGCCCAGGCAGGGCTGGGAGGTGGTGCCGGAAAACGCGTCCATCGCGCCGTCGACCGCATCGACCCCGGCCTCCACCGCGGCCAGCACGGTGGCGGCGGAAATGCCGGATGTGTCATGGGTGTGGAAATGCAGCGGCAGGTCGGTGACGTCGCGCAGGGCCTTGAACAGCAGCGTCGCCGCGGCGGGTTTCAGCAGGCCCGCCATGTCCTTCACCGCGATGATATTGGCGCCGGCCTTGTCCAGCTCGACCGCCATGTCGGTATAGTATTTCAGGTCGTATTTCGGCCGGGCGGAGGAGAGCAGGTCGGCGGTATAGCAGATCGCCGCCTCGCACAGCCCGCCTTCGGTCCGCACCGCGTCCATGGCGAGGCGCATGTTCTCGACCCAGTTGAGGCAGTCGAAGACGCGGAACAGGTCGACGCCGCCCTTCTTCGCCTCATGAACGAACTGCTTCACCACATTATCCGGGTAATTGGTATAGCCGACGCCGTTCGCCCCGCGCAGCAGCATCTGCAGCAGCAGGTTGGGGGCCGCCTCGCGGATCAGGCTCAGGCGTTCCCACGGGTCCTCGTTCAGGAAGCGCATGGCGACGTCGAAGGTCGCCCCGCCCCAGCATTCCAGCGACAGCAGCTGCGGCAGGGTGCGGGCATAGACGTCGGCGATCCTGGCGATGTCATGGGTCCGCATGCGGGTCGCCAGCAGGGACTGGTGGGCGTCGCGCATGGTGGTGTCGGTCATCAGGATCTGTGGCTGCGCGCGCATCCACCTGGCGAAACCCTCGGGGCCCAGTTCCTCGAATTTCTGCTTCGATCCGGCGGGCGGTTCGCCCGTTGCATGCGGCCCGGTCAGATGAGGAACGACGGGCTTGGCCGCTTCAGGGTCGGGCTCCGCTCGCCCGCGCGCTTCCGGATGGCCGTTCACCGTGACGTCGGCGATATAGGTCAAAAGGCGCGTGGCGCGGTCGCGGCGGCGGACATTGCTGAACAGTTCCGGCGTTTCGTCGATGAAGCGGGTCGTGTAGCTGTTGTCGCGGAATTTCTCGTGACCGATGATCGCTTCCAGGAAGGTCAGATTGGTCGCCACGCCGCGGATTCTGAATTCGCGCAGCGCGCGGTCCATCCGCTGGATCGCCTCGTCCGGGTCCGGCGCCCAGGCCGTCACCTTCTCCAGCAGCGGATCGTAGAAGCGGGTGATCACCGCGCCGGAATAGGCGGTGCCGCCGTCGAGCCGGATGCCGAATCCGGTGGCGCCGCGATAGGCGATGATGCGGCCGTAATCGGGAATGAAATTCTGTTCCGGGTCTTCGGTCGTGATACGGCATTGGAGCGCATGGCCGTTCAGCCGTATCATGTTTTGGGCGGGTACCCGGCTTTCGGGCGTGCCGATGGCATGGCCTTCGAGGATCCGGATCTGCGCCTTCACGATGTCGATCCCGGTCACTTCCTCGGTCACCGTATGCTCGACCTGAATGCGCGGGTTGACCTCAATGAAATAGAATTTGCCGGTATCCGCATCCATCAGGAATTCGACCGTGCCGGCGCCGACATAGTCCGTCGCCTCGGCGATCTTCATGGCGTAGCCGGCCAGTTCCGCGCGTTGTTCGTCGTTCAGATACGGGGCCGGGGCGCGTTCGATAACCTTTTGATTTCGCCGCTGAATCGAGCAATCGCGCTCATACAGATGCACGACATTGCCATGGGTGTCGCCCAGGATCTGGCTTTCCACATGGCGGGCGCGCTCGACCAGTTTCTCCAGATAGACCTCGTCCTTGCCGAAGGCGGCCTTGGCCTCGCGCTTGGCCTCCATCACCTCGCGGTCCAGATCCTCCGCCTTGCGGATCACGCGCATGCCGCGCCCGCCGCCGCCCCAGCTCGCCTTCAGCATCACCGGGAAACCGATTTCCTCGGCCATTTTCAACACCTTGGCGGGATCATCCGGCAAAGGCTCGGTGGCCGGAACGACGGGCACGCCGATCTCGATCGCCAGGTTGCGGGCGGCGACCTTGTTGCCCAGGCGGCGCATGGTTTCCGGGCTCGGCCCGATGAACAGGATGCCGGCTTCGGCGCAGGCCTCGGCGAATTCCGGGCTTTCCGACAGCAGGCCATAGCCCGGATGGATCGCATCGGCGCCGGATTCCTTGGCGACGCGGATCACCTCCTCAATCGACAGATAGCTTTCGATCGGCCCCAGATCGCGCTCCAGATGTGGGCCGCGGCCGATCCGGTAGCTTTCATCCGCCTTGAACCGGTGCAGCGCCAGCTTGTCCTCCTCCGCCCAGATCGCGACGGTCCGCAGGTCCAACTCGTTGGCGGCGCGGAAGACGCGGATGGCGATTTCGGAACGGTTGGCGACGAGGAGCTTGCGGATCGGCATGGACAGGATCTCCTGAAAGGCGGGCTGGAATACCGCGATCGCGGCAGTTTAGTGGATTGTGCACCTGCGAACCAGCAGATGTTCGGGCCGCGCCGGAGGTGTCGTTTTCCGAAAAGCATTGTGCGTTCCTCGGCGGTTGGCGGGGTTGTGAGCAGCCCTAAGATGTTTACGGTTACATGATCCGGGCAGGTCGATTATGCTTTCCCCAGGTCGTGCGGCCTCGCTCGCGGATTCGACGGGCAAACACGGACTGAAGCGTCACCGCGATGGGCGGAACGCCTAAGGCGTACGACAAAAACAATCGAACCTTGAGAACATAGAACGAGTTGAACAGAGAGGCTTACGTAGATGACCAAACATCCATTGCTTGAACGGATCCTGAGCGACAGCCGCGCGACCAGACGCGATTTCATGGTCGGCGCGTCCGCGCTGGGTCTGTCCGCGGCGGCCGCATCGACGATGTGGCAGAACCGCGCCCATGCGGCGACGCCGAAGAAGGGCGGCAACTTCAAGGTCGGGATCGAGGACGGCAACACCACCGACTCGCTGGATCCGGGAACGACTGAATCCGTCTACATGATCCAGATGAACCACATCTTCCGGAACTATCTGACGGAGATCGACGAGAACAACCAGGTTGCCCCGGATATCTCCGAAGGCTGGGACGCGTCCGACGACGCCAAGGTCTGGTCCTTCAAGCTGCGCAAGGGCGTCACCTTCCACAACGGCAAGGAGTTCAATTCCGCCGATGCCGTCGCGTCGCTCAACTATCACCGCGGCGAAGCGTCGAAATCGGCGGCCAAGTCGCTGCTGACCGATGTCGAGGACATCAAGGCCGACGGGTCGCATGGTGTCACCATCACGATGAAATCCGGCAATGCCGATCTGCCCTATACGCTGTCCGATTATCACCTGGTCATGATGCCGTCCGACGGGGAAGGCAATGTGGACTGGGAGAGCGGCATCGGCACCGGCGCCTATTCCATCGAACATCACGAGGCCGGCGTCCGGTCCTCGCTGAAGCGGAACGAGAACTATTTCAAGGAAGGCCGCGCCAATTTCGACTCGGTCGCCATGATCCAGCTTTCGGATCCGAACGCGCGGCAAACGGCGTTGAAGACCGGTGAGGTCGACGCGGTGACGTCGCTGGATCTGAAGACCGTGCATCTGCTGAAGCGCGATCCGAATCTGGTCATCCAGAATGTCCCGAGTGGCGCGGCGATCACCATGCCGATGTTCTGCGACGTCAAACCATTCGACAACAACGACGTTCGCCAGGCGATGATGTACGCCATGGATCGCCAGGAAATTCTGGACAAGATCTTCAAGGGTTTCGGCACCATTGGGAACGATACCCATATCGCCCCGGCGCTGCCCTACCACGCCGCTGACATTCCGGCGAAGGCCTACGACCCGGACAAGGCGAAGTCGCTTCTGAAGAAGGCCGGTTACGACAGCATCGATGTCGAGCTTTCCGCCGCCGACGGCGCTTTCGCCGGTGCGGTCGACATGGCGACGCTCTATTCCGCACAGGCGGCAAAGGCGGGGATCAACGTCAAGGTTGTGCGGGAGCCGAATGACGGCTACTGGTCCAATGTCTGGCTGGTGAAGCCTTTCGTCATGGTCTCCTGGGGTGCGCGTCCGACGCCGGATGTCATGTACTCCCTGGCCTATAAGGACGATGCGCCGTGGAACGAGTCGCATTGGAAGAACCCGCGCTTCAACGAGCTTCTGTTGCTGGCGAAGGCGGAACTCGACGACAAGAAGCGGGCGGAAATGTATCGCGAGATGCAGATGCTTCAGGCGACGGATGGCGGGTCGATCATTCCGATCTACCGGAACCGCGTTTACGCGCATACCAAGAATATCGGCCACAGCGACAAGCTGACCGCCAACTGGGAACTCGACGGCGGCCGGGCCGCCGAACGCTGGTGGTTCGAAAGCTGATAAGGCATTCGCCACTTGAATACGGAAAGGGCCGCGGTTTTCGCGGCCCTTTTTTCGTCCGGCATGTCACCGGCTTGCAACGGCGGCTAGGCCGCTTTTCTGTCGATATGGACGGGCGGTTGCGGCGTAACCGGACGGGTCGGGAAAGGAGACACGTTGTCCGCGGTTTTCAATTTCCCAGCCGTCATCTTGAGGATCGCGCGATAGACCAGCAGTGAAGCGACGATCAAGCCGGCGCTGACGAGATCGAGACCCAGGTAAAGCGGAGCCGCCTGATTGAAACCGCTTGCCG
This sequence comes from Hwanghaeella sp., assembly GCF_965227365.1. Lineage (GTDB taxonomy): Bacteria > Pseudomonadota > Alphaproteobacteria > UBA8366 > Aestuariispiraceae > Hwanghaeella. The sequence goes on from NZ_OZ245754.1 coordinate 698,948, forward strand.
CGAGTAACCAGATTTCCTTGCCGATGATCGCCACCGACAAAAGAAAGGAACCGGTCAGGCTGGATATCAGGATCGACAGATAGATTTCGCCATGCTGCCAGTTCTCGGTACGGGACGGCTTCAGGCTGTAATAGGCGGCGCAGACAAGGCCCAGGGTGATCAGGCCGAAGGCCAAGGCTAAGAAGTGGTGCACTCATTCCTCCTAACAGATCAGGAGCCAGGGGCCGTGCGGATCACGGCCGCGACTGGCGGGCTCGGTTCGGGTTTTTCCGGCGAAGGATGCTGACGGACCGGAGAGGCAATTGCGGCGAACGGGATTTCGGCCGTTGCAGCTCTTACCGCTTTCAGCGTCAGGATCGTCTGATTGATGCTTTGCCGGGCTAATACTTCCGAAGACAAACCTCTAGCACCCCACATGGTCAGGGGTGCGGCGACCGTCCGTCGTAGGCGGCAAGACGCGGGCACAACCTCGTGGCCGTGGATGGTCTGCGGCGGGCCTTCAGGATGTCGGTATGCGCAACCGGCTCCGCAATGGGCGCGGTAAAAAATATTTCCGCGCTGTCGGGCCGACGACGAGAACACGACCCAAGCCCTGGAAGCGGCCTCACGACGAGGTGGGGAGCGAGAAGCGGCTTGATTTCGACTGGGGCGATCAACGCCGGGCGGTCTTTCTTATGCTTTTGTTAGAATTGAACTAATGACAGGTGTCAGTCCTGCGGCAACAATCAAGCGAGGCAACCAGTTCGCGGATTGTGTCGGACACACAAAACAAAGGCGTGCTCTCTGAAAAATGGGGGCCGGCTTTCGGATATTGCGTCGCGACGTTGCCGTTTGAGGCTAAACGAAAAACCGGGAGCCCCTATTGATCAGACTAGCTATCTTTCTTTCGCTCATCCTCGTCGCAGGTCCTGTGAGTTCGGCGTTAAGCCAGGACATCGCAGCAGGAGAAGCCAGGTACAAAAAGACCTGCATCAATTGCCATGGGCCAGCAGGCAAAGGCGCGGCCAGTTACCCGAAGGTATCGGGCAAAGACATTCCCTACACCATCGAAAAGCTGGAAGCGTATCGCAGCAAAGTGAAGCAGGGGCCCAACTCTGCTCTCATGTTCATGATGGCCAAGCCGCTTTCGGATGAGGAGATCCTCAACCTGGCGGCTTACTTGAAAGACGCCGAACACAAATAACCATAATCCTAATCATTGGGAGGAAAACATGGGTAAAAGTGGGAAACGACTGACAGTCGCGGTTGCTGTCGCGGCCATGGTGGCCGGCTCGGCAATGACGGCACAGGCGGACAATCATCAAGGGATGGATGTTCCCAAGATCACCGCGTCGGAGCTTTTGACGGGTCTGGAAAATCCATGGGACATGGCCTTCTTGTCCGATGGCACAATGTTCTTCACGGAGAAGTGCAAAGGCCTCTCCGTCAGAACGTCCGACGGCACCGTGAACGCGCTTTACGGAATGAAGGACACGACAGGATTTGCCGATAGCGGGGCGGACCTGTTCTGCGAGGGGCAGGCGGGCATGCTGGGCGTGGTCGCCGACAGGCATTTCGATAAGAACCGCATCCTGTATGTCTACTCGACCTCGAACAAGTATCACGGCTCCGGATGCAAGACCAATTTCGAGAAGTGCGACGGCAATATCGTCATGCGGTTCAAGGTCAGCGAAGACCTGAAGAGCGTCTCCGACCGAACGGATATCGTGACGGACATTCAGTACAAACCCTTCGAGTCAGACCAACCGTTCGGCGGCCCCGGGGCGCATAACGGCGGCCGGATTCGCGTCGGTCCGGGTGGCTACCTCTGGGTCGCCGGCGGTGACCGGCACCGTGGAATCTGCCCCCAGGACGGGCAGCTCCTCTGCGGCAAGGTCCTGAGGATCGACGGCGATGGCAACGCACATCCGGACAACAACCCGCCGGAAGGCTTTGACAAACGCATCTACACCTACGGCCACCGGAACGTTCAAGGCATCGACTTCCGCCCGAGCGACGGCAAGGCCTTCACCGCGGAACACGGGCCTTGGCACAATGACGAGATCACCGCCCTCGTAAACGGTGGTAACGCTGGTTGGGACCCCGCAGAAAAACGCGGCGGAAGAGGTGAGTGCCCGGATCAGTATTGCGGATACGAGCCGAACCAGATGGACGGCATGGATCCGGCCGTTCGTGCCGCCTATACGCCGATGAGCGACACACGGTTTGCCGATCTGATGCCGCCGACGTGGAACAACAACGGCTTTTCGCAGGGCACCGGTTCCGCGGCCTTCCTGAAAGGCAAGAATTGGGGCATCTACGAAGGCCGCCTGGCCGTCGGCATCATGGGTATTGGTTTCGGCGATACACCCGCAGGCTCGCGGATCGACATGATCAGCATTACCCCGGACGGATTGGGGATTAACGGCATCGTTCGCATGCCGCTCGGTTTCTCCGACCGGTTCCGCGGTCTGGTGATGGGGCCTGACAATGCGCTCTATGTGTCGGTCGACTCCGGCGCAATCTACAAGGTCACTGCCGAAAGCATGAAGTAACCCAGACGATCCAGAGTATCGGTGCCCACGCTATGCCGATAGCGTGGGCACTTTTTTTCATGACCCGGCCGTCGATAAAACTACTCGCACAGGATTTCAGCGAGGGAATCAACGGCGGAGCCCGCTTTGATACCCACCGGCGGTTGCTCCCGGGTGTTGGTCGCCATGGCGGGTGTTTGCCAATTTTCATCGTTGAAGAATGTGCTCCGCACCGAGGATTGCGTGCGCTCCAAGCAGTTCAGTTTGATTTCGCTTTCGTAGCTCTTCGCGCCCATGACCGACGTTCGGTACCTAACTCTGCTAGGCACTCGAACGATGTTGCCGTCGGTCTCGACCTGCGTGGGGTCAAAATAATGCTCATCTCCGTTCTCCATGACCTTGTGCTGCGTCCATTCAGCACTTGCGGTGAATGGAACCATGCATAGCAAGATAGTGAGCACGGACCTCATCGTATTATCCTCAATCCAACATTCGATCAGCGTGACCGCATAATTGGCGAGTGACGACGGGTATCTGCTGTACGGGTCGCGGACACGATGTCTTTGCACCGCACTCAGACAGCGGCACAGATTCTGTGACGGCTTGCCGGTTCTCTCGACGTTTCAACACACGTCAACTCACCTTCGAACAGGAAGCATTGCCAAGCCTGCGGGTCGGTAACCCTCAGGGTAATCCGTAACCAAGCAAATTCAATGATTTCCACATGGGCCGTTGTGCATGGTTCCGGATTACCGACGAAGCTGAATAATCCTGCTCCACTCGACAGCGGGCATCGTTGTTTGTCGCGCGGGTATGCGATGAAGCGGGCGAAATTCTCCTTCAGCCTGCCCGTGTTTTTCCAACCCGTTCCAGGTCACATACTGTTGTTGCGGGGCGTCGGGGTAGACTGTACCGTCCGCGGATGGACAAGAATGTTGCATTGATTACAGGGGCCGCCCGCGGGATTGGGCTGGCGACCGCGAGGCTCATGCTCGAGAACGGTTGGGCCGTTGCGATGGTCGACCGTGACGGCGACGAATTGCGTGCCGCATCCGAGGGTCTTGCCAAGGATCATGAAGGGGCGAAAGCGTTCGAATACGACATATCCGAGCCCGATCAGGTGGACGACATGACCGCGGCGGTGCTGTCGTCCTTCGGCAGGATCGACGCTGTCGTGAACAATGCCGGTGTCGCCGATTTCTCCCCGCTCGAAGCAACGAGTTTTTCGTCGTGGCGGGAGATCATGGCGACCAATCTGGACGGCACCTTCCTGGTGTCCCAGGCAGCAATTCCCGCCTTGAAGGAAACGAGAGGGGCGATCGTCAATATCGCCTCGATCTCGGGGCTTCGGGCGTCGACCCTGCGGGTTGCCTACGGCACGTCGAAAGCAGCCGTCATTCATTTGACCAAACAGCAGGCCTCGGAACTGGGAGAATTCGGTATTCGCGCGAATTGCGTTTGTCCCGGGCCCGTGAAGACAAAGCTGGCGATAGCCGTTCATTCGCAGGACATCATCGACGCCTATCACGATGCGATCCCGCTGAACCGCTATGGGGCCGAACGGGAAATTGCCGAAGCGATCCTGTTTCTGTGCTCCGACAAGGCAAGTTACGTCACCGGCCAGGTCCTGGCCGCCGACGGCGGTTTCGACGCCACCGGTGTCGGCCTGCCCGCCTTGAGGCGGTGACGGGGCATTCACGCCAATTGGGAACCGGTCGCCGCAACAAAAGTCGTTATAGCGGCTTGTTGACGTGATCGTGCCGCTTTCGTTGATGCACACATAGAGGACATCCCATCCGGGCTGTCTAGCGTGATCTCATGATCGTTGGATACGAGGACCTCCAGCGGGGCGGGACACTCGCGCGTCACACGACACCTTGTACGCATTTCTACACAACCCGATGAAACAAGAAATGGTGCCAGTTTCACCATACCTCCATCTTTTTGAAGGCGTGACGTGTCGGCACAATAAAACGCGACATAATTCGGGGTTCTCGGTTTATAATTCATGCTAGGCAGCTAATGTTCTGCCTTATGTATCTGTTTTTAAGGGTGTTTCTGGATGGTTTTCTCAGTCGAGGAAGACATAAAACAGTTACTTCAAAACTCTCCGATCGGGATCGCCATTTTGGAAAGGGGCACCGGTAGCAGATTGTTTGCGAACGATATGCTCGCAAAAATGCTCGGTGCCGACAGCAGTGACAACTTACTGGAACGGGATATCCGGGAAACCTGGATTCGCGCGGAAGATCTTGAGCAAGCCCGCGCAGCGATCGAGAGCCATGGGCAGTTGGTTAACTTCGAAGCAGAACGACGGAAACTGGATGGTTCAAGATGGTGGGTCTTGATGAATTCGCAGCCATACCCTTTCGAGGGTAGGGACGCAGATATAATTTGGCATATCGACATCACGGATAGAAAAAACCACGAGCGAACCGCAGGTAATCTTTTCTTGGCAATTGAGTCCTTGCAGCAGGGCGTTTCCCTGTTCGATGCAGAGGACCGCCTCGTCTATATCAACGAAGCGTGGCGGAAGATGAATGGCTCGGTGCCGGAAAACCATGTGCCGGGAACGACCTTTGCCGAACACCTCAAAGTGCTTGTCGAGAAGGGGTTGGCACCGGATGCGCATGGCCAGGAAGACAAATGGATCGCTGAACGCCTGCACCGTCATCGGAATCCGTCAGGGGTGTTCGAGATCCAGCGTAATGACGTTCACTTGTTGGTGCATGAACAGCGCCTTCCCGATGGCGGGGTTGCGACGTTGTATACCGATATTACAGAACTGAAGCTGGCGCAGAAGCATCTGGAAAGAGCCTTGGTTGAGGCCGAGCGGGCGAACCAGGCAAAATCGGAATTTCTGGCATGCATGAGCCACGAATTGCGAACACCGTTGAACGCCATAATCGGATTTTCCGAGATGGTATCGCAGGAGATGCTCGGTCCCATAGGCAATACGGCATATCGGGAATACTTGCAGGATATTCACCATTCAGGCCATCATCTGTTACATCTCGTGAACGATATGCTCGATCTGGAAAAGATCGAGTGCGGTGAGATGACCCTGTATGAGAATGACATCGGGCTGGATGATCTTCTGTCCTATTGTCTGAGAATGGTGAAAAGCAGGAAGGAAGCTTCCAAGGTATCCTTTCTTTTCGACACCCCGGGCGATTTGCCGCAAGTCCGTGTCGACGAACGCCGGTTCAAGCAGATTGTCCTGAATTTGCTGGCGAATGCGGTGCGTTTCAACAAGGAGGGCGGCCGGGTCACACTGGCGGTTCGTCGAGACTCCGAGAAGGACATCTCTATTTGTGTTGAAGACACGGGTCTTGGGATATCGGAAAAAGACCTGCCATTGGTGACGGAACCTTTCGGCCAAGTACGCTCGAATGCACATGTCGCGCATGAAGGAACCGGGCTGGGGCTGTCGCTATCCAAGCAGCTCATCCAGTTGCATGGGGGATCATTGGAAATTGAAAGCGAAATCGGTATCGGCACCGCTGTCACCATTCGCCTGCCAGTCGAGCGGGTCGTAACGGAGTTGCAGTGACAGGAATTGGCTGCGAAGGCGCACCCGATCCTGGTTCGGTGCGCACTCGCCGACCTTCTTTGATAGGGGCTTTGCGCCGTCGGCTCACTCCAGGCTGACGGGGCGGTCGATCCAGTTGTATTGGGCCAACCCGCCGTCGACCGGCAGAATGACGCCGGTGACATAGGGGCTGTGGTCGTCGCTTAGAAGCGTGAGGGTGGAGGCGGCGAGGTCTTCGGGCGTGCCGGTCCGGACCATCGGGATCTTTTCCTCGAAGGCGCTGACTTTCGCGTTGAAGCCGCCTCCCGGTATGGCGCCGGGCGCTACGCCATTGACGCGGATGCCGTCCGGTCCCAGCGCACGGGCCAGTTCCCGGACCACCATCGCCTGCCCGGCCTTGGATGCGCTGTAATGAGGAAGGTTACGGGGCGAATAGGAATGTAGCGAGGTCATGTAGACCATGCGCCCCTTGATCCCATTCGCACGCATATCCTTCGCGATCTCCCGTCCCAGGAAGAAACCGCTGCGCAGGTTGGTATTCACCATCGCGTCCCATTCCTCCTCGGTCACGGTCAGGACGTTTTGCGTCTCCAACCGGCGGGGGGAGGCGCAATGGACGAAGAGGGAGAAGGGGCCATAGACCGATTTCGCCTCGGCCAGAACGGACTTCCAGGTATCGAGATCCGCCAGGCTGCCATGCACGAACTCAGCCGTGCCGCCCGCATCGCGGATATCCTTGATCACGGCGTCGGCCTCTTCCTCGCCCATGCCGTTCAGAACCGTCCGTGCCCCGGCGGCGGCGATCGCCTTGCCCACCGCGCGCCCGATGCCGGATGTGGCGCCGGTCACGAAAGCGATGTCTCCGGAAAAATCGATGCCCTTCATGCTATGTTTCTCCCCCAAGCAGATTTGTTCTTTATGCAGGGATTACAGCATCACCCGGCGGAACAGGGGAAGACCCGACTGCGTCACGGTAGCTTGTACCGAACCGGGGGAGAGGGTCAGAGAGGCTTGTCGTCTTCGTCGTTCAGGGCGCGCCAGGCGGCGCCGTCCAGATCGGAATATTGGCCGGATTTCAGGGACCAGAGGAAGGCTGCGAGTCCAAGCCCCCCCAGCAGCAGCGCGGTCGGTATCAGGAACAGAAGGACATTCATGGCGTTGCGATCCCAGCTTCACCCGTAGTGCCCTGTGCCGGGCGGCGTTGGATCCATGATCCCAGGGCGGAGAATGGCGCGGCGGCCGCTTCGTTCAGGCGCAGCGCGTTGAGAATGACGATAATCGACGAGCCGGACATCGCCAAGGCCGCGACCAGCGGCGAGGCATAGCCGAGCACGGCGAGCGGAATGGCGATCAGGTTGTAAATCACGGCCAGCGCGAAGTTCTGCCGGATCAGCACCTCCGCCCGGCGCGCGACCGCGACGGCGCTGGAGACCGCGTCGAGCCCTTCATGCAGGAAGACGAGGCCCGCCGCCTGACGGCCGATATCGGCTGCCTTGGAGGGCACCATGGAGACGTCGGCCGCGGCCAGGGAGGGCGCATCGTTCAATCCGTCGCCGACCATCAGGACCTTGTGGCCGGCCGCCTGCAGGGCCTGGACGCGGGCGATCTTGTCGGCCGGACGCAAGCCGCCCCGCCAATCGGTCATGCCCAGGGCGCGGGCCGTGGCGGATACGGTCTGCTCGTTATCGCCGGACAAGATCTCTCCGGCGATATCCCGTGCTTCCAGGGCTGCGATGGTCTCGGCGGCATTGGCGCGCAATCGGTCCTCGAACCGGAACAGGTCGACTGCCGCGCCGTCGCGGCGGAGTTCCACCCCGTTGCCGCCGGTGGCGGAGCGGCCCAGGAAATAGGCCTCGCCGTCCAGCCGTCCTTCAATGCCCTCGCCGGGGATTTCACGGATATCGGTCATCCCGTTCACGGGGCGGAGATTGCCTTCATCCGCCGCCCGCACCAATGCCTGGGAATAGGGATGGCGGCTGTTCGCACCCAGCGCCGCGGCAATCGCCAAGACACGCGGGCTATGCGTGCCGACCTCCTGCAGGCGCGGCGTACCGACCGTCAATGTGCCGGTCTTGTCGAAGACGACGCGGTCGACCTGGGCCAGTTTTTCCAGCGCCGTGCCGTCGCGGACCATGATGCCCTTTCTGAACAAGCGGGAGGCGGCGACGACCTGCACGATCGGCACCGCAAGACCCAGCGCGCAGGGGCAGGTGATGATCAGGACCGCGATGGCGGAAAACAGCGACTGTCGCCAATCGCCGGTCACCCACATCCAGCCGAGGAAGGTAAGAAGGGCGGCAAGATGCACCACCGGCGCATAGATCGCGGCCGCGCGGTCGGCCAGTTTGCGATAGGCGGGCGCGCCGCCTTCGGCCGCGTCCAGCATGCGCAGCATTTCCGACAGGAAGGAATCCTTCGCGGCCTTGGTCGCTTCCACCACCAGCGGGCCTGTCAGGTTCAGCATGCCAGCGGACAACGGAGTTCCTTCCGTCGCGGTGACGGGGACGCTTTCCCCGGTGGCGATGGCGGCATCGATATCGCTTTTGCCTTCCATGACCAGGGCGTCGACCGGAATGCGGTCGCCGGCCGCGATATGCAGACGCATGCCGGCTTCGATCTCGTTCAGCGGGTGCCAATGGCGGCTGCCATCCGCGGCGATGACGGTGGCGCCGTCGGGCGTGATCCGGGCCAGCCCGGCCACCGCGTCGCGGGCGCGTTCGCGCATCATATGGTCCAGGGTCCGGCCGATCAGCAGAAAGAAGAGCAGGGTGACCGAGGCATCGAAATAGGCGTGTTCGCCATGATGCCAGGTTTCATAGATGCTCATCCCCGTGGCGAGAAGAATGGCGAGGGAGATCGGCACATCCATGTTCAGGCTGCGCGCCGCCAGAGCCTTCAGCGCAGGTCGGAAGAAGACCCGGCCGGAATAGCCGACGGTCGGGATGGCGATCAGGGCCGAGATCCAATGGAACAGATCGCGCGTGGCCGCTTCCGCCCCGGACCAGACCGAGACCGAGAGCAGCATGATATTGCCTGCCGCGAAACCCGCGACGGCCAGCGCCCGGAACAGCGTCTTGCGGGTATCGTCCACGACGATGGCGTCCGGGCTGATCAGGTTCGGTTCGTATCCCGTACGGCGCAGGGCCGCGAAGACGGGTTCCGCATCGACGTCGGTTTTCCGCCAATGAAAGGTGACGCGTTTGGTCGACAGGTTGACCCGTGCCTCGCGTATCTCCGGCAAGGCGTTCAGCGCGCCTTCGACCTTGCGGATGCAGGCCCCGCAATGCACGTCCGGCACCGCCAATACGGTGCGGACCGTCCCGTCGTCGAGGCTTTGCGAGGAATGCAGGACCGCGTCGCGGGACGGTATATCCGTCGTCCCCAACGCACTGACACTCGTCCCGCCGGCACAGCAACTCATCAGTTCGCCGCCTTTTCCTGAATCATGTCCGGGTAGCGGACCTTCCATTCGGTGCCGTCGCGCACTGCGGCCCGGATCTCGAAATTCCAGGCCCCTGCGGGCAGATCGTTCGGGATCTCATATGTGCCGCCGAGGGCCTTGGTCAGTTCCATCGTCCGGTCATGGATTTCCGTCGCGGGATGGCCGGCGTGAATGGTGACGCCGTCCAGCGGCACCAGATGCCCATCAGCGTCCTTCAGCGTGAAGCTGATCTTGCCGCCGTCGATGGAGAATTCGTGCTTCCAGCCCAGGGCCTTCTGCCTTTCCGCATTGGCCAGCACCGCGTTGTACTGTTGGCTGGCGACATAGCTGTTCTCCACGACCAGGCCCGTCCAGCTGCCTGTCGCGAAATAGGCCATCGTCAGGTTGGCGGCGATGATCACACCGAAGAACAGCACCATGTAGACGAGGACGTGGCGGCCGGTGATTTGACGAGGCATCATTGCTTCAACTCTCCCGCTTCGAAGACGGCATCATAATCGTCGCGTTCCGATCCGTTGACGTCCTGTACCACGAAACGGAAGGGCGTTTTGCCGTCCGTCAGGGTCTTCGGATCCATCGACAGGTAGACCTTCAGCGTTTCCAACTGATCCGGTTCGGCCGGGATCAGGATCGCGTCGTCCGGGTTGTCCCGGATCTCCGGAATGTTCAGACGTGCGCCCGGCAGGCCTTCGACGGTCAGCTGGATCAGGCGCGGTTCCGGCATCATGTTTAGGATCTTGACCGTATAGCCGTTTCGGATCGAGCCGTCGGACAGGGTCACGTAAAGCGGGTTTCGATCGTGCAATACGTTCAGGTCCAGCCGTTCGCGCGTCAACAGAACGGCGAGCATGGCTAGGCCGATCGCGGCCCAGACACAGATATAGATCAAGGTGCGCACGCGAATGATGGAACGCCAGGTCGTATGCGTGAGAGACCCGATCAGCTTGCCCGCCTTGTCATGAACGCGGCTGGGATCGATCTCGCCATTAGCGTTGACCGCCTTGGCCATATTGGCGTTGTAGTCGTTCAGCGTGGCGTAGGAGATCAGGCCCTTTTCCCGGCCCAGTTTGTCCATCACGCTGTCACAGGCGTCGATGCAGAGCGCGCAGGTGATGCATTCCAATTGCTGTCCGTCGCGGATATCGATCCCCATCGGACAGACGGCGACGCAGGCGTTGCAGTCGATGCAATCCCCCGTGGCGGCGGCCTGGGCCTCGTTCTTCTTGACGTGCCGGCCGCGCGGTTCGCCGCGCCAGTCGTTGTAGGTGACGGTGAGCGAGTGTTCGTCCAGCATCGCGCCCTGAATGCGCGGCCACGGGCACATATAAGTGCAGACCTGTTCGCGCATCAGCCCACCCAATGTGTAGGTGGTGAAGGTCAGGATCGCGACCGTGGTATAGGCAATGCCGGCGGCCTGTCCGGTGAACAGATCGGCGGCGAGCGAGGGCGCATCCGCGAAATAGAAAATCCAGGCGCCGCCGGTCGACACGGCGATCAACAGCCAGACCGCATGTTTCGCGACCCGCTTCCAGGCCTTGTCGAAACTCATCGGGGCCTTGTCGAGGCGGATGCGCTTGTTGCGGTCCCCTTCGATCGCGCGTTCGACGACCAGGAACAGATCGACCCAGACGGTCTGCGGGCAGGTGTAGCCGCACCAGGCGCGTCCGACGGAGGAGGTGACCAGGAACAGGCCGATGCCCGCCATGATCAGCAAACCAGCCACGTAATAGAATTCCTGCGGCCAGATTTCGATGAAGAAAAAATAGAAGCGGCGGTGATAGAGATCGATCAGCACCGCCTGGTCCGGGGCGAATTCACCCCTGTCCCAGCGGATCCACGGCGTCAGGTAATAGATGCCGAGAGTGACGACCATGATGGCCCATTTCAGGGACCGGAAACGGCCCTCGGCACGCTTGGGGTGGATCTTCTTGCGGGCCGCATAGAGCGGCTGCTGACGATCACGCCGGTTGACGGCTTCTACGTCGAACCTGTCGAGGTTCTGGGGTTCGGAGACGGATGTACTGTCACTCACGGTTCTAGACCTTCTCTTAAAAAAAACTATCCGTACCCAAAACCAGTGCCATTTGAGGCGTGATCGTCAGACACGTTCTTCACGTGCCGCGTCACTCTGTTTTTATGTCGCGGTATTTTTCCGCGATCATGCGTTGCGGCCGGCCTTACTCCCCGCCGCCCAGCGAGTGAACGAAGACGGAGAGCTGCTTGACCGTGGCGTCGCCCAGACGCTCGCCCCAGGCCGGCATGACGCCGTGTTTCGGGGCGCCGATCTGCGTGGCGATTTCCTCAATCGTTCCGCCATACAGCCAGATCGCGTCGGTAAGGTTCGGCGCGCCGAGGTCGCGCATCCCCTTGCCGGCTTCGCCATGGCAGCTGGCACAGTTGTCCGCATAGAGCGTTTCCCCGGCCTCTGCCAATGCGGCATCGTGTTCCAGGTTCCCCAGCTTGCCGACGAAGTTGGCGGTCGCCCGGATCTCAGACGCGGACAGAATTCCGTCCCGACCGAAGGCCGGCATTTCCGAAAAGCGCGTGTCTTCGTCGCCGGCATAGCGGATGCCGTGCGCGATGGTCTGGTGGATGGCCTCGACCGTCCCGCCCCAGAGCCAGACATCGTCGTTCAGGTTCGGGTAGCCGGGAGAGCCCGCCGCGCCGGAGCCATGACACTGCGAACAGTAGACCTTGAAGGCCGACGCACCGCCCGAAACGGCGAAGCGGTGCAGGCTATCGTTCTTGACGATATCTTCCACGTTCGTCGCTTCGATCTGCGCCAGCAGGTCGGCCCGGCCTTCCTCGACCGCGGCGATTTCCTGGTGCAGTTCGGCACGGCTGGAATAGCCGCCGACGCCTTCCGTATTGCTGCTGATCAGCGGAACGGCCGGGTAGTAAATGCAGTAGCCGATCGCCCAGACAATGGTTGCGTAGAACACCCACAGCCACCAACGCGGCAGCGGATTGTCGAGTTCCTTGATGCCGTCCCACTCGTGACCGGTGGTCTCGACGCCGCTGATTTCATCTTTTTGGCGTGCGCTCATCTTCTCAGTCTTCCTTCAAGGGGATGTTTGCAGCCTCGTCCGCGGCCTTCTTGCCGCCGGGCCGAAAGGTGTAGGCGATGACGCCGACGAACAGGACGAAGAGGTAGACCAACCCCCAACTATCCGCGGCGTGTCTCAGGGTTTCGTAATCCATCGTATCGCCCTCCTCAGCGGAAGTTCGCTTCGGCGTCGTAGGCCGTGAAATCGACCAACGTGCCGAGCATTTGCAGATAGGCCACAAGCGCGTCCATTTCCGTCAACCGGCCGGGGTCGCCGTCGAAATCGCCGACGGCGATCTTCGGATACCGGGCCTCAAGACCCTCCCAATCGGCTTCCGGATCGGCCTGGGCGGCCAGGTCGGCTGCGGCGTTCTCGACCATCTCATCCGTATAGGGAACGCCGAGGGCCGCATTCGTCGACAGGTGCTTGGCAATGATGCTGCCGTCCAGGTCGTTGTCCTTCAGGAAGGCGTAGGACGGCATGACCGATTCCGGCACGACGGATTGCGGGTTGATCAGGTGCTGGACATGCCATTCGTTGGAATAGCGGTTGCCCACGCGCGCCAGATCCGGCCCGGTCCGCTTTGACCCCCACTGGAACGGACGGTCGTACATCGACTCAGCCGCCAGCGAGTAGGGCCCGTAACGCTCCACCTCATCCCGGAAGGGGCGGATCATCTGGCTGTGACAGACATAGCATCCTTCGCGGATGTAGATCCGGCGGCCCAGCAGTTCCAGCGGCGAGTAGGGACGAACCCCCTTCACCTTCTCGATCGTATTGTCGAGATAGAACAGCGGAACGATCTCGACGAGCCCGCCGATGGTGACGACCAGGAACGAGAACACCAGAAGCAGCGTCGCATTGGTCTCGATGATCTTATGCTTTGAAAGGATCGACATGACGCTTTCTCCTATTCCGCGGGAACGGCGTGAACGGTGACGAGGGGCGCCTCATCCCGGACCCGGCCGCGGATCGTTTGTATCAGGTTGTATGCCATGACCAGCGCGCCGATCAGATAGAGCAGCCCGCCCAACGTCCGGATGACGAAGTAGGGGTGCATGGCATGGACCGACTCGGCGAAGGAGTAGACGAGGAAGCCTTCCGCGTCGTATTCGCGCCACATCAGACCCTGGGTGATCCCGGAGACCCACATGACCGCGGCGTAGATCACGATGCCCAGCGTCGCCAGCCAGAGATGCCAGTTGACCAGCCGCAGTGAATAGAGCTGCTTACGGCCCCACAGACGCGGCACCAGGAAGTAGATCGCCCCGAAGGAGATCATGCCGACCCAGCCGAGCGCGCCGGAATGCACGTGGCCAATGGTCCAGTCGGTGTAGTGGCTCAAGGAGTTGACCGCCTTGATCGACATCATCGGCCCTTCGAAGGTCGACATGCCGTAGAAGGCGACGGCGATCACCATCATGCGGATGATCGGATCCGTGCGAAGTTTGTCCCAGGCGCCCGAAAGCGTCATCAGGCCGTTGATCATGCCACCCCAGGACGGCATCCACAGCATGATGGAGAAAACCATGCCCAGGGTCTGAGCCCAATCCGGCAGCGCCGTGTAGTGCAGATGGTGCGGTCCGGCCCAGATGTACAGGAAGATCAGGGCCCAGAAGTGGATGATCGACAGGCGATAGGAATAAACCGGGCGTTCGGCCTGTTTCGGCATGAAGTAGTACATCATGCCCAGGAAGCCGGCGGTCAGGAAGAAGCCCACCGCGTTATGGCCGTACCACCACTGCGTCAGCGCGTCCTGCACGCCGGCGAAGGCGGAGTAGCTGACCGACCCGAAGAAGCTGACCGGCAGAGCCAGGTTGTTCACCACATGCAGCATCGCGATGGTCACGATAAAGGCCAGGTAGAACCAGTTCGCCACATAGATATGCGGTTCCTTGCGCTTCAGGATGGTGCCCAGGAAGACGATCAGATAGACGACCCAGACCACCGTCAGCCACAGATCGACGTACCATTCCGGTTCGGCATATTCCTTCGACTGGGTTACGCCCAGCAGATAGCCGGTGGCCGCCAAAACGATGAACAGCTGATAGCCCCAGAAGACGAACCAGGCCGCATCGCCGCCGAACAGGCGCGCACGGCACGTCCGCTGAACGACGTAGAAACTGGTGCACAGCAGCGCGTTGCCGCCAAAGGCGAAAATAACCGCCGATGTGTGCAGCGGCCGCAGCCGCCCGAAATTGAAATAGGGCTCGAGGTTGAGCGCCGGATAAGCCAACTGGGCGGCAATCAGCACGCCGGCCAGGAAGCCGGCCAGGCCCCAGAAGACGGTGGCGATGGCGCCGTAGCGGATCGGCCCGTCCATATAGCCTTCTTCCCCGGTCGAATCGACCGCGCGCGACTGCCCGCGCGACAGAAGAAAGAATGCCGTGATTACCAGAACCAGCAGCAGAACCCAGGAATGGGCGCGGAAAAGCGCATCGGCGCCTTGGGCCGCACCCATCAGGGCGATCACTGCCGCAATCGCTAGGGCGATGACCTGCAATGTCAGTTTCATGTTGTTTATCCCCGAGACCTCGTAAAAAGGCGCGTTTCGACGCCGTACACCGCGCCGAACCGCCATTTCACCATTTGACCAACAGTCACCGGCGGCAATTCACCGCCTGAAGTATGGCTGCTTTCTAGAGCTTCCCACCCGCCCCGGCTTTGATTTCGATCAAAACAGGATCGGGAACTCCCACCTACAATGCGCCATCTTAAAGCATTTGAGAATTAACGAATATGCCGATGGGCGAAATGTCACGGGACTGCTGGGACGGGAACGGATTTGGGATGTCTGTCGAGAAAGATAACAAAATGGAGGAAGGTTTCCTTACCCCGGTCGTACCGGCCCCGGACGCACATGAAATCGTCAATATCGTCGAACGTCACCAGACCAGACAGCGGATTATCTGCAAGGAGTTGGAGGCGATTGCCGATTCCCTTCCGTTGGATGTCGACCCGTCTCTGTGCATGCGCCTTGCCCGTGGTTTGCTGCCCACGCTGCATACCGCGAATAAATACCGGGAAGACTACTTCTGGGAATTGGCGCGGCGCTTTCTATCGGAAACGGCGAATATCGATGCCATCATCGAAAGGCTTCGGGCCGAGTATTTCGAGAATGAACTTCTGGCCGAGGAGGTGGCCGAAGAGCTGTCGCAGTGGGGAATGTGCGCCGATCACAACAGCGCGGAGGCGATGGGCTACATGCTGCGCGGCTTTTTCATCGGCTTGACGCGACATCTCGATTTCGAGCGGGTGGTGCTACTTGAACCGGTCAGAACTCGCCTGTCTCGTCCTGAAGTCGCTGAATATCCGGAACCGTGACGTGGCGGCTCTGATCCAGTTGGATGATGCCTTCTTTTCGCAGCTTGGTGAATTGGCGGCTGACGGTTTCGATGGTCATGCCCAGGAAATCGGCGATATCCGCGCGGGTCAACGGCAGGTCGAAGGTGATCGGGCCGCCGTCATCAAGGTTCCGCTCCGGATCAATCTGGGCAGCGATCATGTAAAGAAAGCTGGCGACCTTCTCCGAGGCCGTTTTGCGGCCCAGCGTCAGCATCCATTGGCGCGCTTCGTCCAGTTCCTTCAGTGTCTGGCGCAGCAGACGTTGCTCCACCCCCGGCGTTTCCTTCATCATGGCGTCCAGCGTCGAACGCGGGAACGCGCAGAGTTTCACGCTGGTGGCGGCTTCCGCCGTGATGCTGGAGGTCTCCTGGAAGGGGCGACCGAGAAAGTCCGGCGCGAATTGCAGACCGACGATCTGTTGCCGGCCGTCCGGCATCATCTTACTCAGTTTCACGACGCCGCCCATGATATTGGCATAGGTCGAGGCGGCTTCGGTTTCGCCCACCAGTTCCGTGCCCGCCTGAACGAGCTTTTTCGTCGTGTGTTGGCTGAGTTGCTTCAATTCCTTGTTGTTCAACGCGCCGCAAATGCCGTTATGGCGCGCCTCACAGCTTCGACACACAGTCGGTATGTCGGTCTTATCCGAAGAATCGCTCATTTTTTTATTCGCCCATCAAGCTCCCGATGTATTTATAACGGCTTATGAGCCTTTTTGCACTGCCTCAAAACAGCGCAGCGGGTCGAGCCCCGCGTTTTTCCAGGCTGCGCCGAAGCTGAGAGAGTACCGTAGGGCACACCCTGCGGCTGCAATCCGGATGCCGGCGGAAAACCTTGTCGACAGAAACTTGGCTATGGCTTTGAAATAAAAAACAGATTAGCTTCACTACTCGGATAGTGGGCTGGGGCAGGAGATGTGGAGAAGCGAATGACATTTGCGGTGAAGCCCCGTGCATGCCTGTTCTCGGCGATCCTGCTGGCCGTTCCCCTGGTATCCTGCCAATCAACATCCTCGCAAAAACCGCCTCCGGCTCCGCAAACGGTGACCGCCGATCCTGCCCCGGCTGTCGCGGAAACCAAGGTGCAGGCGGCGACGCAGGACCCGGTTCAACAGGCCGAAGTCCCGGAAAAAGTCACACAGGATGTCTCGGAACCCGCCCCTGAATCCGCCCCGCAACCTACCCCGCAGATCGCGACGGCCGTTGCCCAGCCGGGGGATGGTCAGCAAACGGGGTTGGTAAACCCGGAAGCCGAGCTGGTTTTCCTCGATTTCGCTGGTTTCGACGAGGATCTGTCCCGTGAGATGTCGGCCGAAAAGGCGATGATCGCCGTGGATGTGCCCGCGGCCTTCAGCTTGAATGACGTGCCGGAGCGGTTGGATCGCTGGTTCTCCCGCGTGAAGAAGACCGGGGGCGCCGTGCAGGCCCGGGAAAGGCAGAGTGAAGAAGAACGCCGGACGCGCGGGATAGTCGGTGTGCTTCTGGATATCGCCGTTTCCGCCGTCAAGGCGCACGAGGCCGAAGAAATGCTGCGCCCGGCCGAGGACTACAGCGTTCTCGTCGAATACAACAAGCAGACCGGCAAGGCGGACCGCGTCCTGTTCTACCGGCGATAGGACGAAGGCGGAGAGTTCCTCATCATGCTGATGCGTCTATCTTTCCCAGCGCGCCTTGCGATCTTTTTATTGGCCTGCGCCGCCCTGTTGCCGGTCAACGCCAAGTCTGCGGACCGCACGCCCGGAACCGGCCTGCTGCGGGAGGACCCGGTTCAATATGAGCGATTCCGGTCGGTCCCCGCTTATCGCGACTATCTGCCGGACCATGTCGATCTGTCCGACCTGTTTCCGGAGGCCGGCGACCAGGGCAGCCAGGGTTCCTGCACGGCCTGGTCGGTATCCTACGGGTTGCGAAGTTTTTACCGGAACGTGGAAACCCAGTCCCGGCCAGCCCAAGGGCTGAGCCCCGGTTTCGTCTATAATCAATTGAAGACCGATCGGAATGACTGTGCCGAGCCGATCCGGATCTCCGATGCCCTGAAATTCCTGGAAAAGCGTGGCACTGTGCCTTTCGAGGCTTTTCCCTATCGCGAGAGCGCTTGTTCCGACCTCCCGGATCCGGGCCTGCAATCCCTGGCGCAAGAGAACAAGATCGACGGTTGGCGACGGCTGCAGCATGACCGGCTGGACGATATCAAGGGCCAATTGTCGAAGGGCAACCCTGTGGTGATCGGAATGTTGGTGGACGAGTCGCTGGTCGATTTGAAACCCGACGGCATTTACGACGAGCAGGTCGCCGGTGCGCCCGACTTCATCCATGCTATGGTCCTGGTCGGCTATGACGAACGCAAACGTGCCTTCCGGGCTTTCAACAGTTGGGGGTCGGGTTGGGCCGATAACGGGATGGGATGGCTCAGTTACAGATCGGTATTTTCCGATATCGACTCCGCCTTCGTGGCGGAGGTCGCGGATTACTCCGATGCCAAACTGGCTGCCGCGCGAACGGCTCTCGACGCGGCGAAGATCGCCGCTGTGCCGCAGGAACCGGAACAGAAACCCGAACCTGAGCCGTTGGCCAAGAAAGAACCGAAGCCGCAGCCGGCCGTCGTTGCGAAACCGGCTATCGTTACGAAACCGACCATCGAGCCGAATATGGTACAGGGGCTGGCGCCGCGGCCTTCGCTGCTGAGCGGGCAATGGAAAGCCGACCTGGCAAGCGTCGCCGGCGGATTCGACTGCGCCAATCTCTCCATGGAAATCAAGAACGGGTTTCTTCGGTCCCTGAATGGCTTTGTTGCGTTGGAGGAAGATCTGGCGCAGCTGGGCCGCGTGCTGTCTAGCCACACCGAGACCCAGCAGGCGGCATTGAAGGTCCGTGTCCGGCCTTGGCCGCAATGCGAGGCGCTCAACACTTTCGCGCGAACCTTCGCGCGGCCGCAGGGTCTGGGCGTCGCCACGGTCACGGCGGACCGCACGCAGACGGCGGTTTTCGAGCAGGACGACTACCTCGGCATTCGAATTACGACACCGGACTTCCCGGCTTACCTTTACGTCACCTATCTGCAATCGGGTGGCGACGCCGTGCATCTCGTCGGCTGGCAAAAAGGCGGAAAACAGCATCTGCCGGGGACGGAAGTGTATTTCGGTCTGGATCCGAAAGCGCCACGGTTTCGCGTGGCGCCGCCCTTCGGAAAGGAAATGGTGATCGTCGTCGCATCCAGCGACCCGCTTTTCGAGGCAGAATATGATATCGTTGAAGAAGAACGCGCCTATCTGACGCGGTTTCGGCAACGAATGCTCGATATCGGAAACGGCGCGATAAAAGGCCGTTTTGCGGCGGGGGCGGCCTATCTGGCCACCAAACCCGCGGATTAGGAGGAGGCGGTTGTCGATGGACATGATCGAGGACGTTCGCACTTTGAGACGGAAGCAGGGGACGGAAGGTCCCCATCGATCCGTCGATCCGTTCGTTTGGCGTGCTTTCGGGCGCGGACAGACGTGGATCGCGATCCTTCTCGTTGGTCTGGCGCTACTGGTTTTCTGGTCGCCCAGCCGGGCGCAGACGCTGACCCAGGATCCGAGCGTTGAGGACTTGATCAGGCAATTGAAGCCGGCGGACGGTGCGCCGCAGCCGGTATTCCGCAGTCTTGGGGCGGCGACCCGCGGCATCCGGGTAGAGATGCCGAGCGGTTCCGGCGACAGTGCGGATCAGGGCGGTCCCGTAGCGCCGACGGTCAATCTGAGCATCGAGTTCGATTTCAATTCCCACACATTGACCGAGAAGGGCCGAAAGGCGCTCTCCACCTTGGGGCAGGCCTTGTCTTCGGCGGAACTGCAGGATTTCAACTTCCTGGTCGCCGGACATACGGACGCGGTGGGCGGTGATGGCTACAACATGATGCTCTCCGAATTGCGGGCCCGAAGCGTCCGGGATTTTCTGGTCGGATCCTACGGGATCAAGGCGGAGCGGCTGATCGCGCAGGGGTATGGAGAAACGCAGTTGCTCAAACCCGATCAGCCGGAGGCCGGCGAAAACAGGCGCGTGCAGATCACCAATCTGGGGGCCGAGGATTGAGGGACAGGCCGCTCTCCTGGGGGCTGCGGTTCCTGTCGGCGGTCGTGCTGTTTGGCCTGGCGGTCGGTTGCAACACCGCACAGAAAGTCGATACGCCGCCTAGCCCGGCGTCCCAGACCGTCGATCCGGCATCGAAGGTCGACCCCGACAAGACGTCCGTCGCATCGACGGTCGAAGAGCCGGCGGACCCTGGTCAGGCGATTGAAGAACTGGTTTATGACCCGGACAGCCTGACATTCGATATCAGCCTGTCCGCCGCTCTCCGCTCAGCCGACAATGTCCTCTTCCTGAAAACCCCGGCCAATGTGAATCTGAACGAGATTCCCGACGATCTCGACAAATGGCTGTCCCGCATTCGCGACAAGGGCGGCACGGTCAAGGCGGCTCCGCTGCCGCCCGACGGCAGGCCCAGCCGGTCGCTGCTGGGCATCCTGATCGATGTCATCCTGTTCTTTGTCGGTTTGGCGAAAGACGAGATCATTTTTTCCGCCGTCGATGATTTCGACGCCGTGATGTATTTCGACAAGCCGACGGGGGACGTGAAATGGATCGTCTTTACCCGTGCAAGGTAGCAACGGGGCGAGATAGCTGAGTCGTGGAACGGGTGAGGGGCCGCTAGTTCTTTCGGACCCAGACGCCGTCATCGTTTTGAACGAACTCGCCCGGCGCGCTTTGCTCAATGAACTTCCTGCCGGCGACCAGTTCGACGGTCTTCAAAGGTGCCTTGTGACGGTCGGCGATGGCCGTGAATTCGATCAGGCGCTCTTCATTGGCCTTTTGCAAGATATTGGTGACGTCCGCGGGCGCATCGGGACGAACCAGGGCGAGATAACCGTCGAAACGCTCGCCGATCCATCCCGCCCTTTTGGCGAGCGGGATCGCGGGTTCGACCGCAAGACCATCTACATCATGCTCGACCTTCACCTTCACTTCCTGCGTGATGTTGATGTCGACCTTCAAGTGAATGGGTTTGTCCGGCGCTTCGACCTTGACCGTCGGGGTGCAGGCCGCCAGTCCGACGGCCATGCCCGCCGTGACCAATCCTGTTTGCAGCAGTCGCTTCATCCATCCCCCATCCGGTCCGGCCTTCATTGAATTTGTCCGAACCGCCGCATGCGCTCCAGAATCTGGCTCGGTACCTTATATGTCGCCAACCCGTCATTCATGATCGCCCCCAATGGGCCGTTCACGTTCACGTCAAGGACCACGGGATAGCCGTCCAGGTAATCCGGGTTGGTCCCCTCAACATGCAGGCCGATAGTGACACCGCCGCGCAACCCGCCGTCGATATCCATCCGCAGTTCCGAATATTGCAGGTTGGACAGCACATCGTCCACTGCGGAGGCCTCGGCGCCTTCCTCGAGGGTCCGTTTGTATCGCAGAACGCCGGGGCCGCGCGCCGTAAGGTATCCCTGATCCACCGCGGGGCCGTCATCGGTGAATCGGATCGGCAGCATCCCGTCCAGAATGCCTTTCCCGGCGACGCCCTTGTCGGGGATCAGTTCCGTCAGTTTTTCCAGCTGCGCGCCCTCGACCGATAGATCGACCGCCTGCAATGGACGGTCCGGGGCGATCTCGAATGGTGCGACGGAGACCTTGCCGCCGGCCCAATTGAAGTCCAATGCGTTCAGACTGAACTGCGACGTGTCCGTAATATCGAAAACGGCGGTGCCGTCGGTCAACGGGAAGCCGATGTCCACGACCCCGACCGACAGGACTTGCTCCGCCGCCGTCGTAAAGGGATGGAAAGAGGCGATATCGATATTGGCGTTGACGGCGCGGGCCGAAACCTGGTCGCCGTTGAATTTCATGCCGTCCAGCAGTAATTGGCCCGCCTGGCTCAGAATGCCGTTTTCATCGGCGCAGATCTTGCCGGTTAATCCCAGTTGACCCATCGAGACTTCCCCCTGCAGCGGGATGGGTCCGGTTCCGGGTAGGATGACGGATGGCTGCCGGATCAGGACATCTGCGTTGGCGCATCCCGCACCGTCGGCCCAATTGGCGGATGCAGCACCCAGCAGATGTCCTGATGGCCGGGAGACGACCCCGTCCAGCAGGCTGGTAATATCGGCGAGCCGGTTCACGCCATAGCCGAACTCGAATGGGATGATCCGCAGGGTCGCGCGGCCTTTGCGCGTGGAAAGCCTGTGCTCCGCCTCCCACTCGATCTTCAGCGGCGTGTCCCTGGCGGCGATTTCCCCAGTGGCGGCCAAAGCGTCCGTGTTCGACGCCGTCGAGTTTATCGTCAGATCCATCGGCGCGAAGCGGCGCGGTTTCTCCATGTCGGTAACTGCCGCCTCGACGTTCAGCGACAGTTCGTCCTCGATATTCTTGCTTTCCGCGGAAAGTCGAATGCCGCTCAGGAACAACAATTCGGACGCAAGGGTGACGGCGCCAAGGGATGCTTCCGACTTGATATCCACCGTTCCGGTCGGTGACAGATGGGCATTCACCCGGGCCTCGTTGCCGCGGCCGCTGAGACGGGCGCGCCAGCCATCGGGCCGGGTTAAGACAATGTCGCGGCCCTGTATCGACAGGCGGGCGTTTACCGTTGCCGAGGTTTGATCTCCTTCCCTTGACCGGGTCAGTTTCAGAATATCCGTACCGTCGTCCCGCAGGCAGAAACGGATGGTTCGCATATCGATATGGATATCGGTGTTTTGCAGCGTTGGCAGCCGGACTTCAGCGCAGTCGCGCAGGCTCAAATTGAGGGTGTCGTCCGAGTATTGCCAGGAAAGAGGAAAATTCGCCTTTCCGGATGGAATAAAGAGTGTTTCGGGATCGCCGCCGGATATCCCTAACGCCAGACGTGCCGATCCCGATGCCGCCAATTCCGTCGCTTTCGCGGAAAAATCCACGGCAATGCCGGACAGGGTATAAGTGTCGATCACCGCCTGTTCCACGGATAGGGAGAGGCGATCCACGGATGCATCGAATATGCCCGCCTGGGGATCGACGATGCCGGAGACCGACAGGCCGGCGTCGAGTGCCGGCAAGGCCCCGCCTTCAACCCGCATGACACCGTCGAAGCTGGCTTTTTGCAGGATCAGGCCCGGGCTGAATTGTAGCAAAGGCTGGTTTTCCCTGGGCTGGATTGTGATCTGCAAGGGCGACACCAGATCGGACTGGCGCAGGGGCCCCAGCATTGCCAGCCAGTCGTTATCGTTAGAAGGGATCAGCGCCGCGCGAATGCCCGCGGGTGCGTGCAGCGTGATCGCACCGCTATCGCCGCGCCCCGTCAAAAACCGCGCGTCGATATCGGCTCGGCCGGGCAGGGCGAGGGATTCCAATCCGCTCCCCTTTAACTCGATCTGCAGGTCCGGGACGGCAGCGGCGAGTGACAGCAGTCCATCGACGTCGGCCAGGGCTTGAAGGTTTCCGATCGTGTCCTCCAACGATACCCGCAGGCTGGCCGCGCCATGCGTCAGCGCCAAAGGCAGCAATCCCGGTGGAAAGAGTTCAGCGTCTAAGGCCGATAGCGATACCTCGATCTTGATCGGTTGCACGGCGAGCGGGTCGGCCAGGGAGGCCGCGACATCGACGCCGGCCGTCAATCCATGCACCGTGTCTTCCGCCCGCAGGGTGGCATTCAGCTGGTTTTCCCCAATTCCGAGAGCCAGGCTTCCCTTTGTCAGGAGGCCGAACGGGAGGGCGACCTCGGAGACTTGCAGCGTGGCCAGGGCCTCCAGCCTGGAGAGGTCGTCGAGCGGTGTTTCAATGGAGAGACCGCCATCCTCCGCCTTGATTTCATATCCCTGGATCGTCGCGATACCGTGCTCGAGCTTCATGCCGGCGGTCAGATTTCCGTCTCGGGACACCGATGCGGCAATGCCCGCGGCGAGGCTGATCTCCGGGCTCGTCGCTGAAATATGCGCGGGTCCGATCTCCAGTCCGCCGGACGTCCCGCGTTGCACGGTGCCGTCAATAGACAGGGAAACGATGGCGGCATCGCCTTCGACCAGGGTGATCCGCGCATTGCCCAGGGTGAGTTCCCGGAACGGCCAGTTGAAAGAACCGATCGCTGTTTCGCTGTCGGCGTCTTCGGTGCCGCCATAAACAAAGGGATCCAATTCGCCAAAGGACAGACCGCCGTCGTGTTTCACGACGGTCAATTCCAGATCGTCGACCGCGATCTTGCCGACCTCGCCGTCGATCAGTTCACGCCAGGTGAACACGGCCGAAATGCGTGGGATTTTCAAGGCGCCGGCTTGCCCGATCCGGATTCCTTCCAGGGTAACGGTCTCCAGAGAGACATGGCTGATTTCGAAATCGATTTCGGGAAGGCCGTTTTCACGCAGGATGGTCTTTGCCAGATCGACGATCACCCCGGGCCCCTGCCACGCGAGGTATCCGCCGCATGCGGCAAGAAAAAGGACCACTGCCAGGAAGGATCGCAACAGGATCCTGCGTCGGGGCCTTGGCGGTTGCGCGGGGCCGGTCAGAACTTACCGGCCTTTCCCAGCCCTTCCAGCAGGCGGTCGACATCCGCCGTCAATGCGAGCAGTAATGCCTGGTTGGGGCATCCGTTTTCGGACATCCAGGCCGCGGCATGCATGCGCGTCGGCATGGTGATCGGGACGCGCAGCAAGGTCAGCCCCACCGTGGGACCGCCATTGATGGCCAAGTCATAGGATTGACCGTTGTCCCTGGGCAGGTCCACCGGCCAATCCAATACGGCCTGACCGCGCTGCCATTTGACCGCCGCTTCACCGCCCGGCGACTGAAACAGGACCTTGTCGTCCCGGTCGTTGGCCTGCCGCCACAGACTGAGATTGTCGGGATCGTCGAAACAGTAATTGCCGCCTTCCGCCGGAACATAGGCCCATGGGCCGGGGGTCGAATTCCCGAAGGTGCGATAAGTTCGCACGGCGTCGGGAACCCGGTTTGACTGGAACAGCGCCGCCATCGTTTCGACCAGTTTGGGCTCTCCGGCCCCGGCGGGCGGATCGACCGTGCCTTGAAACGGGCCGACGACCTCGATCTTCTCACCGGCCTCGTTGACCAGCGTCACGCGGCTGTCCGCGGAGAGGAAAAGACCCGCCTCAGCCTCCAACACGTCCCCCCGGCGCAGATCGCTCTCCCCTTGGACGTCAAGAACGACGAGGGCGCTTGCCGTCGCCGTGCCGACGGTCGCAGTGAGGCAGAGCATCGACGCGAGAAATGAAGCTATTATCGGTCTTCGTGCCATTGCGATCCGGCCGTCCTCACCCATTGTTATCGGTCCGCTTCGTTCCGTGTATGAAGCAGGTGCAGAATATACTACCTCAGCAAATCGGAATACGGAATTGCCCCGGCACGGCGGGTGCGGGCGCGGATGCGGCTTGAAGGAATGGTCGCGACAGGTCTTGTGCCGCGCGGAAGACTAGCCATATTCCATAACACATAGTAATATGCATATGTATATAAACACAGCATAGGGGTGGATCCATGTATTCTCGGCGTCAGTTCCTGAACATGGCCGGCGGGGCGGCTGTGGTAATCCCTGCGGCAGTCCCGTTGGCGGGCATCGCGGGGCGTAATGCAGCGGCTGCCGAACTCTCCGAGGACGGGCTTCACGTCCAGGATTGGTTCGTCGACAGTTTTCTGGATCTGACGGAGGATCACGCGACGGCGGCGGCCGAGGGACGGCACTTCGCGGTTATCATCGAGCAGAGGGGCTGCCCCTATTGCCGCGATACGCATGAGATCAATTTCGCGCATCCTAAGGTAAGGGAATATATCCCGGCCAATTTCGACATGCTGCAATTGAACCTGCACGGCAGCAGGATGGTGACGGATTTCGACGGAGAGGAACTCGAGGAACGGGAACTCGCCCGGAAATGGCTGGTGAATTTCACGCCGACGATCGTCTTCTTCCCGATAGATGCGGCGGCGGTGGAAGGCAAGTCGGGGCGCGACGCGGAAGCAGCCCGTCTGCCGGGTTATTTCCGGCCCTTCACCTTCATGCAGATGTTCAAATTCGTGCATGAGGAAAAATTCGTGGACAGCACCTTCCAACGCTATCTGGCCGAGCGGGTGGCAGAGATGGATGCCCAGGGGCTCGACCCGGCAGCGTGGTAACGGTCGCGGTTCGGCGCCAAGAAAAGCGACGCGGATAGCGGTTCCCCCGGCATCCGGTGGCCGGGGGCAATTTTCAATTATACGAGGACGTCATGTATATCGATTTCACGGACTGGACGATGGGGCTCGTGGGCGGGCTGTTCATCGGTTCCGCCAGCGCCCTGTTTCTGTTGGGGCTGGGCCGGATCGCCGGTATCAGCGGCATTACCGGCGACATGCTCATGGGCAACAAGAGCGGTCGTTTTATGGAGAACCTGGCCTTTGTCGCCGGGCTTGTCCTGTGCCCGCTGATCTATGCCCAGGTTGCGGAAGCGCCCGTTATCGAGGTGACCGACTCCCTTCCATACCTGATCGTCGGCGGGTTGCTCGTCGGGTTCGGGACGCGCCTCGGCAATGGCTGTACCAGCGGCCACGGCGTATGCGGGCTGTCGCGTCTGTCCATCCGGTCGTTGATCGCGACAGGCGCTTTCATGGTGGTTGCGGCCCTGGTCGTCGCCCTTCTCAAGACGCGGTTGGGATAAGGCCATGCGGATCATCATTTCCCTGATCAGCGGTTTGCTGTTCGGTCTGGGCCTCGTTCTTTCGAACATGATCAATCCGGACCGGGTTCTCGCCTTCCTCGATATCACCGGCGGCAGCTGGGATCCCACTCTCGCCTTCGTCATGGGCGGCGCGCTGGCGCCGATGGCGATCGCCTGGATCTGGTCCAGGCGGCAGGGTTATCCCTTTGCCGGCGGGGCTTTCCCGGAATCGCCCCGTTTCGGGCCGGACTTCCGTCTACTGGCCGGGGCGTCGCTGTTTGGCGCCGGATGGGGACTGGTCGGGTTCTGTCCGGGACCCGCCTTGTCTGCGGCGACCCTGGGCGGAACACCGGTGTTGATCTTCCTGGCTGCGATGATCGGCGGCATGGTGCTGCATCTGCTGTTGATGATGGCGACACATCGCCGTTAAGCCGATACGACTGGCTGGCTGCTCACTGAACGGTGTCGGACAGCAATCCCAGCAGATGTTCCAGCGGCGCGTGATCGTCGGTCAGGATCAATTTCGCGTCCAGCACCTGGACTTCGACAGTGTGAGGCGTCCAGCCTTCGATCGCCGCCCGGTCGGCGCCGAACAGGGCGGTCGAATGGTTCGCCGCCGCGATAACGAAGGTATGGCGGTTCGGCCCCGCGCTCGGTCGATCGTCGCGCCAGGCGACGACGGATGGGAAGACGCCGGAAAGCGTCGCAAGCACGGCCTGCAGCGCTTTCGGTTCGGGCATCCGGTCGACGAGGTTCAGGAAATAGATTCCTTGGGGCGTCAGTTTCCGCGATACCAGCTCAGCGAACTCCCGTGTCACCAGATGGAAGGGGGCGGCGACGTCCTTGAAGGCGTCGCCGACGACGATGTCGAAACCGGCGTCCGGCATGCGTGACAGGGCGAGGCGGGCATCCTGGTGCAGGATTTCCATATCAGCCGTATCAACCCAGAAATAGTCCTGCGCGACCTCTGTCACGGTAGGGTCGATCTCAGCGACCACAATTCGCCCACGGCCGGTCCAGGCCCGAGGCAACGTATAGGCGCCGCCGCCGACGAAGAAGGTGGCGCCGCCCTCCGGCTTCAGGATCCGCGCAGCGATGTCGATCTGGGCGACATAGGGGCTGAGCACGGCTGACGGCTCGCCTTCGACATTCACGCCGTGGACGAGATGGTCCAGTACCATGCCGCGGATACTGCTGCTGGCGACATTGGGGCCGTCGAATCCGATGATGCGGATGCAGAAGGTCGGCGATTCAGCGTCGCAGACGCTCTGCCAATGCTTGTCCGCTGCGAAGGACAAGGCAGCGACCACCAGCGCGGCGGCGACCCCGCCGATACGCTGCCAGGTGCGGGCAAGCCACAAGGCGGCCAGGATGCCCAGTACCAGCGCCGCGGCGATCGTCGACAGGGCGCTTCCGAAATAGGGTATCAGCAGGAAGCCTGTACCCGCGGACCCGGCGATAGCACCGGCGGATCCGGCAGCGTAGATCGCGCCCAGTGCCCGGCCCTCGCGGCCCGGCGTCATGGCCACGACCGCGGCGGCAATGATCGGCGAGGCCACACCGCCGAAGAAGGCCGGCAGAAAGAACAGCCCCAGGGACATCACCACGACACCCGTCATCGCGCTGTCCGTATTTGCCAGGACCGCCCCCGCCAGCGGCTTGATCAGAAGCAGGATGGATACGGTTGTCAGGGCGGCTGCCAACAGGACGGTGCCGAGACGGCGCAAGTCGGCATTCAACTCTCCGCGCGACAGGTATCCGCCGGACCAGTTGCCGACTGTCAGCCCGGCCAACACAGTCGAGATGATGGCCGTCCAGGTATAGACGGACATGCCGATATAGGGGGCGAGAAGGCGGCCCGCGAGTATCTCCAGCACGAGGACCGCGGCGGACGACAGAAATGCCGTCAGAACAAGTAGGGCCCGCGTCACCGAGCGGACCCTGTCAGGAGGGCATGTGTTGTCCGCATCCGGTTACTCGAACTCCATTTCGACATATACATATCCGGCATTTTTGGTCGCCAGTTCATCGAAGGTATCCAGGTTCTTATAAGGACTTTGATCGACATAATAGGCGTCGTCCAGTGTGCCGCCATTGTCCAGGTGTTCCCTGATCTTGCCGCGCAGGTAGACAAGATAGTCATGCGTGTAGCGGCGTACCTGATCCATGTTGGTGGGATGCCCATGCCCGGGGATGACATAGGTCGCGTTCAGTTTCTCGAATTCATTCTCCCAGGTTTCGATCCAGGCGCCGGTTTCCGTGTCCGCGAAGATTGGCAGCATGCGTTCGTGGAAGGCCATGTCCCCGGCAATGACCAGCCCCTGTTCCGGCAGCCAGACGGATATGTCGCCGGGACTGTGCGCGGGACCGAGATGCAGGACTTCGATATGGAAGCGCCCCATGTCGATTACGTATTTGTCGTCGAAGGTTTCAGTCGGCGGGGTTATTTCGGTGCCTTCGGCCAGTTCTTCGTTATAGCCCTGCATGCGGGTCAGAATGGCATGACCGTTTGCGGTGAATTCCTCCGCCGCGTCCGTATGCGCCAGGATAGGAACGCCCTCCTTGGCCCAATAGGAATTGCCGAGCATAGCGTGGCCCTGGCCGTTCTCGTTGATGACGAGCCGCACAGGTTCATCGGTAATCCTCTTGATTTCGGCATGAAGGGCTTCCGCCAGTTTGGCGCAGGCGCCGGCGTTGATGACGATCACGCCTTCCCCGGTCACGATGAAACTGAGATTGTTGTTGTGGCCGGCATTCGCTTTGCCGGGCGGTGCGGTCGCGCCGATGGCGGACCAGACATTGGGAATGAACTCCACAGGTTTCGAATACAATACCGAGCCGGGATACATGTCGGGAATGTCCTGGCTGGCCAAGGCCGGGGCGGCGAGCGTGGCGAACAGGGCCAGTGCCGCCGCACGAATACACTGTTTCGGATGCATTTTTTACTCCATTCAA
This sequence comes from Hwanghaeella sp., assembly GCF_965227365.1. GTDB lineage: Bacteria > Pseudomonadota > Alphaproteobacteria > UBA8366 > Aestuariispiraceae > Hwanghaeella. The sequence continues at coordinate 728,430 of NZ_OZ245754.1, forward strand.
GGAAAAATAGACCCGGGCCGCTGATGCGACCCGGGCCTTGGGGCGCGGCGAATTAGCCAAACATGTCGGTCGTGATGCCGGAATACCAACCGACGGCTTCTTCCGCGTTTTCCGCGCGCAAACTGCCGGTCTCGCCGGTCTTGCTGATGAAGCCATCGACCTTGGCGATCTTCTCGTCGGTGGCTTCGTAACTGGCGCCGACCTTCACCGCGTCGCTCGGCGCGACGAGGCTCCAGCAGGTATTCGCGAAACGCGGTGGAAAGGCCCGCGACGCAATCAATTCATGCCGAACAGCCATCGCGCAGGCCTTGGCCTGGCTATTGGCCGAGAAGCCCGATTTCGGCATATCGCCCGCGATGGTGCTGTCTCCTACAAGGTGAATGCCGGGGGCCAGTTTGGATTCCATCGTCGCCGGGACGATCGGACACCAGCCGGATGTATCCGCCAGACCTGTTTCGCGTGCGATCCTGCCCGCCATCTGCGGCGGGATCACATTCACGACGTCGCCCTTGAATTCCTCGTCCGGGGTTTGGACGGTCATGGAGCCGGTATGGACGGATTTCACGCCGCCCGACAGCATCTCGCCCGGAAGCCATTCGACCATGCCGTCGTAATAACGGGCCCAGGCTTCCTGGAACAATCCCATCTTGGAGAACTTGCTCTTCGGGTCCAGGACCAGGATCTTGGATTTCGGTTTGTTGTTCTTCAGGTAATGCGCGACCATCGAGACCCGCTCGTAGGGTCCTGGCGGACAGCGATAAGGGTTGGGCGGCGCGACCATGACGAACAGGCCGCCGTCTTTCATTGCGTGCAGTTGATCGTGCAGCAGGACGGTCTGCGGGCCGGCTTTGTAAGCATGCGGCATAGCCTCAACCGAGTCGGGACCATAACCGTCGATCTCATCAAACTTGAAGTCGATGCCGGGGGCCAGGATCAGCCGGTCGTAGGGCAGCTTCACCCCGTCCGAGAGGGTCACTGACTTCGCGTCGGGGTCGATGCCCGTTGCCATCTGATGGACGATCTTGATTCCGAGATCCGCCAACCGGTTGTAGGAATGGGTGATGGACTCGAAGTTCCGGAAACCGCCGATATACCAATTGCTGAAGAAGCAGGTGGTATAGGCCTTGGCCGGTTCGACAAGCATGACGTCGATCGCGCCTTTGGAATCCTTGGCAATGTAATGCGCCGCCGTCGCCCCGCCCGGACCACCACCGACAACAACGACCTTGGGATTGGCCGCCCGTGCGATACCTATGGGCAGCGCGGCCGCCGCGGCACCCGCCCCAGCGGTTTTCAGGACTTTTCGCCTGTTCATGAGTTTCGTCATTTTTTCCTCCCAGTAGGTATTAGTCGGCCAAGGATCGGAAATAGGCGGCAAGTGCCTCCATATCCTCATCGGTCAGCCGTTTGACGATGGTTCTCATTGTGGGATTGTCGCGTTCAGTGCCCAGGTAGGCTTTCAGCGCATCGATGAAATGGTGCTCGTCCCAGCCGACGATCGCCGGAATGCCTTCCACTTCGCCGTCCACGCGATGGCAGGTCGTACATTCCGATGCCAGATAGGCGCCATATTCCAAGTCTGCGCCGAAACCGGGGTTGCTGATCGGCAGCAACGCGAAAGCCATGAGCGACAGCAAGACGATGTGCAGCGACCAATCCGCGAAAGAGTAATGCCGGACATGATCGCGATGTGCCGACCCGCGCGACACAAATTGGGTTTCCATCCCTGGTTCCGACTTCATTGTTCTTCTATTCGTAGCAAAACAATATCACACATATTCATACGTCGATATAAAAATATGTATGGTATCGTTGCAGCCGTCGAGCCGGCCGGTCTACGCGCGGGTGGAGAAGGTCCAGCCGTGAATCAGAACGTGCAGGCCCAGCGCGGCGCCGATCCACATCGAAATCAAGGCAAGGAAGGACGGCACCGCCAGGGTCGACACACCGGTCAAACCCTGACCGATGGAGCAGCCCATGGACAAAACACCGCCAAAGCCCATCAGTACCGCGCCGGCGATGTGGCGGCGCATCTCACGCGGTTCGTCAAAACCTTCAAGCCGGATCTCGTTCTTCTGATAGGCGGCCAGGAAACTCCCCGCGAAAACCCCCATCAACATCCCGACCCCGAAGGAAATCGTCGCGCCGGTGAAGGTCATGAAAAAGATCAAGGTTGAGGAGGCGGCCGCGACGAAACTCAAGGACTCTGTCGGTTGGGGTTCGAAATCGTCCGCGCCGATGAAACCGGTCGTATACCATCCCGCTACCACCAACAGACCGACGATGGTCGAACCGCAAAGCGCGCGTGGATTGGTGCGGAATTCGGAATCCTTGAGGCACCAGATCGCAAGCGTGGCCGCGCAGACGAGCGATACAGGCAGAGCAATTTCGGCCGGCTCGATATCGAAGGCAAGGCCCAGTAGACCGTGCACAGTCGCGGTTGCGTCACCCGGAAGGGGGAGGGAAAGAGGTTCGATATACGATAGTCGCGGGACCGACAGGACACCCCGGATCGTCGTGTAACCGACGATCGCTATGATACCGACGGTCATCAACCCGCGAAGGTCCCCGCTTCCAGCGCGTAGAGCGGATCCAAAGCCGCAGGTACCGACGGCTGCCATGCCTAAGCCGAAAATCAATCCGCCCAGCACCGGACCGGCGATCGCAAAGCGCGGCAGCAAGTGGACAGTATCGGAAAGGTCGATCAGTTGGTAATGGGCCAATAGGCATGTGCCCAGAATGGCGACGGCTATTGCGAACACCCACATTCGCATTTGTACCCAATGGTCACCATAGACCGCCGTCTCAACGGCACTCAAAGTGCAGAAACGTGTAATGCGTCCGATATAGCCGAAGATAAGACCGATAACTGCCCCTAGAGAAGCGATAACGCTTTGGATGGGCAGGTCTTCAATCATTTCGCCCCTCTATGAATTCTCGCGGCAGAGGCCTGATGGCTCGCAATAGAGCCTGTAGAGGGTTTGTATGATTTCCCGGACCGCGGGATCGGCGATTGAGTAATAGATCGCCTTGCCTTCCCGGCGGGTGGAAACCAGATCATCGGCACGAAGCCGGGTCAGCAGTTGGGAAACCGCAGGCTGTTTCAGGGAAAGCAGACGTTCCAGTTCCGTGACGGCCTTTTCGCCATCGGCGAGCAGGCACATGACCAAAAGGCGGTGTTCGTGGCCGAGCGCTTTCAGGACGTTCGCCGCGTGCCGCGCCTTGTCGACCATGTCGTCCTTGAACTCCAGCACCTCTGCTTCAGATGGGAGTGGCATCACGAATCCTTTCCGTTCCCCAAAATACAAGCCCGTCGAAAACGAGCTAAACTCGTATGGCGTCGCGGTGAGGAAAACTGCCCCACCGATCCCTAAAACTCAAGATCCACGGCAATCGCGTCGATACCGACTTGCGCGCAGGCGTGGTCCAGGTCACCGCCCGGTGCGCCTGAAACGCCGACCGCGCCAACGAGGGTGCCAGCGGCTTGGACCGGAATACCGCCGCCGACCGCCATGACATCCGAAACATGCCGGATACCCGAGAGATCCTCGCCCGCCTGAGTTAGTTTCGAGAATTCCAATGTGTCGATGCGGAAACTTGCGGCGGTCCATGCCTTGCGGCGGGACGTCTCCAAAGTGTGGGTTCCGGCGAATCGATCACGCAGAACAACTTGCGGCAAACCGTACCGGTCGACGACCGTCACGCTGACCTGATAGCCGCGTGCGCGGCAATCGTCCAAAGTCGCCTGCGCAAGGGTGAGCGCGGTTTCCGGTTTCATCATCTGATACGACATCAAAGCGCCGCCGTCGTCCTGCGCAACCGCGCCGATTGGGAAAGCCATCGTCAGGAAGGTCAGCAATCCGATCACTCGTTTCATCGTGTTCTCCACCCCGTTTGATTTGTTTGTGTCAGCACGCGTTTCAGGTGCCCTTTTTATGCGCCTTGGCCTTTTCGATAAGTTCGCCCAGCAAGCCCCAGAAGAAGTCCTCTCCGGGATATCCGCGAATGCGGCCCACTTCCTCGCCGTCGACCGTCATCACGAAAGTCGGTGTGAAGCGTGGCCAACGGATATGGGCGAGATCTTCGGGCGGTGGGTCGTGTATCTGGATGCGCCGCAGTGGGGCGAATTTACCTTCTTCTGTCTTGGAATAGGCGTCGCCGACCTCTTCGTCCCAGGCCTCGCACCATTCGCAAAGCGGCCTTTCGAACATCACCAGCCGGATATCGGCTGCCAGGCAAGCCGACGGCGAGAGGGCCGCCGAAACGGCGATACCCAGAACGGCAAGCCGGATGGCCCACAGAAATGATCTCGAGATTCTCAACATCGCGCTGTATTATATTCAGACAATGCTATATGTACATGCGTAAATTCCAGGGCGGTCTGCTCGCGTATCAAGACGATGCGGCCGCTTCGCACCGGGGGGAACGACAATGGATGTTACGGTTTTTGGCGCGTTTATAGGCGGTCTGTTGTCATTCGTTTCACCCTGCGTGCTGCCGCTGGTGCCGCCATATCTGTGCTATGTCGCGGGGATAACCCATGACGAGTTGAGCGCGGCCGAGCCATCGGTCCAGCGACGGGTGGTGATTTCTTCGGTCGCCTTCGTCATGGGATTCGCCGTCGTATTCGTTTCCCTTGGTGCCATCGCCACGTCCTTCGGGCAATTGGTGACAGAGAGCGCCGGTATTCTGACGAAGATCGCCGGCGTTTTGATCATCCTTTTCGGTCTCCATTTCCTCGGCTGGTTGAAGATTCCGTTTTTGTATCGGGAAGCCCGGTTCAACATGGAAAACCGTGGCGGACTCCTGGGCGCCTTTTTCCTCGGCCTTGCCTTTGCCTTTGGGTGGACACCGTGCGTAGGGCCTATCCTGGCCGCGATTCTGTTTATGGCCGGCGGTGAAGAATCGGTTTCCCGCGGCATCATCCTGTTGGGATCCTACGCCATGGGAATCGGCATTCCGTTCATCCTGGCGGCGTCCTTTGCATCCCGTTTCCTGACCGTGGCGTCCGGATTGCGTAAAAACATGAAGGTCATAGAGCGCGTCTCCGGAGCGTTTCTGATCGCGACCGGGCTATTGTTCGTTAGTGGCGGGATCGACGATGTGGGCTTCTGGCTGCTGGAACTCTTCCCCTTTCTGGGGCGGATCGGCTGACGGGTTTCCTCATCCTGTCACCGGTATGGATCGCTTCCTAAAAACCAACAGATAGAAAAATTCATATATGTCCATTGATAAGACTAACGTCTTAGGGTACTTTATGCAGTGAAGGGGGCGCGCCGGTAGAGACCGCCGTGCGACAATGACCCCCGGAAAAGGTACCTCGCCATGTAAAGGCGGGTGCAGTGGAGGAAAAAGAAATGATCAAACCGGGTATCTGGTCCGGCGCCCTTGTCGGCGCGGTGCTGGCCGCAGGCGCGGCATTCGCAGCAGGGCCTTCTAACATCGAAATCGTGGATGGCGGCATTCCCAAGGCATTGACTGCCGATGGCGGGAGTGCGGAACGCGGCCGTGAGGTCGTCATCAACCGAAAACTCGGCAACTGCTTGGCGTGCCACAAGATCACGGCGCTGAGCGACCAGCCGTATCATGGCGAGGTTGCCCCGCCGCTGGACGGAGCGGCGACGCGTTGGAGCGAGGCGGAGCTTCGGATGATTGTCGTCGATGCACGGAAAGTCTTCGAAGGCACGATGATGCCGGGCTTTCACACGACGGAAGGTCTCAACCGTGTGCTGAAAAAATTCGAGGGAAAGACAATCCTGTCTGCCCAGGATGTTGAGGACGTCGTCGCATTCCTGATGACGCTCAATGAAGAGTAATTGGAGGAAAGAATGACTGTCCTTAGCAAGCGGGAATTTTTGATCGTTGCGACGGGCGCCGCGGCTGCGGCGCTTGCGGGCATGCCCACGATCGCCCTGGGCGCCGAAAAGGCGGAAAAGCGTGTTGCCGAATTCCTTGGCGGCGCCACCGCGAAGGAAGGCGGCTTGAGCCTTGAAATGCCGGAAATCGCGGAAAACGGAAACACGGTGCCGCTGACGGTGCGTGTCGATGGCGAGGCTTCCGCCGACCGCTATGCGGAAAGTGTTCTGATCCTGGCCGACGGCAACCCGGAACCGGGCGTGGCCACGTTCCACTTTTCGCCGTTGAGCGGTACGCAGGAAGCGTCGACCCGGATGCGTCTGGCCAAGACCCAGAACGTTATCGCGGTCGCCAAGATGAATGACGGGTCGTTCATGCGCACCGACAATCTGGTCAAGGTTACCATCGGCGGCTGCGGCGGTTAATCGCGCGCCCGATCTAGGAGATAAAGAATGTCCAAACCCCGAGTAAAAATCCCGAAATCCGCCGCTGCCGGCGAAGTCATTACGATCAAGACATTGATTACCCACAAGATGGAATCTGGTCAGCGTAAAGACAAGCAAGGCAATCCCATTCCGCGGATGATCATCAACTCCTTCGAATGCAAGTTCAACGGCGAGCGCGTGTTCTCTGTCGATATGGAACCGGCGATTTCCGCCAATCCCTATCTTCAGTTCTCCGCGCGGGTTCCGGAGGCGGGTGAGTTCGAATTCGTCTGGAAAGACGACGAAGGTTCCGTCTTCAGCACGAAGAAGAAGATCAAGGTGGCGTAAGGCTGAAGCCTCACGCTGCCGGCACGAAGCGCTCAACAAAAATAAGATGCGCGACCGGGAGGAAATAATGATTAAAGATATCGGACTTGAAACAGTAGGTCGCTGGACCGCCGCAGCCGTGATTTTAGGCGGCTTGGCGGCTCAGCCGGCCATGGCGCAGGAACGGAAATCCTATCCGGCGCCGGAAGGCCATCCTTTGACCGAAATCATCTCCGGCTACGAGTTTCGCAATGCCGAAACCCAAGCGCTTCAGGACGACGATTTCGAGAACCCGGCATTTCTTTGGGTCGATCAGGGCGAAGAGCTCTGGAGCAAGGCCGAAGGCACTGCCGGCAAGGCCTGCGCCGATTGCCATGGTGAAGCCTCTGAGAGCATGAAAACCGTGGGTGCGCGCTATCCGGTTTGGGAGCCCAAAACGGAAAAGCCGATTAATGTCGAGTTGCGTATCAACCAGTGCCGCACGGAGCGTATGGGGGCGGAAGCCTGGAAGTACGAATCGTCTCAGATGGTCGGCATGACGGCGTTCGTGAAGACGCAGTCCCGTGGCGAGCCGGTCAATGTCGACTTCAGCGAAGGCGACATGGAGGCCTGGAAGGAAAAGGGCAAGGAAATCTACTACACGCCCTATGGTCAGCTCGACCTGGCCTGTTCCAACTGTCATGAGGATCACTACGGTGAATATGTCCGTTCCGACTTCCTCAGCCAGGGCCAGACGAACGGCTTCCCGACCTACCGTTTGAAATGGCAGGGCATGGGCACCCTTCACCGCCGCTTTTCCGGCTGCATGAAGAATATTCGCGCAGAACCTTACAAGCGTGGTTCGGACGAGTTCCTCGCCTTGGAAGTCTATCTGGCCTATCGCGGTGTCGGTCTGCCGGTCGAGAGCCCCGCGCTGCGTAACTAGTGTTTGGACCGCTGCTCCCATCCCGCCGATCGGCGGGGTGGGGGTGGATCCACCCGATTTTTACCGAGTTTGAGGCGGTGGCTTCGCAAGGCCAACGAAAGGGATAGGAATGTTTTCTCGCCGTGAATTCCTGCAAGTAAGCGCCGCCGCAGGCGCGCTGTTGGGTGGGACGAGTTTGCTCGGGTCCGCCGCTGCAAAACAGTCCATCACGCAGGACGATCTGTTGGCCTTTGATCCGGTCGGCAATGTGACCCTGCTGCATGTTACGGATATTCACGCGCAATTGGTGCCGGTCTATTTCCGGGAACCGTCGGTCAATCTCGGTGTCGGCGAGGTCTCCGGCCTGCCGCCGCATATCACCGGCCAGGACTTTCTTTCCACCTTTGACCTGAAACCCGGTTCGTACCAGGCCTATGCCATGGCCAGCACGGATTTCGTGTCGCTGGCAAAGGAATACGGCCGTATCGGCGGCATGGACCGGATGGCCACCCTGGTCAACGCGATCCGCGCCGAACGCCCGACACAGACCCTTTTCCTGGACGGTGGCGACACCTGGCAGGGCAGCTACACCTCGCTGCAGACCCAGGGCGAGGACATGGTCAAGGTCATGAACGCGTTGAAGACCGACGCGATGACAGCCCATTGGGAATTCACCTATGGAACGGATCGGGTCCAGGAACTGATCGAGAAGATGGACTTCCCGTTCCTGGCCTCGAACGTCCGGGACACGGATTGGGAAGAGCCGGTTTTCGAGTCGACTTCCTATTTCGAGCGCGGCGGCGTCAAGGTCGCGGTGATCGGTCAAGCCTTCCCGTATACGCCGATCGCAAACCCGCGCTACATGATCCCGTCCTGGAGTTTCGGCATTCGCGAAAAGGAGCTGCAGGAACGCATCGACGAGGCGCGGGCCGAGGGCGCGCAGCTGGTCGTCTTATTGTCGCATAACGGTTTCGATGTCGACCGCAAGCTGGCCTCAAACGTGACCGGCCTGGATGTTGTCCTGACCGGTCATACGCACGATGCCGTGCCCGAAGCGATCAAGGTGGGCAAGACCCTGCTGATAGCCTCCGGCAGCCACGGCAAATTCCTCTCCCGCCTCGACCTCGACGTTCAGGGTGGTGAGGTAAAGGATTTCCGGTATCGCTTGATCCCGGTTCTTTCGGACGCCATCGCCTCAGACCCTGAAATGGCCGCGGTCATCAAGGAGGTTCGTGCGCCTTACGAGGCCGATGTAAACCGCGTCCTCGGCAAGACCGAAAGCCTTCTGTATCGTCGCGGCAATTTCAACGGCACCTTCGATGACCTGATCTGTGACGCGCTGCTCAGCGAGCGCGACGCGCAGATCGCGCTCTCCCCGGGTTTCCGGTGGGGCGCAACCCTGTTGCCCGGGCAGGACATCACGGTCGACGACGTCTACAACATGACGGCGATCACCTATCCCAATGCCTATCGCAGCGAGATGACCGGTCAAATGATCAAGGACATCCTGGAGGATGTCGCGGACAATCTGTTCAACCCGGATCCGTATTATCAGCAGGGCGGCGACATGGTTCGTGTCGGCGGCCTCGGCTATCGGATCGATCCATCGAAGGCGATCGGGTCCCGGATTACGGACATGACCTTGCTGTCGGACGGCACCCCGATCGATCCGGCGCAATCCTATGTCGTGGCCGGTTGGGCCAGCGTCAACGAAGGCACAGAAGGCCCGCCGATCTACGATGTGGTCAGCGATTACATCGAAAAGAGCGGTACGGTCGCCGTTAAACCGAATGACAGCGTGAAGATCGTCGGCATGTGATTTCGCCCTTGCAGGACAAGGGTGTGATCCTCGCGCGATCAGACAGGACTTGGAGTAGACTATGAAGAAAGACCCTATGGAACCCTCATCCGCCAATGGGCGGCGCCGATTCCTGAAAGGCGGTCTGGCGGCGCTGGGCGGTGTTGCGGCGACCTCCGTAGCGGCGCGGGCCGGCACGCCCGATCCGGCCATCATGGAAAAGCAGGAATGGAACCAGGCCCTGGGCGACGGCGTTGCCGCGCGGCCCTATGGCATGCCGTCCCAATTCGAAAAGCACGTGGTGCGTCGGGACGTCGAATGGCTGACCGCATCGCGGGAATCCTCGGTCAATTTCACGCCTTTGCACGAATTGGACGGCATCATCACGCCGAACGGCCTGTGTTTCGAGCGTCATCACGGCGGCATCGCGGAAATCCCGCCGGAACAGCACCGCCTGATGATCAACGGACTTGTCGATCGTGAACTCGTTTTCACGATGGACGACCTGAAGCGCTTCCCGCGCGTCAACCGGATCTTCTTCCTCGAATGCGCGGCAAACTCCGGCATGGAATGGCGCGGGGCGCAGCTCAACGGCTGCCAGTTCACGCATGGCATGGTCCATTGTGTGCAGTATTCCGGCGTTCTGCTGAAGACGGTCCTGGAAGAGGCCGGGTTGAAGACGAACGCGAAATGGCTGATGCCGGAAGGTGCCGATTCCAGCGGCATGAACCGATCGGTGCCGATCGAGAAGGCGCTGGACGACTGCATGCTTGCCTTCTCCATGAACGGCGAAGCGCTGCGTCCGGAACAGGGCTATCCCCTGCGTCTCGTCGTTCCGGGCTGGGAAGGCAATATGTGGGTGAAATGGCTGCGTCGGATCGAAGTCGGCGACCAGCCCTGGCATACGCGCGAAGAAACCTCGAAATACACCGACCTGCTGGCGGACGGCAAAGCACGCCGTTTCACCTGGGTCATGGACGCGAAATCCGTGGTGACCAATCCCAGCCCGCAGGCACCTTTGCGCTACAAGGGCGCGAATGTCCTGTCCGGCCTTGCTTGGTCCGGACGCGGCGCGATCAAGCGGGTGGATGTCACACTCGACGGCGGCAAGAACTGGGTTTCCGCCGATATTCAGGGGCCGGTTCTGCCGAAATGCCTGACCCGCTTCTATCTGCCTTTCGAATGGGACGGCAAACCGCTGCTGATCCAGTCGCGGGCGATCGACGATACCGGCTATGTCCAGCCGACGAAGAACGAACTGCGCCAGGTGCGTGGGACGAACTCGATTTATCACAACAATGGTATTCAGACCTGGCATGTGCGTGAGAACGGAGAGGCTGAGAATGTTGAAGTATCGTAATATTCTGCTTGGCCTTGCCGTCGCGGGCGCACTTTGCGGAACCGCCGCCCATGCCGCCGGCCCGCACGGGCTCGGACGCGAAGCCCTGCCTGAAGAAGTCGAGGCTTGGAACACTGACGTCCGGCCCGACGGACAGGGTCTGCCGGAAGGGTCGGGCAGCGTTCTCGACGGCGAAGCGGTCTTCGCCGACCAGTGCGCGGTGTGCCATGGCGACTTCGCCGAGGGCGTTGACCGTTGGCCCGTTCTGGCCGGTGGTCAGGGCACGTTGAAGTCCCAGAACCCGGTCAAGACGATCGGGTCCTACTGGCCCTACCTGTCGACCGCCTATGATTACATTGAAAGAGCAATGCCGTTTGGCAATGCCCGCAGCCTCAGCGCCGACGAAGTTTACGCAATCGTCGCTTATCTGTTGTACATGAACGATCTGGTCGATGACGAATTTGTTCTGAGTAAGGAGAACTTCACGGAAGTCCGCCTGCCGAACGAAGAAAACTTCATCGCCGACGATCGTCCCGACACGCCGTCCGTGGCGCAGGCCGAGCCCTGCATGACGAACTGCAAGGAAAACGTCGAGATTACCGCCCGGGCGCGTATCATCGACGTGACCCCGGAAGATGCGGGTGTCCCGGAAGAGGACGCATCCGAGACGGAAGAATCCGCCGCGGCGGAAGAGCCGGCGGCCCAGGAAGAGCAGGTCGCTGCCGCGGCCCCGGCGCTTGATGCCGGTCTGGTCGACGAAGGCGAAGGCGTTTTCAAGAAAAAGTGTCGCTCCTGCCACAGTGTCGAGGAAGGCAAACAGAAAGTCGGCCCAAGTCTGCATGCGGTCTATGGCCAGGCAGCGGCGGAAGTCGAGGGGTTCAAGAAGTATTCGAAGGCCCTGAAATCCGCGGGTCTGACCTGGGATGCCGCAACGCTCGATCAGTTCCTGACCAAGCCGAAAGGGTTGGTCAAGGGCACGAAGATGTCCTTCGCCGGTTTGAAGAAGGACGGCGAACGGGCCGCCGTGATAGAATATTTGAAAAGTCTGACGCCGACGAACTGACCGTGACGGCCGGGACTTGTCGGCTTCAGGCAACACGCACCCTCTAACAGTGGAGAAGCGCTATGTCTGACAGTTGGCTGAATGTGCCCGGAAGAATTTCCTCTACTCTTCACCGGTGCCGATTCTCGAAATTGGCACCGGTTCTTCTTTTCCTGTCGACGGTGATCTCAGTCGGTCCGGCGGCGGCGGAGAACCTGAAATTCTATGAGTACGAGGGGCAATTCGCGGATGCCGCCTTCGACGTGGAATCCGCGATCGTCGACCGCGGCTTGGTGATCGACTATGTCAGTCATGTCGGCGAAATGCTGAAACGGACGAAGGATGACGTTGGCGGTTCGAAGGATGTCTTCGAGAACGCGGATATCTATTTGTTCTGTTCGGCGGTTCTTTCCCGTGAAGTTATGGAGGCGGACCCGGCCAACATCGCGCATTGCCCCTACAAGGTATTCGTGACGGAGAACGCGGGCGGCGAAGTCCAGGTGGGATATCAGATCATGCCGGACGGTCCGATGAAGAAGGTCGAAGCCCTTTTGGATGATATTGCGCGGGGAGCGACGGGTAACTGAAACCGCCCATGCCTGGCGATAAGACAGCGTGGGTATTTAGTTACCGCGCGTGAGCACAGGCAGTAATTTCACACCATCCGAATATTCGGAAATGATCGCCTTTTGTGTGGCGTGAAGCCGCATATCCCGGCCGGAAACTAACAATTTCTATATTGTTGGTGATAAAAACATTTTGTTTGGCTGGAAACTCCCCGCGTGGCGGATATCATGCGCGGCAAGAAGAAAGCATGTTCCCGCATCGTTCAGGCGCCGCAAATGTCGGGCGTGAACGGTATCCACGGGCGTAATCACGGTTGATTTGGGGGAAGAGGTCTCATGGCGGAATCGGACGACGCGCGTATCGCGCAGGGCGAAAAGACGCGCCGGCGGGTCCTCGGCGATGCTCATGTCGACAGGGCGGCAGCCAACTCAACGCCATTCGATAAACCTTTTCAGGAATTTATCACGCAAGGCGCTTGGGGATCGGTCTGGTCGCGGGACCAGTTCACGTTCCGGGAGCGCAGCATCGTGACCATCGCGCTCCTGGCGGCGCTTGGCCATGACGAAGAATTGGCCATGCATATCCGCGCGACGGCAAATACCGGCGCGACGGCGGAAGATATCCGCGAGGCCTTGATGCATGTTGCCGTCTATGCCGGGGTGCCGGCGGCCAATTCCGCCATCAAGATTGCCAAGGCCGTTCTGGCCGAAATGGATGAATAGGCGGTCCGGGTTTCATGACGCCCTGACGGTCCGATTTCGAAGGCCGGGCGCAACAGGAGGAAAGAGATGAGCGACTTCTCCGAATTCAGCGAACGGGATTGGGACAGCCAGCCCAAATATCTCGACGAAGGATATAAATCCACGACCCTCCGGGGGCCGACCAAGCCTCTGATTCCGATAAAACAAACACTGTCCGAGGTGACCGGCCCGGTCTATGGCCAGGAATCCGTAAGCGCGCTGGACAGCGATCTGACCATGAACGGCCGTCGGAACGGCGAACCGTTGGGGGAGAGGACAATCGTTACCGGCAAGGTCCTCGACGAGTTCGGCCGTCCGGTGCCGAACGCACTGGTCGAGATCTGGCAGGCGAATGCCGCCGGGCGTTATGTCGACCTGATGGATCAGCATGACGCGCCGCTGGATCCGAATTTCTATGGCGGCGGTCGGGCGGTTACCGATCAGGACGGCAACTATCGGTTCAAGACGATCCGTCCGGGTGCCTATCCCTGGGGTAACCATCACAATGCCTGGCGGCCGGCGCATATACACTTTTCCCTATTCGGCGCTGGGCTGGCGAGCCGTCTGGTCACACAGATGTATTTCCCGGGTGATCCGTTGATCGCCTTCGATCCGATCGCCCAGGCAACCCCGACCGTCGACCGGTTGGTTTCGGAATTCTCGCTGGATGTGACCGAACCCGACTACGCTTTGGGGTATGTGTTCAATATTGTTCTGCGGGGGCCGAAACAAACCCCGATGGAGGACTGATCGATGACGTCGGAGACCAAGAAACTGGACCAGACGCCGTCCCAGACGGTTGGCCCCTTCTTCTCATACGGACTGGCGTCGGAGCAGTATGGTTTTTCGCAATTATCCAGCATCGCCGGTCGCGATATCGCGGACGAAGATGAGCCGGGCGAGCACATCAAGCTGGTCGGTGTCATTTACGACGGCAAGGGTGTGCCGGTTTCCGATGCCCTGGTTGAGGTATGGCAGGCGGATGCACAGGGCCGCTACGCCCATCCGACGGATGGGCGCCAGAAGAATACGCCGTTTACCGGCTTCGGCCGTTGCGGGACGCGGACGGATCAGAAGAACCGCTTTACGTTTTCCACGGTGAAGCCGGGGGCGCCGGCCGAGGGGGAGGCGCCGCACATCAATCTGGTCATTTTCATGCGTGGATTGTTGTCACATGCTTATACCCGGGTCTATTTCTCTGATGAGGAAGCGGCGAATGCCGCCGACCCGGTGCTGCAAACGGTGCCGGCCGACCGTCGGGACACGCTGATCGCCTCGCGGGAAGAATCCTCCGCTGGGGTTGTGTATCGGTTCGACATTCATATGCAGGGTGACCGGGAAACCGTGTTTTTCGACGTATAGGCTCAGGTTGGATCAGGGGTCGGGAAGCGAATTGCAGCAATCCGACAGCAGCGCGACACGATCACCGAAAACGACCGCTTCGATGATGACATGGCGGTCGAAAGCTGGACGCAGCGCGTTCCGCTTAACGGTGATGAATGTGTGTATCGTCGTGTTCGATCTGAAGGAAAGTGCGCGCAGGGCCCAAGAAGGAGCCTGACGTTCCATTGGCGAAAAGGGAACAGGGGATGGTGACGTGACTGTTTCGGCTTTCGAGCACCCGTGGCTGTCCGCCCTTTTCGGGGATGAGGAAGTTGCCGCACTGTTCACCGCCGATCGCACCGCGGCCTGCTTTCTGCGTTTCGAGCTGGCCCTGACACGGGCGCTTGGCGATCACGGCGTGGTCGAGAGAGCGGCGGCGGAAGCGGTCCTGGACAAGCTGTCCGGCTTTGATCCGGACATGACGGCAATCGCGGACGGGATCGCAAAGGATGGCGTTCCGGGTCCGTCCTATGTGCGGCAGATGAAGGCTGTCGTCGGGGAAACGCTGGGCGCCGCGGTGCATGTCGGCGCGACCAGCCAGGACCTGTCGGATACCGCCTTGGTGCAAGCCTTGGGTGCCGCGAACGACATCCTGATTTCCCGCCTGCGCCACCTCGTCTCCGTTCTTGAGGAACTGGAGGGGCGGTTCGGAACCCGGCCGTTGATGGGCAGGACGCGGATGCAAGCCGCCAAGCCGATCACCGTTGGCCACCGTCTTTCCACCTGGCGGGCGCCGCTTGTTCGGCACCTTCAGCGGTTGGAAGAGATCAACCGCAATCTATTGATCCTACAGTTCGGCGGTGCGGTTGGAACCGGCGGGGGCCTGGGTGACAAACACCCGGCGATCGCTCGGCAGATGGCTGCTGAACTGGGGCTGGCCTATGCGCCGGATTGCTGGCACACCACCCGCGATACAATGGCCGATTATGCCAATTGGCTGTCGTTGGTCACCGGAAGTCTGGGTAAGATGGGGCAGGACCTGTGTTTGATGGTGCAGCAGGGGGTGGACGAGGTCACCCTGGGCGGTGGCGGAGGGTCGTCGGCCATGCCGCACAAACGAAACCCGGTCAAAGCGGAAGCCTTGGTGACCCTTGCCCGTTTCAACGCCGTGCAGATTGGCGGGATGCATCAAGCCCTTGTCCATGAACAGGAACGATCCGGCGCGGCCTGGTCGCTGGAATGGTTGACCCTTCCGCAAATGGTCGTTGCCACGGCCGCCTCGCTCACCCTTGGCACAGCACTGTTGAACGATGTCGAGCGTCTTGGCGATCCTTGACCCTTCGCACTAGACTGCCGGCCAATTGCGGATGAACAGTCGCGGCCTCGGATCGGCCGCCCGGATTGCCTTGGGAGTGCCTCGCCATGATGAGCCAGGAACAGAACGACCTTATTACCCGGATCGGCCCGGGACAGCCGGCCGGCGAGGTATTGCGCCGGTATTGGATGCCGGCGGCCCTGACCAAGGAGTTGGAAGCCGACCGACCGGTTATTCCGGTTCGGCTGCTGGGCGAGGATCTGGCCCTTTTCCGCGATGGGGAGAGTGGAGAACTGGGGCTCGTCGCCCGCAATTGCCCGCATCGCGGCGCGGACATGTGTTATGGGCGGGTTGAGAACGGCGGTATCCGCTGCGTCTTCCACGGTTGGCTTTATGACGCTGACGGGCAATGTCTCGAACAACCGGGCGAGCCGGCCGATTCGACGATGCATGAACGCATCAAGATCAAGTCGTACCCCGTGGTGGAGAAGAACGGTATCGTCTGGACCTACATGGGCCCGGGTGAGGCGCCGCCATTCCCTGCCTTCGATTGTTTCGTCGCGCCGGAAAGCCATGTCTTCGCCTTCAAGGGATGGTGGGAATGCAACTGGCTGCAGGCGCTGGAGGTTGGGATAGACCCGGTCCATGCGTCCTTCCTGCACCGTTTTCTGGAAGACGAGGATACGAAGGACAGTTACGGCAAGCAGTTCCGGGGCGAGGCAGCGGATACGAACAAGCCTTTGACCCAGTTGCTGCGGGAATACCCGGCGCCGGAATTGAAGGTCGAGGAAACCGAATACGGCTTGCGCATCATCGCGTTGCGTGACCTGCCGGACGGGCAGCGGCATGTCCGCGTGACCAATCAGGTTTTCCCCTGCGCGATCCATATTCCGATGTCGAACGACATGACGATAACCCAGTGGCATGTGCCGATCGATGATGAGAACTGCTACTGGTATGCGATGTTTACAAGTTTCGGGGAGCCGGTCGACAAAGACAAGATGTGGGACCAGCGCGTCAAGGAGCACACGCTGCCGGACTACCGGCCGGTTCGAAACAAGAGCAACGAATACGGTTTCGATCCCGTGGAGCAGGTCAGCAAGACCTATACCGGCATGGGGATGGACATCAACGTGCATGACCAATGGGCCTGCGAAAGCATGGGGCCGATCCAGGATCGGACGGACGAGCATCTGGCAACATCCGATGCCGCGATCGTCCGGTACCGGCGGATGTTGAGGGCCGCGATCAAGAACCTGGCTGACAACGCGGAGAGCCTGCCGATGAATGTGACCGCCGAGCAGGCTGCCGAAATCCGCGGGCCGGCCGCCTTGGACGCCATCGGTCCCCACCAGGACTGGGAAAATGTCTGGTTGGATCGCGATGCGGCCCGCCGGCAGGCGAGCCCGTGGAAGGCGAACCCCCTGAAAGCGGCGTCGTAAAACAACAAACCGCGATTTGAGTGATCCAGTGCCGGGATCCGGCTTCCATTAGATAGAGTGGGGACTTCATGGCATCCGACCGGACTGATTTTTACAGTTTTGCCGACGCGAATGGGCTCAGGGATGACGATGCGCAAAAGGCCGTTGATGAGGTAAACGCCCGGGTCGTTGCGGAGGGGCTGGAAGTGGTGCGGATTTCCTTTGTCGATCCGCACGGCATCTTGCGCGGTAAGACGATCACTGCCGATGGGTTGGACTCCGCCTTCCGGAACGGCATCACCATGCCGTCCTCGCTCTTGCTCAAAGATACGTCGAACGCGACCGTCTTTCCGGTTTGGAGCGAGGATGCGGGTTTTGGTGCGGGCCGTATGACGGGGGCCGAGGACATCGTGATGATTCCCGACCCCGGCAGCTTCAAGGTTCTGCCCTGGTCCCCGCATACGGGTTGGATGTTGGCCGATCTGTATCATTCGGACGGTGCCCCGGTTTCGATCTCAACGCGCGGTATCCTGAAGGATGCCGTCAGTCGTTTGGACGCGGCCGGATATACATTCACGGCGGGTTTGGAATTGGAATTCCACGTCTTGAGGATAACCAATTCGCGGCTTGAATATTCCGATGGCGGCATGCCGCCTTCGGTTCCGGACACGCAGTTGCTGACACACGGGTTCCGGTACCTGTCCGAGGATTCCTACGATGCGCTGGAGGACGTCTTCGACGACCTGCGCCGGGCTGCCCAGGCACTCGGGCTCCCAATGCGTTCGATGGAGGTGGAATTCGGACCCAGTCAATGTGAGATCACGCTCCAGCCCGCCAATGGCATAGCGCAGGCGGATAACGCGATCCTGTTCCGATCGATGGCGAAACAGGTTTGCCGCCGCAAGGGGCTGCATGCGACCTTCATGTGCCGCCCGCGTTTCGAAGGGGCGATGGCGAGCGGCTGGCACCTACATCAATCATTGTCCGACAAGAAGACCGGTGAGAATGTGTTCATTCCGAATAAGGGTGAAACCATTTCGCCGCTTTGCGGGCATTGGATCGCGGGACTGCTGGCGCATGCGGAGGAAAGCTGCATCCTGACCACGCCGACGGTGAATGGGTACAAGCGCTACCGGCCCTTCGTCATGGCGCCCGACCGCATCCAATGGGGGCATGACAATCGCGGCGCCATGCTGCGCGCGCTGGCCGCGCCGGGCAACCCGGCCAGCCGGGTCGAAAACCGGGTCGGCGAGCCGGCGGCAAATCCGTATCTGTATCTTGCGTCCCAAATCCTCAGTGGGCTGGACGGACTGGAAAAACAGCTCACTCCGGCCGCGCCGGTCGAGAAACCCTATGACAGTGACGCGTCCACCCTTCCTCGCAGCCTGGGCGATGCGTTGAAGGCGTTCACCGGTGGAAATTTTTATCGGGAATGCCTCGGCGAAAGCTTCGTCAATTACATCAAGATTTTGAAATCGGCTGAATGGGCGCGCTATCAGTCGGCTGTCAGCGAGTGGGAAGAGCGGGAATACTTTTCGATCTTCTGACAAAGATTGCCTCGACGCGGTAAGGGTGCCCCGTCCGGCGGCGTTGGTCCGCGGGACGGGGCTAACGCGCAAACCGCTAGGGTCGGGTTACGCGCTACGCGTCCGCCAGCTTTCCACATAGTTTTCGCGGGCGTCCTTGGAGTAGGGGACCGGTGAGACCTTCACGCGGATTTCCGTCTGTTTGTGGCGTTCCACCGTCGTCTTCGCCGTGCCGCCATCGGGTTCGCCCCAAATCAACGTCAGGATATCGCCGGTATTGATGTTCGAGTCGACCACGCCGAGTGAGAGCATCGCGCGTTCGTTAAAGCTGTAACCGCTGAACATGGACAGGCCGACTGTCTCGCCGCCCATCGTTACCGCGTCGTAGGAGGACGAGGCGTAGTTCGAAAGCGGCAGGTCGATGGTCTTGTAGTTCTCGCCCGGGGGCGCGAACTGGGACTGCATGACCTTGCCGACGTCTTCGGCATTCCACTCGAAGGTCACCTTCCGACGATGCGGTTTGTCCGACAGTTCTTCAAGCGCCTCACGGCCGATGAAGTCGTGGTCGAATTTGACGAAGGGCCCGTATCCCAGATCCCACGGGGTGAGATAGTAGTCTTCGATCTTGTCCGAAACATAGCTGCCGCCGATGGAGCAGGTTGCTTCGTAACTCGCCGCCGGGAGCCATTCCCGGAAGGCTTTCTCGCCTTCGCCTGTGTAGATCGCGGGCAGAGGGGAAGGGATCCAGCCGGATTCCAGGGTGTTCGTCGCATAGGCGCGGGAACCTACCTGGGTCAGGCCCAGATCCTTGCCTGCTTCCAACAGGGCGTCACGGATTTCGTCACCTTCTTCATAAGGACCCCAGATCTCCAGGCCCGGCACGCCGGACATGCCGTGGCGCAGGGCGCGTACCTTGCGGCCGGCGATGGTGATCTCGCCCATGTTGAAGAATTTAATGGTCGGCACAGTGCCGCCATTGACGCGTTCCAGAATTTCAGGCGCGTTCGGACCCTGCACCTGGTAGCGATAGCGTTTGCGGACAACCGGCTTGCCGCCCGGCCGGGAGGGGGAGCGGTCGTCGCGGTCCGTGGTGACGGATTTGCCGGAAATGCCGGCATGGAACTCGACCCAGTTGATCGTCGGCGCGCGTCCTACCAATAGGAATTGCTGCTCCGCCAATCGGAAGATGATGACGTCGCCGATGACATAACCGTCATGGGTGCAGGGAACGAACTGCTTTGCCTTGTTGACGTCGAAATTCGCGAAACTGTTGATCGCCAGACCTTGCAGAAAGTCGAAAGCGTCGGACCCCTCGACCATGATTTCCGCCATGTGGTGGGACTGGTCGAACAGGACCGCGGTTTCACGCCAGGCGCGCTGTTCGTCGCGCCAGTTGGTGAATTCGGGCGGCACGACCGGATAGACATAGGCGCCGACTTGGGAATTGCGCAGCATCCCGACAATATCGCCGGTGGCGTTCAACACATCCTGAAGAGTCTTAGCAGCCATTTCGGTTATCCTCCCTCGGCACGGGTATTCCCGGCGGATTCTTCTGTGCGCCTGGTACATGTCCAAGCGCTGTTGATCAAAATTGTATACAATCATTCGAAAAGGCAAGGCGGAAAATCTCGGTATTGCCCCGTTGGCGGTTAAAAGCAGGGCTTGTCAGGGGATTCTTGTATTCGGCGGTACTGTCTTACCGATGAGAGGGTCGGAAGAAGCTGTAATGTTTCGCGGGAAATTAATGGCTTATATAGTAGTTCAGAGAGGTTTTAGTGTTTCGCGTCGGCGCCAGAATGTATACAGTGTGCCGATAAGCAAAAATAAAAGACAATGGTAACGCAAACCACGTCGAACAGGGTGGATGGCTAGGCAATCCGAAAAGTCACTGTCGCAGACCTTGCGGGCAGCGCTCGGCGTCCGTGACCTTGTGTATGCCGGCGCCTACAAACCGGGGGAACGCCTTTCCGAAATAGCGCTATCCGACCGCCTGGGCTTGTCCCGGACGCCGATCAGGGCCGCCTTGGCGCGGCTCGAGCAGGAGGGGATGGTCGAACTTATTCCATCCGGCGGCTATGCGGTCCGTAGTTTCAGCGCGGCGGACATCATCGATGCGATTGAACTGCGCGGTGTGCTGGAAGGCACCGCGGCCCGGCTGGCCGCCGAGCGTGGCGTTTCCGACGGGTATCTCGACGCGGTTTTCAGGACGCTCTCCGAATTGGACGACATCGTCGCACCGCCGGTCGAGGACCTGGATTTCGAACGCTATCATGAATGCAATGCGGTTTTTCACGATCAGCTGAAGAACCTTTCGGGTAGCAAGATCATCCGGGAGGAAATCGAAAGGGTAACGAACATGCCCTTCGCTGATCCGAGTGCCTTTCTGAAGGCGCAGGTGGACTTTCCGGAGTTTCGCGCGTCGCTGTTGGTCGGCCAGGAGCATCATCGTGCCATCATTGATGCGGTCGCCAATCGCGAAGGCGCGCGGGCGGAAGCCCTGGCGAGAGAACATGCACGGCTGGCGAAGAGAAATCTGGACCATGTCATACGAAACGAAACCCTGAAGGACAGCGTGCCGGGCATGTTCCTGGTCGCGGTGTGAGGGAGGGGAATCGCATGGTCCCGCTGATCGGGAACGGCGTGCAGGCAGATCAGGTTTGTTGCTTGTAAGAACTGGTATGTTGGTGTTGCAAACAATTATAACAAGACGAACGACAAACAAACGAACGGACTAGGAGGAAGACCATGTTGAAGCGAATTCTGAGCGCGGGCTGCGTAGCGGCGGCGCTGGTCGGGTCGGTCGGCGTCGCGCAGGCGCAGGACGTTACCTTGAAACTGCATCAGCTGTTGCCCGCGAAGGCGACGATTCCGGCGAAGTTCCTGATTCCCTGGGCGGAAAAGGTCGAACAGGAATCCGGAGGGCGCATCAAGATCGAGCATTATCCGTCGATGCAGTTGGGCGGCAAGCCGCCGGAATTGGCCCAACAGGTCACCGATGGGGTGGTCGACATGATCTGGACCGTAATGGGGTACACACCGGGTCGATTCCCCCGGGCGGAGGCCTTCGAACTGCCTTTCATGGTGACGAACGGCGAAGAAACCTCGCGCGCCTTCTACGAGTATTATGAAAAGCACATGCAGAATGACTTTCCCGGCATGAAGGTCATCGCCGTGCATACGCATGGCCCTGGCCTGCTGCACACGAAGGCCGCGGTGAAGTCGCTGGAAGACATCAAGGGTATGAAGCTGCGGGGGCCGACGCGTGTCATCACGCAGATGCTGGACAGTTTCGGTGCCGTGCCGGTGGGCATGCCCGTGCCGGCTGTTCCGGAAGCGGTTTCCAAGGGCGTCATCGACGGCGCGGTCATTCCGTGGGAAATCACGCTGCCGTTGAAGATGGCCGAACTGGTCGGAAATCATACGGAATTCTCCGGCGATCGCGGCCTGTATTCGGCGACCTTCCTGTTCGCCATGAACCAGGCCAGCTATGACGCGCTGCCGGATGACCTGAAGAGGGTGATCGACGACAATTCCGGCATCGAAGCGGCGGCTTGGGCCGGCCGGGCGATGGATGGCGGCGATGTCGTCGGCCGCAAGAAGGCAGGCGAGAAAGGCAACGCGATCATCGTTCTCGATGAAGCCGAGACCAAGCGCTGGAAAGACGCAGCGGCGCCCGTCGTCGCGAAATGGGTTGAGGAAATGGACGGCAAGGGCATGAACGGTCAGGCGCTTGTCGATGATGCCCAGGCCCTGTTGATGAAATATTCCAAGTAAGACCACGAAGGGAAACCCAATTCCCAAACCGTGCATGCCCAAATCGGTCGAACCGCATTACCATGCGGTTCGACTGATCCGTTTTAGGGGATATTCGTCATGACCTATTCGAATCCGGTCTCAAAGGCGTTGCGTGCGTTGTGCCGCGCGGTTGCCTTGTTGGGCGGTCTGTTGTTGCTGGCCATCATGTCCATCGTTGTCCTCAGCGTCAGCGGCCGCGCCCTCGTGCCGGTCGGGCTGGGACCGATCCCCGGGGATTTCGAATTGGTCGAAGCCGGCGGTGCTTTGGCGATCTTCTGTTTCCTCCCCTGGTGCCAGTTGCATAAGGGGCATGTCACCGTTGACATTCTGCAAGGCTTCTTCAGCAAGCGTTTCGATGCCGGCCTGGACACGATCTACAACCTGACCATGGCCGCGGTCTGCGCCTTGATTACCTGGCGGCTATGGGCCGGCATGCTCGACAAGCTGACCTATGGGGAGACCACGTTCATTCTGCAGTTTCCGGTTTGGTGGGGGTATGCGGTTTGCCTTCCCGTCGCGGTGCTGGGGGTGATTGCCTGTTTATGGACGGCGGTGGAAAGCGCGGGTCTGGTCCGCGCCGAGCCCGGCAATCGCGTTTGATCGGGTAGGTCGAATATCATGACGAAGCTTGAAATCGCCATCTGGTCCTTTCCTGTCCTGCTGCTGTTGATCGCGCTGCGCATGCCGATCGGCCTTGCCATGCTGACCATCGGCATTGCCGGATCCGCTTTGGTGAACGGCTCCTGGATCGCCGTGCTCTCGCAATTGAAATCGGTTCCCTACGATACCTTCTCCAACTATTCGCTGGGCATTATTCCGCTCTTTCTCCTGATGGGGCAGTTCGCCACCCATGGCGGCTTGTCCAAAGCCTTGTTCGAGGCAGCGGAGTCATGGCTCGGCCACCGCAAGGGCGGTGTCGCTATGGCGGCCGTCGGCGCCTGCGGCGGTTTCGGCGCGGTCTGCGGATCCTCGCTCGCCACGGCGGCAACGATGGCGCAGGTGGCGCTGCCGGAGCTGCGCCGCTTCGGTTATTCCGGTGCGTTGTCTACCGGCGCCCTTGCGGCCGGCGGTACATTGGGAATCCTCATTCCGCCCTCGGTCGTGCTGGTGATCTACGCGCTGCTTGCCGAACAGAATATCGCGAAACTGTTCGTGGCCGCGGTCATTCCCGGCATTCTGGCCGCGGCGGGATATATGCTGGCCATTTCCGTCTATGTACGCCTGAAACCGGACAGTGCCGGGACGCGCGATCCGGCAAGTTACGGAGAACGCTTCGCCGCCCTTTGGCGGATCTGGCCCGTTCTGCTCGTCTTCCTGCTGGTTGTCGGCGGCATCTATGGCGGCTTTTTCACGCCGACAGAAGGGGCTGCTTTCGGCGCCGCCGGCACCGGCCTGATCGCATTGGTGAACGGTGGTTTGACTCGGGCAAAGCTGATCACATCATTGGTTCAGACAGCGAGCGCCAGCGCGATGATTTTCTTCATCGTTTTGGGCGCGGCGGTCTTCAATACTTTCCTGGCCTTCGCGCAACTGCCGCAGGAAGCGGTCGAATGGGTGACCAGCCAGGGTTTCGCGCCATACTCGGTCCTGGTCGCGATCCTTGTGCTCTATTTGGTCCTGGGCTGTTTTATGGATTCGCTTTCCATGATCCTGTTGACCGTGCCGATCTTCTTCCCGATCGTGACGGAGTTGGATTTCGGTATGAGTCCCGAAGCCTTCGGCCTGTGGTTCGGTATTCTTGTCCTGATCGTCGTCGAGGTCGGCCTGATCACACCACCGGTCGGCATGAACCTGTTCGTCATAAATTCGATGGCGCAGGATGTGCCGATGACCAGGACCTATGCCGGTGCGGTGCCGTTCCTGGTTAGCGACATCCTCCGCGTCTTCGTTCTGGTGCTGTTCCCCTCCATAACCTTGTGGCTGGTGGGACTATAGCGATCAGTCTTCGGACCGTTCGGCGATCTCCTTGACGGCAGCATAGTCGGTCTTGCCGGTGCCCAGCAGCGGCAGACGGTCGATTGTGCGTATGTCCTTGGGTACCATCAGTTCCGAAATACCTTCCTTCCTGGCATGGTCCGACAGGGTTTGTCGGTCTGCATCCGGGTTGTCCGTGACCAGCACCAACTGCTCGCCCTTGCGGGCGTCCGGAATGCTGACCACCGCGTGGTTGAAGTCGGGCCAGACGGCGTTGGCATTCGCCTCCACCGCGCTGAGGCTTACCATCTCGCCGGCGATCTTTGCGAAGCGCTTTGCGCGGCCGCGTATGGTGATGAAACCATGCCGGTCGATCGTCACGATGTCGCCGGTGTCGTAGCGCTGATCTTCCACCGGCTCCAGCACGCCGGGATTGTCGTGGCGCAGATAGCCCAGCATTACATTCGGACCGGTTACGATCAGCTTCCCACCTTCGTCGATGCCCGGCACCGTTTCCAACGTGCAACTCAAGCCTGGAACGGCGCGGCCCACACTGCCCGCCTGGAAGTGCATCGGCGTATTCACGGCGATGACCGGCGCGGTTTCGGTCGCTCCGTATCCTTCCAAGATGCGCAGGCCGAATTTATCCATCCAAATCCGCCGAGTCTCGTCCTTCACCCGTTCGGCACCGGCGAAGACATAGCGGACGGAATAGAAGTCGTAGGGGTGCCCGACCCGCGCATAGCCACTCAGGAAAGTGTCCGTCCCGAATAAAATGGTCGCGTTTGTATCATAGGCCATTGGCGGAACGATGCGGTAATGCAGGGGCGAGGGATACAGGAAGGTCTTGATGCCGGACAGGATCGGCAACAGCGTCCCGCCGGTCAGGCCGAAGGAATGGAACATCGGTAGGGCATTGAAGACGATGTCGGTTGGATTGAAGTCAATTCGCGCCGCCAATTGGTTGCGGTTGGCCAACAGGTTTTCATGACTCAGAACCACCCCTTTCGGCGTACCCTCCGAGCCAGACGTGAACAGGATAACGGCAGGGGCATCCGGGCGTATGCGCAATCGTGCGTGCCGGACACCCGCAAAGGGCCGGGCGAAAAAGGCCGCCAGCTTGCTCAGCGGCCCGATCTTGCGCGCGATGTCCTCCAGATAGACGACCGAGGCTTTTTCCGCCAAGGCATCGACCGTTTCCTCCAGTTTCGCGGCCTCGACAAAGCGCCTGGAAGTCAGCACCGTCTTGACTTCCGCTGTCTCAATCGCCGCCACCATGTTCTTCGAGCCGGTGGAGAAGTTCAACATGGCGGGGACGCGTCCGTATGCCTGCAGGGCAAAAAAGGTCGTGACCGCGGCCAGGGAGTTAGGAAGCATCACGCCGACGTTTTCCGCCTTCGTGGTAATCCGGCAGAGCTTCCGGCCCAAAGCCGTGGATCCCAGAATAAGGCGTGAGTAGCTCATCGGTTTGCGCGCAATGTCCTCGGCAACGGCTTGGCCGCCGCCATGAATGCTCTTCGCCTCCAACATCGCCGCGTAGAGTGTTTGCCGGCGATCCGTCGTTTCGAAGATCATTTCGCTCATCAGGTCATAGAGCTTCACCCCGGCCATGCGCCGCCGTTCGCGGCCTTTGATATCCTCCGGAACTTCGAACCGGCGAGGTTTGAGGAAGGTGATGGTGATCTTCGGGAACCAGCGCAGGCGGATTTTTCCGCGCAATTGGGAAAACGGCGTGTATTGGGCGCCGTCGATCCGTACCGGTACGATCATCGCATCCGCCTTGTCGGCGATCATGCCGGGTCCCTCATACACTTTCATCAAGGCGCCGGTAACGGTGATCCTGCCTTCCGGGAAGATGACACAATGCCGATCTTCCTGAACCGCCTTTATCAATCCCTTTGTCGCCATCGGATTGGTGAGATCCATTGGGAATGCGTCGACCATGGCCAGAAACGGTTTCACCCACCAGGCCTGTGCAATATGCGTATTGATCGCGAACATCGGCTTCACCGGCAGGTAGACGGCAAGCAGGACGGCATCCAGGAACGAGACATGGTTGACCACGATCACAGCTCTCGGCCCAGCTTGGCGGTAGTGTTCGCGTCCCGTTACCTCGATCCTGTAGCAGAGTTTCAGGACGGTCTTCAGAACCGCCTTCACCATTTCGTCGGGCAGCAGACCGAAGACATAAACCGTCACCACCGCGTTGCTGAGCGCGAGGGCCAGAATGATGTCCGGAAGTTTCAAGCCGGCGGCCAGCAGGGCGGTCGCGATCAAGGCGCCGACGACGATGAAAAGCGCGTTTATGATGTTGTTCGCGGCGATTGTCCGGGATCGGTGCTCCGCCTCGCTTCGGGTTTGCAGCATCGTATAAAGCGGCACGATGAACAGACCGCCAAAGACCGAGATAGCGACCAGGTCGCCCGTAATCCGCCAGTTCTCCGGGGCGGAGAGGAAGGCCGCCACGCCGATCAAATCACCGCCCGCAAAAGCGCGATCGTGGCATGCCAAATACAGATCCAGAATGAAAAGGGTCATGCCGACGGCGCCGAAAGGTACGTATTTCGCTGTTACCTCGCCCTTCAGCAGCTTGTTGCAGAAAAGGGACCCGACCGCGATGCCGATAGTGAACAGGACCAGGAACAGGGTAACGACGGATTGATCGCCCCCAATCACGCTTTGGGCGAACGCCGGAAATTGGGAAATGAAGGTCGCACCCAACAGCCAGAACCAGGAAATGCCGAGGATGGAAAGCTTGATGGTTCGGGACCGCCGGATATGGCTGATGATCGAAATCGTCTCCCGCAACAGGTTCGGATCGATCCGCAAATCCGGCCGACGCGACGGTGCCGCGGGTACGAAGAAGCTGCCGAGATAACCTATGGCGGCCACCGTCACGCAGATGCCGGCAACCCAATAAGCGCCGTTGCCGGCAAGAATGATGAGGCCCCCGGCGATGGTACCGGCAAGGATCGCGAGGAATGTTCCAGCCTCGATCAAGGAGTTGGCGCCGACCAGTTCATTCTCGGCCAGATGATCGGGAAGAATGCTGTATTTGACCGGACCGAAGAAGGCGGACTGCGTGCCCATCACGAACAGCACGCCCATCATCGCAGTGATGTTTCCCGTGATAAGTGCGAAAGCGCCCATGGCCATCGCCAGCACTTCAGCGCCCTTGGTCCAGCGGATCAGTTTCGCCTTGTCCATCTTGTCCGCCAATTGGCCGCCCAAGGCGGAAAAGATCACGAAAGGCAGGATGAACAGTCCCGCGGCGGCGCTTGCCATGACGCGGCCGTCCATGCTCGTGTCACTGCCCAATCGGTATACCATCAGGATCAACAGCGCATTCTTGAACAGGTTATCGTTCAACGCACCCAAGGTCTGAACCAGGAATACTGGCAGGAAGCGGCGCGTGCGGAGCAAATCGAACGGGGTTTTGTTCATCTTTTTTCGTCCCGGATCTATGAACGGTCAGTGCGTATTTCGGCCGCGGATGCCGGCAATGAAGGTCGTGACAAGGAAGGCGGCCAGGTCTTCGACGCTGTCCTCGGAGACGAGCTGTAATTTGCCGTCGTTCGAGAGAGACGTGATGCCATGCAGACCGGCCCACAGCACGCTTGCTGCCCGAGCCGTATCATCCGGCCTGTCATCGGCATAGAGAGGCGAGAGCGCATGACGGAGAATCTCCATCAAACGTTCGATCTTCCGAACATACCAATCCGGCACTTTCATGTTTGCGGGGATGGCATAGTCGAACAGGGCGTACCAGAGCCCGGGATGTTCCTTGAGGTAGCCTAGATATCCGGCCAATAGCGCCTTGCAATCGGTTTCAGGATCGCCGGTCGGCTCCAGGGCCGCAACCGTATCATGCAGATCGTCCAGCGTTCGGCCGTTCAGATGCACGATCAGGTCGTCGAGATTGTCGAAGAGATTGTAGAGCGTGCCGGGAGAATAGCCGATGACATCGGCGACATTTCGGGCCGTCAATGCCTTGATACCGTCCGATTCTACGATCTGGCGCGCCGCTGCGATCGCCAAGGCGTACAGTTCTTCACGATTATGGTCGGACCGTCGAGCCATGGGTACCCTCCCGCCTTGGAAATGGAATTGAAGGTTGGATTCTACTTAATTGAACAACGTTCATTTTTCAAGTATGAACAGCGCTCTACAGCGAGGATCGGCGAGATCAGGTGTCGCGGCGAATGGGGAAGGCCATCCAGGGGGTGTAGGTTACGAAGCTTTCCAGGTATTGGGCGTTGCACTGGCGCTGCCATTCCGATCCCGGTACGACGCCGGCGACACAGCGATAACGGCTTCGGTATCCTTCCGTCACGTCATTCTCTTCGATCGCGACCGCCGCCATGGCGGTGACGGTGCCGCCCTGGCGTTCGACCAGTTCTATGGCGCCGGACATAGTGCCGCCGGTTTCCACCCATTGGTCTGCCAGAAGAACACGGGTGCCCGGCGCGAAGGCCGGTTTGCGCATTTCCATATCCTGGGTCCGGCCGGAATAGTTGGTGAAACTGACAGCATCGGTGTCGACGCAGAGCTTGCCGGCCTTGCGGATCGGCAGGAAACCGATGCCGAGCCGGGCGGCCAAGGCACTGCCCAAAACAAAGCCCATCGCATCCAAGCCGCCCACCACGTCGCATTCCACGCCGTCCAGATCTGCGACCAGATCATCCAGCAGATCGTGGAAGGCAGCGCCGTTTATGTAGATCGAGGTCGGATCGAGCCAGGCGAATTTTTCGCCCTTGGTGTTCGGCGCCATCAGTTTCAGATACCAGCGGTCGTCCCTGGGGCCTTTGTCATTCGGAATCTCGGTTGCGGGAAAGTCAGTCATTCAGCGCATACTCCATCTCTTCCCTCCGGCGCATCAATGCTTCGAGACGCGCGGCATCTATTTTGTAGAAGTCTCCCTCCCGGTTGATGCCGGTTGCGACCAACAGGCAGTCGACATCACGGTACTGCGTGACGTTTTCGGGCGTCACGCCGGAGGCGAGGGCAAGGGCATGATCGCCGATCCCGCGTCTGAAATCCCGTATCTTGGGTAGATCCACCTCTTGGCCTGTCGCGATGCCGGATGTGGTCACGACATCCATGAAACCGGTGGCGAGACGAGCGGATTTCTCGTAATCGGACGGGGCGACGGGGCGTTGCTTCTTGAACGCCGTGCCGCCGAAATACAGGCCGGACCATCCGCTCCGGTGTCGGATATCCGCTATTTCCTCGGCTTCGTCCTGTTGAACTTTCCGTTCGTCGATCCGTGCATCGTCGGCCCAATAGGCGTCGATCGGGCATCCATCGGACTCCAAATCGCCGAGAATCGGAAAGGCGTCCTTGCCCGTGACGGCCAAGAAGTTCAGGCCCAGCCAAAGATCCGGAAACGCCTCGCGCGTTTTCCGGATGATCGGCAGGAAAGGGGGAATATCGAAATCGTGGTTGATCAGGAAGATGCCCTGTACGCCCTCCGCCAGGGCCGTCCTGATATTCCTCTCGGTTTGCTCGGCGTCTACGACGTGAATGACCGGTGTCACGACCGGGTGGGGGCAAGCGAAGAAATCGTGGAACTGTTTTCTGTTCATGGCCGAAGCCTAGCCCCGGTCCTCGGCGAAGGGAAGCTGATGCTTTTGCCGTGAGGGCCTGGCTACCGCAGGGCGGGGCTTGAGCAGGAAAAAGCCGATTTCGCGTCCAGAATCGGATTATGACAGTTTTCTTTCCTGGGACTCCTCGCCTACACTATCGGCCAATAAAAACCGGCAAGATGCGCCGGGAAAATGGCCTGCGCCAAGCAGGCTGACGGGTGGGCGCTCCGGAATGATAAAATCTCGAATGAGGAGAGAGTCGGTACATGTCCACGAAGCAAAACAGGGGTAGGTCGCAACAGCCTTCACGGCGTCAGGTCCTGAAGTATTCCGCCGCCGCGGCGTTGGCGACCCCGTTCATCAGCCGCGCTTGGGCCAATACGGTCGAAATCAATATGCTGGCCTGGTACGGCCATGGCGAGCCCGATATCGTCGGCGCCTTCGAAGAAGCCAACAACGTCAAATTCAAGCCGAAATACTATGCCGGCGGCGACAACATGCTGGGCCTGATCGCCCAATCGCCCCCGGGTACCTATGACGTGATCCTGTCGGATGCGGAATTCGTCCAGCAGCTGAACGCGGCCGGTTACATCGAGCCGTTGGATACCGGCGATTATCCGTTCGATGACATGCTCTATGAAGACTTCACGAAGTTCCCCGGCCACTGGGACGGCGACACGCTGTATTCCATGATGGTCCGCTTCGGTCATCTGGGGGTTTCCTACAACAAGAACGCCATCTCCGCGGAAGAGGCGATGAGCTATTCCTGCTTCTGGAAACCCGAAGTGCAGGGCAAGGTCGGTCATTTCGATTGGCATCTGCCGTCGCTCGGCATGATGAGCCTCTATAACGGCAATGGCGCCGGGCTCTGGGATCTCGATGACGCCGCGTGGGAAAAGGTTCAGGAAACCACGCTCAGCCTGCGCCCGCAGGTCGGCGGCTTCTTCGATTACGGCGGCACCTTCAACTCGCTGAAGAACGGTGAGATGCTCGCCATGTGCGGGATCGGCGACTGGATCACCGGTGTTCTGGAAAAGGACGGCGCGCCCGTTGCCTCCGTCGTTCCGAAGGAAGGCGGCATCCAGTGGACGGAATCCTATTGCATCGGGAAGGGCTCCGAGAAGGCGGACATCGTCAAGAAGTTCATCCAGTACATGCTGTCGCCGGAAGGCCAGGTTAAGTCCGCACAGATGGCGGCCTATCCGGGCTTCTGCATCACCAAGGGCGGCCGCAAGCTGTTGAACGAGGTCGATCCCAAGGAAGCCAACCGGACGGGTCAGGTCGACGGCATGCCGAATGACCCGATCACGCTGGTCAAGGAAGGCCGGATCCACTACCGGAACATCCCGGTTCAGCAGAGCCTGGAGGACTGGAACGACTTCTGGTCCGAGTACAAGAACGCCTGATCTAATCGGCGTACTACCTGATAGGGCTTGGCGCGGCCGGGCGGGCGACGGAAAATCCGAAGATGACCCGCTTGGCCGGCCGCCGCCGTCGGTTGGGGGAGTTCCTTGGGAATTCGGGACGTGAAAGAGAATAAGCGGGGATTTGAGACCTTCGCCGTCGTTTGGCGCGTGCCGCTGATCGTCTGGCAATCGGTCTTCTTCCTGGGGCCGCTGCTTTTCATGGTCGCGATGTCGTTCTTCCTGGTGAAGAACTATCGCATGCGCGAAGCGTTTGAGTTCGTGAACTGGGCCAAGATGCTGGGTCGGAACACGTTCTGGGACGCTTATGGCTACACCCTGTTCCTGGCGGTCTGCGCGACCGTGGTGGTAAGCCTTGTCGCTTTTCCCGCAGCCTATGCGCTGGCCTTCAAAACCTCGGCCACAGTTCGACGCTGGGCGATCTTCCTGCTCGTCGTGCCGTTCTTCACCAGTTATCTGGTCCGAATTTTTTCCTGGTATGTGGTGCTGGCGGAATCAGGGCCGGTGAATTCCGTGCTCGGTATTATTGGGTTGGGTCCCTTTACCATGTTGAACACCATGTTCGGGACCATGGTCGGCTATATGACGCTGACCCTGCCCTTGGTGGTGATACTGCAGACAGTATCGCTTGCGAATATCGACAACCGCTTTATCGAGGCGGCTCATAATCTGGGCTGCGGCGGTTTCCGGACGATCCATGCCGTCATCGTGCCGATGGCCAAGACGGGCCTGGTGATCGCGGCGCTGTTCTGTTTCATCCTCAGCTTCGGCGATTTCGTCAGCCCCTATTATCTCGGCGGATCGAAGCCGCCCACCTTGGCGATCCTGATCATCGATACGACCAAGTCCGGCCAGCAATGGCCGCGTGCCGCGGTAGTTGCGGTGATGATGATGCTGACGCTCTTCACTGTGGCGTTCCTGTCGATCTGGTACGCCTACCGCAAGAGGGCCGGCCGATGATCTTGAGGGACACCCTTACCACCTGGCTGCTGCGTTTCTACGTGGTGCTTGTTTTCGCCTTCATCTTCATGCCGATCGTTGCCAGCGTGATCTTTTCCTTCAATTCGCAACGCTTTCCGACCGTGCCCTTGGGCTCGTTC
This sequence comes from Hwanghaeella sp., assembly GCF_965227365.1. Classification (GTDB taxonomy): domain Bacteria; phylum Pseudomonadota; class Alphaproteobacteria; order UBA8366; family Aestuariispiraceae; genus Hwanghaeella. Next base: position 760,831 of record NZ_OZ245754.1, read on the forward strand.
ACCACCGAGTGGTACGAGACCATTCTGAACGATCCGGATATCTGGGAAGCCGCGCGGACCAGCATTCTCGTCTCGCTCTGCACTTCCGTGCTGGCGACCTTCATCGGTTTCTGTACCGCCTATACGGACTACCGGTTCAAGTTCCGGTATAAGTATGGCTTCCTGGCGCTTGCGCTGCTGCCGCCCACCATTCCGTTGATCATCATGGCGCTCGCCATGCTGGCCTGGTTCGCGAAGATCGGCATATCCGGTCAGGTCTGGTCGATCATCGCCGCGCATACTGTGCTGACGATTCCCTTCGCGATGGCGATCATCCGCCTGCGCCTGAACGAAATGGACGAAAGCCTGGAAGCCGCGGCCTGGAACCTTGGCGCCAGCGAGTGGCGGGCGGTACGGGACGTGATTATTCCTTTCGCCCGGCCTGCCATCGTCTCTTCCATGTGCCTGACCGCTGCGGTCTCCTTTGACGAATTCGCGGTTGCCTGGTTCGTATCAGGGCTCAACAAGACGATCCCGGTCGTTATCCTTGAGATCGTAACCGGCAATATCGATCCGCAGGTGAATGCCATCGGCAGCTTCGTCTTCCTGGTGTCCATGACCCTGGTGGTTCTGGCCCAAATCCTATTCATGACCAAGGGCAAGCGGAGGACCGTGACGCCATGACCCTGCAAGCCGGAACCCAACCCATTGTGGAATTCGTCGACGTCGTAAAACGGTTCGGCGATTTCACCGCGGTGAAGGGCATCAATCTGGAAATCATGCCGGGCGAGTTCATCGCCATCATGGGATCATCCGGTTGCGGCAAGACCACGACGCTGAGGATGCTGGCCGGTCTGGAATCGCCGTCCGAGGGCGAGATCTGCCTGGACGGGCAGGTGATGAACGACGTGAAGCCGCATGACCGCGATACGCCCATGGTCTGGCAATCGCTGGCGCTATTTCCCTTCCTGAACGTTCGGGAGAATGTTGAATTCGGCCTGAAGATGCGCGGCGTTGCGCCGGATGAACGGAAGGATCGCGCCATGCGCTGGCTGGAGCGGATGGAGATTGAGCAGTTCGCGGAACGCAATGTGGATCAGCTGTCCGGCGGGCAGCGCCAGCGCGTCGCCCTGGCCCGCGCCCTGGTCACGGAACCGAAGGTCCTGTTACTGGACGAGCCCTTGTCGGCCCTGGATGCCCATCTTGTGATCCGGATGCAGCAGGTTCTGACCAAGCTTCAAAGGGACCTGGGCATCACATTCGTTTATGTCACCCATTCCCAGTCGGAAGCCTTCGCCATGGCCGACCGGGTCGTGATCATGGGGGACGGCAAGATTGCGCAGGTGGGCAAACCGCGGGACATCTACCGCGCACCGGCCAACCGTTTCGTCGCGGAATTCGTCGGTCGGAACAACATTCTGACCGGCACCGTCAAGGCGGTGGACGGGGCGACAGTGACGATAGAGACTCCGGCCGGAAGTTTTGCGGTCGGCGCGGAAGGGGCTCCTTTGCCTGCCATCGGTGCGACGGCATCCTTCGTCATCGCCGCCGATCTCGTCCATCTGTCGCCCGAACCGACCGCTGAGGAAAACAGCGTCGAATGCAGTCTGATCTCGGAGGAATTCGTCGGGTCCGTGATGACCCTGTTCCTCGAAAGCGAGGACGGGACCGAGTTCAAGGTGCAGACCCAGGAACGTCTGTTGGCCAATATCGATCTCAAGGCGACGGGCCGGTTCCATCTGGGGTGGTCGGCCGCGAATGCCCATTTGTTGTCGGAATAGAGGGAGGACGGCGAGGTGACCCGCTTGAACGAAACGGACGCAAAGTTTCTTAAGATCGCCTATGAAGAGGCGTTGGCCGGTTTCAACGAAGGTGGGTGCCCGATCGGTTCCGCCCTGGCCGAAGGCGACCGCCTGATCGCGCAGGGACGGAACCAGCGGGTGCAGCAAGGCGACCCGATCGCGCATGGCGAAATGGATTGCCTGCGCAAGGCGGGCAGGCAGAAGTCCTACCGCAAGATGACGCTCTATACCTCGCTCAGCCCCTGTATGATGTGCACCGGGACGATCATCCAGTTCGGCATCCCGCGCGTGGTGATTGGTGAAGCTGAAACCTTCGAAGGCAACCCCGACTTCCTTCGGGAGCGGGGCGTAGAGGTCATTATCGCCGACGACGAGGACTGCAAGGCCCTGATGCGGCGCTTCATAGCCGAAAAACCGGAACTCTGGGCCGAGGATATCGCCGAAGATTGACGGCGATCTCACGTTCCTCCCCGGCGGAAAAACGCCAAGACGCTACGATGGTCTAGTTGCGGTTTCTCACGCAACCGGCGATCATTGATCGTGTGCCCGAAACCCGTGAACCGAAAAATATCGGGCACGAATGGGAGGAAGCAATGACGATCAGTAATCGGATCGCCGTGGGCACGCTCGCGGTTTTTTTGTCGTCCGGCGCGGCCCTGGCACAGGGCAACCTGGACAAACTCAGTTCATTTCAAACGACAGGCGTTACAGAATTCACCTTCGTCGAACAGGGCGGCAGCAAGGCGGACGCTATCCGCAAAACGCTCGCCGGGATCAAGCTGCCGGACGGATTCTCGATTGATCTCTACGCGATTGTGCCGGATGCGCGGCATATGGCGGTCGGCCCGCAGGGGATCGTGACATTCGTCGGCACGCGCAAGACCGAAGTCTGGTCCGTTACCGACCGCGACAAGGACCGGATAGCGGACGAGGTGAAGAACTTCGCGCCGTCACTGGCCAAGGCCATCCCGAACGGGCCTTGCTTCTCGAAGGATGGGTTCCTCTATATCGCGGAACAGAACCGGGTGCTGGTCTTTCCGGCCGCGGAATTCTTCTATGAAAGCCCGGATGTCGCGGCTTTCAACGTGATCCCGCAGGGGCAGTTGGTTCCGCCCGAAGAAGAGAGCTACAATCACACGGCCCGCGTCTGCAAATTGGGACCGGACGGGAAGCTCTATATTTCTCTTGGACAGCCGTTCAATGTCGCCCCGCCCGAAAAACTCGAGAAATACAACGAGGTCGGCATCGGCGGTATTATCCGTGTGAATACCGACGGTACGGGGCGTGAGGTCTATACCTATGGCGTCCGAAACTCGGTCGGCCATGATTTCCATCCGGAGACCGGAGAGCTCTGGTTCACCGACAACCAGGTGGACGGCATGGGCGACGACATCCCGCCGGGAGAGTTGAACCGCCAGACTGCGGCCGGGCAGAATTTCGGTCACCCCTGGTATGGCGGCGGTAGTGTCCGCACGAATGAATATTCTGGACAGGAAGTCCCGGTCGACGTCGTCATGCCGGCCGTGGAAACCGTCGCCCATGCGGCCGATCTGGGCATGCATTTCTACACAGGGAAAATGTTCCCGGCGAAGTACAAGAACGCCATCTTCTCCGCCCAGCACGGGTCCTGGAACCGGACCGAGCCCGTCGGTGCGCGCGTGATGGTCACCTATGTCGATGCCGAAGGGAATGCGACCATGGAACCCTTCGCGGAGGGTTGGATCGACGAGAACGGCGAATATCTCGGCCGGCCCGTCGATGTCGCACAGCTTCGGGATGGATCGATCCTGGTTTCCGACGATCTGGCCGGTGCGATCTACCGGATCAGCTATTCGGCACAGTGATCCTTCTGGTATCAATTCGGGCGGTGGGGTGGTCCCACCGCCCGTTCTTTTTGATGGATGGAACCGATGATTGGACGTTTGCTAATGGTCCCGCTGTTGGCGGGAATTGTAACGGCCGCGGCCTTACCCTCGCCGGCAACGGCCGCGGATGCCGCTGCGGGCAAGACCAAGGCCAAGAAATGCCGGAACTGCCACGGCATCGATGGGATCGCTAAGATTCCGATCGCGCCGCATATTGCCGGCGAGAGCGCGATCTATCTACAGGTTCAAATGAAGGCGTTCCGTTCCGGCAAGCGAACGCATGAGATCATGTCCGTCGTCGCCAAGGATCTAAGCGATGAGGACATCGCCGATTTGGCCGCGTGGTACAGCAGCATAAAGTTCAAAGTGGAAATGCCCGCCGAGTGATCTGATCGACCGCGAGAGCGGTTCGGTGAACCGCGGGCTTGCGATCAGCTTGCCGACCCTGCCGGTTTGATCGGGAATGTCTTGCCGAATTCTCCGCCGTCAGTATCCGTCGCTTCCACGGCGAAGGTGGTGCTGCCGTTGTCAACGAAGGAAAAGCGGAAACTTGGGTCTTCGCTGATGGAGATCCCGCCGCTCATATGGATCAGGCGTTCCTTGCCCAGATACACCGTCACCTCGTTCACGAAAAAAGCGGGAATAAACAGCTGCGTGACCTGATTCCGCTGTAGACCGGAATAGTTCGGATGGCGGATCATGATCTGTGCCTGACGGCGCCCCTCGGTCGCCGGGGAAACGGTGGTCACGGACGCGGTTTCCGCAACGGCGTCGAACACTTTCATCCGCATCTTGCCGGCAGATGTCAGGGCGGTTTCCATGTCTTTCAGCGCCGGCGCGGAACATCCGCCAGCCCCTTTCACATAACGGCCGACCATCCAAAGCTTGCCATCGGCCGTTTCGGCAATGGCGCGAATGTTCGAATACTGGTTCACCCGCACCCGGGTTTCCAGGTCCAGAACGCTCATGGACGGACCGAATTCGAATTCAGCAACGACGGGGGCCGGGTTTTCGTCGACGATCAAGGTCAGTTTGGCGATCCGTTCCTTCGAGACACCCGACTGGATCACCCGAACCGGCACGATCGCGGCATCATGCGCGCGATAAGGTGCATCCAGGTCGAACAATGCCGATCCGTCATGAATAACCGTGTCGCCGAAGACGTCGTATTTCAGTTCCGCCCAGGTTTCGCCGTCAGTCAACGGGTTCTTGATATCCGCGGCTTTGGCCGGCTCGATAGTCAAGACCGGGGCCGCCACAACCACCAAACCCAGGCATACGGCCAGGGCAAACAGGTTCCGGATCATGGGTCGCTCCAACCTGTGCAGCGGCTTGATCATTCAGCCGGCTGCCTTTCTGCAGTCAATTGCAGTTGTTCAACCTAGTTTACCGTTGGCTACACGAAAATACTACATTGGCATCAGGTGCCGCCGTGTATGATGAAGCACCATCCTACCCTGCAGCGCGCTGCGTCGAGCGGAAATGACGGCGGTGACGATCAAGAATGTTTGAGCTTTTCCTGACTATTTGCCTGCAAGATCAACCGGACATTTGCGCCGATCGGTTGATCCCTGTCGCGGCAGAGACCAAGGCGATTTGCGAGCAAACGGCGCCGAATGAAGTGGACCTCTGGCGTGCCGCATACGACATTGCTCCGGTGATCAACTGGCAGTGCGCCGAGGGAGGCAGTGTTTCCGGCCTGCCGGTCACGGAGGTCGCGGACGGTATCTTCGTCCACCAAGGGCGGTATGAGACGCCGAGCCCTTCGAATGCGGGGGATTTGGCGAATATCGGCTTTGTGATCGGCGAAGACGCTGTCGCTGTCATCGATGCCGGCGGATCGCGCCTTGTTGGTGAACGGCTCTATGCCGCGATCAGGGAACGCACAGACCTGCCGATCGATTGGTTGATCCTGACCCACATGCATCCTGACCACGTTCTGGGGGCAGGGGTCTTTCACGATGCCGGGGCGAAAATTGTTGGCCATCCGAAACTGGCTGATGCGCTGCAGAACCGGCGGCGGACCTATTCGGACAATATTGCCGGTCTGATCGGCGCTCGAAGCTTTCTCGGCAGCAGAATCTTGACGCCTGATCTGGATGCGGAGGAGGTTCGGGAAATCGACTTGGGCGGGCGGCGTCTGGTTCTGAATGCCCACCGGACCGCGCATACGGATAATGACATGACGGCGTTCGACACCATGACGGGGACCTTGTTCACCGGCGACCTCGTCTTTGCCGTTCATACCCCGGCCCTTGACGGTTCAATTCTGGGTTGGCTTTCCGTGCTGCAGGATCTTTCGGGCTTTCAGGCCGACCGGATCGTGCCGGGGCACGGTCCCGTCTCTCTTCCCTGGCCGGATGGTGGAGAGGGAACTTGGAATTATCTCGCGACGCTGACGGAAGAAACCCGGCGGGCCATTGCGGAAGGCGAGAGTATGCGAACCGCCATCGAGCATCTGGGCGAGTCGATGCGGGACCATTGGGAATTGTTCGACGAATACAATCCACGCAACGCGACCGCCGCTTATAAGGAACTGGAGTGGGAGTGACCCGCGAACGGTCGGTTAGGGCAGATGCTGTTGGATCGTACGGGCAAGTGCGAAAGCGCGTTTTTCCAGGATGACCGGGGTCTCGCAGACATAAGTCAATGATTGGGCCCGGTCCTTGAAGATCCTGGCATCCCAATCGACCTGATCTTGAAGTTCTTCAATCCGGTCGTAGTCCGGTTCGCTCGCCTCGGTCAGAACCTGCAGTTCGTCTCTGCGTTTATCGATCCGTTTGGCGAGGTCGTCCTGCTTATGGGCATAACGAGCAATGCCGGAGATGATCTCTGATCGTTCCTTGTCGATCAGGCTGAATATTCCCGCGAACAGGGTGGACAGTCGTTCGGCCTTGTCCTGGCCCAGATCGTCGCGCTTTGCGAAGTCCGCAATCATGCCGTCGGCTGCTTCCAAGGGTGTGCGCCGTAGCGACAGAACGGTGGCAAGGCGATGGATATCGTCATTCTTGCGCCAGGACTTCAGCTTTTCCTCGTCGATCACCGGCCCGGCCCACATCTGGCCGACGGATAGGTGCAGCACTTTGCGTTGAATGCAGGGCCAGTCAGGATCCGAGAAATCCGCGGCTCGGGCGGAACCGGCTGCCGCCGCTGTCGTAAAGGCCAGTGCAAGCAGTGCAGTCGTCAACGAGCGCATGGATCGAAGTCCCCCATTTTCATCCCGGCCGAATACATCCGATGTGTAGAAGCGTTAGCGCGGCGAAACCCGATAGGTCAATTCCGTGTCCGTTGCATGTGAATCCGCTTCCGCCGCGGCAACCAGTCCGGCATGGAAAGAAGATTTCGAGCAGACGGGATCGGTGGCATAGGGATCGTTCGCGATGGCCATGGCCTGACACCGGCAGCCGCCGAAGTCCTTGTCGCGCCGGTCGCAGGACCGGCAAGGCTCCTGCATCCAGTCAAACCCACGGAACGCATTGAAGGCCGCACCGTCATACCAGATATCGCGCAAGGATTTTTCCGGAAAGCGATCAAAGGTGAGCCCCTTGATCGTTTGTGCCGCGTGACAAGGCAGGACCGCGCCGTCGGGCGCGATGTTCAGGCCCGTCGAACCCCATCCGCCCATGCAGGGTTTGGGATATTTCGCGTGGTGGTCGGCCGGGACATAGTCGATAACCAATTCACCCTTCAACCGCTCGCGCGCGTCATTGACGATTTCCCGTGCCCGAAGCGCTTGTTCTTGTGTCGGCATCAGGGCGGCCCTGTTCACTGCGGCCCAGCCATGGAATTGAACTGTCGCAACCTCGATCCGACGGGCACCAAGCTTTTGGGCCAGGGCAATCGTCTCTTCGAGATTATCCAGGTTCCGGCGGTGGACGACGGCATTCAGAGTGAGCGGAATGCCCCGTTTTTCAACCCAGCCGGCGACGGCCATTTTACGGTCGTAGCCGCCCTTGTAACCGCCGATCTCGTCGGCGGTTTCCGGTGTCACCCCCTGCAGGGAAAGCTGAACGTGATCCAGGCCGCGCTCATCGAGAGCGGCAAGGCGTTTTTCGGTCAGGCCGACGCCGGACGTGATCAGGTTGGTATAGAGATCAGCGTCGCGCGCCGCGGTCACCAATTCCTCGAGGTCGCGCCGGGACGCGGGCTCACCGCCGGAAAGGTGGACTTGCAGGACCCCGATGGCGGCGGCCTGCCGGAAGGCCTCGGCCCATTCATCCGTCGTCAGTTCGGACTTGATCGCCGTCAGCTCCATCGGGTTCGAGCAATAGGGGCAGGCCAGTGGGCAGCGATGGGTCAATTCGGCCAGCATCGCTATCGGCGGTTTAACAGAGGGGGCGGGGATCGCCCCCGGTGCTGCTTGAGCGGCCTGGGCCGCGGTATCGGCTGCCATCGTCATCTCAGTTCAACCATTCGTCTCTCGATAAGAGACATAAGAAACGCGCCGGCATCCTTTTTGATCTGTTCGGCCGGGGCATTGTATTTGGCCGCCAGTTCTCCGGCGATTTCGCCGAGTGTCCGGGCACCGTCCACCTCGGCCAGGATTGCGGCGCCGATCGGGTCCAGTTTGACCGCGCGTTCCGGCGCCAGGAGGACCCACATGTCGCGAACCGTATCGAACTTCGTCCGAACCCCGCGTGGCAGGAACGGTGTGTCGGTTTCGGTTATTGCCGCCAGTGTCACGCCGCCTTCTCCAACTGCCCTTCGCCCGGTTGCCATGCCCCGGGCGGAATACGGGCGGGTTCCACATAGGCGGAATGCAGCGCGTCCAACTGCGACCACAACACATCCGTTTTGAAGGTCAGGGCCGCCGCGCAGGCATCCTGCTTTTCGGCCGTGTCCGCATGGTCCAGAACCCAGGCCAAGCCGAAGGCGACATCCTTCGGGGCTTCCTTCAATCGGTTCTGGAAATAGGCTGTGGAGTTGTCGTCCGCGAAATCATAATGCTTCAACAGCCCGGCGATCCGCTCGGAGTGGATTTTCGGTGCGAAGAGTTCGGTCAGCGACGATGCGACGGCTTCCAACAAGGTCTTGTCCCGCACGAAACGGACATAGGCGTCGACCGCGAAACGCGTTCCGGCCAATACGCCCCGGGTGGAGGCGACATAGTCGGGATCGAGTCCGACCGCCTCGGCGAGGCGCAGCCAGCGGGCAATGCCGCCTTCATTCTCTGCGGTGCCGTCATGATCCTCAATGCGCGACCGCCATGCCCGTCGCAGGGCTGGATCTTCCACGCGCGACATGAAGGCCGCATCCTTCATCGGGATACGGGATTGATAATAGTATCGATTGATGACCCAGGCCTGAACCTGGCTCATCGTACAGCCGCCCGAATGCAGCAACTGATGGAACGGGTGCTTGTCGTGATAGCGTTCGTCGCCGATGCGGCGCAGTCGCGCTTCGAAATCGGCGCGTGAGGCTGGCTCTCTCATAACTGATACTCCATGCCGTCCTGTGCGACGGACCAGCCGGCTGCCTCGATCTGCTTGCGTTCGTCGGAAGCCGGGTCGAGTGCCGGGTTCGTATTGTTAATGTGGATGAATACCTTCCGGGCGATCTCCAGATCCTTCAGCGCGGCCATGGAGCCCGTCTCACCGGACATGGCCATATGGCCCATCCGCGCACCGGTTTTTCGACCGACGCCTGTATGGATCATTTCGTCGTTTTCCCAAACGGTGCCATCGAACAGCAGTAGTTCGGCGCCTCGAACGCGTTCGGCGATTTTTTCCGTCACCTTGGCGCATCCGGGTATATAAAAGGCGGTCCTATCTCCTGCCGTCAGTTCCACGCCGACAGTCTGTTCTCCCTCCAGGTCGGTCACGACGTCTTCCCCTTCCAGATAAAGCGGAACTTTACCCGGAACGGCAAACAAGGTGGCAGTCAGACCGGGAACGAGTTCGAACGGCGTGTCCAAAACAATTGGCCGGCGCGGCACCAAATCGGCATCCACTGCGGTGAAGATAGGGTTATCGGCGATGACGCTGTGGATCTCGGCCGTGGCGAAAAGCTGGAACGGCTGTTTCTCCCGCAGGGTAAGCAGCCCGGCGACATGATCGATGTCGCCGTTCGTGACGAGGACGCTCTTGATCGGCGATATGCGTGGTCCGGTCGGGTGCAGAGGCGGTGACGCCGCCAACTGGGTCCGGATATCTGGCGATGCATTCAGGATAGCCCAATCCGTTCCGTTCGCCGATACGGCGATCGAGGATTGGCTTTGCGGCGTCAGGTCGCCGCTGCGCGCACGAACGCAAAGCGGGCAACCGCAATTCCACTGGGGAAAGCCGCCGCCCGCTGCCGCGCCGAGAACAAGAATGCGGAGCTTAGACATAGTGCCGGCCCCGCTTTCTCAAAAACTCGGGGTAAAAGTTAGAACAGGTCGCCCTGATCATCGGCCGGGAAATACATGTTGATTTCCATGCCGCAGGTTACTTCTTCAATCTTCGGAGCAGTCCAGGCCATTGTTCCCTCCATTTGCTCGATTAGTTTAGAAACATTCTGAACGCTCAATAGGCGTACGACCAACCCCATTACGAAGTCAATTTCAATTTCCTAATAAGATTCTAAGAGTCCTGCGGCCTGCGATTGTTACCAATCTTTACGGAAGTGCAATTTTGTGTATAATTGTGCGATGCAACGAAAAGGAATTTTGCGGTGCATCAAAATGTTATTTTTCAAAAAGGTATCATAGTATACGCGATTTCACTAATGTTGGTTTCAGCGTTGTTTTTGGCGATGACTCCAACAGCGTTTTCTGCGGAACGGATCATTCAAAGCGCCGCATTGCCGGTCAGCTTCTATGACCCAAAAGTACAAGGGCATGAAGAGCCGTTTCCTGGATACGCGGAACGGTGCGGCTTTCAGATCTTTTTGCAGTCCACCCGGCATGTCTCGCTGGCTGTGACCGCTGCCGACGGCAGCCAGATCATTTTCATCGATCCGCTTCTGACCAAGCGCGGCAACGAATTCCACAAGGCGTTCCTGATCGCACATGAATGCGCCCATCACCGGCTGGGACACACTTCCAAGGAAGGGCTGAACAGCCGGTGGTCGTCGGGTCGCGCCGTGTCGGATCAGGAATTGAGCGCCGATTGCTGGGCGGCCGAAACATTGTCGCGAGCAGGCTTGCGGCAGTTCACCAATACGATGTCGCTGCGAATGCGGCGGTCTGGCCTGTTTTCTCCGGGCGGCGGTTACCCCGCCGGCGTGCAGCGCGCATCGATTATACGGGAATGCGCGGCGAGTGGAGAAAGACAGTTTCTTGCGCGTAATGAAAGGACGTCGATCGTCAAGTGAATGGCTGCCCGAACACGCAGAATTCCGCGGGTTTTCGGTGGTGCCTCACAATTCTAGACTAAAGTCCTATCCTGCCCCCCAAGTGGTTTGAGTATATTCCGCGAACCGCCCATGATAAGGGCTGGGCCGCTATTTGCGGATAACTTGCAGGGAGGTATGCATGCGGACGCGCGCAGCTGTGGCTTTTCAAGCGGGCAAGCCACTTGAAGTCATCGACGTCAATTTGGAAGGACCGAAGGCCGGCGAAGTTCTGGTCGAGGTCAAGGCGACCGGCATCTGCCATACGGATGAATTCACCCTGTCCGGGGCGGACCCGGAAGGCGCTTTCCCGGCGATCCTGGGTCATGAAGGGGCGGGCGTCGTCGTCGATGTCGGTCCCGGTGTTACGTCGCTGAAAAAGGGCGACCATGTCATTCCGCTCTATACTCCGGAATGCCGCGAATGTGACTATTGCCTCAACCCGAAGACCAACCTCTGCCAGGCCATTCGCTCCACGCAGGGCCAGGGCGTGATGCCGGACGGTACCTCGCGTTTCTCGACGCTCGATGGTGATCCCATTCTGCATTACATGGGTTGTTCGACATTCTCGAATTACACGGTCCTGCCGGAAATCGCGCTTGCCAAGGTTCGGGAGGACGCGCCCTTCGACAAGATCTGTTACATCGGGTGCGGTGTTACGACAGGCATCGGTGCCGTGGTCAACACGGCCAAGGTCGAGGCCGGATCGAACTGCGTCGTCTTCGGTCTGGGCGGTATCGGTTTGAACGTCATTCAGGGCCTGTCGCGGATTGCCGCTGCCGACATCATCGTCGGGGTCGACGTCAATCCGGCGAAGAAGGAAATGGCCGAGAAGTTCGGCATGACCCATTTCGTCAACCCGAACGAAGTCGAAGGTGATCTCGTCGCCCATCTGGTGGAAATCACCAAAGGCGGCGCCGATTATTCCTTCGACGCCACCGGGAATGTGAACGTCATGCGTACGGCGTTGGAATGCTGCCATAAGGGCTGGGGCGAGTCGGTCATCATCGGCGTTGCCGCGGCGGGTGCGGAAATTTCGACGCGTCCGTTCCAGTTGGTGACAGGGCGTGTATGGCGCGGCACCGCTTTCGGCGGCGCCCGTGGCCGGACCGATGTGCCGAAGATCGTTGACTGGTATATGGACGGGAAGATCGAAATCGATCCGATGATCACCCACACCATGCCGCTGGACGATATCAACAAGGGCTTCGACCTCATGCATGCCGGCGAATCCATTCGTGCGGTCGTGACGTATTGATCCAGTCGGGCGGCCGTCCGGCAAAGGATGGCCGCCCATTCTTGAAATTGTGGAGTGGGAAGGATGGCACAGATCACCCGAAGCGTTTCCGTCAAGGCATCGCCCGAGACCGTGTGGGCGGTCATCGGCGGCTTTCAGGCACTGCCCGAATGGCATCCTGCGGCGGAAGGCTCGGCCAAGGAGATGGTCGATGGTGTGGAACACCGCCGGCTAAGCTTGGCCGGTGGCGGTGAGATCCTGGAGAAGGCGCTCGGCTCGGACGGCATGTCCTATGGATACGAGATCGTCGAATCCCCTCTCCCCGTGAAGAACTACCGGTCGATATTGAGCGTTGTCGGAACCGATCAGGGCTCGGTGGTGGTCTGGTCGTCCACCTTCGACCCGCTTGCCGAAACGGCGTCGGGCGTCGTGGCGGGTATCTATGAAGCGGGTCTCGGTACGCTGACCAGTCGGTTTGGAAGTTGATCCCGGAACCCCTGCCGTCAGGCTTCGGGGTTCCTTGTTTCTGTTTTTGTAATGTGACATCTAGTGATTTTGAGCAGGGGGGTGCAGCCGATGGAGACGATCTCGGAGAATGCCAGTTTCGGCGGAGTCCAAGGCGTCTATAAGCATAAGTCGGCCAGTTGCGCCTGTGACATGACCTTTGCGGTCTACCTGCCGCCGCAAGCCAAGCTGGGGCCCGTGCCTTGCCTCTGGTACCTGTCGGGCCTGACCTGCACGCATGAGAACGCGATGACCAAGGCAGGGCTGCAGGAACACGCCGCGCGTCGCGGCATCGCAGTCGTGTTCCCGGATACGTCTCCCCGCGGCGACGATGTCGCTGATGACGAGGCGTACGACCTCGGCAAGGGGGCGGGTTTCTATGTGAATGCGACGCAGGATCCATGGGCACCGCATTTCCAGATGTACGACTACATCAAGACCGAACTCAGAAATCTCGTGCAATCCGAGTTTCCGGTGCTGGAGGGGCGGCACGGCGTTACCGGCCACTCGATGGGCGGGCATGGGGCCATCACCCTGGCTCTGGGTAATCCAGGTCTCTACGCATCGCTTTCCGCCTTCGCGCCGATCGCGAATCCCACGGCATCCGATTGGGGACGGAAGCAACTCGGCGCCTATCTCGGCTCCGACGAGAGCAAGTGGACCGACCACGATTCGTCGTTGCTGGTGCGGGCACGCGGTTGGGAAGGCGGCATCCTCGTCGACCAGGGTGCGTCGGATCAGTTCCTCGATTTGTTGAAGCCCGAGGCGTTGGCGAATGCCCTGGCTGAAACGAGGACTGCATCGGTATTCCGTATGCAGCCCGGTTACGATCACAGCTATTTCTTTGTCGCCAGTTTTGGGCGGGATCATGTGGACTGGCACGCCGATCGTCTAACGGCCTAGGCCACTTTTCCCGTCCAAGATTAGGGCGGGATCGCAGCAATAAAATTCATGCGGCCTTCTGCCCTGTATGTGAAGTAAATCTAAAAAACCATACAAAATGGGAGGTTATTATGAGTGGTGTAAAAATCCATCCGAGCGTGGACGGCGGTTTGAAACCTGCTGCTCCCGGTTTCTCCGGCGGCACGCTGACCTGTAAATGCGCGACCGATCCCGTAAAGGTCTCCATCGGTTCTCAATGCGCACACAACCACGTTTGCGGCTGCACGAAGTGCTGGAAACCGGCAGGGGCCGTCTTCTCGCAGGTGGCGGTCGTGCCAAGGGACCAGGTTGCGGTCTCCGCCAACGGTCACAAACTGGCGGTCGTCGACCCGTCCGCGGCAATCCAGCGCCATGCGTGCAAGGAGTGCGGCGCCCATATGTACGGACGCATCGAGAACCAGGGTCATCCCTTCTATGGATTGGACTTCATCCATACGGAGCTTTCGAACGACGCCGGCTGGGCGCCGCCCGAATTCGCGGCATTCGTGTCGTCGGTCATCGAGTCAGGAACCGATCCCAGCCAGATGGACGGCATTCGCGCCCGCCTGAAGGAATTGGGGCTGGAACCCTACGATTGCCTTTCACCGCCTTTGATGGATGCCATCGCGACGCATGTGGCGAAGGCGAGCGGTGCCTTGCCGTCCTAGGGCAAGAAGCACCGGCCGTGCGGCGGTTGCACAACCGGGGCAGGCGATCCTGATCCGGTGTGGTCCGTGCGCGTCCTGCGGTTGAATTGACGTCGTCCGACGGAATGACTTGGCGGCAAACGGGACGCTTGATTCCGCGCGCCGCCAAGCCCTTTCCGTTGGCCGCGCACGGCAACCGGAGAGCGCGGAAATCGGCATACTACTTTCGGCTCATCGCGGCCTATTCCGCTTGACCCAAAAAGGCTCCAGCGGATTTTATTAAGAACCAAATAAAAGCGAAGGGCGGTTTACGTCCCAAGCAACAGAACCTCGGGGGCACGGGTTGTGCCCGCGGGTTTGCTGGTCCGGTTCCGGGTCGAAACGGCCCAAAACCATACCGGCAATCGGTGTAACCGACGGGAGGAATCCAATGAGAAAAATCCTATTGGGCGCGGCCGCGGCCTTGCTCGCCAGTACCGGGATGTCCATGGCGAATGACAGCGTCATGTCCGGTACGAAAAACCCAAATGGTTGGGTTATTCAAACGGGAGACTATGCGAATACCCGACATTCCAAACTTTCGCAGATCAACAAGAACAATGTCGGCGATCTACAGGTCGCATGGACGTTCTCGACGGGCGTGCTGCGCGGCCATGAAGGGTCGCCGCTGGTTGTCGGCGACACGATGTATGTCCATACACCGTTCCCGAACATCGTGTACGCGCTGGATTTGAACAATCATGGCGCCATCAAGTGGAAATACGAGCCGAAGCAGGATCCGGACGTCATTCCGGTGATGTGCTGCGACACGGTCAACCGTGGCCTGGCCTTTGCGAACGGCATGGTATTCCTGCATCAGGCGGACACGACCGTTGTCGCGCTTGACGCGAAGTCCGGCCAGGTTCGCTGGTCCGCCGTCAACGGCGATCCGTCGAAGGGTGAAACGAACACGGCGACCGTTCTTCCGGTGAAGGACAAGGTCATCGTCGGTATTTCCGGCGGTGAATTTGGCGTGCAGTCCCACGTCACGGCCTACAATATCGAAACCGGCGAACGCGTCTGGCGCGCCTATTCCATGGGCCCGGATGAGCAGATCCTCATGGATCCGCAAAAGACCACCCATCTGGGTAAGCCGGTCGGCAAGGACTCGGGCCTGAACACCTGGGAAGGTGATCAGTGGAAGATTGGCGGCGGCGCCACCTGGGGCTGGTACTCCTATGACCCGGAAGCCGATCTCTTCTATTACGGCACGGGCAACCCGTCGACCTGGAACCCGGCACAGCGCCCGGGTGACAACCGTTGGTCCATGACGATCATGGCCCGCGATCCGGATGACGGCATGGCCAAGTGGGTCTATCAGATGACCCCGCATGACGAGTGGGACTACGACGGCATCAATGAAATGATCCTCACGGAGCAGGAAATTGATGGCAAGATGCGCAAGCTTCTGACCCACTTCGACCGGAACGGTTTCGGCTACACGCTGGATCGTATCACCGGTGAACTGCTGGTCGCTGAAAAGTTCGATCCGGTGGTGAACTGGGCGACACATGTCGAAATGGACAAGAACTCGCCGCAATACGGCCGTCCGCAAGTCGTTTCCAAGTACTCGACCGAGCAGAACGGTGAAGACGTCAACACGACCGGCGTCTGCCCGGCCGCGTTGGGAACGAAGGACCAGCAGCCGGCTGCCTACAGCCCGCGTACGGAACTGTTCTACGTGCCGACCAACCATGTCTGCATGGATTACGAGCCGTTCCGTGTCAGCTATACGGCCGGTCAGCCCTATGTCGGTGCGACCCTGTCGATGTACCCGGCCCCGAATTCGCATGGTGGCATGGGTAACTTCATCGCCTGGGACGGTAAGAAAGGTGAAATCGTCTGGTCGATCCCGGAACAGTTCTCTGTCTGGTCGGGTGCTATGTCGACCGATGGCGACGTCGTCTTCTACGGCACGCTGGAAGGTTTCCTGAAGGCCGTCGACGCCCATACCGGTGAGGAACTGTACAAGTTCAAGACACCGTCGGGCATCATCGGCAACGTCATGACCTATGCCCATAACGGCAAACAGTATGTTGCCGTGCTGTCGGGTGTCGGCGGTTGGGCCGGTATCGGTCTGGCGGCCGGTCTGACCAACCCGAATGACGGTCTCGGTGCGGTGGGTGGCTATGCCGCGCTGAGCAACTACACCGCGCTCGGTGGTCAGCTGACGGTATTCGCGCTTCCGGACTAAGGTCGCGCAACCGTCATACTAATTGCTAACAGCAACGGGGCCGGCGCGGAGTGTAATCTCCGCGCCGGACTCGTTATAAGAAGAAAAAAAACCAGTGCACTTCTGTTCAGGATGAGGGAACGAAAAGAATGTCATTCAGCTTTTTCAGGCTCGGCGCCGCCATCGCGCTGCTGCTCGCCGCCGCAGGTACGGCACAGGCCGATAACATCACCGTAGCGTATGAGGAAGGGGGCAAGTACTTCACCGAGGATGATATCCCGACCTACAAGATCGACGAGGATGGTACTGTCGATTGGCCGACCTATTCCGGTTTCCGCCGCTACCACGCCGAATGCCATGTTTGCCACGGCCCGGAAGGCGAAGGATCGACCTATGCGCCGGCGCTGAAGGTTTCCGCCATTGAGATGGACTACTACGACTTCGTCGATGTCGTGGTAAATGGCCGCAAGAAGATCAATGCCGCGCAAAATTCGGTGATGCCTGCTTTTGGCGAGAACCCGAACGTCATGTGTTATCTCAACGACATTTATGTCTATCTGAAGGCACGCGGGACGGATGCCGTTGCGCGCGGCCGTCCAAAGAAAAAAGAGCCGAAGAGCGACGAGATCAGAGAAGAAGAGAATGCTTGCCTCGGTCTGTAAGCGGATCGGACCGGCGTTGAAGGCGCCGCTCCTCGCGATGGCGATGCTGGCCGGTATGGCAATGCCGGCCAGCGCCCAGACGACGGATCTCGTCTCGCAGAGCCATTTCCGTGTTTGCGCTGATCCCGCAAACACGCCGTTTTCTAGCAAGGATCTGTCTGGTTTCGAAAACAAGATCGCGGACGTCATGGCCGCCGATCTGGGATTGCCGCTGCAATATGAATGGTTCCCCATGGCGATCGGTTTCGTGCGCAAGACACTGATCGAAAACCGGTGCGATGTGATCATCGGGTTTGCCCAAGGGCACGACATGGTTCTCAACACGAACCATTACTACACATCGGCCTATGTGCTGGTTTCCAAGCCAGGCAGTGCGATAGAAACTGTCGATCATCTTGCCGACGATCGGCTGAAAGGGTTGACGCTGGGTATCGTCGCGGGCAGCCCACCTGCCACGCACATGGCGCGGAACGGCCTGATCGGAAAGGCCAAACCCTATAAGCTGATGGTCGACAGACGGATTGAATCACCGGCTGAACAGATGATCGCCGACCTTCAGGCGGGAGAAATCGACGCGGCCGTTCTTTGGGGCCCCATTGGCGGGTATTACGGCAAACAGGCGGGCCTCACCGTCACGCCGCTCCTCAAGGAGCAGGGTGCGCCCCGGCTGTTCTACCGGATCACCATGGGTGTCCGGCAAGGCGAATTGGTCTGGAAGCGGAAGCTGAATTCCTTGATCCGAAAGCACCAGGGTGAGATCGATGATATCCTGACCGGATACGGCGTTCCGCTGATCGACGATATGGGGAATGCGCTGAAAACCTCGGCGAAATGATCGGCATCCGGGTCTTCATCTTATTTGCCGTCCTGCTGATATCCGGGGCGTTGCGGGCCGGCGAACTGACGGAGCCGGACGGCTACCGGATGGAGAATTACCGCGCGCCGGTGCCGGCGTCCCTGGCGGGTGCCACTGTTCTGGACGACATGGGGGCCCGGGCACTCTGGGAAACCGGCGCGGCGGTTTTCATCGACGTTCTGCCGCGGGCACCGAAACCGAAGAACCTGCCGGAAGGAACAATCTGGCGGGACAAGGCGCGGCACTCTATCCCGGGCGCCGTCTGGCTGGTGAATGTTGGTTATGGTGCCATCGCTGCCGAGACCGACGCCTATTTCCGGGAGGGTTTGGCCCGGGCAACTGAGGGCGACAAGACCCGGCCGGTCGTCTTTTTTTGCCTGGCGGAGTGCTGGATGTCCTGGAACGCGGCGAAGCGCGCTTTGGGATACGGTTACACATCCGTCCACTGGTACCCCGACGGGACGGATGGCTGGACGGAAAACCATTGGGAAACCGAGCGGATCGAACCGTTGCCCTGACCGCGGGTCCGTAATCCCCGCCGCATTCATTCGCCGATAAACAGGCCGAACGCCCTGGGCCCATCGCCGACCTCGATCTCCCGCGTTACCGTGAGCGTATCGACATCGATGACGGAAATTGCGTTCGAGAACCAGTTCGCCACGATGACCGATCGGCCGTCTTTCGATACGTCTATTCCTTCCGGGTATTCACCGACATCCAACCGGTCGATCACCTCCAGGGTCTGAAGATCGAAGACGGTGACCGTGTCCGCGTATTGATCGGTTACGAAGCCTTTGCCGCCCGCCAATGCAACGGCATAGGGACGCTCGCCGGTGGGGACACGACCGACGACCTCGGCGGTCGAAATATCGATTACGGTGACGGTATTCGACCCGACATCCGCCGTATACGCCCGTTCGCCGGTTTTATCGATCGTAATGCCGAAGGGTCGGGTTCCGACCGGTATTTGGGCCAGACCCAAGAGCGTCTCTGTATCGGCAATGGTGACCTGGTTGCTGTCTCGGTCTGCGCTCAACACTTTTGCGCCATCGGGCGTCACCGCGATTCCGGAAGGGGATTCGCCGGTTGCGACTTCGCCGATGATGATGCCGGCATCCGGATCAATGGCCCATAGCCGGGATCCGTACCAGTCGGCCACATAGACAGGCTTTCCTGACGGATGAACAGCAATTCCCAATGGACCGCCCGGCAGTGCGACGCGGGATTGAACCTGCAGACCCTCGCCGTCCAATATGTTCAATGTCTTGCTGTCGGGGCTGACCACATAGACGCTTTGGGGCGGCGCGCCCCAATGCCGGCCGACGGCTATGCC
The DNA here is from genome assembly GCF_965227365.1 of Hwanghaeella sp. Taxonomy (GTDB): domain Bacteria; phylum Pseudomonadota; class Alphaproteobacteria; order UBA8366; family Aestuariispiraceae; genus Hwanghaeella. The sequence goes on from NZ_OZ245754.1 coordinate 780,160, forward strand.
GGCGGGTTTGCCGCCAATTGCCGTCGTATGCCGGACCGCACCACTATCGAGATCGACGACGGTGAGATCCTCGCTCGATTGATTGGTTATGAAGGCCGTGTCGGACGCGGCCGGTGCCGCCCAAAGAAACGCCGCCGCGACCGAAATCGCAGCGGCGTGTTTTCCCTTTATGACGCCGATGACGGTGCAGTTCAATTGCTGGCCCCGAACCGTTCCTGCAAAGCCTGCAAACCGGCTTCATAGACCCCTTTGACAGCGGCAACCGCCGCCTCGTCATTCAATTCCGGCGGCGGATCGTTGTTCGGATAGCCGCGATAAAAGGCCCCGCGCCATTCGACCTCCGACCCCGAACCCGCCGGACGAACGGTCAGGTGCGAGGAATAGTTCGTCACCGGAAGAACCTCGACCTTCACATCCGTGATTCGATAGGAGTAGCTGCGTTTCTCGGCGGAGTATTTGTAAAGTACTTCGGAGATCGTCGGTCCGCCCTCTTCGCCCAGGGTAAGGACGCGCGTGGCATCGATTGCATTCCCGTTCTCGCCCGTGGAGGAATGTACAGCGGGATGCCAGCTCATGTCCTGGAAATTGCCGATGGCGGCCCAAACCTCATCGGGGGGCGCGGCAACGGTCGTTTTGACCGTAACCTTCTGGCGTGTTGGGCCGTGCGCCGAAGCGGGCTGAACCAGCAAGGCCAACGCCAGACCGGCAATGGCAAAGAGTGAATACCTCATTCGATCCTCCCAAGGATTCCCGTTTTCATTGAAGGTGTCGTCTGATGACGGAAATAGAGTAGTCGTTCCATCATTCCTTGAACGTGTTGTTCCGCAGAATATAGCTCATGCCGCGCAGCCAGGACTTGTCATTGTTGCCGCGGATATCCACGGACAGTCCCTTGGCCATGTTGCCCGAGGCGGTTTCACGAACGACGAGGTTCATGGACAGGATAAGGTTCGAAACCTTCTGCACCTCGCCTACCACGGCGTAGTCGGCGCCAAGTTTACGCGCCATGAGTATTTCGCACCCATTGCAATCGGCCGGATTGACGACCCTGTCGATCTCTTCCTGGACGGGCCCGATGTCCAACAGCACGAAACCTTTCCGGGCGAATTCCTGGCGGACGAAATCGCTCAACATGTCGAGCCGCGCCGCCTCGTCCTGCCGGGAACCCGAATAGGCGCCTTCGGTCGATGTGTCGATAAAGGTAAGGCCGAAATAGGCGACGGTCGCGCCCGGTTTCAGCGGCGTGGCTGAAGCAACCGTGGCGAGCATCTGTACTGCAAGAAGAATGGCGAAGGCCGTCACTTTCATCGCGGTATCGTGCGCTTCCATGGCAAGCGGGACAAGTTGGATGAAGGTCTTATTGTCGAGAATGAGTGGAAGCTGATCTTATTAAATCCTTATGCGGAAAAATCGTCGTCACATTGCTTGACCCGTGCACGCCTCTTGGATGAAATCCAGGGTAGGGAGCGAAAACATGCGTGGGAATGCAAAGTCCATAATTTGCACCTTCGCACTGATGGCCTTGGCATTCCTGCCGGCTTCGGTGCGTCCTTCCATGTCGGCAGAAAAGCTGCTCGTGAAAGCAGGCGTCATCCGTGTCGATAGTCCCAAACCATTACCGATTTCACGTCTTGATCTGCCGCCGGAAGATCTGGGCTTTGCAGGGGGGCAACTCGCGACGGCCGATAACCAAACCACTGGCCGTTTCACCGGAAAAGAATACGAGACCATCGATATCGCGGTTGCTCCCGAAAAGGCGGTGGCGGAAGCTGAGCGCCTCGTCGGGGAGGGCGTCCGTTTCCTTGTCCTGGCGGGGGATGCGGCAACGACCCTGGCGGTTGCCGATGCGGTCGGAGACAGGGCGCTTGTGGTCAATGCACAAGCGGCCGACGACAGTCTCCGCAATGATGATTGCCGTCCGAATCTGCTTCACGTGGCGCCCAGTCGGGCGATGTTGACGGACGCGCTGGCACAATTCCTGATGTGGAAGAAATGGCGGGAATGGGTGCTGATTCACGGGTCGCACCCAGAGGACAAGTTATTGGCCGATTCCTACCGCAGGGCGGCTAGAAAGTTCGGCGCGAAGATTGTCGAGGAACGGGTTTTCGAGGATACGGGCGGGGCCCGTCGAACGGATTCCGGCCACGTCCAAGTGCAAAAACAAATTCCGGTTTTCACACAGCGCATGGACGACCATGACGTGATCGTCGCGGCGGATGAAGCGGATGTGTTCGCCGCTTACCTTCCATACCAGACATGGGATCCGCGACCGATCGCAGGGTCGGCGGGATTGCGGCCGACCACATTCCATCCGGCTCACGAGGCTTGGGGCGCAACGCAATTCCAACGCCGGTTCGAGCGGACGTCCAACCGCTATACACGGCCGCTTGACTATCAGGTATGGCTGGCGCTGCGCGTGTTGGGGGAAGTCGTCACGCGGACCAATTCCTACGACCCGGCTGTGATGCGGGATTTCCTGCTTGGCCCGGATTTCGAACTTGCCGCGTTCAAGGGCGTGAAAGTGACCTTCCGGCCGTGGAACGGGCAACTGCGCCAACCGGTCCTGCTGACGGGCGACAAGGTTCTGGTCTCCGTTTCGCCGCAACAGGAATATCTCCACAAGGTTTCCCGCCTGGACACATTGGGCTTCGACGAGCCCGAATCGACCTGCGGGCGATAGATGACGGGCGAACCGCCCAAGGGAAGGAAGTATCCGTGATGATCCGTTCGACCATTGCAGCCCTGATCGCGTTCGGTGCCCTGACCCATGTCCAATCCGCCGCGGCATACACGGTGTATGTCACGAATGAGAAGGGCAATACGATCACGATCCTGGACAGCGAAACCTGGGAGGTGACGGACACCATTCCCGGCGGGCAGCGTCCGCGCGGCATTACCATCAGTCATGACGGTAAGGAGCTTTATGTCTGCGCCTCCGACGACGACACGGTCCGCGTCTTCGACACGGCGACCATGAAACAGACGCATACGCTTCCTTCGGGTCCCGACCCGGAACTGTTCATCCTGCATCCGTCGGGTAATCCGCTTTACATCGCCAATGAGGACGACAACATCGTCACCGTCGTTGACGTAGAGAAGCATACGATGATCGCCGAGGTGCCGGTCGGGGTTGAGCCGGAGGGAATGGGGATTTCACCGGACGGAAAGATCGTCGTGAACACGTCGGAAACGACGAACATGGCGCATTTCATCGATACGGAAACGTTCGAGATCGTTCAGAACGTCCTGGTCGATCAGCGCCCGCGCTTCGCGCAATTCACGGCGGATGGATCCAAACTCTATGTCAGCGCGGAAATCGGCGGAACGGTGTCGGTGATCGATCCCGCGGCCGGCACGATCACCAAGAAGATCACCTTCTCCGTTCCCGGTATCGCGCCGGAGGCCTTGCAGCCCGTCGGCGTCCGCGCAACGTCGGACGGCAAGAAGGTCTTCGTGGCACTAGGGCCGGCGAACCGCGTCGCCGTCATTGATGGCGATACGGACGAGGTCGTGGACTATCTGCTCGTAGGGCAGCGTGTCTGGCAGATGGCATTCACGCCGGATGAGAAATTTCTCATCACGACGAACGGCAATTCCAACGATATTTCGATCATCGATGTCGAAGACGTCAAAGTCATAAAATCGGTGCAAGTCGGGGAACAGCCCTGGGGTGTCGTCGTATCTCCGAACTGACGCCTGAATGATCAACAGGCCGCCAATCATCATCGACTCAATTGGCGGCAGGGAGGTGAGAACGATGCGTATTCTTTCGATTATCGGACTGCTGGTAGTGTCCTTCGCGATACCGGCGCAATCCGCGCCATTGTGCGACAAGCTCGGCTTCGCGGGCCTGCTTGCGAAATGCAATCGGGAAACATTGCCGCCGATCACGCTCGCATCGGGCAAACCCCTGGCGGAAAAGCCGCTGCAGCTGCAATCGGGCGCCTATTACAAGATCGACTTTGTCAGCGACGGCTCGGCCGAACTGGCCATCGCCGGACCGGAGTTCTTTCGGGCGATCTGGGTGAACGAAGTGGTGATCAACGATCTGGAAATCCGCCCCCTCGGCTTGGATAGTTTCGAATTCGATGACGAGGGTGTGATCCACATGTCTTTTATCGCGATCAAGCCTGGCCGGTACGAGTTGAAGATTCCCGGAAGCTCCGGCGAATCGCAAAGGGTCCAGATATCCATTCAATAGGGGCTCCGGACGGAGGCCACACGACAGGCGGTGGAAATGATTTCATCGTGAAGGGGGATGCAATGAAAGACTTGCGCGCTTTATGTCTTGCCGGAATTCTGTTGATCATAGCAGGCGGTCCGGCTTGGGCTTCCGATGATCCGACTGCGGAAGAGATCGACCGCATCAATGCCCTCTTGGCCGAAATGCAGTGTGAAATGGATGACGATGATATCGAGAAGGAAGGCGACGGTTTCGAATTGGACGACGTGCTCTGCGTCGATGGCCAATACGATATCGAACTTGATGCCAACTTCGCCGTCATCGAGAAACGCGCGGAATAGCGCATTGGCCGCGCGATGACGACGGAACGGAACAGCACGGCGCCTTCGGCACTCGATGTCGAAGGCGTCAGTCATTCGTTCGGTCCGTTAAAGGCCCTGGACGACGTTTCGCTGCATGTACCGGAGGGCGTTTTCGTAGCTTTGCTGGGGATCAACGGGGCGGGCAAGACGACCCTGTTTTCCTTGATTACCCGGCTCTATGACAATGTCACCGGATCGATCCGGGTGTGGGGTCACGACGTGCGCCGCAAACCGGGCCCCGCCCTGGCGGAGTTGGGCGTCGTGTTCCAAAGCCGATCGCTCGACCGGGATTTGAGCATTTGGCAGAACCTTTCCTATCACGCGGCCCTACATGGGATGAGCCGGAAGGAAGCAAGGGCCCGCGCGGAAACCGTGGTCGATCTCGTCCGGCTGGGTGACAAGATGGACAGCCGGGTCGCCGCCCTATCCGGCGGACAGGCCCGACGCGCGGAAATCGCCAGGGCGCTCATGCATGGCCCGCGGCTGCTGTTGTTGGATGAACCGACTGTCGGGCTGGATGTAAAATCGCGCCTGGAAGTCGTCGAACTGGTCCGCGACCTCGTCTCAAAGGAAGGCGTGGGCGTGTTATGGGCCACCCACTTATTTGATGAGATCCGTCCGCAGGACCACGTGACGGTGCTGCACAAAGGAAAAGTGCTTGCGGATGCGCCGGCTTCCGAAATCGCGGGGGAAGAGACCCTGTCCGACGCGTTCCTGTCGCTGACGGGGCGGGAGGCAGCGGCATGAGCGGTGATACGTCGAACAACGCTCCTCGTGCGCATCGCCGACTTGGCTGGGACGGCCGTCTGTCGGCCTTCCGCGGCGTTGTATGGCGCGAAATGCTGCGCTTCGCCAGGCAGCGGGAACGTTTCGTATCGGCGCTGGTCCGGCCTTTGGTCTGGCTGTTCATTTTCGCCGCCGGTTTCCGTTCGGTCCTGGGGCTGTCGATCACCGAGCCCTATGACACTTATGTGCTCTACGAGGTCTATGTGACCCCGGGCTTGTGCGCGATGATTCAGTTGTTCAATGGCATGCAATCCTCGTTGAGCATGGTCTATGACCGGGAAACCGGGGCCATGCGGACCTTGCTGGTTAGTCCATTTCCTCGCTGGTTCCTGCTGTCGTCGAAGCTGATGGCCGGCGTCGCCGTGTCGATCGTTCAGGTCTACGCCTTCCTGGCTGTTGCCTGGTTCTGGGAGGTGGAACCGCCGCCGCTGGGATATCTGATGGCGCTGCCGGCGCTGATCTTGTCGGGCATGATGCTGGGGGCGATCGGTTTGTTCCTGTCGTCAACGATCCGACAGTTGGAGAATTTCGCGGGAATCATGAACTTCGTGATCTTCCCGATGTTCTTTGCCTCTTCCGCGCTCTACCCGCTTTGGCGCATGGCGGAATCCAGCACCCTGCTCCATGACATCTGTGCGCTGAACCCATTTACCTACGCGGTGGAATTGATCCGGTTCGCGCTGTACGGACAGTTGAACGGACTGGCGCTTGTCGTCGTCGTCGGGGTGACGATCGTCTTCATGGCGGCGGCGATCTTCGCTTATGATCCGTCCAAGGGGCTGATCGCAAAACGCCGTGGCGGTTGAGGGCCACTGATCGAGCTACCGAATAGCTCTGTCCAGGTTCTTGGCCTTCGACAGGTTGGCGCTGTCCTCCCCGAGGAGGCTGTTGAACCGGGCTCCCGCGACATCGGCCTCGTTGAAATTCGCGCCGGTTATATCGGTTTGGGTGAAGCGCGCGCCTGATAGGCTGGCCCCCATCAGGTTCGCTTTGACAAGACGGCTTTGCTCCAAGACCGCAAAGTCGAAGACGACACGAGCCAAGTTCGCGCCTTCGAAATCGGCGCGCGTCAGGATCGCCTTGGTTAGGTCGCCGCGCATCAGACCCATGGACTGGTTCTTCATATCCGCGGAAAGATCGGCATTTCGAAATACAGCACCGGTCAGGTTGGCCCGGGTGAAATTCGCCGGCGCTCGTGCCCCGCTGAAATCGGTATCGCTGAGGTCAGCCCGGATCAATTGGGTCTGGAACAGGTTGGCGCCCTTGAGCGACGCGCCGGCAAGGTTCGCGCTGTGCATCCAGGCCTGATCCAGGATCGCCCCGTCCAATTTCGCGCCCACGAGCATCGTTTTGTTCAGGCGGGCCGCGCGCAGGGTTGCGCCCGAAAAATCCAAGCCGGACAGATCCAGACCGTTCAGGCGCGCGCCGGTCAGATCCGCTGTCCTGCCCTCTGTCCTTGCCTTGGTCAGAAGCGCCTCGACCTCGCCGCGGGTCATCGTGGCTTCCGTCATCGCAGCCGAGGTCATATCCACGCCCTGCATGACGTTCTGGGCCGCCGCGGGCGAGGACAGCAGCAAGGCCGCCAGCACGACATTGGTCAGCTTGTTCATTGTTTCTCCGCCTGTTCGGCGTGTTCCCTCATCGTCAGGCTAGCGGGGAGGGCAACACGGTCAAGTAAGCTTCCCGTGAGCACTGTTCGACGAACTCGGCATGACCGCCCTGAGGGCATCGGCTTCTTTCACCGGGTCGCGCGCGTGACGGGGCGTGCTGATCGAAGCGATCGTCTCGATGCTCGCCGGACGGCCAGCGAGTATGGCTACACGGTCCGCAAATGTTGCCGCCTCGATCAGGTCATGCGTGACGATCAGGGTAGCGATGCGTCTGTCTTCCAGGACCTTCATCGTGAGCTGGCGCATGCGTGCGGCGGTGTCCTCGTCGAGTGAAATGAAGGGTTCGTCCAGCAGCAGCGTCGCGGGGTCCGCAGCCAAAGCGCGGGCCAGAGCCAATCGCCTTTGCTGGCCCAGCGACAACTGACCGGGAAAGAAGTCCGCCTTGCCTTCCAACCCGACTTCCTCCAGCAGGCGGATGGCGGCGCGAGGATCCGCGCCCGTCGTCAGCGTCAGGTTTTGCACCGCATTTCGCCACGGCAGCAGTGTCGGCGACTGGAACACCATCGCTATCCGCCCGGGATCGGTTACCGAACCCTGGAAATCCTTGTCGAGACCGGCGATGATCCGGAGCAGGGTCGTCTTCCCAACACCGGAGGGACCGGTCAGGGCGACGATCTCCCCCTTGCCGATGGACAATTCTATCCAATCGAGGATTTGCGTGGCGCCGAAGTTCTTGTGCCTGACGTCAATCTGCATTGCGCCACCGGTTTGCATGTCGTTCCCAGGGTTGTAGCAGCAGATATTCAACCGTCAGCATGACCGCTATGAAACTCAACGCATAGGCCAGGACGGCGCCGACGTCGAAGAGCTGGAAATAGGTGTGTATCTGGAAGCCGACACCGGTCGAAGCGCCAAGCAGTTCAACCACCAGGACGATTTTCCAGATCAGGGCAATGCCTGCGCGCCCGGCTGAGGCGAAATGAGGTGCGAGTTGCGGAATGACGATATGGGCCAATTTCGCGCCGGGGCTCATCCGGAAAACACGGGCCATATCGTTCAGGCCCGGATCCAATGTTCGCGCCCCTTCCCGCATCATGACCGCGACCATCGGGATCTTGTTGATCGCCACTGCGGTGATGGCAGCCGCTTCGGTCAGGCCGATCCAGATATAGCACAACACGATCGTCACCAGCGCCGGTAGGTTCAGAAAGAAAACCAGCCACGGATCGGCCCATCGGTTTATGCCGCGGTTCCGTCCCATCCACAGGCCGATGGCGCAGCCGACCCCCATGGCGATGACAAAGGCGGCGATCACCCGCGCCAGGGTGGCGCCGACATGGATGAACAAGTCGCCGGATTTCGCCTCCGCCAATACGATGGTCCAGACCCTCAGCGGGGACGGAAAGGTCGTTTCATTGCCGGCCAGATGCGCCGACGCAGCCCAGATCCCGACAAAAAGAAACGGGAAAAGCAGCATCGCGGGCGATAGGCCTTTCCTTCCGATCGGACTGCGTCGACTCTGATCCTCCGCCAAGGCTCTACCACCCGCCGGTATCGATGAAGACGCCGTCCGGCAGGGTCTTCGCCCCGCCGACGAGCTGCTCGCCGCCCAATTTCACCATCAAGTCGAAGAATTGGGCTGCGGCGTTCGGGTCGACCGCCCACTTTTCGGGGATGCCGGCACGGAAACCGGCTTTCAATCGCTCGAATTCAGCGTCGCTGGCCGCATTCATGATCGGCCGCAAGCGCGTCCAGGCGTCGTCGTCCTCCGCCAGTTTGTTCTTGGCGGCGCGGGACGCTGCGGCGAAGCCGCGCACCGCATCGGCATGCGCGCGGGCGAAGTCGCCGCGCATCACATAACCCAGCAGGGGAATATCCGGATCGAGTCCCAGATCGCGTGCCGCTTCGCCGACGGTCAGCAAGGTTCTGAAACCGTTGGCTTCCATACGCGCCATATAGTGCCAGAAATTGACGATCCCGCCGAACTCTCCCGCCAGGGCTTTCTGGTGGAGCAGCGGGGGGGCACCGAAGACTTGGTCGGTGCTTCCTTTCAGGTCGAACCCGTTTTTCAGGGCATGAGCCTGCAGGATCAACCAGCTCTTGTCCAAAGGACCGCCGGCGATCGCGATTTTCATTTGGGTCAATCCGGGAATGGCGCGGACCGGGGAGGCGGACGGCACCATCAACCCGCCGACAGCTTTCGAATAGGGCAGGAATACGATATCCGCGCCGGCCGCGCGACGCCGCGCCACCCAAATCCAGTCCGACACGAGGACATCGGCCTCACCGCTTTCGAAGGCGATCTTGGCGGCGGCGGATCCCGCCATCGGTTTTACATCCAACGTGAAGCCGTTCGCCTCGTCCAAGCGGCCATGTAGAATGGTGTCCAGTTCCCAATTCACAGTGCCGAATTTAAGGGCCGCAATCCGGATTGAATCCGGCCCGGCGGCGGCTTCGCCGGTGTTTATAGGACTAAAGTACAATATGACGACGGCCAAAAGGCCGACCACCAGCCGAAAACGCCCCGGCATGGTTTCCTCCCGTTTTTTCTTGCTCTTAGTATAGGAAACCGCCGGCTGCCGGGAAATAGAACCATAGGCTATAGGGGGCGCCTGTGACGCGTCCGGCCGGTTCGTACGTTCATGTTATGCTTGCAAGAACGGCCCTGTTTCGGCGTACTTTCCGGAAACAATTATACTAAGGAACATTTTGGGAGGAACCGACCGTTGGAACACACGTCGGTGACATGCGCGGCCGATCAGATCAAATCCGTCCTCGTCGTGGACGACCATCCGTTGTTTCGCGACGCGCTGGCGACGACGTTGCAGACGGCATTGCCGTTGCGGACGATAAGAACCGCCAGCACCTTGACCGGGGCTTTGGAACGGCTGTCCAAGGATTTCGAGCCGGACGCCATCGTTCTCGACCTAAACTTGCCTGATGTGCAAGGGGTCAGCGGATTGCTGCGCCTGAAGGCGACCGCGCCGCATACGCCGGTCATCGTGGTCTCCGCTTTTGGCGAGGACACGGTCATTGCGGCGGTGATGGCGGCCGGGGCGGCAGGGTTTGTCCGCAAGGACGCTTCCAGACAGATGCTGATCGATGCGTTCAAGCGGATCTGGGCGGGCGATATCTACACACCGGAAGGCTATACGCCGCCACAGCAGGACGACGCCGGCGGCGCTCAGGTGGATGAGGCCGCGAAGCGCCTTTCCAGCCTGACTGCCCAGCAACTTCGTATTCTTGAATTGCTGTGTGAAGGCAAGCTGAACAAGCAGATCGCTTATGAACTTTCGATCGCCGAGACTACAGTGAAAGCGCACGTGACGGCGATTTTGCGGAAGTTGGGTGTTCATACCAGGACACAGGCTGTTTTGATTGCCAATGAAGCGCGGATCCCCTTGGGCGCGGGGGCCGGTCGATCCTAAAATGGTGGTCGCTTAAACCTGGACCGTAAGCATAGTCGGCGCAGATCGACAGGGGCCGGGTGCAACGGGAGGAAAGAAAGCAGTCGATATGAACGTGCTTTCACGGTTATGGACAATTGCGGCTGAACGGCGCAACGAGCTCGTCAGTGGCGTTTCGCGCAAGCAGAACGCGACCGAGGCGGTGGCGGACCTTGCGGCACAATTGAAGGATGTCGAAGCGGCGGTCGTCCTGATATTCGCATCGCCGCATTTCGATAAGGACAAGCTGGCGGGCGCTTTGTCGGAAAGTTTTGGCGCGACCCCCGTCATCGGCTGCACCACGGCAGGTGAGATCACGCCGCTTGGGTATGAAACGGGCACTTTGACCGGGGTTGCTTTCCCGCGACTGCATTTCCGTTTTTCATCCCGATTGCTCACCAATCTGTCGCGTTTCTCGATCGACGACGGCCTGCGCTTTTGCCGTGAATTCGTCTCCGATTTTGGCGAAACGCCGGGTTGGAGCAGTCTTGCGATCCTGCTGACGGACGGGATGTGCCGGCAGGAGGAGGCCCTGCTGTCGGCCTTCGAGCCCGGCCTCGCGCCGATACCGATCCTGGGCGGGTCTGCAGGCGACGGGCTCGATTTCCAACAAACCTTCGTTTTGCACGACGGCAAATTCCATTCCGACGCAGCGCTGCTCACCCTGCTCGCGACGAATTACCGGTTCACCGAATTGCGCTTCGACCACTTCTTGCCGACGGAAAAACGCATGGTCGTGACCGAGGCCGACCCCGGCCGAAGGCTGGTCCGCGAAATCAATGCGGAGCCTGCCGCGGTCGAATATGCACGCGCCGTCGGCTGTTCCGTCGATGAGCTTTCGCCTTTCGTCTTTGCGACACGGCCGACGCTGGTTCGGGTCGGCGGGAAATATCATGTCCGCGCGATCCAGAAGGTCGAAGAAGACGACGGATTGAGCTTCCTGTGTGCAATCGACGAAGGGCTGGTGATGACGGTCGGTCAGGCCCAGGACATCGTCGCGCATCTCGACCGCGAATTTACGAACCTGAAGGCGAAGCATGGCCGTCCGACACTGGTTCTGGGATTCGACTGCATGCTTCGTCGGTTGGAATCCGAATTATTGAAGAAATACAACGCTGTGTCGGAATTGTTGAGGCAGAACCGTGTGATCGGTTTCTCCACGTATGGGGAGCAGTATCACGGAATGCATGTAAATCAGACTTTCGTGGGGGTGGCTTTTTTCGATCCGGATAACGAAGAAGAAACCGGCGGAGAGGTCGAGAAGTAAGGGCAGGCAGTCATGGTCTCGGTTTCAGATCCTCCTTTGGAGCAGATCCGTAAACTCCGGAAGATCAATGACGCCTTGATGGCGCGGGTCGAACGGTCCACGGATATATCCGGTTCGGCCTTTGCGCTGTTCCAAACGGCGATATCGCTTGAAAACGAGGTTCGCACGCGGACGCACGACTTGCAGACCGCATTGAGCGAATTGAGCGAGTCGAACAGTCGCTTGGAGCAGGCGCATTCGGAAGCCGTTCGCGCCCGGCGTAACTTGGCGGATGCCATCGAAGCGGTCCAGGAAGGCTTCGGCCTGTTCGATTCCGACGACACGATGGTTCTCTGCAACCAGCGTTTTCGAATGTTGTGCCCGGATGTATCCGAGCACATGAAGCCGGGGCTTAGTTTCAATCAATATGTCCGGCTCGTTTCCGAAAGCGCGGAACTGGACCTGGCCCCGGGCAAGACGGCTGAGGATTGGTTGAGTTTCCGTGTCGGCATGCATGGGAAGCCGCATGCCACTTTCACGGTGGCGTTGAAGGGGGACCGCTGGATCCAGGTGTCCGAACGCCACACGGCGAACGGTGCCACGGCGATCCTTCAGACCGATGTGACCGATATGGTCCGGCGTGAGCGGCGCGAGCGTGACAAGATTCTCGACCGCCATGCGCGTCTCGCCCGCGCCACCCTGGATCATATGAGCCAGGGGGTCTGTACCTTCGACGCGGATATGCGTCTTGCGGACTACAATACCCGGTTCCGGGCCCTGCTGAACCTATCCTATGACCTTGTAAAGCCGGGAACGAGTTTGCGTCGGGTCGTCGATGCACTATATTCCGGCGGGACAATGCATTCGGATCTAACGCCTTCGGGGCTGTGGCGATGGGTGGCGCGCCGTCAACCGAGGCCGCCGATCCATGCCGAATATCGCCGTATCGATGGGATGATCATCGACATCCGAATGCGCGACATGCCGGGCGGAGGGTTCGTCGCGAGTTTCACCGACGTGACTTCGGAACGCAGGGCGATCGAAGCCTTGCACAAGGCAAACGAAACTCTGGAACAGCGCGTTGCGGAACGGACAGCCGCATTGACCGCGGCTAATGAAGCCTTGACGCGCGAAAACACCGAGCGCGAACAGATCGGCGAAGCCTTACGGGAAGCGAAGGAAGATGCCGAGGCTGCCAATATGTCGAAGACGCGGTTCCTGGCGGCGGCAAGCCATGATCTGCTGCAGCCGATGAACGCCGCGAAGCTGTTCATTTCGACCCTTGGTGAGATGAAGTTGGAAGCGCCGCAGGCCGAAGTGCTGAAACGTCTGTCGGGTGCTTTTACCTCGATTGAGACATTGCTGCATGCCTTGCTCGAAATTTCTCGTTTGGACGCGGGCGGTGCAGAATTCACGAAAAGCAATTTCGCGATTTCGACGGTCCTCGAACCGTTGGAGCAGGAGTTCAAGCCGCTGGCGGCGGCCAAGGGGCTGAAACTCCGGGTTCGACCGTCCAAATTTCACATTCGTTCGGACCCGCGTTACTTCCGGCGCATTGCCCAAAACCTGGTCGCGAATGCGGTGACCTATACCCGCAGCGGTTCGGTTCTGGTCGGCTGCCGGCAGCGCGGCGACGCCGTGCGGTTCGAGGTCTGGGATACCGGCCCGGGCTTGAAGCCCGAAGACCACGATAGGATTTTCGAGGAGTTCCAGCGACTGGACGATACGATCGAGAACCGCGGCATGGGGCTCGGTCTGTCGATCGTGAAACGGTCGTGCCGGCTGTTGGACCTGCCGCTGGGATTGCGGTCGGAACCCGGCCGAGGGTCGGTTTTCCACGTTGATGCGCCGATAGCGCCGATCATCACGGCAGCCGCGCCTGAACTGATCGAGGGCGAGGCTCAGGAACAATCCAGCGGCATGAATCTGATTGCCGCGGTCGTCGAGAACGAGCCTGAAGTCCTCTATGCCATGACAACCACTTTGGAAGGGTGGGGCGCCAGCGTCGCCCCGGCACTATCCACCAATGAGGCATGCGCGGCGATCGCCGATCTCGGTCTGCCGCCGGACATCATCATCGCGGACTATCATCTGAACGGCGAGGATACGGGATTACGGTCGATCCGCGAGTTACGGTCGGCCTGGGGCGCGAATATTCCAGCCGTGCTGGTCACGGCGGATCGAAGTGCGGAACTGGCGGCGACTGCCCGTGAGATGGGGGTGGACGTCCTGCCGAAACCGGTTGAACCGCGCAAGCTGCGCTCGCTGATCACGTGGCGCGGGATGGCGACGGTATGATTCAGGGGGCGGGATATGGGGTGAACAGCCTGCGCTTCCGACTTATGGCCGGCGCGTTGTCCATCGCCCTTGTCGCGGTTTTTACCGGGCTGCTTGCGGCCTATGGCGCGGCGGAAACCGCGAACAGGATAAAGCAATCCGTGGCGGCGCAGCACAGAATGGAGATCCTTTCCAGCCTGTCGGCCAGGATCAGCGACTATGCGGTGGTGGGGGTCGAGGCCGGCGGCGCGGATATTCCAGCCGAAGCGCGCAAGGCACGCCTTCAATCGCAAGCGACTCTTGTGGAGGAGGCATTCGGCCGCATGGAAGCAGCCCTTACAATCGCGGTCGAGGAATCGCGCTCCATGGGCGAAACCGAACAGATGCGCCGTGCGACCCGCAGTCTCGTCCTAGCGCGGATGAAAGCGCAGTTCGTGGCTTTGCGGCGATCGTTGGAGGAGGTGGGGTCCGGGCCCCATCTGCGCGCGATCCTGGACGGGTTCGCGACGCAATTCTCCCCTCTGTTGAACGAAGCGATCGCCGACGAACGACGGGACAGGGATTTGGCCTCGAAGAGTGTCGAGGAATTGCACGATCTGATGGTCTATCTGGCGCTCGCCTCCGGTCTGATCGCCGTGGTGCTTGTCATCCTGTTCCATCGGTTGCTGATCAGGCCGCTCATTCAACGCCTGAATCGCATCGCCCTGGCGGCGAACGACATTGGCAGCGGCGATTTCGATATCGATTTGCCGGTTACACGTCGGGACGAACTGGGCGCCTTGTTCGATGTCATCAACTCCATGGCCGAACGTTTGCGGCAACGCCGCGCCGATGTCGACAGCGACCGAGCGCAATTGAGCGAGACGATCGCCACTCGGACTGCGGAACTGTCCGAAGCGAATGGCCGGTTGTCGATGATCGATTCCGAGCGCCGCCGCTTTTTCGCGGATGTCGGCCACGAATTGCGAACCCCGCTGACGGTCATTCTGGCCGAATCCGAATTGGCGTTGAAGGATGGGGTCGATCCCATTGAAGCGATCGACGCGCTGTCCGTCATTCGGTCCCGTGCGGTTCGTTTGAACCGCCGTATCGACGATCTGCTTCGAGTGGCCCGGTCGGAAACCGGGCAGGTGGAACTCGACTCGCGTCCGTTCGACTGCGCGAAGGCGGCCGAGGAGGCGGTTGCGGACATGGCGCCGCTGGCGAAACGGCACAACGTTCATATCGCGGCGGTCCTGGATCATGCGCCGACCGTGGGCGATGCCGATTGGTGCAGGCAGGTTGTTTGCGGCTTGATCGAGAACGCCGTGAAGCACTCGCCGAAAGGCGCGGTGATCGAAGTCGCCACGCGCGTTGTCGAGGGGGAGATAGAGCTTTCCGTCCTGGATGAAGGCGAGGGATTGGCAGATGGCGACGAGGAGCGTGTTTTCGGCCGGTTTGCCCGCGGTGCGCGGGAAGCGATGGGGTCGGGCTTCGGCGTCGGCCTGGCATTGGCGCGATGGGTCGTTGGGCAACAGGCGGGCAGCATCGCGATAAAAAGTCCTGCACCGCGGCCGCCGCAAGGAGGAACAATCGGCGGCAGGGGCGCGCAAGTGGTTATCCGCTTGCCGGTCCAATCGAGTATGGAGGCCGCGGAACCGGCCAGAAAGGTGAGTAATGGGTGAAACCACGCCGCGGATATTGATCGTCGAGGATGACGAGGATATCGCGTCCGCCCTGTCCCGTGGGCTTGCCCGAGAGGGATATGACCCCGTCGTGGCGCAGGACATAGCGTCCGCGACCGATTTGGCGGGGGATGGCTGTGACGCGGCGATCGTGGATGTGATGCTGGGTGACCAAAGCGGCACGGACCTCGTGCGCCGGCTGCGGGCCGGCGGAATGAGCGCGCCGATCATTATCCTGAGTGCTCTTTCCGGCGTGGACGAAAGAGCCGACGGCTTGGAAGCCGGTGCCGATGACTACGTGGCCAAGCCGTTCGAATTCTCCGAACTTGTCACAAGACTGAAAGTACAGGAACGACGCCGGCTCGCCGATGCGACCGAAACATTGATGGTGGCCGGTTTGCGCTATGATGTCGAAACCCGGGAGGTGAGCGGTGGCAACCGTACGATTTCGCTGACAGAACGCGAAGGCGACCTGCTTGCCTACATGATCCGGCATGCGGGGCATGTCGTCAGCCGCGGAGACATTTTCGACACCCTGTGGCTGGGCGGTGGCGGGTCGTCCGAAAATGTCGTCGATGTCTATATCGGGTATCTCAGGCGGAAACTGGCACCTTTGTCGAATTTCGGCATCGATATTCGAACTGTAAGAGGAAGAGGGTTTATGTTGACGGAGGTTTCGGATGAATAAGGGGATCAAGCTCGCCCTGACTGCGGCTGCGCTGCTTCTTCTGCCTATTACCGCGGCAGCGGGGCCTGCCAGCGACCGGCTCTTCACCGAAGGCGTGTTGAGATCCGTCGAACCGGGGACGGCACTGATTTACAGCCATGTCCGTGAAGGCGCCGAGCAAACCGAAGCCGTGCGGTGGATTGACGATGGGGAATTGCATGTTGCGCTTCAACAAGGCCAGGACGGTTCCAAGGAAGCGGTCATTTCGATGCTGTCCGACGGGAGGATCCATCGGGAGATGAGTCCTCTGCCGGTCTCGATTGGGAACCCTATTCTGCTGACCTTCCTTGAATCGAGTCTGCGGGCGATGGCGAGCATCACCGGCGGCAGCCCCTTCTATATACGCAACCGGATGAAAGCGGCCTTGCGCGACAGCGGAACCGTAACCGCCGTGAAAGCGACAATCGGCGACAAAACCATCGATGCGGAAGAGATTACCTTCATTCCCTTCCAGCATGACAAGAACCGGGACAGGATGGGCGAATTCGCCGATCTGGAACTCCGATTCATCGTCTCCGACCAGGCGCCCGGCGGTTTCATATTGTTCTCCGCGCAGACCAGACCGCACGCGGACGGCGGGGTCGCTTTTCGCGAAGAGATCACCTACCGCACCGCAATGTTGGGGAAGTGATGATGTTGAAAAGGCTATCGACCTTCTTGGCGGCAACAGCTGTCTGGTTGTGTGCAGGCTCGGTCCAGGCGCAGAACGCCACGCCGATCCCGACCGGCTACAATGATTATCCGACCGAAGCGCGCGCCGATTACGTCTTTGCCTGCATGGTGACGAATGGCCAAACACGGGAAATGCTGACACGCTGTTCCTGTTCGATCGACGTAATCGCGACCATTCTTCCCTATGAGGACTACCTATCCGCCGAGACCGTTCTTTCCATGCGGCAAACGGCGGGGGAAAAAGTAGCTATCTTCCGGCATGCGCATTTCACAAATACCGTTGTCGCCGATTTGCGCCGGGCCCAGGCGGAAGCCGAGATCCGTTGTTTCTGATGATCCTGGGGCTTTCCCTATAGCGCCGCAAAGGCGCATGATGGGCGCTGCTGTTTTCTCGTTCGGGGTATAATCATGCCAACCGGCAATTCTGCTGCGCTGATCGGTCTCGATTGGGGCACCACGTCATTGCGTGCTCATTTGCTGGACGCGTCCGGCGCAGTGATCGAACGTCGCAGTTCCGCAGAGGGAATACTCGCGGACCATAAGGGCGGCTTCGAAGGAACCTTCGGTCGCGTCGCCGGGGACTGGGTTGCCAGGGCACCAGGACTGCCGGTTATTGCCTCGGGAATGATCACCAGCCGCAACGGTTGGGTCGAGACGCCTTACGTCAGGGTTCCAGCGGGTGTCGATGAACTGGCTTCTTCCCTAGTGCCTCATGACCTTTCACCGGCTAGCCGCATCCATTTTGTCTGCGGCATGGATTACGACCCCGTCGACGGGACGCCCGATATCATGCGGGGTGAGGAGACACAGATTGCGGGCTGCCTGGAACGCGGATCCGGCGGCGAGGGAGAAGAAGGGCTTTTCGTCATGCCGGGTACCCATAGCAAATGGGTCAGTGTTCGCGGGCGGCGCTTGGACAAATTCGACACCTATATGACGGGAGAGGTCTACGCCGTCCTGAAGGGTCATTCGATTTTGGGCCGGTTGATGGAAAAATCGGCGGGTCCGCTGGGGACGGGTTTCGATCAAGGGGTCTCCGCGCGCCTGGAGTCCGACGGATCTCTGCTGCGTCATGTTTTCAGCGCCCGCACCATGGCTCTGTTCGATCGGGTCGCGCCGGATCAGGTTGCAGATTATCTGTCGGGCCTGTTGATCGGCGAGGAAGTACGGTCCGCGCTAAAGGATTGCGGGTCTGGCTCAGGCAGCGGTTCAGGCGCCGGGGCAACCGTCACGATTGTTGGAGACGGTGCATTGACGGAACGATATCGCCGGGCGCTTGAGCTTGCTGGCGTTGCCGCCGTTCCGGCGCCGGAAGATGCCGCCGCGCTTGGGCATTTCGCGATAGCCAGACAGGCCGGGTTGATCGCCGGATGACCGGAAACGGCGGACAGATAGGGAAGGACAGGTGAATGGGGGCTTGGTTGGAAACCTTCGGCGAAATGCCGTTGATCGCGATTTTGCGGGGCGTGACGCCGGATGAGGTCGTCGCAATTGGGTCGGCCCTATACGATGCGGGGTTTCGCGTTGTCGAAGTGCCGCTCAATTCGCCCGATCCGATGACAAGCATTGCACGACTGTCCAAGCAGTTCGGGGACAGTATGATGATCGGCGGCGGTACGATACTGACGGCAGAGCAAGTCGAATCCGTCCGAACCGCCGGAGGCAAGCTGGTGGTCGCCCCGAATCTCGACGAAGCGGTGGCCGCAAAGGCAGCAGCGTTGGAGATGACCTACTGCCCCGGAATCATGACTCCGACCGAGGCGTTTCGCGCTCTCGACCTGGGCGCGGCCGCGATAAAGCTGTTTCCCGCGGAACTGATACCCCCCATCGGGCTGAAAGCAATGAAGGCCGTTCTACCCAAAAATGTCTGCAGCATTCCCGTCGGCGGAATAACGCCGCAAACCATGGAGCCTTATTGGAACGTGGGGGCTTCTGGATTCGGGCTCGGCTCGGCCCTGTACAAGCCGGGTGATACGGCTGATCGGGTTGGCGAAAACGCGCGGGCGTTCGTTTCCGGCCTTCGGGAAATCCAGGGAAGGGCGTGATCCCCTTCGCCTATGTGTGTAGAGGAGTGCCGGCCTGCGGTTCTCGCTGTTGATAAGGCCATGTGATGGTGAAAGTCGTGCCTTCTCCCAATTTGCTCGCAACTTCCATCGTTCCGCCGAGAGCCGCCGTCAATTTGGTGCAGATATAGATGCCCAAACCCGTGCCGCGTTCGTTGCTTGGCGCGATCGCGGTTCCGTCCGACAGGAACGGCTCTCCGATCTTATCAACCAGTTCCTGCGGCATGCCGGCCCCGTCGTCGATGACGGAAACGGATATATTGCCGTCTTTCGGTGAAAGCCATTCTACGATCACTGACCCGTTTTTGCCGGTGTGCTTGCAGGAATTGGAAATCAGATTGTTGAGGATTTGGATCAACGATCTGCGATCCATGTAGATTTCGCGCGGACATTCGTCGGGCAGCACAAGGTCTATGGATACACCCTTTTCGAGAGCGATCGGCGCAAAGCCTTCGATGACTTCCTTGGTACAATCGGCGAGATCAAATGTCTGCGGACGTAGCGTAAATTTTCCGCTGTCCAGACGGGCGGTGTCCAGGATGTCATCGACGATCGAGAGCAGTAGTGATCCGCTCTTGTGAATATTCTGCAGGTAGCTCCGGTATTTCTCGTTCTCCAAGGGCCCGCCGACTTCACTCAAGATCATGTCGGAAAAGCCCATGATCGCGTTCAAGGGCGTGCGAAGATCGTGGCTGATATTGGCCAGGAACTCGGATTTCGAATGGACAGCCTCTTCCGCAGCCTCCTTGGCTATGCGAAGTTCCTCCTCGTTCTTTTTGATCTCGGTGACGTCGACCTGAATACTGACGAAGCCGCCCCGGCTGAACGGTCGGTCGCTTGTCTTGATCCATCGGCCGTCCTTCAGGCGAACGATGAACGATCCTTCGAGTTTCTTCCGGAATTCGGCCTTTCGTTGCAGATAGTCGTCGTCGTCGCCGAATTCGTCCCCGACGACCACGTTGCCTCTTTCCACGTCAATCCGGCCCAATTCTGCGAAATGGACCCCGGGTCGCGCTTCCTCTTCCGAATAGCCGTAGAGTTCCCTGAAGCTGCGGTTACACGCTACCAACAACCCATCGGCGTCATAGATGACAATGGCTTCGGAACTGTTGTCGAAAGCTTCGGCATAGGCCTGTCGGGCGCCGGAATCCTTCAACTGCTGCCGCAAGGCGTCGTTTTCCGCGCGCAGCGTTGCCAGTTCCGCCTTCAGGCGTGTTTCTTCGGTCATGCCGGACCCGCCGGCGCTTTCCGCCACCTTGTCAGAGGAGAGGGCGCGCGCATTGTCATCCATGTGACCTTACCCCCTTCGCTCATGCCACCCTACGACACATGCTTCCATTCACTTGAAACAATGAACTATACCAAAGGATATAATCGGCTTCGGGCGGCGTTGTCGATGCTCCATAGACGGTAACGCAACGGGATACCACAGCTATCGGTATTCGGATCGGCGGCAAGTGTGTTTGACGGTTGTCGGGTAGGCGGGGCAAAGTCCTCCAGCGGCCGCAACATGGCTGGGGAGGATAATTTAGAATGACTGAAAGAGCTTACTCCGGCGTTTGGCCGGTGGCACCGACGCCCTTCACCGAATCCGGTGCCGTTGACTATGATGGGATGCGACGCGTCATCGACTGCATGGTCGACCAGGGGGTCGATGGAATCTGCATCCTGGCGAATTTTTCCGAGCAGTTCCTGCTTTCGGACGAGGAACGCGCGTCGCTGACACGGGTGTGTCTGGAACACGCTGACGGCCGGGTTCCGGTGATTGTCACGGCATCGCATTTTTCGACCGCGATTGTCGAAGCGCGGGCGCGGGAAGCCGCGGCGATGGGCGCTGCGATGATCATGCTGATGCCGCCCTATCATGGCGCGCTCCTGCGTGCCGACGAGGAGGGCGTGTTCGAACATTTCGAGAAGGCCGCCCAGGCCGGCGGCATCCCGATCATGGTCCAGGACGCGCCGCTTTCCGGTGTCACACTGTCGGTTCCTTTCCTGGTCCGATTGGCGCGCGAAATCGAACAGGTCAAATTGTTCAAGATCGAGACCCCGCAGGCTGCCGCCAAACTGCGTGCCTTGATCGCTGCCGGCGGCGATGCGATCGAAGGCCCGTTCGATGGCGAGGAAGCGATTACCTTGATCCCGGATTTGGACGCCGGCGCAACCGGGTCGATGACCTCCGCCACCCTGCCGGACCTGATCCGGCCGGCGGTTACGGCGCACCTTCAGGGGCAACGGGATGAAGCGAAGGAGATTTACGCTCGATTGCTTCCATTGATAAATTTCGAAAACCGGCAATGCGGGTGGCGGTCATGCAAGGCTGTCATGAAGGAGGGCGGTGTCATCGCCTCCGAACATGTGCGGCATCCAACCCGGCCGCTTCATCCCGAAACGCGACAACAGCTTCTTGAACTTGCCCACGAAGTTGAGCCGTTGGCATTGCGTTGGGGCAAATAGTGCCGTGATGGACGTTTTTGGGGAACTCGACGACGGGCGTGTTGTCCAACGGGTTCATCTGACCGGGCATGGCCTGTCCGCGAATGTCATGACCTGGGGCGCCGTGCTTCAGGATCTGCGACTGGACGGCTTTGGCCATTCCCTGGTCCTGGGCTTCTCCGAATTTGCGCATTATCCGGCCCGGTCGCCGAAATTCGGTGCGATCGTCGGCCGCGTCGCGAACAGGATTCGGAACGGTGAGGCTAAGATCGGTGGCCGGGTCTATCCGTTCGACAAGAATGTGCTCGATAGACACACGCTTCATGGCGGCAGTGCCGGCGCCGGTAAGCGGATATGGGACGTCGAGGAGACGGGCGCAGATTTCGTCACCCTGTCGCAAATCCTGCCCGACGGACATATGGGGTTTCCCGGGAATATGACCGTGCACGCGACCTATCGAATCGCGCCTGGTCCGGTGCTTGAGATAGAGATTTCCGCCATCTCCGACGCCGATACTCTGTGCAACTTCGCCAGTCATAGCTATTTCAACCTCGATGGCGGCGGCGATGCGCGCCGGCAGTTTTTCCAGGTCGATGCCGATCATTTTCTGACCCTGGACGAGGATCTGGTGCCGACAGGCGAGGTTGCATCCGTGGAGGGCACGCAGTTCGACTTCAGTTCGGCCCGCCCGTTGCTTTTGGGGAAGGCGGGGCTTTCGGGGGAGGCGGGATACGACAATAACCTCTGTCTTTCCAGGCACAGGACCGATTGCCGGCAGGTTGCCAGATTGAAAGGGGCGGTCTCGGGCATAGAGATGAGAATCGAAACGACCGAACCCGGACTGCAAGTCTATGATGGTTCGAAAATCGGGGCGCGGACCGAAGACGTACCCGGATTGAACGGAGCGCCTTACCAGGCATTTTCCGGTATCGCCCTCGAACCCCAGGCCTGGCCCGATGCCCCGAACCAGGATTGGGCCGATCAGGTTCGGCTGGCGGCGGGTGAAACATATCGCCAAACCACGCGCTTCGTTTTCGGGTAAGACCCGGCGCCACCTGCGGACATTTGCGCTAATTCCTTCGACGGCGGTTTCGGCCGCCGGACGAACAGCATTTTTAGGCCGAGGATGTGCTGCGCCGCAAAATAATGCGACCGGCCATGGATCCCTTGCGAGACCCCGACAGACAATGATTTTCTGCAGCGTTCCTTTGATAGCAGATATGTAACAAAATTGCGTCACTCTCAATCGGCAAGGTATGCGGCGCAACATGATGTTGTTGCGTCGCAACAAATATTGCGCTTAACTCATACCACCGTACGCCAATCGTGCGTGGATCAGACGGGGATTCAGAAAGGAAAGTCATATGTTGAAGGGGAAGGCGGCCATCATCACCGGTTCCACCAGCGGGATCGGTTTGGGCATTGCCGAGGCTTTGGCTGAAGCGGGTTGCGACGTCATGCTGAACGGCTTTGGCGACGCGGCCGAGATTGAAAAAACCCGTTCGGCGCTGGAAGCGAAAACGGGCGTGAAAGTTCTCTACAGCGGCGCCGACATGTCGAAGCCGGAGAGCGTCGCCGGGATGGTCAAGGAAGCGGAAGGTGCTTTCGGCAAAGTCGACATCCTGGTCAATAATGCGGGCATTCAGTTCGTGTCGCCGATCGACGAGTTCCCGGACGGGAAGTATGACGCGATCATCGCGATCAACATGTCCTCCAACTGGCACGCCATCAAGGCGGCGCTGCCCGGCATGAAGGAGCGTAACTGGGGCCGCATCATCAATGTGGCGTCGGCGCACGGCCTTGTCGCCTCGCCCTTCAAGAGCGCGTATGTCATGTCGAAGCACGGCGCGGTCGGACTGACCAAGACGGTCGCGATGGAGGTTGCGGAAACGAATATCACCTGTAACGCAATCTGCCCGGGCTATGTGCGCACGCCGCTGGTTGAAGGCCAGATCGACGATCAGGCGAAGGCCCATGGGATGAGCCGCGACCAAGTCATCCGTGACGTCCTGCTGGCATCGCAGCCGAACAAGCGTTTTGTCGAGACCGAGGAACTGGGCGCGCTGGCCGTGTTCCTGTGTTCCGACGGTGCGAAGTCCATCACCGGGGTCTCCATCCCCGTCGATGGTGGCTGGACGGCTCACTAGGCCGCGATGATGATGGACATGGACACCAGTGACGAGGGCGTAGGCCCGGAAAAAATCGATCCGACTGCCGACACCGTATCGCCGGTGTCCGCGTCCAAGAAATCCGCGGCGGCAAAGGCTAAAACCGCGAAGGTAAAGGCGACTTCGGCAAAGTCGTCCAAGGCAAAGTCCGCAAAGGCCAAGACTGTAAAGGCCAAATCGGTTAAAGCAGCGCCGGGCAAGACGAGCCAAACGAAGTCGATGCCCGCGGCTTCGGCGTCACCCGCCGCCGAAGCCGCACCGGCGCCGGCTGCTGCGGAGGTTGCGGTGGTGAGTGAACCGCCGTCTCCTGAAACGCATGACAAGCACGGGCGGTTCCACGAAAAGCGTCTCTTCGATCCCCACGGTAAGAAAATCGTCAATCTCGCCTTCCAAGGCGGTGGGGCGCATGGTGCCTTCACCTGGGGCGTCGTCGACCGTCTTTTGGAAGAACCGGCTTTCGAAATCGAAGGCATTACCGGGACCAGCGCGGGGGCGATGAACGCGACCGTTCTGGCTTACGGTCATGCCAAAGGCGGGAACGAGGGGGCACGTGAAGCGCTCGACGCCTTCTGGCACGGTGTTGCCGAAGCTGCGCGTTACAGCCCGTATAAGCCAACCTTTTTCGATCGGTTGAAAGGCAACTGGTCCCTGGATAATTCCCCGGGTTATCAGATCATGGACATGATCGGGCGGATGTTCTCGCCTTATGACTTGAATCCCGGCGGCAACAATCCGTTACGCGACGTGCTGAATCAGCATGTGGACTTCGAATTCCTGCAGAAAAACTCGAAGATCAAGGTCTTCCTGAACGCCGTCAATGTCCGGACCGGCAAACTGAAGCAGTTCACCAATGACGTCATGACGGTCGATGCGGTGCTGGCTTCGGGGTGTCTGCCGTTCATGTTCCATGCGGTAGAAATCGATGGAGAACATTACTGGGATGGCGGCTATTGCGGAAACCCGGCGCTCTATCCGCTGATCTATCACTGCACCAGCCCGGATATTCTTCTGGTTCAGATCAACCCGCTGGAGCGCAACGAACTGCCCCGCTCGGCCAGGCAGATTCTGGACCGTGTGAACGAGATCAGTTTCAACTCCTCTCTGATGCGCGAGATGCGCGCGATCAAGTTCGTCACCGATTTGATCGACCAGGGCACCCTCAGCGAGGAAGAGTATGTGAAGCTGCATGTTCACATGATCTCCAGCGGAGAACTGCAGGAGTTCGGGGCCTCCTCGAAGCTCAACGCCGAACTGGGTTTCCTCTTGACCTTGAAGCGACTTGGCCGGGAGACGGCCGAGACATGGCTCCACGAGAACTGGGCCAAGGTAAACCACGAATCCACCTGCGACCTTGGAACTTTCATGTAACGAGAAGGGCCTCGTGCCCGGATCGAAGACTGATTACCGCTAAATACAGGATCAACGGCCAAGAAACCGGAGGGCACTGCCGTGAACCGCGACGAAATTCTCAAGAAACCGTCCATGCCGATCGCCGGTCCGAGTTATCCGAAAGGACCGTACCGCTTCGTAAACCGCGAATACATGATCATCGTTTACGAAAGCGATCCCGAAGCCGTGCGGCACGCGGTGCCCGAACCGCTTGAGCCCGAAGAAGGCTCGCTGGTCTTCTATGAATGGATCAAGATGCCTGACAGTTCGGGCTTCGGCGACTATACGGAATCCGGCATCGTCATTCCCTGCCGGTATCAGGGCGAGCCTATCAATTTCACGGCTCAGATGTATCTGGACGACGACCCGCCCATCGCGGCGGGACGCGAGATTTGGGGCTTCCCCAAGAAATGGGCCCATCCGAAGATGGAAGTCGTCGAGGATACCCTGACCGGTACCCTGGACTATGCAGGACAGCGCGTCGCGACCGGAACGATGGCGTACAAGCATGAAAGCCTCGCCCGGACCCCCGAAAAGACGATCCAGGCGCTCGGAAAGACCCAGTGCAACCTGAAACTTATCCCCGGACCTGATGGGGAGCCGGCGATCTGCCAGCTCATCGCCTACAATCTCACGGAGGTGACCGTGAAAGGCAGTTGGACCGGTGACGCGCGGTTGCATCTCATCCCGCATGTCAACGCGCCGGTGGCCGATCTTCCGGTCCGCCGCGTTGTCGGCGGTCGACATTTCGTTGCCGATCTCACACTGCCTTACGGTCGGGTACTCTACGATTACCTAGCCTGACGGCTCTGCACCCAGGCAGAAGAAGGTTTAGGGCTGTGCCGATATTCCGGCGCAGCCCTTTTTGCATATGCGGGGGGCTGTATATAAGGATATAGGGACGCCGGAGGCCGACTGGAAACGGCGTGTAAGGCCGTCAGGCCTTGTGTATAAGCAGAATGCGACCAGATGGTTCGGTATGCCTGATATCCGCCCGCCGTGGTGGCGTTCATCGGTTCATTTGGAACCCTGCGTATTTTCGCCGGTTAAAACGACGCAAAAGCTTTGAGATATATCCTGTCCTTCTATTTGCCCGCCCTCGTTGCCTTCTTCCTGGCGATGGGCACCTGCGGACCATCAATGGCGCAGGAAACTGAAAGCCGTCCGCAATCCGGGCAGGCCTATACCGTAACGGTGGAAGGGGTGGATTCCCTTGCCCCTGCGATCGGCGAACAAATCCGTGAAGTGAGCCTGTCCTACCAATTGCAGGCCACGCCGCCGCCGACCAAAGCCGGGTTGCGCCGCCGCGCCGACCAGGACGTGCAGCGTTTCCTGGATGCGATGCATTCTCACGGTTATTACGATGCGGCGGTGGAAGTCGATATCCAAAGCCCGGATGACGCGGCCGGGACGGTTGCCGTGACGTTCAAGATTTCCCCAGGTGCCATCTATCGGCTGGGGGAGGTCGCCATCATCCGCACCGATATTCCGCAAGGGGCCGTGGCGGATGCGGATCTGCTGGACTACCTGAACCTGGTTCCGGGTGACCCGGCGACCGCGGATTCGATCATCGATGCCGAAGGACTTTTGATCAGGCAATACAGGATATACGGCTTCCCGTTCGCCGCCGTGCCGTCTCGCCGAACCGTTATCGACAGGACCTCCAAGCTGATGACCGTTCACTATACGGTCCAGACCGGCGCCCCGGCGCTGTTCGGCGATGTCCGCGTTGAAGGATTGCGGGATGTTGAGGAGGCCTTCGTTCTTGCCCAAGTGCCGTGGATCCGCGGAACGGTCTATAATATTCAACAGGTTGAGGAATATCAGCGAAAACTCGCCCGGACGGGTTTGTTCGAATCCGTGACCGTCGCGCCGGTCCGCTCGGCTGAAGGCATCCAAGGCGGACAACAGGTCCTGACGGTCCCTATCAGCGTCACGATATTGGAGCGAGAGCACCGATCCATCGGGTTCGGCGCCACTTACTCGACGGAAGAAGGTCCTGGCGCGCATGCCTACTGGGAACACCGCAATCTATTCG
The DNA here is from genome assembly GCF_965227365.1 of Hwanghaeella sp. GTDB lineage: Bacteria > Pseudomonadota > Alphaproteobacteria > UBA8366 > Aestuariispiraceae > Hwanghaeella. The sequence continues at coordinate 807,224 of NZ_OZ245754.1, forward strand.
GCGAAGGCGAGAAACTGCGCATCGCGGCCGGGGCTTCACAGGTGGAGCGTGCGCTGACCGGGAATTTCAAGAAGCCCCTGTTCATGAGGAACGACCAGTCGCTGGTCGCAGAAGGGGCGATCAAGGACGTTACGACCGATGCCTTCGACGAAACCCGTGTTTCCAGCTTCATCGGTGTCGAACGGCAGTTGACGCAATCCTGGAGCGTTACCGCCGGTCCGACCCTGGAACTGATCTCCCAGGATACGGAAGAGACGGGCCAGGATGACTTGATCCTTGCCGGTTTTCGGACCGGACTGAAGTTCGACAACACGGACAACCTGCTGGATCCGACCCGGGGGACCCGTTTGCAGATCGATGTTTCTCCGTTCCATGATTTCGGTGGGTTCAACGAGAGTTTTCTGAGCACGAGTTTGCATACTTCCCACTACCTGTCGGTCGACGATGATGGGGACTTTGTGCTGGCCGGGCGCACCCGCGTCGGTACGATCGTTGGGGCGGAGCGTGCCGAAGTGCCGGCCGCAAACCTGTTTTTTGCCGGGGGCGGCGGGTCGGTCCGTGCCTTCGGTTTCCAGCGCCTCGGTCCGCTGGACGACGATCTCGACCCGATCGGCGGCCGGTCGGTGGTCGAGGTCGGCCTGGAGTTCCGAGCCCGGGTTACCGAGAGTTTCGGCATCGTCCCCTTCATTGAAGCGGGTAACGTATACGAGGAAGATATCCCGGAATTCGGGGAATTGGACCTGCAATGGGGGGCTGGCCTGGGCTTCCGCTATTACACCGATATCGGCCCGGTGCGCTTGGATATCGCCGTGCCGATCGACAAGCGTGAGAACATCGACGACGACTACCAATTCTATGTCAGCTTGGGGCAGGCGTTCTGAATGAGCGAAACCCCGCAACACAAGTCCGAACCGCCGGTAAAACGGAACCGGCGCTGGAAACGCTGGGCGCTGCCCCCGATCGCGTTGATCCTTGTGCTGTTCGCCGCTGTTTTCCTTCTGACAGGAACCGGGGCCGGATTGCGGTTGATGGTTCAATTTGCCAAGGGTCCCATCGCGGAGTCGGTTGACGGCACGTTCTTCGCTGATGGGGTCTCCGGTTCGCTTTGGTCCGAGGTTTCGATCGCGGAACTGACCTTCGCGATGCCCGACGGCCTGTCGGTCCGGGGCCGGAATCTCCGGCTTTCCTGGCATCCGTCCGAATTGTTTGGCCGAAAGCTGGTCGTCGAGGCCATTGGCGCGGAAAGACTGTCTGTCGTCCTGCCGGAAGGCGACGAAGTGGAAGCGCCTTCCGAAGAAGAGCCGGTGGCGTTCTCAATTCCGCGACTGCCGGTTCGGATTGTCGTGCGCAAGTTGGACTTTCCATCCGTGGCGGTATCGTTGCCGGACGGTTCCCAATACGGCGCGTCTCTTCTGGGCGGTGTCGCGACGACCGAGACAGGCGATATCGAAACGACGGTAGACGTTGCCGCAGATTTGGACGGCAAACCGGTCGATCGCGTCTCATTGACGGGCACGGTGACGGCCGGCGATGCGCCGGAGCTGTCCCTTTCCTTGTCTGCGTCCATACCGCCGGATGGCGTGCTTTTCGCTGTCCTGGACCTGCCCCCGCACCAGCGGCGGCCACTGTCCGTTTCCGTGTCCGGCACAGGTGCGCTGGCCGGTTGGTCCGGCGATGTGGACATTGAGGCGGAAGGGTTTGCCGGTATCGGCGGACAACTGGGGCTTGGGCTCACCGATGCGGGTATGTCCATGTCGTTCGATGGCGCTCTGGATTTCTACGATCCGCGTCTTTTCGACCTGCCGCAAGGGTTGGCGGGGCGCTATGACATTGTCGTTCCGGATCTGTCGGTCGTGGATGAGACCCTGGCGATATCTGACATCCAGGTCACCAAGGAGGGCTTGGCGGCGGTTTCGTTGTCGGCCCGGATGACGTTGGATGCTACGGAGGTCTCCGCGGACGGTACGGTCGCGATCGTTCCAGGGGCGACCGCCCTTGTCGATCTTCCAATCGATTACCGGGACGCGCGTCTCACCTTCGACGTATCCGGCTTCCTTCCCGAACTTCGGGCCGACCTTCGAATGACCGTTCACGACCTGGAGGGATTCGGAAACAGTCTGGGCACTGTTGAGGCAGACGTATCGGCGGCCGGATCCTTGGATGACGGTGTAACGGTCGATGCGCTCGTGGAGGCGAAGAAAGCCGCGTGGAGCGACGACGCGCTGAGCCAACTGCTCGGTGAGACGGTCACGATAACGGCGCACGCGGAACTTGATCCATCGTTCCAGTCCATCGAAGGGATTGAGGTCTTCGTCGGCCCCTTGGGCGCCTCTCTGCAAACCGCTCTCACGATCGAGGGGGCTACGGTGACCGCTGACAAAGTCCGGGCCGGCCTCGACGACCTGTCGCGACTGGAGCCATTGATGGGGCTGCCAATCGCCGGGTCGGGGGTGATCAATCTGTCCGGGCTGAGGGTCGCGGAAGATGGGTCGGTTTCAACGGTTTTCGAAATCGCTGCCCAGGATCTTGCAGTGATCGACGATCAAACTTCCCAGATGATCGGCCGTACTCCGGTCTTGAAAGGAGATATTCTTCTTTCCGAGTCCGACGGGCTAGCGGTGACGTTGCATGACCTGCGTGCCCGCGCCGGGGCAGTGTCGGGTGTTGTGCTATTGTCTCCCGATTTTCAGGAATTGTCCGGATCGGTGAATGCCAGGGCCATCGTTTCGGCTTTACCGGCCGATGTCGGATTGACAGTCGATGGCGGCATACTCGACATCACCGCGCGATTCGCAGGGCCGTTGGCTCAACCCGACTTGGACGCGAATTTGGCCCCGTTTTCGGGGGACGCTTCCGGGACGCCTCTCGATTTAAAGGCACTAGCGGCGCAGTTGCGCTGGCGGAACGATGCGCCGTTCGTGACCTTCCAGGCAGCGGCCTCGACCCTTGGGCTGGACGCCACTGTGGAAGGCGGCGCGGCGATGTTGGAGGACGGCTTGGACATCCCCGGTATTTCGGTGACCGGAACCGGCTGGAGCGCGTGGGCTGCCGCCAAGCTGCCGGGGTATTCCTTGCCGGCGGAAGGGTCCGCGCGGGTGGTGGTTTCGGATGCGTCGCCGTTCACGGGGCTTGCGGGACTGTATTCCCTGTCCGGTCAGGCAAATTTGGAGGCACAGATCAGTAAGGGGGCGGCCGCTGATGCACAGGCTGTCAGCATCAGTTTGTCGTCGGAGCGCATCGCTGTTGCGACGGAGGCAAACGCGGCACCGATCAATGTCGAACGCGTTGCCTTAACCGCCGATATTGGTGATGTCCTGGCATTGCAGGATATCGATGCGACAGTCGACGTCAGGAACCTTGCCGGCGACGGTTTCCAAATCTCGGAAATCGGCGCGACGCTGCGGGGCACGGGCGAAACCTTCGAAGGCGAAGTGTCGGTAACGGGTGCGGATCCGACCCCGATTGTCTTTACGTCGAATGTTTCGGGCCGATTGCTGGAAAACGGTCAAGGCGAGGTGCACGCGACGGATTTGCGCTTTGGCTATGCATCTTTGAAAGAACTGGCGGCCGGGAAGGCCGACGCTGCTTTCGGGCCCGATGACAGTCTGTCCGCGGCGCTCGACTTGTCCATTCTGTCCGGAACGCTGACCGCCGGATATGACCGCGTGGACGGTGCGGCGGAACTGACGCTGGATGCATCGAGTATTCCGGTCGGTCCGCTAGCGGAACTTCAGGGTGAATCCGGCGTGGAGGGGCTGATAAACGCCAAGGCCGACTTGCGCCAATCCGTCGGCGCGACCGAGGGTGCTTTTTCACTCTCGGCGACAGGCCTGCGCACCGACGACCTGGATAAGGAGATCAGCGTTGATGTCACGGTAGGCGGTGATGTCGCTGGTGACCGTGTGCGTATCGAGGCGAAGACGGCGGGTTCGGGATTGGATCGGACGAGTATCCAGGGCGCTCTGCCATTGGCCGTCTCGCTTCTGGAACCCGGTGCGGCGTTGAACCCAGACGGACCGCTTGAAGGGATCGTGAACGCGGAAATCCAATTGCAGGAAATTTGGCCTTATCTGCCATTACCGGAACACGCGGTCAACGGTGCCCTGACGGCGGACATACGCGTCGGCGGCACGCCGGCCAATCCCTCGGTCGAGGGTGATGCGGGCATAGCGGATGGGGAATATGAACACCTCGTGCACGGCACCTTGATCAGGAATATTGAGGGCCTTGTACGTTTTGCCGGAGAGAATTTCGAGCTGGAAAGCCTTGCCGGGCAGGATCCTTATGGCGGCAGCTTCCAGATCGCCGGCAAGGGCAGTATGGCAGGCGGCGCGCCGGTCTTCGATATCGCGACAAAACTGAGTGGGCTTCGTGTCGTCAACAGTGACGCCGTGAAGGCGGATGTGGACGCGGATATTAGTACCCGCCAACAAGGCGACGGCATGATCATACAAGGCCAAGCGCTGGTCCGCCGGGCGGAGGTGAATTTGAGTGTCGCCCTGCCGCCCAGCATCTCGACCCTGGACGTCGAGGACGGTACGGCGCTGGATCCGAAGGCGGAAGAACAGACCGAGCCATCCAGGATCGCACTGGATTTGACCGTGGATGCGCCCGGGCAGATCTTTGTCCGAGGCCGTGGCCTTGAATCCGAATGGCAAGGCAACGTCCGGGTTACGGGAACGGCCAATCAGCCAATCGTCTCTGGCGGTCTAACCGCGCGGCGCGGCCGTATCGACGTCATCGGCAAGAGTTTCACGCTGGACGATTCCAAGATTCAGTTTTTCGGTGGAGAAACGATCGATCCGACGCTGGGAATTCGCGGGGAACATGAAGGGGACGACATCACCGTCATCGCCTTGCTGGAAGGCCGTGCCAGCAAACCCGAGATTACGCTGACATCCGAGCCATCCTTGCCGCAGGATGAAGTTCTGAGTCGCCTGCTCTTCGGTAAGACGGCATCGAGTTTGAGTCCGCTCGAAGCAGCCCAATTGGCGGCGTCAGCCTCTGAACTCGCCGGCGGCGGGTCCGGTATCGACGTGTTGGGCACGATCCGGGATTTTGTCGGTGTCGACGTTCTGGAAGTCGATACGTCGGGCGGCGACGCGGCCGTCAAAGCAGGGTCCTATGTCGCCGATGGTGTTTTCGTGGGCGCCAAACAGGGCGCCGCCCCGGGATCGAGCAGTGTGACGGTCGAAGTCGAGGTTACGCCCAACATTTCCGTCACCACGGAATCCGGACAAACCAGTTCCAATGCCGGCGTCAATTTTAAATGGGATTATTGACCGCGATCAGATAACCGCCGGGATCGGCCATGCGACAAAGCGTGCGCGATTGCCGTTTGAACCCGACTTCCGGTTTCGGCTATCGTCTTGCGGCGAAACAACGCAACCGGGATTTCAGGTTTCACGAAAGGGGACGGTAAAATGGCCAGCGATTCACTTCATGCACCCAGGGAACGGCTGTCAAAGGACACGCTTCATTTGCATCACGCCATCGTATCGCTGATGGAGGAACTTGAAGCCGTGGACTGGTACCGCCAGCGCGCCGACGATTGCGACGATCCGGCATTGAAGGAAATCCTTCTTCACAATATGCGCGAAGAAATGGAACACGCCGCGATGGTGCTGGAGTGGATTCGGCGGAACAACCCGGATTTCGAGGGTTTCCTGAAGGAGTTCCTGTTCACCGAAGGCGATATCGGCCATCACTGACACTGCGGGTTGAGGGTACGAGGGGGCAGGTCCTGGCACGGCCGGCCCCCGAGGTCTCATTACTTAATGCGCGACAGGGTCAGTCGGAAGAAACTCGTTCCATCGCGGGCGAATTCGGTTGTCAGATCGCCATTCATGGCCCGCATGATCGCGCGGCTGATCGGTAAGCCCAGTCCTGCTCCCTGATCCCTGTCGGCCCGTGAACCGCGGGCGAATTTTTCAAAGATCATCGACGATTCTTCCCGCGTGACGCCACCACCGTTGTCGATGATATCGATCCAGACCTTGTCGTTCTTGACTGTGGAGACAATCCGGATGGTCGGTGTGGCGGCGGTGTTGTATTTGACCGCGTTCGACAGAAGATTGATCAGGACCTGACGCAGGCGATCGTCATTGGCGCGGACAAGGGTTCCTTCCGCGACCGGTGCGACCCTGACCCCGACGCCATTGTTTCGGGTCATCCCGGAAACCGCATTGATTGCCCCTGTGACTGCGGCGTTCACCTCGATCTTCTCCAAGTCCAGGCTGACGGTTCCCGCCTCCAGCCGGCTCATATCCAGCAACTCGTCCAATAGCCGGGTCAGGCGAAGACTTTCGTCCTGAATGATCGAAACGAAACGGTCGCGATCCTCCTGCGAGAGATTTTCGTCGCTGACCAGAATATCGGAGAACGAGCGGATGGAGGTCATCGGCGTCCTCAATTCGTGGCTGACCTGACTGAGGAATTCGTCTTTCTGGGCATCCAGCGCTTTCAGCCTCTCATTCGCATTCCTAAGCTGTTGCGCCGCGTGCTCGAGTTCCGCGGATTTCTCAGCCAGTTGCCGCGACGTTTCGATCAATTCCTGGGTCTCGTCGGCGATGTCGATCAATTCGGTAATACCGACAGATTCCTGACCCGCGATCCGGGTCACCATGGCATGGGCGGATGCGGCCCCGATCGAGCCGGCCAATTCCCGCTCCAGTCGTGCGATGACCGCGTCGGTGGCATGGGGCAGGCCGGCATCGGTGCCCTGTTGCGCCGCCATTTCGTCGAACAGGCGGCGGGCAGGTTCCGTGCCGAGGATACGTTGCGCCAGGACGAACAGGTCCTCTGAATCCGCCGTTCCGACCGTGGTGCGGGACGGTCCGCCGCCGGAGGAGCGGTAAACGTCGACGAAAAGCGTGCTCTGCAGCCGTTCCAGGTCGTTTGGCCGCGTCAGGCTGGATATAAGGACGAAGGCGAGCGCATTCATCCCAACGCTCCAAAATACCGCATGGACCAGCGGATCCATGCCGGCCAGACCGAACATTGCCTGTGGGCGGAGCAATTCGATGCCCCAGGGACCATTGGCCAGTGTTTCCTTCGAGAGCAGCAACTCGCCGCTGAAACTGGGTAGGAAGAAGGTGTAGGCCCAAAGGGCAAACCCGATCACCAGACCGGCGAGTGCCCCTTTGCGCGTTGCGCCGCGCCAGAAGATGCCGCCGATCAGGCTGGGCAGGAATTGGGCGACGCCGACAAAGGCAATCAGTCCGATGGCCGCCAAGGCGTCCGACCCTCCGCTGCCATGGAAGTAGAGAAACCCTAGTCCAAGGATGGCGGCGATACTGAAGCGTCGGGACACCAAAAGCAGGTTCCGGACGTCGCCGCTTACGGCATGATCCCCGGGCAGCAACCGCAAGGCGACCGGCATGACGATATGGTTGGAGACCATGGTCGAGACCGCGATGGCCGCGACGATGACCATAGAGGTGGCGGACGAAAACCCGCCCAGGAAGGCGAGAAGGGCAAGTTCATGGCGGTTTTCCGACAGTGGGATCGTCAGGACGTACAAATCGGGATTGGCACCTTCCGGCATGACCTTCGCCCCGACGATCGCGATCGGCATGATGAACAAGGTCATTCCAAACAGGTACAACGGAAACATCCAGGACGCGGTCGTCAGGTGGCTTTCTTTGATGTTTTCGACAACGGTAACCTGAAACTGGCGCGGCAGGCAGATCACCGCCGTCGCCGACAGAAAGGTGATCGTGACCCAGCGCGGGCCGAAAACGTCCTCCGTTCCGCGGATAACCTCGGGCGGGACGTCGGCGAAAATATCGCCGAAACCGTTCGACACGCCATAGACGGCGAAAACGCCGACCGCGATCAGGGCAAGCAGCTTGACGATGGCCTCGAGTGCAATGGCGGCGACCACCCCGTGATGCCGCTCGTTGGCGTCGAGGTTGCGTGTCCCGAACAAGATTGTGAACAAGGCCATACCTGCCGCGACCCAGAAGGCGGTCGTAATCGCGTCCACTTCGCCGGCGATGACCTGATAGCTCCGCGTCACCGATTGCAGCTGCAGGGCGATGTAAGGCGTTGTCGCGATCACCGCGATGACGGTCACCAGGACTGCCAGGCTGGGGCTCTTGCCGTAGCGTGAGGAGATCAAGTCGGCAATGGACGTCACGCGGTGAGCGCGGCCGATCCTGACCAGTTTCCTGAGCAGCCACCACCAGCCGACGAATACCAGGGTCGGACCCAGATAGATGGTAATGAATTCCAGTCCGTTGCGCGCGGCCGAGCCAACGGCGCCGTAGAAGGTCCAAGACGTGCAATAGACGGAAATCGACAGGGTATAGACGACCGGCGAATGCAACCAACGCATCGGTCCGGTTCTGGTGCGGCGGTCGACGATGAAAGCAACCGCGAACAATAACGCCACATACCCGAGGCAGGCGAATAGCAGGATGTCGGTGGAAAGCATCAGCTGTCCTGGTCGGACGACGGGTCCGACTGGGATCGGTAGTCCATGCGGCCCAACGGCTTCGCCAAAAAGGCCGCCCCGACGATCAGGGCGAACCATACCAAGAAGATATAGAAAATCAGGATGGGGATGCCGAACACGGTTCCGTCCAGCAGAAACACGCTTGCGACGGGAGGCATCAAGAGAACGGCGCCGACAATCAGCAGGACCATGGAGCGGTCCCGGGTTTCGCGCCGTGAAAGCTGCAGGTCGGCCCTATCGGTCACGGCATGCGGCCTCCGTCAGGCTGCCCCTTGCCCGGCAAGCCGTTCAACGGCGGCAACCAGTTCGGCATTGGCGAAAGGCTTGGTGATGAAAAGATCCGCGCCACATTCCAAGGCGGTTTCGCGATCCTCGCGCTGGCCCTTCGCAGTAAGCATCAGGACGGGCAGGGATTCGGCGCGTTGGTCGGCACGCAATCGCCGCAAAATTTCGTAACCGTCCAGTTCCGGCAACATAACGTCCAGCACCAGAACATCGGGTACGTTTGCCAGGACCGATTCCAGCGCCTGCCGCCCGTCGGTCTCGACCCCTACCTCAAAACCGGCTCTTTCCAGAAGAAAAGTCAGCGACTCGACGATGTTCGGTTCATCCTCCGCCAACAGGACCCGTTTAGTCATTCCCGAGTATCCTCCCGCACTTCGGCCTTGTTTTATGTTTTTTTGGCCTTTGCCTAATTATCGGTACTTTTGCCCAGGCTGCAATCCACGATATTCGTGTGGTCTTTCCGTATCCTATGCCCGTTTACGCGGCCAGGGGGTCTTCGACCCGATGCAGGCAGTTGCGACGGGGGCATAGCCGGCAACTGGGCCCGACCTCCTCGACCGGTGCGTTTGCCTCAGCCGCATAGACCGTCCGTTGCGCATCCGTCTCGCTGGTGGCCAGCATGTCGGTCACATAGTGACGAGGCTTCCCGAAGCCCGTGGGACCGGTATTGCGGGCCCTGGCGACGAAAACAAACCTTGCGCCGGACGGAAACAAGGCGCGTTGGCGGATGACCGTTTCCGGCGATTGCTGCGCTCGATAGAGCACCCAGAGCGGACACGCGGCCGCATAACGCGGAATGGCGAGGCCCGAAAGACCGAGCATCTCAATGATCGTACCGGCGGCATTGGCGCGGAAATAGCCGAACCGGGGAACATTTTCGGAATGCGGCAAGGCGGTCAATCGATGGCAGACTGCGTCTATACCGGTTGAAAAGACTTCGGAGAGTGCCTCGATGTCGTAGCGCAGTTCGACGGAATAGTCCTGGAATGCCTTCATCGGCATCAGGATCGCGCCGACGGCGTAATCCGTCAGGGCCTGGGTTGCACGGCTTCTGGCCGCCGCGGTTTCTACCTCGCGATGGCTGCCGATCAGATCCTTGATCAGACCGCTCAGATGTTCCCTGGTCAGTTCATGCGCCTTGGCGTGCCGTGAAACAGGGTGTGGACTGGTCAGATGCGGCGCGAGTTTCTCCGCAAACTCCTCAATTTCCGCGAAGTGATTGTCTCGCGCGGTGAACAGTGCCTCCACCTCGTCGATCGGGGTCAGGATACGGTTTTCCTCTTCCGCCTTGTCCAGATACACCGCCAAGGCTTCCCCGATATCGGAGAGGGACCTGCTCTCCTCATGAATGATGCGGTGGAAGCGTTCTTTCCGCTCTTCCGAGGCGTCCGGATAGTCGGTCAGGATTTCCGCGGCCGAGCGTATGGACGCAATTCGCGTCAACATGCGGTGCACCGTTTCGTTCAGGAATGGATCGTTCGACAATCGCTCGGACAACGTCTGGGCCCTGGCCGATGCTTCGTGTTCCGATCGTGCCAGCGCTGCCAGGGATCTGGCCCAGCCGGGGAAGCGGCCGATCAACTCGCTGGTCCGGTGGCTTTCGATGTTCAAGCCCTGCAGCGAGGGCAAATGCGCGATCTCTACCAGCGTCTCATGCAAACGATGCTCGGATGCGCCATCCAGTTCTTCAATGGCGAGGTTCAGGCATTCGGCAATCTTGCGCAGCAGCGATCCCGCAATACGGCGTTTGTTCCATTCGATCAGGTTCAAATAGGACGCGGAGATTCCTATGCGGCGAGCCAATTCGGCTTGCGTGATCCCGATTTCCCGTCTGCGCTGCCGTATGCGCGTGCCGACGATTGTGTCGACCATTTCAATATTATCCTTATGCGGTATGGGGTTAACCTCGACAGGCAGTCAATCATTTACAAATTTGTGCGACTGCACAATAAATAATTTACAAAAAAATCGTTATAGGTCAACAATTTATTGAATATTTTACAGTGAAGAGGCATTGTCCGACCGGGTGGTTATGCACCCGAGCCGAATGCGGACCGACATGAGCGGTACCCGTCTTCGGCAGGAAGTACGGGGAAACGCACAAAGGGAGATCCTCTAAAATGAGCAAGTTCAACATCAGTCGCCGTGGGCTTCTGAAAGGCTCGGCCGCCGCGGGTGCCGGGCTGGCCCTGCCGACCATGTTCACCAGCAGTGCCTGGTCCGCAGGTTACCTGAACGAACCGAAAGGCAGCACCGTCACGTTCGGCTTCAACGTTCCGCAGACAGGCGCTTATGCCGATGAAGGTGCTGACGAATTGCGCGCCTATGAACTGGCCGTTGAGCATATCAACGGTGAGGGCGACGGCGGCATGCTGAACACCTTCTCGTCCAAGGCCCTGCAAGGCAATGGCGTGAACGGTAAGAAGGTCGTCTTCGTCACGGGTGACACGCAGACCAAGTCCGACGCCGCCCGCGCCAGCGCGAAGCGGATGATCGAAAAGGACGGCGCCATCATGATCACCGGCGGTTCCTCGTCGGGTGTCGCGATCGCGGTTCAAGGCCTGTGCCAGGACGCAGGCGTCATCTTCATGGCCGGTCTGACCCACTCCAACGACACGACCGGTAAGGACAAGCGCGCCAACGGTTTCCGTCACTTCTTCAACACGGAAATGACTGGTGCCGCCCTGGCCCCCGTGCTGAAGAACGCCTTCGGTTCCGACCGCACCGCCTACCATTTGACCGCGGATTACACCTGGGGTTGGTCGCAGGAAGGCTCGATTCAGAAGTACACAGAAGCCCTCGGCTGGAAGACCGCTGCTGCGGTCCGCACGCCGCTCGGCGCCGGTGACTTCTCGCAGTACATCACGCCGGTCCTGAACTCCGGTGCTGACGTGCTGGTCCTGAACCACTACGGCCGTGACATGGTCAACTCGCTGACCCAGGCGGTCCAGTTCGGTCTGCGTGACAAGCAGGTCAACGGCAAGGACTTCGCTATTGTCGTTCCGCTGTTCAGCCGTCTTATGGCGCAGGGTGCCGGCGAAAACATCAAAGGCATCTTCGGGTCGACGAACTGGAACTGGTCGCTGCAGGATGAAGGCTCCAAGGCTTTCGTTAAGTCCTTCGGTCAGAAATACGGTTTCCCGCCCAGCCAGGCGGCGCATACCTGTTATGCCCAGGCGATCCTGTACGCCGATGCCTGCCAGCGCGCCGGTACCTTCCGCCCGTCGGGCGTTGGTAAAGCCCTCGAAGGCTTCGACTTCGACGGCCTCGGCAACGGTCCGACGCATTATCGTGCGGCCGACCACCAGTGCTTCAAGGACGTTCTGGTCGTGAAGGGTAAGGAAAACCCGAGCTCCAAGTTCGACCTTCTGGAAGTCGTCGAAGTCACGCCTCGGGCGCAGGTCGAGTACCCGCCGGAGCTGCTCGGCGGCGAACTGGGTCCGTACAACGACGGCGCCGCCTAAGTAACCTGGTGTCGTAATTGTCGGTGGTCGTCCCCGCTGCCTCGGGGGCGGCCACCCATTCCTGGCTATTCCTGGGGAGGTCTAACCCATGGACGCAATCCTGCTGCAAATCCTGAACGGCTTGGACAAGGGCGGCGCATACGCCCTGATCGCACTCGGCCTGACAATCATTTTCGGGACGCTCGGTGTTGTGAACTTCGCGCATGGCGCCTTGTTCATGCTCGGTGCGTTTTGTGCCGTCACCGTCAAGACCTTGCTCGGCCTCGACAAGGTGAGCGAGGATCCCAACCAATTGACAGCCTGGGGCACGCCGATGGAAATCCGGACGCCCTATGTGGAGGTCTGGTTCGGCGATTTCGGGACGACCTTGCTGGATTATTCGGTTCCAGTCTCGATCCTGATCGCCATTCCGGTGATGCTGTTGATCGGCGTGGCGATGGAGCGCGGCCTTATTCGCTTCTTCTACAAGCGCGCCCACGCGGACCAGATCCTGGTGACCTTCGGCTTGGCCATTGTGCTGCAGGAAATTGTCAAAGCTAATTTCGGGGCGAACCCGATCCCGCAGCCGGCTCCGGATTCCCTAAAGGGGATGATCGATTTCGGCATCTTGGTGGGATTTGATGCAGGCAACGTCGTCTATCCTGCCTGGCGCCTGATTTACTTCCTCTTCTCAGCGGTTGTTATCGCCGCCGTCTTCGCCTTCCTACAGTTCACCACCTTCGGAATGGTGGTTCGAGCGGGGATGGCCGACCGAGAAACTGTCGGGTTGCTCGGAATCGATATCGACCGGCGTTTTACCATCGTTTTCGGTATCGCGGCGATTGTCGCGGGGCTGGCCGGCGCCATGTACACGCCGATCCTCAGCCCTGACTATCATATGGGCATGGACTTCCTGGTGCTCAGTTTCGTGGTCGTCGTGGTCGGCGGCATGGGCTCGCTCACGGGCGCCGTCGCCGCAGGATTCATGCTCGGGATACTTCAGAGTTTCGCTTCGATGAACGAAGTGAAGGAAATCCTTCCGGGTATCGACCAGATCATCATCTACCTCATCGCCGTCGTCATCCTGCTGGTTCGCCCGCGCGGCTTGATGGGTCGAAAAGGCGTGATGGAGCACTAAGCCATGAACATTTTCGCAATGGATAAGAAGGACCTGCTTCTTCTGCTCGTCTTCTCCGTCGCCGTTCTCGCGGGGCCGATCATCCTTGAGCCGTTCGGCGCCGGTTATCCCGACCTGCTGCAGAAGTTCGCCATCTTCGGAATCTTCGCGCTGGGTTTCAACATCCTGTTCGGATTGACCGGATACCTGTCCTTCGGGCATGCGGCGTTCCTGGGTATGGGGTCCTACACGGCGGTCTGGACTTTCAAGCTGCTCAGCATGAACCCGTTCCCGGCCGTCATTCTGGCCACGGTGATGGGCGGGTTGTTCGCTGCGGTCATCGGGTTTGTGTCGCTGCGCCGGAGTGGGATCTATTTCTCCATCCTGACGCTCGCCTTCGCGCAGATGAGTTACAATCTTGCCTATTCTGTGCTGACGCCGATCACCAACGGGGAAACCGGCCTGCAGTTGGCCCAGTCGGACCCGCGCGTACTCGATGTCATGTTCGGGCGCGACTACGGTGCCGTTCTGCCGTCCTCGGACCTGTTCGGCATCGACATGACCGGGTATCCGGGGTTCTACTTCTGCGGCGTTATGCTGATCATCTGCTTCTTCATCGCGATGCGCATCTTCCGTTCGCCTTTCGGGATGATGCTCCGCGCGATTAAATCCAACCAGAACCGCATGAATTATACCGGCTTCAACACGCGGCCCTACACGCTTGCGGCCTTCGTCATCTCTGGCATGTATGCCGGATTGGCCGGCGGTCTGATGGCGGTGACGGATCCGCTGGCCGGCGCGGAGCGGATGCAGTGGACCGCGTCCGGGGAAGTCGTTCTGATGACCATTCTGGGTGGGGCGGGAACCCTGCTTGGACCGGTGATCGGAGCCGGCGCCATCAAGTATTTCGAGAATATCTTCTCGGCCTTCAACGAAGGCATCCTGACGGGCATCTACGACTTCCTGCCGGAAGCCCTTCAACACATCATGGTCCGCGTCACGGGGCTGTTCGTGGGCGAAGGGTGGCACCTGACTTTGGGCGCGCTTTTCATGCTCATCGTTATCTTCCTGCCGGGTGGGCTTATGGAAGGCTTCAATCGGATCAGTAACTTCGTGAAAAACCGCACGAGCGGCGGAAACGGCGAGGCGGGTTCGCCCGCGGCCGCCGAATAAGGGGAGGGCGCCATGGCTATTCTTTCAGTCGAGAATGTGAATAAGCGCTTCGGCGGTCTGAAGGCGTTGAACAACGTCAACCTTCAAGTCGATGCCGGAACGGTCCACGCGATCATCGGTCCGAACGGTGCGGGGAAGTCGACATTGCTCAACTGCTTCGTCGGACGGCTCGAGCCGGATACCGGATCCGTTACCTTCGACGGCAGTTCCCTGCTTGGCATTCAACCGCATCAAATCAACCAACTCGGTGTCAGCCGTGTCTTCCAGACGCCCGAAATTTTCGGAAACCTGTCGCTTCTGGAAAACGTCATGATCCCGGCATTCGCCAAACGGGACGGTTCGTTCACGATGAATGCGTGGATGTCCGTGACGAGCGAGGCGGAGTTGCGCGACATGGCCCTGGATATGCTGGCAGATGTCGGTCTGGCCAATAAGTCCGAGGATATCGCGGGTCAGCTCTCACGCGGCGACAAACGCCGGTTGGAGCTTGCCATGTGCCTCATCCAGCAGCCCAAACTGCTGCTGTTGGATGAACCGACGGCGGGCATGGCGCGTGCCGACACCAATAACACGATCGACCTGATGAAACGGATCGCGGAACGCGGTGTCACCATGGTGGTCATCGAGCACGACATGCATGTCGTGTTTTCCCTGGCCGACAAGATCAGCGTCTTGGCGCAAGGAACAGTCATCGTCGAAGACTTGCCTGAGAATATCAAAGGCGATCCCAGAGTGCAGGAAGCATATCTGGGCGGCGCACATCTCTAGGCTTGCTTGGATAGGTGGAGAAGAAAATGGAAACATCGACGCAATCCGGCAGCCTCCTGAAGGACGACGCCTATGCGGGACGCGCGCCCGGCAAGAAACCGGTTTTCTCCCAAGGGGGGCAGGCCGCCTATTTCTCGTGTTGGGACATTCACGCCTATTACGGTGAAAGTTACATCGTTCAGGGCGTCAGCTTCGATATCCGGGAAGGCGAGATCGTCGCCCTCCTCGGTCGAAACGGGGCGGGCAAGACCTCCACGTTGAGGGCAATCGCCCGGGTCGACGATCCCGCGCTGAAACATGGTGAGATCTGGCTGGACCACAAGCCGCTGCACGAAATGCGTGCCCACCAGGCGGCCCAGGTCGGTATCGGTCTGGTTCCGGAAGACCGCCGGATCATTCAAGGGCTAACGGTCGAGGAAAACCTGAAGCTGGCCCAGATCGCGCCGCCGATCGGATGGTCGATCGAACGGATCTATGAATTGTTCCCGCGTTTGGGGGAACGGCGCATGCAGGAAGGCACGACGCTTTCCGGTGGTGAACAGCAGATGTTGGCCATCGGCCGGACCCTGGCGCGCGACGTCAAACTGCTGCTTCTGGACGAGCCCTATGAAGGGTTGGCGCCCGTCATCGTTCAGGAAATCGAGAAGACGCTTGAGCAAATCAAGAATCTGGGCATGACGACGATCATCGTCGAGCAGAATGCGATCGCCGCATTGCATTTGGCCGACCGGGCGATCATCCTGGACATGGGTCAGGTCGTGTTCGACGGGAAAGCGCAGGAGGTTCTCGACAACGCCGATCTGCGTCAGCAATATTTGGCAATCTAATCAGCTTGGCCGGAGTGCCGGCGGATGACCGACAAGCAACCGCAGCGCCACGAGACAATCGCGCTCAGCACGAAGTTGGAAGAAGACTTCGTCGCGCCTTTGACGGCGCTGCGCGGTGCGTTGGAAATTCTTCGCGACTATCCGGAATTGCCAGAGCATGAGCGGGTCCGCTTCGCTGAGAAGGCATTGCGGGGCTGCACCAGGCTGGAAGCCAGCGTCCGCCATTTGGGCGATATGCTCTATTCGGACAAGGACGCAACGGTTGAAGCAAAACCGACGCCGTCCGATCACGCCAAGCGGGTCCGTGTCAGTTACGAAGACAAACTGATCGAAATCGACCTCAGTGGTTTGCAATTCTCCACGCCCGAGATGGTCAACGAATTCTTCGACACGGTCGATCAGATCATCGAGGACACGGGAACCGACTGGTTCTTCGTCGTGAACTATGCCTGCCGCATCTGGCCTGAGGCCTGGATCGCCTTTGCCCATCGCGCGAAAAAGATCAACGTATCCTACTCCCTGGGAACCGTTCGGTATGTCCAGGTCTCGGACGACGACCCCTGGTCACGCGCCGCCGCGTCCGACCCGACAATCCACTCTTCCCGGGAAGAGGCCTTGGATGAAATTGCCGCAATGCGCGGCGACAAGCGGCGCTGAAGGCCCGAAGATCGGCCGAAATCGAATTCGGCGTGATTTTTTCCAACCTTTCGTGTGAGAATGCGAACCGTGGCCGGCACTGCGCCGGCCAACCTCTTGTGAGGGGAGAGGCGGAAAGGGGAGGATCGGATGCCGCATTCAACATATATGCCCGAAAGGATGGGGAGTGCGACGGTCTCTCCCACCGGACGTTTCGAAGCAGGGTCCTTCCAGGAATTCACAGTCACGTATACGGCCGGCTATTTCGGGATAGACGATACCGGGTCGATCAAGGTCGTGCACCGCTTCGCCTCGGATATGGGCCGCCCGCAGTTCGACGACCCGACCGCACCGAATTATACCACCGTCGAAGCCACGAACGGCGCCATCCTGCATGTCGAGTACGACATGAAGCGAAATATCCGACCCTGGGATAAGACACTCTATATCAAGGTCGTGCGCGGGTTCCTTCGGGAAGGAGACCAGATCATCGTCCGGTTCGGCGATCGCCGGCAAGGCAGCCCCGGGATCCGGCTTCAGACTTTTTGCGAGAAAACCTTCGAGTTCCGTGTTCTGGTCGATGCTATCGCCACATACAATTACGTGGAACTCCCCGAACAGCCGATCATTGAAATCGTTCCCGGGCCGCCCGCCCTTTACAAGGCGATCCTGCCCACGCTGCGCCGGGTGGGCGAACCTTTCCGGCTTTGCCTGAAGGGAGAGGATCAATGGGGCAACCCCTCCGACCTTTGTGACGGAACATACCGCTTGAAGGCAAACATGAACGTCGAGGGCCTTCCGGAAGAAGTGACGTTCAAAAAAGGTGAATTCGGGGTGGTGCTGGAAGGGCTCACCGTCCCCGAGGCCGGAGACCTGTGCGTGGAACTGCTCGACGCGGAGGGGGAGCCTCTCGCGTGCAGCAACCCCTGCCGTTTCGCCGATACGGCCGCGCTTCTGCCTTACTGGGGTGATCTGCATGGGCAGTCCGAAGAGACGATCGGCACGAATTCAGCCCGCGACTTCTATGATTTTGCCCGCGACAAGGCATTCCTCGATATCTGCGTTCATCAGGGCAACGACTTCCAGATCACCGAACCGTTCTGGCAATGGTTGAACGAGTTGTCCAAGGAGTTCACCGAGGACGACCGTTTCATCGTCTTCCCGGGATGGGAATGGTCTGGGAATACGGGGCTGGGCGGTGACCGGAATGTGCTGCACATGCATGAAGGGCGACAGATCCATCGCTCCTCCCATGCATTGGTGGACGATCTGTCGGATATTCACACGGATGCGACATCCGCGTCCGACCTGTTTGATGCGTTGAAAGGCGAGGAGTGTACCGTCTTCGCCCATATCGGCGGGCGCTACGCGGATATCAAGATCGCCCATGACGAGCGGATAGAACGGTCGGTCGAGGTTCACTCGGCCTGGGGTACCTTCGAATGGCTGATGGATGACGCGTTGGAGCAGGGGTATCGCGTCGGAATCATGTCCAACTCGGACGGGCATAAGGGCCGCCCTGGGGCGTCGCATCCGGGCGCGACGAAGTTTGGCGCCTATGGCGGTCTCACCTGTGTCCTTGCGCCGAGTTTCACACGCGCGGGCATCATGGAAGGTCTGAAGCGGCGGCACCATTACGGAACCACCGGCAGCCGGGTGATCCTGGATACGCGGGTTGATTTCGCTTCCGAGGCGACAATGTTTGAGGACAATCCCGATTGGGGGGAAACACCACAGCATTCGGTCATGAGTGCGATGATGGGGGATATCCTGCGATCGGAGGACAAGGAAGTGACCTTCCGGATCGATGTACACGGCGCAGCGCCGATCGAACGCATCGACATCCGAAACGGTTTGGAAACAGTGGAAATATTCCGGCCCTACACCGAGGAGGATCTCGGTAGCCGTATCCGTGTCCTCTGGGAAGGCTCCGAATACCGGGGGCGGGGCCGGGAGACGATCTGGGATGGATGCGCCGAATTGACCGGCAACAGTTTCGAGTCGCTTACGCCCATCAACCGTTACAATTTGGACAAGCGTTTCGATCAGGTCGGCGCCAACCGTCTGGAATGGACGGCGCTTACGACCGGCGGGTTCGGCGGGTTCGACGCGGTTCTGTCGGATCCCGATGCCGGCGTCATCAAGATCGACACCGCTTTGGTGAAAGAGGAGATCGCTATAGCGGATATCGGCCGGGATGAAATGATCTTTGCCAATGGCGGTATTGATCGGCGTATCCGGATATTCCGGATGCCCGATGAGAATCCGCATCGATCGGCGGTTCTGGAACGGAAGATCCGTCTAAGGGACGACCGGGACAACGCGCTCTACGTTCGCGTCACGCATGAGGACGGCCATTTCACATGGTCTAGCCCCATCTACATATTTCGATAAAGGTTTGTGACCGCTTCAGGTATCCCCGGGAGTGTTAACCCGAGACATTTGACGCAGAGACCGAAATGAAACTGTCAGACTTCGGCGATAGATTGGCCGGGTTTGAGTTACGGTTTATGCGTAAGAATGGGTCGAGGGTTGAAGCCATGGATGACGGGATTGAGAGCGGTGTCGAGAAAAGCTGGGTCGAGGCGGAACTGGAAGACAGTTTCGACGAAGAACTGGAAATGGAGATCGATGATCTTCGGGTCGCGCGCGAACTGAAAACCATCACCGACCTCAAGCATAAATCCTCGCTGGACCGACGGGTCTATTTCCGTGAGTTGCTTCGGCTACAGGCGGAACTGGTCCGAATGCAGGATTGGGTGAATCATACCGGCTACAAGCTTGTCGTTATCTTTGAAGGCCGCGATGCGGCCGGCAAGGGCGGGGTCATCAAGCGGGTCATTCAAAGACTGAACCCGCGAACATGCCGCGTGGTCGCTCTTCCGGCGCCGACCGAGCGGGAGAAATCCCAATGGTATTTTCAGCGCTATGTGCCGCATCTGCCCGCCGCTGGTGAGATCGTTCTGTTCGACCGTTCCTGGTATAATCGCGCCGGCGTCGAGCGCGTCATGAATTTCGCCAATCCCGATCAGGTCGAACAGTTTTTCAACGACGTTCCGGAATTCGAGAGGATGCTGGCGCGGTCCGGGATCAAGCTGATCAAATATTGGTTCTCGATCACCGATCAGGAACAGCAACTACGATTCCTCATGCGCATTCACGATCCGATGAAGCAGTGGAAATTGAGCCCTATGGATTTGGAATCCCGTGTCCGCTGGGAGCAATACACCCGAGTGAAAGAGGAGATGCTTGAGCGGACGAACATCCCGGAAGCGCCGTGGTGGATCGTTGAAGGCAATGACAAGAAACGGGCCCGTCTGAACTGTATCCACAATCTGCTGGGGCAGATCCCCTACGAGGACGTCCCGCATGAACCGGTGCATCTGCCGGATAGGGTCTTCAACCCCGACTATGAGAGGAAGGTCTTGCCGGAGGAACTCTACGTCAAAGAGATTTTTTGATCTCAGCCTGCCTTCGGATCGCCCTGCATATCCGGACCCGCGGCCCTCGGACCTGCCGTTTCCGCGGTCGGTTCGCGGGTCGGTTCGGGGGCGTGCATGGCCGGTGTCGCAACCTTGCCCAGATGGGGTTCTTCCACGCCTGCCGATTTCAGCAGCAGGTGGTCGATGGTGACGCAGGCGACCATGTCGCCGGTGACGTTGACGACAGTGCGGCACATGTCCAGCAAGCGGTCGACGCCCAGAATGATGGCAATTCCCGCCGGCGGTATGCCGACGCTGGTTAGGATCGTCGCCAGAACCACGATACCGACACCCGGCGTGCCCGGTGATCCGATTGCCGCGCCGGTCGCCATCACTGTCACCAGTAGGATGCCGGCGACGCCCAGTTCTATCCCGAAAACCTGTGCCAGGAACAAGGCGGCGACACCTTGATAGAGGGCGGTGCCGCCCATGTTGATCGTGGTGCCGAGCGGAATGACGAACCGTGCGACCGCGGGGCGTACCCCAAGCTTCTCCTCCGTCGTGGTCAGTGACAAGGGCATGACCGATGCGGAGCTGGAGGTTGAAAAGGCGAGCAGCATGACGTCTTTCGCGGCACCGAGGAACTTGCGCGGCGAGCGCCCGGCGATGAACCAGCCGATCGACAGATAAACGAGCAATAGCAGGAACAGCCCAACCAAGACGGTGGCGACATAGACGCTGGTTCCGATCAGGGCGGACAGTCCTACGCGCGAGGTTATATGTGCCAATAGGCCGAAAACCGCCAAAGGCGCGAAACGCATGACCCATCCGACGATCACCATGCAAGCTGCCTGGACCGATGCCAACAGGTCCAGCAGCGGCTTGCGCTGATCGCCCGGCGTCATGGTCAGCGCGACACCGATGATCGCTGCGGCGATCACGATTTGCAGCATGTTGCCGCTGACGAAAGTGCTCAAAGGATCCTTGGGAAACAGGCCGATGATGATATCGGGAAGATCGTTTACTTTTGGCGCGCTGACGGAAGCGGCCCCGGCGATCGCTTCCGCACCGGCGGATTCGGTCTGCATGGCATCCTGCATGGCGATGCCGTCCAGGTAATTGCCCGGTTGTATTACGGTCGCGACCAGGACACCGATCCCGACTGCCAGCACGGTCGTGGTCAGGAAAAAGATCACGGTCTTTGAACCGAGGACTCCGAGCCCTTCGGTGTTTTCCCCTGCTGCTATGCCACGGATCACCGACGCCACGACGAGGGGCACCACGACGAATTGTATGGCGATCAGAAAAAGCTTGCCGGGAAGGGATATCCAGTTCCCGGCCAATCCCGCGATTTCCGGGCTGACATAGCCGCTTGTCGGGCCGATCAGAATGCCGACGAGCACGCCAAGGAACATGCCTACCAGGACCTGCAGCCATAGCCGCTGCCGGATAAGTGTACCCAAATGGGCAGTCAGTTGGGGCAGGGAACGACGGGTTTCGACCATGATGTTACGGCCTCCGGCTGATTATTGCTTGATTGGTGATAATGCGTTGAATGAGTCTCGACGTAATCATGGTGCGTCGCTTTTCTTCTGCTGCTGGGCAATCGGAAGGGTGCTTCGCTGCAGGCCGTCATTCTCCTTTGTTCCGGCTGGGGCGGGACCGGCTTTCTTTGGTGTGGGCATGTCGGATTCTTCTGACAACAGATCCGGCGTGTCGTCGGTCTGGATGCCTTCCTCCAATAGATGCCCGTCGATGAAGCCGTCACGCAGCATCCGATCTGCTTTACCGATCTGATCCACGATCCTACGCGTTTCGCGCAAAGCGTCCAGAATGGGGTCGACGGACATGATATCTGCCTTTCTTGCCGCGGCTGTTTCCAGCAACGTTGCCTTGGCATCCTCATAGGCGGCCAGGAAATCCGCCAGCAATTGTTGCTCGCTTTCCTCATCCGATGTCGGGGCCTCCTGATCCCGTCGGGCGCTGACCGCATCCAGGAACCGCAGCGCATTGAATAGGGCGTGCTCAACGGCGGATCGCGCCTCGACACCGTGTATGCGCCAAAGATGCGCGCGCAAATTTGCGACTTCCGGGGTCAGTCTGGCGGCTTCCTCCAAATAGCGTGCGATCCGCAGCGCGTGGGGAAGGTCCTCGGCAACGGACCGGGGAAGAACCTCCATCTGAATGGATGTCGCGAATTCCGCTATCCTATCGCACAGCGCGAGTATGCCGTCCGACTGCGCGTTGATCTTCCTTTCGTTCGGATTGCTGCCAAGGGCATGCTGGCAGAGGCCCGAAACCATATCCAAAAGCCGGTCCAGCTCGTTGCGAAGGGCAAGCATTGCCAGGACGGGCGTGGCCAGCACGTATTCGTCCAGAAACCGCGGCCGGCTCATGTCCTCCTCCGCCGACCGGAACATTGTCTCCAAGAGACGGGCCAGTCGCCTCGTCAAGGGGATCATCAAGACGACCCCCAGCAGATTGAAGAAGGTGTGGAACAGGGCCAGCAGCACCGCCGGCTGGCTCCCTAGGCCGGCCCAGTTCCCGGCCCATTCAAGGCCGACTAGAACTGCCGGCAGGATCGCGACTGCGACAAGGCCGGTGACCAGGTTGAAAACGACATGACCGACCGCGACGCGTTTTGCCGACGGTGTCGCGCCGATCACGGCCAGCAATGCGGTTACCGTTGTGCCGATATTTGCACCGATTACGGCCGCGGCGGCGACGTTCAGACCGATCACGGCCTCCGATGCCGCGGTGATGATGACCGCAATGGCCGCGCTGGACGATTGGGTCAGCACGGTGATGACGGTACCTACCGCTATAGCGATCACCATGCCGGAAAGTCCTTCGGGCATCGCGATCATGCTGGCGCCGAATTCCGCCGTCATTCCCGACAAAGCGTCCTTCAGGATGCCAAGCCCCAGGAAAAACAGGGCAAATCCGGCAATCGCGTCCCCCAATCCCTTGATGCGCTTCCGTGGACTGAGCAGGCGGATAACCACGCCGACTGCCAGGATCGGCAGGGCGAGGGGTTCGATCTTGAAGCCGATGCCGACCAGACTGACGATCCATCCGGTCATGGTGGTGCCGACATTGGCCCCGAAAATCACGCCCAGTGCCTGGTTCATGGTCAAGGCGCCGGCGTTGACAAAACCGATCGTCGCCAAGGTGACGGCGCTGGACGATTGAACGATAGCCGTTATCAGCGCACCGCTCATGACGCCGCGCAGGATGGATGAAGTCCAATTATGGAGAAGACGTTTCAGGCTTTCGCCGCCGAACACCTTCAGGCCATCGGTCATCATGCCCATGGCCAGAAGAAACAGCGCCAACCCGCCGGCCGCACTCAGGACAACTTCCATCAAATCCTCTTACTCGATCAGGATATCGGTATTTTAGCACGGCCGGCAGGTTTGGGTTTGATCCTGAGCAATGAGCATGCCCGATCTTACCGATATTTATCGGCATCCAATTAATTAGCGAATTGTAAAGAAAAGCTGCGTTACAATATCTGGCTGTTATGCAGCGGACGTGAATAAAGGGGCCAATTTTGCGGACGGAAAGGCAAATTCCCGGCGGGACGATTTTTAAGCCCGGGGTTTTCAAGTCGTACCATGCGGTACTGACGAGGCCTGAGGATTGTCCGGTTCCCAAGTTCAAGCCATTGGTCGATCTCTGGTTTTCTCAATCCGATGGCGGCGTGCCGGATTTCGAAACATTCGACGTCCTGGATATTCCGCCGTCCTTATGGGCGCATTTCATCCTGCTGAAGACGGTCGGTCCGAGAAGACGCTTTTTTTACGAACTCGTCGGCGATGCGATAGAGAGCCACAACGGATTCCCGGCCAACAAGCGATACCTTCGCGATCTTCCGCTAAAGAATAAGACGCTGATGGCGCGGGAGTTCGTCAGGACTGTTCAGTATGGCCGCCCTGTATTTTCAACCAGTGGCTATATTGGACAGGCACAATACGTTCGGCGCATTTTCCGGGTAATCGCGCCCTATAGACTGGGCGAGGGTCGATACGCCTTTGTCGGTCTTGCTTTCTTCACGCCGATTGCCGGCATGGAAAGCCAGCTCGCGGATGCGACCATCCCGGTTCCTACAGCCCTTGCGGAATTGCCCATCGGCTAGGTCCGCAAGGGTGTTTTCGCGGAATCTCTACAGAGCGTCCTGGCCGTGCTCGCCGGTACGTATGCGGACGGCGCTTGCCAGTTCCAGCACGAAGATTTTGCCGTCGCCGATTTTGCCGGTTTCGGCCGCCGATTGCAGCGCTTCCACCGTCGCTTCAAGCTGGTCATCGGAAACTGCGATTTCCACCTTCGCTTTCGGCACGAAATTGATCTGGTACTCGGCGCCGCGATAGATCTCCGCCTGTCCGCGCTGACGTCCATATCCCTTCACTTCGGAAACCGTCATACCGTTAACGCCGACGGCGGAAAGTGCTTCCCTTACTGCGTCGAGCTTATGCGGTTTGATGACCGCGATAATGTATTTCATGGGAAATTTCCTCCAATCCTGATTCAGTCGAGATGGTAGGCGCGTTCACCGTGAACGGTGAGATCCAGACCCTCAATCTCGGATTCCTTGTCGACCCGGATGCCGCCGGTGACCGCGGCGGTCACTTTGACGATGATGATGCTGAGAATGGCGGACCAGACGCAGGTGGCAACAAGGCCCAGGGCCTGAACGCCGAGCGCACCACCGATGCTCACGCCTTCCGGAAGGCCCATTCCGCCGAAGCTTTCCGAAGCGAGAACTCCGACCATCAGCGTGCCCAGCGAACCGCCGACGCCGTGGACGGCAAAGACGTCCAGCGAGTCGTCGAGTTTCCAGGCCTGTTTGACGATCTGGACCATCTGGAAGCAGACCCAACCGGCGGCGGCACCGATGATAAGTGCGCCGATCGGACCGACGAAGCCCGAGGCCGGGGTGATTGTCGCCAAACCGGCGATCGTACCGGTGACGAGGCCAACCAGCGAGGGGCGTCCGTATTTGATCCATTCAATCGCCATCCAGACCAGGGAAGCCGTGGCGGCGGAGATATGGGTGACCAGCATGGCCATGCCGGCGGACCCATCGGCAGCCAGGGCGGAACCCGCATTGAAGCCGAACCAGCCGACCCAGAGCATCGCCGCGCCCATCATGACCATGCCTGGATTGTGTGGCGGCAGGATCTCTCCCGGAAACCCTGATCGCGGACCCAAAACCTTGACGATGACCAAAGAGGAAATCCCGGCGGTCGCGTGGACGACCAGGCCGCCGGCAAAATCCATGACGCCCAACTCGGCAAGCCAGCCGCCACCCCAGACCCAATGGCAAACAGGCGCATATACCAGCACGAGCCAAAGGGCGGATATAATCAGCACCGCCGAGAACTTGATCCGCTCCACATAGGCGCCAACCATGAGGGCCGGCGTGATGATGGCGAAAGTCGCCTGGAACATGAAGAACACGTCCTCCGGGATCGACCCGGACAAGGTGTCGGTTCCCACGTTCAACAACATCATCGACGACAATCCGCCGATCCAGGCGTTCACGCTGCCGCCGTCGCTGAACGACAAGCTGTAGACACCGACAAGCCATAGAAGCGATGCCAGGCAGGCGATCGCGAAACAGTGCATGAAAACCGAAAGCACGTTCTTGGAACGCACGAGGCCACCGTAGAACAGGGCCAAGCCGGGCAATGTCATGAAAAGAACAAGGGCCGTGGCCGTGATGATCCAGGCCGTGTCGCCTGAATTAAAGCCGTCCTCCGCATGGGCCGTACCTGTCAGAACCGCCCATATCCCGGCAATTAGAAACGTTTGCTTGGCGATGCCAAGCAAGTCGCAACGGCGCATTTTAACCTCCCATCCCCGCAAGGGGTTTTATTTTTGTGGTTTGGAGATGATCAAGAAAGCTCAATATTGTCAATTGAAACAAGGGCTTCATGTTCTGTAGTCGCCGCGGTTCATCAGCACCGTACAGGGTGCCCCCACAGCGCGAATGAGACCGCTTGACAGGAAGCGTCACGATAGGCAATTTCCTCACTGCAAGTGCGACTGATTTGCAATTGCGTAATAGCTGAGCCAGCTTCCCTTAATCGGGCGATAGCCAGCCAAGCGTGGGTCCGGAGATCCGGGCCATCGTTTTGATATGGCTGGAGCGTGCGATGAGAGTTTTCGGGGGATGTAGCAAGGGGCGCCGCGTGACCGCGGCGGCATTGGTGGGGATTACAAGTTTGGCCGGTCATGGCGCCGCAGCGCAAGGTGTCGAAGTCGTGCAGGCAACGACATTGGACTCGATGACCATAACGGGGACGCGAACGGAAAAGGCGGCTATCGAAGTGCCTGCCGCGATTACCGTCGTGGACCGGGATTCCATCGTGGAAAGTCAGGCCAAGAGCCTTGATGACATCCTGGAAACAGTCCCCGGTCTGGAAATGGGCGGCGGCCCCCGCGACACGGCCGAACAGCCGAATATCCGCGGTTTTTCCGGTGAACGCGTTGTGATGCGGGTAGACGGTGTACGGAAGAATTTCGAAGCCGGGCACCGCGGCCGTGTCTTCATGGAGCCAAGTCTGTTGAAGCAGGTGGACGTTCTGCGCGGGCCGAGTTCGACGCTATATGGCAGCGGCGCGATCGGCGGTGTCGTCTCGGTGGAGACGGTCGACGCAGCGGACTTGCTGGAACCAGGGCAAACGATCGGCGGTATGGTCCGCACCGGTTTTCACACCAGCAACTCGCAACGGTTCGTGACGGCGACGGCCTATGGCGCGCCGACGGACAACACCGATGTGCTGTTCAACCTGACCCGATCGTCTGCCGGCAATTATACGGACGGCAGCGGCAATGATGTCCCCGGATCGGGCGACAGTATTCTGTCGGGCCTGGCCAAGGGTAGCGTGATCGTCGATGGCCACGGGTTGGAAGCGAGCGTCCAAAGCTTCAAGGATGATCACATCATTCCAACGGCGGCGAACACGAACTCAACGGATTTCGCGGATCGTATAACCAACGAAAAATCGGCGGCTCTGACCTATACCTTCGAGGGAATGGGGAACTGGTTGGATGCGCGGGCCACCGCTTACTATTCGCGAACGGATATCCGTGAAATCAGGCTGTCGGATCGACGGCATCAGACGACGGAACTGGACACGGTCGGCATCGACGCGGCGAATACCAGCCGTTTTGCACTATCCGATTGGGCGAACTTGAGTCTGACCGCCGGTTTGGAAGCATTTCAGGACCGCCAAGTCGGGTCCACGAACGGAACACTGCGGCAGGAATTTCCGTCGGCGGAACGCAACACGCAGGGATACTTCCTGCAGGCCGAGTTCGAGCTTTATGACGACCTGACCGTCACGCCGTCCGCCCGGTACGATTACTATCATCTGACCGCAATCGGACAGCCGGACAACGAAGAGGGCGAAATCTCGAAACAGATCGCCGTGTCCTATCGTGTGGCGCCGTGGCTCACCGCCTTCGGGTCATATGCCGAAGCGTTCCGGGCGCCGTCCCTCACGGAACTGTTCGTCGGCGGCACGCATTTCGTTTTCAACACCTTTGTGGCCAATCCGGATCTGCGCCCGGAATTCGCAAAGAATAAGGAAGTTGGTCTGGCGACCTCTTTCGACAATGTGCTGTCCGAAGGCGATGCGTTTCGTATGAAAGGCTCCGTCTTCCGGAACGACGTCGAGGACTTGATCGAACTGCAGGTCGTCGGGGGCATTTTCGGGACCAGTACAAATGTAAACGTCACCGATGCACGGATCGAAGGCGTGGAGCTTGAGGCCGGCTACGATTCCGGAACGCTGTTCGGCGCTGCTACCTATGCACGTCTGCGGGGAGATGATCTCGCCGACGGCGATCCGCTGGGCGACATCCCGGAGGATAAGGCGACGGCGACCATCGGCTATAAGTGGGCGCCGCATGGGGTGAAGGCCGGTTGGCGGACCATCTACTACGGCGGTCAGGAACGCGTTCCGAACGGCACCGTACCGGTGAAGGGAAGCAAATTCATCCATGATGTCTTTGTCTCCTGGGTGCCTAAAGACAAGGACCTCGACGGTCTTCGCGTCGATTTCGGCGTCGATAATATCTTCGACAAGGATTACCAGCGCTTCCTGTCCGAGCTGCGCGAAGCCGGCCGGAACGCGAAACTGTCCGTTAGCTACAAATTTTAGGTTTTGGAGGGGTGATGACTGAGCTCGCCACGGGAGAGGGTCGTGCAACGTCGGTTTCCAAGCGGAAATCCGAGAAATCGATAACGGTCCTTTCCAGCGAGGACCTGTTGGACGGGGGCGCCGAGGTAGCCATCGAGCATAACGGCGAGTTGTATCGGCTGCGACACACGCGGCAGGGAAAGCTGATTTTGACCAAATAGGGCGGGCCCTGCGCCACCTTTAGAGGGAAGGACGGAGAACATGAGCGAACGGACGACCGGCGGCGATGTTGCGGCGCTTCTGCGGGAGCTAGCAGAATTGAAAACAGCCAACCCGGGAGTGCGCGCCCGGGACGCGGCCGCGGAACTTGGGATCAGTGAATGCGCGCTGGTGGCTATTCGCTGCGGTGACGGCGTCTCGCGACTTGAAGGCGACTTCAAAAACCTGATCAAGGGAATGCCGTCGGTCGGCAGGGTGATGGTGCTGACGCGAAACGACCATGTCGTACATGAACGCCATGGTGAGTTCGGTAAGGTCGGTTTCAATAGCCATGTCGGCCTTGTCCTGAACGAGACTGTGGACCTGCGCATCTTCATCAAGCATTGGCGGTTCGGTTTCCTGGTCGAGGAACATGTGCGTAGCGGAAACCGCACAAGCCTTCAGTTCTTCGACGGGGCGGGTGACGCGGTCCACAAGATCTACCTGAACGAAGAAAGCGACCGGCAAGCTTTCGGCGGTTTGGTTTCGGGCTTCGTTGCATCCGAGCAGGAGCCATTTCTTCCGTCGGTTACCCCCTATCCGGAGAAACCGTCCGACCGCCCGGACGACGCGATCGACAAGGTCGGCCTGCTTAAGGATTGGGGCGAGTTGCAGGACGTACACGACTTCCGGCAATTGCTGCTGGATCATGAAGTCGGTCGCCATCAAGCAATGCGTTTGGCGGAAGGACGGTTCACGGAACGCGCGCCTTTGTCGGCAATGGATGAGGTTCTCAACCAGGCAGCCGAGCGCCAGATTCCGATCATGGTTTTTGTCGGCAACCGGGGCTGCATTCAAATTCACACAGGCGTCGTGAAGAACATAAAGCGTATGGGGGATTGGCTTAACGTTCTCGATCCCGACTTCAATCTCCACCTTCGCGAAGATCGCATTGCTGATGCCTTTATCGTCAGGAAGCCGTCGGAAGACGGTACGATCACCGCACTCGAACTCTACGATGCGGATGCTGAATTGATTCTGACTGTGTTCGGCGCGCGTAAACCCGGTAATCCGGAACTGGAGAGCTGGCGCACCCTCGCTGCGGAAGTTGCCGGCGCGTTGACGGCTGCGTGAGTCATTGGGAACGCGATCGAAAGAAAGACAGGGCATGAGCAATTACACACTCGACCGCCGTACCTTTCTGGCAAGCCTTGCCGCGGGTGCGGTGGTGTTGCCGAATATGGCGTGGGGGGCGCCGGCAAGAATCGTCTCGGTCGGCGGGTCAATTACCGAAACGATCTATTTCCTGAAGCGTGAAGCATTGCTGGTCGGCGCAGATACGACCTCGGTCTATCCGAAAGCGGCCGAGCGTCTGCCCAAAGTGGGATATATGCGGAACCTGTCGGTCGAAGGTGTCCTGTCGCTGGACCCGACGATGATCCTGCTGGAAGAAGGGGCCGGGCCGCCGGTCGCCGTGGACAGCCTTAAATCCGTCGGTGTCCGTATCGAAGAAATTGCGGAAGCCCGAAGTATCGACGACGTGGTCGAGAAGATCAGGCATATCGCAAGGCTCGTCGATGCGGCAAAGGAGGGCGAGGCTCTGGCGAATACGGTTGCCGAGCGTGCGCAAACAATCGGTAAATTCGTCGATACGACCAAGGAACGCCCGCGGGTTTTGTTCCTGCTGGACGTGAAGGACGGTTCCCTGATGACGGCGGGTCGGAACACCTCGGTCGAAGCCATCGTCGGTTTGTCCGGCGGTAAAATGGTCTTCGATGAATTCGAGGGGTTTCGACCGATCACCGCGGAAGCGGTCCAGCATGCGGACCCGGATGTCATACTGCTGATGAGCCATGTAACCGACCGCCTGGGCGGTGACGACGCGGTCGCGAAGCTGCCGGTTTTGGCCCCTCTTCGGGCAGCGCGCGACGGGCGTATAATTGGTATAAACGGTCTGTTGCTGCTGGGCTTCGGCCCGAGAACGCCGGACGCGGTTCAACTCCTTGCCCGTAAGCTTCATGGTGCTGATCAAATCCCCGCTGCGTTTGATCCTCTGCAACCGGGATGAGCATCGCGGAGGCCTTGCCGGCACGGTTGATCATATCCAGACGGATGACCGTTTTAGGCGGTCTGTTCCTGGTCATGCTGTCCGCTGCGGCTGTTGCCTTGTCCTTCGGTGCCTACCCGGTGAACCTGTTGCAGGTCGTGGCCTCTCTGTCGACGGATGAGGTCGACCGCGCGGGTCTGGTCATTTTGCAGGTCCGGTTGCCGCGCGTGGTCTTCGGCCTTTTGGTTGGCGCGGCGCTGGGGGGCAGCGGCGCCGCCTTGCAGGTCATGTTCCGAAACCCCCTGGCCGATCCCAGCCTCATCGGGATTACTTCAGGTGCGGCATTCGGGGCGGTGTCCGCGATCGTCGTCGGTGGTGCCCTGATCCCCGGATTCATGGCCTGGGCGAGTTATTACGCAATCCCCGCGGTCGCCTTCATCGGTGCGTCAGTGGCGACCGTACTCATCGTCGCGATCGGGCAGGTCAACGGCCGGGTTGACGTTGCTTTGATGCTGCTGGCCGGAATAGCAATCAATGCCATCGGTCAGTCGGGTGTCGGCGCCATGATGTTCCTGGCGGATGACCAGCAGTTGCGGACCTTGTCGTTCTGGACCTTGGGCAGCCTTGCGATCGCCGGGTGGGACGCGCTGCCCGTCATCGCCGTGGCTGTCTTGGTGCCGGTCGGCCTGTTGGCATTAAACGGCGCGTCCTTGAACCGCCTCTTGCTGGGCGATGTGGAAGCCGCGCATCTGGGCGTCGATGTTCGCCGATTGAAACGACTGGTCGTCTTTTCCGTGGCCCTGTCGGTCGGTGCGGCCGTCTCCTTCGCTGGGTCCATCTTCTTTGTCGGTCTGGTTGTGCCGCATCTCGTTCGTCTGCTCGCAGGACCGGATAACCGAATTGTCGTGCCGGGATCCATCTTGGGCGGTGCCTCGATCATGGTCCTGGCGGACCTGGTGGCCCGGACCGCGGCAATACCGCAGGACATCCCCATCGGCTTGGTGCTCGGTGCCGTCGGCGGACCGTTTTTCCTTTGGTTGTTGATGGCGCGAAAGCGGCGGGTGATATGACGATCTCACTGCGCGGCGTGGGTGCCTCTTTGGCGGGCAAACGGGTTTTGCAGGGGATCGATCTGCAGATCCTGCCGGGGCAGGTCACGGCGCTGGTCGGGCCGAACGGCGCCGGCAAGTCGACCTTGCTGGGTGTTATGGCAGGCGATATCGAAGCGGCAGACGGCGAGGTCGCGCTGCACGGCAGTCCGATCCGGTCTATCCCGCCCAAGGAGCGGGCCAGTTTGCGCACGGTGATGCGGCAGTCCTTCGAAATGTCCTTTGCCTTCCTTGTCCGTGACATCGTGGAGATGGGCGTCCTGGATCAAGTCCCCGAGCGGGAGAAACGCCATATCGTTGACCGCGCCCTTCGCGAAACGGAGATGACCGCATTTCGGAACCGTCCTGTTACACGGCTTTCGGGGGGCGAGCGACAGCGTGTATCCTTCACGCGCGCGGTGGCGCAAATCCGGTCGTCCGAGCATCTCGACGCGCCAAGGTTTCTGTTCCTGGATGAACCGACGGCCAGTCTCGATATGGCTTATCAGGCTTTGATCCTGAACCGTGCACGGAGTTTCGCGGCGGAAGGGCTTGGCGTGGTCATTGTGCTTCACGACCTCAATCTCGCCGCTGCTGCGGCCGACCGGATCCTGCTGCTCAGTGGTGGACGGGTCGTCACGGACGGGCCGCCGGAAACTGTCGTCCGGGAAGAGGTTCTGGCTCCTGCTTTCGCAGCGCCGGTATCGGTTTTTGAAGCGGATGGCGGGCGCCATGTCGCGGTCCGGCTGGGCGAATAGAAGTCGCAGCTACCAGCGAAGCGTGGGTTTCCGCTCCGAGACGACCGTGTTTTCGGAGATTGTCTCGCTGGTGCACCCGGGCTTCTCAGTTATTCCGCGTCTTCGGCCGGCGCCGTACCTTTTGCGGAAAGCACAAAGGTCTTTCCGCTGCGGCATGTTTCCAAGGGTCCGTTCATTGGCCTAGGATTGTCGGCGCAACGTATCCGCCCGATTTCCCTCTTTCGACGAGTGCCGCGACATGACCTATCAGCTTCCCCGTATTCCCATCATCGGTTATTGCGATCCCCTGTCCGTTCGTCCGGGCGGAACCGTCTCCTTCAAGGTTTCGGCGTCAGGGCAGGGCGCCTTCACGGCGCGGCTCATGCGATCGATCTGCGCGGACCCTAACCCCGCGGGACCGGGAATCGTTGAAGAAGCGGTCGAGGCGTCGATCAACGGCGACTACCCGGCACGGCAACAGGGATTCAATCCCGGTTCCTATGCACTTATCCCGAAAGGGCCGGCGATTCCCGATGACGTGACCTTCACGGCGAAAGTCTGGCCGACCCTTCCGGGAGATGGCGAGCAGGTCATCATGAGCCTCAGCGGCGTCGAACTCTTCCTGGATGAAAGCGGGGCATTGGCCGGCCGCGCCGGGGAAACAGTGGTGAGCACCGGCCGCAAGCTTTCGCCGCGCAAATGGTATTCGGTCAGGCTTTCCTATCATTGTGCCAGCGGAACGCTGACGGTCGAGGAATCGCCCAAGGATATTTGGGGCGAACCGGCCCTGGCGACCGGGAATGCGGATGGATTCACGCCGCATCTCGGCGGTCCGATGCTGGTCGCGGCCGGCCTTCGGGACGGGCAGGCAGGGCGGCATTTCGACGGCAAGATCGAAGCGCCGACCGTGTTTGCCGCCGATAGCGCGGAGGCCCGGAAACTGGCGGCGCGGTGGGATTTCGCGCGATCGACTTCCTCCATCGGGATCAAGGATGTCGGACCGCACGGTCTACATGGCCGACTGGTCAATCATCCTGCGCGCGCCATGACCGGTTATGATTGGGACGGCTCGGAAATGAATTGGCAGCACAAGCCGGAACATTATGGTGCGATCCATTTTCACCGCGACGATATCTACGATTTCGGCTGGGAAACGGATGTTGAATGGACCGTACCCGATGACTTGCCGTCCGGCATCTATGTGCTTCGGATCGCGCAGGACGGTCATGAGGACGCCATACCGTTCTTTGTATGCCCGCCAAAGGGCAAAAGGACGGCGGATCTTTGCGTCCTGGTCTCCACTTTCACCTATACGATCTATGGCAACCATTCGCGCCCGGACTTTAAACCGGAATGGAAGGAAAAGTTCGATCGCTGGAACGGCTATCCCTGGAACCCGGCGGAGTATGAGGAACTTGGCTGTTCCACATACAATTTCCATAAGGACGGGTCCGGCATTTGCCACTGCTCCCATTTGCGGCCGCTTCTGAATACCCGGCCGGGTTACATCACCATGGGGTATGGCGACAGTTCCGGATTGCGGCATTTTCAGGCGGACAGTCATCTGATCTGGTGGCTGCATGAAAAGGGCATCCCCTTTGACATCGTGACCGACCGCGAATTGCATGAAGAAGGTGCGGAAGCCCTGACGGGATACAAAGCGGTCACGACCGGCAGTCATCCGGAATATCATACGCCCGAGACGCTGGATGCGTTGCTCGGCTATCGCAACAACGGTGGCAAGTTCCTGTATCTGGGCGGTAATGGCTTCTATTGGCGCGTGGCCGTCCATCCGGAGGAAAAGGGCATCATCGAGATCCGCCGCGCCGAGGGCGGTATCCGGGCCTGGGCGGCGGAGCCCGGCGAATACTTCATGGCGTTCAACGGCGGCTATGGCGGGCTTTGGCGGCGGAACGGCCGCCCGCCGCAACATCTGGCAGGTGTCGGATTCACCAGCCAGGGGCAATTCGAAGGAACCTATTACCGTCGGACCGAAGAAAGCCGCGAGCCAGATCTGGCCTGGATCTTCGACGGGGTCGAGGATGATGTGCTCGGTGATTTCGGGTTTTCCGGCGGCGGGGCTGCGGGATACGAACTGGACCGCGCGGACGTCCGGTTGGGATCGCCGGAGAATGTCCGCATCCTTGCCGTTTCTGAGAACCACCCGGCATCCTTCGTTCTGGTGCCGGAGGAACTACTGACCCATTTGACGACATGGGCCATGCAGCCGATCGACGAATTGATCCGCGCCGATATGATCTATTTTGATGTGCCGGGCGGCGGGGCCGTTTTCTCCGTCGGCTCGATCACTTTCTGTGGATCTCTGCCTTGGAACGGCGGCAATAATAATATCAGCCGGATCGTCGAAAACGTCATCCGGCGGTTCACCGCCTAGCGGCACCGCAGCCCGGTCGGGATCGTCTAGCGGACCTTCCGCCAGACGATCCAGGCGAACAACGCCATGTTCGCGAACAGCACGATCGATGAGACCGCCGCGATGGGGTCACCCAGGGGGATATCCCCGCTGTAGATGATGAACAGTCCCGCCGTCAGGGTGATCAGGGCGAGATGGGCCACGATCATGTGAACCTTCGGCAGCGGACCTGCCGCCGTGTCTGGCCACATTTTGTATACCGCCGCATAGATCGTCATGCCGACCCAACCGAACAGCATCAGATGGGCATGCGTCGGCATCTGGCTGTGATCATGGCTGGCGGCCATATGCAGGCCTAGTGCCATACCGGCCAAGGCATAGAGAACGGAGGCGCGAAGAAAATGTACGGAAAGACTGCTTGTCATGTCCCTGCTCCGCAGAAGAGATACGGGAATGGCTCCCGCGGGAATACGATACGACAGTCTTTCCGGCGCGCAATAACAAAGCTGTTGAGCGACAATCAGTCGGTTCGAAGGCTTCAGTCCGCGAAATCGAGCCGGTCCTGGACGGCTTCAATTCCCGCGTTGGCGCAATTGGCGTCGATATCGCCACCGGGTGCGCCGGATACGCCGACCGCTCCGACCAGAGACCCGGCGGCACGGATCGGAATGCCCCCCTCCATAACGATGATGCCGTCCATATGGTTCAACTCGGCGCGGATATCGTCCCGCGAATCCCGCATTTCGACGGAAGCAACCCCGGACATGATGGAAAGGCCGGCTTTCCTTGCCGCGATTTCCAAGGTGTGGCGGCGGGCGAATGTATCCCGCTGCGACGCCATCGTATCCCCCGCGCGGTCCAGGACGACGGCGGCGACCTGATAGCCCATGTCGCGACAGCTCTGAACGGCGGCGCGCGCGATATCCGCGGCCAGATCGGACCCCATCAACCGCACCTTGATGATGTCTTCCGCCGATGCGACGGCCGAAACAGTAACGGCTCCGGCCAGACACGTCGCCAATATGGTCTTTTTCATTTTCCTCTCCTCCATTGATTGTTCTTTGTTGTGTTAGAAATCGAACATCGCGCTAGGCGATCGCATTCCTTGGCTGCTTCAGCGATTCAAAGCCGATGGCCAGTCCCGCCCCGACCCACATGCAAAACAGAGCTGCCCAAGCGGTCAGTGACATGACCGAGCCGCCGGTCACGCCTGCCCCCACAGCGCAACCGCCTGCCAGCATTCCGCCGAAACCCATCAGGACCGCCCCCGCCAGGTAGCGCATCATGCCGGTATGGGCGTCGAAGACTTGCATCTTGAATTCGCGTCGGAGAATGGCGGACAGGAAGGAGCCGGCGAACACGCCGGGGACGAGGCCGAGGCTGAATTCAAGCGTCATGCTGGGGGAGGTGATCAGTGCCATCAGCGTATCCGCGGACGGACCGGTAAAGCTTACGCTGTTGATGGCGACGGGCGAGAAGGAGACTCGCGACAGGGTCGCGGTGAACCCCCAACCTGCCGCGATCGTCAAACCGAGTGCGAAAGAGATCAAAGCAGTGCCCGGCCCCAGCCGTTCACGGGCGGCCAGCCAAACGGCCAGCATTAGTGTCGCAATGCCGAGTACGATTCCACTGTGTTCCGGGATCTGCTGCATCAAGTTTCGTGCCTCCGGGCCGATACTCCAGAGGCTGGAGAGGGCGACACGCAGAGGGGACAAGACGCCGGACAATGCGGCCTGCGCGACAACGGTCACGATCAGGCCCGTGACCAAGGCGCGCATGTTGCCGGTGCCGGACAGGACCAGCAATCGACTGGCGCATCCACGCGCCAGGATCATGCCGATGCCGAACATCAGTCCGCCGACGATCGCGCCCGACAGGGTGCCGACGCTGCTCAACTGCCGGACTTCCGATGCGTCTATCCAACCGCCTAGAAAAAGAACCTGAACAGCTGTCAGGGCCGCGCCAAAGACGATAAGCCAGACGGCGACGGACCGGCCCATCGTCATACGCCAGAATTCTAGACAGGCACTGCGCAGGCAGAACCGGCTGGCTTGGGCGAAGGCACCAAAGGCCAATCCGATTGCAAAGCCGCCGAGGCACGCTTTCGCCGGGTCAGAGACGATCTCACTGGCCAGCCATTCTTCGAGCATGGGACGATCCTCCACCACAGGGCGTCCCACGATACATACACATTCGTACATACACATTCAAACAAACGCATATGAAAATGTGAAAGGCCTATTGAAGAGAGAGTGTCGGAAGCATGCCAGTCATCATCCGGTCGACGGAACGCTCCACCTGCGCCTTGGTCTGGCCGTTCTTGCCCAGGACACGCAATCCTTCCAGGAAGGCTAGAATCGCGCGGGCGGTTTCCTTCGGGCGGTCTTCATCCAGATCGGGGGCCTGGCCTATGGCTGTTTCCAGCCGTGAAAGCATGGCAGAGAATATCTGCGCCGATTTTTCCGAGATCATTGGGTCATGCGGCCCCATTTCCACGGTCGCCTCGACCAGAAGGCAGCCGCGTTCCCCCGCCTTGCCGTGGGCGCGTGTTGCATGATGCTTGATCCAGGCGATGATGTCCGCCCGTGAAGCCTCTTGCGGCATCATGCGATCCATGGTCGCCAAAGCCTCGGCCCCATAGAGGTCCAGTGCTTCGTGAAACAGCGCCTGTTTGTCCTTGAATAGCTGATACAGGCTTCCGCGGCGGAGTCCTGTCGCCTGTTCCAACACAGGCAGGGAAGCGCGCTGGTATCCCAGCGACCAGAAAACCTCCAGGGCACGGGAAAGGGCTTCCTCACGCGAAACGATTTTTGGCCTGCCGACGGATCTCATCGCTTTCATGTGCCCATTTTACTGACTGATGCCAGCCTGAATAGCATATCGTTACGGAAAATTGACAGATCGGTCAAAAATAAATAATGACTGAATGGTCATAAAAAATGACCACTCGATTTCCCGGAGTGGCGTCTTTTTGTGGGGGAATTAAGTGTCACAGGCATTGAAATGGGATGTGACCGGCACGTTGGAGCAGGCACGGCGCGATCTGAAAGTCGCCGGTATGGCCAACCAGCTGCTTGCGCTGATGATCGGTAACCCGATCGCCCAGGTGAAAGCCCCTGCGATGTTGAACCCCCGCTTCGAAGCGGACGGAATTCCGGTTCGGATGATATCCATCGAGTTGCCGGTTGACGATTTCGATGCCGCCTATCGGGAAGCACTGTCCTTTCCGGATGTGGTGGCGGCGGTTATCACGGTTCCCTTCAAGGTACCGGCCTTGAAATTCTGTACGACGCTTGATCGGAATGCCGAATTGGCGGGCGCGACAAATCTGATGATGCGCTCGCGTGATGGCGGCTGGACCGGTTCCATGACCGACGGCCAGGGTTTTCTCACCGCATTGAAAGCGGCCGGGTTCGATCCGATGGGGCGCAGAGTCTACATGGCCGGCGCGGGTGGGGCGGGCAGCGGTATCGCGGCGGCCCTGCTTCTTTCAGGTATTGCCGCATTGGATGTTTATGACCCCGAAGAAGAGAAGTCGAAGCGATTGGCAGCGGCGCTGGGCATCACCTGTCTGGCCGAACCGCCTGGAAACCTCTCCGGATACGACTTGTTAATCAACGCAACCCCGTTGGGATTGAAGGAGCGGGATCCCCTGCCGTTCGATTTGTCGACCGCGGCACCGGACGCTTTCGTCGGCGATGTCATCGCCGAGCCGGAGTGCACCAGGCTGCGCGCCCTGGCGGCACAGCGTGGCCTGAAGAGCATCGGTGGATTGGACATGTTGAGACGGCAGATCGATGCCCTTTACCAAGGGGTGGTCAAAGCGGTTCAGGACAATATCGAAGGGGGCAAAGGATGACCTTGGCAGGATTTGAGCATTCCATGGTGAAGGCCGGTGACGTGAACATTCACGCGGTTGTCGGCGGACAGGGGTCGCCGCTGGTGCTGCTGCATGGTTTCCCGCAGACTTGGTGGGAATGGCGCAAGATGATGCCGCTTCTGGCGCCGCATCATACCGTGGTGGCCATCGATCTGCGCGGGGCGGGTCAGTCCGACTGCCCGCAAGGCGGATACGACAAAGCGCAACTGGCCGCCGATACCCATGCGGTCATGAACGCCCTGGGATATGAGAAATATGCTGTTTGCGGTCACGATATTGGTGGCATGGTTGGGCTGGCCCAGGCGGCCCTGTTTCGTGAGGCGGTGACGCATTTCGCCATCCTGGACGTACCCGTTCCGGGCTGGAGCCGCTGGGAAGCGATCTTCTCGGATCCCCGGGTCTGGCATTTCGCCTTTCACATGAAGGCGAACCTGCCGGAGCGGCTGCTTTACGGACGGGAATACGATTATGTCTCCACCTTCATTTTCGATCGCGCCTACGACCATGGCGCGCATGACACGGCTGATGTGAGAGTCTTCGCCGATGCCTTTGCCCAACCCGGCCGGACCCGCGGCGGGTTGGAATGGTATCGGGCCTTTCCGAAGGACCACGCCGACGCGTTGGAATGGAAAAAGGATCCGCTGCAAATGCCGGTTCTCGCCCTTGGCGGGGATCTGCGATGGGGACCCGAAATCGTTGCCATGATGCAGGAATTCGCAACGAACGTGACCGGCGGTGGCGTCGCGAAATGCAATCACTGGCTTCCAGAGGAAAGGCCGGTGGAAACCAGCGAAGCGCTTCTTGAGTTCCTGGCTCGATAGTCAGTCTGATTGGGGAGCTTGAGCCACTTGTACCGCTGCGGCCGTCTTGGCGGCTTTCTGTTCGCGATGAAAGATGTAGATGCCGCTAGCCGTGATCACGGCCGCGCCGACGATGGTGTATCCATCAGGCAGGTTGGAGAAGACGACGTAGCCGAACAGGGTCGCCCAGACCAGGCCTGAATAGGCGAACGGCATCAGTGCCGACGGCGGTGCCGATTGGAAGGCGCGGATCAGGGTAAAATGTCCCAGGGCGCCGAAGGTGCCCATTCCCGCCATCAGGCCCCATGCAGTCGGAGTCGGCGGGACCCATTCCAACGGCACGGCCATGCTGGATGCGACCATCCCGACCAGGCCGGTATAGAGCAGCGTGGTGTATGCGTCGTCATGCTGGCGCAGCATGCGGGTCGTCAGCTGATACAATGAGTTCGTGCAGGCGGCCGCGATGAGATAGAAAGCGGCGGCGGGAACTTCGCCCAATCCCGGCCGGACGATGATGAGCGCACCGGTCAAACCAGCCAGAACCCCCATCACGCGCCGGACCCCAATCCTTTCGCC
This sequence comes from Hwanghaeella sp., assembly GCF_965227365.1. GTDB lineage: Bacteria > Pseudomonadota > Alphaproteobacteria > UBA8366 > Aestuariispiraceae > Hwanghaeella. The sequence continues at coordinate 847,203 of NZ_OZ245754.1, forward strand.
CAGCAAGGGGACGGACAGGACGGTAATCAGAATGGGGCTGAGGAACATGATCGAACTGGCCATGGCCAGATCGATCTGCTGGATACCGGTGAAGAACAGATACGTCGTCGCCACAAGCATTGCCGATCTGAACAGTTGTAGCCAGGGGCGGTTGGTGCGGGCATATCGGAAGACCGTTCCCCGCAATAGAACCAGTACGACCAGGACGTGGAACATGAACCGCGCCCAAACGACCTCCATCACCGGCAGGCTCTGGGAAAGCTGCTTGGCGCAGGTATCTATCAAGACGAAGAACAGCGTCGTGATCAGCATCAGGAAGATCCCGCGCGGAATGTTGTCGTCTTGCAGAAATGCCGGGCGTGAGACGGGAAGCGCCATTCTATATTCGCCGTTGAGGCGATGCGGCGGGAATGCCGTTCATCGCGATGGGTCGTTAAAAAAGTGAGATTTGCGCGTGAATAAAAGGCGCCAACAAACCCCTGTAGCGCCGATCTCAATCGATGTAAATCGCGCGGGGCGTGTTTGTTCGGCGCTTGCCGTGAATGAGACCTTTTCCAACAGACGATTTGCGCGTGTCGGCAGGACAGCCCGACAATGCCTCGCAAGTATCGGTTGGGGGTGAGGAAATGCGTATCGTTTTGACCAATAACGAAGGGGCCAGTGGCATCGGTGCATCGGCCGCCCTGCTGACGGACGGCAAACCCGTCCTCGATGCGCTTGAGCAGGGTGTCCGGCGAGTCGAGGCGGACCCGGATGTCTGGACCGTCGGTCGTGGCGGTTGGCCGAGTTTGCTGGGGGAGGTCGAGCTCGACGCCTCGGTGATGGATGGCGACAACCTGCGGACCGGCGCTGTCGGCTCCGTGCGGGGCTTTCTGCATCCAGTCTCCATCGCCCGTCATGTCATGGAAGACCTGCCGCATGAAATCCTGGTGGGAGAAGGCGCCATGCGGTTTGCCAGGGAGATCGGGGCGGAACGCGGCGAGTTGTTGATGGAACATGCGCGCCGTGCCTGGGTGGCCTGGTACAAGGAGGAATTGACGGAGGAGCAGCGTTCCGCTTGGCCCGATACGCGCATGGCGGCGCTTTGCTGGCAATCGATGGACCCTGAGATCGGCAAGGATACGACGGTTTTCCTGGGCCAGGATCGTGCGGGCAGCATCGCCACCGCTACCAGTACTTCCGGCTGGGGGTGGAAATATCCAGGCCGGCTGGGCGACAGTCCTGTCATCGGCGCGGGTTCCTATGCCGACAGCCGTTATGGCGCCTGCGCCTGTACCGGTGTCGGGGAAATGACCATCCGCTGCGGCACCGCGCGTGCTGTCGTGCTTTACATGAAAAGCGGTATGTCCGTGGCACAGGCTGTGCGCGAAGCGGTCGAGGATATGCGAGCCCTGAAAGGCGGGTTGATCGGACGGGTCACGATTCACGCCATCGACGTGGCCGGTGGACACCATGTCGTCGCCGTGAATGGAAATCCGGGAAATCACTACTGGCTGTGGCGGGAAGGAGACGCGGAGCCTTCCCGTCACTCGGCCGAGATTATCACCCTGGTCGACAAGTCATCCGCCGCGCAGACCACTCATGCCCGCGCGGAGCGGTTTGCCAGGACGGCAGCGGAAGCGTCCGATACCGCGAATTGATATGACTATTCGTCCCCTGGAACCCCGTAGGATGGCGCTTCGCGCGGGTCCAGGGCGCGCTGGATATAGGCGTCCAATTGCGGTTTGTAGACCGACCAGGCCGTTGCGACGGCCTCGATCGGACATTCCTCCGTCCAGTCGCAGCGCAGGTCTGCGGCAGGCCAACTGACTTTATCGACGATTTTCATACCCGCTGAATGAACCGGGCCTGCTTCGCCGCCAGCGGCGAGGCCGGCGCGCATCGCCGCGATCAACCGGTCGCCGAGGTGACCGGAAGACGAGAGGAAGCCGTCGACGATTGCCTGCGGCACGCCGTCATTGGCCAACAGGTTGCCGCCGGCGGCCACGTTTTCCGCCATCGCCTGCGTCCAGATACCCAGCGAATTTGGGCCGGAATGGATTGCGGTTTGGCCTGCCTTATCCACGGCGAGTACCTGGCGATACTCAATGAATTTTCCGCGTTTCTGGATCTCGGCGATGGCATCCGCCGCACTCATGCCCTGTTCCATCAGGTCGAGTCCCAGCGGGCCCAACGTCGGGTCGGTGACATTTTGCGAGGCGACCGCGCCGACGCCCGCGCGGGCATAGGCACAGCGCGCGGCAACGGCGGGAGAGGAGGAGGAAATCGCGGTACCGAACATGCCGGTATCCGCACAACGAGCGACGAGGGAAAAAGTCATGGGCTCAGTCCGGGATCACGGCGGTGGCGTCGATTTCGACCAACCATTCCGGGCGGGCGAGGGCCTGTACGACAAGGCCGGTCGAAACGGGATGAACGTTCTTTATGTATTCACCCATTGTGCGGTAGACGGCCTCCCGGTGGCGCACATCAGTCAGATAGACGACGACTTTGACGAGATGATCCATGTTGCCGCCCGCTTCCTCGATCAACTGCTTGATATTCTGCATGACCTTATGGGTCTGTTCGACGGGATCGTGGCTTTCGATGTTCTTCGCGTCGTCAAGATTCTGCGGGCATTGACCGCGCAGCCACACGGTTTTGCCGCCATGGGTTACGACGGCCTGGCAAAGATCGTTGTCCAGGCTCTGTTCCGGATATGTGTCTTTGGTGTTGAACTTGCGGATGCGCGTGTGGACCATTTCGGTCTCCGTCAAAGTAGGGGGATGCGGTTGCGGTGGTCCAGGGTAACAGACCGCGACCACTATCCCACAGGCCGGACATTTCCCAAAGTACCGAGTTTCTCACCTTTGCTTCGGAATTTCCTAACCAGGGAGGTCCAGCGCCCTCGCCAGAAGAGCTATTTCTTTCCCCGATGGCCGTTGGTTCATGGGAAAGAAGATGATTAAGTTTTCGATAATCAAAGGTTACTGAATTCGTAATTTCCGAAGATGCGGGTATCTCCTAGGCTGTGGTCCGTGCAATGATCGTTCTGGATTGTGGGAAGGGGTCCGAAATGCCGGTAGAGAAGACAGATACGCTCGTCGTCGGCGGCGGCCAGGCAGGTTTGGCCATGAGTGAACATTTGAGCAGTTGCGGCATCCCCCATGTCGTTCTGGAACGGAACCGCATCGCCGAGCGTTGGCGCTCGGAAAGATGGGATTCGCTGGTGGCCAACGGGCCCGCCTGGCACGATCGCTTCCCGGGGATGGAGTTCTCCGGTATCGAGCCGGATGCTTTCGCGCCGAAGGAACAGGTGGCGGACTATTTGGAAGCCTATGCCAAAAAGATCGACGCGCCTGTCCGCTGCGGGGTCGAGGTGACCAGCGTGGCGCGGCTGGAGGGAAAAACCGGATTTCGCGCCGAAACTTCCGAAGGCGTCATAGAGGCGGAAAACGTGGTGGCTGCAACGGGCCCGTTCCAACGTCCCGTTATTCCCGCCATCGTACCGGATGGCGCGGTTCAGATGCAGCTTCATTCAAGCACGTATCACAATCCCGGTCAGTTGCCCGAAGGCGCGGTGCTGGTGGTCGGGGCCGGTTCTTCCGGCGTCCAAATCGCCGACGAACTGAACCGTGCAGGGAAGAAGGTCTATCTTTCCGCCGGTCCGCACGATCGGCCGCCGCGCGCCTATCGCGGCCGTGATTACGTCTGGTGGCTCGGTGTTCTTGGGCTCTGGGACCTGGATGTTCCCAAGGAAGGGGCGGAGCATGTGACGATTGCCGTCAGCGGCGCGCGCGGCGGGCAAACGGTTGATTTCCGGCGTCTGGCGTCGGAAGGGATCACGCTTCTCGGTGTGACGCAGTCTTACGAAAACGGTGTGCTGACCATCGCCGACGATCTGGCGGACAACATCGCCTATGGCGACCGGAACTATCTGTCGGTGCTGGACGAAGCGGATGCCTATGTCGAGCGCTACGGCCTCGACCTGCCGGAGGAACCGGAGGCCCGTCTGATCGCGGCCGATCCGCCTTGTGTGACCGATCCGATCCTGCAATTGGACCTCTCGGAAGCGGGCATCACGTCGATCCTGTGGGCCACGGGCTACGCGCTCGACTACGGCTGGCTGAACCTCGACGTATTCGATGAAAAGGGAAAACCGAGGCACCGCCGGGGTATTTCCGTTGTGCCCGGTCTTTATTTTCTCGGCTTGCCGTGGCTGTCACAACGCGGGTCCTCGTTCATTTACGGTGTTTGGCATGACGCCAAATACCTGGCGGACCACATCCTCAAGCAGAGCAAGTACCGCGCTTATGACGACTATGTGCACGACCGGAAAGCGCATGGGGAACAAGGCTAGGAATGCCGCTTCGCTTCACCCTGCGTCAGCTGGAATACTTCGTCGCGGTGGGCGAGGCGGGCAGCATTGCCGAAGCGGCGGAGCGGGTGAACGTTTCCTCTCCTTCTTTGTCAACGGCGATCTCCCAGCTTGAAACGGAATTCGGCGTCCAACTCTTCATCCGTCAGCACGCCCAGGGTCTGTCCCTGACGCCTGGCGGGCGCCGCTTCTATGTGGCGGCGAAGGCGGTGTTGGAGCGGGGCGCCGCATTGCATGACGTTGCCTCGGATATCTCCGAACAGGTCCGTGGGCCGATTTTTGTCGGGTGTCTCGTCACCGTCGCTCCCTTTGTTTTGCCGGAGATCCGCAAAGGCTTCGAGGATGCCAATCCGGAGGTGGATTTCCGTCAGGTGGAGGCGCATCAGGACGATTTGATCAGGATGCTCCGGCGGGCCGATATCGATGCGGCGCTGACCTACGACCTCGAAATTCCGCAGGATGTGCAGTTCGATCCGCTGGTTTCTCTGCCGCCGCATGCCTTGTTCGCGCCGGACCACCCTTATGCGAAACGGAAGTCCGTCAGTTTGAAGGCGCTTGCCGAAGAACCGCTGGTCCTGCTCGATCTGCCGGCCAGTCGCGACTATTTCATGGCCCTGTTCCAGGCGGCCGGCTTGCAGCCCAATGTACTGGAACGGACGGCGCATTTGCCCATGGTCCGGTCGATGGTGGCCAATGGGTTCGGTTACGGATTGCTGAATGTGCCCAGCATGAACGCGGACGCGCCCGACGGAAAACCGCTGCGCTATGTTCCGCTGCGGGACGATGCCAGGCCCGTGTCGCTTGGTCTGGCCACGATGTCGTCCGACCGCAAATCCCGGATCGTTACCGCGTTCGCCGAACATTGCCGCGCCAGGATCACCCAGGATGCGGCACCCGGCATGAGCCTCCTGAAAGGACGGTCTCGGCCGCGCCCCCGGTCAGGCCGCTAGCCTTTCCACCAGAGCATTCAGCATCCGGTCGCATTTCGCCATCTGGTCGACGGTAATGAATTCGTCCGGCTTGTGTCCCTGCGCCATGGATCCCGGTCCGCAGACCACGGTCGGAATGCCCAACCGGTTGCTGAACAATCCGCCCTCCGTTCCGAACGCGATCTTGGTCGTGCTGTTTGCGCCCGTCAGGGATTGGACAAAGCGGATTATGTCCGCATCCAGCGGCGTATCTAAGCCGGGATAGCTGTTGACCACATCTATGCTGATTCCAGCGCCTTCGCCGAAGTTTTGAGCAATTGTTTGCGCTTCTTCTTCGATCCGGCGGAGGATCGCGGCGGGATCGTCGGATTGAATGTTTCGGATCTCGAAATCGATCCGGCACTCGTTGGGAACGATATTCAAGGCCGTGCCGCCGGCGATGATGCCGGCATGGACGGTCGTGTAGGGGATGTCGTAGGCATCGTCCTTGGCGGCCGAAGCAGCGATCTCTTCCTGAACCCGGCGCAGCATCTCGATGAAGGCGGCACCGATCTGGATTGCGTTGACACCGGTCGGCGCGAGGGCGGAATGGACGGACAGTCCTGTGCAGATTGCGCGCGCAGCGGTCTTTCCCTTATGCCCGTTGGCGACAACCAATTCCGTCGGTTCCCCCACGATGCACATGGCTGGTTTCACCGGTGCCGCGTCCAGCATGTCCAGCAGGCGCCGCACGCCGACGCAGCCGATCTCCTCGTCATAGGAAAGTGCCAGATGCAACGGCGTCGCCAGTGGGCGGTTCGCCGCGTCAATAGCGGCGCGGATGGCGCAGGCGACGAAACCCTTCATATCGGTCGTGCCGCGTCCGTATAGTTTTCCGTCCCGCTGCGTCATTTTGAAGGGATCGACGGTCCAGGCCTGCCCCGTCACCGGCACCACATCCGTGTGGCCGGAAAGCATCACGCCGCCGCTATCCGAGCCGCCTACAGTTGCGTATAAGTTCGCGCAATGGCCGGCATCGTCCTCGACCAGGATGCTTTCTATGCCGGCTTGATCCAGCAGACCGCGCACATAGTCGATCAGGGACCGGTTCGGCGTACGGCTCACCGTGTCGAAGGCTATCAGTTTCTCGAGGATCTCAACGCTGGTCGGCATGGCTGGTTCCAAAATTGTCAGGTCGCCATCACTAGCGCATCTGGCATTGCCCTCCAATTCGCATTTCTTGAACCAGGGGAACGGGATTGTTTAGCGTAGAGCCGTTTGCAAAAAATGAATCATGGTTCATTGTTTCGGTCGGCGTGAATCAGCAGCGGGGCGACCATGAGCGAGGCAGCGATAACCAACGGCATCGGATACGGGGGGCAATCGACCGGAAACCAATATGACGCCGTCATCATCGGCGCCGGGTTTACGGGGCTCTACCAACTGCATTTGCTGCGGGATCGGCTGGGATTGAAGGTTCGGGTTCTGGAGCGCGGCGACGGTGTCGGCGGCACCTGGTACTGGAACCGGTATCCCGGTGCACGCTGCGATTCAGAGAGCCATTCCTACTGCTATTACTTCAATGACGAGATTCTACAGGAATGGGAGTGGTCCGAACGGTATCCGCAGCAGCCTGAAATCGTACGCTACCTCAATTTTGTCGCCGACAAGCTTGTGCTCAAGGACGATATTCAGTTTGGCGCGAATGTCACCGCCGCCCGCTATGACGAGGCGGCCAATCGCTGGCAGGTGGAAACCGAAACGGGAGAGGTTTTCACCGCCAAATATTTCATCACCGGCGTCGGCTGCCTGTCATCCGCGAATGTCCCGGATATTCCCGGCCGGGACAGTTTCAAGGGCGATTGGTACCACACCGGTCAATGGCCGCATGAGGGGGTGGATTTCACCGGCAAACGGGTCGGGCAGATCGGCACCGGTTCGACCGGCATTCAGGCGGTTCCCGTCATAGCCGAAACGGCCGCACATCTGACCGTCTTTCAGCGCACGGCAAATTACAGCATCCCGGCCCAGAACGGCCCCCTGTCCGACGATTTCAAGCGATGGGCCAAGGAGAATACCGATGAGATCCGCAAGACAATGCATGCTTCGTCGAACGGGCATCCTTTTCTGATCGCGGATCGGAAGGTTTTCGACGTCGGCGAGGCGGAAAGACAGGAGATTTATGAGAAAGCCTGGGAGTTCGGCGGACTGAGATTTCGTGCCACCTTTCATGACCTCCTGCTCGACAAGGCGGCCAACGATACGGCGGCGGATTTCCTGAAGTCGAAGATCCGCGAGATCGTCGAGGACCCCCAAACGGCCGAGACATTGGCGACGATAGATCACCCCTTCGCGACCAAGCGCCCGCCGATCGATACCGGTTATTTCGAGGCCTATAACCGCGACAATGTCAGTCTGGTCGATTTGCGGAAGACGCCGATCGTCGAAATAACTGAAACCGGAATCCGTACGACGGATGCCGAATACGACCTCGACATCATCGTTTTCGCCACCGGCTTCGATGCGATGACCGGTTCCCTGTTGAAATTGGGGATCGTCGGCCGGGAGGGGATGCCCCTGTCGAAAGCCTGGGAGGCGGGACCGCGCACCTATCTCGGGCTTCAAGTCGCGGGGTTCCCTAACATGTTCACTATCACCGGGCCCGGCAGTCCCTCGGTGCTCTGCAACATGCCGGTCGCCATCGAACAGCATGTGGAATGGGTGGCGGACTGCATTGAGCATATGGAAAAGAACGGCATCGATCGGATTGAAACGACGGAGGAGGCGATGGCCGGCTGGGTCGATCACGTCAACGATGCGGCGAATGCCACACTACTGCCGCAAGCCGGTCATTCCTGGTATCTGGGGGCGAACGTGCCAGGCAAACCGCAGGTCTTCATGCCCTATGCGGGTGGCATGGCGCGGTACCGTTCAATCTGTGACGAGGTTGCGGCGGAGGGGTATCGCGGTTTCGTTTTCTCCGGCGCGGGGGCGCCGTCAAACAGACAAGCCGCGCAGTAACGGGGGAAGCGAAGAACATGTCCGGAATTGGTAGCTTGGACGGCCGGGTCGCGGTCGTTACGGGTGGGGCCAGCGGGATCGGGGCAGCCTGTTCCCGGTTGCTGGCTGAACGCGGCGCAAAAGTAGTGATCGCGGATCTGAATGAGACTGGGGCTCTGGACGTCGCCGCCGAGCTCGGCGGTGCCGGTTACGGAATCGACGTGCGTGATGCCGCAGCCATCGAGGCGTTGGCGGAGCGAAGCGAACGTGAGGTGGGGCCGACGGACATTCTCGTCACATCGGCCGGCATCGTGCAGGCGCCGCTGCCGCCGGAAGACCTGCCGTTGGATCTTTACGACAATGTCGTCGCCATCAATCTGCGCGGCACCTATCTGACCGCCAGGGCCTATGGCGGCCTGATGGTGAAAAGACGCCGCGGTTCGATCGTGACGATCAGCTCGGTGACCGCCGAGCGTTCGGTGCCGCTGCATGCTTATGCGCCGACCAAGGCGGCGGTAACCAATCTGACCATGGGGCTTGCGGCGGAGTGGGGGCGTGCAGGCGTGCGCGTCAACACGGTGGAGCCGGGCTACACGCGGACGCCCGCGTTGCAGGACCAGATCGACAAGGGAAACCGCGATCCTGCCCTGCTGGAGGCGAACTCAACGCTCGGCCGCATGGTGGAGCCGGAGGAAATCGCAAAAGCAGTAGCATTTCTTGCCTCGGATGAGGCGTCGGCGATCACGGGTATCGCCATGCCGGTCGATGCGGGGTTCTTCTGTGCCGGAACCTGGCATCCGTATGGCGGGGTGCGCGACCGCTAAGGCCGTTCTACGAGAAGAGGCCGGATGTCAGGATCTTCATATAGGCCTTGATGACATGCTCCGGCACCGGTCCGGCATGACCATGTTCATCGCGGGCGTAACGCATGGCTAGATAGGACCGTGCCGCTAGTAAGACGTAGATCACGGCTTCAAACTCGTCCTTGTCGAAACCGTTGATTTCGCCGCGCGCCGCCGCGCGGTTCAGGCCGTTCCGATAGCCTTCCACCAGCACCCTGAAATGTTCCTTATGGGCTTTCGGTGCGAATACCTCCGCTTCATACAGGATGCGGTAGAAGCCGGGGTGCAGGTCGAGATAGTCGAAGAATGCTCTCAACCGCGCTTCCTCGCGCGCGGGGCCGGTCATGTCACGGGGCAGGGATTGCGCGATATGGTCCAGCATCTGCCGCCCCATGTAAGGAAGCAGCTTGTCCAGGATGTCCTGGCGAGAGTGGAAATAGTTATAGAAGGTTCCTTGGGCCACACCCGCCAGCTTGGTGATCTTTGCGATCGATGCCTCGGCATAGCCGTCGCTTCCGACGACATCCGCGGCTGCTTCAAGCAGCAGTCGGTGGGTCGCGCGCGCTTTTTCCTCGCGCGTCTTACGCCGGGGCGGAGATGATTTGATGACTGCCACTTTACTCATGGGGCAGGCGTCCACGCCATCAGGACGTCTCCTGCCAACGAAAACGTTCGCTCGCGGTGGGTAAAACGATTGCTTTGCTGCGGCGATTGGTGCCTTCGATCATTCATACTTTCGACCTTCTTTTCCTGAGCCGTTGATGCAGTTTGTGGCCCCGTACTGCCCGGGGTCAAGCGATGCCATTTCCAAACAAATGTGATTGATCAGTCGGAGTTTTTATATTACTGAATTCAGAATTCAGAGTGCGAACTTTTGTTGGGATGTTTGTCTTGAGCGTCATACGGGCGGTGCCGAACCTGACCGATCAGGTCTATCAATTGGTTGTCGATGAAATTTGCGACGGCGTTCTGCCGGCCGGTGCGCATCTGGTGCAGGAACGACTGGCGGAGCGGTTCGGTGTTTCCCGACAGCCGGTTCAACAGGCGATTGCGCTGTTGAAGGCGGATGGCCTGATCGAGGAAGTCGGAAAGCGCGGCATGCAGGTCGCGTCGCTCGACCTGCCGGCAATGCGGCATCACTATCAACTGCGCGGCGCGTTGGACGGTTTGGCCGCGCGCTTGGCGGCCGAGCGCGTCGTCTGTAATCCCGACCTGTCTCGGGATTTCGAAAAACGGGGGTTGGATATCGTCGCGCGAGGGTTGAAGGCGGTGCGCAGCGGCAGCGTGGGCAACCAGATCCGTGAGGAAAGCGCCTTTCATTTTTTCGTCTACGAGATTTCCGGCAATCCATTGATGGCGAAAAGCGCGGAACCGCATTGGCGCTATCTGCGCCGCGCCATGGGTGATCGATTGCGGGAGACGCCGCAGCCGGAAACGATATGGGAACAGCACCGGGGCATCCTGGAAGCCATCATCGCCGGCGCGCCGGACGAGGCGGAAAAGCGTGCCAAAGATCATGTCGCCTTGGCGACGGAAATGCTGATCGAGAAATTCTCGATGGAATAACGCTCATCGGCCGAATACGGACCGACAACACATAGGGAAGAAACAAATGATCGATCTTGGAAACCGGGTTTCCGTCTATCAGCCCTCCCAGGAGGGCCTGAAATTTCCGGAAGAACCGAAGCTGAATTCAAACGAGGAAATCCGTCTCGATCGTAAGAAGCGGCTGGTTGCGGCCTGCAGGGCATTCGCCCAACAAAAATTCGACTATGGTTTTGCCGGACACCTGACGATCCGTGATCCGGAACATCCCGAGCTCTATTGGACCAATCCGATGGCGGTGCATTTCGATCAGGTGAACCTATCCAACCTGATCCTGGTAGATCACAAGGGCAAGGTGATCGAAGGGGATTATGCGGTCAACCAGGCGGGTTTCATTCTGCATGGCGCCGTTCATGAAGAGCATCCCGATATCCTCGCGATGTGCCATGCGCATACTTTGTACGGAACGGCGTTCGCGTCGCTCGGTCGGCCGCTCGACCCGATCAGCCAGGACGCCTGCGCCTTTTTCGAGGACCATGTCGTGATCGCGGAAGAGGCCGGGCATGTTGCGGTGGAAGACGACGCAGGACCGAAAGTCGCTTCGGCGTTCAAGGGGGTGAAGGCGGCGATCCACCAGAACCACGGGCTGCTGACCGCGAGCCGCCACAGCATCGACTCCGCCGCCTTCTGGTTCATCGCGCTGGAGCGCTGCTGTCAGCAGCAATTGATGATCGAACAGACCGGAATCAAACCCACTTTCGTTCCGGAGCAATCTGCCCGGTACAGCCGAGAGCATGTCGGAAGCGACTATATCGGCTGGCTCCACTTTCAGCCGATCTACGAACAATTGTCCGTGACACAGCCCGACATGTTCCATTGATCGAATACAATGGCGCCCCCTCAAAAGGGGAAGTCATTGCGGTCGGACAATCGCGACCGTCCACCTCGACCAGGATGTCTTATCGTTGGCGCGCTGAGTTGCGGCGGCCGCGACGTTGGTCAACGGTTTTTGTCAGTGCCGGCATAATGTGAATGTGTATTTGCATTTTGGCGGCACGGTAGCGAGATCTGTCGACAATTGTTGCATAATATTGTGTTAAAGCTGCGGCAGTTTGGGAAAATTCCGGAACTGCATGGTACATGCATCTCAGGATTCTCCCTCAATACCGCGACAAGGGGGAAACAATGAAAAAATTAGCGGTTCTCGCCGCGGCCGGTGCAATCCTGGTGGGGTTTGCAGGAACGGCCGGCGCAACAGCGGTCAGTCTTGCAGGCCTCAATACCGGTTTTACTGGTCATTCCTCGCTAACCGATAGTTGGTTTTACAACTTCAATGGCGTGCGGAGTCCCGCAGACAATCCGGGCGATCGTTACGGTAACCGGCATCTGCCGACTAACGGTCCCACGCCGAATAGCGGTTATGACGTTAAGAGCAGTTCCCCGAACAACGATTTGGTTTTCGGTGAGGCACTGCGAAGCAATGGCAATTTTGTCAGCGGCCTAGGATTGACGGTGACGGGGGCGGTTGATTTCGGTTCCAGCATTACCTCGCCGGTTCGGATCATCGAAGACATTTGGAACGACAGCAATCGCCACCATCATGGTATCGGTGTTTATCCGCATAGCGAAAGCACGTCCGAAGAGCAGGTCAACGCCGGACTCGGGTTCAATCAGTTCCTTATTTTGGATTTCAACCAAACGGTAAGTTTGGCTGGTTTCGATTTCGCCGGCGGCGACCATCATGCTTGCGACAGCAGCAGCAACAATTGCGGCGGCTGGGAGTTATACGATTTCAGTAGCGGCGTTCTCGGTTCGGTCCTTCAAGCCGGGGCCCTGAATGACAAGGATTTTGAGGTTTTTGAACCGATCATCGGCCAGACTTTCGCGCTTCGCTCCGTCATGGGGCAGGGCGTCGGTGAGAGCGGCTGGTATCTGTCGGGTGTAGCAGGTGCGGTCGCGCCTGTGCCATTGCCGTTGCCGTTCGTGATGCTGGCGACAGCCCTCGCGGCGTTCGGTCTATTGCGACGGAAACAGACCGGTTCCGCAGTCTGAACCAGACAACGCGCTATTCTGCTGCGGCCATCCGAGATCCCCGGGACTTTTCCCGGGGATTTTTTTGAGACGGTTTCTCGATGCACAATCGCGTATCCAAAGGTCTATCTGCAATTGGCTGAATTGGATGTTGCCGAGGCTAAAAAGAGAATCAGAGCCCTGCGATCATTGACGTTCTTGATCCCTGCATAGCCCATGGTCGTTCCAGGTAGAAAGTCCAGAGGGGCTTCGAGAAACCTATCCAGGGTTTCCTCGGTCCAGATAATCCCCGACTCGCGCATTGATTTTGAATAGGGGAAATCGTCGATTGAACCGGCTTTACGCCCAAGGATATCACAATGCAGGGGGCCGACCCTGTTTCTCTCGAGGGAATGACATCCTTGGCATCGAGTGTATAAGGCTGCTCCGCGTTTCAAATCCTCCGCCTCATTGGCGAATCCGGACGGCGCAGCAAGACATAGAAAGCCACTTATCAGCAGAATTTTCCTGAACATTCTTCGCATCCATGCATTCGTGACGCCCAAAAAACTGCGTCACGACGAAATTGGACGCGCCACGTTTGGAAACGTGGCGCGTGGCGGCAAAACAGGGTTTCAGGATAGGAAAGCGCCGGGTACCGGTTCTTCCCCGAGTGCTTGGCGCAGGACCGCCCAATGCATCGCCTCGTCACCGAGAATTGATGCCGAGACCCTGGATAGTTCCCTGTCGGCGAATAGCGGCACAGCGCCGAGATAGGCGCTCACCGCGCCTTTTTCTAGACTTGCGGCAAAGCGCAGAACGTCCTGCTCCGACGTCAGTTCGTCGGTCGGGAAGTCATATTGCGATTTGGAAGAGATTGCGGACCCACCCAATTTTTCCACGGTAGCTGAAAGTGCCTCCGCATGTTCCTTGTGGTGCCCTTGAAATTGAACTGCAAGGTCGAGACTTGGCGCGCGCAGCAACCCGCTTTCGGCGCCAAGTTGATAGGCGGCGACAGCCTCCAATTCGGCACCGAGAGCGGTATTCAAAATGCGGATATCCGTTTCGACCGCCTCCGCACTGTTTGTCTGCGCTGCGGCCAGGCTGTCTTTCCCGGCCATCAGCGCTACGGTCGCACCGGAAAGTGTCGCCGCGCCGAATGAACGGACCAGATGACGTCGGTCGATACGGCGGTCCAAGAAAGTTGAGGGGAATTCAGATTTCATTTCTCACTCCTGATACGGGGATGGTTCCGGCGCCGAACATCGGTTTCGTCCAGCGCGCCGCACCATTTTGTGCGGCTTCAGGGTGTTGACGATTGAAGGCCCGAAAGGTTCCCGGGGGCGGCTAGTTCCGCGTGCCCCTAATTATGTTGTCCGATCCTTCGTTGCTGTTGGTTGTGCGGTTTGACGCGCTCCAGTCTCTGCAAGACCGATGCGACAATTCGGTCGCATCGCGCGCCCGCAATCTGGAATGCAACTGGCAGGAGGGGATCAACCGCGCTGCCGAGATGTTCCTGCATCAAGCGCCGCGCGCGGTGGAGCCGGGTTTTCACCGTCGCCTCAGGAATCGAAAGGGTATAAGCGGTGTCTTCCGTGCTGAGGCCATCGATTTCGCGCAGTATGAATACCGTCCGGAAATCCGAAGGAAGGTCGAGGACTGCGTCTTCCAACCGCTGTCGCAGTTCGGCGCTGGAAGCGAGTGTCTCAGGCGTGATCGTGTCGGGTGGAAGTGACTGGTCGCCACGCGAGAAGGCTGTATTTTGATCCAGGGGAAGGGAGCCGTCCGTCTCCAGTGAGACGGTTGCCCGATGTTTGCGAAGACGACCGAGTGCTTCATTCATGGCTATCCTGGACAGCCAAGCCAGAATTGAGTTGGGGCCGTGAAAGCTGCTCATCTTGGCATACGCCTTTACATAGGTTTCCTGAACGACATCCTCGGCCTCGCTGCGGTCCCTCACGACGGAAATCGCGATGCGGTAGAGACGCTGATTGCATCGGCGCATAAGAAGCTCGAAGGCATGAGTGTCGCCTTCGATAATACGCTTCGCTAAATCAAGGTCTGTTTCATCATTGAGCATATCGGCAGGCGCCCTTGCCGCCGGTTCCATTTTCATATGTCTTGCCTCAGCATCCCGGGTGAACGTCGGATCCGTACTCTCCTTTAGATGCATTGGATGCAAAAAGGTTCCCGATCTCGTTTTCGAACAGGCAAACGAGGTTGGATTACTACACCACGTTTCTGTTCCGAGCGCATCTGTGTGCCAACGGTTGAACTGGTCCGGGCTGCTTCCGGCAAGGGCTCAGATCATGGTGTGACCACGCTCGGCAGCCAGAGGGCGATATCCGGAAACATGATGACGATAGCCAAGGTTATCAGTTGAAGCAGGTTTTAGACGACGATCAATGCGGTCGACCCGAATGTCAGCCAAATCAACTGGCCGCAGGCGCCCATGGTTTGACGCAGCGCCTCGCCGAACCTTTTACAGGTGAGCTTGCCGCGCAGCCAGTCGGCCAGTAGTGCGCCGTTCCCGTCTACGAATTGCTTCGGAACAAAGAGCACATCAATCTTGAGATGTATGCGGCGGGCTGGCTCGAAGGCGGAATAGTGACCAGTTTCGAAAAATACGTCATGGATCTTGACCATATCGGCGCGTTGCACCGTACCATGCAGGGCCTTTCGTTTGACGATAACCAAATGGCCCAAGACGGAAAACGGAAGCGCCAGGCGCGCGCGGTTTTTCGTGGCAAAGCAAAAGGCGGAAATGCCGGACCGCTGGTGCTGATGCCGGACGACCGGAGGAATGCCTACGGGTTTTGCCGCCGTCCTGCCAGAAAGGTAACGCCCGCCGGGCCCGATTTTTCGCTATGCAGGCAACCCGCCGGGAGCTTGAACTCGTCCCCGGTGCCATAGATCGTCGTCTTCCCGTCGATTGTGATGTGGAACTCCCCGGACGTGACCAGACCCCAGGCATCGAAATCATGGGTGTGATCGCCGAGCCCCTCGTTCGGGCCCAACTCGCGCGGTACGACCTTGTATCCCTCCGCCCCGACGCGCGCTTCGAATTCCGCCATGCCGGTATTCGTCATCTCGTATCCTCCCGGGAATTCTGTGACTGATAATGTTCAGAATACCGCAAATGGGGTGAGGGTGTTAGATCAGAGCTTGTTCGGGTGATCGCTCACCACCAAGCTGAGCGGCATTGCGCTTAAAGTGCCTTTCGTTCGGTCGGCCGTTACAGTCCGGGGCATGTGATCTATGTATATGGCGGTGTATCGGCTGATGAATAGCCGAACCGATAAACGATGGGAGGAATAGGGGTGCAGGAAAAGACACTGACGGGAAAAAAGGCCGTCGTCACCGGTGCAAGCAAAGGGATCGGCCGTGCCATCGCGGATCGGCTTGCCGCGGAAGGCTGTGATGTTTTTCTCTTGGCCCGGTCGGACGGAGCCTTGGCCGCGGCAGCCACCGAGATCGAAGCAGCGCACGGATGCGCGGCGGCCTACCATGCGGTGGACCTGAAGACCCTCTCAGGCTGTGAGGAGGCCGCGGCCGCGATCGGCGACCGTTTCGACCAGGTCGATATCCTGGTCAACTGTGCGGGCGATACCAAGGCCGGTGTGTTCCCGGATCAGCCGGATTCTGATTGGCTGGATGGGTTCGATTTGAAGTTCCATGGGGCGGTGCGCCTTACAAGGCTTCTGTGGCCGGCTCTGAAGGCAGCCAGGGGAGCCGTGGTCAATGTTGGCGGTGCGGCTGCCTATACCCCCGGGGCGGGCTTCATGGTCGGCGGGGCGGTCAATGCCGCGCTCGCCCATTTCACGAAATCCTTGTCCAAACAGGGGCTGAAGGACGATGTGAACGTCAATATCGTGCATCCCGGCATGACGGTGTCGGACCGGATGCAGATGTTGCTGGAACAGCAGGCGAAAAACGAAGGCATTTCCGTTGAGGAAGCGCGGGAACGCAATGTCAGCGGCGCCGGGATCCGCCGACTGGGGCAACCTGAGGACGTGGCGAACGCCGTTGCGTTCCTATGCTCGCCGGCTTCGCGGCATATTCAAGGAGTTCAGATCGCCATCGACGGCGGGGCCACGGGGGGCATGCACTGAGCCGCCGTCTTGGCACATGCCTGGTCGATCTCAATTTCAGCAGTAAGAGGGGGAGCAATCGGCCCCATGAGGAAAGTGATCGATTTCCGTCTGAGACCTACTATAACCTTCGGCGAACATGCGCGGCTTCGTATGTTCGGAAAACCGTTATGGCCGTGTTGATCCAACACTCTTCCCGCTAGGACATTTTCATGAAGTTCCGCTTTCCGATCGTCATCATCGATGAAGATTTCCGATCCGAAAACTCATCCGGGTCGGGTATCCGGGCAATCGCTCAAGCCATTGAAAATGAAGAGTTCGAAGTCCTCGGTGTGACCAGTTACGGCGACCTGTCGCAATTCGCGCAGCAGCAGTCACGCGCCAGCGCCTTCGTACTGTCCATCGACGACGAGGAATTCACCCCGGGGCCGGATCTCGATCCGGCGGTACTAAACCTGCGGACCTTCATCGAGGAAGTGCGTTGGAAGAACGCGGACGTGCCGATCTATATTTATGGCGAGACCAAGACCAGCCGCCATATTCCGAACGATATCCTTCGCGAACTGCACGGTTTCATCCACATGTTCGAGGATACGCCGGAATTCGTGGCACGCCATATCATTCGTGAGGCCAAGAGCTATCTGGAGGGGATCCAGCCGCCGTTCTTCAAGGCGCTGCTGGATTACGCGGAGGACGGTTCCTATTCCTGGCACTGCCCCGGACATTCCGGCGGCGTCGCTTTCCTGAAAAGCCCGATCGGGCAGATGTACCATCAGTTTTATGGCGAGAACATGCTGCGGGCCGATGTCTGCAACGCGGTGGAAGAACTCGGTCAATTACTGGACCACAACGGCGCGATCGGTGCGTCCGAACGCAACGCGGCCCGGATCTTCAATGCCGATCACTGCTATTTCGTGACCAATGGGACGTCGACCTCGAACAAGATGGTCTGGCATCATACGGTCGCGCCGGGCGACGTGGTCGTGGTGGATCGCAATTGTCACAAGTCGATCCTGCATTCGATCATCATGACCGGTGCGATCCCGGTATTCCTGAAACCGACACGCAACCATCACGGAATCATCGGACCGATCCCGCAATCCGAATTCGAGGTCGAGACGATCAAGGCGAAAATCCGGGCAAACCCCTTGCTCCAAGGCGTTGACGCGGACGCGGTCAAACCCAGGATCATGACGCTGACTCAGTCCACATATGACGGGGTGCTGTACAATACGGAAACCATCAAGGGGATGCTGGACGGCTACGTCGACAACCTGCATTTCGATGAAGCTTGGCTGCCGCATGCGGCCTTCCATCCGTTCTACGGCACCTATCATGCCATGGGCCGCAAACGCGAACGGACGAAACAATCGATCACCTATGCTACGCAATCGGTCCATAAGCTGTTGGCTGGAATCAGTCAGGCGAGCCACGTGCTGGTCCAGGACTCTCAGGAAGCCAAGCTGGATCGGCACCTGTTCAACGAAGCCTATCTGATGCACACCAGCACAAGCCCCCAATACAGCATCATCGCGAGTTGTGATGTGGCCGCCGCAATGATGGAGCCGCCGGGAGGAACCGCGCTGGTGGAGGAGAGCATCGCCGAGGCGCTCAATTTCCGCCGCGCGATGCGTAAGGTCGACGAAGAATTCGGTCCGGACGAGTGGTGGTTCCAGGTCTGGGGGCCGGCCGATCTTGTCGATGAAGGCATCGGGCGGACCGTAGACTGGGTTCTGAAGAAGACGGATGCGGACGGTGTCCAGGCTTCGGATGGGGCGGATTCCTGGCATGGCTTCGGCGACATGGCGCCGGGCTTCAACATGCTGGACCCGATCAAGGCGACGATCGTTACACCGGGTTTGAATCTCGACGGGCGGTTCGACGATTGGGGCATTCCCGCTTCCATCGTGACGAAATACCTGGCGGAACATGGGGTGGTGGTCGAAAAAACCGGCCTTTACAGCTTTTTCATCATGTTCACGATCGGCATCACCAAGGGTCGCTGGAATACGTTGCTGACCGCTCTGCAGCAGTTCAAGGACGACTACGCGAAGAACCAGCCGATGTGGCGCAGCATGCCGGAATTCTGCGCCAAGCAACCGCGCTACGAACGAATGGGATTGCGGGACCTATGCCAGTATGTCCATGAACTTTACGCAAAATACGGTGTGGCCGTCCTTTCCACGGATACCTATCTGAGCGACCTGACGCCGGCCATGACGCCGAGCGAGGCATTTTCCCACATTGCCCGGCGTACAACGCAGCGGGTACCGGTCGATGCACTTGAAGGGCGTATTACGACCAGCCTCGTCACGCCCTACCCGCCGGGAATTCCTCTCTTGATCCCCGGCGAGGTGTTCAACCGTAAAATTGTGGAATACCTGCAGTTCAATCGGGATTTCGCCCGTGAATGCCCTGGCTTTGAGGTCGATATCCACGGCCTTGTGCAGGAAGTCGGGGAAGACGGTCAAATACACTACTTTGCCGATTGCGTAGCGGAGTGATCGGACCGGACGTTGTGACGGTGAATTTCGTAGTTCTCGAAACCGTAAATTTCAGGCACCATAATGTTCTAAGGCTCTCTGGCCGAAGTCGAACGACGATGGACCGGGTATGCTGACCGGAGGGACGGCCCGGAAAAAATCGATAATATGGTACTCGCTACAGATAAACGACTTTTCGAACAGATGGGGATGACGGAACGCGGCATTTTGCGTCGGCTGCATTCCTTGGATTTTTCCGAAAGCAGCCGGGCGAGCCTCATCTCGGCATCCGACATGATCGGCGAGAACCTCGATCGCATCATCGGCAAGTTCTACGATGTCCAGTTATCGCAGTCGGAAATCGCCGTCATCATCGGCGACGCGGATACCTTGGCCCGGTTGAAAACCGTTATGCGCGGTTACATCACGGACCTGTTCAGCGGCCGGTATGACGAAGAATATGTAAACAACCGCCTGCGGATCGGGCGTGTTCACAAGCGCATAGGTGTATCGCCCAAGGCCTATATGAACTCGATGAATCTCCTGCAGGATATTCTACGCGATGAAATCGTGCAGGCGTTCGGTGATGTCATGGCCGCTGACATTCGTGAAGCTCTTCGCAAAATCCTGCTGTTCGACACCTATCTGGTTTCGGAGAGCTATGTCGACGCCTATCTTTTGGACATGGCGGTGGCGCGCAGCGAAGTTGAAAAATACGCCGGCGAACGGGGGATCGCGACCGAGATGCTTTCCGGGCATCTGCATGACGTCGCCACCCGTGACAGCTTGACCGGACTTGCCAACCGGGAGGCCCTGCAGGACGTCCTGCACCATGAAATCAATACGGCGCAGCGGTACAAACTGCCGCTAAGTCTCGCCTTCATGGACCTGAACGGATTCAAGGCCGTGAACGACAGCTATGGCCATGATGAAGGGGACGCGGTCCTTCGCGATGTCAGTTCCGCTCTCTCCAGCGTCACGAGAGTCGTGGATGTTGCGGCCCGGTATGGTGGGGATGAGTTTTGTCTGGTTCTACCGCGTGCCGATCTCACGGGGGCTCGGTTGGTCATGACGCGATTGGAACAAGCCTTTCGGAAAATGGTCGGACATGACATTTCCTTCAGTTCCGGCCTTGTTCAGGTCAATCCGGAAAGCGCGATGGAAACCGATGCCTTGATCGCGATGGCCGATGAACTGATGTACGAGGCCAAGCGGCGATCGAAGTCGGAAGGCGGCTTCCAGATCGCCGAAGCCCTGACCTGACCGCGGTTCCGCAAAAGGTCAGACGCCAATCTTGTCCCGCAAGGCATACCACCATGACCCTGCGACCGAATAAGGAACCCGGAACATTCGTCCACCGGGGAAGGGGAACCACGGGACTTTCTCGAATACGTCGAACCTGGACCGATCCCCGTCGATGGCTTCCGACAGGATTTTTCCGAAGGTATGAGAGCCTGTGACGCCGTGTCCGCTATAGCCATGTGCGAAATAGGTGTTATTGCCGATCCGGCCCATTTGCGGCACTCGGCTGAAGGAAAGCGCGAAGTTGCCGCTCCATGCATAGTCGATCTTGGAGCCGCGCAACTGCGGGAACACCTTGATCATGTTGGGCAGCAGGCGGGCCTTGATATCGCTCGGATCGGTCCCGCCGTAAACCAGGCCGCCGCCGAACAGCAGTCGTTTGTCGGCAGACAGACGGTAGTAGTCGAGGATGTAGCGCACGTCCTCGACACAGATATCCGTCGGTATCAGCTGACGGGCCTGTTCCTCGCCCAGCGGTTCGGTCGCGATGATCTGGGTGGATACCGGCATGACCCTCGGCGTCAGCGTGGGCACGACATGGCCCAGATACGCATTGCCGCACAATACCAGCGTATTGCAGGTGATCGACCCATAGGCTGTTTTGACGACGGGCTTTGCAGCGGCCGTGTCGACACTGACGGCAGGCGTGTGCTCATAGATCGTCCCGCCCAGTTTCTCGAAGGCCGCGGCCTCACCCAAGGCGAGATTGAGCGGATGCATGTGCCCGCCCGAATGATCGATGACGCCGCCGACATAGACGTCGGTATCGACATGCTTTCGCAGTTGCTGCTTGTCGAGCATCTCCTGGTTTTTGATGCCGTAACCGGCCCAGAGCTTCAGGCGATCCTCCAACTCGCGCATATGGGCGCCGGTATAGGCGGTGAATATGTTCCCGTCTTTCAAATCGCATTGGATGCCATAGGTCTTGACCCGTTCGCGAATGATTTCGCCGCCTTCCTGCACCAGACCGGCGACGAAATTCGCGGTATCCGCGCCGTAGCGCTTCTTGATCGTCTGCAAGCTGGCGTTCAGGCCGTTGACGATCTGTCCGCCGTTACGGCCGGACGCACCCCAACCGACACGGGCCGCTTCAATGATCGCGACCTTGTAGCCTTTCTCGACCAGATGCAGCCCTGTCGACAGCCCACTGTAACCGGCGCCGACAATTAGAATGTCGATGGAGATGTCGTTTTTTAACGGCGGGCGTTCCGGTGACGGGTTGGCGCTGGCTGCGTAGTAGCTGGGCGCATGGGCGGAAACGCCGGGGCCGGCGCTATCCTGGACGTTCATCAAACGACCTCTAGGTAAGTGTCATATTCGAAATCGGTAACCTGGCGGGCGAAACGCTTGAGTTCCTGCATCTTGCTTTCGACAAGCATCGTTTGCAGACGCTTTGAGAAAATCTGCGGAACGTTACTGCCGCGGCGGAAAGCTTCGATCGCGGTCGCCCAATCAAGGGGCAGATGGTCCAGCTTCATATTATAGGCATCGCCGCTGATCGGTGCGGCCGGCTCCATTCCGGCCTCGATCCCGACCAGTGCCCCGCCCAATATACTCGCCACCACCAGATAAGGATTCGCATCCGCTCCGGCAACGCGGTGTTCGATCCGCCGCGCTTTCGGATTGCCGCCCGGAATTCGGATAGCGGCAGTGCGGTTCTCATAACCCCAGGCGACGCTGGTCGGCGCATGGGCCCCGGGCAGAAGCCGGCGGTACGAGTTCTCATGCGGCGCGAAAGTCAGGGTGTTTTCCTGCATGGTCGCCAACAGACCGGCGACCGCGTTCAACAAAAGCGGCGATCCTTCATCTCCGCCATTATCGAACAGGTTACGACCGGTCTCGTCCTGTAACGAGAAATGAACGTGAAAGCCGCTGCCTGACCGCTCGCCGTAAGGCTTGGCCATGAAGGTGGCGGCCAGACCGTGCTTGCGGGCGATACCCCGGACCAGACGCTTGAAGAGGACGGCGTCATCCGCCGCCTTCAGGGCGTCGTCGACATGCACCATATTGATTTCGAACTGACCGGCGCCGTTCTCGGAAATCGCCGCGTCGGCAGGGATATCCTGTTCGGCGCAGGCATCGTATACGTCGTCCAGAAACTCGTCGAAATGCTGCAATTCGTCGAGGGACAGGGCGCCGTCTGAACCGAGCCTTTTCTCCGTGATCGGCGAACACGGCGGCTGCGGTTGCGTGCCGCTGGGGTCGTAGAGGTAGAATTCCAACTCGGTCGCGACCACGGGCGTGAGGCCGCGCTGCTTGTATCGGTCGACCACATTTGCCAAGGCCCGGCGCGGATCGCCGGCGAAAGGGGTTCCGTCTTCTTCCAGCATCCACATCAAGGCCAGTGCCGATGGCCGGTTGGTCCAGTTGATGAGAACGATTGGCCGGCCGGTGAAATCGCAAATCCCGTCGGAATCACCGGTTTCGAATACGAGCTCGCTGCCCTCGACATCCTCGCCCCAGACGTCGACACTCAAAATGGACAAGGGCATGCGCAAGCCGCCGCCAAGAATTTTCGCCGCCTGTTCAACGGGCAGGCGTTTACCCCGCATCGTCCCGTTGAGGTCGCAGATACAGGCAAAAACGGTTTCGATTTCAGGGCGTTCGAGGAGCCAACTGTTCAGATTGTCTAGGGACACTTTCAGGCCTCACAGGGGCGCAGGATCATGCGCGCTTTCCGCATGACTAGCGCTGGAATTTCGTCTCGTGTCAAATCGAATATCGATGGGCGAAGGTCGTCGTCGGGGGGCGGATATTTGGGACGTGGAGGTTGCCCTGACCCGGAATCGCGGTCCTGCCGTGCGGACGTTGTCATCAATACGAGCCGCTCGGCGAGAAGTGGTGCGGGCCAGGGGCTGGCGCAATAGGTCGGCGGTTACAAAACACGCTCTTTCGGGAAGATGAGGCAGGCGTCGGCGCCACCTTCCGCGCGGTTGCGGATCTTGAGGTGACCGCCATGCCGCTCGATCAGTTCGCGTGCGACGCTTAAACCCAGGCCCAAGCCGCTGCCGTCCGCGATTGTCGATTGTTCCGTCCCGGAGAACGGGGTCGTGAGTTTGTCCAAGTCGAGTGTCGAAAACCCTCTTCCGTCATCGGTTACGCAGAGCTCTACTTCAGCGTTTTCGTTCATTCGAACCAGAACGTTGATGTTCAGTTTCTCGGTTGAAAACTTGACGGCATTCGACAGCAGGATGATCAGCATCCTTTGAACGGCGATCCTGTCGGCGAGGAGCGTCAGGGAACTTGTTTTCGGGTTGAGCTTGGAACTTTTCTTCTCGTTGATGAGGTTCAGGTTCAGCAGCGTATCCTTGACGAGTTCGCCGATATTCACCTCTTCCTCGTTCAGCGGCAGCGCGCTCACCGTTCCATGCGCCATATCTAGTATGTTCTGCACCACGGCGAGCAGATTTTCCCCGCTCTTGACGATATTCCAGGCGTATTCCTTGTATTTCTCGTTTCCGATCGGCCCGAAGGCTTCGCCGTGTATCATCTCCGACATCCCCATGATTGCGTTCAAGGGGGTGCGTAGCTCGTGGCTCGCGGTGGCGAGGAAGGCCGTCTTGGCCTGGTTCGCGGATTCCGCGGAGACCTTTGCGACGTTCAGTTCGTCCAACAGTTTTTCCATCCCGACGATGTCCCGGAAGGAGCGCAGCGCTGAATAGACCGTGGTCAGGAGCCGTTCGGCCGTCAGTTCCGTTTTTTCGCGGTAATCATTGATGTCGTAGGATTTCACGACTTCCATTTCAGGCGCATAACCAGGCTGTCCGGTGCGTAGAATAAGGCGAACCCGCTTGTTCGACAGGTCATTGCGAATGTAGTCGATCAGGTTCAGTCCCGCGCCGCTGGTTTCCATGACGACGTCGATCAAGGCGATTGCAGTGTCCTCATTGGCGGCGATTTGCTGTTTTGCTTCCTCAGCCGAGTACGAACTGATCAATTCGACGCCCTTGCCCTCAAACTCAAAGTCCGCCAAGGCAAGTTGGGTTATCGTGTGGACTGATGTCTCGTCGTCGACAATCAGGACCTTCCAATTGTCTGAAACAGCACTCATCCCGCGCAATGCCTACCTGTATCGTTCTGTTCGACACGGAAGCATCGGTCCGGGATGCTTCAATCTTGATCTTGTTTTCCTAATATACCGAATTCCTTCCAAAAAGTACTAATGATTTTGTTGGATTGCGGGGGCGACTTTGGCAGGGGCTGCAGGATCGGCACGTTCTAAGCCGAAGGGATCGAGATTTCGGCAAAGAATCCATTCGGTTCGGCATTGTCTATCTTGATACGTCCCCCGAGTTTCTCGGTGACGAGTTGATATACGATGAACATGCCCAGGCCGCTGCCGCCGGTGTTACGACGTGTCGTAAAGAAGGGCTGGAAGATCTTCTCCTTGACCTGTTCGTCAAGTCCGACGCCGTTGTCTGTGTAGAGGATGTGGATATTGGTTTTCGATGTCCGATTTATGTGGATATCTATTTCTCCGGCCCGGTCGTCCGAAAAACCGTGAACCAGTGAATTTTCCAGCAGGTTCGACAGGACTTGAGCCAAGGCGCCCGGGTAGGAATTCACAACAATGTCTTCATCGCCGGTAAGGTTCACCTTGTGTCGGCTCTTGCTCAGCTTGGGCGACAGACTGTGGATGACATCGGCGAGATAGGCGTAAACGTTAAACTCCCGTCTGGCGTCGCTTGCCTGGTCGACGGCGACCTGTTTGAAGTTTCGGATCAGGTCTCCGGCTCGGAGCAGGTTCTTGGTCAGGATCTCGGCGCTGTCCGCAATGATTTGGAGCTGCTTTTCGAGATAGGCTTCGTCAACGCGTGCTTCCGGCTTGCGTATTTTCTCTATCACCCCCGAAAGCAGCGTCGATGCGGTGATCCCCACGCCGATCGGTGTGTTGATTTCGTGGGCTACGCCGGCCACCAGCTCTCCTAGACCGGCGAGGCGTTCAGCCGCTACTAGTTGCTGTTGGGCGTTACGCAGCTCGGTGATATCGGTCGACGCGCCGCGATATCCCGTGAACTCACCTCCCGTCCAGATCGGAGTTGCGTTCACCCGGATCCATTGCGAGCCCGATTTGTCCTTACGCTCGAACTCGAAATTTCGAACACGCTCGCGCTTGTACAACAACTCCAGGAACTGGTCGAAGTTCGTCGCGCCTCTTTCGCTGACCCAGTCAGCGACATTGCGGCCGATGATTTCCGAACGGGTATAGCCGGTGGTACGAAAGAAGTCTTCGGACAAACTGGTGAAATTGTATTGGGCGTCCATTTCCCAGGTCCAGTCGGCCTGGGTGTAGACAAGCTCGCGGAAATTCTGTTCGAGCAGTTTCAGTTTTGTGATGTCGAACAGCCAAATGATCGCGGCTTCCTTGCCGTCGAACACGGTCGGGCGCGCATGCATCGATGACCACCAGATGTGACCGTTGTCGACGCGGCGCCGTTCGAACTCGATGTTGTCGACGACCGCGTTGTCGGCAAGCTGTTCCATCACCCAATCGTAGTCGGATTGATGCACGAAGGTGTCAATTCCAGGCGTGTCTTCGCACCCGACGATACCGAGCATTTCCAACATTCTGTCATTGACGAACAGGCGCTCGAACCGGTGCCGGCTTATGATGCTTACGCCGGCCGGGCTTTCCTTCAGAACGGATTCGAGCGGTGTGTCTTCGGACATTCTCCGTGGCCCAGTCAGGTTTTCCGCCCAGCGGCGATGTACAGGTTTCTGTTCCTGCGTCTGATAAGTGTATTCTAATTTGCGGCCGTGTGGAAAGCGTCACCGCGGCGCCCGAGACCGGAGAGGACGGCGCGCTGATTATGCCCCGCGGGAGAGCGAAGTTGTGCGCGAAACGCGCGTTGATCGTCATAGATCCGCCCAATAGCCTGATCGGCGGCCTTCCACTCTGGAAGGCAGTCCAACTGGACGGCAAATCGGGAAAGCTTTCATGATCGAACCGGCCATCGCCACCTATCCCAAGGGGTCTACCGTTCTGGTCGTCGGCGCCAGCGGCGTGATCGGCGGTGCGGTCGTCAAACGTCTTGCCGGGCGCGACGATGTCTCGGTGATCGCCGCGGCGCGCAAGCCCGAATCGCCGGTGGCCGGAAATGTGACCGCATTGCCGGTCGATTTGACTGGGACCGATACGCAGTGTGACAAGGCGCTGTTGTCCACAGTGACGCATGTCGTTTATTGCGCCTATGTCGATGCGCCGGGATGGCAGGCGCAGAACGCGCCGAACGCGCGTCTGTTTACAGCCGCGATGGATTTCGCCGAGCGCCATTGCCCGGACCTTAGGCATGTCACGCTGCTGCAAGGGATGAAGGCCTACGGCAGCCATCTCGGCCCCTTCAAGACACCGGCCAAGGAGAGCGATCCCCGCATCCCGCAGCCGCACTTCTATTACGACCAGGAGGATGATCTCCTCGCCAGATCGGCAAGGCTCGGCTGGACCTGGAGCGTGCTGCGCCCGCATGTGGTGATCGGACCGGCGCGGCGTTCGCCGCTGAACCTCGCGGCCGTGCTCGCGGTTTATGGCGCCCTGTGCCGTGCCCGCGGAGAAGCGCTGACCTTTCCAGGGCCGGAAGCCGCCTTCGACGCTGTCTATCAGGCGACGGATGCCGGGCTGCTTGCGCGCGCGGTGGAATGGGCCGGTTCGGACCCACGAGCGGGTGGCGAGGTGTTCAACATCACCAATGGCGATTTCTTCCGATGGCGACATTTATGGCCCGCGATCGCGCAGGCGATGGACCTGGCCCCCGGGCCGGTTCGGCCGGTTCGTCTGGCCGAGACAATGATCGGCGCCGATGCCGAATGGGACCGGCTGGTGGCGGAACATGCATTGGAGCCCAATCGTCTGGACGCACTGGTGTCCTGGCCGTTTGCCGATTACGTGTTCCACACCACCCATGACGTCATGGCCGATACCCTCAAATGCAGACAGGCCGGTTTTCTGGTCTTCGCCGATTCCGAGGCGGTGATTGTCAACCGGCTCACCGAACTCCGCGACCTCAAGATCGTTCCATAGAAAGGCCCCTCCCATGACCGTCGACACCGTGATCCTCGCTTCCCATTTCCAGAACGAGAACTGTCATCCCGACGGAAAGATCAAAATCGGGATCGGCCCCGACAGTGCGTGGCGATGGGAACGGCTGGAAAACGCCAAGCGTCTTTTTGCCGGCGCGCGCGCGGCGCAGGTTCCGATCGTACACATACAGCTCGTTGTGCCGGCGGATATGAGCACGGTGATCCAGAACAATTTCATCTTCCGGCAATGGGTCAAACTCGGAGCCTGGGCGGAAGGCAGCTGGGGTGTGGAATTCGTCGATGGGCTCGAACCGGCCGGTGCGGAAAAGGTTGTCACCCACAGCCGCAACAATGGTTTCTACGGATCAAATCTGGACGAGATCCTATTCCTCTATCGGCCTCGCCGGCTGATCTGCTGTGGCGTATCGACCGCTTACACGGTTGAGAGTACGGTGCGTCACGCGACCGATATCGGCTACGAGGTCACGGTTGCCGCCGATGCCTGTTCCACCGCCACGCAAGAGCAGCACGAAGCGGCCCTGAACGCCATGCGGCTGATCGCCGACGTCGCCACCGTCGACGAACTCATCGCCGACTTCGGCTGACGGCATCCTTGCATGCCGACGGTATGGCGGAACTGGACATGACCTGCTATCTCAATTGATATATTAACAGTGTATCAATAAGGGGGAGAGAACATGCCCACGATTTTCACGTTCGGCGGCAAGATGGCCAAGCGCAACGTCACGGTTGCGGATCTACAAGCCGGCAAGGGTAAGCGTCAGTTCACGGAGACAACCGTTTTCAAGGTCGAAGACGCCATCACTGGCGCGGCGGCCGGGATCGACGTACTTCGGCCTGAGGATACTTTCGTCGCCGAAACCGTCGCCGCGGCACCGGAAACGTTTATCTCCGCGTTGATCCCCTTCGATGCCTATGAAACGCCGGACCAGATTCTGGGCGCGGCGATCCGCGCCGTCAGCGCCGGTGCGGATGCGGTCTATACGCCCCGCGGTCTCAAGGTGGTGGAGATGCTGGCGCGTGAGGGAATTCCGGTGCAGGGCCATCTCGGCCTCGTGCCTCGTAAATCCACCTGGGTCGGCGGATTGCGGGCCATCGGCAAGACCTGCGACGAAGCCCTGCAACTGTACCAGACCTTCAAGGACTTGGAGAATGCCGGTGCCTATGCGGCGGAAGTCGAACTGGTGCCGCCGGAAACCCTCGCCCTGATCAACGAGCGCACGTCCCTGGTAACCTATTCGATTGGCTGCGGTGGTGTCGGGGACGTGATTTTCCTGTTCATGGACGATATCTGCGGCGAGCTCGAGTCGCCTCCGCGCCATGCGAAGGCCTATGCCGATTTACGGTCGTTGCGGGCCCAACTGCGCGCAGAGCAGATCAAGGCTTTGACGGCGTTCAAGGAGGATGTCGACGCAGGTACGTTCCCCGGTCCCGGTAAGGCAGCGCGTATGGCGAACGAGGAGCTCGACGCTTTCCGGGAAGCCCTGGACCGGATGTGATCCGACCCAGGGAGGCCGTCACTTCTTCTTTTTCTGTTCTTCGGGAAAGACCCACATCGAGAAGATCATGAAGGCGCCGAGGCCCAACGCCACCCAGGGCGTGACGGCCTCGCCGGCCTTTGACTGAAAGTAGAAGGTCACGGCCGCTGCGATGACCACCATGAACGAGATGAGCAGTTTGTATTTGACCGGCATTGCCTATTCTCCATTCCAATCTTGATGATACGCTTTTCCCTGCGGGAATCCTGTCTTTTTAAAGAAGATAGATATCGGCGACTGAGATGATCGCGCATTCCGCGGCGACCAAAGCACCCAGTCCGGCCGACCTCGACCCCTCCATACGTTCGATTGCTTGGGCAAGTGGCGGCCCGCCGAGGAAGCCCAAGCCCGCCAGGACGATTGCCGGTGCTGCCGCTCCCGACAGCACGATGCTGCCCAGAACGGCTAGGATGCAAACCAGACCGATGGTGGCCAGCAGAGCAAGCGGGAACCTGAGCGGTTGTCCCGAATGCCGGGCCCGGCTGGCGATTTCGGCAATCGCTGTCGTCGCGCCGATCCCCAGCAAAAGTCCGCCGCCGAGAGCAACCCCGATTACAGGCCATGCGGACGCGGCGTCTAGGCCCATAGCGTTAAAAACGGCGTCCACTATCTGTTCCTTCCCCTACGCGATTTCTTGCTGCTTAGACCGCGATGCAGCTTGAGTTGAACCTATGATATATAAGCAGTATACCAATGTCGACGGCAAGATCGAGCCGTCGGATGCTTGCTCCGAACCCTCTCTGCGACCATGGGAGACTGGCGCTGTCGGGCTATGGAGGGTATCTGGAGGTGATGCGCGAGATATTGAAACGTACAGCGGGCTGGGATGACGAAAGTAGTGAATGATAGCGCCGATGCGTTGTTGATGGCCTTGGAGGTCGAGGCCGATAGCGACTCAAGCCTGACGCAGCGGGCTTATCGACGCCTCGAAGAGATGATCGTGACCCTGGAACTGCAGCCCGGTGAGGTCCTGTCCGAATCCGCGTTGGCGGACCGGTTGGAAATCGGGCGCACTCCTGTTCGTGAGGCGCTCCAACGTTTGGCGCGGGAAGGCCTTGTTTCCATCCTGTCGCGTCGGGGGGTCCTGGTCAGCGAACTGGATGTTCGGCGCCAGATGCGGTTACTGGAAGTACGGCGCGAATTGGAACGACTGATGGCGCGGCTGGCGGCACGGCGCGCATCGGATGCAGAACGGCAAGCCTTTGGGATTATCGAAAAAGGTATGCAAAAGGCGGCGTCGGACGAAGACGAAATCGAGTTCATGCGGCTCGATCGTCAGCTGAATCTTTTGTTGTGCCGCGCGTCCCGGAACGATTTCATTTCAAACGCCATGGGCCTGACTCACGGCCAGTCTCGCCGGTTCTGGTTTCAGCATCATCGAGAAGTAGGGGATTTGGCACTTTGCGCCCGATTGCACGCTAATCTCGCCGCTGCGGTGAAAGCCGGATCGGAAGAAAAGGCTGCCGCGGCGAGTGACGCTCTTCTGGACTATGTGGAAGCTTTCACACGGAAGACCCTCGACTCGATCTTTTAGCCGGCCGGCCTGGCGCCGGCCGCCTGACGGCGTTTAAGGGTGCCACCTCTTTTCCATAGCAACCAAGCACCTTGTACGAAATCAAAGTCTGGCGGCGCTCGCGACGCTTGCGCCCATCAGCTTTTTCACATACCGTAAATATATCAGTCATATTTGTCTGAAAAACGACAGGTGTATCGCCCGGTCACTCAAGAATTCCGGGATGAATAAATAAAATTGGGAAACAAACCGGGGGGAGGTTATGAAACTATACCGAGGTGATCGGACCCTTGACGGACTCGAGGTGACGGTGGACGCCTCGCCCCTCGATACGCATACCAATATCAAGACGTTTTCCGAGAACGGCTTTGAATGGGGCTATGAAGGTCCTGAGCCGTTGCAGTTAGCCCTTGCCATTCTTTTCGACCACTTCGGTGACGGCGAAAAAGCCGTCCGGCACGCAGACGTGTTCATGCAAGGCGTGGTCGCCAACTTCAACAACGAATGGGAAATGACGACGGACGACGTGAATGTCGCTCTGAAGAATCTGGGCTGCGTCTAACGAGGCTATCGGGGTCGACCGTCTGCTTCGTCCAGTAAAACAAGAGACCACTAGGGAGAGGAACTCATGACCTGCAAGGCATTTATCAAACATACCGTGATGGCGGCTTCGGTCGCTATCGGGATCGGGCTTTCCGGTGCCGTCATGGCCCAGGAACATTCCTTCAAGATGGCGACGGGATGGGGTGGTGGCCCGCTGATGGATATCGGGGCCAAGGCATTCGCCGAAAAGGTGGCCGAAATGTCCAACGGCCGGATCGAGATCGAAGTTTTTCCAGCCGGTACCTTGGGCCCGGGCCTGAAAGTGTCCGAAACCGTTCAGCAGGGCGTTGCCCAGATGGGTCACACCTGGGTCGGTTACGATTGGGGCATTGACGCCACGGCAGTCCTGTTCGGCGGCTTTGCGGGCAGCTTCGACTCCGAACGCATGCTTCATTGGCTGTATCGTGACGGCGGCGCCGAATTGCAGGCCCAATGGCGTGACGAGGTCTTCAACCTCGTATCCATGCCGCTCTTCATCCGCACGTCGGAAGTGTTCCTGCACTCCCGGAAACCGGTACGGACGCTGGAGGACCTTCAGGGGTTGAAATTGCGGACGGCCGGCGCGTGGTTGGAAATCTCGCAAGGCATGGGGGCCGCACCTGTGACCATGCCGGGTGGCGATGTCTATCCGGCGCTCGAACGTGGAACGATCGACGCCACGGAGTGGGGAACGCTGTGGGAAAACATGTCGCCGGGCTTCCACCGCGTAACGAAATACGTGGTCATTCCCGGTGTTCATCAGCCGACCGCACCGTTCGAACTGGTGATCAACAAGGATGCCTGGAATGAACTGTCCGAGGCTGATCAGGCCCTCATCAAGGACGCGGCTTTCATGACCACGATGAATTCCTGGCTGACCATCGGTCAGGAAGACGCCAAGGCGCTCGAATTCTTCCGGGCCCAGGGCAACGAGATCATCGAGCTCGACGAGGAAGTTCAGTTCAATGCCCGCGAGGCCGGGTTGAAATGGGCTGAGGAGAAAGCAGCAGACAATGCTTGGTTCCGCAAGGTTCTGGATAGCCAGAAAGCCTTCGCCGAACTTTGGTCCGACGCGTCCAAGTATCGCAACGTGAAGACGCGGGACTAAACCTGTCCAGCCTAACGCCCCGTCCTGGCCTTGGTGCCGGGACGGGTGCGCCCCGCAGGCCTGAATTTCGAATGGCCTGCATCTTTTCGTCTACCAAATGATGGATGGAGACGGCTTTTCCCGCCGCATTGCGCATGACACGAATTGTTCGACTTATCGAAGCATTGGTCGGGGGGATGGGCCGCATCACGGCGCTGATCATCATCCCGCTGATCCTTGCGACCGCCTATGAAGTCTTCTCGCGTTATTTGTTCGGCGCGCCGACGATCTGGGCTTACGAACTCGGCTATATCTTGACCGGGTCGCATTTTCTTCTCGGCGCGTCGTTGGCTTTGTTGGCGGGCGCGCATATTCGCATCGACCTGCTGTACAGCAGGTTTTCGCCACGCGGAAAAGCGGCGGTCGATCTGGTGTGTTATGTCACGCTGTTCTTTCCCTTCATCGTCCTGCTCAGCAACTCGCTGTGGGATTACGCGCTTCGGTCCTTCCTGAGCGGTGAATTGTCAGGGCAATCAGCCTGGAGCCCCCCTATCTGGCCGTTCCGGATGGTCCTCACACTTGGCTTCGTCCTGCTGGCTCTGCAGGTCTTTGCGGAAATTCTGAAATGTGTCGCCGTCCTGATCGGTCGGCCGATTCCGAGCAGTGAAAGGGGCTGATCCATGGAAGCCTTGTTGATGTTTCCAGCCCTGTTTCTGCTTATTTTCCTGGGCTTTCCGGTTGCCTTCGCCTTGATGTCCGTTGCCTTCGTCTTCGGGCTCTATACCTTCGGCGGGGCAAGTTTCTTCCAATTCACGCAGAAGGTCGAAGACATCGCGGCGAATTTCGTGCTCGCCGCGGTCCCCCTGTTCGTCTTCATGGGCGCGATGCTGGAACGGTCCGGTATTGCCGAACGGCTTTTCGAAGCCGTGCATCTTTGGACACGGCGTCTGCCCGGTGGTTTGGCCATCGGCACGATCGTGATGTGCATCATTTTCGCCGCGTCGACCGGGGTGATCGGCGCGACCGAAACGGTCGTCGGTTTGCTCGCGATACCGGCGATGATGCGGTACAACTATTCCAAGTCGTTGATCTCCGGAACGATCTGCGCCGGCGGATCGCTCGGCACGATCATCCCGCCATCGGTCGTGGTCGTCGTCCTGGGCCCGATCGCCGATGTCTCGATTGGCGATCTCATGGTCGGTATGATCTTTCCCGGTCTAATTCTGTCGGCGCTTTATATCCTGTATATTCTTGGGCTGTGCCTATTGCGGCCTGAGGCGGCGCCGCGGGTCGAGCCGTCCGATGACGACCCGGACCTGGCGACCAAGCTGGTAATCACCATGAAGGCGTTGATTCCGCCTTTGTTGATGATCATGGCGGTATTGGGCTCGATCATGCTGGGATGGGCCGCGCCGACCGAAGCTGCTGCGCTCGGTGCCCTCGGTGCGTTCATTCTGACGGTCGCCTATCGTCGGTTCTCGCTGACCATGTTCAAGGAAGCGCTTATCAAGACGCTCACCGTCACGGCGATGATCATGCTCATTTTGCTGGGCGGGAACATCTTCACCGGCGTGTTCGCCGGCGCCGGCGGCATGGGCGTCATGCGGGACATGATCGAGGCTGTCGAACTCGGTCCCTGGGTCCTGCTGATCGTCTTCCTGCTGATGGTTTTCGTCGCCGGGTTCTTCCTAGAATGGATCTCCATCCTTTTGATCTTCGTCCCGCTCTTCATGCCTTTCATCCGGGAGGCCTGGGCCGCGGGCGGCTATGGCGCGTTCTTCGACCCGGTCTGGTTCTGCATGCTGCTGTTGATCATGATCCAATCGAGCTATCTGACCCCGCCGATGGCACCGGCGATCTTCTACCTGCGCGGAATCGCGCCGGCGGAGATCACACTCAGTCACATGTATAAGGGCGTCGTGCCATTTCTCGTGATTCAGGTGATTGCCCTGGCGATCGTGATGGCGTTCCCGCAAGTGGCACTGTGGCTGCCGGAACAAATTCTCGGCTTCAACTAGAGGGCGGGCATCTGCCCGTAGGTCCATGACACCGGAAGATATTCTATCCCATCCGCCGAAATCCCTTACGCAGGCTCAACGCGAGGCCTATTTCGAGCACGGCTTTCTTTCCGTCGAACGCTGTGTCGACGATACGTGGCTGGGCCGTTTGCGCGAGGCCACCGACCGGCTGGTCGAGCGCAGTCGATCGGTAACGGCATCTGATGCGGTCTTCGATCTGGAACCCGGACATTCGTCCGCGGAGCCGCGTCTTCGCCGTGTTTCGAGTATTTGCGATGAAGACCCTGTCTATTGGTCATTCCTGACCGAGTCGCCGATCGTGGGCGTGCTGCAGGATGTGCTCGGCCCGGACGTGAAATTCTATCAGTCGAAACTGAACTTCAAATGGCCGAAGGGCGGCGCCGAGGTGAAGTGGCACCAGGACGTTCCCTTCTTCCCGCATACGAATGATGCCGTGTTGACGCTGGGGATCTATCTGGAAGATGTCGGCGCGGAGCAGGGGCCGTTGATGGTGGTGCCGCGCAGTCACAGGGAAGAGATCTTCGATCATTACGCCGAGGACGGGACCTGGACCGGCGACATACAGTCGGCCGACATGGGCAGGGTTCGGATCGGTGAGGCTGCGGAACTCGGCGGACCGGCGGGGTCGATCACGATCCACAACTACCGGGCGGTGCATGGGTCGCGCCCCAATTTATCCGACCGCGGTCGTCCGCTGCTGTTGTTCGTGGTCTCTGCCGCGGATGCGATGCCATACACGGCCAATGCGCTGAAATCGCGCTATGAGCAGACGGTTATCGCGGGATCGCCGGCCCGGCATGCTCATCATACCGGCGGGACTTACCTGATCCCACCCGATTGGAGTGGCGGTTACACGTCGATCTTCGCTCTCCAGCAGCGGGAGGGGACGAACAAGGCACCTTCCGCCCAGGCGGGCGGGGAACCCGCCGGAATGAGTTGATTTTTCACTGATCTACGTCTAATATATCACGGTGATGTTGAGGCTTGCCGATGATGCATGCGCATCCGAAACAGGTCTCATAAGCGAATGAAAGGGCAAGGCCATGGAACTCAACACAACGGACATGCCAAATCGCCAGCGCGATTTCCGCGCGGAATACCGCAGTCGGATCGCGGGTTGGTATAACGGATGGCTGCATGTCGCGATCATTTACATCATCGGCGGCGCCGCGTTTTTCATCTACGTCGAAAACATCTCGAACGTTCAACCGCTCGAATGGT
Source organism: Hwanghaeella sp. (assembly GCF_965227365.1). GTDB lineage: Bacteria > Pseudomonadota > Alphaproteobacteria > UBA8366 > Aestuariispiraceae > Hwanghaeella. Next base: position 882,759 of record NZ_OZ245754.1, read on the forward strand.
TGACGGTTCCGGTCATCTTCATGGTGTGTAACCTGTTCGAATGGTTCCTGCACCGCCATGTCATGCACCGGCCGCTGCGGATCCCCGGACTGCGCGCGATCTATTCGCGGCATACCCTGACGCACCATCAGTTCTTTACCGAAAAAGAAATGCGCTTTGCCGGTCAGCAAGACTGGCGCGTGACGTTCTTCCCACCCTACGCCCTGGTCGTATTCATTCTGATGTCGATGCCGGGCGCCTATATCGCGGCGCAGATCTTCACCGAGAATGTCGGCTGGTTGCTGATCTCCACGACGACGGGAATGTACCTGTTGTATGAGTTCATGCATTTCTGCTGTCACGTGGAAGAGAATTGGTTTGTCCGTAACATGCCCTTCGTGAATACGATCCGGCGCCACCACACCGCCCATCACGACCAATCGATCATGATGGAACGGAACATGAATTTGACCTTCCCGATTTCGGATTGGCTGTTCGGTACGTCCGATCTCGACCGCGGACTTCTGGGCCATATCTTCAATGGCTACAGCACGAAATTTATTCGCAAGGACATGCGCCGCACTTCGAAAACGCCGACCGGCGTACGGTCGGGCAATCAACCGGCAGGTGCCGTGACCACATGATGCGGGGTTGATCGCCTTGCCCTCAAAATCCAGCCGGCTCACGAATGTGCGCCGGCTGTTTTTTTGTTCCTTCTTCCAATCGCCTTTCGCCGTCTGACACCGTACGCTGAGTGTAGAATGCGTGGGTTTGGCATAGGGACGAAAGGATCGCTTTCACTCATGCGGATAGTGACAGGGGTGGGTAAATGAGAAGCGCTGCGGCCGCGTTCGGGATCTGCATGGTGCTTGGCCAGGGCGCCACGGCGGAAACGCTATCGGAAGTGTCTTCCTGGCGCGATGTCTCCGCGTTCCTGCAAAAGCACGAAGTCTCGGAAAGCGCGGCAATATTGTACATTGCAGCGGGCTGTGCCGGCCTGCCAACGATTTCACAGCAAGCGTGCCTCGAAGAAGCCCTTACGAACCCAAAAAGCTATGAAGGTATATCCACAGAATGGATTACCAGGGTGGAGGCCCGCCTAGAGGAAGAGCGTCGGCGAGTTGAAACGGAGGAGCAGCAAGCTGAGAGTCAAAAACAACAACTCGAACAGCAATTGCGAGAGCAAAGAGTGGAGCAGGAGCGGGAGGCTGAGATCCAATTCCTTGAACAAACAATACGCGATCATGAGAGGACCAAGCGTGAAATCGAAATGACCGCTGGGCGACTTGGCAACAACAATATGACCGAAAGCGATCGGGATCAGTTGGAGGAAGTGTTGCGGCGATACGAGGAAGATCTCGCGAATATGCGAAAACGGCTTTACCAGATCAGATTGGATGAAGGTGTGAACTAGGGCGCAGGCGTCATGATCTTGATGCGGCCGTTTTCCGCGCCCGACGCAGAAAGGCTGTTCGGAAACACCCTATCATCACACGATTTCGCCGGCCCTATGAGCAAGTCTCAATCGTGCGTCGGCAACCCGAAGCACATCGATGAAGGTTCCTGTCGATCAGCGTTTCCGCATGGCCGGTGTGTTGTTCCGAAGAGGCCGCAGGAACGTCCATTGCGGCCGCTTCGGTATCGCGGCGGGCCAGCGCAGGTAACTCATAGTCAAGAGGTTCTAGCCGAAAATTTGAGCGGGCAACCAGGTCGTAATCTCGGGAAAGAGGCCGAGCAAAGCCAGGGCCAATAGTTGGATTATGACGAAGGGGACAATCCCGCGATAGATGTCCATGGTTTTCACGGTCGAAGGTGCGACGCCACGCAGATAGAACAGCGCGAAGCCGAATGGAGGCGTGAGGAAACTCGTCTGCAGGTTCATCGCGATCAAGACCCCAAGCCAGACCGGGTCGAGGCCCATGGACAGCAGAACCGGCGCGACCAACGGAACGACGATCAGGGTGATTTCGACGAATTCCAGGAAGAACCCCAGAACGAACATGACGAGCATGACGATCACCACCGCGCCGAAGACGCCGCCGGGCAGATCAGCCAAGATCGCATGCACCATCTCATCGCCGTGCAGGCCCACGAAGACCAGCGAGAACAATTGGGCGCCGATGACGATGGCAAAGACGACGGACGAGATTTCCATCGTGCTGCGTACGACCGACCCGAGTACCCCGGCGATATGCGCGCGCCAAAGCCCGACCGCGATACCCCAGATCAGGATGAGCGTCAGGACGAAGGCGAGGTAGATGGCCACCTGGTTGCCGGTTTCGATGGCATCGCGGGCCACCCGTAGATCGAACTGCTGCGTAATCAGAAGAAGACACAAAAGGCTCGCGGCCGCGGCGTAGATCGGCCAGGGGCTCCGCTTGGAAAGGCGCAGGCCCGCAAGCATGGTAGCCCCGATGGCGCCGACGGCCGCGCTTTCCGTGGGGGTTGCTATCCCGGCAAGGATCGACCCGAGCACGGCCACGATCAGCAGGACCGGCGGCACCAAGGCGTTCAGAAGCGTTTTCCAGACGGGAGGGCCGCCGTCAGTCTTCAGTTCCTCCATTGGCACGGCTGGTGAGGCCTTCGGATTGATGATCGCGACCGCCACCTGATAGAGGATGTATAGACCCACCAGCAGCAGCCCCGGCAGCAGGGCTCCCGCGAAGAGTTCGCCCACCGAGACTGTGTCGGGGGCGAAAATGCCGCGATCCAGCTGGGACTTGGCGTAGGCCGAGGCCATCACATCGCCGAGCAGCACGAGGACGATCGAGGGTGGAATGATCTGGCCGAGGGTACCGGCGGCACAGATCGTGCCGGTCGCGAGCTTGGCGTCGTAACCCCGGCGCATCATTGTCGGCAGAGACAGAAGTCCCATCGTGACGACGGTGGCGCCGACGATCCCCGTGGACGCGGCCAACAGGGCACCCACGACCGTGACCGAGATGCCGAGTCCGCCTCTGAGCGAGCCAAATAGACGGCCCATGCTCTCCAAGAGCGATTCCGCCACCCGCGAGCGTTCCAACATGACGCCCATGAACACGAAGAGCGGCACGGCCAGCAGGATGTCGTTGGTCATCGTGCCGTAGATGCGCTGGGGGAACCCGCCGAGATAGGAAACATCGAACGCGCCCAGCGCCGTCGCCAACAATGCGAAACCAAACCCCGTGCCGGCGATCGCGAAAGCAACCGGGTAGCCGGAGAGCAACACTCCGAAGAGCGCAACGAACATTAATACGGCTAGAATTTCCGTCGTCAGAGTCACCACGGCTCAGACCTCCACCCGGTCCGCGGCTTCGTCGTCCCGGTACGGCAGGGGCGGCAATTCCAGGCCGCGTAGAAAGGCCAAGGATCGGATGATCGTCGACAGCCCCTGCAAAAACATCATGAGTGCGAAAACGAGAATTACCGTCTTCAACAGAAATACGCCCGGGATACCGCTAGTCTCCCGGGAACCTTCGAGAACGGCCCAGGAACGCGCGACATAAGGGTAAGCCACCCATAGGATCAGGCCCGTAACCGGGATCAGCAGCAGCAGCGCGCCGAGCATGTTTATGGCGGCTTTGGCCCGTGGCGATCTGTTCGTATAGAGAATATCGACGCGAACGTGACCGTCCTTGAGGAGCGTGTAGCTGGCGCCCAGCATGAACACGAGCGCGTGCTGGTAGATGATGGCTTCCTGCAACCAGATCTCGCCCGTGCCGAACACATAGCGCAGGACGACGACAAGAAATTGCAGCAGCACCATCGTCAGTGCGAGCCACGAAACGGCGCGACCAATTCGATAGCTCGCTAGGTCTATCAGTCGCGAAAGGGCGAGCAGTATATGCACGGTTCGTTTGTTCCGGACAAAAAGTGTGCGGGGTCCGGATCCGGACCCCGCAATGTTATTAAAGGGTACGGGCGTTCACGTAACCCTGGACGGAAATTTTGGTCCATGCCGACGCTTTGTCACGGAAGGCGCTCCAGTGGTCGTAGACCTTCTTGGTCAGCGGATCGGTGTTGCCCGCGGTCGCCACAACGTCCTTGGCCGCTTCACGCATGAGCGAAATGACCTCGTCCGGCATGCGTTTCAATTGGACATTGTGCTCGTTGATGAGCTGATCGAGCGCACGGACGTTGTTCACGTCGAACTCGGTCGTGAGCATGTCGTTTTCGTAGCGCGCAGCTGCCTCGATGATCGACTTCTCCCAGTCCGACATATCGTTCCAGACATCGAGATTGATGCCGCAGGAAGCGACCGTGGCCGGCTCGTGGATACCCGGCCAGTAGTAGTATTTCGCGACCTGATAAAACCCGAGGGTCAGATCATTCCAGGGACCGACGAACTCGGTGGCGTCGATCGTGCCGGATTGCAGCGCTTGGAAGATTTCACCGGCCGGCAAGGTGACGGCGGTGGCGCCCAACTGGCTGATGACTTCGCCGCCGAGGCCGGGCATCCGCATGGTGAGGCCCTTGAAGTCGTCCGGAGCGTTGATTTCCTTGTTGAACCAACCGGCCATCTGCACGCCGGTGTTCGACGCCGCGAAGGACTTGACGTTAAACTGCGCCGCGACCTCGTCCCACAATTCCTGACCACCAGACATCAGCCAAGCGTTGGTCTCGGTACCGGTAAGGCCGAAAGGCACGGTCGAGTAGAAGTTCAACGCCTTCGACTTGCCCTGCCAGTAATAGTCGGCGCCGTGATACATTTCGCACACGCCCGATCCGGCGGCGTCATAGGCCTCGAAGGCGGGCACGAGTTCACCGGCGCCATAAACGCGCATGGTGATCTTGCCTTCCGACCACTTTCCGATGTTCTGGGCCATGCGCTCGGCGCTGGTTCCCTGGCCGGGAAGGTTCTTGGGCCACGTCGTCGCCATGCGTAGCTGGCGCAGTCCTTGGCTGATGGCGGGTTTAGGAAAAACCGAAGCGGCAGCGGCGGCTACGGCCACGGTCTTCAAAGCTTGACGGCGATCCATGGTATTTCCTCTCTGGTGTTCTGCGCTTCTCCTGCCGAGCGCTGTGGCGGAACCTTAGAGCACCCAGATCGTCTAAACTATTATCAATATATCAGGTCAGTTTTGCTCCGCAAAAGGTATAGGAATGCCGCACTTTCAGTGGAAAAGGATTGGGACTCTCGGATTTGGCGAGCTTGTTACTGGCAAGGAGCCGTCTTCTTGGGCCCGGTATTATGGAATGTCCGATCCGACACAAAAGTGCCATACCGGACCGGAAACTCTTGGTTCGCGTTTTGTTACACGAACGCGGTGAATTTTCCGGTTATTCAGATCGGCACCAATATGTCCCCCGCAGCTTTAGAACTCGATAGCCGTCGGCGGTATCTGCTCCTTCAGTTCTTCTTCTCGCGCTGTCAGCATTGCGACGATATGTGTGATCCCGCCTGTGGACCCCAGAGGCAAACAGAGCCTCGAATAGACGAACCAATCCTCCTCATGACGTTCTGGCTGAATGCTGTATACGGGTCGGGCCGTTTCCATCACGGTGCCGTAAAGGCGCATGGCATATCCGACACGAACGTCATCCCAATCGCTGACGAACTTGCCGTTTAGGTCGACATCCTTACCAAGAAGGGTCCGAGTCGTGAAAACGGCATAGCGGAAGTCTCGGCCGTTATCGATGGGCTCGAGAAGATGTAGGAAACTCATCCAGGGAAAGAGATCTTCGGGGAGAAAATCGGACCGTTTCGGCATGGCCCGGTTGCCTCGGCGGGAATCCCAAAACGCCAACAGGGAGAGCTCTTTCTCCGTCAGACTGTCCTTTGTGACCGCCATCTCTCCTTCCAACGTGTTTTTGTCGTATCGCAACCATTCTGCGGATTAATGCGCATGAAACAATCACGCGCTCAACGCATCCGGACGATGTTGTCAGGGAGACGCAACGCATGGGTTGAATGGACCGGTGCCCGACCCGAGACATAGGTGACATTTCGTACCGGACACATTGGTTACACTTTTCGGCTTTTTCGAGGCCGGGAGGTGTGGATGCCGTGGAAGGAATGTTCGGTTATGGAAGAACGTTTACGGTTTGTTGCCCGTCTACTCGATGGCGAAGGAATGAGCGATGTGTGTCGTGAGTTCGGGATTTCGCGGAAGACCGGCTACAAGATCTTCAATCGTTACCGGGACGAGGGCCTGGAGGCGCTGTCGGACCGATCTCGGCGGCCGGTGCGGTACGCCAATCAGCTGCCGGAGCCGGTCGAACGGCTGATCGTCGCAAGCAAGAGGGAGAAGCCGCATTGGGGCGCCCGGAAGATCCGCGAGCTGCTGGTCCGCAAGCTCGCGGGCGACATGCGCATTCCCGCCAAGAGCACCGTCCATGCCGTGCTCGATCGGCGTGGTCTGGTGAAGCGCGCGAAGCAGCGACGGCGGCAGAAGGCGCAGGGAACGGCCCTGTCGGAAGCCCTGGCGCCGAATGCGCTGTGGTGCACCGACTTCAAGGGAGAGTTCCGGCTCGGCAACCGGCAATACTGTTACCCGCTCACCGTCACCGACCAGGCCTCGCGCTATCTGCTCGCCGTCGAGGCCTTTGACAGCAACCGCCAGGACGGTGTCATCGAGGCCTTCCTGCAACTGTTCAGGGAGCGCGGACTGCCGGGTGCGATCAGGTCCGACAACGGTGTTCCCTTCGCCAGTCCCAACGGCCTCTACAATCTCTCGAAACTATCGGTCTGGTGGTTGCGACTGGGCATCGCCATCGAACGGATCAAACCCGGTCATCCACAGCAGAACGGCAGGCATGAGCGCATGCACCTGACGCTGAAGAAGGAAACAACCCATCCCGCCGGCCGCAACAGCCTGCAGCAGCAGGCCCGCTTCGACGACTTCGTTAAGGAGTTCAATGAAGAACGGCCCCATGAGGCTCTCGGCATGAAGACCCCCGCCGAGGTCTACAGACCCTCAATGCGGAGATACGAAGGCCTCCAGGAACTCGACTACCCGTTCCACGACAAGGCCTTGATGGTCACTTCATGTGGGCGCATCTGCATGCAACGAAAGAAAATCAACCTCTCAACCGTCATGGCCGGTCAGAAGGTCGGTCTCAAGGAAGTCGATGACGGAATCTGGCTCGTCACCTTCATGCATTACGATCTGGGATATATCGATCTGGAACAGAGAACCCTGCAAACAATCGACACACCGTTCGGCTCGAGTGTGTTACCTATGTCTTAGGTACGTTCTGTTACCCATATGTCCGGGTCGGACAAGGAGGGCAGTGGTGGCGGATCAGGGATTTGAACCCCGGACACAAGGATTATGATTCCTCTGCTCTAACCACTGAGCTAATCCGCCGTCGCCACAGGCAACCCCGCTGTTTGCGAGAGCCGTTGTTTATTTTCGTCCACTCGGTCTGTCAAGCGCCTGTGTCGTACGGAATCCCCGTATTGCGCCGCCTTTCCTGACGCAGTAGCGATACGCAGCTTTGCGCAAATCACGGGACCAACGCCATGCATCCCTTCGTTACCGCGATCGACTGGGTCGCCGTCGCCGTTTTTGCGGTCTCGGGCGCGCTTGTCGCCAGCCGGAAGGAAATGGATATCGTCGGCTTCGGATTGATCGCCTGTCTGACGGGGATCGGCGGCGGGACGCTCCGTGATGTTCTGCTCGACCGGGCCGTTTTCTGGACCGTCGATCCGACCCCGATGGTGATCTGTCTCGCCATTGCGGTGATCGTCTTCTTCACCGCACATATCGTCGACCGGCGCTATCCCTATCTGCTCTGGGCCGACGCCATCGGCGTCGCGATCTACGGTGTCATGGGGGCCGAACTGGCCAGGTTGGAGGGGGCCGGCATGCTGGTCTCCATCGTCATGGGGATGATGACGGCGACCTTCGGCGGCCTGATCCGTGACGTGGTGTGCAACGAAACCCCGCTGATCCTGCGCAAGGAGGTCTACGTCACCTGTGCCGCGCTGGCCGCGGCCGCCCATATCGTCTTGATCGCGGTCGGCGTTCCGGTGATCCATGCCGCCGCCGCCGGGATCGTCCTGGGGTTCGGTTTGCGGGCTTTGGGCATATGGAAAGGTCTGTCCCTGCCGACCTACAAATCGCGACCCGGCCGGGATTACTGACCGTGAAAGCGGCAGCAATCAGGCCGACCCGGGATACGCGCTTCTAAGCCGCGGATGCAGTTTCCGCCGAATTGACCGTGTGATAGCCCAAGTCCAGCCGGTTCGCGGCTAGGGCCCGTGAGTATTCCATCACGCGGGCGGTTTCATGGGCGACTTCCTCGCCATGGCTGCGGGCAAGGCAGAAGAACATGGTGTCGAAGCCCAGGGTGACCCCACCCCCCGTGACGATGCCATGGTCGTCCACCAAGGTGGCTCGACGGACATCCCGGCACTCTTCCAGTAACTCCGAGGGAGGCATCTCGCCCGGAAAGACTTCATGCTTGGTGGTCACGGTCTTGCCGGCCAGACGACCCGCCGCCGCCAGAATCATGGCCCCGGTGCAGATAGAGGTCAGCCGGACATTCGTCATGCGTAGAAATTCGAGAATTTTCTGGTCCTTTGCCGCATCCGACCAACCCGGCCCGCCGGTGACGATCAGGTCGGTCAGTGCCGGTGCGTCGTCCAATCCATGGTCCGCCACCACTTTCAAGCCGTTGGCACAGGTGATCTCTCCCGCCGACTTGGCAACGGTCACATAGTGCAGTTCCGGCGCGATCCGCCGGGCCATCGACAGGACGCCGACCGTCGCACCGATATCGACGGGCTCGACACCATCGTAAATCAGGATTCCGTACATTCATTCTTTTCCTTGGTAAGCGGCCGGGGACAGCAGCCGTCCCCGGCGCGACGTGTCAGTTCTCGAAACCTTTGGCCGCCGGGTCGGCATAGAATCCTGCGGTGTTCTGAAACACGTTCGGTTTCCGATAGATCGCCAGAATAGTGCAGCCCTCGTCGGTGTGGGTTTCATGGAACGAGCCGGGCTGCCGCCAGACATATTCGCCGGCGCGGCAAATACCGTCGTGATCGTAGAAAGACCCTTCAAGCACGAAGGATTGTTCGATTTCCGGGTGCTTGTGGAAGGGCAGCGTCGCGCCCGGCTGCCATTTGAGAAGACAGGTCATCTCGCCTTCTTCCTTATTCTGATACAGCACCTTGATTTGAATCCCTTCGAACTGGCTGGGTTGCCAGTCGATCGCCTTGGGGTCGACATAGACGGAGCCCCCGATGGTGGGCTCGATCTTCGGTTTGCGTTTCGCGGTCATTGTGCGTTCCTCCGTTTCTAATAGGAAACCATGTTTCCCATATCTGACGGTAAACCTTTTTTCGCGTGAGTCAACATGGTTTCCCTTTGGGAAACATTTTTTCCCAAGGTATGGAAGCACGGTGAATCCTGTATATGCTTGGGGCGGATCGACGGACGGGTAGGGAAGGTATGAGCGAGGCCAACATAGAGCGACTGATCAGCCGGCGGCTGCGCGATCTGCGTAAGGCACGCGGCGTGACGCTGGACGACCTCGCCTCCCAGACCGGATTCACGAAAGGGTATCTCTCCAAGATCGAGAATGGGAAAAAAGTCCCGCCGATCGAAACGCTGTCGCGCATCTCCTCGGCACTGAACGCCGAGATCGCGTATTTTCTGCGCGACGAGGAAGAAGACGAAGCCGGAAGCGATAGCGTCTCCATCGTGCGCGCGCATGAACGGCGTCCCGTCGCACGGGGTGGATCGGCCTTCGGATATGCCTATGAGAGCGTGGCCCACAAACGAGGGCACAAAAGCATGGAGCCTTTCGTCTTCACCTTTCCGGAAGAGTTCCGGGACGACGTCAGCTTTTCCCACGGCGGGGAGGAGATGATCTTCATCCTGAGCGGCATGGTGGATTTCGAAGTGGACGGGAAGAGCAATATCCTGTCCGCGGGTGACTGTGCCTATTTCGATGCGTCAATCCGGCATCGGGGGCGGGCGATCGATGGCGAAGCCACTGCCCTGGTCGTGATCTATCAACCGGATAGGGACCGCGGCGACGCCTGACCTTCAGGCCGCTGCCGCCATGTCCTGCCGCTGGATCCAGCCGCCGCCCAGCACCGTGTCACCGTCATAGAAGACGCAGGCCTGTCCGGCGGAGACGCCGTATTGCGGTTCGTCGAACCGGACAATGACGTCGCCTAAAGCATCCGCCCGCACGCTGGCGGAGACGGGCGCCATGGTATTGCGGATCTTCACCTTCACCGGCCGCGGTGCCTCGGTCAGTTTCGTATCGCCCAGCCAGTTCACCGCCGTCAGGCGAATTTCGTCGACCGCCAATGCCTCGCGCGGCCCGACCAGAACGCGGTTCGTTTCCGGGTCGATGCGGACGACATAGAGCGGGTCGTTGTCGCCCGCCGTCGTACCGTCCTGATTGCGGCCGCCGATGCCGAGGCCCCGGCGCTGGCCGATTGTATAATTCACGACCCCGTCGTGACGGCCCAGCACGGTGCCGTCCAGATGGACGATATCACCGGGTTTGCCGGCATCGGGACGGAACTTGGTGACGACGCTGGCATAGGATCCGTTCGGCACGAAGCAGATGTCCTGGCTGTCCGGCTTGTCCGCGACCGGCAGATTGAAGCGCTCCGCCAGCCGGCGGGTCTCGGTCTTGTCGTTACCGCCCAGGGGAAAACGCAGAAAGTCCAACTGTTCCTGCGTCGTGGCGAAGAGGAAATAACTCTGGTCCTTGGAGGCGTCGACGGCGGCCTTCAAGCGTGCCCGACCCTCGGCGACGTCCCGGCGGACATAGTGCCCGGTCGCCAGCGCTTCCGCGCCCAAGTCCCGGGCGGTACCCAAGAGGTCGCGGAATTTGACCGTCTGATTGCAGCGGACACAGGGGATCGGGGTTTCGCCCCGGGTATAGGCGTCGACGAAATCGTCGATCACGCTTTCCCGAAACTTGCTTTCGTAATCCAGCACATAGTGCGGAATGCCGATCTCCGCGGCCACGTTGCGGGCGTCGTGAATATCCTGCCCGGCGCAGCAGGCGCCTTTGCGGGAAACCGCCGCGCCGTGGTCGTACAACTGCAGCGTGACCCCCACGACGTCATAGCCGCGTTCCTTCAACAGGGCGGCCGTCACGGAAGAATCCACACCGCCCGACATCGCGACGACGATGCGGGTATCCTGTGGGCGTTTATCGAAACCTAGGTCGTTCATGGCGCGGAATATAGGCTTTCGCGGCCCATACGCAATATGGGGCAAGTGAGAGACGACGCCGCGCGTGTTGGGCGTCAGTCCCGGATGTAACCCAATTCACGCAGCAGTGGGCCGTTGTCGACGCAGAAATCCTCGATCGCGCGGACCAGCCCGTCATATTCCGGATGGCCCATGGGAAGCGATAGGGTGATCATGCATCGGGTTGCCATGTACTGCCCGCGTTCCAGCATTTCCATGTAGAACAGGCGCTTGATCAACGGATCCGCCTTCTTGGCGTCGGCCGGCCGCTTGATCGGGTCATCGGTGAAATGGATGCACATCAGCGACCCTCGGCCGGTGACCTGGGCCTTCATGCCGATCCGTTTGAACAATACGTTGATGCGCCGGCGTAGGTCTTCTCCAGCCGCGTTGAGCGTTTTTGCCACCTTGCAGGTATAAACCTGCGTCAGTCCGGTCAGACCGGCGGCCATGGTCAGCACATTGTTGTTGAAGGTGCCCGCATGCAGATAACCGCCGGGCCGTGACGGATCGAAATGCTCCATGATATCGCGCCGTCCGCCGAAGGCGCCGAAGGTCAGGCCGCCGCCCAGATACTTGCCAAGCGCCGTCAGGTCCGGGATGACGCCGGTTGCTTTCTGCAATCCGCCTTCGGACAGGCGCGAGGTAATGACTTCGTCGAAGATCAGCAGGGCACCTACGGCCTCGGTCTCTTTCCGGATGGCTTCCAGGAAGTCCTGGTCGGCGGGAATGCACCCGCCGCTTCCCATCATCGGTTCCAGGGTGACCGCGGCCAGGTCCTTGCCGATGCGCCGGATCGCCTCGACCGCCCCGGCCGTGTCGTTGTAGTCGAGCAGTTCGACGTCGTAGGGCGCGTTCAACTCGCCATGTTCCCCGTCCATCAACAGGAAGCCGCCGTGATAGCCGCCCCTGAAGGCCAGGAACTTGTTCCGGGCGGTCACGGCACGGGCAACCGCGAAGGTCATCAAATTCGCTTCCGAGCCCGAATTGCAGAAGCGGATCAGGTCGATGCCGGGGAAGCGTTGCACCAATTCCTGCGCCAGTCCCGCTTCGTAACGGTTTGGCGCACCCAGTACCGTGCCCTGTTCCATGGCGGCAATCACCGCTTCACGGATCGTCTGGTTCGTATGGCCGTAGAGCCCGGCGGAATATTCGCCCAGGAAATCCACATACCGATGACCGTCCAGGTCTTCCAGCATGCAGCCGTCCGCCAGCGTCATGGTCAGCGGGGCAGGATCGAAATGAAGGACCGTGCGCGTATTGCCGCCGGGCATCCACTGACGGGCGTCCTTGTGCCGTTCCATGCTGCGCGGGTTGCGTGCGACAAAACGTGCTTCGGCTTCGGCCAGGGCCTGGTCGAGCGTGAGATTCCTGGGGGTTGGGTTGGTCATTTCCATGCCGGAGGTTATTGGGTCCGCAAGATCGTTTCGGGCAGCCTATCGCCTGCCTCGACAAGTGTCCACGTACCGCACGCCGCCCCTCCAAAAGCGTGCGCGCCATCCAAACGACTAATGCTTAAGGCGGGGCGTCAGGAACCCTTCCGATAAGGCGAATGATCGTCCAGATACTCCATCACATGGGAAACCTCGTCGCGTTCCGCCACCAAAAAACGTTCGACCGCGTCCCGGAATCCCGGATCGACGATGTGATGCGCGGAATAGGTCCGAACCGGCAGATAGCCGCGCTGTACCTTGTGTTCCCCTTGTGTGCCCGCTTCGACGCGCGCCAGGCCGCGTTCGATCGCGAAGTCGATGGCCTGATAGTAACAGGCCTCGAAATGCAGGAAGGGATAGCGGCCGTCCGATCCCCAGTTGCGCCCGAACAGGCATTCCGTGCCGATCAGGTTCAAGGCGCCCGCCACCGGCGTGTCGCCATCGTAGACCAGGATCAGCAAAACGCGGTCGCGCATCCTCTCCTGCAGCAGGCGGAAGAAGGTGCGGGTCAGATAGGGATGTCCCCATTTCCGGTCATAGGTCTGCTGGTAGAACAGGTAGAAGGCATCCCAATGGTGGTGTTGCAGGTCGTCGCCGGTCAGGCGTTCGATCCGCAAGCCGCTTTCGACTGCTTTCTGACGTTCCTTCCGGATATTCTTCCGCTTCCGGCTGCTGAGCGTTTCCAGGAAATCGTCGAAACTGCCGTAGTCCTGATTGTGCCAATGATACTGCTGGCCGTGCCGGATCAGAAATCCTGCATCCTCCAACGCGGCGGCATCCGTCTCGGTCGCGAAGTTCACATGCAGCGAGGAGACGCCGTGCTGCCGCGTCACCTCCAGCAAACCGGCGATCAGGGCGCTGCGCAGTCCAGTGTCATCGGCGTCGGGCCGTACCATCAGGCGCGGGCCGGTCACCGGTGTGAAGGGTACGGCGGAAAGCAGTTTTGGATAATACTGCCCGCCCGCGCGTTCATAGGCGTGCGCCCAGCCATAGTCGAAAACGTATTCTCCCTGGCTGTGCCCCTTCAGATAAAGCGGCACCGCGCCGAGCAGACGGCCGTTGTCATTCTGGATGATCAAGTGCTGCGGCAGCCAACCCTCGTCGGCGCAGGCGGAACGGCTCTCCTCCAGGGAATACAGGAAGTCATGGCTGACGAAGGGATTGTCGGGCCCGGCGCAGGCGTCCCATTCCTCGCGCGCGACACTGCCGAGGTCACGCACGATATCGATGCGTATGGGATCTTCGCCGTCAGGCATGATTTCTCCTTCCGTCAAAAGACATGCGTCGATGACGGCACCGGATCAAGACCTTGTTGCAACGCGGGGAAAAATTCCGTCGGTGTGCCGCCTTGACCGGACCGGGGATTTCATGACTCTGCGCGGCGATTGGGAGTTTTGCGGTGGAGGTACCGGGCTGTGGGAAAATCGGAAGCATTCGACGTCGTCATTATCGGCGCGGGGCATAACGGGCTGACCTGTGCCGGCTATCTGGCGCGCGGCGGGTTGAAGGTTAAGGTCGTCGAACGGCGGGATGTCGTCGGCGGCGCCGCGCTGACGGAGGAGTTCCATCCGGGTTTCCGCAACTCCGTCTTTTCCTATCTGGTCAGTTTGCTGTCGCCGAAGGTGATCGCCGATCTGGAACTGGCACGTTTCGGCCTGGAGATCATGGACCGGACCTCGGGCAGTTTCTCCGTGCTGCAGGGCGATCATCTCTGGCTGCCGCGGGACGGTTCGATCGCGCGGCGGGAAATCGCGCGTTTCTCAAAGGCCGATGCGGAGGCCTTTCCCGAATTCGAAGACCGGATCGCGACCGTGGCCGAAGCGTTGCGGGCCGTCGCGGAAGACGCGCCGCCCGATTTCGGCGGCGGCTGGCCGGACCTCATGCGGCTGCTGTCGCTCGGCAACAGGGTTCGCAAGCTTGGCGCCCGGGCCCAGGCCGATCTGGCGGATCTGATGACCATGTCGGTCGGCCATTATCTTGAGCGCTGGTTCGAAAGCGACCCGATCAAGGGAATCTTCGGATTCGAAGGCGTGATCGGGAATTTCGCCGGCCCGTATCAGGCGGGCTCGGCCTATGTTCTGCTGCATCACGCTTTCGGCGAGGTGAACGGCCGTACCGGGGCCTGGGGACATGCCAAGGGTGGCATGGGAGCCATCTCCCAGGCGTTGGCGGCCTCGGCCAAGGCGTCGGGTGTGGAGATCGAGACCGAGGCACCGGTCCGCGAGGTCATCGTCGAGAAGGGCAAGGCGGTCGGCGTGGTGTTGGAGGACGGACGGTCGATCCGCGCGCGCGGCGTGGCCGCAAATGTCAATCCGGGCTTGCTGTTCGGACAGATGGTCGACCCGGCAGTCGTGCCGAAAGACTTCAAGCGCCGGATGGACACATGGCGCAGCGAGTCCGCCACGTTCCGGATGAATGTCGCGTTGAGCGAGATGCCGCGCTTCTCGTCCCTGCCGGGGGGAGACGAGGACCTGGCCTATCTGAACGGCACGATCGATATCTGTCCGTCGCTGGACTATATCCAGGACGCTTACGACGATGCCCGTGCCGCGGGCTGGGCCAAGCGGCCGATCATCTCAATGTGCCTGCCGACGACGCTGGACGACACCCTGGCGCCGGAAGGCTGCCATGTGATGAGCTTGTTCTGTCAGCACTTCCGGCGGCACCTGCCCGACGGCACGACCTGGGACGATCACCGGGACTCGGTGGCCGACATGATCATCGATACGGTCGGTCAGTACGCGCCGAACTTCAAGGCGGCGGTGGTCGGCCGTCAGATCAATTCACCGCTGGATATCGAGCGCAAACTGAACATGACGGGCGGAGATATCTTCCACGGCGCGCTGCATCTGGATCAGATCTTTTCGCTGCGGCCGGCGCCGGGACATGCCGACCATCGCATGCCGGTGCCCGGGCTCTATCTGTGCGGGTCGGGCGCTCATCCGGGTGGGGGCGTGACCGGCTTGCCGGGACGCAATGCGGCGGCGGAGATCCTGCGCGACATCAGGTGACGCGCAGGACCGCTGCCTGACGGGACGGTTACTCGACTTCGAAGATTGCCTCGACTTCGACGGCAACGTTGAAGGGAAGCGAGCCGACGCCGACGGCGAAGCGCGAATGCGCGCCCTTGTCGCCGAAGATTTCGCCGACGACGTTGCTGGCGCCGTTGATGACCATCGGATGCTGTTCGAAATCAGCGGGGCAGTTCACGAACCCGCCCAGCTTCACGACACGGGTCACCTTGTCCAGGTCGCCGCCCAGCATATCCTTGGCGACTGCGATGGCGTTCAATGCGCAGACACGGGCCGCGTCCTGGCCTTGTTCAACGGTGAATTCCGCGCCGACCTTGCCCTTGAAGGCAATTTCGCCGTTCACGAAGGGAACCTGACCGGAGACGAAGATCAGATTTCCGGTGCGGACGCCCGGGACATAGGCGGCGGCGGGTTTCGCCACGGCCGGGATTTCAATGCCGAGTTCCTTGAGACGTGCGTCGATTTGGCCTGCCATATGTTCCTCCTGCCAGCCTTGGGGTTGCGTGCGTTCTGCGGGGTTTCAATCGCGGAGATGTCAGACGACAATCGGAACCGTCCGATCGTTATCCGTCCGCGGGGCGAAGTCTTACCATTGCCATCTGGATGGTCCAACAGACGATAACCTGCCGAACAGTAATTCCGAGAAACGGTATCGTGACACCAACCTGCGCGCCGCCTTTCGTTCCCAGGACGTCAAAGGCCAGTATCGGGCGCTGCATGCGGGGGAAATGTGATGTCGGCGAGGTTTGCCGTTCCCGGAATGAGCGGGTACTGTCTGCCTGATCGTTGGATTCTGGCCGATACCCAACACGTTGACCGGGGCATGGCCGTTTGGGAGTTTGATGTGAACGACGTTGCCGTCCCCGGCGTGTACAGCTTGCACCGGCCGCAGGTTCCTGCGGTGCCGGTGGTTTTCGACTCTCCGCATAGCGGTACGGTGTTCCCCGCCGATTTCGGATCCATCGTGCCGGAGAGGATTCTGCGCCGGGTTCAGGACAATTTCGTCGACGACCTGTTCTATGACGTCCTGGAATATGGTGCGAGCCTGCTCTGCGCGCATTTTCCCCGCAGTTATATCGACCCGAACCGCGCCCAGGATGACCTCGACAGCCGTCTGTTGTCGGAAGCCTGGCCGGAACCCCTTCGCCCGACCGACAAGTCCCGTTTGGGCCACGGGTTGATATGGCGTGCCTGTCCGACCGACAGGGCAATGTACGACCGGCGCCTGACCGCGCGGGAGGTCCGAAACCGCATCGAAACCTATTGGCGGCCCTATCATGCGGTGCTGGCGGAAGAAATCGACCATCTGTGGCGTCGGTTCGGTCAGGTCTGGCATGTAAACTGTCACTCGATGCCGGCCGGCAGCAGCCCGATCGTGGCGCGCCGCGGCGGATCCCAGCGGGCGGATATCGTGATCGGGGATCGCGACGGTCGCTCTTCCGACCCGGAGTTCACAACCTTCGTGCGCGACCGGCTGGAGCAACGCGGGTATACGGTGCGGCTGAACGATCCCTACAAGGGGGCGTATCTGATCGAGGCCTATGCCGCCCCGGCGGTGGGACGCAGCAGCATTCAGATGGAGATCAACAGGTCGATCTATATGAACGAAGCGACGCTGGAGAAATCAGGCAATTTCGAAGTGCTTCGCCGCGACCTGACCGGCTTGTCTGAAGAGATCGCCGGCTTCGCACTGGACCGCACAATGCCACAGGCGGCGGAGTGATTTTATGATCGTTATCCATGGCTTGAAGAATTGCGACACCTGCAAGAAGGCCCGGAAATGGGCTGAGCAGGAAGGGCTAGAGCACCGCTTTCACGATGTTCGCGCCGACGGTTTGACCGGCGGGCAACTCGATGCCTGGCTCAAGCAGGTTTCCTGGGAGGTCCTGCTCAACCGTCGCGGCACAACATGGCGTGGCCTCGACGATGCGGTGAAGAACAGCGTGGACGAAGCCGCCGCGCGGAATCTGATGCTGGAACATCCGGCACTGATCAAGCGACCGGTCTTCGATCGTGACGGCACAATCAGTGTCGGGTTCACCGATGCGGTCAGGGACTCGCTGAAAAGCTGATCGGCGTATTCCCTAACCGCGCCGCTGGTTCGGTTTCGCGTGCCGTCCAATCAATTCCGGCGGCTGTTTCCTCACCCATTTCACGAAGCTTCGGATATCCGGATGGGCCAGCAATGCCTCGGCACTGGCATAGTCCTTTGCCAATACGTCTTCCGAGAACAGGGAGTGGATCTTCTTGTGACAGATGCGATGCAGGTAGGACCAATCGCCGCCGCCTTCCGATCGCGGAACCCAGTGATGTCGGTCGACACTCGGTCCATCGATCATGCTGCGGCCGCAGAGCGGGCAGGGACCGAGATGCTTCGCGTTGTTCGTTTCCGGCATGGGCGCCTGTCCGATAGGCGCGCGGATCACACTTCGATGAAGGTGTCCACGTAGGTCTTGTAGGTTTGGCGTTTCGGCTTTTCCCAATCGGATTCGCGCATGTAGGCGATGGAACTCTTGCCCAGCAAGGTTCGCGGCAGGACCATGACCCGGATAAACCCGGTCATCTTTTCCTTCGAGGAACTGCCCGAGATGGATACGGGCCCCGGTTCGAACCAGGCATCGTTCGGGCCGAAGACATGCCGTTCGCCGTCCATGTCGAGCGACAGAGTCCCGCAGTGCAGACAGCGAATGCCGGGACCGGCATGCTTGTGGTTATAGATCTGACAATTCAGCGGGAAGTTCACCGCGTCGCATCGGATCAGATAGCCGTGCGGTTGCTCGAGGGTTATTTCCTCCTCGACTTTCAACTCGTTGGAGATCGCCCCGATCGGCTGACCCGCCGGTTCCTCACCATTTCGGAACAATTCG
The DNA here is from genome assembly GCF_965227365.1 of Hwanghaeella sp. Taxonomy (GTDB): domain Bacteria; phylum Pseudomonadota; class Alphaproteobacteria; order UBA8366; family Aestuariispiraceae; genus Hwanghaeella. The sequence goes on from NZ_OZ245754.1 coordinate 901,220, forward strand.
AACCGCCAGATGACGGCGCCGTCCATGGATCCGGTGACAGTCACCGGGTCCGGGCAATGGATAGCACCGTCGCAAATCAGTTCTGTCTGTTGTCCACTGACCGAAAAACCGCCGAACCGGCAGTAAAGGATGCGATGACAGGCGCCGGGATAGGTGACGGTTTCACCTTGCCCGATCCGATCGTGATACAATCGCAGCGTATGCGTCCCGCCCAAGATCTACTCCTTGAAAACTGCTGGCGCCGCCGCCGGAGCGGTGCGCCGGCCATACGCGAGGGGGTCAGATGCCGCCCACGCAAATGTATTTCAGCTCAACCCACTCATCCATCCCGTAATGGGACCCTTCACGGCCCAATCCCGACTCCTTGATGCCGCCGAAGGGGGCGACTTCGGTGGAGATCAAGCCGCTGTTCACGCCGACCATGCCGTATTCCAGCCCTTCGGACACACGCCAGGTGCGCGCATTGTCGCGGGAATAGAAATAGGCGGCCAGGCCGAAGGGCGTATCGTTCGCCATGCGCACGGCATCGCCTTCGTCCTTGAAACGGATGATGGAAGCGACGGGTCCGAAGATCTCGTCATTCGCGATTTCCATATCGGCATTGACGCCGGTCAGGATCGTGGGCGTGTAGAAGGTGCCGCCCAGGGAGGACGGGTCGCCGCCCAGGGTCGTGGTCGCGCCCGAGGCTTTTGCGGAGGATACCAGGCTGTCGACCTTCGCGATTGCCTTATCGTCGATCAGCGGACCGATGGTCACGCCTTCGTCGAGACCGTTGCCCACTTTCAGCGCCGAGACAGCCGCGCTCAACTTGTCGAGATAGCGATCGTAGATGCCGTCCTGGACGAAGATACGGTTGGCGCAGACGCAGGTTTGTCCGGCGTTCCGGAACTTCGAAATCATCGTGCCTTCGATGGCTGCGTCCAGGTCGGCATCATCGAAGACGATGAAGGGTGCATTGCCGCCGAGTTCCAGGCTGACTTTCTTCACGGTGCCCGACGCCTGTTCCATAAGCGTCTTGCCGACCCCGGTGGAGCCGGTGAAACCGAGTTTCCGGACGATTGGGTTTGTCGCGAGTTCCGTACCGATCTCGCGCGCATTGTTGCCGGTGACGACAGAGAGAATACCGGCCGGCACACCCGCGCGTTCCGCGAGTTCGGCCATGGCCAGGGCCGAAAGCGGCGTCAGCTGAGCCGGTTTCACGACCATGGCGCAGCCGCTCGCGATGGCGGGGCCCGCTTTCCGGGTGATCATCGCGGCGGGGAAGTTCCACGGCGTGATCCCGGCGGTGACGCCGATCGGCTGCTTGATGACTAAAATGCGATTGTCAGCGCGGTGCTGCGGAATGGTGTCGCCGTATAGGCGTTTGGCTTCCTCGCCGAACCATTCGATGAAGGACGCCGCATATGCGACCTCGCCCTTTGCTTCGGCCAGGGGCTTGCCCTGTTCCATCGTCATGATCTTCGCAAGATCGTCCTGGTTCGCCATCATCAGGTCAAACCACTTGCGCATGATCGCGGCGCGTTCCTTGCCGGTGCGCGCGGCCCAGGCGGGCTGAGCGGCAGCGGCGGCTTCGATTGCCTGCGTGGTTTCCGAAGCGGAGCATCGGGCCACATCGGCCAGTCGTTCCTGCGTCGCCGGATTGATAACGGGATAGGTTGCGCCGTTCGCTCCGTCGGTCCAGGCGCCGTTGATATAGGCCTTGGTGCGGAGCAGCGTGGGATCGTTCAATTGCATCAGGATGTCTCCCTAGGGTCGGGCCCGTTTGCCGAGCCTGTTTTTGTGTACGCGGTACGTCGTCCCCTATACAGCGAGGTAGCGCTTTCGGACCGCATCGTCCAGGGCTAGCTGGCCCATGGACCCTTCATACTGTAGTGAGCCACTTTCAATAATGGCGGCACGGTCTGCAACCTTGGTGGTGAAGGAGGTGTTTTGCTCGCATAACAGGATACCCAATCCTTCCTGTTTCAGCGTTTTGACGACGCGCGCCAGGGCATCGACGATCACCGGGGCCAGCCCCTCGGAAGGCTCATCCAGCAACAGCATCCGTGGATTGCCCATCAGGGTACGGGCCAGGGCCAGCATCTGCTGTTCCCCGCCGCTCAACTGCCCAGCGTGACGGTCGCGGGCGGGGGCGAGGTTGGGGAACAGATCGAACAGTCGATCCGGTGTCCAATCCCGCCCAGCCTCTATTGGCCGCCGGCCGGATTCCAGATTTTCCGCCACGGTCAAACCGGTGAAGATCCGTCGATCTTCCGGCACGTAGCCGATGCCGGCCCCGGCCCGTGCGTGGACCGGCCTGCCGGAGATTTCATCGCCGTCCATCAAGACCTGCCCCCCGCGCAAGGGCAGCATGCCCATGACGGCCTTCAGGGTCGTCGATTTGCCGGCGCCGTTTCGGCCCAGCAGGGCAACGACCTCGCCCGGGGTAACAGTCAGTGTGATGTCCCGAATCGCCAAAGCCTGTCCGTATCCGGCGGAGACGGCGTCGAGGGCAAGGCCGTTTCTGGTGAGGTTCGTGCTCATGCGTCCTCGCCCAGATAGACCGCCTGCACCGCGGGATCGGCACGGATTTGATCCGGCGCGCCAATGGCCAGGACCTGTCCCTTGTTCAAGACGAGGATCCTGTCAGCGTGGTTGAAGACCACATCCATGTCGTGTTCCGTGAAGAGCACGCTGATGCCGGATCTGTCGGCCAGCGATCGGACGAGGCGCATCATCTGCTGGCGCCCGTCCGGGGCCATCCCGGCAGTCGGTTCGTCCATCAACAGAAGACGCGGGCGGTTGGCGAGCGCAAGCGCCAGTTCGACCCGCTTCAGATCGCCGTAGGACAGCGCGCGGCACTCGGTGTCCAGAAAACCCTGCAGCCCGACAGAGGCAGACAGTTCCTCAGCCTCCTCCTTTTTATAGGCGCGAGCGGACAGTCGGAACGAGAATGACCTGCCGTCGCGGGACAGCAGCGCCGTCTGCAGGACTTCTCTGACATTCATCGATTGAAACACCGTCGCGATCTGGAAGGTTCGGCCGATGCCGATGCGAAACAGCTTTTGCGGCGTTGCCCGGGTGATATCGGCGCCATCGAACAGAACCATTCCCATATCCGGTTCGATCTGCCCGCCGATCATGTTGAAGCAGGTCGATTTGCCGGCGCCGTTCGGGCCGATGATGGCCAGCATTTCCGTTCGCGCCACCTCGAAGGAGACCCCGTCCACGGCACGGACGGCCCCGAAGCGTTTGGCCAGTCTTTGCACGTCCAGCAGCGTCATGACCGGCCTCGTACAATCATAGCCCGCACCATGCCGGGCAGGCCCGACAAGCCGCCCGGGGCCAGGATTGAAACCAATATGATCACGGTTCCGAGCAGTAAACGCCATTGATCGAACCGCGACAGTTGATCGTGCAGCAAGGTGAAGACGGCGGATCCCAGAACCGGTCCCGCCAAATGACCGACCCCGCCCAGCAGGACCATCACCAGGCCGTCGACCGATCGGGGGATCGCGGCTTCGTCGGGAAAGATGCTGCCTTTGGAAAAGATGAAGAGCGCTCCGGCGAGACCCGCCGCGGCGCCGGCGAGGCCAAAGGCGATCCATTGCTGTCGGGTAACGTCGATCCCGATCGCCTCGGCGCGGGCTTTCGCATCGCGTCCGGCGCGCAGGGCAAAGCCGAACGGGGCATGAACCGCATGCCGCAGCAGGAGGATCGCGGCGAGGCAGAGCGCCAGGGTCAGCAGATAGTAGGCGGTTCGACTGTCCGCCCAGGCGCTGGGCCACAATCCCAGCAACCCGTCATCGCCGCCGGTGAGCGCTGACCATTGCACGCAGAGCGACCAGACGATCTGCGCAACGGCAAGGGTCAGCATGGCGAAGTATATTCCGCTCAACCGAACGCAGAACCATCCGAATAGAAGCGCGGCGCCGCCCGCCAGAACGGGTGCCGCAAACAGGGCGGCTTCCATGCCGGCGCCGTCGATCTGCTGGGAAACCAGCGCCGCGCCATAAGCACCGATCGCGAAATAGGCGGCATGACCGAAACTGACGAGACCCGCCGGACCGAGCAGGAAATGAAGCGATGTGGCGAAAAGGGCGGCGACGGCGATATCGGTCGCCAGCACCAGCAGAAAATCGTCCTGCGCCAGCGGCAGCAGCAGCGCACCGATCAGGATGATGGCCCATAGGGTTTTTTCGGCAGTGCCCGCCCTTGGATAACCGGCACCGGGTGCATGGCCGCGTTCCTCGCGCTCGGGCCGTCCGAACAGGCCGTGCGGCCGCAGCAGCAGTACCGCCGCCATCACCAGGAACATCAATACCAGTGTCGCCTGCGGCAATAGGACGACCCCGAAGGCATTCGCCAGCCCGATCACGACGGCCGCTATATAGGCGCCGGTCAAACTACCCATGCCGCCGACCACGACGACGACGAAGGCTGGCGCAATGACGGTGAGGTCCATCAGCAGGTCGGCGCCACCCTTCGGTAATTGCAGCGCCCCGCCCAATCCGGCCAGGGCGGAGCCCAGGAAAAAGACGCCGGTGAAAAGCTTGCGCTGATCGATGCCGAGCGCGGCGGCCATTTCCCGATCCTCGGTCGCGGCGCGGACGAGGATGCCCCATCGCGTTCTGTTGAGCAGCAGCCAAACCAAGCCCAGTACGACAGGTCCCGCCGCGATCAGGAAAAAGTCGTAACTGGGCACCTGCGTCCCCAGCAACTCGACCGCGCCACTCAACCCCGGCGCGCGTTGTCCCAGCCGATCCTCCGGTCCCCAGGTCAGCAGCGTCAGGTCTTGGATGATCAGGACCAGACCAAATGTTACCAGCAGTTGGAAGAGCGGCGGCGCCTTGTAGACCGGTTTGAGGACGGTGACCTCGGCGAGCGCCCCGATCATGCCGACGGAAAGAGCGCTCAATAGAATGGAGGGCCAGAAACCCAGTCCCGACGCGCCGAAGACGTCGGTCAGCGTATAGGCGATGTAAGCGCCCAACATATAGAAGGAACCGTGAGCGAAATTGACGATCTTCGTTACGCCGAAGATCAGTGACAATCCGGCGGCGATGAAGAACAGGACTGACGCTCCGGCAAGTCCGGTCAGGATTTGTCCGGTCATTGTGGGAAGGCCCTTTTCGGCGCAGTCATTTCACAGGGCGCGGGAAGTCCGCCCCGCTTCTACCGGGCGGACGCCGCGTGCGGATCATTCGCCCGCGCGCAAATGCTTCACTTCGTCCGGTCCCGGCAGGTGGTCCGCGCCATCGGCATAGCGCCAATCGACCATCACGCCCTGGCCGTCTTTCACCGCCGTGCGCCCGACGAATGCACCCATCGTGGATTGATGGTCGGATTTGCGGAACGAGATCATCCCAACCGGCGTCGCCACTTCGATTCCTTCCGCGGCGTCGACCATGGCTTCCGTCTCGGTGGTGCCGGCCTTCGCGATGATGGCGGCAATGGACTTGAAGGTGTTGTAGCCGACCAGTGAGCCGACCTTCGGTGTTTCCCCGAACTTGGTCTGGAACGCTTTCACGAAGGCTTTGTGCTCCGGCGTATCGATCGCGTACCAGGGATACCCGGTGACGATCCAGCCTTCAGGGGCTTCGTCCTTCATCGGTTCCAGGTATTCCGGTTCACCCGTCAACAGACTGACGACGGGGCGGCCCTCGAACAGGCCGCGAAGGCTTCCCTCACGAACGAATTTGGACAGGTCGCCGCCGAAAGTGACGTTGTAGATCGCGTCCGGTTTGGCGGCGGCCAAGGCTTCGGCTTCCGCGCCGGCATCGATCTTGAACAGGCCGGGCCATTGCGCGGCGACGAACTTCACATCGGGACGGCGTTCCTTCAGCAAGCGCTGAAACGCGGCTACGGCATCCTGCCCGTATTTGTAGTTCGGCGCGATGGTGGCCCAGTTCTTCGCGGGCAGTTTCGCCGCTTCCTCGGCCAGCATGGAGGCCTGCATATGCGTGCTTGGCCGCAGGCGGAAGGTATAGCGGTTGCCTTTGCTCCAGACCATCGCGTCGCTCAGCGGTTCGGCGGCCATGAAGAAGACCTTGTTGCGTTTGGCGACGTCGGCGACCGCCAGGCCGATATGGGAAAAGAACGTCCCGGCTATCAGGTCGACCTTGTCGCGGCTCAGCAGTTCCTCGACGATCCGAACCGCGTCTCCGGGTTTGCCTGCATCATCGCGGGAAATCACTTCCAACGGGCGCCCAAGCACGCCGCCTTCCGCATTGATTTCTTCGACCGCCAATTCCCAACCCTGTTTGTATGGGACGGTGAAGGCGGGCAGGGAGGTATAGCTGTTGATTTCGCCGATTTTGATCGGATCGGCTGCGTTTGCGGTTCCAAAAGTCGATGTCAGGGCCAACGGGCCCAAGGCGAAGGTGGCGATCAGTCCGGCGGCGATCTGGCGTCGGGTCGGTGTCATGCTCTGCCCTTGTCTGGGTACCGGCCGTGACCGGCACGCCTTGCGAAAATCCGCACCCTGGGAACCACGAATTGGCGCGCTTCGCCGACGAACCTGTCGATCCCGCACCCCGCGGAGTGTGCTGCTCCGTCGGGTCCCGCCCATCGTTTAAATAACTAAGGCGGCTTTATAGGCTTCTCAACAGCAGATTTATTGGATTGACGTTATATCGGTAACAATTCCGTCCTTTTCACAGCCGATTACATGCATGGTCCCGGATGCCATGTCGCATTCCAGCGCCAGCCGCGTATCCTTGTTCAGGATAGGCGGGGTAAGCCATCCGAATTTCTCCTTGTGATCGGCCCAGCTTTCGACCATCTGCCGTGCCCTGTCCGGGCTTGCCTTGCCGCGCGGCCGGGCAGGGTCTTCGTACAATCGCCAGTGATTTGCGGCGACCGCCGTTTCCCGGTCGATCCGGGCGCCGGTCCTCTGCCGTTCTATCGTCAATGTCTCGCCGGGTTTGGTGCCGGCGATGGTGAAGATGACGGGCAGCGCGATCGGCGTGTTGGTCAAACGGTCCACGGCCTCTGAAAAATCGGCGCAGGTCTCGAACACATGCCGCAGCAGATGAGCGGGGGGGAGCGCCGCCATGCGCCGCGTGGCAATCCGCGCCGAAACCCAGTCAAAAGGTAATATGCCGGTTGTCTTGGGGAGCGGCGCCTGGTTGATCATGATGGCGAAGCGACCGGGCGCCATACCGCTGATTGCACCCAGATAGCCCGGCCAGGTCGGGTAAAGAACAGGCCCCATCGTCCCTTCCTGCCGGACAAGCACCATGTTCCGGCCGATTTCATCGAACGGCCAGTCCAATGTCCGGCGTAGCAAAGGGGCCTGTTTGCCGGGCGGGGTTTCCGCGCCGGTGGTGCATCCCCATTCGTAACAGAAGTTCATGAACCAAAGGCCTCGGGGCCGGCCTTCGGCAATTGCCCGAACTTCGGATTGATACGGATTGCCGCTGCGCCGGGCCCATTTTTCGGATCGGCTGTCCAGGATACGAAGCGGCAATGCACCCAGATGTCGCCGGCCCGAGGCAAGTATCTCAGCCATCCGGTCGGGCTCGAGATCGACGAGCACGGATAGCGGTGCGGTGCCGATATCGTGTACCGGAATTTTCGGGAAGCCAGTCGCCGCGGTGGCGGTGGAAACGGCCGGATTTTGCGTCATGCAGCTTTGCTCGCGATGATGAACAGGCGCAGGAACGGCAACAGCGTCTTGCCGTTCGCCTGCTTCGGATAGGCGGCGGCGACACGCTTGCGATAGGCCGCCTCGAAACCGGACCGATCCGGTTCCTCCAGGGCGTCCAGGAAGGGGCGCAGCCAGGTTCCCTTGGTCCATTCCGCGACCGGATTGTCGCCTTCCAATGCCTGGATGTAATCGGTTTCCCAGATGTCCAGGTCCTCCGCCAGCGGATCCAGGATATCGTAGTATACGCTTGGCTCATGCGTCGGCGGCGGTTGCAGCATCGGGGCGAGCGTCGCTTCCCAGGGCCCCTCCTTTGCGGCATCGACAACGCTTGTATGGGATGGGCGGCCGAAATTGCGCGGTATCTGTATGGCCAGAATGCCGCCCGGCTTCAGATGCGAAAACAGTGTCGGAAACAGGGTCTGATGATCCGGAAGCCAGTGCAGCGCCGCATTGGTGTAGATCAGGTCAACCGGCTTCGGCGGGGACCAATGGCTGATGTCGGCGACCTCGAACCTGGCCTTCGGGGCGGCGGACCCGGCCTTGGCCAGCATTTCCTCGCTGGAGTCCAGGCCCAGTACGTCCGCGTCGGGCCATCTCTTCGTCAGATAGGCCGTGACCGTGCCGGGACCGCATCCCAGATCGACGATGCGCCGTTGGCCCTTGTCGGGAATTCTGGTGAGCAGGTCTAGGGCGGGGCGCAAACGGTGCCCTGCGAATGCAAGATATTGGTGCGGATCCCAAACCATTTGCACAATCCCTCCGGTGTCATGCGCCAATGTCGGAAATGTGAGGCTTGCCGGGCCGGTCTGCAATGTTATTGATGCGCGCTAAACTCGGGCGGATGGGAAACGCGGCAGCGCTAATCGAAGGAATGACGATGAAACAACCGGAAGAGGCTCTGGCCCTTGCACGCGATGCCTTGATTTACCTCTCGCAGGATGCGGACCGTATCGGCCGTTTTCTGGCGGTCACCGGGGTAGGGCCCGCGGAGATCCGCGAACGCGTGGAGGATCCGACCTTCCTTGCCGGCGTTCTGGATTTCATTCTGGCCGATGATGCCATGGTTGTGGATTTCGCGGAAAAGGCATCGATCCTGCCGGAGGAACCGGCGCGGGCGCGTCGGCTTCTTCCGGGCGGCGACACCCTGGAGTACTGAGGGGCAGGGGAATACTGAGGAACAGGGGGAATGCCGAGGAACTGGCGGCGTTCGTGCAGGATTGCCGTCGTCACGCCTGTTCCTTCTGGCGTAGATGAGTTGCGCCCCTGTGCATGGCTTCCTTGGCTTCGCGTCCCAGATCCTCCGCCGTGGCGGGGTCCGATTTGATGGCTTTCTTCAGCAGCGAATGGGCCCAGTCGGACTGGTTTCTTGCGTAATCTCCGTAGTCTATCCAAGGCATGGTTTCATTCCCGGTCCTGACCGTCCGGGACCGCGCGAATGTTGGGGAGAAGTCGCCGGTCCGGATCGGTGTTGATGTCTGGGCAACCGTGACGCACTTTCTCTTCGGGCGCAGTGATTGCGGTCACTGGGTACCGCAGGACGGGACGGCTTCTGGACAATTTCGTAGACGGGCGACGGCGTGAACACCGGGGTTCAGGCAAGCGACTGGCATCGCCGGATTTGGCGGCTGGCTATGCCGATGATCATTTCAAACATCTCCGTGCCCCTGCTGGGCGCGGTGGATACGGCTGTGATGGGGCATCTTCCCGATCCCGCTTATCTGGGGGCGGTCGCCGTCGGCGCCTTGATCTTTTCCTATGTCTATTGGGGGTTCGGTTTCCTCCGCATGAGCACCACGGGCATGACCGCTCAGGCTTTTGGCACGCGCGACGAAACCGGTGTCCAGGTCGTGCTGTTCCGTGCCGGTGCGATTGCCATGGGCCTGGCCGCTGGGATCATTCTTCTACAACTGCCGATCGCTTGGCTGTCCTTTGTTCTGCTGCCCGCGAGCGATCAGGTCGAAGGACTGGCCCATCGATATTTCGAGATACGCGTCTGGGGGGCGCCGGCGGCGCTGGGGACATTTGTAATCCTGGGGTGGTTCCTGGGCCAGGAAGACGCCAAGACCCCGCTCGTCATCCAGGTCGTGACGAATGCGATCAACATAGCGTTGGACCTGTTGTTCGTCATGGGACTAGGCTGGGGTGTCGATGGCGTGGCGGGGGCGACGCTGATCGCCGAATATGCCGGCTTCCTACTCGGTGGTTATCTGATCCTGCGGCGCCTCAGCGGAATGGAAAACCGGCTTGTTCCGGACCGCGACCTCTTTTCCTTCGGCGCGTTCAAATCCATGGCGGCAATCAATCGGGACATTTTCATCCGCACCTTCTGCCTGCTCAGCGCCTTCGCGATATTTACCGCGCGTGGCGCCCAGATGGGGGATGTCATCCTGGCCGCCAACGCGGTGTTGCTCAATTTTCTGACCTTCAGTTCCCACGCGCTGGATGCTTTCGCCCATGCGGCGGAAGCGCTTGTGGGGGGTGCCAAAGGAAGACGTGACAAAGAGGGCTTCCATGCGGCCTCGATGATCGCTTTGAAATGGGGCTTCGGCATCGCCGCCGGCGCCACCCTCGTCTTTTTTGTCGCCGGACCGTTCATCATCGACGGTTTGACCGGTATAGCGGAGGTGCGGTCGGCGGCCTACAGCTTCATGTTCTGGGCGGCGATCATGCCGATCGTCTCGGTCTGGTGTTTCACCCTGGATGGCATTTTCATCGGGGCGACGCGGTCGGCCGATCTGCGAAACGGCATGATCATCACGCTGGCCGGATATCTCGCCTCCCTCGCGCTGTTGGAGCCGGCCTTCGGCAATCACGGGCTCTGGGCTTCCATCGTCGTTCTGATGATCCTGCGGGGGATCACCCTGGGCCTGCGTTATCCGGCCCTGCTGCGTAGCATCGACGGTTGAGCGGTTTCGGTCAGGGTTCGCGACGCAGAACCGCGACGGCTTCCAGATGCGCCGACCAGGTGAATTGATCGATCGGTGTCGCGCTTTCAATTCGGTAGCCGCCATCCACCAAAATCCTCAAGTCGCGCGCAAGCGTTGCCGGATTGCAGGATACGGCGATGACGGTCGGGACAGCGGACGCGGCGATTTCGGCTGCCTGGTCTGCCGCACCGGCGCGCGGCGGATCGAAGACGACCGCGTCATAAACAGCAAGGTCCGCCGCCGCGATGGGATTGCGCGCCAGATCCCGCGCCTCGATCGTGACATTGCCGCCGCCCATGCGCTGCACGGCGGCCAGAAGCGACCGGTCGATCTCGACGGCATGGACACTGTGACCCGCCGCGGCCAACGGCAGGGAGATCGTGCCGCATCCGCAGAACAGGTCGGCGACCCGGCGGGCCTGCTTCGCGGCCTGCAATACATGGTCGACGATGGCTGCTTCGCCTTCGGCGCTGGCCTGCAAAAAGGCGGCGGCCGGCGGGGCCAGCGTCGCCCCCTTGATCTTGATCACGAAGGGTCGACGTTCCACGACCGGATCGGCGCCGGATCGATCCTGCCAGACCAACCGGGCGAGATCGGTTTCCTCGGCCCAATCGGTCAAGAAATAGCGCTCGTCCAACGTCAGGTCCTTGGGTTTTTCGGGCATCAGGACGGCTTCGACGCCGGACGTTCCTTCGGTCAATTGTATGTCGCCGGCCTTGCCCATCGACGGCAGTTGCTGCAGCAGGGCCGCCATCTTGGGAAGAAGGGCGGTTAAGGCCGGGCGCAGGATCAGACAGCCTTCGATACCTGTGATCCTATTGGTGCCGCGGGTGTTGAACCCGACGATCCAGCCCTTGACCGTCTTGATGCAGGAAAGCCGCGCGCGTCGGCGGCTGCCGGGTGGCGCCGATACGGTTTCCGCCACGTCGATTTCCGAGAACCCCCGTTTGGCGAGAGCGTCCGCGAGCAGTTCCCGTTTGAAATCGGCGATCGCGGGCAAGGAGACGTGTTGCAGGCTGCATCCACCGCAGTTCCCGAAATGGGGGCAGGGCGGGTCAGTCCGATCGGATCCGGATGAGAGCCGTTCCGCCTTTGTCGCCAGGCGTCCGTCCCCGCGCGGGACGGTCTTGATAACCCGGTACCGGTCCCCGGGAACCGAGAATGGGATGTAGAGGGGGCCGTCCGGATCGTCGGCGATACCGTCGCCGCGGGCGCCGAGTTTGGTGACTTCAACCGGTTTTGACTGGTCCATATGCCTATCCGTCAAAGAAGCATTTAAATATTGAGCGAACTAATGTAAGTTTTCGCGGGGAATTTCTTATTCGTACTGGGGAGTTGGCCATCTTTTACATGGCCTGACTTAAAGGATTGCCGCCTTTATTTGTGATTGGACGGCCTGGAACCGATGTCGATCAATACTTTCATTGCTTTCATCCTGTGCATCAGCCTGTTCATCGGGTCGATCGTCTTCAGCACGGACAACTATTGGATTTTTGCCAGCGGTTCCAGCTTTGTGATGGTGATCGGTGGAACCCTGGCCGCGACATTCCTGGGACAGGAGGCGCGTTATGTCCTGTTGGCACTGCGCGGCATCATGTCGACATTCAGCGTTCAACGGATCGGCCGCAGTATTCTGAACCAGGAAGTGGGCCGAATTATCCGCTGGGGTTATCTGTCCCAGCAGAAGGGCGTTACGGTTCTCGAACAGGAATCCCAGAAGGTGAAGGCGGACCCGTTTCTGAGCTTCGGACTGGAACTCGTGCTGTCCGGATACAAGGCCGACGAGATCCGTGCCAACCTTGAATCCGTCGCCAATTCGACCTTCGAGCGGAACATGGTGCCGGCCAATATCTGCAAGAACATGGCCAGCACGGCCCCGGCCTTCGGCATGATCGGCACGCTGGTCGGCCTCATCATCATGCTGGACAATATGAAGGGCGATCCGTCGGATTTAGGGACCGGTCTGGCCGTGGCGCTGAACACCACGCTCTACGGCGTCATCATGGCCAGGATGATCTGTCTGCCCGCCGCCAACAAAATGACCCAGCGGCATGAGATCAATCGGTTTCGGCATGAGTTGTTGCTGGAAGGTCTGGCCCTTCTCGCGGATCGCAAGAACCCGCGCTTCATCCAGGACAGAATGAACAGTTTCCTGGATCCGGCCATCCGTTTCGACATCGATAAACAGTTGCGCGAACGGTAGGGGGAAACACAGTGCCTCATCGCCGCCGCAGATCGGACGCCGTGCAGGAAAACGAGGACGACTGGCTCGTTACCTATGCGGATGCGATCACGCTGCTGATGGCCTTCTTCGTGATGCTTATCTCGTTTTCCAAGATCGACCTGGTCAGGTTCGAGGAAGTGCAGGCAGGCATCAAAGGCGAGGTCGGCAAGAAGGAACAGGCGGAGGTCAAGGAAGTCCTGCCGATCTTCAATATGCACAGCAAGGTTCAGGCGATCGTCGATACGACGGCGGAATTGCCGCCGGGCGATGTGCAGGTCGGCTTTGACGACGAGGGGATCGTCATCGATTTCGTCGTGGCGTCCTTTTTCAAGCCGCGATCGTTGGAAATGACGGATCCTGCGAAACTGATCCTGCGTCAGATCCGCTACGAATTACAGGAACCGCCCTACGACGCATATTTCGTCGATGTCGAAGGGCATACGGACGATGTCCCCATCAGCACGCCGGAATTTCCGTCGAATTGGGAACTGTCGTCCCTGCAGGCGGCCAGTGTCGTCCGCCACTTGATTGAAGAGGGAATGGATCCGTCCCGAATGCAGGCGGCCGGTTATGCGGATACGCGGCCCAAGCTGCGCGCAACGGACATTGCCGGTGAGCCGATACCCGAGAACCGGCGTCAGAATCGCCGCATCGCGATACGACTGCATCCGTGAGCAGATGATGAGAAGAAGGGAAAATAACAGTGATTTTCGCAGCAAACAGGCGGTGTTTGAAACTGTCTGTGACAGCGGTCACAGGTTTTTCCTTGAAAACCAACTATCCGTAACTGAAGGTGTTTCGAGCATGTGGGCTATGCTCAATCCGGGGGGGGAAATGACAACGAATTCGGTTGATTTGTCGGCATGGCCTTCAAAGTAAAATTCTGGGGCGTTCGCGGGTCGATCGCCTGTCCGTCGCCGCGCCATATCGGCTTCGGCGGGAATACGAGCTGCATCGAGGTCTCGACCGGCGGCGAGCGGATCATTTTCGATGCCGGTACCGGCATTCGAAATCTCGGCTCCTGGCTGCTGCGCAAGGACGTGCACCGCGCCAATATCATGCTGTCCCACACGCATTGGGACCATATCAACGGCTTCCCCTTCTTCACCCCGGCCTTTGTTCCGGGCAAGAGCTTCAACATCATGGCCGGCCACATCCAGGAAGAAGGCGGCGTGCGCAAGGTGCTCGGCGGGCAGATGGCCCAGCCCTTCTTCCCCGTGCCGCTCGAAGCGATGCAGTCGAACCTGTCGTTCGAGGATTTCTCCGCCGGCGACTCGTTCAGTCTCACGCCGGGCGTCGTCGTGCGAACCAAGCCGTTGAACCATCCGAACGGGGCAACCGGCTATCGGGTCGAGTTCAAGGGCAAGGCCATGTGCTATGTCACGGACCTTGAGCATATACCGGGCCGGCCCGACGAAACCGTGTTGGAGTTGATCGAAGGCGCCGATCTGGTGATTTACGATTGCACCTATACGGAAGAGGAATTCCCGAGCAAGGTTGGCTGGGGTCACTCGACCTGGGAAGAAGGCGTGAAGCTGTGCCAAATGGCGAACGCCAAGATGCTCGCGATTTTCCATCACGATCCGACCCATGAAGACAAGTTCATGGAGGAATTGGAGATGAAGGCGCGGGAAAGATGGTCGGGCGCGGTCGTTGCGCGCGAAAACATGCGCATCAACCTGCTTTAAGCATAATAAGCACCTATTTCGCGCCATTTCCGCAACAATCCCGTACGGATCGGTCTTACGTTGCACGTGCGAACTGTTTATCCTTGTTCCTTGTCGGCAGGGCCTCTTGTGGTCTGTCTGGCCTGACTAGGGCGTCGGCTGATGGTCGGCGCGGGGGATCGTTCGGGTTGAAGGTTCGTTTTATTTGACTGGCGACGTGCAGGATGTGACGACCACGCCGGATGCGATGTTGTCTCCGGAGCGGGATCCCTATGGCCTGCAAGCGAAAGCGGAACGGCGGTCTTCCGGCGTCTTCGGCGGGCGCCGGGAAGGTGACCGTGTCATTCGGCGGCTGATCGAACTGGGTATTGCCCTGTCGGCCGAACGGAATACCGACCGGCTGCTGGAAATGATCCTGCTTGAAGCGAAGCAGATCTATAATGCGGACGGCGGAACGCTCTACCTTACGACCGATGATGAAACCGGTCTCGCCTTCAAGATCATGCGCAACGACACGCTTCAAGTCGCGCTCGGGGGGACCACCGGCAAGGAGATCCCGTTCCCGCCGGTTCCTTTGTTCCGCGACGATGGAACCAGGAACACCAACAACGTCGCCACGAATGTCTGGCATCAGCGGCAAGCTGTGAACATCCTGGATGCCTATGAGGCCAAGGATTACGACTTCAGCGGCACGAAGAAGTTCGACGAAAGCACGGGATACCGCTCGCAATCCTTCCTAACCGTGCCGATGATCAACACCAATGAGGAAGTCATCGGCGTCCTGCAGTTGATCAACGCCCGGGATGCGACGGGCAAAACGGTTTCCTTCGACCGCAAGCTTCAGCCGTTGATCGAGGCACTGACCAGCCAAGCGGCGGTGGCGCTCGAAAATTCCATGCTGATCAACGAGCAGCGGCGGCTCTGGGATTCATTGATCGAAATGCTGGCGTCTTCGATCGACGACAAATCCCCCTATACGGGCGGCCATTGCCAGCGCGTGCCCGTGATCACGAAAATGCTGGTTGATGCCGCCTGCAAGAGCACGGAAGGCATATTCGCGGATTTCTCGCTGACCCAGGACGAATGGTACGAGTTGCATGTCGCGGCATGGCTGCATGATTGCGGCAAGGTGACGACACCGGAATATGTGGTCGACAAGGCCTCCAAGCTTGAGACGATCTACAATCGCATCGGCGAAATCCGTACGCGTTTCGAAGTGCTGCGCCGGGATGCCGAAATCGACTGCCTGAAGGCGCAGCTTGCCGGTAAGGACAAGGCCGAGGCGGAGGCGGAATTCGATGCGACATGCAAGCGGTTGGCCGAGGAGTTCAAATTCGTCGCCGACGCGAATGTAGGCGGGGAATTCATGGATGACGACGCGCTGCTCCGGTTGAATGAAATCGCGGCGCAAACCTGGACCCGGCACTTCGACAAAACTTTGGGATTGAGCCCGGCCGAAGAGAGCATGCAGAAGCACAAGATGCCCTCTACGCCGGGTGTGGAGCCTCTGCTGGGCGATCTGCCGGAACACCAGGTCGGGAAATACAATCGCGGTGAGCTTTATAACCTATCGATCCGGCGCGGCACGCTGACGGCGGAGGAACGGGAAACGATCAACGATCACATCGTCGTCACGATCAAGATGCTGGAGCAACTGCCGTTTCCGAAGAACATGCGTCGTATACCCGAATATGCCGGCGGACATCACGAGAAGATGGACGGCACCGGATATCCGCGCGGGCTGGTGAAAGCGGAAATGTCGGTGCCGGCGAGGGTCATGGCGATCGCCGACATCTTCGAGGCCCTGACCGCCGGCGACCGACCCTACAAGAAGGCGAAGACGATCAGTGAGTCGCTTCGTATCATGAGTTTCATGGTCAAGGATCAGCATATCGATGCGGATCTGTTCGACCTGTTCCTGCGGTCGGGCGTGTGGAAGAGATACGCGGACCAGTTCCTGGAGCCGTATCAGATCGATGAGGTGAACATCGACGATTTCCTGCCCGCGCCCGAATTCCTTGCCGAGGCCGTGGACTGACCTGACAGTCAACGGAGCTTTGCCGCAAAAGCCTTTGCAGTGATCCGGAACATGGGATACGGCAAACTCGCATAACCTAACAATTTGCCTTCAAGGCCCGCTATGGGAGCTGAACCATGACCTATCCTGCCGCATCGTCCGAGCGTCCCGCCACCTTCACCGGCGCGAACAGGATCATCGACTTGCGCAGCGATACGGTCACCAGACCGTCGCAAGGCATGTATGACGCGATTGCCGCCGCTTCGGTCGGTGACGATGTCTATGGCGATGATCCAACGGTGAATGCGCTGGAGGCAAAGGCCGCGGATCTGATGGGCAAGGAGGCCGCCGTGCTTTTTCCCAGCGGCACCCAGTCGAATCTCGCCGCGGTCATGGCGCATTGCGGCCGCGGTGAGGAATACATCATCGGTACCGGCTATCATATCGTCACTTACGAGGCGATGGGGACGGCGGTCCTGGGCAGCGTCGCGCCTTTTGCCATTCCGACGAACGAAGCGGGCGAGATACCGCTGGATGCAATCAAATCAGCCGTGAAAATGGCCGATCCGCATTTCCCGGTGACGCGCCTTCTATCGCTTGAGAACACCCATAACGGCAAAGCGCTGTCGATGGACTACATGGCGAAAGCGACGGCCATTGCGCGGGAGGCCGGCCTGAACACTCATCTGGATGGGGCACGGGTCATGAACGCCGCGGTCGCCCTGAGCGTGAAGCCGGCGGAGATCGCGGCCTATTTCGATACGGTCTCCGTTTGCCTGTCGAAAGGGCTGGGTTCGCCGGTCGGGACGGTGCTTGTCGGGCCGACGGACATGATGGCGAAGGCGCGCCGCATCCGAAAGATGCTGGGGGGCGCGATGCGTCAGGCTGGTGTCATTGCGGCCTGCGGGCTCTACGCGCTGGAAAACAATATCGACCGGCTTGCGGAGGACCATTTGCATGCGTCGCGGCTGGCCGATGGTCTGGGCGGGCTGGGCGTGGACGGGCTCGACGTCGTCGCCTGTAATACGAACATGGTATTCGTCGATCTGTCCGAAGCGCTTGTGGCGAAACTGCCGGCTGCCTTGATGGAGCGGGGCGTACAGATCGCAAGCCGGACCAGCAGGGTCCGGCTGGTGACGCATCTCGACGTCAGCGGTGAGGATGTCGACCGGGTTGTCGCCGCCTTCGATGAGGCCTGTTCGGCCTGACGCGGCCCGGCGGCCTATTCCTCCAGAATTTCGACGGTGTCGGCCAGGCTCGGCGCAATCTCAAGGAACCGCGCGATCGCCTGCCGTTTGATGAGACGGCGGCAGTCTGTCGCCAGCCGTTCCGGAAGACGCCCCAACTCGTCCGACCGGGCAATCAACCATATGCGCCGCGACAGGGCGGGAAACGGCAGTGGCCGGATTTCGACAAGGGGCGTGAAGCGTTCCGCGTCCAGCAGGCTGAGGGGATTGGTGATCGCCCAACCGCCCGACTGCACCACCGTCGCGAAAACGGAACGTGCCGTGTCGAAGGCGAAGCGGCGCGATGTGGTGAAGCGGACACGGCGCAGGTGCTGGGCGATCAGTCGCCCGATATGGGTTTCCTCCGAAAATTGGACGAAGGGAAGGTCGGACAATTGCGGCAGCAGGTCCTCGTCGGGATCGACCGCGCCTTTGGCGCTGACCAGGAAGAAGGTCTCTCGCAGGATCGGTGTCACCCAATAAGCGCTGGGGGCTTCGGGCAGGATGGATCCGATCGCGATGTCCGAGCGTCGGTGGACAAGGTCCTGGACCATTAGGTCCGATCGGCCCGAGGAGGCGCTGACGAAACAGTTTCGAAATTGCGCCTGCAAACGCGAAACTAGTGCCGGTGTCAGGGAAATGTCGAAATCATCGACAATCGACAGGGACAGTTTCGGTAATGCTGTCAGGTTCAGTTCCGCCAGTTCGGTCTGTGCTTCCGATACAGTCTCAAGAATCTTGTGGGCGTGACGGCGTAGGACCTGACCGGCCGGGGTAAGGGTAATCGGCCGACCGCGCCGATCGAAAAGCTTCGCACCCACCGCGTTTTCCAAGGCGGTGATCTGTTGGCTGACACTGGAGGGGCTGGTGCCGATGCGCTCCGCGGCCCCGCCGATCGATCTGGTTTCCTCGACGGCAACGAAGACCTTCAGCCCGCGCAAGGTGAGTTCGGCGCCTGCCTTCGCCTCGGCGTTTTTGGTGCGGATGGAGTCGTCGGACATCTACCATTTCCCTCCGAGGCCCGGCCGGCGGTCAGTGTTGCCGGCCATAGCATCGAAGGTGCAGCCGCAGGAAACGGTCATGTTCGGGCTCTCGCCGTTTGGTTCGTCGATATGCCCTTATACACGCGACCTGCTATCTCACACAGGGGGACTGCCGTAAATTGTGCCCGGACAAGAGCCCTTCTGCTCAGCGGCCGGTCTTTTCCCGCCACGCGGCGAAGTCGATCTTGGTTTGTTCATGGGTGGGCGGGTAAAGCCCGATGATGGACCGGCCCTCCATCACCTTTTCCGTGACGAAATCTTCGAAAGCGGTCATTTCATGGGCTTCGTCGGCGATCTCGTCCGCTATATCGGCGGGGATGACGACCACGCCCTCACCGTCGCCGACGACGATGTCGCCGGGAAAGACGGGCACGCCGCCGCAACCGATCGGCAGATTGAAATCGATCGCCTGATGCAGCGTCAGATTGGTCGGAGAAGACGGACGCTGCTGGTAGGCGGGAATGTCGAGCGTGCCGACCGTCGGGCTGTCCCGGAACCCGCCATCGGTCACGATCCCGGCGCCGCCGCGTTTCATCAGTCGGCGGATCAGGATGTCCCCGGCCGAGGCGGCGCGCGCATCCTGCCGGCTGTCGATCACCATGACATGACCTTCCGGGCATTGTTCAATGGCGGCGCGTTGCGGATGATCCGGATTCTGGAAGACCGTGATCGGATTCAGATCCTCGCGCGCGGGGATATAGCGCAGCGTGAAGGCGGGCCCGACCATGTTCCGCCCCTTGGGCGTGATCGGCCGCACGTTCTGAATGAAGACGTTGCGCAGACCGCGTTTGAACAGAGCGGTGGTCAGCGTCGCGCAGGAGACGGCGGAGAGTTTTTCGCGGGTTTCTGGTTTCATGGGTCTTTTCCCTGTTTTCGATGTTCGCGGTAAAGGTGGGGCCTAGAAGATATCCGGTTCCGGTACCGGTTCTCCGAACTTCGTTTCCAGGAAATCGAAGTCGCAACCTTCATCGGCCTGTTTCACGTGTTTGGCGAAGATATGACCGTATCCGCGCCCGTAATAAGGTTTCGGCGCGACCCAGGCGGCCCGGCGCCGGGCAAGTTCGTCCTCGTCTACCAGCATGTCGATCGACCGGCTGGGAACGTCGACCCGGATGATATCCCCTGTTTTCAAGAAGGCCAGAGGGCCGCCGATATGGGATTCCGGCGCCACATGCAGGATGCAGGCGCCATAGCTGGTGCCGCTCATCCGCGCATCGGAAATCCTGAGCATGTCGCGCACGCCCTTTTTGACCAGTTTTGTCGGGATCGGCAGCATCCCCCATTCCGGCATGCCTGGGCCGCCTTGCGGACCGGCGTTTCGCAGGACGAGAATGTCGCTTTCCGTCACGTCCAGGTCCGGGTCGTCGACGGCTTTTTTCATTTCGGGATAGCTGTCGAAGACGATGGCCCGTCCTTCATGGACCTGAAGATGCGGGGCGCAGGCCGAGGGTTTGATGACGCAGCCGTTGGGCGCCAGATTGCCTTTCAGTACCGCCAGCGCGCCTTCGGGGTAGACCGGGTTGCTCATCGGCCGGATGACGTCGTCGTTGATGACTTCGGCGCCTTCCAGGCCTTCGCCCAATGTGATGCCGGCCACGGTCTTCGCGGTCAGGTCCAGCTTGTCGCCAAGCGAGGCCATCAGGGCCCTGATGCCGCCGGCGTAATAGAAATCTTCCATCAGGTATTTCGCGCCGCTCGGCCGAACATTTGCCAGAACCGGCGTCGTACGGCCCAAGGCGTCCAGATCGTCCATGGTGAAGTCCACAGCCGCCCGGCGCGCCATGGCGACCAGATGGATGATGGCGTTGGTGGAACAGCCCATTGTCATGGCGACGACACCGGCATTGCGGATGGCGGCGGGGGTCAGGATTTCCGACGGGACCAGATCTTCCCACACCATCTCGACGGCGCGCCGGCCGACCTGGGTCGACATCCGGATATGGTTCGCATCGGCGGCCGGTATGGAACTGGCTCCCGGCAAGGTCAGGCCCATTGCCTCGGCGATGGCTGTCATGGTCGAGGCCGTTCCCATCGTCATGCAATGTCCGTAGGACCGGGCGATGCCGCCCTCGATGCCGACCCATTCCTTGTCGGAGATATTGCCGGCGCGGCGTTCGTCCCAATACTTCCAGGCATCGGAGCCCGAGCCCAGATATTCGCCTTTGTAGTTCCCGCGCAGCATAGGCCCGGCCGGAAGATAGATGCATGGAAGGCCGGCGCTGATCGCCCCCAGAACAAGGCCCGGCGTGGTCTTGTCGCAACCGCCCATCAGCACCGCCGCGTCGGCCGGGTGGCAGCGGAGCAATTCCTCCGTCTCCATCGCGAGCATGTTCCGGTACAGCATCGTGGTCGGTTTCACGAGGCTTTCGGACAGGGACAGGGCGGGCAGTTCCATCGGGAAGCCGCCGGCCTGCAACACCCCGCGTTTTACATCTTCCACCCGTTGCTTGAAATGGGCGTGACAGGGCTGGGCGTCGGACCAGGTGTTGATGATCGCGATGACCGGCCGTCCCGCCCAGTCTTCCGGGTCATATCCCATCTGCATCATGCGGGATCGATGACCGAATGACCTGAGGTCGTCGGGCGCAAACCACCGTGCGCTGCGGAGCGTTTCTTTGGTTTTTGCCATGCCGGTATTTCCTCCCAAGAACGGTAACTGCCGGTTTGTCCAGTTTTGAATGCAAGCCCGGGCAATCGTTGCCGATTCTGTTCCAGGAACCAGCCTAGAGTCAGAGTTTATAGGATTTTACGATATTAATATATTAGTTTTAACTCGGCAATCTCATGTGTATGGTGAGTTCGGTTGATTGCTTTGCGGGCAAACAAGTTTCCAACAAGAAGCCGGTGAACAGATTATGAATTCCAGCGGTAAACGATGGATCGGTGACAAAAGAACACCCCTTGCCGACCAAGTCTATGCGGACTTGCGTAAACGCATCGTTTCTCTGGAACTTTCTCCCAGCAGTAGTCTTTCACGCCAGGAACTCTCCGCCTATTACGGGGTCAGCCAGACACCGTTGCGCGATGCCATTCAGCGGCTCGAAGCCGAGGGGCTCCTGGACATTTTTCCGCAGTCGAAGACGGTCGTTACGATGATTGATGACCGGTTGGTGCGGGAATGCCAGTTCCTGCGCACGGCGTTGGAGACGGAAATCGTCGCCTTGCTCGCCGCCGATCCGGACAAGAGCAAGATCGAAAGCGCGCAGGAAAGCCTGGCGCGCATGGAATGGGTCTTGGCCCGGGATCGCGAATTGGAGGAATTCGAACGCCTCGACAAACAATTCCATCGCGGCTTGTTCGTCGCCGCCGATAAACAGGGACTGCACGACCTCGTGGAATCCCGCAGCGGTCCGCTTGATCGCCTACGCAGGCTCCACCTGCATGCACAGGGCGAGCGGAAGCCGGAAAAGGTCATCGCGGATCATAACAAGATCATCGAGATGATCCGGGAGTCGAAGGTTGAGGAAGCAAAGGATGCAATGCGGGAGCATTTGTCCGGAACGCTCGCTCGATTGGAAACCTTGAAGCAGTTGTTCCCCGACCACTTCCCGGTGCCCGGGGAGTAGGATCGGACCGGACGCGACAAAGCCCCCATCATCGTCATCGCGCTGCCGTCGTTGCCGACCCACCGGACGGCGTTTGCCGCGGCGTCCCTTATCGGGTTTTCCCCTGTATGCGCGATTACCCGATATCGTCAGGGTTCATCGGGTCGCGCGTTGCCCGTTCGCCAGGCTTGTACACCACGAGCACAACCGCCACTGCGACGGCGGCTATTCCCATCACAATGAATTGGAAGGGAACGAAGCTCTTTACATGCATCTGGTTGATACCGAGCACCGCCAGACCGACAATGATGGCCGCCGCGAGGATCCAATAGACCGGTCGGCCGATGAAGAGGTTGGACAGTTTCATCGTGCTGCCTCCGAAACCATGCGTTGACGCGCGATCGTGAATGCGATGACAGCGGCGACGCCCACCGACGGCAGGATGAACCCGGGCAGGCCCGGAACCACTTCTTCGGTAAGCGGCATCAATGCCATCAGGGAAAAGACGGCGAGAACGATCCGGATGACGCCGTTGATCGGTCCCCTGAACCAGCCTTCCAACACGACCGAGAGACCCCAAAGGCTGATAAAGGCCATGATGCCGGACACGGCGGTCAACCACAGCGGGCCTTCGAACAGCAGGGCTGGGTTATAGACGAAGGCGAAGGGCACAAGGTATTTGGCGATACCGATCCGCGCGGATTCGACCGCCGTCTCCATCGGCCTGGACCCGGCGATCGCGGCTGCGGCGAAGGAGGCCAGCGCGACAGGCGGGGTGATCGTCGAGACGACACCGAAATAGAAGGCGAACATATGTGCCGCCATCGGTTCCACCTTCATCTGGATCAGCGAGGGGACGATCAGCGCGGCGACCGTGATATAGACCGCCGTCGTGGTCATCCCCATGCCTAGGATGATGGCGGCGATACCGGTCAGGATCAGAAGGAAAAGCAGGTTGCCGTCGGCGAGATTGATGACCTCGTTGGTGAACTTCAACCCCAGGCCGGACACGAAGATCGACCCGATGATGATGCCGGCGCAACCACAGGCGACGGTGACCGGCATGGCCGCCCGTACACCGGATTCGAGGGCCGCGAGCAGGTCGACCGGGCTCATTCGTGTCAACGGATCGCGGAAGCTCAGCGCCACCAGCGCGACGATCGCCCAGAAGGCCGACATCATCGGCGAGTAGCCCATGCCGAGCAGAGCGAGCAGAACGCCAAGGGTGAGCAATTGGTGCCAGCCGTGTTTCAACACGTGCCAGACCTTGGGAAGGGTGCGGCGGTCGAGGCGTTTGATGCCGTCCTTCTCCGCCTCGATATCGACCATGAAGTAGATCGTCGCGAAATACAGCAGCGTCGGGATGATCGCGGCGATTATGACCGTGAAATAGCTGACGCGCATGAATTCGGCGATGATGAAGGCGGCAGCCCCCATGATCGGCGGTGTGATCTGCCCGCCGGAGGAAGCGCAAGCCTCCACCGCACCGGCGAATTTCGACCGGTACCCCAGTTTCTTCATCAGCGGGATGGTGAAGGACCCGGTGGTCACCACATTCGCGACGGCGGACCCGGAAACGGTTCCCAGAAAGGCACTGGCGACGACCGATGCCTTGGCCGGGCCGCCGGTCCGATGGCCGGTCAGCGAGATGGCAAGGTCGATAAACATGCGCCCGGCACCGGTCCGGATAAGAATAGCGCCGAAGATGATGAACAGGACGATATAGGTCGCAGCGACCGAGATCGGGATGCCGAAAATGCCTTCCGACCGGATGAAGACGATATCCATGTATTTCCGGAAAGAGGTCGGCGGCCCGTAGAGGAAGCCGAAGAAATAGTTGGCGTAGAGCGTGTGGACGACAAAGAACAGCGTCACCAGCACCATGGGGATGCCGACCGCGCGCCGGGTCGTTTCCAGCACAAGGGCAATCAGTAGTGAGCCGACCCAAAGGTCGGATGGTATGAGTGCACCCTCGCGCTGGTTGAAGGCATCAAGGTCGTAGAGCGTGTAGATCTGAATGCCGACGATGGCGACGACCAGCACCAGGTCCAGCGCGAAAAGTCCCCATTGCAGCAGGCTGGCCGGTCGGTCGGACCATTTTTTCCTGCCGAGCGGATAGAGCAGGACGGCGAGCACCATCATGCCGGTCAAATGAGTGGATCGGAACGCCCGCGATTCCGGCGTGCCGAAAACCGCGACGAACAGGTGGAAAAGCGCCAGGGCGATCGCCACGGCAGAGACGATGACGGCGAGCCATTTGATGACGTCGAAGCCGCGCTGCATCAGCGCGGTTTCCAAGACTGAATACTCCCGGACCTCGTCGTAGTGAAGCGATTCCGTTTTTGAGTCGGGCGCTGTGCTGGTCGTATCGGTCATGGCGGGTCAAACTTTGCGTCGCAAATGGCCAGGAACGGATTCCGGCCGCAATGTCGGAAAATCGGTGAAATAAGCGTGATGCTTGAAGGCGAAAGGTTCCGGGGCCAAAAGCCCCGGAACCTTTCCTGCACGTCAAGAAAGTGCCGGGTCGGCTTACTTTACGCCTTTTTCGTCATAGTAACGCTTGGCACCCGGATGAACGTCCAGGGCTGCGCCGAGCAGGGCGTTTTCCAGTTTCACCGTGTTCCAAACGTCCTTCACCTGGGCCAGATCGGCGTGGTGATCCCAAAGGGCCTTGGTGATTTCGTAAACGACATCATCCGGAACGTCCGCGTTCACCACCATGATGGTGACGGCGCCCAGGGTCGGGACCGAGTTGCCTTCGAGCGACTTGTACTGCTCGTTCGTCAGGTTGACCTGGATGTAGCCGGGGTTTTCCTTCCGGATATCGTCCAACACGGCTTGATCGACCGGCAGGAAGCGGATGCCCGGGCTGAATTCAAGGTCCAGGAAGGTGGCCTGCGGGAAGCTGGTCAGCGCGGTGTAGGCGTCGATATGTCCGTCCTTCATCAGCGAGACGGAGTCGGAATATCCGACATGATGCACCGTGCCGCCGGCATTCTTCACATCGTCGACCGTGTAGCCGTACTTGCTGAAGATCAACTGCGCCGCGGCATAGCCGGACCAGGTCAGCTTGCCCGGGCTGAGGTTCTTGTCCTTCAGGTCCCCGTAACCCTGGATGCTGGAATCCTTCGGAACAGCCGTCTGGATCGCGGCGGGATAGAGGGTGGCGAGGTGGCGGATATTCGGGTTGGCAGCCTTGAAGACCGGGGCATTGCCCTTCAGGCCGTCATAGGCGGTATGGCCATAGGTCCAGCCGATTTCCGCTTCCTTGTTGTTGACGTCCAACACGTTGCCGACGCCGCCGCCGGGACCGTTGGAAACCGCGATGCCTTCAATGTTGCTGAAGATCTCGGCCATCTTGGCGCCCAGCGGGTACCAGCTGCCGCCGGAGGGGCCCGACGCGATGCGAATGAATTCGTCCGCCTGGGCGGCGACGTTGCCGGCCAGCACCAGCGGTGCGGACAGCATGAGAGCTTGGATGAACTTCTTCATTAGGTTCCCTCCCTTGGGATGTCTGAGTTGTTCGGATTTTTTGGCTATCCGCATTTTTTGGAGCCTGTTTCCATCGCGGCCGGCCCTGGGTCGAAAGTGTAAGTGGCGGTCACGCACGCTGTCAATTTAGTGAACGTGGATTCACCGGGAACATCACTTTTGTCCGAAGTGCCAAATGTTCGGACATTATCGGGCACTTCCCTTATTCGTTCGCGCCGGACATGTGGCGTGCCGCGATATAGCCGAAAGTCACGGCCGGGCCGAGGGTGATCCCGCCGCCCGGATAATTGCCGCCCATAATGCTGGCGGCATCGTTCCCGGCGGCATAGAGACCGGGGATCGGCCGGCCGCCCTGGTCCAGGACCTGGGCGTTTTCATTGCAGCGCAGTCCCGCATAGGTGCCCAGATCCCCCATCACCAGTTTCACCGCGTAATACGGCCCGGTCTCGATCGGCGCGACGCAGGGATTGGGTTTGTGTTCAGGGTCGCCCAGCGACCGGTTGTAGGCCGTGCTGCCACGGCCGAATTCCGGGTCTTCGCCCTTGCGGGCGGGACCGTTGAAGGCCTCGACCGTCTTGGTCAGTTGCGCCGGATCGGCGCCGATCTGCGCGGCCAGCTCCGCCACTGTCTTGCCGCGGAACAGGTAACCTTTCTTGATGTGGTGCTCGTAGGGCACAGGGGCGGGTTTTACGAAGCCCAACCCGTATTTCCGCAAGGTGCGATGATCGCAGATGAAAAAGGCGCAAATCTCGCCACCTTCTTCGCCGCATCGTTTCGTCATCGACTGGCCGAAATCGTGATAGCTGTTGGCTTCGTTGCAGAAACGGCGGCCGGACCGCGTGACGGCGATGACGCCGGGTTTGGAGCGGTCGACGAAATGCGGGAATGTCCCCAATGTGCCGTCCGGGCGGACCGGCCGCGAGATTGGCACCCAGGCGGCCGAATTCGGCAAAGTGTCGTCGACGGTCGCGCCGATTTCCTCGCCAAGCCGCAATCCGTCGCCGGTATTGCCGGGGGGGGCGGGGGAGGCATGTTCGTGACCGCTTCGGGCATGCGGGAAGAGTTCCTTGCGACGCACCGGATCCTGCGGAAAGCCGCCGGCGGCAAGCACGACACCCTTCGCGGCGCGAACTTCCACGGTTCCCGTTACGGTATGGACGACGGCGCCGGCGATCCGGCCCTTGTCGTCTTTCACCAATTGGCGGACCGGCGCGCGCGTCCAGATCTCACCGCCCTTGTCAAAAAGCGACTTGGCCAGCCGCGCAACCAACGCGTTGCCGTTCATCAGGCGCATGGACCGGCCGTGGAACAGCAGGTCGCGGCCGAACTTCAAAAGCAGCTTGGCGACGAAGAAGGCCGAGATGGGCGATCGGGTAACGTTGAAGAAGTGCAGTAGTTCCTTGCCGGTGCCGATCATCATGCCGACGAAGGTGATTTCGGCCAGCGGCGGGCGCAGCCGCTTGATCTCCGGTCCCAGTTCACGGCCGTCGAACGGCCGTGCGACGATAGAACGGCCCGCATCCATGCCGCCCGGCGCGGTTGGATGATAATCCGCGAAAGTGGGGCCCAGATCGAACTGCAGGCTGGTCTTCTGTTCGAAGAAATCGACCGCCTTGGGCCCCGCCTCCAGAAACGCCTGTACGCGCGCCTCGTCGTAATGATCGCCGGTCTCGTGTTTCAGATAGGTGGTCGCCTTCTCGACGCTGTCATCGATGCCGGCGCGTTTTGCCGGGGCGTTGCACGGGATCCACATCCAGCCGCCGGACCGGGCCGAGGTGCCGCCGAAGACGGGTTCCTTTTCGACGACCAGAACCTTCAGCCCGCGATGCGCCGCACTGACCGCGGACGCCAAGCCGCCCGCGCCGGACCCGACAACAAGAACATCGCAGTCATAGGATTTGGCTGCCATTACCGATTCCACCCCCGAATTTTTGCGCCTAGTCCGGAAAGCCGGACCGGGTCATGCCTTTGTTGACCGCAGTGCAGCACGGGGACAATGCGGCTTGCAAGACGGCCTCGATGCGGATCCAGGGGACCGGCAGGGCCGGGCTTGCCGCCTGTCCGCGGCGCCGCCATTCTGCAGGCGGCGGAAAACCGGGGGTATGGGGATGATGACGGTCGGCTTGGTGATATTCGATGGCTTCACGGATATAGATCTTTTCCTGCATTGGGACCTATTGAACCGGCCTGTCACCATGTTCCCGGATCTCGTGCCGGGCGGGTGGTCGGTGAAGATACTCGGTACCGCGTCGATGCATGTTTCCGCCGCCGGTCTGGAAACGAAGACGCATGGGCTGATCGGGGAGGCGCGTGGCTGCGACGCGGTCATCCATGTCAGCGGGCCAATGACGCGGAAACTGATGAAGGATACCGAATATCTTGAGACGCTCGCGCTCGACCCGGCCCGGCAACTGGTCGGGTCGCAATGTTCGGGCGCCCTGATCCTGGCGGCGAGTGGTTTCCTGACCGGGCGGACGGCGACCACCTACCCGACCGCGGTCGGTCATCTGCGGGACTTTGGCGCGGTGCCGGTCGAGGAGCCCTTCGTGCTGCATGACGGCGACAACATCGCCACCGCGGCCGGTTGTCTCGCCGGCGTTGACCTGTCCCGCTGGATACTGACACGCCTGATCGACGCCGAGGCTGCGGACAGATGTATCGCTTCCGCCAGCGCGATCGGCGAAGGCCTGAATTTTCCTAAACCGTAAGATATCCTCCATCCACCGGCAGCAGCGCGCCGGTAACGTAGCTGGCGGCGTCGGAGGCGAGGAAGAGGATCGGGCCGACCAGTTCTTCCGGTTCGCCGACGCGCCCCATCGGCGTATGGGCCAGAAACTTTGCGATGGCTTCCGGATTGTCGCGGGTCGCCTGGGTCATCGGTGTCGCGATCACACCGGGCAGCAGGGCGTTCACCCGCACACCCTTCGGCGCCAATTCGCTGGCCAGGGCCTTTGTGAACTGCGCCACCGCGCCCTTGCTGGCCGCATAGGCGGTCAGGCCCGGCCCGGTGGTGAAGGACATGATCGATCCCAGATTGACCACGCTGCCCTTGGTTCCGATCAACTGGTCCAGATAGGCGCGGGCCATGAATCGAGTGCCGTCGACATTGACCGCAAAGGTCTTTGCCCAGGCATCGGGATGGTCCGCCTCATCGATCGGGGTTCGATGGATGACGCCCGCATTGTTGACCAGCAATTTGGCGGGGCCGAGGGCTTGCTCGGTCGCTGCGGCGAAATCTTGGGCGGCGGACGGATCGGTCACGTCCAGGCGGCGGGCGAAGGCCTTGCCGCCGGTGCTTCCTATTTCCTCGGCCACAGCGGCCACTGCCTCACCATTTATGTCCGCCAGTGCGACGGCGGCGCCCGCTTTCGCCAGGCCGCGGGCGATGGCGGCGCCATTACCCTGACCCGCCCCGGTGACCACGGCCACTGACGATCCGATTCCGAACATGTTTCCCCCTGTGTGAATTGGCTTGTTGTTGTTTGGCTTGGTTGCGTTCGGCTTACCGCAATTCGGCAGTTCCATGTGATCGCGGCGCGCCTTCATTCGCATCCCAACCTTAGTCAGGGCGTCGCCCGGTGTCAGGCCGTTCCGGGGGAAAGGGCATCGTGACGCCGCGATCCCTAACGAGTTGAAGAAACCGGCGCCGGAGCCGTCAAAAAGCAGCCGATCCAGGGCCACACATGGCATAATACCCGCAAAGAACACTTAGTTAATTTACGATATGTTAGGATGTGAAGCATAGAATAATGGCTGCACTTTGGCTGGCAGATGCTGTGGCCGAGGAAAAGCAGGTGGGGGTTCAATCCGGCACACCGAAAAACGGGGTCGGGTGGTGAGGAGGAAATACTATGTTTGGTCGATTTTCTGGATTGAACCGGATAAAGGGCCGGTTGTTCGTTGCTTTTGGTGCCGTCACGGTCCTGACCGTTGCCGCGGGCGCGGTCGCGCTGAAAGGGTTCGACACGGTGGAAGGCAGCTTTTCCTCGGTTACGGGGAAATCCGTCCCGACGATGGAGGCCGCGCTGGAATTGGCGCGGGAGAGCGCTGAACTGTCCGCCGCGGCGCCCAGCATGTCTACCGCGGCCACGATCCAGGAAAGCGACAATATTCAAGCCGACCTGAAAACGCGGCTGTCTGCGATCAGAGACCTGATCGCGACCATTGAGACCTTGTCGGGCGAGGGTGCCGGCCAAAACGATCTGTCCGCTCTTGTGGCACGGTTCGACACGGCCATCACGACTTTGCATGATGAAGTGAATGCCGGGCTTCTGGCGGCGACAAAGCTGAATAACGCGACGCTTGGTGTCGCGCAGGTTCATAGTGCCTTGCTGGAGAAGATCGCCCCGGTATTGTCCGGCGCGCAAAGTGAGGTTGGTAAAGGCTCGGCCGGGCTCAGCCTCGGCGGTGTTCAAGCCGTCAACAAATTGACCGGCGAGGACCTGCCGCGGTTGACCGCGCTCTACGAACTGCAGGCAGGCCTGGCACAGGTGATCGCACTCGTCGCTACAGGGGGCCCGGCGTCCGCGCTTGCCGCAGCAACGGACGCAATGACGGCTTCGACCGACAAGCTTACCAAGAAGGTGGATTATCCGGACCTGGTCGCCGCAGTGGGCGATTTCGTCACTGTTGCCGGAACGGGGAACCTGGTCGCGCTGCTCGATCGCGAAGAGCCGTTGCGCGCGAAGATCGAGGAGCACCGGGCCGCGGTCGCCAAGGAACTTGCGGATGCCATGCAGCAATTCATGATCGACAACTCCGTGCGCGGTTCCACGCTGGTGAATACGCTGGTGAAGGAAGTCGGCACGATGTTGAAGATCGAGGCGAATGCAAACCGTGCCGCCGGATTGCTGACGACCGTGGCGAATGTGAACGAAGCCGCACAGATTGCGGATCTGGAGGAGGCGGTTCTGCTCGCCATCCGTCAAACCCTGTTCGAAATTGGGGAGATGCAGAACAAGGAGGTTGCCCAGGAACTGAAGACCATCGCGGAAACCTTCACGGGATTGGCGGAAGGGCCGGACGGGATCATCCAACTCCGTCAATCCTATCTTGCCGCAAAGGAGAGGGCTGCCTCGGCGCTGGATGAAGCGCGCGCCGTTTCCACATCCTTGTCGTCTTCCGTGGACGGGATCGTTCAGGGTGCCAAGGACGAGGTTCATGACGGCAACGAAGCCATTGCGGCGGCCTTCGCGAACAGCAAGCAATTGCTGACCGTCATCGTCGCCGTCAGTGTCGTAGCGGTGCTGGCGATTGCCTGGCTTTATGTCGGGCGCAATGTCGGCCGCAGATTGGATGCGCTGACGAATGCGACGCGCGCGGTCGCGGATGGCGATCTCGATACCGAGATAAACTTCACCGGCAAGGACGAGATCGCCGAAATGGGCCAGGCCTTGCTGATATTCAAGGATGGGTTGGCCAATGCCCGCCTCGCCGATGAACGCGCCGCGCAGGAACGGGAGGAAGCCGAGCGGTTGCGAAAGGTCGAGATGAACAAGATGGCGGATGAGTTCGACACGGGCGTCGGTGGGGTCGTGCGTGCTCTGGCCGCGGCATCTTCCAATCTGCAGGTCGCCTCTGAGAAGATGTCCGGCGCCGCGGAAAATACCAGCCAGCAATCGGCGATCGTCGCGTCGGCGGCGCAGGATGCGTCGAACAACGTGAACACGGTGCGCTCCGCCTCGGAAGAACTGACCGCTTCGATCCTGGAAATCAGTCAACAGGTCCAGCAATCCTCGCAGATTGCCGCGCAAGCCGTTCAGGATGCGGGTGAGACAGACAACAGGATTCAAAATCTTGCTCGGGCGGCCGACAAGATCGGTGAGGTCGTCGCCATGATTACAGATATTGCGGAACAGACGAACCTGCTTGCGTTGAACGCCACGATCGAGGCGGCGCGCGCCGGCGAGGCGGGCAAAGGCTTTGCTGTCGTCGCGAACGAAGTGAAGAGCCTCGCGACCCAGACCGCCAAGGCGACCGAGGAGATCAGCGGACAGGTCCAGAGCATACAACTGGCGACAAGGGACTCGGTTCAGGCGATCCAGAAGATCAGCCAAACGATCGGCAAGATCGATGCGATCGGCTCGACCATCGCGGCGGCGATCGAGGAGCAGGGGGCCGCGACGCAGGAGATTTCCCGCAACGTCGACGAGGCGGCGCAAGGGACGAGCCAGGTCTCGGCAAGCATCGATAACGTGACGGAAGCGGCGGCGGAGACCGGCGAGGCGGCGGACCAGATCCGGACCTCGTCCCGGGAACTGTCGGAACAGTCCGATGTGTTGCGGGCTGAAATGAACAAGTTCCTGCAGCAGGTGCGGTCGGAGTGACCGTCGACTCGGCTATCGAAGCTTGTCGAGTGTTTCCAGGTGCAGGACCGTTAGAAAATGCGTGACCCTGTCCCCGTCCTCCGACAATGGCAGGCATAGGAAGGCATGTTGCAGGAACAGGCGGCCGCGCCAATAGGCAGGCCCCTGACAGGTGCCATAGCGGCGCTCGTCGGCCATTTCCTGATAGAAGGCGAGGTCGATATCTTCCTGAATCCCCTCGGCGCCACTTCGCATCGTTTGCCCGGTCAGGTCCTTGCCGTAGACATGCGCGGCCCCACCGCCGCAGATGCGGTACAGCAGATCGAAGGGCTCGGTCTTGACCTCGTACAGGATCAGGTTCGCGTGCCAGCCGACGAATTCACCAAAATCGAAATCACGCCACGCGGGCAGATGCGGCATATCACACTTGGCGCGCCAAAGATCGAAGACCGGGCCCGCCGTTCCAAGCTCGGCGGCATCTTCCCCCAGAGGGTAAGTCCGATAGACCCAGCCCTTTTTTCCTTCCCTCTCGCGCAAGTGGTTGCAATCCGTTTTTTCGTTTTCAGCATCAAAGCCGATGGTTCGAACTGAACATATCCTGCTTTTCCGGGAAGGTAAGGGGTATAGGTTTGTTCGAATAGCCGACTGATTGAATTTTACGCAGGACGAAAAGTGTTAGATCTAACAGTTGGGGTCTATGGCGAAAAAAAATCCTTCATGATGGAGCCAGGCTTGACCAGGACTTTGTCGACCTCTCGGCTTGCTGCTGGTAAAGGCCAAAATTCGGTTCTTGATTTAGGAGAAAGCACCCAAAGATGTCTGCCAACATTGCCAGGTAAGGAAATCAATTGGAGAAACGCAGCATGACGACGCCGATAATAATGAAAAGAATGGCTGTTGCCTTGAAGAGCGTGAAACTCTCACCAAGGGCCAGCGCCCCGCCCAAAGCGACCCCTACCATGGCAAGGCCCGTGACCGCTGGATAGGCGACGGAAAGCGGAATGCCCTTCAACGCATAGAGATAGCACCCCAACAGCACCATGGCCAATGTAACGCCAAGCCACATCCACGGTTCCAGGGCCAGACGCAGAAACCCAGTGATACCCTTATCTATCGGCTGCGCCGTTACAGCATGTTTGAAAGCGATGTTTGAAAAGGCATTTGCAACTACTGCCACAAGAAGAGCTATCCAGTGCATGATCCGTATCCTTCAACGTTGCATTGTCCACTAAGCATGCAGACCGACCCCATACAGAATTCCGGACAGCGCAAAGATGTACCAAGAGATCCGATCTTTTGCCGTATAGACGATCGGATCGTCATGCATTTTGTTTCGGAAAGCGGCCAGCCAAAGCCGACACTGCCAAAGCAATATGAGGGGGGTAACCAGCCACAAGGCGATCTGATTGGAGTAAGTGGCCGAAAACGCGTTCGACTCCAGCCAAATCGCAAACACGATCGCAGAGGCAAAGCCGCTGGACAGCCCCATTTGCATTTGAATGAGCGACTCGCCTTCGTGATAGCCCCTACGGCTCTTCTCCGATGCGTGACCCAAAGCTTCGGTCTCGTGATATCGCTTCAGGAATGCAAGGGAGAGGAACAACAGCCCCGAAAAACTCAGAAGCCATATCGATGGAAGGACACCCGTTGCAACTCCTCCGCCCAATACGCGAACGGAGTACAAGCAGGCTAGTGTAAACACGTCGACCAATGGCTGTGTTTTCAGGTAGATAGAGTACAAACTCGTCAAGACCGCATACGCCATCAGGACACCGGTGAGTGCCGGGCCGGCGATCAACGATAGGCCAATACTTGCGAGGAAAAGAGCCGGGGCGAGGATGAAGCCGATTTGGATCGGTAAAGCGCCCGAGGCAAATGGTCGTAGCCGTTTTCGTGGATGTTTCCTATCGGTTTCGAGATCCAGCATATCGTTCAGAATATAGACGCCGGAGGCCATCAGGCTGAAAGACATGAAGGCGATAATACCCGTTAGCCATAGACCCAGATCATCGATCCTGCCCGCCGCCAACATAGGCACAAAAACGAGTATGTTCTTGACCCATTGATAGATCCGCATCTCCTTAAAAATCGCGAGCACCTTGTTGTCGGTGTCGGGAAATTCGACCTCTGTTTCTGCGGAGCTGATTTTTCGCAACTTGTCGGTTTTGCCGACCAGGATGGCGCCTCCTGATTTTTGCCAGACAGCTGCATCCGCTTTTGAGTCGCCCGCATAGACGAACCCTCCAGCACCAAATTCCTGGCTTAGCCTGTCGGCTTTCGCCGACCCCTTCAGATTGGTCTTTGCATCTGTCGCGAAGACCGCGTCGAAAATGCCGAGGTGATCGGCGACAATGTGTGCGACCTCCTGATGGCTCGCTGTGGCAAGCACCACGGAGCGCCCGTTTTCCTTGGCACGCCGGGCATAGTCCACAAGGTCGTCCCGATAGGGCAGCGAGGCTGGGTCGATTTCCGCATGTTTTGCGATTTTATCCTTCAAGGCAGCCTTGGATGCGAAAAGAGACGTCGCAAGTGCGTTGAAGAGTTCAACGGGTTTCCTTCGAAGGAGGTCCAACGCTTGTTCGTAAAGAAGATCAGAACGGATTAGGGTTCCATCCAAATCCAGAACAAGCGGAAGTGCGCGTCCGTCGTGACCGGTTATTGCGGACTCAATTCGGTCGGCTTCCTTGTTTGAGGGCACTAGGCGTCTCCCTTTACTCGCACTTTCATCAGTTGGGCAAAGGCCAGCCCGGCGCAGGCAGCTATGAAAGGGATTGCCGGGAAATGGTAGCGATCCTGTATGACGATGATCGCATGGACCGCTGTGACATACACGATCATCAGAACCGTGGGATGCGCGGCGAACCAGGCACCATCACGCTTGAACCCGAGAACGATGCCGAGAAGGCCAAGCGCGAGGGCGCCGAGGTAATAGATTTGCGAGATGACCTTAGCGGCAAGTATGGCGGTATCGCCGCCGATTGCCTCGAGACTCTTTTGGTTCCAGAGAACGCCGATCGTTTCCCTTTCGTACAGGCGGACAGCTTTGACCGCTGTTCTGGTCACGAATTCGACGGGTTCGGACTTGATGTATTCCGTCGCCCTTGCTTTGAGCACGGCCTCGCGAGTGACTTCGTCGAGCTTCTTGGTGTCATCCGGCAAAGGCTGGTACTCGCCGCTGGTCTCAGGGTTGTTTCCCATCCAGAAATTCGTGCCGCCATTGGTGGATAGAAAAACGAACTGTCCGAACAACTCAGTGTTTCGATAACTCCAGGGGGCCACGGTCAGGACAATCAAGGTCATGGACAGCACCGTATAGCCGACGGTTGCCCGCCAAGGCATGCCACGTATCAGCCATACCAATGCGAACCCGAACGGGACCAATAGGGCAATCGGCTTGATGTAGGTCGCAAGCCCCAAAAATAGAGAGGCGAGCACCACGGAATGGATGCTGGGTTTGCGGGACTCAACGACCCAGAGGGCGGCCAGCAGGGCGGCGTTGAAAAGGATCTCGCTGGCCAGCACGGTCGTAAACATGACTTGGGCGGGCCAGAAAGCCATCAGGAATGCTGTGAACACACCGGCGGTCGTACCGAACCATTTTGCCGCCAATAATCCGGAAAAAAAGACACAGGCCATACCGGCGAACAGGTTGAGGAACACGATGGGGACGTATGAATCGGTTCCAAAAAACCGATAGAAAGCGCCGTAGACGGCAGATGTGCCCACGGCCCAATAGGCACTCGGCGTGTCCGGGGTCCACCCGTACACTCCATGTTCGGCTAGGTTCCTGGCGAAAGTGTCGTACGCGAAACTGTCCGAAACCGGATCAACCGGTATCAGCACGGCCCAGATCAATCGCGCCAATAATGCTGCCAATATTGCCAGCCAGAATAGTCGGGACCATCGGGATCGGTCAGTCTCATGGTCAAATACAGCAAATAGATTTTGCAATAAAAGCACCACTATTGTTTGAAATTATCGCGTGAAGATTACAAATTATCTAGAAAAGTGTTTGCCTACAAGTAGCTGGAGGCAGAAAAAGCGGCAGGCTTCGGCCATTTGCCTGCCTCGTATTTCAGCCCCTTACCATGACGTCATGAAGGTAGGTTTTCTGCGTTACAGAATGACGAATATGTCTGACGGCCGTGTCATTCGAAGAAGTCGTGCTTTCGCCAGGATTACGCCGCTGACGAAAGGCGCCGCGGCGATCAAGACGGTTTGACCGCCCGTTTGTCATCGAGTTGGTGCGGGCAACTGCCGAACCGGTACGGCATTTCGTGTCCCCAAATGGACAAACCGCATGGATGAACAGCACAAATGGCGCTGCGTCCAAATTACCGACAGGGGCGGGCCGTACAGCGTGTATTCCTTGGGTGTTCAGGAAAATGGCGGAGAGACCGGGACTCGAACCCGGGGACCGCTTTAACACGGTCACGGATTAGCAATCCGCTGCATTACCACTCTGCCATCTCTCCATGCCATGACACCGACCGCAGGGTTGGGCGGGGTGTCGAGCGGTAAGCCGCGTGCTTAAGGGCGCAGGCAGGTGATGTCAATCGGATTTCGGGGCGCTTTCCCGCTGAATCGAACGGCGGGGTTGATAAGTGCCGGTCGGGCTTCTATGTCCCTGGCCCGACGCATAGGCGGAAGGCGGATTCGAGCATGACCATGACCGTGGACGAACTTGTCGAGAGTTTCGAGTTCTTCGATGACTGGGAGGAGCGCTATGCCTATGTCATCGACCTGGGCAAGAAACTGCCGCCGATGCCCGAGGCCGAGATGGTCGAGGAAAACAAGGTGCGTGGCTGTATGAGCCAGGTCTGGCTGGTTTGTGAGAAGGATGACGGCGCCGACCCGCCGGTGCTCCGTTTCCGCGCCAATTCCGACGCCTTCATCGTGAAGGGACTGATCGCTATCCTGCTTGAACTCTATGACGGTCAGACGCCGGATTATATCCTGGAAACCGACGCCATCGACGTCATGGGCCGGATCGGTCTGGACCAGCATTTGAGCCCGAACCGCCGGAACGGTTTGGTCGCGATGGTGGACCGGATCAAGAAGATCGCGGCGGCCGCCGCCTCGGCAAAATAGACGGCATTTTATACGAATTTACAGCATCTTGCGCCGCCGCCCTGGCCTCGGGGCGCGTCTGGGCATGTGTATGTTTGGTTGTTTCCGTTTCGTTAACCAATGCTGTCTAGCGTACCCCCACAACCGGTGCGATTGCATCAGGATCAATCAATGTCGGTTCCGAGAATGAGGCGCCCTGAACGGTGCCGAAATGAGCCGGAACAATTCCTAGGGGGGAACGATGTCCGACGAACAATTGGTTCACGCGACCGAAGATGAAAGCGAACAGGCCGGAAAAGCGAAGGGCCAACGCAAAGGCCTCGGCATAGCCGCGAAACTGATGGGGGCCTTCGCCGTCTGTACCATGTTGACGGTGCTGGTATCCGGACTGGCATGGTTCAACGTGGGCCGGATCGGTGGTTTGTTCGAGCAGACGGTCAGCGAGAGCGTGCCGAAAATCGTCAACTCCGCGGAATTGGGGGTGGTTGCCAACCGAATCGCAGCCGGCATGCCCGATTTGGCCTTCGCGGGTGACGACAACACGCGGCAACAGGCCCTGGAGAAATTGCAATCGGGTATCGCGGCGCTGCAGGATGGCGCCGGGTCGATCGGGGCGACGGAGCTTGAAAAGAGCATCAGCGATCTGCGCGATCTGGTCGCGGCGATGGACGCGGCTGTCCGCGCGCGTTTCGAGGTCGAAGCCCGGATCGCGGAAAAGATGACGACTGTCGGTGAAACCGCCGAGAAGGGGCTCGCCATCATCCCGCCGCTGGTCACGAAAGCGAATATCGATGTCATCTCGGTCTCGGACGCCATGTTCGACATGGCCGACGAAAAGGGCGCGGACGCCGATATCGAGGAAATCATCGAAGCGGGCCAGACCTTGATCGTACAGCGGGTTCAGCCGCTGCGGGCATCGCTCGATCTTCAGGCAAGTCTGACGCAATCGGTCAGCGTTCTGAACCGGGTCGTCAACGAGACGACGGAAGAGGCCGTACATGCAAGCGACGGCGAGTATCTGGCGGTTCTGGGCAAATTGACCTCCGTGCTGGTCAAATTCGATGACAGCCGGCAGGCGCCGGTCCTGAAGGAAGTTCTGGATTCACTCATTGCGCTCGGCAGCACAGAGAACGGCCTTTTGACCGCGGTACGGGAAAAGATCGCGCTGGAAGCGCAGGCGGTCGAACTTCTGGCCAACAAGGATCTGGTGGTGCAAGGCCTTCTCACCCAGGCAGACGCCATTCTGACTTCGGCGCGGAGCAGTGCCGCGGAGGATGCCCAGACGGCGATCGGAACCGTCGAGGAAACCAAGCTGCTGAGCATTGCGCTTGGCGTCGTAGCGG
This sequence comes from Hwanghaeella sp., assembly GCF_965227365.1. GTDB lineage: Bacteria > Pseudomonadota > Alphaproteobacteria > UBA8366 > Aestuariispiraceae > Hwanghaeella. The sequence continues at coordinate 939,709 of NZ_OZ245754.1, forward strand.
TGGTCGTGGCCGCGGCAATTGCCTGGTTCTTCGTGCATGCCAATCTGGTGCGCCGCCTGACCGCGATGGTCGCGTCGATGCGCGAAATCGCGGATGGCAATCTGGACGCGGATATTCCCACCGGCGGCACCGATGAAATCGGTACGATCGGCGAGACGCTTGAGATTTTCCGTGAAAATTCCCGCGAAGTTCAGCGCGCCTCCGAACAGCGCCAGATCGACCGCGATCGCGCCGCGGCGGAACGGAAACAGGCCATGGACAGCCTGGCCGACAATTTCGAACAGACGGTCAGCGGTATCGTCCAGCGTGTTGGAGAGATGTCCTCCATCGTCCGCGGCGCGGCGGAGTCGATGAATGCGACCGCGGGCACGTCGAAGGAGGAATCGACGGAAGCGGCCGGATTGTCGGGCCGAATGAATGAAACCATGCAGACCGTATCCTCCGCGACGGAAGAGATGGCCGCGTCCATCGGCGAGATCAGCCAGCAGGTCAGCAAGTCGGTTGAAATCGCCGGCCGCGCCGTTGCCGAGGTCACCAGCACCGACCGGCAGATCTCGGATCTCTCGAAGGCGGCCGATGAAATCGGCAGCATCCTGGGGATCATCTCCGATATTGCGGAGCAGACGAACCTGCTTGCCCTGAATGCCACGATCGAAGCCGCGCGCGCCGGTGATGCGGGCAAGGGATTCGCGGTGGTGGCGAACGAGGTCAAGAGCCTGGCGAGTCAGACCGTCAAGGCCACCGACCAGATCGCGCAGCAGATCGCGAGCATGCAGGCCTCGACAAAGGGGGCGGTGCAGGCCGTGTCCGGGATCGGAGAAATCGTCAGCGAGATCGACAGCATTTCCAGCGCGATCGCCGGCGCTGTCGAGGAGCAGGGGGCGGTGACGCAGGAAATCGCCCGCAGCGTGTCGGAAAGTTTCCAATCCTCAACCCAGATGGCCGAAAGCGTGAACCGTGTCGCCAATGCGTCGGATCAGGCCGGGCAGCAGGCCGGACAGCTCCTGGAGAATGCGGCTGAAATGACCGAACTCTCCGGGTCTCTGAGCCAGGAAATCGATCGTTTCGTATCCAGCGTCAGGGCCTGATCGGGTCGCGGTTTAGCGCCAGGATGCGTGGGTTTGCCGGCTGGCGCCGGCAGGCCCGCGCGCTTGGCGTTTTCACATGCCCGCTTCGCGCTATATGATAGTCGGCAACAATTGATCGACGGGCGGCGTTGCGTCTGCCTTCACCTAGCGATGGAGAAATGGTCATGGCGACCGAAGTGGCGGGAACCCCGCGGCATGCTGCGAACGAAGCGCGGAAAATGAACCTCGAACCCGTTGTGGCCAAGCTCAAGCGCCTGTTCGGCGATCGCGCCACCACGGCGGAAGCGGTCCGGGATCACCACGGGCACGGTGAAGGTTATTTCCCCACCCGTGCGCCGGACATGGTGATCTTCCCGCACACGACCGAGGAAGTCTCCGACGCCGTGAAGGTATGCGCCCTTCACAACGTACCGATCATTCCCTTCGGCACGGGGACATCGCTTGAAGGCCATGTCGCCGCGGTGGAAGGCGGCGTCTGCATCGACCTGTCGCAAATGAATTCGGTGCTGGAGGTCAATTCGGAAGATCTGGATTGCCGGGTTCAGGCCGGCGTGACCCGCAAGCAATTGAACGAATATCTTCGCGATACCGGTCTGTTTTTTCCGATCGATCCGGGCGCGGATGCGTCGATCGGCGGCATGGCGTCGACCCGCGCCTCGGGCACCAATGCGGTGCGTTACGGGACGATGCGGGAAAACGTGCTGGGCCTGACCGTCGTCACGGCGGACGGACGCATCATCAAGACCGGCGGCCGGGCGCGGAAGTCCTCCGCCGGCTATGACCTGACCCGTATCTTCGTCGGGGCGGAGGGCACGCTCGGCATCATCACCGAAATCCAGCTGCGCCTCTACGGCATTCCGGAAGCGATCACCAGCGCCGTCTGCCAGTATCCGGACATGGAATCGGCGGTGAATACCGTGATCATGACGATCCAGATGGGAATCCCGGTGGCGCGGATCGAGTTTCTGGACGATGTCCAGATGCAGGCCTGCATCGATTATTCAAAACTGGAAGGCTACGAAGCCAAGCCGACGCTGTTTTTCGAGTTTCACGGAACAGAAGCCGGTGCCGCGGAACAGGCTGAGCAGGTAAAGGCGATCTCCGACGATTTCGGCGGCAATGCGTTCCAATGGACGGCCAAAGCCGAAGATCGGACGCATCTGTGGCAGGCACGGCATGATGCCTATTATGCGGCCCTGGCCCTGGCGCCCGGCAAGAAGGGTATTGCAACGGATGCCTGCGTGCCGATTTCCCGCCTTGCCGAAGCGATCCTGGATACGAAGAAGGACATTGAGGAATCGGGACTAGTCGCGCCGATCGTCGGTCACGTGGGGGACGGCAATTTCCATCTGGTCCTGCTTTACGAAGAGGGGGACGCCGAGGAACTGGGCCGCTGCAAGGCGCTGATCGAACGGATGAACCACCGGGCGATCGCCATGGGCGGCACCTGTACCGGGGAACACGGTATCGGCATGGGCAAGAAGCATTTCCTGGTCGCGGAACACGGTGATGCGGTCAGCTATATGCGCCAGGTCAAGAAGGCCTTCGATCCCGACAACATCATGAATCCGGGCAAGATGGTCAGCATCTAGAACGGCCGAGCCATCCGTCGGTCCTGGCACCCTAAAGGGTGTCGGTCGAACCTTCGGTGGGGGCATCGGTTGCGGGATCGTCCCGCTTCTTGCCTTCCAGATCGCGTTCGTCGCGCAACCGTTGCGTGGCGGCGCGGTCCTTTTCCACCTTCGACAGGCCGAATAGAACGCGATTCTCGTCGGCCTGTTTTTCCCGCTCCTCGCGTGCCTTGCGCTTTCGGTGATTGCGCAGGTTCACTACTGTTCCCATGGCTGGGCCTGTGCCTCTCACGGTTCTTTTATGGCAATCGGACATGGTTTAGAGCATGTTCCGGCGGTTGAGAACCGTTTGTATCATGGATGAAACACGGTTCGCTGGCGCATACGCGGAATTGAAGGAACGGGTTGGGCAGGTATGAAGTGGCTGGGTATCGGCGCAGGATTGGTTCTGGCTTGTATTGTCGGTACGGCGGTCCTTTTGCCCCGCGTGATCGATTGGCAGTCCTACCGGCCTGAAATCGCCGCCCTGGCGGAAGAAGCGATTGGCAGGCCCGTCTTGATCGACGGGAATATCCGGGCCGAGCTGTTCCCGACCCCACAACTGACCGCCGGGGGCATTCGTGTCCTCACCCAGGACGGGTCATCCGATCTGGCTGCCGTCCGCTGGGCGGAGGCCCGGTTCAAGTTTTCGGATCTGCTGCGCGGCGACGTCACGTTGACCAGCCTGGCCCTGGTCGAACCGGTCGTCACCCTCTCCGCCGGTCTTATCCAACAACTGCAAACCGCCCCGACCGATGCCGGCGTGCCAGAGGCAAGGGGCGCTTCCCTCACCGGCGGGGACCGTCGGGAAGCGCGCCTTGTGGAGATCCGAAACGGGACGATCCGATTTGCGGAAGCCGATGAAACCGCGTTCCGGGTCGAAGGCGTTACAGGGCGTGTAGAAACAACGCCCGTCGGTCGGCGTATTCTGGTCTCTTTGACAGGGCGTTACCGCCAGCGGGATCTCGACCTCGACATGCGGGTAGCTCCGCCGCAGGAAGGCGAGGGCGCACCCATCACCCTGACCCTGACAGACAAGGCCGATAAGGGCGTTCTGCGGCTTGGCGGCGAATGGCGGGTCGTTTCCGGCGCCGTCTCGGCGAATGGTGATTTTGCCGCGCAGGGGCCGAATCTTGCGGCGATATCCGCCTTCATGCCCATGCCGCTGCCGCCGGAAATCGCGGCGATAGGCAGTGCGTTCCGGGTGGATGGGCAATTCGACGTCGACGGCGCCGCGTCATCGCTTCAGTTGACCGGTATCTCGGCGAATACGGATCGTTTGAGTGCGAGCGGCCAGGCATCGGCCCTGTGGACGGGGCGGCCGAAGGTCGATCTTGCTTTGCGTGTCGGCCGCCTTGACCTGGACGGTTTAAAAGCAGCGGCGCCGGAGGTAGGCGGGACGGCGACCACCCCCGCGGGGGAAACGTCGGCGGCGCCCGGCCTGCCGATCACCCAGGCCGAAGGGCAGGACCTGATGGCGTGGATCGGCGGTTTACCGGCGGATGTCGCGTTGGATCTTTCCGTCGCCGGGGCTCGGTTCCGGGATACGGTGGTACGACGGATCACGGTGCGCGGCACCGTTGATCGAGGCACCGTCACGCTGGAGGAGTTGAGTGCGCAGCTTCCCGGCGGCACGGACCTGTCGATCGCGGGGTTCGGGGATATGACCGGACCTGAGCCGTTGTTGGAAGGGAACGCAACCCTGCGGGCGGATGACCTGCGCCGGTTCCTCAACTGGGCCGGGCTGCCGGTGCCTGACGTTTCCGCTGACCGGTTGCGCCGGTTCTCGATGGTCAGCGGCATCAGCCTGCGCCCGCGCCGCTTGGACATCATCGATGCGTCAGTCGAATTCGATGGGGTGACCGCGACCGCCGCCGCGGCGGTCGCGCTGCGCCGGCGCATGGGGCTCGGCATCCGGATGACGCTCGATCACATAAATCTGGACGCTTACCGCCCGGTCTACATCTCACCCGTTCCCGATCCGTCATCCGAACAGCGTGGCACGCAGGCCTCTGCCGGGACGTCCGGGGGAAGTGACGCGGGCACGGGCATCGAAGGCGATAGTAACGGCGATATCGCCGATCTATGGTCTCGCTTCGATGCCTCCCTCGATCTCCGCATTGGGCGGGCGGTCGGCTATGGCGTTCCCTTCAACGATGTCGCCGGAAACCTCGTCCTGAAAGACGGGGTGCTAACCGTCAACGAAATGACATTCCGGGATGCCGGGGGTGTTTCGGGGCAGGTCGGCGGACAATTCTCCCTGGATGGGGACAGGGACGCGACGGTCTTCGCCTTTGAAGGAAAAACCGAAGATCTGGGACGGCTATCTGCCCTGCTCGAGGGGCCGGACTTCCTGTCGGCCCTGCTGCGGTCCATGGGTCCCACGGTGCTGAAGGCATCCTATCAGCCCGCTTTGGGTGGGCCGCCACTGGTGTTGCAGTCGCTCGGGACGGAGGGCGGTTTCTCCTTCGGGGCGGCCTTGATGCAGGGGGAGGCGGGGGAGCCGGCCGTGGATCTGGTCACCGGCGAGATCGAGGCCTATGGCATCGCGCTGACCGGATTGGCCGGGCGGATGGTCTTCCCTGCCGGCGATTATCAGGTGGAGAAGCTTTCTGGCACTTTGAACGGAGGCACCCTTAATGTGAGCGGCGGTTTGCGTCGGCGCGAGGATGGCCTGCTGCAGTTGCTGGTGACCGGGGCACTGGACGATATGGTCGTCGATCGGCAATTGGCGGATCTTGACGGACCGATCGCGTTGGGCGGCAAGGTTTCTGTCCGCGGGCAGGCGGAGGCGACGGGAAGCGATTGGCGAGCGATGGCGGCACTCAACAGCGGGTGGTTCGATCTCGACGGCTCGGTTTCGTTGGATATCGGGCCGTCCCGTTCCAACATCGTCAAGGTGCGGCAGGTCAGCGATGTCCGCGCGGCCTTGCGTGACCAGTTTTCATCGCCGGCGTCTCTGCAAGGCACCCTGGCGCTGGAAAACGGTGTTCTTCAGTCGCGGGATATCGCCCTTAGAGGAAACAAAGGCGGTGTGCTCGGATTAACCGGTCGACTGGGGTTGGGCGACCTTCAACTATCGGCGGAACTTGTCCTGCGAAAGGGGCGGGACGCGCCGCAATTCGCGCGGCTAATCGCGGAAGGGCCGGCCAGAACCCCTAATTTGAGGCTGGAAGGCGCCGGCCCTTCCGTTGAATAGATGTATAAAATCTTGCACTGAAACAGGGCGTCGGTGAACCGGCGCCGAAAATCGCCGGACCGGCCGAAGCCCAGCCCGGCAAGCGAATCAAGCGACCAGCGAGGCGGTCAAGACGTAGGTGCGAATGGCGCTGGACAGATTACCCGTACGCTTGCCGTCGATTTCGGAAACCAGTTGATTGACCGAAAGACTGCGATTGGCTGCCAAGTCGCGCAGCTTTTCCCAGAAGATGTTCTCCAGGGAAACACTGGTCCGGTGACCGGCGATCACGACGGAACGCTTTTTGATTTCTGACGGGTCAGCGGAGGTGTCCGCGGAAACAGTGTCTTCGACAGGCGCAAATTCTTGAACAATACCGTGCATAGTCTTCTTCCAATTCCAGTTAATAAGAAACCAAACCGCGAGGCTTCCGACGAGTGACTCCGAAAGGTTGGCGTCAGGTGACTCGCGTTAACTTGTTGGCACCGTTGTACCGCTGATTAGTTAACGAATGGTGAGTGAAGTTACATTTTCGTTGCCGGGAATCGGCACTCCGAACCTTCTATGTCAACCATTGTTAACAAAACGTTGTTATTGTGACTGGTGCAGTCCCGTCGTCATGAAGTCGCGCATTACGGCAACCGTTGCGTCCAGGTTTTCTTCCTTGGTGATTCCTGACCGCACACGCGGTGCAAGGTCGTGATTCCCATCCGGAAGCCAGCGCAGGAGAACATGGGGAGGGAGGTCGTAGTTTTCAATCTCGGCCCTGGTGCCGAACGGATCGCGGTCGCCCTGACAGATCAGAACGGGGCAGGCGATGTCGGGAAAATGATCGATACGGGTCTTTTCCGGCTTGCCGGGCGGGTGGAAGGGATAGCCCAGGCATATCACGGCCCGGAACAGGTTCGCATTCCCGTTTTGCGCGGCCAGCAGTGTCGCCATTCGGCCGCCCATAGATTTGCCCCCTATATATAGGGACGCGTCCGGCCCCGTATTTTCGCGCACCTGGTCGACGACGTGCCGGAAATGTTCCAGCAGAACCGGTTGTCTGTCGGGCGGGCGTTTTTTGCCGGTCTGTCGGCGACCTGCCATATAGGGAAACTCGAACCTGATGCAGCGAATGCCCGCTGCGGCGATCCCATCGGCGATTGCCTCCATGAAGGGTGAGTCCATGGGCGCGCCCGCTCCATGGGCAAGGATCAGCACCTCTTTACTTTTCTTGCTGCCGGTCTCGAGCAGTTCTATGGGAACGGTCTGCGCTGCCAATTGGTGCCTCTTCGCCTTGGTTTTCGGTCGCTGTTTGTCGCGGAAATGCGCATAAGATAGACTTCCACGCCTCGTAAATGCTCCGTTAACCTTTGTCTGCGTAAATAATCAAGATACCAACGGGGTATATCGGATCACTTTCGGTCCGCCGCAGCGTAAAACGATACGGCGGTTACCGCAGACAAGTACGAAGCGAGGGATTGTAATGTCCAATTTGGTTGTCGCAGAAAGCACCGAATTGACCATGATCGATGAAGAACAACTGGTCACCATGATGGTCGACGATCAGCTGTTCGGCATTCCGATCTTGAAGGTTCAAGACATTGTCGAGCCCTCCCAAATTACACCGGTGCCGTGCGCGCCCAGCGCGATCGCGGGCGTTCTGAACCTGCGCGGCCGTATCGTCACGGTCATCGATCTGCGCGAACTGCTCGGCGCCAAGGAAGATGAGGCGCGCCGGCAGATGAGCGTGACCATCGAACACAAGGGCGATCTGTACACGCTGCTGGTGGATTCTATCGGTGATGTGCGTTCCCTGCCGAAACGCGATTTCGACAAACCGCCCGCGACCCTGGACGAGAATATGCGGCGGCTGTGCTCCGGCGTGTTCCGGTTGGAAGACAATCTGCTGGTCGTGCTGGATGTAAGTCGGATCCTGGACGAAGAAACGATCATGAAGACGCCGCGGCGGACCCGTCGGCGCCGGACGATCAAGACCGGATCGGACGGCAAGAAAAGCGCCGGCTCCGAAGAAGATGCCCCGGCCGCTGCGGACGACAAGTCCGACGCATCGGCGGGCAAGGATGGAAAGAGCGGCGTAACCGCGGCCCGCAAATCCGCACCGGCGAACGATAGCGCCGCCGGCAAGACAGCGCCGAAACCCGCCGCTGCCGCACCCAAGCCTGCTGCCCCCAAATCCGCGCCGCCGAAAGCCGCGGCACCGAAACCGGCCGCCAAGGACGGCGGCGGTCTGGTCGGCCGTCTCGGGGGTCAGTCCAAGGTCGAATCCTATGCGGATGCCCTGTTCAAGCTCGTCATGTCCGACCCGGTGCTAAGCCACTTCGCGGAGGGACAGGACACTGGCGCGATCGGCGCTGCCTTCAAGTCCTTTGCCGTGGCGGCGACCGGCGGAAAGTCCTCCGGCAGCCTGGAGGAATTGAAAGCGGTTCTCCACGTCCTGGTCCGGGAAGAAGGGCTGGACGACGACCATTTCATCGCCGTTGCCAAACATGCGAACGAAGTGTTGTCCAAGGACCGTGCATCGCCTGAAGCCGTGCATGGCGTCCTGGAACTGATCGACGGTCTGCGAAACGAAATCGTCGTCCATTAATTGGTATGTCGGATCGTCGATCGCACGTTCCCCCGTGCTTCGGCGTCCTTCCCGAATGTCCGATGCCCGAGCCGGTTGCGCCATGGTTAGGTGCAGCATGTTACGGGTGGTTTTGACGGTGATGATGATGCATCAGGGCTTGCGAAGCCGCTGATTGCATCGTTGTCCGCTGGAAGGTTCCGACGCGCGCATGGAATATATCCCCGAACTAAAATCCGTGGATATGGGTGGCGGTGCCGGCCAAGGCGGGTCACGGAACTCGTCCGGGCGCGCCGGTATCGGCAAGCTGCTGCGTCCTGCCGTGTTCTTCACAACGGGTTTTCTGGTTCTGGCCGCGGTTTTCTGGGGTGTGGGGCTGGAACCTGTCGCCGCGTTACTCCTTTCGTTCGGCCTGTCCGCCGTCTTCACCCTGATGGCCGCCCTGTATCTCGGAACCTGGAGGATAGCGGATTTCGCCGGCGGACGATCCGATGGCCTGACGCCGCAGCAATATGCCGTCGGCTTCGATCTGTTGGCGACCCTGATGGATAGAATGCCCGCGGTCTTCATCGTCAAGGACCGCAGCCACCGCTACATCCTGGTCAACGATACGATGGGCGAATGGGCCGCCCTGAAGGCGAAGGATTTCATCGGCAAGAGGGTCGATGAAGTCTCCTGGTGGCGCAACAATGTCGAGGAAATGCAGCGGATCCGGGAAGAGGACGAATACGTCCTGACGACCGAACGGCCGTTGGATCGTTTTGTGGTCGTGCCCCGCGCCGACGGCACGGAAATCAAGATGCTGGCCAAGCGTTTCCCGATCCGATCCAGGGATGGCGACGTTGTTGCAATCGGCAGCACCAATATCGATGTGACCGAACTGGAAGAGGCGCGCCAGGAATACCAGGAAGCCCGACGGGAGAGAGACCGACAGACGGCGATCTTCCAGAATTTCTTCGAAGCCCTGCCTTTTCCGGCGGCCATGAAGGGTGTTGACGGTCGCTTTCTGTCCGTGAACAGCAAGCTTCTAGAATGGCATACATTCCCGGACAATGACGTCATCGGTAGACGAATAGAGGAAATTGTCGGGCCGGAACTTGCCGAGGCGTCGATTGCCTTGGACGCCAAGGTCCTGGAGTCCGGTAAGCCGGATTCGATCGAGCGGACGCAGGTTTTCTATGACGGCGTGGAGCGTATCGTGCGGATTCTGCGTTTCCCGCTGATCGCGGAGGACGGCGAGCTCTTGGGGCTCGGACTGTTCAACATCGACGTCTCCGAACAGCGCGCGGCGGAACGCCTGCTGCAGGACAATTACGCGGAACTGGAACGGCTGGTCGGGGAACGCACCGCTGAGCTGGAACAGACCAATTGCGAGCTGACCCGCGCCTTGGATGAGTTGAAGGCGACGACCGACGTTCTCATCGAAACCGACCGGATGGCGTCTCTGGGATCGATGGTCGCGGGCATGGCGCATGAGATCAATACCCCGATCGGCGTCGGCGTCACCGCCGCGAGCCTTGTGCGCGACAAGGTCGAGGCCATCCAGAACGACCTGGACGCCGGCACATTGACGCGCGACGGGATGGCGGCGGCGATGTCGGTGATCGACGAGGCATCGGACGTGATGCTGCGGAACATGTCCCGCGCGGACAGCCTGATCCGTAGTCTGAAACAGGTCGCCGTGGATCAGACCAACATGGAAACGCGCGATGTCGACCTGGAACGCTATATCCGGGAAGTCGAAATGAGTATCGCGCCGGTTCTCGCAAAGGCGGGCGTAACCGTTCAACTGGATTGCCGGCCGGGATTGTGGGTCAGGCTGCAGCCCGGGCCGCTTGCCCAGGTGATGACCAACCTGCTGATGAACTGCATCAACCACGCCTATCCGGACGGGGAGGGCGGTGTGATCCACATCGGAACCGCCTTGACCGATGACGGCGTCATCCTCCGCTTTCGCGATTTCGGCGTCGGCATGGATCAGGAAACACTGGGGCAGGTTTTCGTGCCCTTCTTCACGACACGCCGCAACAATGGCGGGACGGGACTGGGCCTGTCGATCGTCTACAACGTCGTCCGGTCGATCCTGGGGGGCGATATCGATTGCGACAGCGCGCCGGGAAAGGGGACCGTTTTCACGGTCACCCTGCCGCTGTCCTGCGTGGTCGATCAGGCGGAATAGATTTTCAGGAACCGATCGACGCCCCTGGCCGCGATCTCCTTGATCTCCGCTTCGCTCGGCGTCTCCTCCAGACCGATCAGCAGTTTCAGGTGGATCGGGTCCTTCACGATGGCGAGGAACTGCCACGCCGCCTGATGCGGTTCGTCGATTTTCAGCGAGCCCAACTCATGCTGACGGGCGAAATACGCCGCCAACTGCTCGGAGAGCTTCTTCGGGCCCTTCTCGAAGAACTCCCGGCCCAATTGCGGAAACCGGCTGGCCTCCCCGATGATGATCCGGAACAGCGCGACATCCGTGGGGTCCGTGATCAAGGTCAGAAACCGGCACCCCAGGACCTGAAGCATTTCAGGCATTTTCGGATCCGGTCCGTCGGCCTGCGCCGCCTGTTCCATCATTACGTCGATCTGCGCCTGAATGGCCGCGCCCAGGACGCTGCACATCTGCGACATGATACTGTCGAACAGCGCTTCCTTCGAGTCGAAGTGGCTGTAGACGGTGCGCTTCGATACGCCCGCGCGTTCGGCCACGGCATCCATGCTCGTCGGGCCGAAGCCCGTCTCCAAGAACAGTTCCTTCGCCGCCTCGATGATCGCGAGGTGCTTTTCCTGGGACCGCGGTGGCAGATTGCTAAGTTCAACGACAGACATACAAATTCTCTATACTGAATCGCTCACCAAGATCAGTAGCCATATTGGTCATAGGGAACAATTCGTCATTTCCTTCCCGTCATAATGCCGACGTCGGATACGGGCCAGGCCGTCCCGTCGGATCGATGCCCATGCATTTGTAACAAAATTTTCCGCAGGCAACTCTTGAAAAGTAAACTATACGGTATAGTTTTAAGAAACGAAACCGTGTAGTGTACTTTTGCCCGGTTGAATATAGGCCGGGACAAAGCCGAGGGAAGGGCTTCACATGTCGGGCACGAAGGAAATGATTGGCGCCGAGAGGGCCAAGCATGCGGGGGATACGGCGGTCGTCGCCTTCGCGAATTGGGTTTTGCGTTTTCGCTGGTTGATATTGCTGTTGAGTTTCGTTGCCGCGCTCGGCGCGGGGTTCGGCGGGCAGTTTCTCGATTTCTCGACCAATTACCGGGTCTTTTTCAGTAAGGACAATCCACAGCTCAACGCTTTCGAGACGTTGCAGGATACCTATATCCGCGAGGACAATATCTCCATTGTCCTGCATCCTAATGAGGGAGAGGTCTTCACGCCGGAACTGCTGACGGCGATGCGGGACCTGACCGACAAGGCCTGGCAGATCCCGTACACGACCCGGGTCGACAGCCTGACCAATTTCCAGAACAGCTATGCGGCGGGTGAGGACGACCTGATCGTCGAAGACCTGGTGCCCGTCGATACGCCGCTGGACGCGGAGGATATTGCACGAATCCGCGAGACGGCCCTGTCGGAACCGCTGATCGTGGACAGACTGGTGTCACCGGACGCGGATACCGCCTCGATCAACGTGACTGTCACATTGCCCTTGGAAACCCAGTTGGAAGTTCCCGCGGCGATGGAGCATGCCAGGGCCCTCGTGACGGAATTCCGGGAGACCTATCCGGACGTAACGGTCGCTTTGACCGGGTCCGTCGCCCTGAACCATGCGTTCACGGAAGCGAGTTTCGCCGATATGGCGAACCTGATCCCGTTGATGTACGGGATCCTGCTCTTGGTGATGGTCGTTCTTTTGCGGTCCTTCAGCGGCACCATCGCGACACTGCTGGTGATCGCCTTTTCCGCGTTGTCGGCCATGGGCATCAGCGGCTGGCTGGGGGTTCAATTGACGCCGCCATCGGCCATCGCGCCAACCATCATTCTGACGCTGGCGATCGCGGATTCGATCCATATCCTGGTTTCCATGGTCGGCGGCATGCGCAAGGGCCTGGGCAAGCGCGAAGCGATTGTGGAGAGCCTGCGGATCAATTTTCAGCCGGTCTTCCTGACCAGTCTGACCACCGTTATAGGCTTCCTCAGCCTGAACTTCAGCGATGCGCCCCCGTTCCGCGATCTTGGAAACATAACGGCGATCGGCGTTACGGCCGCCTGGGCCTATTCGATCCTGTTCCTGCCGGCGGCCATGGCGGTTCTGCCAATGCGGGTAAAACCGCGCGGGGAGGACTCAGCGACGGCGATGGACAGGCTCGCCGGTTTCGTCGTCGGCAATCGCAAGGCACTGCTGGTGGCCATGACCGGTATCGTCATCGTCCTGGGGGCTTTGGTGCCGCGGATCGAATTGAACGACCAGTTCGTGAACTATTTCGACCGGTCGATCGAATTCCGGCGCGACACCGATTACGCGATGGAGAACCTCAGCGGTATCTATCAGGCGCAATGGTCCCTGCCGGCCGGAGAATCCGGCGGCGTCAGCGATCCGAAATATCTGCAGACAATTTCCGATTTTACCGATTGGCTGCGCGCGCGTGATACGGTGGTCCATGTCCAGTCGCTGTCGGATATCTTCAAGCGTCTGAACAAGAACATGCACGGCGACGATCAGGGCTATTACGCTTTGCCCGAGGAAAAGAACCTTGCCGCGCAATATCTGCTGTTGTTCGAAATGTCGCTGCCCTACGGCCTCGATCTCAACAACCAGATCAACGTGGACAAATCCTCTGTCAGGATCGTCGCGACGCTGGAAAACATCACCACCGATGAATTGCGGGCGTTGGACGATGAAGCGAAGGTTTGGCTGGAACAGCGCCTGGCGGGCGGGGAAAAGCTGAACGCCAGCGGTCCTTTCGTGATGTTCGCCTATATCGCCCAGCGCAATATCGAAGGCATGTTGCTCGGCACGGGCTTGGCCTTCCTGCTCATTTCGGCCTCCCTGGTGGTGGCATTGCGCAGCGTGCGGCTGGGGTTGATCAGCCTGGTACCGAACCTGGTGCCGCCGATCATGGCCTTCGGCCTGTGGTCGGTCCTGGTGGGCGAAATCGGGCTTGCATCCTCGGTCGTGACGGCGACCAGCCTGGGCATCATCGTGGACGCAACCGTGCACTTCCTGTCGAAGTACCGGCGCGCCCGGGTGATGAACGGCCAGGATGCGGAAGGGGCGGTGCGCTATGCCTTTTCCACCGTCGGTACGGCACTCTGGGTGACCACGGCGATCCTGGTGGCTGGCTTCGCGATCCTGTCGCTCAGCGCATTCGAGATCAATGCATCGCTCGGCCAATTGACCGCGATCACGCTGGTCATGGCGCTTTTCGCCGACTTCCTTCTGCTGCCGGCCATCCTGATCCTGGTGGATGGTCGGAAGCGGCGGGAGGCGCCGGAGAATGCCATGGCCCAGGCTGCGGAATAACCCCTCGTATAGACATGAACAGGTAGATGATGAGGACAGATATCATGGACACATCACGATATTGGACGGGTCTCGGCCTGGCCTTGATGATCACCGGCGCGGCGGTCGGGCTCGCCATCCTCTCCAACGATGCCCATGCGGGCCCTGCCGAAGACCGGAAGGGTCTCGAGATCGCCCAGGAAATCGACCGGCGCGACCTCGGCTTCGGGGACAGCAAGACAGAGATGGAGATGATCCTGACCAACCGGACCGGCGAGTCCAGCACGCGCAAACTGCGGCTGGAAACCCTGGAAGTGTCGGACCCGGAGGAGGGCGACAAGAGCCTGACGATCTTCGATCATCCGGGCGATATCAAGGGCACCGCCTTCCTCAGCTTTACCAAGATCCTGGAGCCGGACGATCAGTGGCTCTATCTGCCGGCCTTGAAACGGGTGAAACGTATTTCGTCGGCCAACAAGTCGGGACCCTTCGTCGGCAGCGAGTTCGCCTATGAGGACCTGACCAGTTTCGAAGTTGCCAAGTATTCCTACACCTGGCTGCGCGACGAACCTTGCGGCGAAATGGAATGCTTTGTGGTCGAGCGTATTCCGCAATACGAACGGTCCGGCTATTCGAAACAGATCGCCTGGGTCGACACGGCCGAATACCGGATCGTCAAAGTAGATTTCTACGACCGTAAGGACACGCTGTTGAAGACGCTGGAGAGCACGGAATGGCAGCAGTATCTGGACCAGTACTGGCGGCCCCACCGTATGCATATGGTGAACCATCAGACCGGCAAGGAAACCACCCTTACCTTCCAACCCTATCAATTCCGGGAAGGCGTCAATGAAGCCAATTTCAATCAAAGCCGTCTTGCCCGTTTGCGTTAAGGCGAGGGCCGTTGCGGCCGTGATCGGTGCGGCTGGGTTTGCCGCCGGTCCGGCCGGGGCGCAGGAACCGCTGACAATCTTCGGGGCCGAGGCGGAGATCGCGGGCTCGGCCTCCACCGAGTTTCGGTTCTTTCCTGAAAACCCGCAATTCGCGGACCAGGACGACCGGCGGGTCGAGCCCTCCATCGCGGCGGAGCCTGAATTCCGCCTGTATTGGGAACGCGAGCGGCTGACCTTCATTCCCTTCTTCCGTTACGATCCGGCGGACCATGAAGGACGGACCCATGGCGATATCCGGGAACTCTCGCTCTATGTCGAGCGCGACGATTGGGACGTCACCGCCGGCTTGGGCAAGGTCTTCTGGGGTGTGGCGGAAAGCCGGCATCTTGTCGATATCATCAACCAGACCGATCTGGTCGAGAATTCCGATGAGGAAGACAAGCTCGGTCAGCCGATGGTGAACCTGAACCTCTTGCGCGATTGGGGAACGCTTGGTGTCTTTGTCCTACCCGGCTTCCGCGAACGGACCTTCCCGGGGGATGAAGCGCGCCTGCGCGGGCCGCTGCACATCGATACCGACCGGCCGATCTACGAGTCTTCGGCGGAAGACAATCATGTGGATGCAGCCCTGCGCTACAAACATGTGATCGGCGATTTCGATCTGGGGCTGAGCTATTTTCACGGCACCAGTCGGGAACCGGAATTGGTTCAGTCGGTCAGCAGTGACGGCAGGATCGTGCTCCGCCCGCGTTATGAAATCATCGATCAAGTGGGCCTCGACGTACAGGCGACGATGGATGCCTGGCTGTGGAAATTGGAGGCGATCCATCGCTCGGGTCACGGCGACCCCTTCGCTGCGGCGGTCGGGGGATTTGAATATACCTTGTTCGGTGTGGCTGACAGCGCGGCCGATCTCGGCCTGTTGGCGGAATACCATTACGACGGCCGCGGCGAGGATGCTCCGGCGACCATCTTCGACCGTGATATCTTCCTGGGCGCGCGCCTTGCCCTGAATGACGAGGACGCGACCGAATTTCTGGGCGGCGTTATCGTCGACCAGCGTGAAGGAGAGGTCTTGGCTTTGCTAGAAGCGGAACGCCGGATCACCGAACGCTGGTTCGCGGAACTGGAAGCGCGCTTTTTCCTAAACGCGGATCGAAGCATTGCCGCGGTACAGGATGACGGACACGTTCTACTGCGTCTCTCCCGTTATTTCTGAGCCCGGTTCATGGGTACCCGTGGGGGGTAGGGCGGAGACGGCGGCCTTCGGGCCGTCGTTTCTGTATTCAGGGCGCGGAACGGCGGGCAAAAGAAAGGGCCGCCCGAAAGCGGCCCTCTCCGTCGTTGGGGTCTACTCCCCCCAATAAGGTCGTTAGACCTTATGCAGTGCGGCGCCGGCGCCAGGACGCCGCGCCAAGCCCGGCCAAGCCGGTCAGCAGGAACAGAGCCGCGCCCGGCAGCGGGACGACGGTCGGTTCGAAATCGAAATTCAGATCGATGTTGCCGCTGGTGAATTGCACGTCGTCGACATAGGCCGTCTGGCCTTGGTTGAAACTTCCGACGCCGATCGAGATACCGATGATGGTCGCACTCAGCAGATCACCGCCAAAAAAGTCATCCCAGTCTTCCAGTGTCCGGCCGTCACCGCCGAAACCGGCGATGCCCGGGGCGCCGTAGATACCCGTATGCCAGAAGACGCCGCTGTCACCTGTGATCAGGGCGGTCAACCATTGATCGGGTGTGACGGCCACAGAGGTGCCTACGGTGCCCAAATTCCAGGTCGGTTCGTACACGAAGGTGGCGAAACCGTCGGTCGTGCCCCCGGTGGAGATATCGGCGTCAAAAACGGTCAGTTTGATCGCCGCCGCCGCGGATGGGTTCGGATCGCCGGTGCTGTCCTTGAAATAGCTGTAGCTCATCGAACTGCCGGCGCTGAGGAAGTCACCGATCGTGCCGTATCCGCCAAGCCGCGTGATCCCGATTTCCGCCTTGTCGGCATCGGAGGCGCCGGTCGTCAGCTTTGCCGCGCCCTTCGCCAAAGGTTGGTCGTTTTCCAATGCGCCGCCTTCGCCGGTGAGGTCGACGATCGACGCCGTGCCATTGGCTTTTACATCAAAAAGGAACCAGGAATCGTCCGGGGTCAAAGTTGGATCGTTGGGATTCGCGACCGCAGGGCCGAAAGCGTTGACGGTTTCTGCATGGGCGGGAACCGCCAGAAACACCCCGATTGCGGTCAGTGCCGCTGCGATTTGACCTTTCATGACATCCTCCCCGGAAATAGCCCGTAATATGATATATCAATCCGTTAATGAACCACGGCGGGGCAGGCGTTGTGTCAACGAGGGCCGTTCATTTTGTTAACGCGTCGTATGGAATTTGAACGGAAGTACACCCCTGAAAAATATGGGTATTCCGTTTCGACCTCGTGTAGGGGATAGGATCAGTCCCGAAATGTTGTGGCGGCGGCGGCGATGCGGGTCAGGGTCGTCACCCAGCACAACCCACCGAAGATCCAGGCAAGTATTGGGAAATTTTGCGGCAGCAGGCAGCAGGCGATGAAGAAGACGATGGTTTCCGTCCCCTCGGTCAGGCCGCCCAGATAGTAGAAGCTCTTCTTGCCGCGGATATCCGTCGTAATCTTCCGTTTTTCGGCAACGACCGCATAGGCGAGAAAGCTGGATCCGGTGCCGATGAAACTGACCAGCAGGAAGGCGGCTGGCAGGGCGTTCGCCTCCGGCGCGGCGACGGCGAAGCCGAAGGGGACCGCGCCGTAGAAGATGAAGTCACCGACAATGTCCAGATAGCCGCCCAGATCGGTCGGCACCGTCTGGCGCGCGACCGCGCCGTCCAAACCGTCCATGAGCCTGTTGACCAGGATCAGCGCCAGCGCCAGCGCGTATTCTCCGAAACCCAGCGCGATAGCGGCGCCCAGGCCGGGCATGAAACTGGTCACGGTGACCGCGTTCGCCGATACGCCAGCTTTTTTCAGCACAGTGGCCGCCGAGGCCAGCGGCGGATCGATCAATTTGCGCATCGCGGCGTCGAGCATGGCGGCTTACCGGCTCTTGCCCCGGATCATCGCGTCGACCGACCAATGGTCGCGATGGCGCAGCAGCCACAGGGCGATCATCGCCAGCAGCGCGCAGAGCGAGACGCTGACATTGCGGTTGATCGGGAAGCCGTTGTCGTTGATTTCGAACGGGTCGAGATATTTCGGCCATTGGCGATAGACCGTGTAACCGTGCATCGCCGCCAGCAGGGCATACGTATAGAGCCGAGCCCAGCCGACAAACACGCAGAGGCAGATGACGACCTGAACCGCCGCAATCACCAGGACCTGCGTTTCGTCCAGCGTCAGCTTGTCGAAGTGCTGGGCGAGTTGCTGATACTGGGCCGGCGCCAGAAATTTGTTCACGGCCCAGACGAAGATGAACCAGGCGCAGCCGATCCGTAGGATCAACAGGGCCAAGGCATCCTGCGAACGGTTTTCCAAAGGTGATTTCATCTTTTTTGCTCTTTTCTCCGGGTCTCCCTAAACGCCTGCAGGGTTTAGGGTTATTCGCATTTCCTGGCCAGGGGGCGGTGGGTCTTTTCCGGTTCACTTTGCAGCGAGAAGCTCTCGAAGAAGGTATCGAACAGCAGCCGCGCATCGCCCTGTTCGACGAAGAAGCTGATCTCCGTATAGGTCGACGTTATTTCGATGATGTTGATGTTCTGCAGCGTCACCCGCTGCATCAGCGCATAAAGGATGCCGGGCACGGCGATATGGCGTTCCGGAAAACGGGCGGTGACGGCCGCCACTTCGTCGTTTCGGTAGACGGGTTTCTGCGGCACCGCCTCGTCCAGCCAGTCGCGCAGACGGGCATCCAGGATGATCGTCACTTCCCGCATGCCGAGGGACAGGTCGCAGAACCCGTTCTTTTCATGCACCTGGCCGTGGATCTTGGCGAGGCGCGATTGCAGGGCCGGACTTCGCGAGAAGGTGCGCAGCGCCAGGCCGGAATGCACGGTTACGCTTTCCAGTGTCAGGTCATGCCCTGTCCTGGTGCCGGGTGGCGGCGGGTTGGCGCGGCGCAGCCGGCTGAGCGCCATGGTGAGCGCGGTTTCCTGCGTCTCCTTGGCCGTGCGCGCTTCCACCTGCGGGCGCAGAAAGCGGGCCAGTTTGGTCAGGTTGAACAGGTCGTGCCGGAAGCCGAATTCCAGGAAGGCGTTACCGCGCAGGATCTGACCCAGGGCTTCTGTAATGGTGATCATGTTATGTATATAACATTCATAATCTATTTATGACAAAGGATTCACTATATTTGCGCTGGATTGGTTGTTCGGGTTTCTCTCCCGCCACAACAAACCGAATGATTGGAGAGACCCGATGGCCGGCCCCTTCGGCGGAATGATCACCGCCTGTATCACCCCCTTCGCCAAGGACGGCAGCATCGACTATGCCACCTGGCGCAAATTGCTGGATCGACAGATCCAGGCCGGCGCGGACGGGTTGGTCATTTTCGGCACCGCCGGGGAAGCCCCGACCATCACGCCGTCGGAATATCTTGAAGCGCTGGAACGCGTGGTCGACATGGTTGGCGGAAGGGTTCCGGTTCTGGCCGGGGCGGGGGGCAACGATACGCGTCGCGCGGTGACACAGGCGAAGGCGGCGGCGGAGACCGGCGTCGACGGGCTGCTCGTCACCTGTCCCTATTACAGCAAACCGCCCCAGCATGCCCTGCTGAACCACTATCGGGCGATCGCGGATGCGGTCGACCTGCCGCAGCTGGTTTACAACATCAAGGGCCGGACCGGGGTGAATATCGAACCGGAGACACTGTTCCGGATGGCCGAGCACGAGAACATCGTCGGCGTGAAGGAAGCCAGCGACGACATGGATCAGTTCATGACGGTCGCCGGGTCGGCGCCGGAAGGGTTCTCGGTCCTGGCCGGTAGCGACCATGTCGCCTATCCGGTGATCGCCTTCGGCGGACAGGGGGTGATCTGCACGGTTTCCAACATCATTCCGGCCGATTTCAAGACGCTGGTGACGGCGGCGCTGGAAGGGAACCGCGTGCTCGCTTCGCGCAAGCATGCGCTGCTGCTGCCGCTGATGAAGGCCTGCTTCATCGAGAACAATCCGATGGCGATCAAGACAATGCTGGCGCTGACCGGGGAGATCGAAGAGGTCTTCCGGCCGCCGCTTTGTTCCATGCTGCCGGAAAACCGGGAGACGCTGCGCTCAATCCTGCAGCGCTTTGCCCTCCTGCCGGATGCGGTCGCGGCGGCTTAGGGCGACGGATAACCGGAAACTGAGCGGCGCCGCGACCCCTGCGATGACGACGGCAAGCAGGGCCAGGTCGTAGCCGCCGATCTGCCACAGCAGCGATCCCAGGAATGGGGCCAGCGCGGCGGTGATCTGAACCGGCAGGGCGAGCGCCCCACTGATCGCGCCGAAATTCCGGCTGCCCAGGATTTCCCGGGTCGAAACCGGTCGCATGATGCTCATGATGCCATAGCAGCTGCCATGCAGGATCACGAAGGGAACCAGCAGCGTCGGTGAAAGGTCCGAGAAGAACAGGCAGGCGGAGGCCGCGACAACGCCGACGAAACCGGCGCCGGTGATCGCGAAGGCCGACAGATGTTTCTCCACCGCCATCATGGCGAGCCGCCCGGCGACCTGCATCGGGCCGATCATGCTGGCGGCGAAAACGGCGACATCCTTGTGAATATCCCGGTCCTCGAGGATCGGCAGCAGGTGGTTGAGCATCAGGCTGTGGTTCAGCCAGAGCAGCGAGAAGGCGACCGCGAGCGCCAGGAAGACCGGCTGTCGCACGACTTGGCCGAGCGTGCGGATATTATCGGCCGCGGCATGGCCGGCATGGGAGGTTTCACCTTCGCCCGACCGGCGGCGATAGTCCTGTTCCATGTGATGGCCGCCCAGCCATAGCAGCGGGGCGCCGACGAAGGCGATCAGCGCCGCGAAGGTCAGCACGGCCGCCTGCCAGCCGAAAGCCTCCGCCACCGCGTGGTTGATCGGGAAGGAAACGGTGCCCGCGAATCCCGCAACCAGGGTCACCATGGTGATGGCGCGGCGTGCCTCGGCCCCGCGCGTGCGGGTGATGATGGCGAAGCAGGGTTCGTAAAGCGTACAGGCCAATACGATGCCGATCACCAGCCAGATCCCGGCGAAGATCCAGATCGACTCCGCCATCGGCAACAGGCTCAGCATCACCGCGCCCAGCACGGCCGCGGCCGCCATCAGTTCGGCCCCGCGGCCTTTATCGATGATCCGCCCGGCCATCGGTGCGAACAGGCCCGACATCACCAGGGCACCGGCGAAGGCAGCGGTCAGCGTGGTTTTGGACCAGCCTTCCGCGTCTTCCCAGCGCAGCAACAGGGCGGGGAACAGATAGTACATTCCGGCCCAGACGATGGTCTGGCCGAAAGCGAGGCAGGCGACGGCGTTTCGGGCGTTCACGGTGATCCCAATCAAGTTCGTTGGGGCGGCGGTGTGGACGGTGTTTACCGATGCAGTGTTACAGGATAGCGCGAACCCGGTCCATTACCCGCCCGACGGCCACGCAACCTAACCGAATATCCCGCCGAACGTGTCCGCGATCGCCCCGGCGACCTCGCCGGCGGTTTCGCTCGCTGTTTCCGCCGTATCCTCGATGAAGGAACCCGTGTCGTCGATGAATTCGTCCACGGCGTCACCGGCATTGTCGAGTGCTTCATCCACCGCGTCTTCCGCTTCTTCCCAGGCTTCGCCCGCGGCTTCGGCGGCGTCGCCGAGCATCTCACCCAATTCGCCGGCGACGGAACCGGCCGCGGCCATGGTGTCTTCCCAGGCTTCCTGTGCCATCTCAGCGGCGAGTGCCGCGTCGAACAACTCGGCCAGGGTGCCCAGCGAGGCGACGAATTCGGTGACGCTGGCAAGCGGGTCCGCCGCGAATTCGCTCCACATGTCGCCCGCCAGTTCCGCGCCGGTCTGGGCGAATTCGCCGGCCTGACCGATCGAGGTGAACAACCAATTGACGGCGGCCAGGGACCAGGGTTCCCCCACGTCCAGGATGGCGATGCCGCTGGCGGCGCCATAGACGTTGAAGGGCGGGGCTTCGTCGAAGGGCGGCACATCCTCCGGCGGCGGCAGGGAATTGATCACCAGCGCCTTGGCATTGACCAGACCGGCGCCGAACAGTCGCGTATTCCAGCCGCCCGGCGGCGGATCGTCGGCGAAAATGGTGGTGTCGACGGCGGTCTGTTTCAGCATGTGGCGGAACACCTGTTGCACCGGCACGTCGGGCACGGCCTGTTCGATCGCCTGCCGTCCGCCATGGGCCTGCAGCCAAAGCGTGGCCAGCCCCGCGGTGATCGCGGTGGCGAAGGAGGTCCCCTGGCTTGTCTTCCAGCCGTCGTCACCGTTGACCTCGAATGTGGCATGCCGGATATGCACCGCCGGGGCGCAGATATCGACTTCCGGACCATGGAAGCAGCCTTCCCAGGGCAAAGGGCCGATCGACCCACCGACCGCGATGACTTCCGGGTAACACGCCGGCGCGGCGACGGCCTGCGGGATCGGCGCGCCTTCCGACTGACCGGCGGCGGCGACGACGATGATGCCCTGATCGACCGCGGCGGCCAGCGCGTCCCGCAGAACAGGATTGGGGGCGCCGCCGAGCGAGATGGAGATCACGTCCACATCTTCCTGGATGGCGTGTTCGATTGCGGCGATGATCTCGATATCCCCGGCCAGGATGACCGTGGTCACGCAGCGTAGCGGCAGCATGGTCGCGCCTTGTGCCACGCCGACGATGGATCGGACCGGGCGCGAGAAATCCGTCGTGCAGGGCGCTACGATGACGGAAGCCGTGAAGGTCCCGTGCATCTCGTAATAAGGGAAGCCGCGCGGCATCACGCCGTGTCGGGCTACATTCTGCGTCACCGGATCGGCATTGTCCGGGGTGACCCGGTCGCTGAAAGCGTTGTAGGCATTCGCCAGATCGATCCGGTTCGTCGGATAATCGGAGTGCTCGCGAAAGCCGGTATCGGGATGGCCGATCGTGAAGCCGCTTCCTGCATCTTCGCCGTTGGGGCCGACACCCAGGGCTTCCCAGGCTCCATAAACGTCGATGCCGCCGTGATAGTCGTGCCAATAGGGGCTGTTCGGGTCGGGTGAGGTCAGATGCCAGTCCCTGTTTTTCGGCACATCCATTTCATAACCGGGACCCGTTCCGCCGCCGCTGAACAAGCCCATCCGAAGGGCTTCCGCGCGCACGGAGGAAAATGCGCCGGTACGGCGCAGGGCGTCCGCGATGCGGGATTGGATCGCGGCGGTGGAGCGCCGGTCGGCGGCGAGTTCGGCCACCCAATAAAGGGCGAGTTTCCTGTGCTTCTTCCGCGCTTTTGGAAAGAGCGGATCAAGCGTGAAGGCCTTCTTGTCCCTGGTCAGGCCGAGTGTTGCCGCGATCAGCGCGTGCAGTTTCTTGCGGGGGATCTCGTCCCGGGTCTTGAGGACCAGACGCAGGGGCCGTTCGGCCGCGTCTACCGCCGCGATCGGCGGTTTATCCTTGGCATCATCGGCTCCCGCCGCGGCGGTCTTCTTGATGGCGGTCCGGATCGCAGGGCCAAGATCCTTCTGCGCCTTTGCCGCCGCTTTTGTGTTCCTTTCGATCAGGCCCCGCAGGCGGCGCAGGCGCAGGATCGTCTCCTGATACTTGCCTTGCCGCCTGGCCAGGCGCTCCTTGCGGGCCGCAGCGACCTTTTGCCGGGCGGCGTCACGGGCCTTCCTCGAGATGTCGACGGCGGGGATTTTTTCTGCAGGCATCTTGGTTTCCTGGTCGTCTGGATGATCGCTTTGCTCCTGCCACCTCACGGTAATACTATACCGGAAAGGCAGGATTGTCCCGGTGCGGAATCAAGCAAGAAGGTCTGACGGGAAAAACGAGGGGAGTTAACGTGTCGATCAGGAACCGTGTGATGGCCGGCGAGCAGGTGCTCGGCGCGATGATTTTCGAGTTCTTCAGCCCCGGTATTCCGCAGCTTCTCTGCAATGCGGGTTGCGAATACGTACTCTATGACATGGAGCATACCGGAATCGGATTGGAGACCCTGAAAACGCAGGTGGCGCATTGCCGGGGATTGCCCATCACGCCCATGGCGCGGGTGCCGCGGGGCGAATACCACTTTCTTGCCCGTGCCCTGGATATCGGGATGCGGGGAGTGATGATCCCCATGGTCGATGACGGGGCGGAAGCCGCGCGCATCGTCGAGGCGACCCGGTACCCGCCGGTCGGCCGCCGCGGGGCCGCTTTCGGATTTCCCCATGACAACTATTCCGGCGGCGACCCGAAGGACAAGATTGCGGCGGCCAACGCGTCGGTGACGGTGATCGCCCAGATCGAAACGGAACGCGGGTTGGAAAATGTCGACGCGATCGCAGCGACGGAGGGGATCGACGTTCTATGGGTCGGGCATTTCGATCTGGCCAATTTCCTGGGCGTGCCCGGCGAATTCCAGAACCCGGTTTATCTCGACGCGGTTCGAAACGTTGTCGAGGCGGCGCGCCGCCACGGCAAGGGGCTGGGTTTCATGCCCGCCGATACGGACTGGGCACGGGAATACAAAGGCTATGGATTTAATATGCTGGCGGTCGGCACCGATCATGGATTGTTTGCCAAGGGTGTTGGGTCCGTGCTGCAGGCGGTGGAGGAAGCGTGATGGTTTTTCGTGTCGGCTCTACCCGTGATCTGCTCACGGCTTCGGGGGATCCTGCCTTCAATGCCGCCGCCTTCGATGAATTGGCGCGCAATCCGAATATCGAATGGGAATGGCTGCCGGAGGATCTTCCCGAGATCACGCCCGAAATCGCCGCGTCCTATGACGGATTGCATGTGAACCTGCCGCGGTTGACCGCGGCTTCGGTCGGGCGCGACGATTGCCGGGTCAAGATAATCGCGCGCAACGGCGTTGGATTTGACACGGTTGATGTGGCGGCCTGCGCAGCCAAGGGAATAACCGTCACCAACACGCCGCATGCGATCCGCCGGCCTGTTGCCGTCGCTGCCCTGACATTGATCTTCGCTTTGGCCGGCAAGCTGTTTACCAAGGACCGGCTTGTGCGCGAGGACCGCTGGAACGAGCGCGTCGAGCATATGGGGATCGGGCTGACGGGAAGAACCCTCGGCCTCATCGGCGCCGGCGGGATAGGTCAGGAGTTGATCCCGCTTGCGCGTCCTTTCTTTCGACGGATTCTGGCGGCGGACCCTTATGTTTCTCCCGCGGTCCTCGACAAGCTGGGTGCCGGCCATGCCGCCTTTGACGATGTGCTGACCCAGGCCGATTTCGTCGTCGTCGCCTGTCCATTGGATGAAACCACCCACCATTTGATGAACGCGCAGGCCTTTGCCCGAATGAAGCCGACGGCCTGTTTCATCAATGTCGCCAGGGGCCCGATCCATGACGAGGCCGCGCTTGTCGAGGCCCTTCGGGACGGCCTGATCGCCGCCGCCGGCCTGGACGTTACCGAGCAGGAACCGATCTCCCCGCACAGCCCGCTCCTGACGATGGACAATACGATCATCACGCCGCATGCGCTTTGCTGGACCGACGAGTGTTTCGAGGACATCGCCCGCACCGCGTTGCGGTCGATCGTGGATGTGTCCCTGGGGCAACACCCGGCGCATCCGGTGACCTAGTTTCCGCCGGCCGTCCTGCGTGCAGGTTTGCTGCGACCAAAGGGCACTTTCCCTGGCGGCCGTGGAGTGATACAAAATTGGTAATACCAATTTGACCCGTGAACGTCCGGGACGGTCGCTTTTTGTCCTTTATTGCCCAAGCGGTTGTTCCATCGGTACAGTTTCGTCGGGGAGGACAACGCTAATGGAAATGCCGAAACCCGATGATGCGGTGATCGCGAACCGCCATCGGATCGCCGATGATTTGCGGGCGATCGTGCCGGGCGATGGTGTCATCGTCGACGAGGACGCCCGCCGTCCTTATGAAACCGACGCGCTGACCGCCTACAAGACATCCCCGCTTGTCGTCGTATTGCCTGAGACCGTGGAACAGGTTTCCGCCGTCCTGCGCTATTGCCATGAAAACAGCATCAAGGTGGTGCCGCGCGGGGCTGGAACGTCGCTGTCCGGGGGCTCCTTGCCCTTGGAGGACGGCGTGCTGCTGGGCCTGGGCAAATTCAATCGGATCCTGGAAGTCGACTATGACAATCGCTGCGCGCGGGTGCAGCCGGGCGTCACCAATCTGTCGATCACCAAGGCCGTGGAAGCGGATGGTTTCTATTACGCGCCGGACCCGTCCAGCCAGATCGCCTGTTCCATCGGCGGCAACGTGGCGGAAAATTCCGGCGGGGTGCATTGCCTGAAATATGGGCTGACGACGAACAATCTGCTCGGCTTGGAAGTGGTGCTGATCGACGGTGAGGTCATTCGCATCGGCGGCAAGCATTTGGATTCCGAAGGCTATGACTTGCTGGGGATCATGACCGGGTCGGAAGGCCTGTTGGGCGTCGTCACCGAAGTGACCGTCCGGCTGCTGCGCGCGCCGGAAACGGTTCGTGCCCTGCTGATCGGCTTTCCCACCAGCGAGGAAGCGGGCGATTGCGTCGCGAAGGTGATCGGGGCTGGGATCATTCCGGGCGGCATGGAAATGATGGACAAGCCGGCCATTCATGCGGCGGAGGATTTTGTCCATGCGGGATATCCGTTGGATGTCGAGGCGCTGTTGATCGTCGAGTTGGACGGGCCGGCCGACGAAGTTGAACACCTGATCGGCCAAGTAAAGACAATTGCGGAATCCTGCGGTGCCGTTTCGTTGAAGATTTCCGAGAACGAACAGGAACGCCTCGGTTTCTGGGCCGGGCGCAAGGCGGCCTTCCCGGCGGTCGGGCGGATCTCGCCCGATTATCTGTGTATGGACGGGACGATCCCGCGCCATCAGCTTCCGACGGTGCTGCGCCGGATGACTGAGCTGTCCAATCAATACGGATTGCGCGTCGCGAACGTTTTCCATGCCGGCGACGGCAATCTGCATCCCTTGATCCTGTACGATGCGAATGTGCCGGGCGAATTGCGGAAAGCCGAGGATTTCGGCGGCGATATCCTGAAGCTGTGCGTCGAAGTCGGCGGTGTGCTGACCGGCGAACACGGGGTTGGGGTGGAGAAACGGGATCTGATGCCGGCCATGTTCACCGAGGTGGACCTGGCCCAGCAGATGCGCCTGAAATGCGCTTTCGATCCGGATGGATTGCTGAATCCCGGCAAGGTCTTCCCGACCTTGCATCGCTGCGCCGAACTCGGCCGAATGCATATCCACAAGGGGAAACTGCCTTTCCCAGACATTCCCCGTTTCTAACCGGATTATTGGGAGCGACCGATGACCCAATTCGTGCCGGAGACGGCGGAACAGTTGAAGGATGCCGTGGCCTGGGCGGTGGCGGAAGAATACCCCCTCGCCGTCAAGGGGACCGGTACAAAGGCCGGTTTGGGCCGGCCGATGGAGACCGAGCATGAGATCGACCTCTCCAAGCTGAACGGCATCACACTCTATGAACCGGATGAACTGGTGCTCCGTGCCGGGGCGGGCACGCCGATGGCGGATGTCACGGCGGCGTTGGAGGAACAGAACCAGCAATTGGCCTTCGAGCCGCCGGATCTCGGCTTCCTGCTGAAGGGTGAAAGCGCCCCGGGTACGCTGGGCGGCGTCATCGCGTCGAATCTCAGCGGGCCGCGCCGGATCAAGTCGGGCGCGGCGCGGGACCATTTCCTGGGGTTCGAGGGCGTTTCGGGCCGTGGTGAGGAATTCAAGTCCGGCGGCCGGGTCATGAAGAACGTCACCGGCTATGATCTCTGCAAGCTGATGGCCGGGTCCTGGGGCACCCTTGCGGTCATGTCCGAAGTGACGGTGAAGGTCCTGCCGAAGGCGGAGAAGGAAAGAACCGTCCTGCTTTATACGGACGATCCCTCGACCGCGGTACGGGCCATGACCGACGCATTGAATTCCCCTTACGAGGTTTCCGGAACGGCGTGGCTGCCGAAGGCGCAAGCCGCGACGACCGGCATCGATATGGTCACGGCGGAGGGAACGGGCGTTGCCGCGATTCGCGTCGAGGGGCCGGGGCCGTCCGTCGAATACCGGTGCGCGCGGTTGCGTGAGATGGCGGGACCGCTCGGCAAGACGGAGGAACTGCACAGCCATCGCGGCAAGTCCTTCTGGGTTGCGGTCCGCGATGTGATGCCCTTTGCCCAGGCGGGGGACCGCAGGGTCGTCTGGAAAATCTCCGTCGCGCCGTCGGAGGGGCCGACCGTCTGCCGGCAATTGCTGTCCCTGAAAGGGGCGGAAGCCTTCATGGATTGGGGCGGCGGTCTGATCTGGCTGGCGGTCGACATGCCGAATTTGGGCGGGGCGGATATTGTCCGCGATACCGTCGCGCAATCCGGCGGTCACGCCACATTGATCCGGGGCGATCTGGATTTGCGGGCCAAGGCGGATGTGTTCCATCCCCTGGCGCCCGGGCTGGCGACCCTGACCAGGAAGATCAAGAACGGGTTCGACCCGCACGGCGTGCTCAATCCGGGCCGCATGTATAACGGCATCTAAGGGCTGGCAACGATACCATGCAGACGAATTTCACCCTGGCGCAATTGGCCGATCCCGACGTCGCCGAATCCGAAACGATCCTGCGCAAATGCGTCCATTGCGGTTTCTGCACGGCGACCTGTCCGACTTTCGTGACCCTGGGCGACGAATTGGATTCGCCGCGCGGCCGGATCTATCAGATCAAGGATATGCTGGAAAACGACAAGCCGGCGCCGTCGCGGGTCGTCAAGCATATCGACCGGTGTCTCAGTTGCCTTTCCTGTATGACGACTTGTCCCTCCGGCGTGCATTACATGCATCTGGTGGACCACGCGCGGGCCTATATCGAGAAGACGCATATACGGCCTTTCGCCGACCGGTTTCTGCGCAATTTGCTGGCCGGCCTGCTGCCCAATCCCAGTCTGTTCCGCCTTGCTTTGGCGGGGGCCTGGCTGGCGCGTCCTTTCGCGCCTGTGGTCGGCGGGTTGTTCGGCGGCCGTTTGGGGGCGATGCTGAAACTGGCCCCGAAGACGCTTCCCAAACCGTCGCCTGTCGATGTGCCACAGGTTTTTCCCGCTACCGGGGAAAGGCGGGCGCGCGTTGCCATGCTGAACGGCTGCGCCCAGCCGGTTCTGCAGCCGCAGATCAACGAAGCGACCGTTCGTCTGCTCAATCGCCTGGGGGTCGAGGTCGTGGTGGCCCAAGGGGCGGGATGCTGCGGCGCGCTGGTTCATCACATGGGCAAGGCGGAGGCGAGCCACCATCAGGCGGCCGCGAATATTCGCGCCTGGATGACGGAACATCGGCGGGAAGCGCTCGATGCGGTGATCATCAACGCGTCCGGCTGCGGGACGACGGTGAAGGATTACGGTTTCATGCTGCGCGAAGACGCGGAACTGGCCGAAGACGCCGCTGCGGTCTCGGCGATGACCAAGGATGTGACGGAATTCCTCGCCGAACTGGGCCTGGACGGCGCAACGGTCCCGGATGGGGCACCGAAGCGCGTCGCCTATCATTCCGCCTGTTCCATGCAGCATGGGCAAAAGATCACGCAGCAGCCGAAGAGCCTGCTGTCGCAGGCCGGGTTCGAGGTGGTCGAGGTTCCCGAAGCGCATCTCTGCTGCGGGTCGGCCGGAACCTACAACATCATGCAGCCTGAACTGGCGACGAAACTGCGGGATCGGAAGGTGGCCAATATCAGAAAGACCGCGCCGGACATCATCGCGGCGGGCAATATTGGTTGCATTACACAGATCGCCTCGGCGGCCGATGTGCCCGTCATTCATACGGTCGAGTTGCTGGATTGGGCGACGGGCGGACCACGGCCGATCGGGCTTTCCTGATCCTGGGGAGCGCCAGGGGCATCTGACTGATGCTTTTTGGTGATTTTACTAATACACCGTTTGATGGTTCGGGCGCATGCGTGCTACTTGATAATGAGTAGCGCACCTGGAAACCGCCCGATGCAGATGACCGCACCAAACAGCCTCATTCAGTTCGATTCATTCGACAATGTACCCGGGTATCTCATCGAAACGATGAAGTATTGGGAGGCCGCCCGGGCGGAACGGCCCGTGCCGCATGTCTCCACCATCGACCCGACAGCTCTTCCGACCGAGGCTTTGCGCTGGATGGCGGTTTTCGAAGTCCTCGACGGGGAAAAGGATTTCAGGGTCAGATTGGCGGGGACCGGCATCTCGTCCCTGACCGGGCGGGAATTCACCGGCATGCTGCTCAGCGAGATCCCGGGGTCGGAGCAGGGGCGCGTGCGCATGATCCGATGCATCGAGGAGAAACGGCCGTACTATACGGGCGCACCGCTGAAATGGTCCCTGGGGCAGGAACACATCGACTACTCGGTCCTGTGCCTCCCTTTCACCGATGATACCGGTGCCATTACCCGTCTGCTGATGGTCTTCAAGTTCCATCTGGACTGACCCGCGCGCCCGCGATCCGGGGCCACAAGGACATTTCCTACAGATCGTCCAAATCCGCAGCCTTCAGGCGCAAACCCGCGTCGGCCATTTCCTCCGCCGCCTCGATGGCCCGCAGGACGATCGCCTCGGCTTGGGCATAGACCTTTTCCCGCCAGTCGCGCTGGGCGGGATAGACCTGGCTGGTCTGCTGCCGCCCGGTAACGGTATTGACCAGGCCGGTACCGGGAAAGGTACCGAACTCCACAATCATCGATACGGATTCCGCTTCTTCCGCCAAGCCGGCGAGCCCGCCGCTGCCGGACCTGTCGGATGACCCCTTTTCGTCGGATGGGCCAGGGTCCTCTCCGTCGAGCGGGCCGAACCAGCGCCGCGCCCGGCCCCGGGCGGTGCCGGCGGGTGGGTCGGGGTTCCTGATCGACGGGACCGCCCAGCCGCCGATCCCGGTACGGAAGTCCAGGCACAGCACGAATTGCGTTTCCGGCAGGAATTCCGCCGCGATGCGTTTCAGGTCCTCCCGACTCCAGGCCGAGGCCGAGGCGGAACCGGTGCTTGTGCCGGGGACGGGTGGCTCTTCGGTTTTCGCTTCCGGCCCGCCGTCCATGGTATTGCCGAGTTCCGTGCCGAAACGGCGGTCGACGGCGGTCAGCAACTCGCGGGTCCAGTTCGCTTCCGCCTTTGAGATCGCATCCCCGTCGACCAGGATGGGCGCCGCTTCGGCCGGCGGCCGCGGCCAGACCGCGCCATTCGGATTGACCGCGTGTACCAGCACGATCGAGACCGGACGTTCCAGATGCCGCTGCACCCGGTTCCGCAGCAGGCCGGAGCAGATACCGGCATGAACAAGGCCCGCTTGCCCGCCGGCCCCGCTGCACAGCACGATGGTGCTATGCGCGGTGGGCGCGCCGAGGCGTACCGCGTCGCAGTAGAGCTCTCCTATGCCGTCGGACGGCTGGATAGGGCGAGACGGCAGGGTGAGGGGCGCCAGCCCGGCTTTCAGGCATTCGGCCAGAAACCGGTCCCGGGCCTCGGCCGGGTCATCACAAAAGCATGAGGCGTGGTCTTCCAAGGCGGGCTCCAATTGCGGGGCAAATCGAAAAGGCGCATAGTTCAAGCATGAAAGCTCGACGACTCCAAGTTTCGGGATCGCCTGTACCGGACCAACAAGGCCGAAATGGATCGCTTTCCCGCATAGCCGGTTCCCGGCGGCATGACGGTCTTTGGCGGCGCTGGACGGTGATCGTCCTGTTGACGCTGTTTGCGTTTGCGGGGCTGACGGTCAGCCCATCCAGGGCGGATCAGAACCATCCCCAACTGGATACGCTTTTCGCCCAGTTGAAACAGGCAAAGAGTTTTGAGACAGCGCATGCGCTGTCGGACCGGATCTGGAGCATCTGGATCACGAACGAGAAGGACAGCATCAACATCCTGATGCGGCAGGGCATGCGGGCGATGCAGAGCGGCGACTTTGCCACCGCTTATGACTATTTCACCACCATGACAGATCTGGAGCCGGATTTCGCCGAGGCCTGGAACAAACGCGCCACGGTGCTGTTCCTGATCGGCGATCTGGACGGATCGATCAAGGATGTGGAACGGACATTGGCGCTGGAACCGCGCCATTTCGGGGCGCTGACCGGACTGGGCATGATCAATGACGCGCTCGAGGATGAGGAAGCCGCGCTGGATGCCTATGAGGCGGCGCTGGACCTCCACCCCTATCTTCCGGACGCGACTTTCCGCGCCGAGCAGCTACGCAAATCGCTGGAAGGGCGCCGGATCTAGCCGACGCCCGTCCCGAGCCAGGGTACCTTCCCGAAGCGACCTAGTCCTGAACGCCGACCCGGGCGATCCGCAGCAGGTTGGTCTTACCCGGCGTGCCGAAGGGAACGCCTGCCGTAATGATCACGCGATCTCCGGGATCGGCGAAACCGTCGATCCGGGCCTGATGGGTCGCGATGTCGACCATGTCGTCCAGGCTGTTCGCGTCCGGCGTGCGGCAGGAATGAACGCCCCAGACGATGGCGAGCAGCCGCGCGGTGCTTTCCCGCGGCGTCAGGCAGATGATCGGCTGGCGCGGTCGTTCGCGGGCCATGCGGAAAGTCGTCGAGCCCGAGGTCGTATAGGTGACGATGGCCGCCGGGTCGATCGTATCCGCCGCGATCCGAACCGCGGCGCTGATCGCGTCCGGCGTGGTGTCCTCCGGCGGGTGGCCCTGGTTGCGCAGGCCGCCCCAGTAGAGGTCTTCCTTCTGCACCCGTTCGATGATCCGGTTCATCATCTTGACCGATTCCAGCGGGTAGTCGCCGGCCGCCGTCTCGCCGGACAGCATCACCGCATCCGCCCCCTCATAGACGGCAGTGGCGACGTCGGAGGCTTCCGCGCGGGTCGGTACCGGGCGTTCCATCATCGAATCCAGCATCTGGGTCGCGACCACGACCGGTTTCCCGGCGGCGCGGCAGGCGGTGATGATCCGGCGCTGCTGGACCGGCACGTCCTCCGCCGGCATTTCGACGCCGAGGTCGCCGCGCGCGACCATGATCGCGTCGGCCAGTTCGACGATTTCCTCCAACCGCTGTACGGCGGACGGCTTTTCCAGCTTGGCCAGGATGCCGGCGCGGCCCTTCACCAACTCGCGCGCCTCGGCAATGTCTTCCGGGCGCTGCACGAAGGAAAGCGCGCACCAGTCGACACCGAGGTTGAGGCCGAATTCCATGTCCTTGCGGTCCTTCTCGGTCAGCGCCGAGAGCGGCAGGACGACGCCGGGCACGTTGACGCCCTTGCGTTCCGACAGCGGGCCGCCGACCGCGACGACCGTATCGGCATGGTCCGGGCCGCAGGACTTGACGCTGAGGCGCACCCGACCGTCATCCAGCAGCAGGTCCGTGCCCGGTTCCAGCGCCGCGAAGATTTCCGGATGCGGCAGCGGCGCGCGGGTTTCGTCCCCCGGGGCCTTGTCCAGGTCCAGGCGGAAGGCCGCGCCTTCCTTCAACTCGATCGGTCCGTTGGCGAATTTGCCGACCCGCAGTTTCGGCCCCTGCAGGTCCATCATGATGCCGATCGGACGGCCGGTGCGCTTCTCCACGTTGCGGATCGCCTGATGGCGGGCTCGGTGCTCGTCCGGCTCACCATGGGAGAAATTCATCCGGAAGACGTCGACGCCGGCCAGAAACAGATCCTCGATCTGTTGTTCCGTGCTGCTCGCCGGCCCCAGAGTGGCGACGATCTTGGTGCGGTGATTGCGCTTCATGGTGGTCTCTCGTCCCTGGCTTTCATGACGGTGATCGCGCTGCATCCGTCCCGACCGGGACGGGCGGCGCCGCCTTGGAATACAGATGTACCGTGCTTCGGGCCCGAAATGAAACCGGGCAATTGGGGGCGGCGCCCGTGAAGTTTATGTTTCGCTCTCGCGCCAGCGGGCGACGCGGCCGGTTTCCAGCCCGAACAGGTCCAGCACCCGGCCGACCGAATGGTTGACCAGATCGTCGATGCTCTCGGGCTTGGTATAGAAACCCGGCACCGGCGGCGCGATGATGCCGCCCATCTCGCTGACCGTCAGCATGTTGCGCAGGTGGACGTTGGTCAGCGGGGTTTCCCGCACCATCAGGACCAGACGCCGCCGCTCCTTCAGGATGACGTCCGCCGCCCGGGTCAAAAGGGTGGAGGTGACGCCGGTCGCGATCTCCGCCAGCGATTTCACCGAACAGGGCGCGACGATCATCCCGTCGGTCCGGAAACTGCCGCTGGAACAGGCCGCGCCGACATCGCCGATCGGATAGGACTTGTCCGCCAGGGCGCGCAGATCCTTGGCCGTCAGGTCGGTCTCGTAGGCCAGGGTCATTTCGGCCGCCCTGGAAATAATCAGATGCGTTTCGACATCCAGTTCACGCAAGGATTCCAACAGTTTGATGCCATAGACCGCGCCCGAGGCGCCGCTGATCCCGACGATGATTCTTTTTCGATTTTCCGACATGATCCCTCGACTTCTGCGCTGAATGCGATACCATATTCGTTCGGGCGGGGAAATCCGCCGTATAGGTGCCGGTTACTATCTCCGGCCATGATCCCGACCGGTCTTCAGCGGGTGGTTACGCGCTAAAAGTAGGGCCGGGGGAGATGTCGGAAAGACCGGCAGCCGACCTACGGTCGCCTGAACAGGTGCTGTGCCACACAGCAGGGTTTTCTCCGCTTGGGAGACGGACCGGACGCACGGTCTGCAGTCACTCTGCACGGGGGCGATCCCCTGGCTATGTCTCCCAAAGCCGGTCGGCCGACCGAAAGGCGGTGCGGGCTGTCGGATGGGGAGACGAGGCGCGGCAAGGACCCTGTTCCTTGATACGGCGCGTCGCTTGAAGGGCCGGTGCTTCGCCCTCGGACATGTGGGTCCGACCCGTTTTGGCTAACCAACGGGAAGCGAAGGAGCACACCCATGAGCCTGGAAGCGCGCATCGAAGCATTGAAGGAAAAGCATGCTCACCTCGAGATGAAGATCGACGAGGAAAACAGTCGACCGATGCCCGATGACGCTCTCGTCCATACGCTAAAACGAGAGAAGCTTCATCTGAAGGATGAAATTGAGAGGCTGATGCACTAGCCGCCGTTTCATTCAATCCAACAAGGGCGTGCCGGACGGGCGCGCCCTTTTTATGTCGGCCCCCACGATTTGGCCCCCCACGATTTGGCCCCCCGCGATTTGGGCCTCGCGATTTGGCCCTCACCGTTTTAGGCCCTCGCCGTTTACCTCCCGCCGTTTGTCCCGAAACACACGCGCACACAGCGCGGGCAGCGACGACTTGGCGGCACAGGTTTGATGATCGCGCCCCCGGCCCGTTGCCGTGGCGGGGCGGTGGGATATATACGGTGCCCAGCCGTGAGCCCGCCGCGATCGACGGGCAACGGCGTTTTTTGCAACCCGCGGCCCGCTTCGGCCCGCCGCGCCCCATGCGGGAATTCCAATTCATGCAACGCCATGCGATGTGAGGCACAGAGCAACCCGCCCGCCGGGTCGGCCCCGCGGCAGATCAAGGTGCACGGGACGCCGCACGGGACTCCGCAGGAGGACCGCCTCAATCCGCTGGGCATCCTGCTCGGGATCAGCGCCGCCGTCTTCTGGGGCGCCTATCTGGCGATGTCGCGGGCGGGTGTCGGCATGGGGTTGGACGGCTATGACGTCGCCTTCATCCGTTTCGCGGTCGGCGGCGTGCTGATGCTGCCCTGGTTCCTGATGAACAGCCCGCACACCCTGGGCGGGGTCGGCTGGGGCCGCGGCATCGCCCTGGCGCTGACCGCCGGGCCGCTTTTCATCCTGCTCACCGTGGCCGGTTATTTCTTCGCGCCGCTCGCCCATGGCGCGGTGATCCAGCCCTCGACCTCGATGGTCGCGACGGCGGCGATGGCCGTCTTCCTGTTCGGGGAACGGGTCGGCCCGGCCCGCACGCTGGGCCTTGCCGTGGTCGTCATCGGCCTGGTCGTGGTGTCGGGGCAGGGCCTGTTCCACGCCTCGCTGGAAACGCCGATCGGGGACGCGATGTTCGCCGCCGCCGGGCTGCTCTGGGCGATCTTCACCGTGCTCGGCAAGCGCTGGGGCATCAGCCCGGTCGCCGCGACCGCCGCGGTGTCGGTGCTGTCCTGCGCCGTGATGGTGCCCGGCTATCTGGCGACGGTGGGGCTTTCCAAGCTGGCCGCCGTGCCGTGGGAAATCCTGCTGACGCAGATCGTGGTTCAGGGCGCGCTGGCCGGTGTCGTCGCGATGCTCTGCTATACCCGCGCGGTCCAGCTTCTCGGCGCCGGCCGCGCCGCTATCTTCCCGGCCCTGGTCCCGGTCAGCGCCATCGTCGTCGGCATCCCCGTCGCCGGCGAATTCCCGACCGCCAGCCAGTTCGCCGGGCTGGCCGTGGTCACCACCGGCATGTTGATCGCACTCGGCGTGCTGCGCCTGCCGCGTCTGCGGCAGTGAGGCGGCGCCCTCGGTGACGCGTTCGCGGTACCTGATTGCGGCGGTTTCGCGGGATTTGCGCGCGCGGCGTATCGAAAGCTTCCAAAACAGGATAGTCTTGTATAAAGCCCGCGGGCCTTTCGAAATTTTCGAGCAACCCCGCCGATGCAAGACGATTACAGCCACCTGGTTCATATCGAGAGCCATGACGAGCTCCGGCTCTATGAACTGATCCCCAACGTCGTCTGGATCTTCGATCTGGACACGCACGGCTGGTGGTGGGGCAATCGCGCCTGCCTGGATTTCTGGGGGCTGGAAACGCTCGATCAGCTGATCCACAAGGACCTGTCCGGCGATACGCAGGGCGCGCGCGACCGCACCCGGCAGACCTTCGACCTGGCCGCCAAACAGGGCCTGACCATCGACCCCTGGACGACCTATCCGCAGGGCAAGCCGAAATCCCTGATGATGATGCACCGCGCGGTCACCGTCGGCCCGGACCGGCACCGCGCCATCATCGCCTATATCAACGAGGAGGTGAATCTGGGCGAAACGCCGGAGAACCTTCTGTTGGTGGAGGCCGCGCGCTATACCCGCGTGCTGGTCACCTGTTTCACGCTCGACGGCGACCCGGTGATCGAGAACCCCGCCGCGACGGAAGCCTACAAGCACCTGCCGGCGGAAACGGGGGAGGGCGGTCCGAGCCCCTTCGCCGCCCGGTTCCAGGACCCGGCGGCGGGTGCTGCCTGTTTCGACCTGGCGAAACGGAAAAAGGGCGGCCGCTGGACGCACAAGATGCGGACGGGCGCGGGCCTGCGCGACCATACGCTGGACATCCGCATGACCCGCCACCCCCTGACCGGGGATTTCCTGCTGCTGGTCGCGGAATACGACGTGACCGATCTGCTCGCCGCGCTGCGCTCGGAGGAACAGTTGAAGGAGGAGATGCGCGCCATCGCCTTCTATGACACGCTGACCGGCCTGCCCAGCCTGCACCTGTTTCAGGATATCAGCGCCAGCCTGATGAACCTGGCCACCCGCGCGGGCGAGGAACTGGCCGTCATGTTCATCGACCTGGACGGGTTCAAGCAGGTGAACGACACATACGGCCATGACGCCGGGGACAAGGTGCTGCGCGAAACCGCCCGGCGTCTGGAAGCCACCCTACGCGGGTCCGACGTCGTCTCCCGCATCGGCGGCGACGAATTTGTCCTGCTGCAGACCGGGGTGAAGAGGGAACAGGACGTCCTGATCCTGGCCCGCAAGCTGGTCGCGGCGCTGTCCAAGCCCGTCGCGCTGGAGGATGGAGAGAGCGCCCGGATCGGCGCCAGCATCGGCGTCGCCCTGTATCCCCAGCACGGCACCGACATGGAAGCCCTGCTGAAAGCGGCCGACGCGGCGATGTATCGGGTGAAGAAAGCCGGCAAGAACGATTTCACCCTGGTGGCTTGAGCAACCTCAAACCCCCAACGACGAAGTCGCGGATTCAAACCCCGGCGACGACGTCGCGGCCTCAAATTCCCACCGACGACGTCGCGGTTTCAAATTCCAGCGGGGCCGCGCGGCCCCGCTGCGTCAGGCGTGGTCAGGCGATCGCGACCAGTTCCACGTCGAAGATCAGGGCCTTGCCGGCCAGTGGATGGTTGGCGTCCAGGATCAGCTCGTCCTCGGTCTTGTCGGCGACCATGACGGTCACGGCCTGGCCGTCCTGCGTCTGCATCTGCAACTGGGTGCCCGGCTCGGTCGGGATGTGGTCCGGCACGTTTTCCAGCGGCACCGCCTGCATCTGGGTCGGGTCGTGCTCGCCATAGGCCTCGGCGGCCTCGACGCGCACCGTGCGTTTCTCGCCTACTTCCATCCCGTCCACGCCGGCTTCCAGCCCGGGGATGATCTGCCCGGCGCCCAGTTCGAAGGTGATCGGGTCGCGCCCTTCGGAGCTGTCGAATACGGTGCCGTCATCCAACGTGCCCTTGTAGTGAAGATGCAACGTATCGCCCGTCTTGGCTTGGGTCATGGCGGATGTCCTTTCGGTATTGCTTGGATGTGCCGACTTCACGTCGGGCGTGGAGCGAGTATTCGCTTGGGCATCAGGCTTCCATCGGCGCAAGGCGCGGCAAGCCCGGTTTCCCGTTCATCTCATGAAAAACAATGTGGGGGAGGCCACCGGCCCGATCAAGGGAGAAGTCGGCTTTCCTGCGGTAACGTCGCGTCCGCGTTGAGGGTGCCAAGCCGTGGGCGGTGGCGCCGAGGTTTAAAGGGGGGATGATCGTGGCGGAAAGTTACTCCTAGGGGAAACCATCGCCAACTTCACCGATCTGGACGGCAACCTGTGTTCGCTGCGGGACGGAGGAAGGTTCCGGCGACGCAAACTAGGGAGAAACGAACTAAGTAAACTGATGGGGTGGACGGCCCCTGCTGCGGCATCGCTGTGCCAAGGTGGTGTCTGTCAAAGGATCACCAATTGAGGAGACCGTCCATGAGCAGCATAGCAGTAATCGGCTTGGATATCGCCAAGCGTGTTTTCCAGGTTCACGGATCGAATACATCGGGCGCGGTTTTGGAACGCCGTCAGCTGCGCCGTTCGGACATGCTGAGCTATTTCGGTTCGCTTGAGCCGTGTCTTATCGGAATCGAAGCCTGTGCGACGGCGCATTTTTGGGGCCGGGAACTTCAAGCCCTTGGACACGATGTCCGTCTGATCCCGCCGCAATACGTGAAGCCCTATGTGAAGCGGAACAAGACGGATGCGGCGGACGCGGAAGCGATCTGCGAGGCGGTGACGCGGCCCGGCATGCACTTCGTTCCGGTAAAGACGGCGGAGCAGCAAGCCGTGCTGAGCCTCCATCGTATTCGGGACCGGCTGGTTCGCCAGCGGACGATGACGGGGAACGCCTTGCGCGGGCATATGGCTGAGTTCGGGATTGTCGAGGCGCAGGGGATCGCGGGTACGAAGCGTCTGGCCGCGATAGTAGAGGACGGTGAGGATGCGCGTCTCCCGACGCTGGCACGGCGAGCGCTGATGTCGCTGGTCCGCCAATTCTACGATACCGTGGAAAGAATCGAGGAACTCGGCCGGGAACTCACCGCATGGCACAAGAAGAACGAGACGAGCCGGCGGCTTGCCTCGATGCCGGGCATCGGGCCAATACTTGCGAGTGCGCTTGTCGCCAGCGTCCCCGACCCCTCTGTCTTCGCCTCGGCACGGCAGTTCGCTGCCTGGCTGGGTTTAGTTCCGCGACAGCATTCGACCGGGGGCAAGGCGCGCCTGGGCGGGATATCGAAACGCGGCGACGGCTATTTGCGCAGGCTTCTGGTGACCGGTGCGACGGCGGCTCTGTTCCGCTCGAAGGAGGTGCGCACCCGGCCCTGGGTGCGGGAGCTTCTCAAACGGCGGTCGGCGAAGGTCGTCGCGGTGGCGTTGGCCAACAAGATGGCGCGGATCGCTTGGGCGTTGATGCGCGACGGCGCTTATTACGCAAAACCGGCATGACCCAGCCGGAGCCGGTCGAGGTGCGAGGGTAGAACGAAGTGATGGCAAACGGTTGCGACCGAGGGCGCGCTCGAATCCGTACGGTGACAGAGGCTGAGACAAGCCTGCTATACTGATAGGACGCACGCTCGCGGAGACCATCGGGGCCAGCGGTCATAAGACCGCGCGAAACAGCCCGGACATATGACTGCACGCAACGACCGCCGAACCTTCATCCAACCCTTGCTCGAAAGGGGCCGTCCACATATGTCACCGTAATTGCAAACGGCGGTCGGCGAAGGTCGTTGCGGTGGCGTTGGCCAACAAGATGGCGCGGATCGCTTGGGCGTTGATGCGCGACGGCGCTTATTACGCAAAACCGGCATGACCCAGCCGGAGCCGGTCGAGGTGCGAGGGTAGAACGAAGTGATGGCAAACGGTTGCGACCGAGAGCGCGCTCGAATCCGTACGGTGACAGAGGCTGAGACAAGCCTGCTAAACTGATAGGACGCACGCTCGCGGAGACCATCGGGGCCAGCGGTCATAAGACCGCGCGAAACAGGCCGGACATATGACTGCACGCAACGACCGCCGAACCTTCATCCAACCCTTGCTCGAAAGGGGCCGTCCACATATGTCACTGTAATCGTGAAATGAGAGAACGTTCACCGAAACTAAGCTGGAACGTCTGGATAAGGGTTCGCAGCGAAAAATTGTTTTTAAGCGGCCATGTGCTGGACAAAAAAGTGTCCATAATATACTTGAGAAGCAAATTTTCGTTTTAAGTGTGAGGTTGTGCCTAGATGATCATTCGTGCGGAAATTGAAAACTACGGCTCTATATGTGGCCGGCAGATATTCGATTTGTCGGTGCCAAGTCGCACGCCTGAGGATGTGAACCGTTACTCCGTCATCAACTCGGATACGAGAGCACCTCGTGTCGCTGCAGTTTTTGGTCCAAACGCATCTGGCAAAAGCAGTGTGTTGAGCGCTCTCGTTTTTGCACGAGATTTCGCAGCTGATGCAGCTTCCGTCATGAACGATGGCGCTGTCGTTCTTGCCCCATTTACAGAATGTAAGGACGGGTCGTCGGGGCCGCTGTCAATAAGTGTCGAGTTTTCAGCACGCTGGTTGGATAATACACGTGACGTATTCCGCTATTCAGTTCGCTTTCGAAGGACAGGTCCATTTACTGGCGAAGTGATGGTCGAGGAACTTGCTGTGCGGAAGAAAGGTTCTTGGACAAAATTGTTCTGGCGAGAAGAGGACAGAATTGGAGCTAGCGAGCTATCAAGATTTTCTGCGTCAGAGATTAGCTTTATGGAAAAAACAGTATCGCTCAACAGTGGCCGATCATTCCTCAAGCAAGTTAGTATTCTGTCTA
This sequence comes from Hwanghaeella sp., assembly GCF_965227365.1. Classification (GTDB taxonomy): domain Bacteria; phylum Pseudomonadota; class Alphaproteobacteria; order UBA8366; family Aestuariispiraceae; genus Hwanghaeella. Next base: position 980,807 of record NZ_OZ245754.1, read on the forward strand.
AAGATAATCTGGCAAAGGTAGTAACAAGTGACATTCTTAATTCGCTTCAAACCAATATACCATTCCATCGAACAAAAGGGTCTCAAGAAGATAGCGCCCTTACGAAAACGTACTCCGACAACAAAGATCTGTTGAGCCAGTTAAGGCAGATGATAAGAACAGCCGATATTGGCATTGCCGATGTCGAAGTCGAGACTTTTGGACCTGCACCCGGTGATCCTGATGGTGAGCAAAGTCGGGAGTTGTACTTCAATCACACCGGATTGAGGCGCCCGTTGCCGCTGTTTTTTGAATCAGATGGAACTAAAAACTTCGTCAATGTTTTTCCAAGGCTTGCTCACGCGCTAGCGAATGGTGGTGTCGCAATTATGGACGAGCTTGATACCGATCTTCATCCGAATCTCCTAAAAGAAATTGTTTCGTGGTTTCATGATCCAAACCAAAATAAAAAGGATGCTCAACTTATCCTTTCATGTAATTCAGCTTCTTTGTTGCACTACCTTGAAAAAGACGAGATATTTTTTACTGAGAAAAGTTCGTTTGGAACGACAAGAATTTACGGCCTGAAAGACATCGAGGACGTCCGTAGGACAGAGAACTTCTACAAGAAGTATTTGTCTGGAGAATACGGAGCAATTCCAAATTTTGGTTAAGTTCCGAGAGGTGGATCGTGAAGATAAAAAGAAAACCGACCCACTTTGTAGGATGCGAAGGCCAAAGTGAGGTTGGTTTTGTCGCTTGGTTTCATCAACATATGAACAATACGGGAAGGGATGTTGCACTGTCTCGTTCGAGGTGTACCGAGGGCGATGGTTTTGAAGTTGTAAGAAAAGCAATATCTGAAATGAACCGATTGCAAAAAGCATCAGGCAAGTTCCGGTCGTGTTGGGTAATGGTGGATGATGACAAGTGGGAAGGTAAGAAAGCTGCAGCACTACAATTGGCGAGGCGTGAAGGCATAGAGCCAATAATTGCCAACGACAATTTCGAAGCGTTTCTTGGTCGATTAGTAGCTTGCGATCTAAGTATTGGTGCGGAGCGGGCAAGACAGTTTTTGGTAAATGCGTGGCCAAATTACCAGAAGGGGCTCGATAAGACTTCGCTGGCGGAAAAGACAGAATTGCTGGTTCAAGGCCTAGAATTGTATCGGAATAGAAACTGTTCTTTTACAAGTTTCTTGAAAAAGGTCGGGTACTTTTAGGTTTGCAAATCTTTGACCAGCCTACGCTTCAATTGCCACAAGAACTTTGCTGCCGATTTAGGTGCCTTTAGCATCCTTTCGCAGTTTGCGCTTTCCGCTGATCGAACCAAGTCCCTAAAAACTCTCCACCCAAGGCCGTAACTCGATCTCCCAGGTCCACGCACTGCGGTGTTGGCGGTAGACATGCAGATAGGTTTCCGCAATCGCGTCGGGGTTGAGGAGGCTGTCGGGCTTGTCCGCCGGAACCGGGCGGGCGGCGCTTTCGATGCCGCCGTCGATGACGAAATGGGCGATGTGGATGTTCTTGGGTTGAAGCTCGCGGGCCAGGGACTGGCACAGGCCGCGCAGGCCGAACTTGCCCATCGCGAAGCAGCTTGAATTGGGATAGCCCTTCACGCCCGCGCTGGCGCCGGTGAACAGGATCGTGCCGCCGCCCTTCGCCTCCATCCGTTTCACCGCCTGCTGGGCGACCAGGAAGGCGCCATAGGCGGTGACCAGCACCGCGTCGCGGACGGCCACCGGGTCCAGGTCGGTCACCGGTCCGCGCACCCGGGCCGAGGGGTTGTAGACGACCAGGTCGGGCGTCGCGCCGTCCGCGTCCAACTGCTCGAACAGGGCGGCGACGCTGTCGATGTCCGACGCATCGCAGGCATAGTTCCGGGCGCTCAAGGCGCCGGCAAGGTCGGCGTTCCTGTCCGGGTTGCGGGAGGCGATGGTGACCTCCATTCCCTCTTTTTTGAAAAGACGCGCCAGACTGGCCGACAGGCCCGTTCCGGTTCCGACGATCAATGCTTTCTCGGCCATGATGCACCCCCTCAGGTTTCAGCCCTTGTTCCCATCCGAGCCGCCCGGGAGGGAGGCCCGTCTAGTTCACGGCGGCCGGTAGCGGCCTACCCGCGAAAAACGCATCCAGATTGTCCAGGCACAAAAAGCCCATGGCGTCCCGCGTCTCCACCGTGGCCGAGCCGATATGCGGCAGCAGGAAGGTGTTGGGCAGGTCCAGATACGCCCGGTTGAAGTTAGGCTCGTCCTCGAACACGTCCAGTCCCGCCGCCGCGATCCGGCCCGATTTCAGGGCCGCGATCACGGCCTTGTCATCCACCACCGGGCCGCGCGCCGTGTTCACCACCACCGCGCCCTGGGGCAGTTTCTCAATCCGTTCCGCGTTCAGGAAATGCCGGGTCTTGTCGGTCAGCGGACAATTGAAGCTGATGAAATCGCAATGCGGCAGCATGTCTTCCGGGTCGGCATGAAAGGTTGCGCCCTGTTCCAGTTCCGGGGCCAGGCGGCTGCGGTTGCTGTAATGGATTTCCATGTCGAAGCCGCGGGCGCGTTTGGCCAGCGCCCGGCCGATCCGCCCCATGCCGAGAATGCCCAGCCGCTTGCCGGTGACATGGGTGCCCAGCAGGCCCGTCGGCTCCCACCGTTTCCACTGGCCGCTGCGCAGGACCGTGGTCGCGTTATGCGCCATACGCGCCGCGCCCAGCAGGCAGAGCATGCCGATATCGGCGGTGGCGTCGTCCAGCACGTCCGGCGTATTGCCCACCTTGATTCCGCGCCGGGTGGCGGCGGCGATGTCGATCTGGTCGTAACCGACGGAGAAGGTGGCCAGCATCTTCACGCTGTCGGGCAGGCGGTCGATCACATCCGCCGGCATCGGTTCGGTCGGGGAACACAGGATGGCGTCGCACCCTTCCGCCTTGGAGAGCAGTTCGGCGGTGGACCAGATGACGTCTTCCGGATTGGTGATGGCGTCATAGTCGCGGGCGATGCGCGCTTCCACATTCGGCGGGGTCAGGCGCGTAACCAACAGTTTGGGCTTGCCGCTCACAATCGGTTCCTTTCCCGGGCCGCCCATCGATCAGGATCGGGCCCGTCTCGCTGTGTCGTTTGAGCCCCCCAATTCCAGACGGAAGCGGGGCAGGGGGTGCCGGATCGGCCCCCACCGGATCGGAACTGTTCCGACCTAGTCGGCGGGCGCGCCCAGATACCGTTCAAGACAAGAGGCTAAAGCCGGCTTGGTCAAGGGTTTGGAGAGGTGTTCGACCATGCCGCGTTCAAGGCTCTCCTCCGCGAAGATCCGGCTGGCATGGGCGGTCATGGCGACGACCGGCGGCATCGGTCGGTATTCCCCGGCCTCGGCCAGTGCCCGGCGGATCGCCTCCATGGTCTGGAAACCGTCCATTTCGGGCATCTGCAGATCCATCAGGATCAGGTCGAATTCCGTGCGCCGGGCGATCTGCAGGGCTTCCTCGCCGCCCGCGGCGGTCGCCACGGTATAGCCCAGCGATTCGACCAGCTTTTCGGCGACCAGCAGGTTGGTTGGGTTGTCGTCGACCGCCAGCACGTCGACCCGTCCCGCCGGCGCCGTGGGGGCGACGGCAGTGGCGGAGGCGGGGGCCGGGGCAGGCAGAGCGTCCGAAGCCGCTCCGGTCCCGCCGCTTGCCGCGGTTTGGCTGTCTTCCCCGTCGGCTTCCGGCGCGACGGCGATCAGCGGCACGCCGATGGTGAAGGTGGAGCCGACCTCCAGGCGGGAGGTGACGGAAACGAATCCGCCCATCGCCTCGATCAGCCCCTTGGCGATGCTCAGGCCCAGGCCGGTGCCCTCGTGGCGGCGGCTCAGGGAACTGTCCGACTGGGTGAAGGCGTCGAAGATTTCCGCCAGCTTCTCGTCCTCGATCCCCGGACCGGTATCGTTGACGGCGATATACAGGGCCGGGCCGTTCAGGGTCTTGCAATGACTCGACCAGACCGAAATGTCGATCGACCCGGCATCGGTGAACTTGGCCGCGTTACCGACGATATTGGTCAGGACCTGCCGCATGCGCACCGGGTCCAACTGCGCCAGGCGCGGGGCGGTTTCGTCGAAATCGACGGAAAGGGCGATGCCCTTCTTCTTGGTCGTGGCGCGGACCAGACTGGCGACGGAACAGACCAGTTCCTTGACCTCGACCGGTTCCGGCCGCAGGTCGACCCGGCCGGCCTGAATGCGGGTCAGGTCCAGGATATCGTTGATGACGGTCAGCAGCGCCGCGGCCGACCCGTCGATGATGCGAACGAATTCCTCCTGCTCCCCGGTCAGATCGGTATCCTTCATCAGTTCCAGCATGCCGATGACGCCGTTCATGGGGGTGCGGATCTCGTGGCTCATCATGGCCAGGAATTCGGTCTTTGCCTGGCTCAGGCGGATCGCCTCGTTGCGGGCGTGTTCCGCGTCTTCCAGGGCCGCGGCGGTCTTGTCGGTTTCCGCCTGCAAGTCCTCCAGCAGGCTTTCGCGGCGCCGCAGGGAGCGGACGGTGAACAGGGCGAAGCCGATCAGGGTCAGGGTGCCGACGGCCGCGACCAGGGTGAAGAAGCGCGCCGATTCCTGCACCGTCGCGGTCGCCGCCTCCAGGTTTCTGAAATTCGCCGCCGTGGTCTGATCGATCAGATCGGACAGCAGGGTCATCATGGCGATTTCCGCGTCTTCCAGGTCCTCGCGAAGCTCGTCGACCCGTTGAATGTGGATGCCGGTCGCGGTTTCGGCGAGGATTGCGCCGCTGGCGGTCTCGACCGCGTTCCAACGCACCTGGATCTGCCGCGACATCGGGCCCTCGCCGGCAAGGGCGGTAAAGTGCTGCATCCCGGCCAGGAATTTCTCCCGGCCCGCCGCGACCTGCTGCAACTCCTGCTCTTCTTCCTCCTCCTCGGTTTCCTCCCGGTCCTCACCGTCGATGCCGAGATGGTCCAGATGAACCTCGATGACGCGGATCAGGATCACTTCGTTGGTGGAGGAGATGACTTCCAGGGCGCCGGTATGCATTTCCTCCAGCACCGTTATCTCGGGCAGCAGGACCGTCTGGATTCGCTCGGCCGCGCGCTGGCCTTCCAGGATTCGTTGCCAGCCCAATCCCGCGAAACCGGCGAAGGCGAGAAGGCAGAAGGCCGCGACCAGGGCGAGTTGCATGCGCCAGGGCAAGGAAATCTCCAAATGATTGGACCGTGCCGCGAAGACAGGCGACCCAACGGACAGTAAGGCTGCGGATATTAGGTAAAAATCATTAAGTCGACGTTAACCGCCCTGCCCCGGAATCCGCGGAATCCGCGGAACCCGGGGAAGGGTGCCGGTTCTGCGTGCGGTTCGGGGTGTCAGCGCCGGCGCGCGACCCGGCTCAGGATTCCGGCATGGCGCACCCTTTCGCGATAGAAGGTATAGATGCCCATGCCGACGACGATGCCGGTGCCGATCAGGGTCCATAGATCCGGCACTTCGCCGAAGACGATCAGGCCGAGCAGGATCGCCCAGACCATGATCGTATAGCGGAAGGGGGAGATGAAGCCGATCTCGCCGTGCCGCATCGCCATGATGCCGAACAGATAGCCGATGAAGACCAGGACGGCGGCGCCGCCGAGGAACAGGAAATGGCCGGCTTCGACCGGTTTCCATTCCGCGAAAGGCAGGCACAGGCCGGACGTGACGGTAACGCCGACCGCCGTGGTCAGGGTGACAAACATCGAGGGGACGCCGCGGCTCAGGCTGCGGGTGGAAAGGTCGCGGATGGTGACGAAAAAGACCGCCGCCACGGCCCATAGCGCGAAGGCGTTGAACCCCTCCATGCCGGGTCGGACGATGATCAACACGCCCAGGAAACCGATGAAGATCGCCGTATAGCGCCGCCAGCCGACCTTCTCGCCCAGGAACAGGGCGGCGCCCAGCGTGACCACAAGCGGCAGGGACTGCAGAATGGCCGAGGCATTGGCGAGCGGCATGTTGAACAAAGCGGTCAGGAAACAGAAGGTCCCGCCGACCTCGCCGAACAGGCGCAGGGTCAGGATGCGCGCGTCGCGGCGGTCTGGACGGTAGAACAGGTCGCCGCGCCAATATGCCAGGGCGCCGATCATGACGATGGTGCAAAGCCCGCGCAGGAAGACGATCTGGAACAGATTGAGCTCGCCGGAAATCCACTTCATCGTGGCGTCGTTGCAGACGAATCCGGCCATCGATATGGCCATGAAAAGCGCGCCGCGGAAGTTTTCGTCGGCAGCGGTCGGCTCCGCGCCGGGGGCGGCGGTTCGGGTATTGGGCTCGGCGGCCATGATGGTCTTCTCGTTCTTGCTTTTGCCGCTGGTCTGAAATGGCGCGTCCCCTGGAAGGGCACGGGGTGGTGCCGGGCCGATAGATCCATGGGCCTATCGTTCGATCGGAAATCGGATGCGTCGTTCAGCTGCGGGGCGTTTCCTGGGCCGAACGGTGCGCCCGTACCGCCCGCTTCGCAAGCAGTCTTTCCCGGTGGAAGGTGTAAAAGCCCATGCCGACGACGATCGCGGTGCCGACCAGGGTCCAGAAATCGGGCAGATCGCCGAAGACCAGGAAGCCGACGATGGTCGACCAGATCACGATCGTATAGCGGAAGGGCTGGACGAAGCCGATCTCGCCCTGCCGCATCGCCATCACGCCGAACAGATAGCCGATGGTCAGCAGGCAGGTGGCCAGCGCCAGATAGCCGAGATGCCCGATCTCGACCGGGTGCCATTCGGTGAAGGGCAGGCACAGGCCGGCGGCGAGGGTGACGCCGATCCCGGTCGTCAGGGTGATATAGAGCGAGGGCACGGTCCGCGGCAGGCCGCGGGTGGCGAGATCGCGGATCGAGATCAACCCGACCGCGACGACGGCCCACAGGGCATAGCTGTTGAACCCCTCCATGCCGGGGCGGACGATCACCATGACGCCGAGGAATCCGATGAAGACGGCGGTATAGCGCCGCCAGCCGACCTTCTCGCCCAGGAACAGCGCCGCGCCGAAGGTGACGGTCAGCGGCATCGCCTGCATGATCGCCCAGGCATTGGCCAGCGGCATGTTGAACAAAGCGGTCAGGAAACAGAAGGCGCCGGCCACCTCGCCGATCACGCGCAGCAGGATCAACCCGGCTTCGCGCCGTGTCGGGCGGAAGAACAGCTCGTTGCGGAAATAGGCCAGGGCGCCGACCAGCAGGATGGTGAACAGACCGCGCAGGAACAGGATCTGGAAGATCGTCAGATCGCCGGAAATCCACTTGATCGCGGCGTCGTTGCAGACGAATCCGGCCATCGACAGCGCCATGAAGGCGGCGCCGCGGAAATTGTCGTCGCTCGTCGTTTGCGGATGGGCGGGGGTCAGGGCCGTCACAGCGAGCGCCCCTTGATCACGGCATCGCTGCCCAGTTTCTCCCGGATCTCATCCATCACACGCTCCAGTTTGGCGGCCTTGTCCCGGTCGGGATCGGCCAGGTCGGGCACGTCCGCGTCTTCCGGCGGGCCCAGATCCGCGCCGCCGATGCCCAGCAGCCGGTAGCGGCGACCATCCGCCTCTTTTTCCAAAAGCTCCAGCCCCTGCCGGAATAAAATTTCGGCCAATTGGGTGGGGGTGGAGAGTTTGCGGCTGCGGGTCAGAATCCTGAAATCCGAGGTGCGCAGTTTCAATTGAACGCTGCCGGCGGAAAATCCGTGTTTCTTCAGCCGGCGCGCGACGCTCTCGCATAGCGGCCACAGGATATGCGCCAGTTCCTGAAAATCGGACAGGTCCTCGGCGAAGGTGGTCTCGTTCGAGATGCTCTTGGTCTCGGAATTGGGGTCGACCTTGCGGTCGTCCTTGCCACGCGAAAAGTGATACAGTCTTTCGCCCATGGAGCCGTATCTCTGTATCATGTTTTTCAGTGGCATGTCGCGCAGCTGGCCGATGGTCGACACGCCGTCCTGGTGCAGTTTCCGCTCCAGCGCCTTGCCCACGCCCCAGATCATCTTCACCGGTTTTTCGGTCAGGAAATCAAGCGCTTCGGCCTCTCCGATCACCGCGAATCCGCGCGGTTTGTCCAGGTCGCTGGCGACCTTGGCGAGGAATTTGTTGTAGCTGAGCCCGATCGAGGCCGTCACCCCCGCCTCCCGCTCGATTCGCCGCACCAATCCCGCCAGAGTCCGCGCCGGACTGCCGCCGTGCAGATGCTCGGTTCCGGTCAGGTCCAGGAAAGCCTCGTCGATGGAAAGCGGCTGTACCAAAGGGGTGACGTCCAGCATCATCCGGCGGATTTCGCGGCCGACCTGGGAGTATTTCTCCATATTCGGGCGGATCACCACCGCGTCCGGACAGGCCTGCAGGGCCTTGAACATCGGCATGGCCGACCGCACGCCGTACATCCGCGCGACATAACAGGCTGCCGAGACGACGCCGCGCCGCCCGCCGCCGACGATCACCGGCTTGTCGCGGATTTCCGGGTTGTCGCGTTTCTCGACCGAGGCATAAAAGGCGTCGCAATCGATATGGGCGATGCCGAGGCCGTGCAGCTCCGGATGCCGCTTGGTCCGGCGCGAGCGGCATTCGGGGCAGAGCAGCGCGGCCTGCCGCACTTGCCCCCCGCCGTCCGTCCCGTCCGTCCCCTCATCGTCTTCGCCGGGCGCGGTCCAGACATGCAGGCAGTCCCGGCACAGGCAATCCGCGGCGTCGGGCATCGCTCAATCCCCCGGCCAGAGCCAGGCGGCGCCGCGCACGCCGCTGGAATCGCCGTGAACCGGCGGCAGCAGCCGCGTATTCACCCGGTCGGAAAACACCCATTCCGCCAGCAGCGGCGGGACATTGGCGTACAGCCTTTCCAGGTTCGAGAGCCCGCCGCCGAGGACGATCACGTCGGGGTCCAGGATGTTGATCAGATGCGCGAGCGACCGGGCCAACCGGTTCTCGTACCGCGCAAGGCTGTCCGCCGCGGCGCCGGAGCCGTCCCGCGCGAGAGCTGCCGCGGAAATCTCCGCCCCGGTATGGAGACGGTGATCGCGCGACAGGCCGGGCCCGGACAGGAAAGTTTCGATACAGCCGTGTTTGCCGCAATAGCATAGCGGGCCGGGGCGCTCGGAATCCCGCGGCCAGGGCAGGGGATTATGGCCCCATTCGCCGGTAATGCCGTTCGGCCCGTCGACCAGCGCACCATTGACCACGAGGCCGCCGCCGACGCCGGTTCCCAGGATCACCCCGAAAACGACGGCCGCGCCCGCCGCGGCGCCGTCGGCAGCTTCGGAAAGCGCGAAACAGTTGGCGTCGTTGCTGAGCCGCACGGGCCGGTCCAGAACCTTCTGCAGATCCCGGTCGAAAGGCTCGCCGATGAGCCAGACGGAGTTGGCGTTCTTCACCAGACCCGTATCGCGGGAGACGGTGCCGGGAATGCCGACACCCACCGGACAGGCGCGTCCCACCTCGGTCTCAAGGGCGCCGACGACATTCTTTATCGCGTACAACGTGTCATGATACCGCCCTTGCGGCGCATCGATCCGAAGGCGTGCGGCTATTCCGCCGTCGCGGTCGAGCGCGATGCCCTCAATTTTCGTGCCGCCAAGGTCGATCCCGATCCGCATTGGTCGTTCTGTCAGCTTTCAAAAAGTTCTTTCAAGGAAATTGGCTTGTTTTGTTTAAGGAGATAGTCTGATAGACCGATGTTAACCTACTGGTAAGTTTGCTGATATATCGATGCTTTCGGGGTCCGCAAGGAAAACGGGGCAACAAGCATGAAACAAGCCGTTAGGGGAGCCATTGCATTGACGGTAATCGGCCGGACATGTCGGGCTTTTGGCATTCTGCAAGTGAGGGTTCTATGACGCATAAGGTAATGATCGTCGAGGACAATGAGCTGAATATGAAGCTCTTCCACGATCTGTTGGAATCCAGGGGGTACGACATCATCGAAACCCGCGACGGCATGGAAGCGCTGAAAATGGCGCGATCCGAACGGCCGGACCTCATCCTGATGGACATTCAGCTGCCGGAAGTCTCGGGGCTGGAAGTGACCAAGTGGATCAAGGAAGACGATGATCTGAAAGCCATTCCGATTATCGCGGTGACGGCCTTCGCCATGAAGGGCGACGAGGAAAAAATTCGCGAAGGCGGATGTGAAGCCTATATCGCCAAACCGATCTCGGTGACCAACTTTCTGGAAACGGTTGCCCGATTCCTGAATTAGTAACCTCTGATTGTCAGCAGGACCGAGAAATATGCCGAACCGAAGAAACTGGATGATTTTCCCGTTTGTCGCGGGCATACGGCTCCATCCTGTCGTATGCCGACGACTTTCTTGATCGGCTGACGAAGAAACCCCATGACTGCACGCGTCCTAGTCGTCGACGATTTGCTTCCGAACGTGAAGCTGCTGGAAGCGAAGCTGACCAGCGAATATTTTGACGTCGTCACGGCGGGCGACGGACCGAGCGCGCTGGCGTCGATCGCGGAAAATGCGCCCGATATTGTGCTTCTCGACGTGATGATGCCCGGCATGGACGGGTTCGAAGTGTGCCGCCGCATCAAGGACGATCCGAAAACCACGCATATTCCCGTCGTGATGGTGACCGCGCTGTCCGACAACGCCGATCGGATCCGCGGATTGGAAGCCGGCGCTGACGATTTCCTCACCAAGCCTTTGAACGATACCGCTCTCTTCGCGCGCGTCCGTTCACTGGTCCGGCTGAAAATGCTGACCGATGAATGGCGTCTGCGTGAACAGACATCCGGTCAGCTCGGTGTCCTTCAGGAAGAGAAGGCGATGTCCGACGTGGATACGACGGGTGCGCGGGTCCTGATCATCGAGGAAGGCGAAATCGACTGGATGAAAATCAGCGAAACGCTGAAGACCGAGAATGCGGATCTGGTCCACGCCCGGAACGGCGAGGAAGCCCAGAAAGCGGCCATGTCCGGTCCGACCTTCGATCTGGCCATCGTGAACCTGAATCTTCGCTCTCAAGACGCTTTGCGCCTGACCAGTCATCTGCGCGCCATGGAACGGACGCGCTATACGCCCATCCTTCTGGTGGCCGAAGAACATGACATGGAAAAGGTCGCCAAGGGCCTCGACCTCGGCGTCAACGATTACCTGATCAAGCCGATCGACCGGAACGAGTTGCTCGCCCGGGTGCGGACCCAGATCAAACGCCAGCGTTATCAGGAGCGCCTGCGCGACAATTACGAGCGCAGTCTCGTCATGGCCCTGACGGACTCGCTGACCGGCCTCTATAACCGTCGCTACGTGACCGCGCATCTGGGCGGCATGATGGAACGTCACAAGCAGACCGGTAAACCGCTGGCCCTTCTGATGTTCGATATCGACTTCTTCAAGAAGGTGAACGACACCTATGGGCATGCGGCCGGGGACGAGGTTCTGGTCGAACTTTCCCGACGTGTGATCGATCACGTGCGCAGCGTGGATACCGTGGCGCGCCTGGGCGGCGAGGAATTTGTCGCCGTGCTGCCCGATACGGAAGAGGAAGTGGCGCTCGTGGTGGCGGAGCGGCTGCGCTATACGATGGCGGCCGAGATGTTTGAGATGAGAGCTGCCAATATCAGCCAGACGGTCACCATTTCGATCGGCGTGGCCATGCTGCAGGACGACGACAGCCTGGACAGTCTGATGAACCGGGCTGACGAAGCGCTATACGCGGCGAAAGGCGGCGGCCGAAATCTGGTTGTGATCCTGAAGGACGGTGAAACCCAGATTCTGCCGCAAACCAAGCCCGGCGCGGAACCGCCGGAACCTGCCGCCGCCAGCTAATCAACCGCCGTCAGATCTCGCGAAAGCGGGCTTTCCTCTGATTTCCAGACGCCCTTGTCCTGTGCCCGGCGGCCTTCGAACGTCACAAAGCTTCGGCTGCCGTAATGGGGCAGCGGACGCAGCAGGGCCTCGACGGCAGCGGCATCCTTGCCGCGGATAAGCAGGACCGGATGCCCGTCGGCGCTGCGGAAGGACCAGGCCGCGGCCGATCCCGCTGCGACGCGGGTCGGTACGTCCGCGGCAAGATAGGTCGCGGCATAGCGGCCGATTTCATCATCCTTTCCGACGACGATGGTTGCCCGTCCCGGTTTGCCTTCGGCGGCCGGAACCGTCTTTCCGGACAACCTGTTCACGAGCTTCAGCGCGACGGTGTTGAACGCCTCGTCATTGCCCAGGACGACCGCGTCGATCGCCTGCGCCAGTGTTATGTCGCGCATGATCGGTGGGCTCTCCCCGGGCAACAGGCGGCGGAACAGATCGAAGTCTGGATCGACCGAGATATGTTCCGGGGCGCTTGGAAGTTTGATGGTGACGGTTTCCTCCGGGGCGGAAAGCGAAACGAATTCCCGAGCCATGCCGTCGCGTGTCTCGATCACGATGGGGATGCGCAGGGTATAGGGCTTGCCGGTCTGGCGCAGAGTGATGGATAGCGTGTAACCGTCGGCGCCGTTGATGACCCGGGTTTCGGCCAGTTCAATCAGGGGCGCGCCAGATTGTTTGATCCACTGGGTAAAGAACCAGGTGAGATCGCGGCCCGCCGCCGATTCGAACGCGTCTTGAAGATCGGACCAACCGGCGCGGCTGAATTTATGATCGCGCCAAAAAAGCCGGATTCCTTTTTCGAAGGCCGGGGAGCCGATTTCCTGCCGTAACATGTGAAAGACATGGGCTACCTTGTTGTAGCCGATAACCTGGGATGCCTGATGTGTCTTGGAGACGAAGGCAGCCACCGGGGTATCGTCGCTGTCGGGCAACGCAGCGTAGTCGCGCAGCCATCCAAGGCGCATTTCCCGCGCCGCGTCCGCGCCATCCTGAACGGCCAGACCATAATCCGCGTGATAGGTCGTCAAACCCTCCGACCAGTTTCCGGTCGCATAGTCGATCGCAACGCCGTTGCCCCACCAATTGTGCAATACCTCATGGGCCAAGGATCGACCGCGCATGAAAGGCAGCGGAACGATCGTTCGCCCGATATAGGTCATATTGGGAAAACCGAGGCCGACCGGCAGCGGGGCGGAAACAATGTGGAAGTCGTCGAACGGGTAGGGGCCGATCACATCGGCGAAATGCCGGATATAGGTGGCCGACTGGGAAATGTAATGATCCGACGATTGAGCGATATCCTCGTGGAAGTAGGTCCGCAGCCGAATGCCGTCGATGTTCCGTTCCGCGACCGCATAGGGGCCGATGAAGAGCGATGGCGGTTCCGTCGGATAGTCGGCCGCGAATACCGCGTCGAAACCGCCTTCCGTCTCTTGTTCGGAGACGATCCGGCCGGTTGCGACAGCGCGCTGCTTTCCGACGACGCGCACAGCCAGACGATAGGTAACCTGTTCAGAACCGGTATCCGGCAGCCAACTGACATAGCCGGGAAGAAAGCTGCCTTCTTCCGGATCGGCGGCGGCACCGGCCGCGCGACGGCGTTGATCCGGCGGGGGCATGGCCGGAACCGATCCGGCGGCATGGATCGTAACGCTCTCCATCGGTCCAGCCGGGTTGGTAATGCGCCAGAGCCGGCCTTGACGTTCGACGGTCAGGGCAACGCCGTCGACTTCGGCACGATCGATGCGCAGCCAATCCGTCAGGGCGACGGTGATCTCGGTGGTGGCAGGAATGGTCAGTCGATCGGAGACATCGAGCTGCCGTGTGACGGGAACGAATAGGGCCGTTGCGTCATGATGTGGAAGTTCCGGGCCCGCCATGACCGGAAATACCGCAAAAAGGTAAAAAACAGCGGCAAATGCGCTGAAGCAGCGCACGGCCTTCATCGTGCCGCCCCCGGTAAGGGCGGAAACTTGGCGATGACGGAGAGCGTGTCATCCCCGCGTTTTATGTCGAGCGGCAGCCAGGTGCCCGGTGCCTGGCGCTGGATGATCTCGACAAGGTCCCCGTTCCGGCGCACCGGCACGCCGGCAGCTGAGGTCACGATATCCCCTTCGGCCAGTTGTGCGGTCTCGGCGATGCTGCCCCGCGAAATCCTCAGAATGCGGATGCCGTCCTCGACAGCCTCGATGACGACGCCCAGACGGGGTTTCGGCCTTTCAACCGCCGTGTCGGTCGCCGGGTCGACGACGAAGACCGCATCGGCAAGGTCGGATGGCACGGTTTGACAATCCTCGCCGGCCTCCACCGGAACCAGCACGGCGACGTTCTCCACGCCCAGATCGGCAAGCTGATGCGGCACACCATGCCCGTAATCGATATGTCCGCGTCCCATCACACCGACGACCAGGGCTTTCGGGTTCTGTTCCTTCGCCGCCGCCAAGGCTTCGGCCATGGCGCGATCCCAGGTGAGCTGTGCCTGAACGAAATTATCGAAAGGCTTGGAGGTCAGAACGCTTTCCATCGTGACAGGTGCCGCCTTGTCTGCGGCCCCCGCGGCCTCACCCGCCGGTTTCCCGCCGCCATGCTGCATTTTGGCCAGAAAAACCTTTGCCAAGGACTCTCGATAGGAGGCGCTCGCCGGCGCCGGGTCGGTGATTCCCATCCGGTCTTTCTCGGATACGGACGCCCATCCTTCACGACCGACTTGCGCGATCAGCGACCGGTCCACGTTCAGCGCTACCATCGTATTTTTGTTCAATCGGGCCTGGTCGAACATGGGCATGTAGAAAGCGGGATCATAGCCCCACACTTCGGACCAGCGACTACGTGACAGGAATTCCCTCCGCCCCAGCTTACCGGATGTCCATTCGTCGAGCACTGGTTGGACGGAACGAGGAAACATCTCGAACCCCAAAACAAGGTCGGGCAATAAGGCCCGCAACCCGGCGATTGTCTGGGCTTGCCACAGGTGATGGTCGCGCGCGGTGTGCTGTTCACCCAGCAGAACGACGTCTTTCTTCGCGAGGTCGGCAAAGACGGTACGAGGATCCAGACTCTGTTTTGTGGATGGATCGATCCAGCGTCCACCGGACTCGCAGGCAGAGGCCATGGTCGGCATCTCGTTCCGCGCGGAGGCGGCGCAGCCGGCGGCTACCATGACACCCGACGCCAACAGGATTGACGTCAGGAAAGAGCGACCGCCGGTTTCAAACCACCCTAGCATTTGCAGTCTCCAGGCACGGATATTTCCTCTTTTTGCGTGTCGCAGGGCACACGCGTGTCATGCGTCCTTGCCGGCGTTTCCTGTATGGTAGCGCAGGAAAACGCCCAAATATTCCTGGTAGGTTACCCGCTCATTCTTGTCGATATCGAACATTTCGAATGTTGACCCATAGCGTGCCAATTTTGCGGCATCGTGTTCCGCCCGCGTCATTTCTCCATCGCCGTTGCTGTCGGCGTTCTTGAAGATGTGTTCCGCAATCCTCTCTGGTGAGGACATTCCGTCCGCAAAGGCGGCAACCGGTGTTATCAAGATTAAGGCGAAGAGTGATGTCTTCAACATTTCGGCCTCCTTCAAACAGGCTTGTGCCCATGATACGGCGGATAAACGCCGACGGACCGGCCGCGCGACGGACAGATTGTCACATCGATTAAGGTCATGTGCACAAGTGGCGGGCGTAGGCCAGAGGAACAAATGCCGGAAGGGTACGTCTTACACGGCCATCCCGAGGAGACGGTGGCGGCACCAAAACGAACATCTGCCGGCGGGCCGAAAGACGTGCCGGGAATGGGGGCCTCAACCCGTCATGCAGCGGTCCCTTCATCGGGGAAAGAATTGCAGATGGCTTTCACGTCGTCGAGATTCTGCAACAGGATGTCGACCACTTTGGGCTCAAAATGCTGGCCGCTCTGTTCATTCATCAGGTCGATGATCTTCTCCAACGGCCAGGCCTTCTTGTAGCAGCGGTCGCTGCCGAGCGCGTCGAATACGTCGGCCACGGCAGTGATCCGGCCGTAGATGTGAATTTCTTCGGCCTTCTTGCCTTCCGGATACCCTGTGCCGTTCCATTTCTCGTGATGGTCGCGCGCGATCAAGGCGCCGGCACGAAGGACGCGTTTGTTGGAATGCCTCAACATGTCGTATCCGAGCTTCGCATGGGTCTTCATTATTTCCCATTCGTCCGGCGTGTGTTTGCCCGGCTTGTTCAGGATCGCGTCCGGAATGCCGATCTTTCCCAGATCGTGCAGCGGCGAGGCGAGCCGAAGTATTTCCGCTTCTTCGGTCGGCAGTCCGTATTTCAGCGCGATCAGTTTACTGATTTCGGCGACGCGTTTGACGTGGTTCCCGGTTTCCTTTGACCGTGTCTCGACCGCTTCGCCAAGCATGTAGACGATTTCGCGTTGTGTCTGCTCGATCTCCTGATGCAGTTCGACATTCTCGAAGGCGATCGTGACATTGCGTTGAAACACGTCGAGCAGGGAGCGGTCCAAGTCGCTGATATCGCGCGTTATGCCCCGCAGGTATAACAGGTTCTCATTCCCGTTGCTGCCTACGATCCGGCCCATATACCGGTCGCCGGTAACACTGGACCCGGCCGTTTTCAGGGCCTCCTCCAGTTCGGAATGGATTTCCGGCGCAATATCCTTCGACAAATACTCGCCGACATAATTCTGGTAGTCGCCGGTGGCGGCGACGACGCGGAACCCTTCAGCGGTCTGACTGGCGGCAAAGCCGTCACTCTTGCAATAGAAAGCTTCTTCTTCGACATGCAGTAGAGAGGTCAGTTGTTCCAAGACACCATGGGCAAACTGTTCCATGGATTTCAGTTCGAAAATATTCGCGGAGGCTTCGATGATGTCCTCCAAGCCGCGTTTGTTGTGGGCCAGTGCAATGATGTCCCGGTACGACCGCAGCGAAGCGTGCATCAAGGTGAAGAGCTTCTTGGAGGTCAGCTCCGTCTTTTCCTTGTAGTCATTGATGTCGTAGTCGGTGATTACCCGGCTTTCGGGCGCCTGGCCCGGTTGTCCGGTCCGGAGGATGATGCGAACGAAGTTGTTCTTCGCTTCCTCGCGAACATACCGTGCGACGTCGAGGCCGGCATGCTCGGTCTCCATCACGACATCCAGCAACATGATCGCAGTGTCGGGGTGTTCGGCGATCGCCTTCTTGGCATCCGTGCCGGAATAGACCGATATGAATTCCAGTTCCTTGCCGTTGAAGGTGAACCCCGACAAGGCCATGCGCGTGACCGCATGAACGTCCGGTTCATCGTCGACGAGCATCACCTTCCATGTCCGGTCGTTCGACGGTTGGGGCTGGTCGTCGTCGGCGAACAGCAGATCGTCGTCAGCGAAGTTGATGGTGTTCATGAGGTTCCTCCACAGCGCAACGGGACGCGAATTTCAAAACTGACGCCTTGGCCGGGTTTGCTCTCGCATTCGATGGAGCCGCCAAGTTTCTGCGTTATCAGGTTGTAGACGATGTGCATGCCGAGACCGCTGCCGCCGGCACCTCGGTTTGTCGTGAAGAAGGGGTCGAAGATCCTTTTCACGTTCTCCGGCGGTATGCCCTTGCCGGTATCGGTGTAGATGACGCGCGCCTCATCACCGTCTTTATCCACCCCGACCTTGATCTCGCCGGGCGCATTGTCGGGGAAAGCGTGAATGATCGAGTTCATCACGAGATTGGTCAGGACCTGGGCGAAGGGGCCGGGATAGCTTTCGAGTTCAAGCATCTCGTCGCCTTCGATAGTGACGGAAATGCCGGTATTCATTTTCAGCTGGGGATGCAGGCTCCGCATTACCTCTTCCAGGTACTCACGCAGCCGGAATGAGCGGGCATCGTCGCTGGATTGGTCCACGGCGACTTGTTTGAAACTGCGCACGAGGTCCGCGGCCCGTTTCAGATTGGACGAGACGATCCCGCAGGATTGGTCTGCGGTCTCGAGGAATGACACGAGGTCGCTTTTCTTCATCCTTGCGCTGGCGAACCGATCATTGAGGTCGGCGCAACGCTCGTGCAAATGGCTGATCGCGGTGACGCTGATGCCGATCGGCGTGTTGACCTCATGCGCGACACCGGCCACCAGACCGCCGAGGGAGGCGAGCTTTTCGGACTGTACGAGTTCCGCCTCGGCCTGTTTCTGGTCGGTGATATCGGCACACCAGATAATGAAGGTCTTTTGACCGCGGAATTCTATCGGCACCGCGAAGATCTTGGCCCACCAGGTTTCACCATTAATCTTCCGACGTTCCATGACCGAACTGTCGGCGCCCACGCCTGTTTCGAAATGTTGACGCGCGGATTTGTAATCCTCAGGTGACACGAACGTGTTCGGGTATCCGTACGCAGTCAGTTCTTCGAGCGTCTCGGCCCCGAAAAGACGGAGATACTGTTTGTTCGCGTATGTGCGCTCTCCGATTTTCTCGCCGATGATGGAGACGCCGACAGGCGAGCTTTCCATCAGGCTGCTCAGCTCCGCGTCAGCCTTCTTCTGTTCGGTGATGTCGTTGTGCCAGACGATGATGGCCTTTTCGCCCATGAAGGTCGTCGGAACGGCTTCGAGCAGGGCCCACCAACGCTCGCCGGATACTTTCTTGCGCTCCATGACGAAACGCTTGAACGCGGTTCCGGTCTTGACGAATTTTCTGGTGGTTTCGAAATCTTCCCGGGAAACGAAAGTATCGACGAAACCGTACTCGTTGAGTTCGTCGATGGTATCTACGCCAAACATCTCCAGAAGCCGGGAGTTGGCGTATAGACGTTGGCCGCTATCGACGCTGATCGCGACAATACCAACCGGCGAACTGTCGAAAAGAAGCCTCAGTCGCTCTTCGCTTTTCTGCAACTCCTTCGTCGAGTCGTTCAATTGCTTCAGCATCGACTTCTGCCGGTCCTCGGCTGCGATACGGTCGGTCATGTCATGGTGCCAGATCACGATGCTCGGCTCGCCCTCGAAATTGAGCGGAATCGCATCGAGCTGAACCCACCAATGCTCGCCATTCACCCGTCTTCTTTCCATGACGACATTGCTGAGGGGCTTACCGGCTTCGATGCTGCCCTCGACCAACTGCCAGTCTTCTTCGCTTACGTATGAATTACGCACGCCGAAGGCATCCAGATCTGCGGAACTCTCAATGGCGAACATTTCCAGGAAGCGGTCGTTGCCGTAGAGCCGTTCTCCGGACCCGATCCGTTTCACGGAAATGCCGGCGGGAGAACTGTCGAGCAGATGCCGCAGGCGCCCTTCGCTTTCCTGCAATTCCTTGGTCGACTTATTCAATTGCCGGAGGATCTCCTGTTGGCGGTCTTCCGCAGCGATCCGTTCGGTGATGTCGCGCACGATGGCGGTGAAAAGCCGGTCCTCGCCGATAAACATGGTGGAGACGGTGACCTCTATCGGAAACTCGTCCCCGTTCTTCCGTTTGCCGTAAATGCGCCTCGAATCACCCAGCGTGTATGATTTGTCCTGTGTGGCGAATTTGGCGATGAATGAATCGTGGTTGGCGGCGGCTGACATGGGCATCAGACATTTCACGTTCTGTCCCATCACCTCGATCGGCGAATAGCCGAACATTGTCTGTGCGGAGGTGTTGAAGATCACGATCTTGCCGCTTTGGTCCAAGGCGACGATGCCGTCGCCGGCGGAGTTGACGATTTGCCGGACCTGTTCCTCCGAGCGGGTCAATTCTTCCTGCGCGAGCTTTCGGTCCGCGACCTCGTTCTCAAGATCCCGGGTGCGTTCCCGGACGATTTTTTCCAGATGATCCTTATGCATCTGCAATTCGGTTTCACGATTTTTGACCGTATCCGCCAGGGCATTGAAGGCCGCGCCCAATTCGCCGAGCTCGTCCGGCCGATCGGCGAGGATGCGCGCGCTGCTGTCACCGGCACGAAAGGCGTTCGTCACATCGACCATATGCGCTAGCCGGCGCGACAATCCGCCGGTGACCGAGACGCCGTAAGCGATGCCGCCCCCGATCACCAGCAATGCATAGAGAGCCGCGATCTCGAGCGATTTGATAAATTCGTTTTCCAGTTCCCTCTTGGAGATGACGACCTTGGCCCAGCCGACATGTTTTGTCCCGGAGAGGATGGGCCTCAGGACCGTGATCGTGGTGTCGCCCTGTACGACCTGATTTTGCACGTTTCTTAGCGCCGCGGTCTCAGTCAGCAGCGGGTCGCTGACGAATTCGGCAATCCGTTCCGGTTCGCTATGCGCCAGGATCAGACCCTTGGGGCTGAGAATCGCAGCGGCTTCAAGGCCGGGATATTCGGCAAGGGAGCGCGGCAGGTTTTCCAGGTTGAACAACCGATCGGTGCTGTTCGTCACCAAGGTCAGCGCAAGCCCTTGCGCTCGTTTCACGGCCTGGTCGAGGGCGTTGCTCTGCTGCCGGAAGAAAACATCGACGAAGAAGATCGAGGCGAGGGCGAGGGGGGCGCCTACGATCGCAAACAGCAACCGGCGGCGCACGGACACCGCTTTGCGGTCCGGTGCGCGGGCGAGGGGACGGGACAGGGCGCTCGTGGCGCTCATCTGTCGAACCGCTGGTGCAAATGCATCCTCGAAACCCTTCGTCCAATTGACGCACGGGTTTCGGTCCGACAGTCATGAGCGCGGAGACGGCGGCGCCATGACGACGGCGCGCAACCAATTTCACATCCCCGACGACCGATTGGTTTCCTCATCCTCCGGGTGCCGGAGAGAGGCCCGTTCTTGCATGACATGGCCGGTCAAAACCCTTTTCACGAACCGCACGCGGCAGCCCGAATGATATTAAATAATGTGAATACCCTAATATTAGGTTAAATCTTGCGGCCCAATCCTCAAATGAGGGGGGAAATCCACCGTCCGGCAGATGATTGACCGGCGTTTTGTCAACGGTTGTTGACCGGATGTACAGAATTGCAAATGCCGGTCATCTCGTTGCGCGGTTGCAGCCATTCTTTCCGGGGCAACGCTTTGATATACTCGTCGCGAGGGGCTCCGATCGTATCCGGAATGGAGTTCAAGATGCGTACCGACTATGCCTATCAAGATGCCATCCGGCGGGACTTCCGCAACAAGGTGACGGCCGTGATCGCGGTCGGCCTTCTCGCGCTCGTTCTGACGGGGGCGATCGAGGATCGTGGTTTTCTGGCTGGTCTGGTCTCCGGAGAGTTGCCGGGCGTGAACGTGCCGGTCTCGACGGAGACCCTGAAAGCCGGGTGAACCCGGTCGCCGACAACGGCGGCGGAAAGAAAAAGGGCCTCCCACGCGGAGGCCCTTGTCATTTGGGAGGGGGAGAGGTGTGCCGTTCAGGTCGCCTGCTCTTCTGGATCATGGCGCATTTTCAGCGGAACCAGGATCTCGAAAACCACGCCCTTGCCTGGCTCGCTGGAGCATTTGATCGTTCCCCCCAGTTTTCGGGTCACGAGATTGTAGACGACATGCATGCCCAAACCGCTGCCGCCTTTCGCCCGGTTCGTCGTGAAGAACGGGTCGAAAATCCGGGGCAGATTGTCGGCCGAAATGCCCCTGCCTGTATCCTTGTAGAGCAGGCGGGCCATCGATCCCTGTGATGTTGCTCGGACAGAGATCTCGCCGCCTTCGCCGTCGGGAAAGCCGTGAAGCACTGAATTCATGACAAGGTTGGTCAGGATCTGCGCGATCGGGCCGGGATAGCTCCCCATCTCCAGCCCCGGGTCGCCGTCGATCGAAACGGTCAGGCCCGGATTCCTTTTGAACTGGGGTTCGAGGCTCTGGGACACTTCGTGGATGTAGTCCAACAGGTTGAATTCCCGCAAGCCGTCGCCGGACTGGTCGACCGCGACCTGTTTGAAACTGCGGATCAGATCCGCTGCCCGATACAGGTTCGAATAAATGATGGACGTCGATTGCGTCGCGACATCGATGAAGGATGCCAGGGCGCTTTTCGTCATCCGCCCTTCAGAGAAGGATTTGTTGAGTGCGTCGGTTTGCTCCTTCAGATGGCTGATTGCGGTGACGCTGACGCCGATCGGGGTGTTGACCTCATGCGCCACGCCCGCGACCAGGGCCCCGAGGGACGCCATTTTTTCCACCTGAGCGATTTCCGCTTCGGCAAGTTTCTGATCCGTAATGTCCAGGTGCCAGACAATGGTGCTGGGTTTTCCGTCGAATTCGATCGGGATAGCGTCCAAGAGGGCCCACCAACTGTCTCCATGCACGTTGCGACGTTGCATGACGAAACGCGAGAACCCCTTGCCGCTCTCGATGCATTGCTTGGCGGTCTCGCAGTCCTCCTGGTTTACGAATGTCCTCGCGAACCCGAATTCTTCTATTTCCTTCAGCGAGTTGACGCCGAACATCTCAAAGAATTTCTGGTTCGCATAAGAGCGTTTCGTGGTTCCGTTGTTCAGCACGGAAATGCCGGCCGGTGCGCTGTCCAATATCTGGCGGATACGCTTTTCGCTTCTCTGCTGCCGTTTCTGGGACTGTTTCAGTTCGGACAGGGTTTCCTTCAGGTGGTCTTCGGATTCGATCCGGGCGGTGATGTCCCGGACAATCGCCGTAAACGTTTGTTCCTCATCGAAATGCAGCGTGGATATGGCGATTTCGACCGGGATCAGTTCGTCGCTCTTCGTCTTGGCGTAGATCCGACGTTCGTCACCCAGGACGTAAGGGCGATTCGTTGTGGTGAAGTTCCTGATATGGCTGTCATGATTTGCCGCGGCGGCAGCGGGCAGCAACGTTTTTACGTTCTTACCCATTACTTCGACGACGGAATAGCCGAAGATTTTCTCCGCCGCATTGTTGAACAGCACGATATTGCCGTCCTTGTCGGTCGAGACGATCCCGTCGCCGGCCGAGTTGATCAGCATCCGCGTTCGCTCTTCACTGTTCTTAAGGGCACGCTCGACCTGCTTGCGTTCCTTGATCTCGTTTTCCAAGCTGCTGGTTCGCTCCTCCACCAGCTTTTCCAGATTGTCCCTGTGCAGCCGCAACTCGCTTTCGCGGTCATGCAGAACGTCGGCGAGATTGTTGAGCGTTTTCGCCAGAACCCCCAGTTCGTCATTCCGGATGATCTGGATGCGCTGCCGGCTGCCCTTGTTGCGTAATTCCTGGGCGACGGATGCCATATGGGAAAGGGTGTGTGTGAGGCCACGGGCGAGAAGATACGCAAACAGTATTCCGATGGCGATTGCCACGATCGTGTAGATTATCCCGTCCCGCGTGACTATCTGCAGGCTCTTGTTCACGTCATCGAGTGAGATCGCGACTCGGGCCCAGCCGATATGCTGACCGTTCGCCAGGACCGGGGCCGCGATGTCGATCAGATCCTTCCCGAGATTGAGCGTTTGCGGCGTATGTTCGGCACCGATCAGGCGCTTGCTGTTGGCGTCGGCCAGGAACTTTCCGACGAAACGGCGATCGCTGTGTGCCAGGACCCGGCCAAGCGGGCTGACCACCATCGCATATTGCAGGCCGGGATATTTGCTTTGCGATTCGACGATTTCCTCCAATCCCAGGACGTCATCCGCAAGAACCCAGGACGTGCTGTTGGCGGCCAGGGTCTCCGCCAAACTCGTGGTTTGCGCGACGCCCTGCGAAGACAGGAATTCTTGCTGCCTGTGAACCAGGTCGAACACGAAAATCGACATCAGGACGGCATGGACGGCAATGATACCCAAAATCAATTGCCGTCGGATCGACGCGGTCCAAAACCTCTCTACCTTCGTGAACAGCCCTCTGATCATCGACATGCCGGTTCCTCAATCAACCGGGCGGACGGTTTCGGCGAAGACTTCAACGAAATCGACAACGGACTGGAAGGTGTCATTATCCGCCCGCTCGAAGCGTGACAGATCCATGCGATGGAGAAGAGCCCGTCCGGCTTCATGTTCGTGCAGCCCGAAAAGGACTGCGGCCACTTCGTCGACCAGATCCGAGGCCACGTCGCCGCGGGCGACAAGGCCATTATTCGGCAGAGGGTCGGTTTGCCATTTGATTTCCAGTTCCTCGGATAGTTGCGGACGTTCGGCCGCAAGCAACCGCCACGGGGGCGGCCACGTCGCGCCGGCAACCGTGTCGCCCAGGAAGACATTCATGATCGAGGATTCCTGGGAGCCGACATACCGGATATCGAGATCCTTCATGACGTCCAGGCCGTTCGTCTGAAGGTAAAACTGGGGCATCATCGTCGCGGCCAGAGCGGACGGTGCCGGGAAGCTCACCGGCTTGCCTTTGAGGTCTTCGACCTTCTCTATGCCGGAGTCCTTTCTGACCAGGATGATGCCCCGGAAATTGTGATCGTCCCCCATTTTCCCGAACACCCGATAGCCATGCTTGAGGGAGTTGATGGTTTGGAACGGATTGGGCAGGGAGAAGTGGAATTTTCCCGAATACAGTTTTTCGTCATATGCAGCGTAGTTTCTAGATGCCTCCAGCCGGAATTTGGCTTCTGGAATTTTGGCTTCCAAGTGGCGCATCAAGGGGCCGAAGATCTCGTGCAGACGTTCGGGATTGTGTAGTGGATGTATGCCGAAAACGTAGATTTGCTCCTGGTTGCCGGGGCCGTCGCTGAACTCGGGCGATTGCGTGGACTGGTCCTGTTCTTCACAGGCGCTCAACAGCGCCGTGGAGGCACAAAAGATCACCAACAGGAATAGTTTTCTCGGAAAGCCCACCATATCGGTGTCACTCCAATAACTCACATTAGAATAGTGGTAATATAAAAATCAAAACAATTGATTAACGGAATCCGGTCGCGGCTCGTTCAATAGCGGACAGGCGTATCAACAAGGGGGAGGGCAGGTGTGGGTCGCGGATCGTAGGAACGCCGTAATAGACAAGGGCCCCTGTAGAGGGGGCCCTTGCCGGATCGCCGAGCAGGCTGCTCCGTGTTTGTTTCGAATAGGAAACCGGATCAGGCCGAGCGGATGTCCTGAAGGAATTTTTCGACGCGCGATTTCAGGCTTGCGGCCTGCTTGGACAATTCCTTCGATGTCGACAACAGTTCCTGCGAGGCCTCCCCGGTCTGTTCCGCCGCGGAGCTTACTTCGCCGATGTTTTCGCTGACCTCGCGGGCGGCGCCGGAAACCTCCTCGACATTACGGGAGATTTCATTGGTGGCGGAGTATTGCTCCTCGGTCGCCGCCGCAACCGCGGCCGCCACGTCCAGAACATCGCTGACTTTCCGGGAGATCAGGGAGATCGCCTCGACCGCCGAGGTCGTGCGGGTCTGCACGTCGGCAATCTGTTTGGCGATTTCCTCCGTCGCGTTGCCCGTCTGGCCGGCCAGTGCCTTCACTTCGTTCGCCACGACGGCGAAACCCTTGCCGGCCTCGCCGGCGCGGGCGGATTCGATTGTCGCATTGAGTGCCAGCAGATTGGTCTGTTCCGAGATATCGCGGATCAGGTTCACGACCTCGCCGATCTTGTCGGTCGCCTCGGCCAGGGCGCGGACTTCCTGTTCGGTTTCCTGGGCCTGTTGCTGCGTCTCCCGGGCAAGCGTATTGGCCTGGGCCATCTGCTGGGTGATTTCCGCGATCGATGCCGACAGTTCGGTTGCCGCCGTGGCCACGGTCTCCGTGCTGCTCGAGGTCTCTTCG
This sequence comes from Hwanghaeella sp., assembly GCF_965227365.1. GTDB lineage: Bacteria > Pseudomonadota > Alphaproteobacteria > UBA8366 > Aestuariispiraceae > Hwanghaeella. Next base: position 1,006,161 of record NZ_OZ245754.1, read on the forward strand.
GAGGAAGAGGCGACGACGGCAGCGCGGCGGGTGGACCCGTCGGCCAGTTGATTCAGGGATTGCGCGGTCTGTTCCAGTTCGGTCGATGCGGCGGAGACGATGGAGGTCATTTCGCCCGCATCCGTCTCGAACCCTTGCGTGATCTGGCGGATCCGCTCGGCGCGCTCCAGATCCGCCTTCTGGCGGGCATTAGCTTCTTCCGACAGTGTCCTGGCCTGTATCAGGCTCTTGCGGAATTCCTCCAGCGCTTCGGCCATGGAACCGACTTCGTCGCCGCGCCCGGTGCCGGGAACCGTCGCATCGTAATTTCCGGCGGAAATCGTCTCCATCGTTTCCGTGATCGAGATGATCGGCTTGGATATGCTGTTGTTCAGCAGGAAGTAGGCGATCACCGCGATCAGGATGCCGACCAGGGACCCGACGAACGCGACGATCAACAGTATCTGGAAGGACTGATCCGCGTCGGCGCGGTATTGGGCCAGAACCTGATTGCCGAGAACCTGGAGTTCATTGAACGTCTTGGATATGTCTTCGAGATAGAGCTGTCCGGTGCCGTTCGCTTCGATGATGCGCGCCTCGTCCACGGTCAGCGGTTGGCGCATCAATCGGATCTGCTGACGGGCGACGGCCTGCCACTCCGCGGTCCGCGCCTCGTACTGCTCCAGCAACGCACGCGCCGCGGGAACGGTCAAGCGGGTGCGGATGCTGTCGAGCATGGTCCGCATGGCCGTGGCGCTCTCCTCGAAAGCGACGATGTTCTGCCGGTCGCCGGTCAGCAACAGACCGCGGATCACCAGCAATTGTGTGTTTGCTTCGGCATGGGCCAGGTCCAAGTCGGCGAGGATGTGCTGAACCCTGTCGGTTCCCTGCGCGGCGTCGTCCGCGCGCTGGACCGAGAAGTTCGTCGCCGCGGCACTCAAGACCAGCAGCGCGATCAGAAGGCCGAAAACGATGATCAGTTTCCGGCCGATGCGAAGATTGTTGAACATCTGCATTGCCTTGGCCCCCCCTTTAGGACGCAACGCCGGCACGGGCGCGGCGTTCCAGTTCGGTGAGATTCACTTCGACGGTGATGGCGCCGAGAGCGACGCCCTGGGGGTCTGTAACGGTCATGTTCAACTGGGCGCGCCAGGTTTTCGTGCCGTCGTGGAACTCCGCTTCGTCGACGAAGACGGCGTTCGGGCCTACATCGAAGGTCTTCTGAAACTTGCCTTCGTCACCTTGCCAATAGTCGCTGGTGACCGCGCTTTGCCCGGTGTTGAGACCGTTCGTGTCCATCACGAAAATCTCGGTGAAAAGCCCGACCGAGTTCGACTGGATACGGATCAGATAGGAAGACAAAGGATTGGCGAGAACCGAAGTGATCAACGGCTGATCGTCGACTTCCCGTTCCGCACGCCACTGCTTGTCCAGCAGGTCGATGTCTTCCTGAGGGAGCTTTCCATACAGGTTCTTGCGCCCCGTCAGCGCGGAGACGACGATTGGCGCGGTTGCCCATTTTCGGACATCCGCGATGAAGCCGTCCGTAACCAGCTCTCCGACCGACATGGAGAGCGGTTCGGGGTCTGCGGCATGGACCGGCGTCATCCACACCATACTCGCCATGAGCGCCGCGCCGGCAACAAATCTGGAAGCAGTTTTGAACATTGTCATTTCCTCACCGCTGTATCCGACAAATTCAGTAGGCGGATTTCGGCAGCGGTCTTGTCGACCGTCTTGCCCGCATGGCGGCTCGAGGCCGCGACATTCAACCGATTATACCGATATGGTTAATATTTTCATAAAATTACTCTAATTGAAGTATAGTGTTACCGATTTCCCTTTGCCGCCAAATCTGTACAGAAGGGCTTTGTAGTTACGTCCCTGTCCGCTCTCCGGTTTATTGGTGACCACATTCGGCAGGACGGAGGAGGAGGCACAAACCTTCCGCGCTTGCTGACATTCCGAGAAGCGGGCGATGCCAGCGGACCGCGCCCGAGATGATGTTTCCGAACGCGGGAGGAGCGGATCGGCGGCTGCTCTGCCGTACCGTCGTTTTGCCGGGCAAAGGCACGCTTTTCGTTGCAATCCGGGCCTGTCATGGCGCATAGACTTGAGGGCGGCCGGTGAATACTCCCCCCTCCATTGGCAACGCAAAGCCGAACGACAAGAATTGCAGATAGAATGAGTTCTTCGATGCAGGGTGATGAAGGGCGGCACAGCTGCACCGTCAGCGTTGTTATTCCCGTCTACAATCGCAATGAGATCCTGGCGGATGCCGTCCGCAGCGCGTTGGCGCAGACCTATGCCAATATCGAAGTCATCGTCGTCGACGATTGTTCGACCGTGCCTATTGACGGCAGTCTTGCCTCGATTTCGGATGACCGTTTGAAAGTCATACGCCGTGAGCGCAATGGCGGCGCCGGCGCCGCGCGGAACACCGGTATCCGGGCGGCGACCGGCGACTACATCGCGTTCCTGGATTCAGATGACGAGTGGTTTCCGGAAAAACTCGAACGTCAGATGGAAGTCCTTGCCGAAGCGGCGCAATCGCAAAAGCCGATCAGCGCCGTTACATGCGGATTTCTGATCCACAAGGAAAACGGCGGCGCTTTCGACTACGAAGACGTGCGCATGCCGCAACCGGCGCTCGGCCTGGAACGTCTGGTCTGGGGATGCGATCTGAGCCCGGGGTCCACGCTGGTCGTAAGCAGAGAGGCCTTCCTGGAAACGGGCGAGTTCGATGAAAGTTTCTCGAGATTCGAGGATTGGGAATGGCTGATCCGCTTCGTGCAGGCCCATCAGATTGCGGCAGTCGATCAATGCCTGTGCCGCATCAATGTCGGCACGCGGCCCGATGCGGACCGGGTCAAGGCGTCCTCCAATCAACTCCTGGCAGCGCATGGAAAACGCTTCCGTGACATATCGTTCTCAATCTACATGCGTTTCGTATCAACGATTCAGCTGGAGAAATGCGCGGCCTATTGGCATGACGGCAAATATCCGGGGTTGATCTTCTACGGCGTGCTTGCCCTGATCGCGTGGCCCTTCCGTGATTTCCGGTTCTATTGGAATGGCCTCAAGCGGTTTTGTTCTACCCCACCGGTTCGTGTGTCGTCGAACAAGACGCGCGTGCTCCACATCATCAACAGTCTGGGGCCCGGCGGCGCCGAACGCATGCTGACCAACGTCGTCGTCGGCACGCAGTCGGAAGAGCTCGAACATCATGTAATCAGTTTGAAGAAAGACGATTTCTACGCGCCAACCCTCAGGGCAGCGGATGTCGAATGCACGATATTGAGCGTAAAGAACGTCCGGTCGGCCCTGGAAGGCCTGATCACGATTTCGAAGCTCATCCGAAGCACCAAACCCGACATCATCTCGGGCTGGATGTACCATTCGAACGTCTTTGCCTTCTTTGCCCGCCTGCTGTCGGGCGAGGGCCGCCGCACCAGTCTGATCTGGGGCATTCGGTGTTCCCTCATGCAATTGGAGCATTACGGACGACAGTTGCGGCTGGTCGTCGGGCTATCCCGCCATCTCAGTACTTTTCCCGACCTGATCGTCGCGAATTCCTTCCAGGGGCGTTCGGATCATATTGCGCTCGGTTTCCGCCGTTCCCGGTTCGCCGTCATCCATAACGGTTTCGACACGACGCGTTTCGCGCCGTCCGACGCTGAGCGCGCCAGGATGCGGGCCGAGTTGAATATTCAGGACGATGTTCTGGCCGTCGGCGTCGTCGCCCGAAACGATCCGATGAAGAATTATCCTCTTCTGCTTGGTGCGGTGAAAGACATGCCGGGGGTGGTTTGCGTCGCGGTCGGACTTGAGACGGATGAACTGCCGGAACAGGACAACCTCATCGCGCTCGGCCTGCGAAACGATATTCCGCAAATCATGTGCGGGTTCGACGTGCTGGTCTCCTGCTCATCCTTCGGCGAGGGCATGTCCAATTCGATCGGTGAGGCGATGTCCTGTGCGGTTCCCGTCATCGCGACCGATATCGGTGATTCCAAACACCTGGTCGCGAAAACCGGCATCGTGATCCCGCCCGATGACAAGGCTGCACTCGAGGAAGCGATCGCCCGCCTGCGGGACGACCCGGCCCTGCGGCGGAACCTCGGCCGACAGGCGCGGGAGCGGATCGAGAAGGATTTTTCCATCGAAGCCAGCCGCGAGGAGTTCCGCCGCCTGTTCCTGACCGGCGCCTTCGGCGACAGGCCGTGTTGATATAGGCACTATGGGACGTCAGTTCTTTACGGATGCAATGCTGGTCGTGCCTGGGATTGCATCGATAAAGCCTGCGGCGCGAAGTAACGGTGGTCGGCCCAAACTCTGAACCGGTTTCATTGGAAGGCTGCAGGTTTTCTTCAAGATCTTACCTTGGCGTTTGCGTCGAGGCTGCTTCACCTAAAATCGACGGGGCATATAATAATGGTAATGGGGTGAGTTCGCTGCCTTTGTCCGCTCGAGCGATCCGGGGGCGCGCATTCATGGGGCGACCCCGTTCATCCTGAACAAGAGCCTCAGGCGTGCCTTTTCGGGCGAAAGGCCCAAGAAGTCGCGAACGTGGAAACCCGCGTCTTCCGCACGGTCGACATAGCCCGGATAGATGTGATTGAGATCCGCCCCGCTGTCATGGCAGCGAGAGGCCAAAACCACGGGCAAGCCGGTCCGATTGATCCATTCCGCCAAGGCGGTGAACAGCGAGCTCGACAGGGACGCGTAACCAGGGCAGGCAACAACAAGCCCGTCCGTGCCTTCTAATATTGCCGGATCGAACCTGTATCCCGTCGCCATCGACAGGATCGGAATGTTGAGTTCACGCCAGGAGATGGACGAGAAATCAATCGGCCCGGCGGCAGCGTCCCTGTCTTTATCCCGGCCCGGACAGGCGGAGAAGGCATTTAGACTATGCGTACTGGTCTTGATCGTGCGGGCGGGGGGCAGGACCGAACCACCGATCGCGATCAAGACGCCTCTCTCACCACGTTGCGCGCGTTCTTCAATGAGGCCGGCGGCGAAACGAAGGTTTCGGGTTCCGTCGAAGTCTGGCGCAAAGGGCGGGCGCATCGCCCCTGTGACAATCACATTCGCCGATTTCCCGAGAATGAGTGACAGACCATAGGCGACTTCCTCCAGGGTGTCGGTGCCGGTCGTTACGACGACTCCCTGCGCGCCCATGGTCTCCCCGGCGATGAACTGAGCAACTGAGACGATGTCGAGGGGAGTGATATCGGCGCTGTTCACCGTCATGAGCTGCGTCGACGACCAGGTGCCCTTGAGGTCGCCGACGGCTGAATCTGTCAGCAACTCTGCTATGTTGGCACGGGAAACGGCCCGGCCTTCGCCCATGGCCAGGGAAATAGTGCCGCCCAGCCCGATCACGATGTGGTTTCCGACCAATTTTGGATCAGCCCCCCTCAGGCCGCTGAAGGTGGTTATTCCCCTTGCCTGTGCCCTTCTACGAGGAAGGACGGGACGGCGGCGTCGGGATCCAGGGTCCGTATCACATAGCTGTCGGCCTTTGGTTCCCAGTCCTTCCAAAGATCGTTCAAGTGCTCGATCGGTGTAGCGCTCTTGTCGACCCGGAGGTCCGCATAGGCGAAGTCGTGCTCGCCGTAAACAAGCAGCGCGGCAGATTGGAGTGGATCCAGTTCGCCTCCCGCGGCGAGACCTGCTTCGAGCGCGGCGATCAGGCGTGCGGCCAGGGGACCTTCGGTCTCCTCAAAACCGGCGATCATCGCCGGAAGGACCTTTGCATTCGTGAGATAATTCCCAATCGCAAGGCAGTCCTTCCCGACCGTTGCACCGCATGTGGGCAGACATGAAGCCCCGGTATAGTGGGCAGCCTTTCCGGATCGATCCAAGACCCCCAATTGACGCCAATGAACCGCAACAGCCGCATCCCGCATGGCCCACAATGCCGTTTCAGGGTTGCCGGATTGTGCATGTGCCGCGAGTCCCACGCCATGTAGCGTCGGGTCCGTTCTGGCTTGGGAAAACACCACGCAGTCCTTACCGACACGACCGCAACGCGCACCAACGCAAACGCTGGATGTTGTAACCGCACAGCCCAATTGGCCGGTCTGTCTGCAGATACCGCCGATCGCGAAGGTCATTTCAGGAGTCTCCACCAGGAATTGGAAGGAAAGAATACGTCGACAGCGATAAGATTATGAATAAAAATTACGGGTCCAGCTATAAGGTGAGGTTAATGATTAACGCGCGGCAATTGGAGGTTTTGAGCACCGTCATCGAAGTCGGCACCACGGCCCGCGCGGCCGAACTTCTGAACGTATCCCAACCTGCCGTCAGCAATATGCTTCGTCATACGGAGAGCATCACCGGCCTGCGATTGTTCAAGCGGGACCGCGGACGTCTGATCGCAACGCCTGAAGCGCGGCATCTCGCCAACGAGGCGAAGCACCTGTTCATGCAACAGCAGCGTATCCGCGTGATTGTCGAGGAACTGCGGGAAGGGGCGACCGGCAGCCTGACGGTTGTCGCTTCGCCCAGCCTGGGTTTGGGCGTGCTGTCCAAGGCGATGGCGGCCTTTGCCCGGGAACGGCCGAAACTTCGCCTGTCGCTCGAACTGGGATCAATCGATGAAATAACGGACATGATCTCCAGCGGGCGCGCCGAACTCGGTTTCTCCATCACAACGGCCCGCCACCCTTCGGTCTCTGTTGCGCCGGTTGCCGACGGTCGGCTGGTATGCGTGATCCCGCATGACCATCCTTTCACGACGTTGAAAAAGGTAAGGATCATCGACTTGAATGCGGTCCCGTCGATTTCCTATTCGGCACTCACGCCGCTGGGACAGTTGATTGACGGTGTCTTTTCGCGGCAAGGGTTGGAACGGCGATATGCCTGCGAAGTCCGCCACACGGCAACCGCCCTGGAGATGGCGGCCGGTGGGTTGGGGCCGGCGTTGATCGACAATTTTGCGCTGATCGGGCGGTCGGAGATACGGGTTGAAGTAAAAGAGACGGATCCGGTTCTGCCCATCCGGATTTTTTCGCTGACGCCGAAAGCCTTTCCGACCTCCCAGGTCGCGACAACCTTTCTGGGCTTTTTCAGGAACTACTTGGAGAAACCGATCGATTGACGGTTCAGTCGCGTAGCTTCCATTCGCTTTGCCTGGCTTCCGTCGGAAAGCTGTCTTCCAGCCCAAGTTCCCGGATCCGTGTAATCGACGCTTGGAACAGACCGCGGGAAACTGGAACGTCGTCGGGTGTAAGCGCAACCGATCGAAGAAAATTGTGCTGCTGTCCATAGGCGACAAAGAGGTCCCTGAGCGCCTGAACCGCTTCTTCAGATCGATCAACCCTCAAATCGAACTGCGTAACACCATCCCCGCCACTCACTAAAAGCGCGGCGGACCGCACCGGCTCGACGATCTCTCCCCCTGCTTCGCGGCCGGCTTCCAGACCGCGCAACAGTCTCTCCGCCAAGGGTTCTCCGGCAGCTGCTTCGAACGCCGCCACCATCGCGTCGGTGACGTCCGGCGTCGCCAGAATATTGCCGATCGCGACGCAATCCCGTCCTTCCGTTCCATTATAGATCGAATACATCATTCTACCGTGGAAAACGGCGGTGCGGCCGTGTTGATCCAGTGCCGCGAGCTGGCGCCAGTCGATGGTATCCTGGCTGGCCGCGACTCGGTCGATCGCGTCAGGCGCAGAGTTCCCTTGAGCGAGAAGATCTATGCCCATTTCCGCCAGGCGGCTATCCGTTCTGTGCTGACTGAGGAAGGCACCGCGCCGGTGCACCACTTTGAGGCACCGGTTGCCAACCGCGAGTGCCGAGGTTCCGATAACCCCACCGAAGGATCCGGTATCCGGACAACGTCCGATCATGGAATAGGTCATAGTCTATACTCTGTCTGCGTGAGGCATTTCGACGTCGCGCTCCCGCTCCCGGAACCGCGACCACATGGCATCCGTGACGCTTTGGGCCTTATCGACCACGGCGCGTTCGTCCATCGACAGGACTTGTCCGTCGCGCATCAGGAAGCGGCCGTCGACCATGGTGTCCGTCACGATGCCGGGATGCCCGTAGTGGACAATGTTTGACACCAGGGAAATACGTGGAACCAACACAGGCGTGCTCATGTCGTACAGCGCGAGATCGGCCTTCGCGCCGACCGAAATATGGCCGAGGTCCGGACGGTCCAGCGCCTTGGCGGCGTTCACGGTCGCGTAGTTGAAGACGTTTCCCGGTCCTGGCATCACCGAGCGCCCGTAGGCGCCGCGGTGAATGACCAACGCCATTTTCATCGACTGGAACATGTCCGTCGTCATGTTGTCGGTAGCAAGCGCGATGTTTATACCGGACTCCAGGATTGCCTTGATCGGCAGCTTATGCGGTCCTTTTGCGGACATGCTCGCCGGACTGTGTATGAAGTGCACATCATGGGCCGCCAGGATCTCGACGTCGCTCTCGGTGCAGAAAGTCCAATGCACGGCCAACAGGTCGCTTCCGAGCCAGTCGTTCTCGCGCAGATACTCCGTCGAGGTCATGCCATGCAACGCTTCGACCTGTTTTACCTCGGAGATGATCTGGCTCAGATGCACCGTGCGGCGTAGATTGTGGGCTGCGGCGAGTTTTCTCAACTCGGCGAGCATCCAGGGTGAGCAGTTATCGGGCGCGTGAGCCGCTATCATGGCCTGAACGCGCCCATCCTCCGCACCATGAAACTTCTCGATCAGCGCATGGGTCCGGTCAAGAAAGGTCGTGCCCCAATCGCGGTCGAACACATAGCCTTCGCGGCTCACTTTGGTCGTCACCGCGTCCGCGGCGCTTTCGCAGAGATAGAGCCGCATGCCACTGTCGGCCATTGCCTGGGCATAGTCCGCGACGTGGCGCAACGGGTCGACCATTGTGGTCGTACCGCAACGGATTGCCTCGAGGCACGCGAATTCCGCGATTGCGGCACGTTCCGCAGGTTCCAGCAGATAGCTCGCGGGGACCATGTACTGGTAGACCAGATTGCCCTCGATATCCTCGACGGTCCCGCGCAGCACCATAAGGACCGAATGCGTGTGGGCGTTGATCAACCCGGGGGCGATAACTTTTCGGGACGTGTCGATCCGCTCGAAGGATTCAAAGTCCGTTCCGTTGAGCGGTTCCTCCTGAATGGCGACAATACGGTCTTTCTCGACCGCGATGGTGCCGCGGCGCAGTTCCGGCAGGCCGGCAGGCGACAGCGCCAGATAATGTGCGTTTTCGAATAGATACCCACTCATGCCGTCACCGCTTTCGGGTCCAGGAAATCGACAGCATGATCGCAATGGTCACGACTGTCAGAATTGTCGCCACCGCCGCAATCGTCGGATCGACACTTTCTTGAATGCCCTGCCAGATCAATTTCGGCAGGGTTTGAACATTTCTCACCGTGATGAAGAGGACGCCGACGATTTCGTCGAAGGAAACAATAAAGGCGAAGACGGCGCCGGCGATCATCCCGGGCCGGGCCGCCGGTGCGATGATCGAAACAACCGTCAGCCAGACCGAGGCACCCAGTCCGCGGGCCGCTTGGACAATGCGCCGATCCAGGTTCGCCAGTGCCGCGAATACCGTGATCGATACATAGGGCAGGGCCAGCAAAGTATGCGCGAGGATCACGCCGAGATGGCTGTCAATAAGTCCCAGATCGACCCAGAACCGGTAGAAACCGAGTGACTGGACGACCGGCGGTACCAGGATCGGGGTGATCAGAACCCATCGAGCGACCATTGCCCAAAAATCCGATAGGAGCCAACAGCCGATCGCGAATGCACTGCCCAAGACTGTTGCGACGGCAGCCACCGTAACGGCGACCCATATGCTCGTCCACGTCGCCGCCAGCCATTTGGGATTCGTGAAGTAGTTCTCGTAGTGGATGAAGGAAAGCCCATCGGACGGCAGTGAAATATATTCGTTCCCCGTGAGCGAGACAGGAATAATCACCAGAAGCGGCAACAACAGGAAGGCGAGGACGAACCATGCGCCCGTCTGCATGATAAGTCGAAAGTGCAATCGCGCCTGCATCAGCCACGCTCCAGCAATGTGCGTCGAAGGTCCACGAACCGGCTGGCGGCCAGGATCACAGTCGCGGTCGCGACCAGCAGCGCCACGGAAAGTGCCGTGCCCAGCCCCCAGTTCAGAAACTCCTGAATCTGGTACGTGATATACTCCGAAATCATCAAAACCCGGCCGCCGCCCAGCAGCGCCGGCGTGATATAGAAACCAAGCGACAGAACGAAGACCAGAAGCGCGCCGGACAGCACGCCGGGAAGGGTCTGTGGAAAGTACACCGCCAGGAATGCCTTGAACTCCGACGCACCGAGGCCGCGCGCGGCATCGACATAGGCCGGGTTTATCCCTTTCATATTCGCCATGATCGGCAGAATGGCGAAGGGCAGCATGACATGGATCATCGCCACGATGACGCCGAACTCGTTATGCATGAGAGCCAATGGTTCATCGATCAGACCAATGCCCCGCAGGCTCTCGTTCACAACACCGCTGCGGCCTAGAAGAACGATCCATGAAAAACTCCGCACCAGTACCGAAAGCCAAAACGGCAGCAGAACCAACGCGATCATCAATCCCACGAAGCGGTGATTGGCGTTGTAGATTGCATAGGAGACGATGTAGCCAAAGGTCAGACATCCGACCGTGGTCACCGCCGATATCCAGAATGTAATAAAGAAACTCTTACGGATCGGCCGACTGTCGAACATGTCGGCATAGTTTTCGACACCGATCTTCGGCTCCGTAACGCTGATCGCGAAAATATCGACCAGCGGCCAAATGTAGAAGACGAGCATGACCGCCAGCGCAGGCAGGATCAGAAGCCAGTAGCGCCTCTTGTCTGTCAAAAATCTAGCGGCCATGCTCGTTTTACCCAATTCTAATTGATTGACGATCAGTTGATCAGGGCGTCGACGTAGAGTTCTTCTGCCCAAACCTGATTCTCCGCGTACCAGGCATCGTTGTAGACCGTTTGCGTCGCCAGGTTTTCCGGCGAGGACGGATTCCACTTCTTCAACGATTCAGGCACCTTGTCCGCAGCCGCCGGATTCGCCGGACCCACGCCCATAGCATCCAGCCATTTGATCTGCAGATCCGGATCCTGGGTGTGCGCCAGGAACTTCATGGCTTCGTCCGCGCCGGCCGGATTGTTGACCGGAACGACCCATGCACCCGGCGACAATACCCCGCCGTTGAATGAGCTGGTGAAGCTGCCTTCGGGCATTTCATCTTTCAGGAGATGCGCGCGGGTACTCCAGATGCAGCCAATCGAGACTTCCTTCTGGAGGAACAATTGCTGGCTCATCGAACCCGACGGCCAGACAATCACGTGTTCGCGGATTTCACGGAACTTCTCGACCGCCGCTTTGATGCCGGCTTTGTCGCCAAGGAATTCATAGACATCGGCCGGTGCCGCCCCCATCGCCATCGCCGCGGTCTCCAGCATTCCGCGAACCGATTTACGGAATGTCCGCTTGCCTGGGAAATCTTTGACGTTCCACACGTCAGCCCAGGTCTCCGGCACCGCGTCGAGCATGGTCGGATTGCAGCACAGGCTGTAGCTGTAGGTGTAGTTCGCGACACCATGTTCCCATGTAAAGCCATCGATGACCTTGGATTTGTCCACGATCGAGTAGTCGATGGGTTGGGCCACACCTTGCTTGCCCATGATGATGGCTGAGCCGGGACCACTGTCGCAGACATCCCAGACCACCGCTCCGCTTTCGACCATGGCACGAATCTTACCGGCCGACGGGCCGCTGCCGTCGACGACCGTCTTGATCCCGGTTTTTTCGGTATAGGTGTCGCCCATGATCTCTTGGAGATACTCGGCGGCCTTTCCGCCCCAGTTGACCAGAACCAACTCGCTGGGCGCGGCGAAGGCATCATTACCCATAATCGGAATCACGCCCAAAGCGCCAAGCAGGCCCAGGACCGACCGCCGGTCGATCTTGCCGTCTCTGAATTTAGCCATGGCGATCTCGCCGAGATCGCGCTTGAAGGCTGTATCTTCGCTGATGTTGTCGAATTTTTTTTCCGTCACTGATCTTCTCCTCTGTTCACTCTCAAACCACCAAGACTATTTCTCCCCGGCCAGGATCACCCCGGCATCATCGTCCCACCCGAAAGAAACCTCTCGGCCGATTTCGGGGGTGATTTTTGTTTTCCAGGTGGGGGCCGACACCAGCACATCGCCGAACCCGGAATGCTCGACGATCATGTGGCAACGTTCGCCAAGATAGGATGTCTGCTGGATCACGCCTCGGAACTGTTCTTCGCCAGGGTCGGCAATCCGAATGCGCTCCGGCCGGAGGGCAACTTGTACTTCGGCCTCGACGGCCACGTCGGCCGGCGCTGAGACAACGAACCGTTCGCCGCCGCCTTGGCAGATGAAACCATCTTCGTTACCGCCGTTTATAACCGCGTCTATGAAGTTGCTCTTGCCCAGGAAGTCCGCCACGAAGCGTGATTTCGGTCGGTTGTATAGTTCCTCCGGCAGGCCGATCTGCAGTATCTTTCCGTGATTCAGAATCACGATCCGGTCCGACATCGACAAGGCTTCGTCCTGATCGTGGGTGACATAGATGAAAGTCACGCCGAGCTGCCGATGCAGGTCTTTCAGTTCCCATTGCAAATCGGCGCGCAGCTTCTTGTCGAGCGCCGATAGGGGCTCATCCAGCAACAGGACGGACGGTTTGAACGACAAAGCGCGGGCAAGCGCGACGCGTTGCTGTTGTCCGCCGGAGAGTTGACTGGGCATGCGGTCCGCGAAGCGTTCCATCTGGACCAGTTCCAGACACTCTTTCACGCGTGCCTTGATCGCGTCCGGCTGCCACTTCCGAAGTTTCAACGGGAAAGCGATGTTGCCTGCCACCGTCATGTTTGGAAACAGGGCATAGCCTTGAAAAACCATCCCGAAGTTTCTTCGGTCGGGAGGTAAATTTGTGATGTTTTCACCCCGCAGGGACAGACTGCCGACGTCGAGTTCGGTGAATCCGGCGATTGCCATCAGCAGTGTCGTCTTGCCGGACCCGGAAGGCCCCAGCAAGGTCAGGAACTCGCCATCCCCAATCTCCAGATCAACGCCGTCCAGGGCCCGCACCGGGCCATAATACTTGGCGGCGCCTTGAACCGAGAGAACCGATTCAGATGCAGGCATGGTATTCATGGAGGCTTCCCGCTTTCATTTGGTTTTTCGACAACCGTTCTCCGTCGTGGGTGCTGAGTGAACGGCGCGAAAGGGATTTGAATGACGACACGTTGCAATGATCCCCGGTTATCGGTTGTCGGCGCGGCGAAGCCGAAGCAGTGCGATTGCCATCGCGGTTGCCGCATGCGTTGGGTCGATGACTGTGACCCCAAGTTCCTGTTCCAACGGTGCGCGGTACCGGGCCATTCCCGCACAACCAAGAATCAGCATCTGCGCGCCATGGTCTGACAAAAGCCGGCGGCCGGTCTCCATGATCCTGTCCCGGGCCTTGGTCTCGTCCGCGAGTTCCGCCACGTGAAGGCCGATCGGCAGGTCGGCGGCGATCATGGCGTCCAGCCCCGCTTCGCGTGCCAGACGCCAGTGACGCGGTACCGCGACATCCAGAATGGAAATGACCCCGGCGCGTGCGCCCAATCCGGCGGCGGTGGCCAATGCCGCACGTGCCGAACCGATGACCGGCTTCGTCGTGACTTCCTTCGCGGCGATCGCGCCGGGGTCCGAATAGCAGGCGATGACGAATGCATCGGCGGCCGACTCGTTCCGACGGATGTGTTCGGTGACAAGCACCGACGCCTTGTCGCAGTCGCCTTGGGTTTCGATCCCGATGGGGCCTTGATCCAACCCGATACACTCGATCTTCGGACCGTCCACACTGCGGAACGGATCCATGGCAAGATCGATTGCGGCAGTCACGGCGCGGTTACTGTTGGGGTTAATTACCTGGATGAGGCCGCTCATATTCGTACTTCGCCCTATTCGGCCGCGTCGGGTCGGACGACGCCGGTTTGTTGCGTGATCAGGCCGTAATGCTCGATCCGTCGGTGTCGCGCGAAATCGAATACTGTTTCCTTGTAGAAGGTACATTCGTCGAGATCGCAATCCGCGACAATCAGCTCATCGTCAAGCGTTTGCGATTTCGCGACAATCTGGCCCGCCGGCGACACGATGGTCGATCCGCCCAGAAGTTTATGTCCGTCTTCCACACCCGCTTTCGCGACGGCCACTACCCAGGTGCCGTTTTGATAGGCGCCCGCCTGCACGGACAGGTCATGATGGAAACCGCGTAGGTCGTCGGCTTCTTCCGGGCGTTGCGAGTTCGTGGCCGGCGTATTGAAACCGAGCAACACCATCTCCACGCCCTGAAGCCCCATGACCCGATAGGTTTCCGGCCAGCGGCGGTCGTTGCAAATGCACATGCCGAACAGGCCGCCCATGGTTTTCCACACCGGGAACCCTAGATTGCCAGGTTCGAAATATTTTTTCTCCAAATGCTGGAATGCGCGCTTGGGATCGAACTCGGCATGGCCCGGCAAGTGTACCTTTCGATACTTGCCGACAATGTTGCCGTCGCCGTTGACCAGGACGGATGTGTTGAACCGGTGTTCCTGGCCGCCCTCGATTTCGCGCTCGGCATATCCGAGATAGAAGGCAATGCCCAGTTCCTTTGCCCGGTCGAACAGGGGTTGGGTTTCCGGGCTCGGCATATCGGTCTCGAAGTATCGATCTACTTCCTCGGGGGTCTCCAGGTTCCAGCGCGGAAAGAAGGTCGTCAGCGCCAGTTCCGGAAATACGACAAGGTTGCATCCTTCGGCCGCCGCTTGCTCCAGCAGCGCGATCATCCGTTCAACCGCGACGTCGCGCGTGTCGGCGAGATTGAGAGCGCCGAGTTGCGCGCCCCCGACACGGATAATTCTACTCATCATAGGTCTCCAGGCAGTATATCAGCACCAAAGTTGCGTGCCGGATCGACTTCCGGCAGGCGCTGGCCCAAGGGTTTTGCGAAGTCCGAGGTGTCGCGCGCGAGGAACTGTCCGCTACCCGCCTGTACCTGGAGTTCGCCATCGGACACCACCACGCGGCCCCGATTGACGACCGTCACCGGCCAACCCGTCAGGTGCTTGCCCTCGTATGGGCTGTATCCGGCTCGATCGTGCAGGTCCGCGTATCGGACGACGCGTTCCAAGGTGGGGTCCCAGATCACCAGATCCGCATCAGTGCCGACGGCGATCGTTCCCTTGCGCGGGAACAGGCCGTAGAGGCGTGCCGCATTTGTTGAGGTCAATTCGACGAACTTGTGAATGTCGATCCGTCCTTTGACCACGCCTTCGGAAAAGAGAAGCGGCATTCGCAACTCGATACCGGGAACCCCGTTTGCGATTTTCGTGAAGGGCGGATTCGGTCCGGCGTAGAGTTTGCCGTTCGAGTCGAAGCTGTAAGGGGCATGATCGGAGGAGACGATTTGGAAGGTGCCGTTCCGGATTCCCCGCCATAGCGCCTCTTGTGCGTCGGCGTCCCGCGGTGGCGGACTGCAGCAGAATTTCGCTCCCTCCATTCCATCCCGATCCAAGTCGTCGACGGTCAGGAACAAATACTGCGGACAGGTTTCACCATAGATTTTCAGACCGGCATCCTGGGCACGCCGTATTTCCGCGCTCCCTTCCTCTGTCGAGACATGCACGATCAGCATCGGCGTATCGGCGAGCGTCGATAGAGCGATCGCACGATGGGTCGCCTCGCTCTCCGCGACCCGCGCGTGACTTATCGCGTGAAATTTCGGGGCGGTGTTTCCGGTATTGACCAACCGTTCGGTGATCCAACGGATCATGTCATAGTTTTCGGCATGCACCATTACCAGTGCACCGTCGCGCCGGGCGGTCGCCAAGACATCCAGCATCTGATGATCGTCCAGCCGCAGCAATTCGTAGGTCATGTAGACCTTGAAGGATGTGAACCCTTCACGGATGAGCGCGGGGAGTTCCTGACCCAGGACTTCCGGCGTCGGATCGGAGACAATGAGGTGATAGCCGTAGTCGATCACCGCTTTCGGGCGGGCCCGCGCATGATAGTCCTCGACCACCGCGCGTAGGGAATCGCCTTTGTGCTGCGCCGCGAAGGGGATGACGGTCGTGTTGCCGCCAAACGCGGCCGAAATTGTGGCGCTTTCAAAATCGTCCGCTGTCATGAGACCGAAGGCGGACTTTTGTTCGATATGACAATGCGCCTCGACCCCGCCGGGCAGTACCAACAATCCGGTCGCGTCGATCTCGCGGTCGCCCGGTCCCAGGCTTCGACCGATGGCCGTGACCACGCCGTCCTTGACCCCGATATCGCATACGCTCTGCGATGACGCTGTCGTGACGTTGCCGCCGCGCACTACGAGATCGTACTCACTCATCAAGTGCTCCGTACATTGGCGGACCGCCTTGGAACAGCGATCCGGTTGTGTCTGTTCCATGCAATGTTGAGAGCGGAATGGAAAACCATCAAATAAAAGAATGAGCGCTTCGGATAACTTCACATTATTGATTGGGGCCGGACGCACACCGATGAATTCGGGAAATCCCTCCGTTGGCGCGGCGTTCGGAAAGTGCCGGTCATAGGACCCGAGACGCCGGGCGGATAAAGTTTGAGCACAGGCCGGCATGCAGCGCGGTATTGGCTTATCGATCGCTCAACCGCTTCGCTGGTCGAAAACAGGATCTGGCTGTTACGGTGTTGCGCAGACAGGATCCAAGCGGGATTCACAAAACTGGACCGGAGAACTGCATGTCCAAATCGATCATGAGCCCGATACGGATGAGCAGGGCTCGATGATGGTAGTTCGCGCGCTGAAAATGCGCGGTCTTGCATCAATGAACCCCCGTGAACACCGCTCTACGAGCAGCGCCGACATAGGTTGAAGTATATCGTGCCCTTGAACCTATTAACGCGGGCCCCCAATGGGCGGCAGGTCATGCGCTACGCCGGTTCATCCACTAAATCCTGGCAAACTCGCCAAGGGCTAATTGATTGTAATTAAAGCCTGCATTCTTACTGAAGTCGCCAGAGACGCCATGCTATTGTCTTGTCATGGCCAAGGCCTATCGGCGTATTTTAAGCTCTGCAACAAACCCAAAGAGACTCAATTGGACCGTCTTCAAGCCCTTCAGCTATTCGCCCGTGTGATCGAGCGCGGCACGATCTCGGCGGCCGGCCGGTCGTTGGGGCTGTCCAAAACCGCGGCATCCAAACGCTTGCAGGAC
The DNA here is from genome assembly GCF_965227365.1 of Hwanghaeella sp. GTDB lineage: Bacteria > Pseudomonadota > Alphaproteobacteria > UBA8366 > Aestuariispiraceae > Hwanghaeella. The sequence goes on from NZ_OZ245754.1 coordinate 1,023,393, forward strand.
CTTGAGGCGGAATTGAACGTCCGTCTGTTGAACCGGACCACACGTCACGTCTCCGCCACCGAGGCCGGGCAATCGCTTTACAATCGAGTCATTCCCATGATTCGGGACATGGAAACGGTTTTGGAACAGATCTCCGAATCCTCCGACAAACCGTCCGGTACCCTGAGGATTTTGGCGAGGCGATCCTTCGGCATGTTGCATATCATGCCGGCTCTGCCGTCCTTTCGCGCCCTGTATCCGGACGTGTCCGTGGACCTTCGTTTGACCGAGACCGTGGATATCGCGCCGTCGCATGGCGTGGATATAGCCATCAGATTGGGACGCCCCGACGAGAAGTCTCTCGAAGCAGAGCGCTTGACCAGCGACCGGCGTTTGCTTTGCGCCAGTCCGGACTATTTTGCGCGATGCCCGCCACCGAAAAACATGGGCGATCTCGATCGTCATGATTGCCTGACCTACGGCCAGGACACGGAGCCGGCGGTTTGGGTTTTCGAGGAGGAGAACAGTCGCCGGGAGGCGCGTGTAACCGGCGCCATCCGTTCGAACAGCGGCGAGGTCCTGCGCCAAGCCGCGTTGGATGGGCTGGGTCTGGCCGTGTTGCCTGAATGGATGGTCGCCTGGGATGTTGCCGGCGGACGCCTGCAAACCTGCCTCACCGAGTGCCGCGTCTACCCGGCCGGCTATTCCGCCGAGATCTTTGCCGTGTATCTACGTGACATTCTGCGCCCGATGAAGGTCAACGCGTTCATCGGACATCTGCAAAAGCACTTGGCAATGCATGTGGGATGATTGTTCCGAAATTCGGGAGACAATTTCCTCCATTATCCCACTACTCAACGGGACGGGATAAAGGCACGGTGGTTTCAAGATAAGAAACGGAACGCCGGAGGAAATCATGATCACCATCAAGCAGTTGCACCCTCTCTTCGCGGCTGAGGTCGTTGGGCTCGATCTCTCCAGGGCGGTATCGGATAGCGATTTTCAGACCATTGAAGACGCGTTCCGGCATCAGTCAGTGCTGGTGTTCCGGAACCAGCAAATCGACGATGACCAGCAAATCACGTTCAGCGAGCGTTTCGGCGAGTTGGAGACGACAAAGGTCGGAACGGTTGGCGCCGGCAGCAAATTGGTGATCCTGTCCAACATGAACGAAGACGGTGTCGTCGTGCCGCCGACGGACAAGCAGGTGCTGAACAATCGCGCCAATCGCCTATGGCACGCGGACAGTTCCTTCAAGGCTATGCCGGCGAAGGCATCCATGCTGTCCGCGCGCGTGATCCCGTCAAAAGGAGGGGATACGGAGTTCATCAGCATGCGCGCCGTCTACGCCGCCTTGCCGGAGGACTTGAAAAAGGCGGCCGAAAACAAGGTTGTTATTCACGACTATGCTTATTCCCGTTCCAAGATCGATCCGAACCTGGTGACGGACGAAGAAAGGGCCGCCGTGCCGCCGGTGCGCCAGGCGATGGTGATCGACCATGGCCCGGAACTCGGCAAATCGCTGTATCTCGGTGCCCATGCCGCGCGGGTCGAGGGAATGGGGGAAGCGGAAGGCCGGGCGCTGATCGACGAGCTGATGGCATTCGCCACGCAACCGCGCTTCGCTTATACCCATAAATGGCAGCCGCATGATCTGTTGCTGTGGGACAACCGGTCTGTCGTCCATAGGGCGACTCCGTTCGAAAGCAGCACCGAAAAGCGGCTGATGGTTCGAACGACGATTGCCGGCGATGTGCCGACACTGGCGGCTGCCGCGTGACCGACCAGTTCGACTACGTCATTGTCGGGGCCGGCACCGCAGGTTGCGTCCTGGCAAACCGGCTCAGCAGCGATCCGCGTGTGCGGGTCATGCTGCTCGAGGCGGGTGGCGGCGACCGCCATCCCTTCGTTCAGGCGCCCGTTGGGTTTTTGAAGACCTTTCAGGACCAGCAGTTCAATTGGTGTTTCTCCACCGCGCCGGGAAAGGGTGTTGGCGGCAGATCGATTTTCTTTCCGAGAGGGAAGTTGCTCGGCGGGTCCAGTTCGATCAACGGGCATCTCTATGTGCGCGGGCAGGCGCGGGACTATGATACCTGGGCCCAGCTGGGGAATAAGGGGTGGAGCTATGACGATGTCCTTCCCTATTTCAAGAGGGCGGAGGATAGATCCACCGGTGCGGATGAATTCCACGGCGCGGGCGGTCCGCAACACGTCTCGGATATTCATGAACGGCATCCGATCTGCGATGCGTTCATCAACGGGGCGGACAGCCTCGGTGTGCCCAGGAACACGGATTACAACGGTGCCCGTCAGGAAGGGGTTGCCTACTATCAACGGACAATTCGGAACGGTGTACGCCATAGTGCCGCGAGCGGATATCTGCATCCGGTCAAGCATCGTCGGAACCTGGAAATCGTCACCCACGCCCACGTAGAGCGTATTCTGTTCAATGGTCGCCAGGCGATCGGGCTGCGTTACAGACAGCATGGGCGTCCAGTGCAGGTTCACGCCAGGAAGGAGGTCATCCTGGCCGCCGGCGCCGTCGGGAGTCCGCATATCCTTCAGGTCTCCGGTATCGGGGATCCAAACCATTTGAAGACTATCGGCGTTGAGACGGTACACGCGCTTTCTTCGGTCGGGCAGGGATTGCAGGATCATTACGCCGTTCGTGTCGTTCACCGGGTTACCAAGCCGATTACCTTGAATGAACGAGCGCGCGGCCCGCGCCTGTTGTGGGAGATCGCAAAGTGGTATGCGGGGGGTAAGGGACTTCTCGCCTTCAGCCCGGCCCATGTCGGTGCCTTTGTGAAATCCGATCAGGGGTTGGACGAGCCTGACCTGCAATTCGTGTTCACGCCGGCAAGTTACTCGGTTGGTGTCGTCGGGACGTTGCAGAAAACCCCGGGCATGACGATTGGTGTGTGGCAGATGCGGCCGCATAGTGCCGGACATGTCCGCGCCCGGACGTCTGATCCATATGATGCGCCGGAAATTCAACCCAATTACCTTGTCGATGAGGCGGACCAACGCTCAGTCGTTCAAGGTTTGAAATGGTGCCGAAAACTGCTCTCAAGCGATGAACTGGAACCGTACCGCGGACCGGAAACCTTGCCGGGACCGGACGTGCAGAGCGACGCAGACCTGTTGGCATACGCGAGGGTGCACGGCGCGACGGTATATCACGCGATCGGCACCTGCCGGATGGGCATTGATTCAGAGGCGGTGGTCGATCCCGAATTGAAGGTTCACGGACTGGACAATCTGCGCGTGGTGGATGCCTCTGTCATGCCGACGATGGTCTCCGCCAATACCAATGCCGCAACAATGATGATTGCGGAAAAGGCATCGGATCTGATTGCCGAGACGCAAACCTGAACGAAAACGATAGCTGGGAGGCAAATATGGTGGAATTGAAGAATCATGCATTGGACAAGCTTCGCGCTGGCGAATTGTCCCTGGGGGTCGGACTGCGCCAGGCCCGGACCGTCGATATCGGCAAAATCATGAAAACGGCCGGGTTCGACTGGCTTTTCATCGACATGGAACACAATGCCATGGATGTGGACATGGCTGTTCAGATTTGCGTCGCGGCGCAGGATGCGGGGATCACCCCCATCGTCCGCGTCCCCGGCTTCCAGCACTTCCACGCGACCCGCGTGCTTGATGGCGGTGCGCAGGGGATCGTCGTTCCGCATGTGGATGACGCTGAAACAGCGGCCAAGATGGTATCGAACATGCGCTACCCGCCGCTCGGCCATCGTTCGGTGACAGGCGCCTTGCCGCAGTTCGATTTCGTCGGCCATCCCATTGCGGAAACGGCGGAGGTGGCGAACCGGGAAACTCTGCTCGTCTTGATGTTGGAAACCCCGACCGCAATTGCCAATGCGGATGCGATCGCGGCCGTTCCCGGCGTGGATGCCTTGCTGATCGGCACCAGCGACTTGACGATGGAAATGGGCATCCCGGGACAGTTCGATCATCCGGATGTCATCGCGGCCTATGAGACGACGATCGCGGCATGTCGGAAGCATGGAAAGTTTCCCGGCATGGGCGGCATTTACGACGCGGCGAACATGCAGCGATACATTTCCATGGGCGCGCGGTTCATCCTTTCCGGCAACGATCTGTCTTTCCTGATGGCGGGCGCGAAGGAGCGCGCATCCGCGGTTCGATCAATGTTGTAGTGGCCGGGCGGTTAACGCCTTGGCAGGGACGGCGTGGCCGCGATCGTATATTTTCGGGAAGACAGAGTCTGAATTCTGTCGGGCCTGTACAGGGCGCTTGAGGGCAGGTCCTACCGAGCAAAAGCGCTGGAACTCTAAGCGGTCGACTGTCGTTACCGGCAGATCTTGGTCTGGTTACGATTGAGACGTGATCTTTCGTAACCAGTCAAGAAACACAGCCAGGCGCCTCAACCCGGAGGTTCGCGTCATATAAACTGCGTTGATTTGCAGCGATGGAGTGGCCAGTTGGCCGGGAAAGAGCTCCACAAGCCGTCCTTCAAGGATGTCCCGTGCAATCATGAAATCAGAAAAACGTGCGATCCCGAGGCCGCCCAGAACGAGTTGCCTGACCGCTTCACCATTGCTTGCCGTTATGGACGGAGGGACAGGGATAACCTCCGCCTCGCCAGCAAATTTTAGTTCGTTGATATGCGCGGGGTTTGAAAACCGCACCTGCTTTAGCATACGCAGATCCGCTGGTTTCTCAGGCCATCCAAGGCGGTCCAGATAGGATGGTGATGCGACGAGATGCCATTTCGCTTCGCCCAATGGACGACGGATCAACTCGCTGTCTTCCAACCGTCCCAATCGAATAGCTACATCAGCATGGGCGCCAATCAGATCGACGACATTGTCCGTCATGTCGATGGACAGGTCGATTTCGGGATATTGCTCGGTAAATGACACCAGGTTCGGCGCTATTACATGCAGAACGAAGGGAACCGGCGCGTTGACGCGCAGGGGGCCACGCGGGGCGCGCCCCTGGCTCGCAATATCACGCAGCGCTTCCGTTCGGTCGACGATTTCGCGGGCCGATGCATGCAGGTCTCGACCTTCCGGTGTCAAATCAACCGATCTCGTCGTCCGCCGCAGGAGCGTCACGCCAAGCTGCGCTTCCAAACGGTTCACCGCGCGGCTCAAGGTTGATGGAGCTGTGCCAAGCCGTCGGGCCGCTTCGGCGAATCCACCATCTTCGACGACCGTGACGAAGACCGCCAAATCGCGAGTCTGTGGCAATTCGTGCATTTTTCGCAATGCTCCTTAGCAAACCGCTCTCTTCACGCAAAGATATGCTAGTGCCATTTGGGGCGTCGAGATAAAATTCTAGTTGGGAGCTTTCTCCATGCCTCTTGCACTTTGGGCGCTGACTATCAGCGCTTTTGCTGTCGGTACGACCGAATTCGTGATTGTCGGTTTGATACCCACCATCGCTGAAGATCTCGGCGTTTCGCTTCCCTCGGCGGGGTTGCTCGTTAGTCTTTATGCCTTGGGCGTTACTATCGGAGCGCCGGTGCTGACCGCCTTGGCAGGCCGCATGCCACGGAAACGTCTGCTGCTGTCGCTCTTGGTTCTATTCACCGCAGGCAACCTGTTTGCGGCAATGGCGCCGGGCTATGAAGCGCTGGTTGCTGCGCGCTTCATCACGGGACTTGCTCATGGTGTATTCTTTGCGATTGCCTCAACAATTGCGACTGGGCTCGTCCCGCGCGAAAAGGAATCCAGCGCCATAGCCATGGTATTCATGGGACTGACAGTTGCGCTCGTTACCGGTGTGCCTTTCGGTGCATGGATCGGCCAGAGTTTCGGCTGGCAGTCGACCTTCCTCGGCGTTGTCGGGCTTGCCATTATTGGCCTTGTCGCTTCTGCCCGCTTAGTGCCCTCCAATCTTGTTCAGAGAGAACCTCCGACACTGCGCCAGCAAATGCAGGTGCTGACATCGCCGCGTTTGGTCCTGGTGTATCTGATCACTGCCGTCGGCTATGGCGGCAACTTCATTGCCTTTACCTTCCTGGCTCCGATGCTGACTGACATCACAGGTCTTGGTGCCAATGCCGTCAGCCTCGTCATCCTGCTTTATGGCGTGTCGGTAGCCGTTGGGAACATTGTTGGCGGCAAACTGTCCGACCGCGTTGGACCGGTGCCGGCTTTGACGATCATATTCGGCGGGTTAGCACTTTCCCTCGTGTTCTTGGGCTTGGGGCTGGAATCAAGCTGGACAGCTATCGCTGTTGTTCTTTTCTGGGGCGGTTTCGCATTCGGAAACGTGCCGCCGTTGCAGGCTTATGTCGTGCAGATTGCCCGTGACGTGGCGCCGGGTGCAGTTGATGTGGCCTCAGGTTTGAACATCGGAGCGTTCAATCTGGGCATCGCCTTTGGTGCCTGGGCCGGCGGGACAGTGGTGGAGAATGTCGGACTGGCTCTCACGCCGTTCATCGGCGCAGCAGTGGTCGGCTTCGGAATTGCCTTGACCCGGCTCAGCGGGCGCATGACCCCTGTGCCGACGCCACAACCTGCAGAATAATGGAATGCCGATGTGATTTCGTCCGGGTCGACCAGATAGTGGCCCGGACGAAATGTGTTCCTGCCGTCACCATCAACCTCAAATCACCATGATCCACAGGAGTAACGGTCTATGACTATCCAAAAAAACTGGGCCTGCTGGCATCCCGACACTTGGATTTGGGACGTTCAAACTTTCCGTCGAACAGGCTTAGGCAATAGTCAATGCTGCCTTTACCGAAGAACCCTGTGTTAAATTGAATTGGCTCGCCCCACGTGTAGTTGGCGACTCTGCTTGTTTATCCTAGCGGTCTGCAAGGGTGCCAACATTCATATTCGTTCTATTGGTTCCAGATATGCATTCAACATTCGAGCAACGGTTCGTCTGGCGATACACTGAACCGAGGTTATCGTCATGACGCCATGGATATACGGAACTCACTTTCGGGTGATTTCGCGCTGGATAGCCTCGAAATTGGTTCACTTGACCCTCGGGAATCATGTCTATGACAGCGTGTTCCCAAAAATACTCTCAATGATTTCGTGTTATGAGATGGTGGGCGCGACTGGGATTGAACCAGTGACCCCTGCCGTGTGAAGGCAGTGCTCTCCCGCTGAGCTACGCGCCCGTCGCCTGTCGGCGTCAAGGCTGGTGGGTTTACGCGCGGGGTCGGGACCTGTCAAGAAAGCGTTGCGTCTGCCCGTGCGGCCGCTCACCGGCCTTTCCTGGCCCGGACCAACGGTATTCATGTATAGTTGCCGGTGACGGTCTTGCCTTTCCGAATTGCCGACCGAGATAGAGGTATTATTGGCAACAGGGATCGACTCGGAAGACATGCTGAAAGCCGAAGCCACACGTCGGACATGCCAGGAAATAAGGCAGGAAACGCGGCCGGAGCCGGTCAGGATCTGGCGAAGGCTTTGCGTTGCCGCGGCGCTGTTCGCGTTGCCGGTTTCCGCCGCCCCGGCCGCGGCGGAAGATACCGATCCGGTGGTGATAACCTATGAGGTCTATTTCGGCGGCCTGCATGTCCTGTCGGCGAAGGCCGAACTGGACCGGACGGATCAGCGTTACCGCCTGTCGGCCGAAGGCCAAACACAGGGTATCCTGGATTTCTTCTTCTCCTGGCACGGCCATACGGAATCTCTGGGGGCATTCGCCGCCGACGGTCCGGTTCCGTTACGGCATCGCAATCACGGCTATCGCGGCGAACGCGTCAGGAAGGTCGCGCTCGCTTATGACGGCACCGGCGATGTCGCCGCGGTCCTCGTTCAACCGCCGCCGGATCTGGAGGAGGTCAACGCCCTGCCGGAAGACGCGGAAATCGGCACCATCGATCCGTTGAGCGTGATCGCGGGCCTGTCGGAGGCGATGACCCAGGGCGATGCCTGCAGCGGCGATTTCCAGGTCTTCGACGGGCGCCGGCGATATGACCTCAGCGTGACGGATCGGGGCACGGAGCACTTCGACGCCAACGCGTATTCCATATTCCAGGGCGAGGCCCGTGCCTGCGAAATCGAATACACCGTGCTGGGCGGCGATAGGAAGGAAAAGAGCAAATACGTGAAGACGGCGCGCGACCGTATCGTCTATGTCGGGCGGCCTTTGGCGGAAGCACCGGCCATACCCGTCCGTGCCAAATTCGAGACCGATTTCGGCACCGTGATGGCGCATCTCACCAGTGTCACCGCCGGCGGCAAGCAATTGGCGCTGAATACGGATTGAGGGCTCACCGACCGGCGAGGCGAAGCAGCGGCCTGACCGTCGTACTCAATACATCCGCGCCCATCGCCGAGACCGGTCCGTGCGAATATCCATGGGTCAACACGACACCCGGCAGGCCGGCATTGCGTGCCGCCAATACGTCGACACGACTATCGCCGACATAGAGCGCGCGGTCCGGCGAACCGCCGGCCAGAAACAGGGCGGTGAGGACGGGAAGCGGACTCGGCTTCTTTTCCGGCAGGTCGTCGCCAGCGACGACCGCGTCGAACAGCCCATCCCAGCGCAGCCGTTGCAGGATCGCCTCGGTGGCCCGGCCCGGTTTGTTGGTGCAAAGCGCCATGGGGTTGCCCGCCCGCCTGAGCGCGGCGAGCAGATTGGTGACGCCCGGATAGGGTTTGGTCCTCATGACCGGCCCGGTGTGATAGTGATCAAGGAAACGCCGCAAGGCCTCGTCCGCCGGGGGCATGGGAAGACCGGCCGCCGTAAAGGCGCGCTCCAACAGTTTCGGCGCGCCGCCGCCGACCATGTTCATGACCTTGCCGACCGGTAGGTGGCTGCCGCCGTATTCCGCCAATAACCTGTTCGCCGCATCGGCTATGTCCGGTGCGCTGTGGATCAGGGTCCCGTCCAGATCGAAGATGAAAACGGTTCTGATTCCGGACCGTCTGTTTCGTTCCGGCGTGCGCCGACTGGGCTTCATGTTTGCTCGCACTGCGGGTATTTCTCCGGTATGAATATCTTGCAGGCCACTGGCGGTTGCCGGATACTCGGCCATCCGGGCGGGTCGATGCCGCCGAAATCGGAAGCGTTGTCCGGTTCCAGCGACCGGGTTGCATTGGTACCTCAGCCAGGGCGGTCGGAAAACCCGCCTTGACCTTAGACGGGGGCGGATATGTGGTCGGTGACGGCGTGGACCCCACCGGAATGAATTGAAAGGGCGTGCTTTTGGAGGAGGAACAGGCGCTGGCGGCGTTGCTTGCACGGTTCCGGACGGATCTGGCGGCGATTTGCGGGGAGGACCTGGCCGACAGCCTGCTCAAGGCGGGGCAATCGGGCGGCGCGCCGAACCTGGACATGCAGCTCGCCATCAACGACGGCCTGGAAATGATGGACGAAGCCCAAAGATCCGAGATACTCGGCCTGCTGGACGATTTTCTGACCCAGGCCAAGGCCCTCAGGAATTAGCGCCGCCCAGGCGAAACCTTTCGAAACAATCCGCAAATACGCGTAACAAAGAGTGACTTGGCGCTGTTTTCCGCCTGTGGCATTAGTGAAGCGTCAATTTCTCCAAAGCGAACCAGGCAGTCCTCCAGGCATGAATTCCCCGTCCTGCGCCACCGTCGTTCTCTCCGCCGGGCTCGGCACCCGCATGCGTTCCGCGAAACCGAAAGCGATGCACGAGGTCGGCGGCCTGCCGATGGTGAACCATGTACTGCGCGCGGTCGCGCCGATGGCCCCGGAGCGCACGGTCGTGGTGGTCGGGCCGGACATGCCGGATCTGGAACGCGCGGTCGCCCCGGCAGAAACGGCTGTTCAACATGACCGGCTGGGCACGGCCGATGCGGTCAAGGCCGCCCGTGCGGCGCTTTCCGGGTACGGCGATGCGGATGCTACGGTCTTCGTCGTCTATGGCGACAGCCCTTTCCTGAAGACGGCGACGTTGCAACGGATGCTGGACGCACGGGGCGACGGTGCCGCGGTGGTCGTGCTGGGCTTCCAGTCGGCGGAGCCGACAGGGTACGGACGCCTCATTCAAGACGCTTCGGGCGCGCTGACCGCGATTGTCGAGGAGCGGGACGCCTCCCTGGAACAGAAGGCGATCACGTTCTGCAATTCCGGCGTCATGGCGATTGAGGCTGCGCGACTGTTCACCTGGATCGACCGGGTGACCAACGACAATGCCAAAGGCGAATATTACCTGACCGATCTTGTGGAGATCGCGCGGGCGGATGGATGCCGCTGCGCTGCGATCGAGGCACCGGAAGCCGAGTTGCAGGGCGTCGACAGCAAAGTCGACCTGGCGGCTGCCGAGGAACAGTTCCAGCAGGCCCGGCGCCATGCGGCGCTGGAAGATGGCGTCACGTTGCGCGACCCCTCGACGGTGTGGTTCTCCTACGATACGGCCCTGGCGCCGGGGGTGGAGGTCGGCCGCAACGTGGTCTTCGGGCCGGGCGTCACGGTCGAGGAAGGGGCCGTGATCAAGGATTTCTGCCATCTCGAAGGTGCCGTCGTTCGGCGCGGCGCGGATATCGGGCCCTTCGCCCGGCTGCGGCCCGGGACCGAGATTGGCGCGGGCGCGCGGATCGGCAATTTCGTCGAAGTGAAGAACGCTGTTTTCGGGGAAGGCGCAAAGGCGAACCATCTTTCCTATATCGGCGATGCCGGGGTCGGTGCGAAGGCCAATATCGGGGCCGGTACGATCACCTGTAATTACGACGGCTATTTGAAATCGCGCACCGAGATCGGGGCAGGCGCTTTCATCGGGTCGAATTCCGCGCTGGTCGCACCTGTCAGCATCGGCGCGGGCGCCATCGTCGGCGCCGGCAGCACCGTGACCCAGGATGTGGCCAAGGACGCTATCGCCGTCGCCCGCGGCCAGCAGATGGCCAAGGATGGCGCGGCGGTCAAATTCCGGGAGGGGCGGGCAGCCCAAAAAGCGAAGCAGCAGGCCGACAAGAAGGCCAAGGCGTAAGCCCGAATAGTAAAGAACACGAAACGGAACGAAGGAGGCCGTCCCAACCATGTGCGGCATAGTCGGTATTCTCGGAAAACGGGATGCGTCCCCTCTCTTGCTGGATGGTCTGAAGCGGTTGGAATACCGCGGTTACGACTCAGCCGGTATTGCCACCCTGGTCAACGGTTCGATCGACCGGCGGCGCGCGGAAGGGAAGCTCGCCAATCTGGCATCCGTGCTTGAGGGCAACCCTCTCGCGGGGACGGTCGGGATCGGCCATACCCGTTGGGCAACCCATGGGGTGCCGTCGGAGAACAACGCGCATCCGCATATCTCGGAGAATGTCGCGCTGGTGCATAACGGCATCATCGAGAATTTTCAGGAGTTGAAGGATGAACTGGGCGATCGCGCCAAGGCGATCTCCAGCGAGACCGATACCGAGGTCGTCGCCCATGTCATCAACATGTATCTCGACGAGGGGCTGAGCCCGCGGGAAGCGGTCGCCAAGACCCTGCCGCGTCTGGAAGGCGCGTTCTCGTTCGTGATGATCTTCCGCGGCCATCACGACCTGATGATCGGTGCGCGGCGCGGCAGTCCGCTCGCCATCGGTTACGGCGAGGGCGAGATGTATTTCGGCTCCGACGCCCTGGCGCTGGCACCGCTGACCCGCCGCATCTGTTATCTGGAGGATGGCGACTGGGCCGTGGTCGGTCCGGCAGGGGCGGAGGTCTTCAACGAAGACGGCGAACCGGTCGAGCGTCCCGTCGTGGAAACCGCGGTTTCCGGTGCGATCATCGGCAAGGGCAATTATCCGCATTTCATGCTCAAGGAAATCTATGAGCAGCCGACGGTGATCGGCGATACGCTGGCCACGGTGCTGAACCCGGCCAGCCAGACGGTCACCCTGCCGCCGCTGCCGATCGATTTCGCGTCCGTGCCGCGGATCACGATCTCAGCCTGCGGCACGGCATCATACGCCGGTTATGTCGCTAAATACTGGTTGGAAGGATTGGCGCGGATTCCGGTCGAGGTCGATATCGCTTCGGAGTTCCGCTATCGCGGCGCGCCGCTGCCGGAAGGCGGCCTGGCCATCTTCGTCAGCCAGTCGGGCGAGACCGCCGACACGCTGGAGGCGCTGCGTTTCTGCAAGCGGGAAGGGCAGCATATCCTTTCCATCGTCAATGTACCGGAAAGCACCATCGCTCGTGAATCCGACGCGGTGATCCTGACCAAGGCAGGGCCGGAGATCGGCGTCGCCTCGACCAAGGCCTTCACCACGCAGCTGACGGTTTTTGCCTCCATCGCCATCGCCGCGGCGCGGGCGCGCGGGACCATCGACCACAAGCGGGAAGCGGAACTGGCTTCCGCCCTGGCCGAAGTGCCGGGCCGCGCGGCCGAGGTCCTCAACCATGACGGCCATATCGCCGAGATCGCCCAGACGGTCGCCAAGGCCCGGGACGTCTTCTATATGGGCCGCGGGGCAAGTTTCCCGATCGCCATGGAAGGGGCGCTGAAGCTGAAGGAAATCTCCTATATCCACGCGGAAGGCTATGCGGCGGGCGAGATGAAGCACGGCCCGATCGCCCTGATCGAGGAGGAAGTGCCGATCATCATGATCGCACCCAGCGACGCCCTGTTCGAGAAGACCGCCAGCAACGTGCAGGAAATGATTTCCCGGGGCGGCAAGGTGATCTTCCTGTCGGACGCCAAGGGCATCGAGCGCATGCACAAACAGGCGAAACCCTTCGCCAGCATTGAGCTTCCCGCCGTCGACCCGGTCGTCGCGCCGATCCTGTATTCCATCCCGGTGCAACTGCTGGCCTATCACACAGCCGTCATCAAAGGCACCGATGTCGACCAGCCGCGGAATTTGGCGAAAAGCGTTACGGTGGAATAGAGTGACGGTGCCCGGAGTTGGTAGCTTCGGGCTTGGCCGATCAGGGGAAAACCCGGGGAGGTGCGGTTTGGACCAGGTCACCGGCGGTTGCCAATGCGGCGCGGTCCGGTTCGCGGCGGTGGGGTGGCCCGATCGGGTCGGGATCTGTCACTGTCTGGACTGCCGAAAACATCACGGGGCACTGTTCCATGCATCGGCGATCTTTCCGGAGAACGCCGTCACGGTCGAGGGTAATACGCATTCCTATCAAGGGCGGCACTTCTGCCCGCAATGCGGTTCCTCGGTCTATTCCCGTAGCAGAAACGAGATGGAGCTTCATCTGGGTTCCCTGGACGCGCCGGACCAATTCAAACCGAGTTACGAACTTTGGACCCTGCGCCGGGAGTTCTGGCTGCCGCCGTTTCCGCTCGAAGAACGGTATGTTCGGGACCGGGAAGACGCGGAGGGGGACGAGGCGTGAGGCGGCCAAGCTGTCCCTTCACTCAGGCAGAATACGCCCTGCAGTGATCGTTCTCCTCGTCACGCGGCCTGACCCTTGTCGCAGAGTCAGGCCAAGGCCTCCCCATGCATGGCGAGGCCGTCGACGACGGCGGTGAAGATCTCCGTTTCGACCATGCTCGCCGCAGGGACGACCCGTGATGTGGCGGATCGAACAAGCCGCATCAGGCTCGCGCCGCCGACCGGCACCACATGCGAGACCGCATCCCGTGAGACCTTGGCGCGCGTCAGCGTGTCGTCGAGGGTTTCCGAAAGCGTGTCGGTAAAGCCGCTGAAGACGGTTTCGATATCCGCTGGATTCATGCCCACGGAAAGGCCCGTTTCAAGCAGTTTGAGATCAATCTCGACAGGGCCTGCCGCGCTGTTTGAAGCGATCTTGGAGCGTTCGGCGAGGAAGGCGATCTCGTGCCCCAATTGCCAATCGATCGTGTGGTGCAGGCGCTGGAAAATGTCGGGCTCCACCGCATCCCGCACCAGACCCTTCGCCAATGTCAGGGTCTTGCCCGTGTAGAGCATATGGATCTTTTCCCAGGTCGCGAGGTCCTGGAAAATGGCGTTCGGCGCGGTGATGGTCTCGCCGCCCATTCCGTGCCGGATGCTGTGGCCGTGACCCAGGCAGGGCATGATGAATTTCAGGTTTAGGGCCCGATCGAAATCCGTGCCGCCCAGTTGCACACCATGGGACGCGGCCAGATCGATCCCGCCGCCCGACTTCTTGAAGGCGGTGAAGTCGGAAGTGCCGCCGCCGATATCGACCACGACGCCAAGCGCATCCGTATCGATCGCGCCGGTGACGGAAAGGGCGGCGGCTTCCGGTTCGGGCAGAAAGACGATGTCGTCGAAGCCCGCCATGCGATAGCAGCGCTCCAGGTCGCTTGCCGCGCGGGCGTCGATATCCGCATTCCGGCTGTCGAACAGGACGGGCCGCCCGGCGACGACCTTGTCGAAGCGCCGTCCGGCCTGTTCCTCGGACCTTTGCTTGATGATTTTCAGGAAGGCCGCGACGATGTCGTAGAAATCCATCTTCCGGTCCAGGATGGTTCGGCGTTCCGCCATCAGCGGCGTGCCGAGTACCCGTTTCAGTGAGCGCATATAGCGCCCTTCCAGCCGGTCTATCAGGGCTTCGTTGGCAACGGAGCCGACGGCCATGCTCTTTTCTTCGAGAGGAAAGAAGACCGCTGTCGGGACCGTGTCGCTTTCTCGGTCGAGCCGGATGCGCTTTACCGTGCCGTCCTCGACGTACGCCGCTGCGGAGTTTGACGTTCCAAAATCGATACCCAGCCAGTCGCTCATGGATCTGCGTCCCTCGTTCGTATCGGCGTTGTGTCGGAGGCAAGCGGTTGGCAGCCGACCCAGGGTGACCGGGCGGGGCTTCGTTCAGGCGGATCTGTTTTGAATGGCCGGACCTGTGTGCAGGGAATAGTGTTCCATAGGGCCCGGCGCGGCGCCGGGTCTTGTAGAGGGCGCGGTCTTTGAGATCAAGGGTGAACCGCGGCCCGGCGCAGGAGCGGACTGGGAGGAATTCGTGCCGTCATTGCCTGTCATCGACCTGGAAGGGTTTCCGTCCACCGGTGCCGCTCGGGACCGGATCGCGTCCGGACTGGATGCGGCGTTTCGGGAATACGGGTTCTGCATCGTCACCGGACATGGCGTGCCGATGGGCCTGCGGGACCGTGCCTTCGCCGCGTCGCGCGCCTTTCACGCCCTGCCAGAGGCGGAGAAACGGGCAATTGCCGTGAATGCTTTTCACCGCGGTTATATCGCGCCAAAGACCAGCAAGATCGTCACCTCTTCGGTCGACACGGTGACGAAACCGAATGTATCGGAAAGCTTCATGATGATGCATCCGGTGGCGGCGGACGATCCGCGATTTGGCGGCCCCTTGCAGGGGCCGAACCAATGGCCTGCCGATCTGCCCGATTTTCGTTCGGCGGTGGAGGGCTATTATCGGGTCTTGGACGAGACGGCCCGGCATTTGACCCGCCTGCTGGCCCGCGCGCTGGGGCAGCGGGACGACCTGTTCGACCGGCATTTCGAGTATCCGACCGTCTATCTGCGCCTATTGCATTACCCGCCGGTATCGGCGGAGGCGGACGAGGATCTATTCGGGTCCGCCCCCCATACCGATTACGGATTCATGACCCTGCTGGCGCAGGACGAAATCGGCGGGCTGCAGGTCCGTGCGACGGATCGCCAAGGCGGCGGCTGGATCGACGTGCCCTATGTGCCGGACAGTTTCGTGGTCAATGTCGCCGACCTGCTGTCGTATTGGAGCGGCGGGCGCTGGCCGTCGACACCGCATCGCGTGCTGAACAATCGCAGCGGACGGGACCGGTATTCCATCCCCTTTTTCTTCGACATGGCGATGGAAACGGTTGTGGAACCGCTGCATCCCTATGCCGAAGGCGTTACGCCCATCGCCGGGCCCGGCCCTGTTCGCTACGGCGATTATGTGATGGAACGGTTCGACAAGAATTATGCTTATCGTGGCGGGGCGGGTGAGAAGGCCGGCTAAGCCCTACCCGACCTCCTCGATCCGCAGCATGTCTTCCTCTCCGTCGGCTTCGGCGAGCCATTCCTTGAAATCTAGATCCGCGAAAAGGGTGTCGATATAGGCTTGGGCGGTGTCGTCGACGGCGATGCCATAGGTGCGCAGGCGCGTCGCGACGGGAGCGAACATGGCGTCGGCGATGCTGAAATGACCGAACAGCCAAGGCCCGTGATTGCCATGGGCGGCGCGGCAGCCGTTCCAGATATCCAGCACGCGCGCGATATCGGCCTCCAGTTCCGGCGTCGACGGCACGTGACGGCCGGTCGCCCGGATATTCATCGGCAATGCGGCGCGCAGGGCCGGAAAGCCCGAATGCATTTCCGCGCTGATCGAGCGCGCATGAGCCCGGTCAGCCGGGTCCTTCGGCCACAGATCGGGCCGCCGTTCCGCTGCCCATTCGCAGATCGACAGCGAGTCCCAAACCGTTTGTCCGTCGACGACCAAGGCCGGGACCTTGCCCGCCGGCGTATGTTCCAGAATCCGTTTCTTGGTATCCGGTTTGTCGAGCAGAACCTTGACCTCGTCGAAGGCGATGCCGGCCTTGCGCAGGGCAAGCCAGGGGCGCAGGGACCAGGAAGAATAGTTCTTATTGCCGATAACCAGGGTCGGGTTACTCACGCTCGGCCTCCTTCAGGGGTGGGGACAGTATCCAGGGCATAATATTCGGTCACCTCCGAGCGGCCGCGCAACTCGATCGCGTGCAAGGCGTCCTCGGGCGGGGCGACACCGGCAAGAATGGCCGTCGACTTGGCGATGACAAGCGGTTTTCCGTGCTCCTTGCACAGGGCTTCCAGCCTGGCGGCCGAATTGACGCTGTCGCCGATCGCCGTCACGGTTTGCGCCGAAGGCGGGCCCATCGCGCCGACGATTGCCTCTCCGTCGTTGATGCCGATGCCGATCTGCAACGGAAAGGGCAGTTCGCTTTCCAACGAGGCATTCAGCGCTTCAATCCTCTTCAACATCGCGGCTGCGCCCGCCAGCGCGTCGCGCGCGCCGTCCTCGGGTTTCGGGCTGTTGAGCCCGTATATCGCCATCAAACCGTCACCGGTGAACTGGGAGTAATGGCCGCGCGTTTCGTGCAGCGCCTTGGTCATTTCCGCGAAGAACTGGTTCAGGATGAACAGCACGTCATAGGGCAGTTTCGTCTCACCCAACTTGGTGGATCCGCGCAGATCAATGAAGACGATGGTGATCTGCCGTTCCAGCCCTTCCAGTCCACCCGGCTGACGTCCCTGATCGGCGGTGGCGCGCGGCGGCAGCAGCGGGACAACGCTGATATCGGCATCGGGCCGGATTTGACAGGCCAGCCGTAATTCCGGCGGCGCTTCGATCCGGGCCAGGGCCCGCGCCTCGATGCCGCCCGGTTCCGGCAGGGCATCGCCGCCCTTCAGGATCCGTACGCGACAGGTCGTGCACCGGCCCCGGCCGCCGCAGACGGACGCGTGCGGAATACCGGCCGCGCGCAGGGTCTCCAGCACCGTCGCGCCTTTCTGGATGCTCAGCCTGCGGTCGTCCGGCAGGATCAGGACGGGGCCCTGTCGCATCCGATTGACGACCGTGCGAATGCTGCGCAGCAGGAAGGGAATGGCAATGACCGCCATGGCTGTCCAGGTCGATGCGTTGGCGAGGTTCACCACAAGGTCGGCATTCTCGCCGGTCAGCCTGATGGCCTTGAACGCCCGGTCGACAAAATCCGGATCGGCGGCGGCCAAGCGCTGGGCGCCGAGCCCGGCGGCGATGAAGCCGCTGACCGCGGCGACCGGGATGGCGACAATCAGGGACAGAAGCAGCGGCGCATATCGTTCATAGCCGATTTTGGTGCGCAGCCAGTAGTGTATGCCGACCGATCCGTGGATCCAGGCCGCCAGCAAGCCGGCGGTTTGAATTCCGCCCTGAACCGGGGCGACGATCCAGTAGAAGGCGATATACCACTCATAAGTCGGTTTGTGGCCGGCCAGGAATTGCCCGATGAAGGCACCCGCCAGATGCGGACCCAACAGGATCGGGATAGCCAATCCCATGGAAAGCTGGGTTGCCTCCCAGTTGCTCATGCGCAGCGAGGTCCGACGGTAAATCGCATAAAGCGCGTTCAGGATATGAAAGAAAAAGGCGGCGAGAAGCAGCGGGCCGCCGATGATATTGCTCCAGGGCGCGTTCAGGATCATCCGGCCGCGATCCATCGCTTCCAGGGAGATCAATCCCAGGGAGTGGTTCAACAGATGCGTCAACACGAATGCGGCCAGGATCAGCCCACTGTACAGCCGAATGGCGTTCCGCATGCCCAAACCTCCGGTTTCCCCAATCGCGGCGAGGTGCAAGCATATTGGCGGGAGTCACCGCAAACGGAAAATCAAATAGGGATGACCGGCACGATAAGATCGGCGGAATGCGCTGAAAAACCCCGTGCGGCGGTCTATGACCCCATCATGGCCGCGCCGCGTTGTTTGTGCGACTGGTTGTCGAAGATGGAATCGTCGGCTTCCACTTTCGGCAGCGGGATACGGATTGGAACGGCGATCTGGCGCGGCGCAAGCGTCGGCGTACCGGTCAGGATGCGTGTGTCGAAATCGCCAATTCCTTCCTTGGGCAGCAAGGGCCAGGCATCCACGGCGGCATAGGAGAAAAGCAGCAAGCGGCGTGCCGTCTCACTGGTATTCGGTTCCGATCCATGGATTGCGCGGACATGGTGAATGGTGACCGAACCGGCCTTGCCTGTCAGCGGCACGGCCGTTTCCGCAAGACCCTCGGCTTCCGCGTCGTCGATGGCGCCGCAGAAGACACCGTTCGAATGGTGGTTCAGCACCGGCCCCTTATGGCTGCCGGGTACGACCTGCAAGGGGCCGCTTTTCGGGCCGACATCGCCCAGCAGCACACCGACGGCCAGCATGTCGTCATTGGTGTGGGGATAGAAGGCCCAGTCCTGATGCCAGTCGATCTCCGCCCCGCCGCCGACAGGCTTGATGTTCAGTTTGGCATGATCGAACCGCAATGCATCGCCCAGCAATTGCTGCAGTATGGCGATCAGTCCGGGGTGGCGCATCGCCTTGTCGAAGGCAGGATGATGAAGGGTCGGGTTCTTGATGCGGCGCAATTTCGGGGCGGCATGGCTGTGGCCGGGACCGATATCGAAAACGCTATCGCTTCCGGTCAGCGCGCGGCTGGTTTCGACGAACCGGTCCGTAACCCGGTTCAGCTCCGCAATTTCGTCGGTCGAATAGACGTCTGGTACGAGAATGAAACCGTCTTCGCGATAGGCCGCGACCTGCTCTTCCGTCAGCATTTTCCACCCCGGTTGTGTTTTTCGGGGGATGGTAGCCCAAGTTGCCGTGGAAGAGGAGGTTATCTCCGTAATGCAGGGGGCGAAGAGGATTGGCCCTTAAACTCTCTTCTAGAACAAGGTCGGGATTGCATAGACCTTGCACTGGGACGTGCCGTCCAATTCGAACAGAAAGGCAAGGTCACGGCCCCGTCGATTGCCGGGATCGCGCAGATTGAAGCCCTGGGCGTTGGCGTAGGACAGGCGCTTTTTCTGTCCCCCCTGCAATTCGACCACGACATAGTAACGGCCGGGGCGTTGCGTGTTGAAGATGCCATGGGCGCAGGCATTCGACAAATTGGTCGACAGGCTTTGCGGTAGGGATGCGGCGTCGACGAAGAACTTCACGGGCCGGGACCCCCTGCTGAACCGGGGCGGGGTGGCGCCGCCGGGCTGCAGCAGTTGCGGTATCCGGCCGAGCGGTATGAAACGGCTTCCGTCGGCAAAGGCCGGGGCATCAGCAATCAGTGTCGTGACCGTTATCACGGCGGCGGCGAAGGTGAGGATCAGGGCTCGCATAACTCTCGATTTGCTGTTCGGTTCCAATGATCCGCCCGCAAGGGGCATGCCATTCCGCCTCAATACGCGGCCGGGGACGGAAATTCCTGCGCGGCTTTCTCTATCTCGCCGGCTTCCAGCAGGTCCAGCAGGCGGGTGACGTCTTCCTTGGTCCGCGCCCCCATGAGGAAGGGCCCGGCCGGCACCAGCCGAAGGGTCGGGCCGATATGACACTTGCCCATGCAATGCACGGTTTCGAAGTCAAAGGGCATATTCCGTTCCGGCCATTGCCGGGCGATTTCTTCGCGAACGTCCTCTGCCCCGCGCGCGCCACAGGAGGGAAGGGTGAAGCCGGCGCGGAAATTCGTGCAGAGGCGAAGCGCGCGATAGCTGCGCGCATCCAGGTCGGGGCTTTCCTTGCCTTCCTGGGCTGTCATGCCTGAGGTCGAACCGTCGTCCATGCGTCTCCAAGCTCGCAAATGCGTGACCGAAAGTGAGTATCCTGGCACCTTTCAGGCCGCCGGTCATCCTTGCGCCCCGACGGACTAGGTACGATATGGGGCGTTAACATTGTGTTTCCAAACCGAATTGTGCGAGCCATAGCGGCTCAAGGCACGATACGGCGATCATTGCCCGCGGGGATCGGGCATCCATGGAGGTTTTATGAGCAATTACGACTATGATCTTTTCGTCATCGGGGCGGGGTCCGGCGGTGTCCGGGCAGCCCGCATGTCCGCCGGGATGGGGGCCCGCGTCGCCGTCGCGGAGGACCGTTATCTGGGCGGGACCTGTGTGAATGTCGGCTGCGTGCCGAAAAAGCTTTTCGTCTACGCCTCGCATTTCCAGGAAGATTTCCACGACTCGGCCGGCTTCGGCTGGACGGTCGGCGACACGGCATTCGACTGGAAAACGCTCGTTGCTAACAAGGACAAGGAAATCAGCCGGCTGAATGGCGTCTACGAGATGCTGCTGAACAATGCCGGGGTAAAATTGTTCAACGCCCGCGCCACGGTGGTCGACGCGAATACCGTAGAGGTCGGCGGCGAAAAGGTGACGGCGGAACGCATTCTGATCGCCACCGGCGGCTGGCCGACCGTGCCTGACTTCCCGGGCAACGAACATGTCATCACCTCGAACGAAGTCTTCAGTCTGGAGACCCTGCCGAAGCGCGCGATCGTCGTCGGCGGCGGCTATATCGCCGTTGAGTTCGCCGGCATTTTCAACGGGCTGGGGGTCGAGACGATCCAGATGTATCGCGGTCCGCTCTTCCTGCGCGGTTTCGATGCGGATGTCCGCTCGCATCTTCGGGACGAAATGGTGAAAAAGGGCGTCGATATCCGCTTCAACGCGAATATCGCATCGGTCGAGAAGACGGAGGACGGTCTTGTCGCGATGCTGGAGGACGGCTCGACCGTGGAGACGGACCTGATCCTCTATGCCACCGGCCGACACCCCAATACGGCCAATCTGGGCCTGGAAAACGCCGGGGTAGAATTGGCGAAAAACGGGGCCGTCGTGGTCGACGAGGATTTCCGCACCAATGTGCCGTCGATCTATGCGCTGGGCGACGTCATCCATCGGGTGGCGCTAACCCCCGTTGCCATCGCCGAAGGAATGGTCTTCTCGCACAACACCTATAAGGGCGAGAACCGGAAGATGGATTATCGGGATATCCCGACGGCGGTCTTCTCGCAGCCCTCGATCGGCACGGTCGGTCTGACCGAGACGGAGGCGCATGACAAATACGGCGAAATCGACATCTACCGCTCCGCCTTCCGGCCGATGAAGCACACTCTGTCGGGCGGCGAGGAACGAACCCTGATCAAGATGATCGTTGATCGGGCCAGCGACAAGGTCGTCGGGTTCCACATGGTCGGTCCGGAGGCAGGCGAAATCACCCAAGGTATCGGCGTTGCCTTCAAGGCCGGCGCCACCAAGGCTGATTTCGATGCAACGATCGGAATTCACCCGACCTCGGCGGAAGAATTCGTCACCATGCGCGAACCGGTGCCGGAAGCGCCGGCCCAGGCGGCTGAATAGATCTGGCTTTCGGGGTTGCCGAATTGCGCGGCGAACCAATGTTGAAGAGGAGGGCGGCCGAATGGGTCGGCCGCCCGACATCCTGAAAGGAGACCACAGGAAAGGAGGAGTATCGTCATGACCGGTCAGGCTCAACCGAGCGGCGGCGGCAATCCCGCGCCGGGATTTCGGGAACGACCCGACCATAAAGTCACCCGCGAACCTTTTGAGAGGATCGTGGAGATCAGGCGCAACGGCGTGACCCTTTGCAAGACCGAGGGGGCGATTCTGGTCCGGGAGACGAACCATACGCCCGTGCTTTACGTACCCCTGCTCGCCATCGACATGGACGAACTGTCAGGCTCCGATCATACGACCTATTGCCCGTTCAAGGGGCATGCCTGTTATTGGTCGATATCCGGCGGAAGCGGTCCCGGCGAGCATGCCAAGCCGGCCGAGAACGCTGTCTGGGCCTATCAAACCCCCTATTCGGACGTGGCCTGGCTGGAAGGCTACGCTGCCTTCTATGCCGACAAGGTCGATACCCTTGTCGACGGGTTGGCGGTCGATACGACGGAAGCGGACTGGCCGGCCAAGCTGTAACGCCTGCCGGCCGGCGTCGGCCCGATCTCCGAATGGACCTACAACTGTGCCTTCAGGAAGGCCAGCGTGCGGTCCCATGACAATTCGGCGGCTTCCTTGTCGTAGGCGGCGGAAACCTCATTGAAGAAAGCGTGCTGCTTGCCCTCATAGGAGTGAATCTCGACCGGGGTCGATACCCCGGCGAGATCCGCCTTCAACCCTTCCACCGCCGCGGGGGTGCACCAGTCGTCCTCGGTCGCGAAATGGCCAAGGAAGGGCACGGCCATCTTTGCCGGATCCGCTGCCTCCTTGCCCGGGATGCCGTAGTAACAGACCGCTGCATCGCATTCCGGAATTCTGACCCCGGCGATGATCGTGATGGCGCCGCCCATGCAGAAGCCGAGCACGGCGACCTTGTCGCAATCCTGCTTCAGGCGCTGCACCGCGCCGCGGACGTCCTTGTATGCGCCGTCCCAGTCCAGCCCCGACATCATGTGGTTGGCTTCATCCGGGTCCTGGGTGACGCGGCCTGCGTAGAGATCGGGTGCCAGCGCGGTATAGCCTGCCGCGGCGAAGCGGTCGGCCACGCCCTTGATCTGATCGTTCAGGCCCCACCATTCCTGGATCACGACGATCCCCACCTTGGCGCCCGGCGCGGCCGCCAGATAACCCGCGGTCTTGCCGCTGTCTTCGTGTTTGTGGAATGTGATCATGTCACCCATATCGGCTCTCCCTTTGATCGAAACGTGCCGCGCGCAGTCTAGGGCAGACGGCAGGGAAAATGGAACCGTCCGGATACAGGATCAGAGGTAAGACAGCGGCAACTCGGTGGTATTCTTGATTTCCTCCATGGCGAAGCTGGAGGACACGTCGCTCAGGTCGATCTCTTCGATCAGCCGCTTGTAGAACCGGTCATAGGCCGCGATGTCCGGCACCACGACCTTCATGATGTAGTCGACTTCCCCGCTCATCCGGTGGAACTCCTGCACCTCGGGCATGGTTTGGACGACGCGCGCGAATTCCGCCAGCCATTCCGCGTCGTGGCGCGCGGTCTTCACCGAGACGAAGACGGTGACGCCGACATTCAATTTGTCCCGATTCAGCAGCGCGACGCGGCCGCGAATGTAGCCTTGTTCTTCGAGCAGACGCACCCGCCGCCAGCAGGGCGTGGTCGACAGGCCGACCCGCTCGGCAAGCTCCGCGTTCGACAGGGATCCGTCCCGCTGCAGTTCCGCCAGGATCCTGCGGTCAATTTGATCCAATTCTACCCCCGAAAAGCAGATTAAGAAAATATTCTATCATTAAATTAAAAAATAGTAAGAAAATACGAAAATAGAGCGTTTCAGTGCCAAATACGAAAACACATTCCAGGAAAATGAGTGCAGAGTCCCACTCAGAAATGAGGTTGGAACTTCAGGTTGGACTTAAGGAGACTTCGCATGAAAAATCTGTTCACAGACCACCCGAACAGCGTCGGCGAAGATTATGTCGAGCATATGGGGCAGGCGATGGGTTTTGCGCTGCCGCTGTTCCTGGCTGCTTGCGCATGCCTCGCGCACGCTTTCCTGCCCTTCCTGTTCGAAAAGACCGGCAGCCGGATCATAACCGATCTGCACGATCGGATGGTGGCGAACCGGGTCCGTCACAAGAATATGCACAAGGTGTTGCCGGCGCCCGCCGAATAGGCCGCGGCGTTACTTCCGCATGAAGACGCGCCAGCCGGCTTCCCCATCCGGGCGATGTTCCAGGATGACGCCGTTGGGTATCGTCAGCTGATCCCAACCGAACAGTTTCTGAATGCCGCGATAGACCACGCCATGGGCGACGATCAGGGTCGGCCGGTCGTCCGCCCGCAGGACCTGGGCGATCCGTTCCGCGGCGCGATCGGTAAATTCCGCCAGGATATCCGCCCCAGGGATGACCAGGCGGCCTTCCAGCCAGTCCCGGAACCAGGGTTCCAGCGTGTCGCCTTCGCGTTCCCCCCAACTGCATTCGATAAGTCCCTGGTCGTAGACGGGCTCTATGCCAATCGCCTTGCCGACGGTGCGTGCCGTTTCAGCCGCGCGGTCGAGCGGGCTCGCGACGATGCGCTGAATACCGAGGCCGGGCGCGGAGGCCGCGGCTTCCCTCGCTTGCCTGCGCCCCGTCTCGTTCAAGGGAATGTCCTTGGTGCCTTGGGCAAGGCCCTGCTTGTTCCAATCCGTTTCGCCGTGGCGCAGGTAGAAGAAGGGGCGTTGAGGCAACATGGCATGGCTCCGGGCGTGTCGGGCGTTCGGGGAGGGAGTGGAGCCCACCCTATAACGCGGCGCGGTGCCGGAACGCAAACCTGCGGCGTCAGTCCTCGAAATCGTAAAGCTTGCGCGGGTTTTCGACGAGGATCTTCGCGATCACGGCCTCGCTGTCCGTCCATTGGCCGAGGCAATCCAGCTGATTTGCATCATCCGGGTAGTTTTCCGCCGCGCGGCCGATATGGGGCCAGTTGGTTGCCCAGATGATGCGGTCGGGCGCGTGGTCGATCAGGGCGCGGGCCAGTTTGCCGACATCCTCGTAGAAGGGAGGGCCCGATTTCGACGTCTCGTAAAAGGCTGAAAGCTTCACATAGCAATTGCCCTTGTCGATCAGGCGCAGCAGTTCCGCAAAGGCCGGATCGTCGACCGTCACCGGCTCAAGGTATTTGGCGGTATGATCGATGACGTAATCGTGCTCGATATGGTTCAGGATCTTCGCATGATCGGAAAGGTCCCGGCCGTCGAACTGGGTGATCACGTGCCAGCCGAAGGGTGCGATCAGGGCGGCGAGGTCGAGGGTCCGATCGAGTTTGGACGCGCCGCCCGGCAAATCCATGATCCGAACCCCGCGCACGCCGCGGTCGTGCAGCGCCTGCAGTTCCGCCTCGCTCTCCGATCCGGTCAGGCACAGGATTGCGCGTGCATTCGCGCCGAAGGCGTCGAGCGCGACCAGCGAACAGCGATTATCGAACTGGTAGGCATTCGGCTGAACGACCACCAGTTTTTCGATGCCGAGGCGTGCCTGCACCCGGCGATAGTCGTCCGGGGTGCAATCGGCCGTCGGCGGCGGACCGCCGGCGGCGCCGGGATAGTGGCCGTCGAAGAAGTGGATATGCGTATCGACCGCCCCCTTCGGCGCCTTCAATGCGGGTTTGGGCCCGTCCAGCGGCAAGGTGTTGTAGCGTCTGGCCATTCTCTGCTCCCCCCGGATCTTTATTGCATCGTTTTGCTGGGATCATACATGCGGGGTGACGATTTTCTCCAGCATGTCCAACTCTTCCCGGGAGAGGTCCGTCAACGGCGGCCGGACGGGGCCGGCATGGCGGCCGATGACGGTGAGGCCCGCCTTGACGATGGAAACCGCATAGCCCGGTTTGCGGTCCCGAATGTCGGAATAGGGATAGAAGAAATCCTTCAGGATGCGTTCGACCGTTCCTGTGTCGCCGTCTCGGACCGCATTGAAGAAGGTCAGTGCCAGGTCCGGCAGGAAATTGAAGATGGCCGAGGAATAGGTGGTCATGCCGGCCGCGCCATAAGCCTCGGCATAGAGTTCCGCGGTCGGCATGCCGCCGATATAGACCAGCCGATCGCCGAGCTTCGCGCAGATTTCCCGGACGGTCTGGATCTGGCCGGACCCGTCCTTGAACCCGATCAGGTTGGGGCAATCGTCCGCGAGACGACGGACCGTGTCGGCCGAGATGATGGAATTGTCGCGGTTGTAGATGATGACCCCGATGCCGGTGGAATCGCAGACCGCCTTCACATGCCGGTAGAGGCCTTCCTGCGTCGCCTTGATGAGGTAGTGGGGCAGCAGCAGGATGGCGTCCGCGCCGTTCTTTTCGGCGCCGACGGCTATTTCCTTGGCGATCTCGGTACCGTAACCGCAGCCGCAGACCAGCGGCATGTCGCCGGCGACCTGCTTTGCGGTCTTCAGCACATCGATCACTTCCGCCGGGGTTAGCGAAAAGAACTCGCCCGTGCCGCCCGCCACGAACAATCCGGCGGCGTCGTATTGGCAGAGCCATTCCACATGGGCCGCATAGGCGTCCGGGACGAAACGGTGGTCGTCGTCGAAATGCGTGACCGGAAAGGAAAGAAGGCCGGACCCAAGTTTGGATTTGATGTCATCGAGCGTCATGCGGATACGTCCTCCCCGTCGAATGCGCTTCAACCGCGAAGCGTCCTGTTTCTCGGGTTCGGTCTACCGCAGATAAAATTGGTATGACAAGTCTAATTATTTGTCTGGTTAGTTAGCAGGCTCAACTGCCGGTACCGTTCCAGGCTACCTTTCAGGTGAACGCGCATGGCGTCCCGGGCCGCTTCGACATCATGGGCGCAGATGGCGCGGAGAATCGCCTCATGCTCCGCCAACAGGTTCCGTTCCATCGTCAGAGCGGCGTCCGGATCCGGGTTGAGCAGATGCAGTTGAGCCCGCGGAATGGTGCGTCGGCCGAGATATTCGAGGAATTCCACGAACTGACGATTATTCGTCGCTTCGGCGATGGCCATGTGAAACCGGTAATCCGCGTCCTGGGCCGCCTGATGGTCTTCCAGCGACGTGCCGAGGTCATGGAAGCGTTCCTGAATGCGCGCTTCCTGCGCCGGGGAGCAGCGTGCCGCCGCAAGGCCGGCCGCCTCGATTTCCATTGCTGCGCGCAGCTCCAGGGTCTCGATGACGGACGAGATCGTCTGCGATTGGGTGGACCAGATTTGCTGCGCCGTCGGCGAAGACCGGCCCAGAACATAGGCGCCGGACCCCTGTTTCGCCTCGATCAACCGGTCCGCCTTCAGGGTCGCGATCGCTTCGCGCACCACGGTGCGGCTGACGCCGTGCTCCAGACTCAATTGCTGTTCGGTCGGCAGTTTGTCGCCTTCGACCAGTTCACCCGACTCAATCCGGGCGCGCAGCGTCTCCGAGAGCTTCTGGGCAAGGCTTTGCCTGGGCTGGCGTTCGCGCAAAGGGTTCACTGGGTACTCCACGAATTCATCGGGCGGCTGACAATGCCCGTGCATCAGGCCCGCCGGGGGCGGTGTTTGCAATCCGCAATACCGTTTCCGTATTCCGAATTAGTCGGTTGACTTTTAAATTCATCATACAAATAGTAATGCATAAGAACAATAAACAAAGACGTCCGGAACAGGACGCGGTATCAGGGTCAATTTGGAACACGTGGAGGAAACGGATCATGTTTGACAAGAGTGCTGGGCATTTCATGAAAGCCCTGGTCGTCGCCGGGCTGGCAATGGGCGCGGCCGGTGTCGCCGAAGCGAAGGAATGGCGCGCCTGGAATATCCATGTGGAGGGTTATCCCAACACTGTGGCGATGGATAAGTTCGCCGAACTGGTGAACGAGAAGACCGGCGGCTCGCTGACCATCACCAACTATCATGGCGGCGTGCTGGGGAACCAGCCGGACGCGATCGAGCAGGTTCGAATCGGCGCGCTGGAAGTCGGTAACTTCAACCTCGGGCCGATGGGCACGGTCATTCCGGAAACCAACGTCGTTTCCCTGCCGTTCATCTTCAAGGATCTTCCGCATATGCATCGCGTCCTCGGCAGCGAGGCGGGCGCAACGATCCGGAAGGGCATGGAAGACAAGGGGTTGGTGCCGCTGGCCTGGTACGATTCCGGCGCCCGGTCGTTCTACAACTCGAAAAAGGCGATCAACACCCCGGCCGATGTCGCGGGCATGAAGATCCGTGTCATGAACAACGAATTGTTCACCGGCATGGTCGGCGCGCTTGGCGGTGACGGCTCGCCGATGGCTTTCTCCGAAGTCTATCAGGCGTTGAAAACCGGTGTTGTCGACGGCGCCGAAAACAACTGGCCTTCCTTCGAGTCCACCGGCCATTTCGAAGTCGCGGGTTACTACTCGCTGACGCAGCATTTGATCATTCCGGAATGCGTCTGCATCAGTAAGACCGCCTGGGACTCGTTGTCGGATGCGGAGAAGAAGGCGGTTGAGGAAGCTGCGGTCGAATCCGCCACCCTGCAGCAGAAGCTTTGGGCCGAACGCTCGGAACTGAGCAAGCAGAAGGTCATCGCCTCCGGCGTGAAGTATAACGAAATCGCCGACAAGGCGGCGTTCCAGAACGCCATGAAGCCCGTGTACGAAAAGTACATCGCGGCCAACCCGGACCAGGCCGCTCTCATCGGGCAGATGCAAGCGGTTCAGTAAATCTTGCCGGCTCAAGCTTGCCGGCCCGGTTCACGCCGGGCCGGCAAGTGTGTTTGGGCCGCCGCGCATGCAACCGGCAGCGCGGGACGGTTCCGTAGTATTGTGACGGTGGGGGCCGGTAAGGGGCCGCCGTTCCGGGAGAATGGGAATGGTTGATAGGGGCGACGACAGTGACAGTGGTGAGCAGGGCCTTCTGCCGCGATTGTCCCGTGTTTTGACGGCGATCAACAATCTGCTGGCGACCACCTGCATGAACCTTGCGGGGATCGGGTTGGTGATCCTGACGGTGATTTTCGGATGGCTGGTCTTCGGGCGCTATGTGTTGAATTCGACTCCGACCTGGGTTGAACAGGTGGCCCTGCTGCTGGTGGTTTTCATCGCCTTTCTCGGGGCGTCGGCGGGGATCCAGGAAAAGACCCATTTGAATGTGGACGTCGTGACGATACGGATGCCGCCGGTCATCAAGGCGACCCTGCACGCGATCGTCTATCTGACGCTGGCCGGGTTCGGCATCTTCCTTGCCGTTTACGGGTTCAAGCTGACCCAGTTCAAATGGGGCTCGCAGATTCCGCTGCTCGGGTGGTCAGAGGGCATCCGTGTGCTGCCGCTGTTCATCGGCGGCGTGCTGATCACGCTGTTTTCGGTCGGTCATCTTCTGGCGATGACACGGGCGGGATGGGACAGAATCATCGGGATCGAACCCGAAGAGATGGGGGATTGATCGATGGGATTGGCTCTGCTCCTCGGTCTGTTCGCGCTTGGGGTCGTCATCGGCCTGCCGGTCGCCTTTTGCCTCGGCGTGGCGGCGGTGGTCACCATCGCCTTTGAGGGACTTCCCCTGGTCATCGCGGTTCAGCGGTTGGTCTCGGGCATATCGATGTTCTCGCTGCTGGCGATTCCATTCTTTATCTTTGCCGGCGAGTTGATGTTCCATGGCGGCATCGCCGGTCATCTCGTTCGGTTCGCCTCCTCTCTCGTCGGCCGTGTGCGCGGCGGGTTGGGTGTCGTCAACGTCTTCTCCTCGATGCTGTTCGGCGGTATCTCCGGTTCCGCCGTGGCCGATGTCTCGGCGCTGGGATCCATCCTGATTCCCGTCATGAAGGAAAAAGGGTACAGCGACGATTATGCCGTCAACGTCACGGTGACCTCGTCGATCGCCGGGATCATGATTCCACCCAGCCACAACATGATCCTTTTCGCGGTTGCGGCCGGCGGCGGCATTTCGATATCCAAGCTTTTCCTCGCCGGCGTGGTGCCGGGCGTGCTGATGTGTGTCTGTTTGGCCTTGGCGGCTTATGTCGTGGCCGTGCGCCGCGGCTATCGCAGCGAACCCTTCCCGGGCATGCGGAATCTCTTCATTCACGCGGTGGTGGCGTTGCCCGGCCTGTTCACGGCGGTGATCATCGTCGGCGGCGTATTGTCCGGCATTTTCACCGTTACCGAATCCGGCGCGTTCGGTGCGCTTTATGCGGCGATCGTCACGCTGATCGGCTATCGCACCCTGACTTATGAGAAGTTCAAGACGGCGGTGATCCGGTCCGTGCGCACCACCTCGATGGTCATGATCCTGGTCGCCTGCGCCTCGGTCTATGCCTATATGCTGACCTATTATCAGGTGCCCTCGAAGATGATCGGTTTCATGACCGGCATTTCGGAAAATCCGATCGTCATTCTGCTGATGATCAACCTGATGCTGATCCTGCTGGGCATGATCATGGACATGGCGGCGCTGATCCTGATCTGCACGCCGATCTTCCTGCCCGTGGTGGCGTCCATCGGCATGGATCCGCTTCAATTCGGCATGCTGCTGATGATGAATCTTGGCCTGGGCCTGTGCACGCCGCCGGTCGGTGCCTGTCTTTTCGTCGGCTGCGCGATTGGTAAGGTAAGGATGGAAAAGACGGTGAAGACCATTTGGCCGTTCTATGGAGCGATCCTGGTCGCGTTGATGCTGACGACTTTCGTGCCGGAAGTATCGCTGACGCTGCCGAATTGGGGACAATGACATTTCTGTCGGTCACGGCCGGCAACCAGAATTCGAGAAGGGGGGAAACCCGATGAGCAAGATTCTCATTACCGGTGCCGGCGGGGGGCTCGGCACCTCGCTGCGCAAGAGCGTGGCCTCCTGGGCGGACAGCGTCCGGCTGAGCGACGTGACCGAAATTACCGATTGTGCATCGAACGAGGAATTCGTTCCCTGCGCCCTGGGGGACAAGGACGCGGTCCAGTCCCTGGTCGACGGCGTCGACGGCATAGTCCATCTGGGCGGGATGAGCGTCGAGAATACGTTCGAGACGATCCTGGATTCCAATCTGCGCGGGACCTATCACATTTTCGAGGCAGCGCGGAAGGCGTCGAAGCCGCGGATCATGTTCGCCAGTTCGAACCACGCGATCGGTTTTCATACCCGCGAAACGGAATTGGACGGACAATCGGAATTTCGGCCCGACAGCCTGTACGGTCTCAGCAAGTGTTATGGCGAACTGCTGGCACGCTACTATTGGGATAAATTCGGGGTGGAGAGCGTCAGCGTCCGTATCGGGTCCTGCTTCCCGGAGCCGGTCGACCGCCGCATGTTGGCCACCTGGCTCAGCCCGACCGACTTCGACAGCATGATTCAGGCGATCTTCTCAGCCCCGCGGACCGGGGCGGCGATGATCTACGGCGCATCCGACAATCTGGAAACCTGGTGGAACAATGACCACGCGCGCTTTCTGGGGTGGAAGCCGCAGGACAGTTCGGACCGGTTCCGGGAAAAGGTCTATGCCAAGCCCTATGACCTGGATCCCGATCATCCGGCCGTGCGCTATCAGGGCGGAGGTTTCGCCGCGGCAGGGCATTTCGAGGACTGACGAAACGCCCGGCCGGGCAATAGGTCAGAGGACGCTTTCGAATCCTTCGAAATTCGGATGGCCGAGATAGACGCCGCTATGGTCGCCCGCATTCTTGTGGGCGAGGCGGAAGGCCTCCGATTTCGTCCAGGCTTCGAAATCCGCGCGGGAATTCCAAATCGTGTGCGAGGCATAGAGCGTATGATCCTCGCCCTCGGGCCCGCGCAGCAGGGTGAAGGTCTTGAAACCCGGAACCTGATCCAGATGGGTGTCCCGCTCGCGCCAGATCCGTTCGAACTCTTCTTCCTTGCCGGGGCGGATCTTGAACCTATTCATCGCGATAAACATGGCTGGTCCTTCTACGTTGCGTCGCGGGCACCGTCGCAAACGCTATAGCGGATTCACGCGATGGTTGGCCACCGGCCAGTGGTGAATGGCCGATGGATATTGGCTAACGGCTAGTGTGCCGTGACCAACCCTGCATGGCTCAGCAGACTGGCCGCGGCCCATTTGTGGAAAGCATGGCTCGGCGCGTCCATGGCCGGTGAGAAGGCGCCGCCCTCGAAGGCCGGGGAGGTGCGGCCGCGTTGCAGTCCTTCCACCGCCCATAGGTCTTCCTGCCAGACCTTGTACCAGAAACGGTGCACTTCCTGGCGTACGGGGGCATATTCGGGGCGGGCGGCTTCTTCCGTCGGATAGTAGAGTTCCATCCGCTCCACCGTGCGGTCGGGAGAGATCGGGTCGAACCAGACGATCCATAGATGGTCGATATGCAGGCCGATCGTCGCGTTCGGGAACAGGGATATGTATTCGGCCAGATGCTGCCGTTCCGTCGGCAGGTTCGGGAAGCGCGGCAGGGCCGGGGCGTTGTTCGGGCGCATGGCGTTATAGGCGATGCTGCCCTGGCCCGCGTAATAGCCTTCGGTGCCGACGATCGGATAGTGATCTTCCAGCCGCGACACGGCGTTCAGTTCCGGATGCACCATCGGCAGGTGATAGCCGTCGCAATGGTTCTCCACCCCGAATTTCCAGTTCGCGTTCAGCGTCAGGCTCCAGGAAGAATGCTCCCCGCCATGGCTTACCCGGCTGAAGTCGTAGTCCCGCCAGCGTTCGGTCAGCGGTGCGATGAAGGTATCGAAGGGCTGCGCGTCGCCCGACAGGTTGACGAAGACCATGTCCATCCAGACCGCGCTGCGTACCGGTTTCAAGCCGTGTTTGGCCTTCTCGAAGCCGGGGCAGGTATTGACGCCGGGACCGCCAATGCCGGGCGTCGCGTTCAATTCGCCCTCCAGGGTGAAGGACCAGGCATGATAGGGGCAGCGGATCAGGCGGGAGACATTCTTCTTCTCGTTCACAAGTTCCAGGCCGCGATGACTGCAGACATTGTGGAATACACCGATCTCGCCAGCCTTGTTGCGGACCATCAGCAACGGCAGCCCCATGAAGGTGACCGGCTTCAGGTCACCCGGATTGGGGACGTCCACACCGGCCCCGATCACCGCCCAGCTGCGCCCGAACAACTGGTCGCGTTCCATGGTGAAGTAGCGTTCCGAGGTGAACAGATCGTTGGGCAGGCCCTTGGCGAATTCGATCGGCTGGCCGACGGCGTCCAGCGCCGGTTTGAGGTCCGCGATCAAGCTGTTGAACTCACTGTTTAACGCAGCGGTCATGGCGGCCTCCTTCCCGTATCCAATGCCCTATGGCCGAATATTCTGGGAGAGACGCGTTTCGTCATCAATTGCCTAAATTCTTATCTCGAAATAAGTTGAGCTTATGAGCATTCGGATCACTAATCTGCCGCCTCTCGGCGCTTTCATAGCATTGGAGGCGGTTGTCCGGCATATGAGTTTCACGGTTGCATCACGAGAACTTAAGGTGACGCAGGCCGCGGTGAGCCAGCAGGTGCGTGCGCTGGAAGACTATCTGCGAGTCGAATTGATCGTGCGGGAGAGGCCGCGGATTCGGCCCACGGAAGAAGCGCTGGTGATCGCAAATGCGGTCCGGGCCGGTATCGACGGGATCGAGGCGGCGGTAAATTCCGTGCGCTATCGGCCTGAACCGAATCGTATCTCGGTCGCGGCGACGACGGCCTTTTCCTCCTATTGGCTGATGCCGCGCCTGACCCGTTTTTTCGGCGAATATCCTGAGCTCGAAGTGAACCTTCTCAGCAAGGATCTCGACATTCGGGACTCGATGACCGGGTTCGACATCGGCATCGTCTACACCGATCAGACCCGTCCCGGCTTCCTGGCGTCGCGTCTTTTTGGGGAAGAGGTCATCGCCGTCTGCAGTCCGGGCTACAAGGAAGCGCATCCGGAACTGCGCAGCGCGCCCGATCTGCTGTCGGTGCATCTGCTGCATTTCGACAGTGAGGAGCCGGAGACGGATTGGCCGGACTGGCTGGGTGCCGTCGGTGTGGATCTGCGGCGCCCGGAATTGGCGGGATTGGAAGGCGCCCGGACCGCCTTGGAGACCGGCGCGCATTTCAACAGCTATATCCTGGCGACCCAGGCGGCGCTGGAAGGGCAGGGTGTCGTACTGGGCTGGCGGCGGTTGATCGAACCGGCGCTGAAACGCGGCGACCTCGTCCGTGCTGTGCCGGAAGCGGTGGTGCCGGACAGCGGCTATGACGTCATCCTGCCCAGCCGCTTGAAGGACGACCCGGCGGTGAAGGCCTTCCGTGTCTGGCTGGCCGGGGAAGCGTCGGCGGATTGGTAATCTCAGGCGGCGGGCAGGTCGAAATCCACTGAATGCACCGTCAGGTCCGTGCCGTTCGTCAGGACGACGCCATAGGCGGGCGGGGCGGTGTCGGAGCCCTTCAGCTTCGGATTCACGAAATCCTGCGGGATTTGATAAAACAGCGACCGCATGCCGAAGGCCGGGCGGCCCGCGACGGTGGCTGAAACCGTCATATGGCAATGGCCGGAAAACAGCGCCCGCACCTTTTCCGCATGCGCCGCGACGAGGGATTGCAGGGCCGGGCGGTCCTCGAGCCGCAGTGCCTCGAAGCCCGGCACGCCGGAATCGAAGGGTGGGTGATGCAGGAAAAGCAGGCAGGGTTTGTCCGCTGCCGACAATTGCGCTTCCAGCCAATCAAGGCGGCCGCCGTCGAGAATGCCGCCGCCATTGCCCGGCCAGTAGGTGTCGAGAAGGACGAAGCGAAAATCCCCGGCGTCGAAAACCTGTTGCGCGAAGCCGCCCGCATCCACCGGTGTTTCCGGAAAGGCGCGCTTGAATCCCTCCCGTTCATCATGATTGCCGATGATCATGCGGCAGGGCATGGGCAGGGGGCGAAGGGCCTCCTTCAGCGCGGCATATTCCTCGTCCGATCCTGTTTCGGTCAAATCGCCCAGCAGGATGCAAAGTTCCGCATCCGCATTCCGTTCATTGATATGCGCGACGGCGGCGTGAAGGGAGTCCACGGGCGTTCGGCCGGGAACCTGTTTCTTCGATCCGATGTGAATGTCGCTCAGTATGATGAATTTCATGGCTGTATCTCGCGGAAGATCGGGGGCGGAACCGTTTGAAATCTCGGCCGCGGCAGAAATGCACGTCGGCAGCTGTCAATGGATTGAGCGCCGAACATGACATTTCGGACCGGGTTTGAACAGGGCGCGAAAACCGGAACGGGCGACGATTTCAAACAGGCTCGCTTCGGTGTTCGAGCGGTATAGTTTCCACAAAGAAAGGCCCCGCGAAGGGACCTTTCCAGTGGATGGGCGTGGGGCGCCGCTGAGGCTTATGCGAGCCGTTTTCCGCGGCGGCGGGATATCAGCCCGAGGCCGCCAATCGCGGTCAGCATCAGGATCAGCGCCGGCGGAACGGGAACGACGGTGCCCGTCAGGCCCGAAACCCTGAAGTTGTCACCGAAAGCGCCATCTGCGATGAAGCCTTGCGGGCCGGCGACGGCGATGTATTGAAAAGTCTGCGCCAGGTCGAAACCGATTGTTGCCGTACCGTCTGGATCGAACTCGCCGAACAGACCACTGCCGTCCGGCGAATATGACAGAAGCGTCCACGGCAGGATGTTGCTGCTATCGATACCGAACGGCAGGTCGAGTGACCCGTTCCACCCATAGACATCGGCCGTGTCATTCGAGTCGACGCCGGTGAAGGAAATGCTGACCGGGCTCCATAATGAGCTGTCGAATTCGAAGACCAGAATGTCTCGCAGTATGGTGTTATCGACGTTCGGGGATTCGAGAAACGATTCCAGATCGTTCAGAACACCCAATCCGCCGCCGTCCTGCGTCAGTGTCACGCCGCTCGTGCCGTAAAAGAGATCGTTGACGATGTCGATTTGAGTGAAGGCATAGGCCTTGACGGTATTGCCGTTGCCGTCGTCGAAGCTCGTCGGATTGGACAATCCACCACCGCCGGTGAAGTCCCAAATGGAAGTGCTTGCAGCCTGGGCGGTGCCCGCGACCGAAACTGCGAAACCAATAATTAATGACGTGAGTAACCTGCGCATAGCGTCCCCCTGATACTCAAGAATCATGACCAATTTCCGTACTTTGTGGTAACGAACGGAAAACAGCCATAGATGGCATCGGCACACTATAAACAGTAGTACATACTCTATTTGAATAAGGTCGGCATTAATCCACATTAGGTATATGGAATTCTAATTCATGAAGAAAAACAACGCGGTAACAAGGTGTGCATGTTCTCGGTTTGATAACTGTTGTTAACATTGGTTTTGGCGGTTTCGGTGTTGTCGCCAGATCGCTTCGTTTCAGGTGTGCGTTCTCGGCGCGACGGTTGCGGGTATTGGTCCGGCGATCGCGTCGGCCGGGAGGTGCTGGCCCTTGCGTGAATCCGTAATGAGGGATATATACTTCACTGTTTTGTGGGGATTTCCCCCAAATTTGGCGAGGAACGGCGATGGTTGCCGAGGATAAGCGGAACAGA
This sequence comes from Hwanghaeella sp., assembly GCF_965227365.1. GTDB lineage: Bacteria > Pseudomonadota > Alphaproteobacteria > UBA8366 > Aestuariispiraceae > Hwanghaeella. Next base: position 1,059,565 of record NZ_OZ245754.1, read on the forward strand.
GCGCTGATCGCGCGGATCGAGGAGCGCTTGGCGGCGACGGGTCTGTCCGCCAATGCGGCCAGCGAAGCGGCGGGGCTGGAGCGCACCTATATCCGCAACATTCTCAACGGCAAGTCGCGCGGCCCGCGCGGTGAGAACGCGGTGCGCCTGGCCCGCGCCCTGGATTGTTCCCTGGAATGGCTGCTGGGCGGCGACGGCGTGGCGCCGCAATCGGCCTCCGTCCCGCCGGCGGACGATCTGGTCCTGGCCGGGCACAAGGTTCCGGCGCGGTCCGAGATGCCGCGCGATCTGCCGGTGTTGGGAACGGCGGCCGGCGCGCGATCGGAGACGGAAGGCGCCGTCGTCATGGGCGGCGGCCCCGTCGAATTCCTGCGCCGTCCCTCGGTGTTGCAGGGCGTCACCGATGCCTATGTGGTTTATATCGTGAATGACAGCATGGAGCCGGCTTTCCCGCATGGGGAGGCCGCCTGCGTCCACCCGCACCGGCCGGTCAAGCCGGGCGACAATGTGGTCATCCAGGTGCGGGACGAAAGCGGCGATACCTATGCCTATGTGAAAGTGCTGGTCCGCCGCACCAATGCCGAAGTGGTCTGTCGGCAGCACAATCCGGCGCGGGAGATCACCTTTCCCCGCGCCAGCGTGGTCTCGATCCACAAGATTCTCTCCGTCGCTGAGCTGATCGGTTACTGATCGGATGCTGTCCTTTTTCAGGATGAGGGAAAAATACCGCAAATATCATTGACTGAGGGATCTTCCCTTTTTATCATCTGCCTGTGGTTGTAGTCGTCAAGGTGGGACAGGGGAATGGAAACGGTCGATGAGTTTGCTGCGGGGCAGGACAAGGCAGGAACCGCGGGGGAGGCGGCGCGTCTTCTTCGGCATCAACTGGAATGGATCCGCATCGGCTTCGAGACGGAACCCGCGGGCCGATTGACGGCGGAACGCGCAGTCGTGGCGGTTTATCGCGCGGCCGGCTTCGATCCTCCCAGAATTCTTTGGTGCGGCTCCCCTTTGACGATGGCGTTCGCTCGCGCAGTGCTGGCAACGAATCTGTCCTTGGCGCAGCAGCAACGGGTGGCGTCGGCGATGCGCGAAAGCATCGACACGGATGATTGGCCTGCCTTCTGGACTGGGGTTCAGGCGGCGGGTGCGGCGTGCCGCGGCATGGATCCGGGGCCTTGCCTCAAGGATGCGGTTGTGGCCCGGGTGCGGGACATGGCGCGGGCCGACCTTCAACAGAGGCTCGGTCCGGTTCGCTGGGAAAGCATCGTACAAGCGGTCGGCGTGCCCGTCCGTCGCCGCATCGGCGCGGGCGTCTGGTCCGTCATCGGGCGCGGAATCTGGAACAGTGTCCGGATCAGTGCGCCCTTGTCGCAATGGGGCGCGTTTCGGGCCGAGGTTCGTGACGCGATCTGGCAAAGCGCCCATGGACAGCACGACGCGCCCTGGCTTGCCGTGCACGACTATTGCGCCGCCGACGGACATGGCGAGGTACCAAGAGCCTTAACCGCGTTGAGCACGCTCGCCCGGTCGGCGGGCTGGTGGCTCCCGCATGAAAAGATCTGCTGGATCTGCGAACGGCCCCGCATCGTCGAACAGGACGAAGACGGCGTGTTGCATTCGGCCGCCGGGCCGGCGGTCGCCTATCCCGATGGATGGGGGCTATATGCCTGGCGCGGTTCCCTGGTCCCCCGGCGCTGGATCGAGAATCCCGGCGGCCTCACACCCAGGATCGCCTTGACCCACCCCTATGTTGAGCAGCGGCGCGCGGCCTGCGAGATCCTCGGTTGGGAACGGGTGCTGTCCGCGCTCGAGACCAGGGTGATACAGGCGGATGACGACCCCATGATCGGCGAGTTGGTCGAAGCGGAGATTCCGGAGATCGGGCGGGAGCGCTTCCTGCGCGTGCTGTGCGGCACCGGCCGTCGGTTCGCACTGCCCGTGCCGCCTGGCATGACCTCCGCGCTTGCCGCCAATGCGTGGACCTACGGCTTGGAGGCCGCGGAACTCAATCCGGAAGTGAGGACCTGACAGGATGAAGACGTTCAAGACCCAGGCCGCCCAGGGCGATTTCCTGATCACGCGGATCGAAACCCTGCCGCCGGGCGCAGAACCGGTTGCGTCCGAGGGTGACGCCACGGTCATCGCCCATAGCGAGACCGGCCATCACCACATCATCGACGCCGGGGCCGCGACCCTCTATCGCCTGCCCGACAGCCTCTACGAAGCCTTCCTGGTGGTCGACCGCCCGGCTGTCATCGAACACCGTCGCGGCTGGGATACCCATGAAGCCCTGAAGATCGAGCCGAGCCTCTACCGCATCAACCGGCAGCGGGAATATGTGGCGGAAGGGTATCGTATGGCGGCGGATTAGGAGCATCTCACGGTCCTGCATGAAGCAGCGTATAGTGACGACATGAGCAACGACTTCATCCACCAGAGGAAAGACCGTGATCGCGTCATACGCCGGCTCCGCGCGCGATTGCTTGAAGGTGCGGAGTCACCCCTGGAATGCGCGGCTGATGAGGCGTATTTCAAGGCATTGCGAGACTATGCACACCAGAAAGGGCGTGTGCCGCCCTTGGGATAAAGAATGAGTCATGGTCTCTATCCCTCACAATGACTGTCTTTGACGATGGGTAGAACTAGCTATCTGCGCCGAAGGAACGGCCAGGTGAACATGTCAGTCGAGGTCGAGAAGACTAGAGCGGTTAGGACAATCACGGCAGCCGAAAGCATCGTGACGATCAGCAACGGATAGCCGAAGACCCACAAGGCGCTGAACCACAGCAGCAGAACGTTGACGGCGAAATACACCCAATCCGTCGCGCCGCCGCGACGGGCGCGCCACGCCAGGAAACCGACAACCGGAACATAGGCCAGGGCCAATTCGCTCACACTTCTTCTCCTTCCGTGATGGCAAACCGCCATCTACGCCGATCAAGGTGGGGCCGGTCCCGCATTCCATGGTCAACATACTGCGGTTCGACAGGCCTCATAATGTGCGGAGAATGTATGGATGCCGCTTAAGGCGAACAAGGTCGGCTGATGGGATGAAGCGGCTGTAAAATGTCGCAGGGTAGGCAGGGAAAGGGTGGTGAGTTGATTAGGCCGTTTTGTTTGGGGAAGGGACTCCAGGGTCACTGAATTCTTGGGCCGACAGTGAATGTCACAGATCTTCCATCCTGATCGATACCCACTCCCTGGGAACCTTTGCCTTCACCGAATCCTTTGTAAATTCCTTCCGCTGACGTGCCGTCGGAACATTCAACTTTCCACGTTCGATCCTTCCTGTTCTCATCGACTCGGTAGCAGCTGGCATCGTTGGGTCTGGCGATCACAATCTCACCGGTTTTCAAGTCAATCGTGCCTGCTAATGGCGACGGATTGCCTTCCCAAACCACGGCCAACGAACGGACATCCTTCAATCCGTTTGAATGTGTACTGGTCGCCGAAGTCGCGGTCGTATTGCTGTTGTTGAGCAACGTATCGATCGATGACCCGGTCAGGATCGTTGTGCGGTCTAGCGCAAACAGGGAGCACTCACGCTTTGTTGCACGCTGGCAAAACCAAATGGAGTCATGGGCGGAGAGTTTCTTAGATTGTTCCGGGTTCTTGTATGCATAGAAGGCGTAGAACAGCTTGTTATCCGAAGACACCGACAAAGCACCATGCCGCCTGCTGCTTTGTCGCATAAGGTCATTGTATTTGCGGATAGTTGATAAGTTTCGTCCATCCAATGGTACTGCCCGTTGCGCCGTCGGGATGGTCTCAATCGCGGGTAAGTCCTCCCATTTCACTGTTTCCTGATTGCCGCGGACTCCCTGCCACACGATGGAATGTTTGACGGCATAAATGTAACAGGCCTGTCCTTTGGAGTTTTTTTCGCAATCATGTATTGCTCGCCATCCGTAGTCGGAGACTTCGCATTTGGCTTCCGGACAAAAGTAGTAGGAGTAACTCGTAAATCCGTCAGGCGTAACGGCAAACGCGAGAGGATTGCCCTCAAGGTACTCGGCGAATTTAGACTCCAATGCGTGGCTGAGTTGAATCTGACCGCTGCCGTATCTTTCGTTCAGGCTATTGGTCACGCATCCGCTAAGGAGCACCAAAACAAGGATCGCAAGTGTCTGACGCATGAGGTTCTCCGGATGGACACACCGCAACTGGATTTCGAACTGTAAAGAGTTGTGTATATTCGCGTGTATGACGGGTTTTGTCACTGTTCTAGGTTGTGGGGGCGTGAAATGATAAAGCTTATCTGCCATATTAACGCGGTTACGATTTCGTTGGCTTTCTTTATGTTGATGGCATTCGTGGCATTCGTCTTGCTATCACCTTTCTTGTCTCAACATTTGCCGGCCGAGTTCGTCGCCAGCCCAGAAACCATTGCGCTCGCTATTGCAAGTATCATTTTTTTTACGGTCTTTATCGGCGGGTTTGCCGCTGTTCTGAGATGCGCGCAATTGCTCGAAATCATCGAGAGGCGGACACGTTCGATTGGGTCGAGCGTAAGTCATTCTGGCGAGAGTGATATCGACACGATTAGAACAAGGGAAAAACTCGCGGCCCGGTCGAAACCGCAACTGAAGCCGCATTAGATCGGTGCTCTGCGCCCGGAAAACTAGATCATTCTCTGTTAGAGTTTTCCGTGGGCATTAGCATGACTAGGAAACTCAGTTGTAATTGAGACGATCTCATTTGCCTTTCGCTAACCGCACCGGTTCCCCCGACCGCTGCCGGGTTTCCCATTGCGGGTCGATCCAGGTGGGGGCGTTTGAGGCGGGGAGCGGGTCCTTGCCGAGAATGATGTCGGCGGCCTTTTCGGCGACCATGATGGTCGGGCCGTTGAGGTTGCCGTTGGGGATGGTGGGGAAAATGGAACTGTCCACCACGCGCAGGGCGTCTATGCCCCGAACTCTGCAGTCCTTGTCCAGTACGGCCATCGGGTCATTGTCGCCGCCGATCTTGGCGGTGCAGGAGGGGTGATAGGCGCTTTCCGTGTTCTCGCGGATCCAGGCGTCGATCGCCTCGTCGGAGGTGACGTCGTAGCCTGGCTGGATTTCGTCCTCGCGGAATTTGTCGAAGGCGGGCTGGGCGATGATCTCGCGGGAGAGGCGGATGCAGGCGCGGAAGGCCTCCACGTCTTCCTGCTCTTTCATATAGTTGAACAGGATCGAGGGTTTGTCCGCCGCGTCGGCCGAGTTGACCAGCACGCGGCCGCGGCTTTTCGGTTTGTTCGGGCCGACATGGACCTGGAACCCGTGCCCGTCGAAGGCGGCGTTGCCGTCATAGCGCATGGCGGCGGGCAGGAAGTGATATTGGATGTCCGGCCATTTGATTCCGGGCTTGGACCGGATGAAGGCGCAGCTTTCGAAATGGTTGGTCGCGCCCAACCCCTTCTTGGTCAGAATCCAGCGCGCGCCGATCAGGAATTTGTGGAACCAGTCCAATTGCCCGTTCAGGGTAATGGGGTCCTTGCAGCGATACTGGAAATAGACCTCCAGATGGTCCTGCAGGTTCTGTCCCACGCCGGGCAGGTCCCGGACGACCTCGATTCCCTTGTCCTTCAAATGCTGCGCCGGGCCGATGCCGGAGAGCTGCAGCAGCATGGGCGAGCCGATGGAACCGGCGGAGAGGATCACTTCCGTCCTGGCCGTGGCCGTCTTCACCGTACCGCCCTGGGCGTATTCGACGCCGGTCGCGCGTTTGCCGTCCAGCAGCACGCGGCGGGTCAGCACGCCGGTTTCCACTTTCAGGTTCGGGCGCGACCGCGCGGGTTTCAGATAGGCATTGGCGGTCGACCAGCGCACGCCGTCCTTGACGGTCATATGCATCGGGCCGAAGCCTTCCTGGTTGAAGCCGTTATAGTCTTCGGTTTCCAGATAGCCCGCTTCCTTGCCGGCCTCGATGAAGGCCTTGTAGAGCGGGTTCTGCATGCGGTTGCCGTTGCTGGTCGAGAGCGGGCCGTCGCCGCCACGGTATTCGTCTTCTCCACCGTCGCGCCAGTTTTCGGCCCGTTTGAAATAGGGCAGGCAATGGCGATAGCCCCAGCCCTCCGCGCCGTGCTCCTCCCACTCGTCGAAATCGCAGGCATGGCCGCGCACATAGACCATGCCGTTGATCGATGAGGACCCGCCCAGCACCTTGCCGCGCGGGCAATGCATCACCCGGTTGTTCAGGTAGGGTTCGGGCTCTGATTCGAAGAACCAGTTGAACTTCTGCATGTTCATCGGGATCGACAAGGCGGTCGGCATCTGGATGAAGATCGACTTGTCCGACCCGCCCGCTTCCAGCAGCAGGACGGTCTTGGTGCCGTCCGCCGTCAGCCGGTTGGCCAGCACGCAGCCGGCGCTGCCCGCGCCGACGATGATGTAATCGAATTCAGCCATCACGATCCCCAAAGGTTCCAACATGCATACCGGTGACCGGTTTCTATCCGGGCAGGATCGCCCCCTCAATCCCCTGCTGCTAGTCCAGGCGCGGCATGGTTACGCGGCGAAGGCGGCTTTCCGCGCCTTGACGATGCTGTCGCGGCGGAGGATTTTCAGCCGGTCTTTCGAATATGGGGTGGATGATGGATATCGAAGAATTCCGCAGGCAAGCGCACCGCATGGTGGATTGGATGGCGGATTACATGGGCGGTATCGAATCCTATCCCGTCCGTGCGCAGGTGAAACCGGGGGAGATCGCGGCCAAGCTGCCGGACGGCCCGCCCGCGCAATCCGAATCGATGGATCTGATCTTCGAGGATTTCCAGCGCGACGTGATGCCGGGCATGACCCATTGGCAGCATCCCAGTTTCTTCGCCTATTTCACGGCTAATTCCTCGCCGCCCTCGGTGCTGGCGGAAATGCTGACCGCGGCCCTCGGCGCGCAATGCATGCTGTGGCAGACCTCGCCCGCCGCGACGGAGATGGAGACCAAGGTCCTCGATTGGCTGCGCCAGATGACCGGCCTGCCGGACGGGTTCCACGGGGTCATCCAGGACAGTGCGTCGGGCGCGATCCTGTGTGCCATCCTGACCGCGCGGGAGCAGGCGACCGGTTGGCAGGGCAACAAGGCGGGACTGAAAAATGTGCCGCGCCTGACCGCCTACACGTCCGGCGAAACCCATTCCGCGACCGAGAAGGGGATCAAGATCGCCGGCATGGGCGCGGACAATCTGCGCAAGCTGCCGGTCGACGAGAATTTCGCGGTGATCCCGGAAGAGCTGGAACGGATGATCGTCGAGGACAAGGCGGCGGATGCGGTGCCTGCCATCGTCATCGCCTCGATCGGCGCGACCGGCGTGGGGGCGGTGGACCCGCTGCGCCGGATCGGTGAGATCTGCAAGAAACACGGCGTCTTTCTGCATGTGGACGCGGCCTGGGCCGGCAGTGCCTGGATCCTGCCGGAAACCCGCTGGATGATGGACGGGATGGAATATGCCGACAGCGTCGTCTTCAATCCGCATAAATGGATGTTCACGAATTTCGACTGCTCGGCCCATTACGTCCGCGACCCGGACGCGCTGATCCATACGCTGACCATCCTGCCGGAATTCCTGAAATCCAGGGAACAGGGGCAGGTGATCGACTATCGGGACTGGAGCGTTCCGCTGGGCCGTCGCTTCCGGGCGCTGAAACTGTGGTTCGTGATCCGCTCCTACGGCGTCGAGGGGCTGCAGGAAATGATCCGCGCCCATATCGGTTACGCGGAAGAATTGGAGGGCAGGATCGACGCGGCTGAGGATTTCGAACTGGTCGCCCCGCGCGTATTGGCGTTGACCACGTTCCGCTATCATCCCAAGGGCGTGGATGACGAGGCGGAACTGGACCGGCTGAACGAAGCGCTGATCATGCGGCTGAACGACGGCGGCAAGCTGTACCTGACCCAGACGCGGGTGCGCGGCAAATACGCGATCCGCTTCAATATCGGACAAACCTGGACCGAACGCCGCCATGTGGAAGCAGGCTGGCGGGAAATCGTCGAGACGGCGTCCGGGCTTTAGGTCTCTAAGCCGGGGTCGAAATAGCCGTGGGATTCGGCTTCGTCGATCAGGGATTGAACGAGGGCATGCAGTTTCGTCGACCCGTCGGCGATGACGGACATGCGCTTGCGCACCTGGTCCGGACGCACGCCGTGCTGCCGCCACATCATGCCCTGCGTCAGGAAATTGTGCAGGAAGGGCTGGGTCCGGTCCATCGCGCGGGCGAATTGCGCATCGGCGCTTTCATGGGCCTCGAACTCATCCCACAGGGCGCGGAATTCGGTCGCCTGATCCGCGGGCAGCAGGCCGAAGATTCGATCGGCGGCGGCCTTCTCTTTTTCTTCCTGCTCGTCCGCGGCGGCGGACGTGTCGTAGAGGAATGTGTCGCCCGCATCGATTTCCACGATGTCATGGATCAGCAGCATGCGGATGACGCGCAGCATGTCGACCGACCGGTCCGCATAGTCGGCCAGGACACAGGCCATCATCGCGAGATGCCAGCTGTGTTCCGCATCGTTCTCCTTGCGCGACCGGTCGAGCAGGGGCGTTTGCCGCAGTACGGATTTCAGCTTGTCGATCTCGGTGACGAAGCGCAGGCGGTCGGCCAGTGCCGCCCCGCCTAGTGCCGCGATGGTGGAATGAAAATCGGAAGGGGAATCCGATTCGCTCATGTTTCCTCCTTCAGGCCGGTTGCGTTCAATTAACGCGGGTGCGGGCCGGGCCGCCGTTCAAGATTTCCAGCACCAGCTTCACCACCGTCTCACCGCTGCGGCGCGCGGAATCGGAGGTGGCCGCGCCGATATGCGGGGTCGCCAGGAAATTCTTGAGGCTGAACAGCGGATGATCGGCGGGCGGCGGTTCGACCTCGAAGACATCCGATGCACCGGCATAGAGATGGCCCGACTTCAGGGCGTCGTACCAGGCATCCTCAGCCACGATGCCGCCGCGGGCCGCGTTGATGACCATGGCGCCCGTGGGCAATAAGGCCAGTTCCCGCGCGCCGACCATATGCCGGGTCTCGTCGTTCAGCGGGACGTGCAGGCACAGAATGTCGGTTTCCGACAGCAGCGCCTCCAGGCTCGGCGCGCGTTTGACGCCGAGCGTCTCGAACGGTTCGTCGGTTATATAGGGGTCATAGGCCGTGACTGGGCAGTTGAAGCCGTGCAGGAAGATCGGGGCCGTCCGCCGGCCGACATTGCCCAATCCGATGATGCCGACCCGCCGGCCGGTGATGTCGAATCCTCGCCAGTTGAACGTATCGCCGGAATTGCCGGTGCGCATCGCGGCTTCCGCCGGGCGGGTGTTGCGGGCGGCCGCCACGGTCAGCATGGCGGTCAATTCGGCGACCGATTGGGCATTCGTGCCCGGCGTGTTGATGACCGGAATGCCTTTCGCCGAAGCGGCCGGAATGTCGATATGGTCGACACCGATTCCGTGTTTCGCGATCACCTTCAGGCGTTTTGAACGGGCGATCATCTCCCCTTTGATGTAACTCGTTCGGGTGATAACCGCGTGCGCGCGTTCAGGCCATTCATCCATCGCCGGGTCGCCCTTGTCGATTACGGTGCAGGTTTCGGCCAGCGCGGCCTTGGCCTCCGGGGCGATGGAGTCAATTAGAAAAACTTCATATTTCTCATTGGCCATGAGCGCGTTTCCTGCCTGAATTTGTGGTTTCTCGTCCGGAATGATGGGTGAAATTCCGCTGCTTGTGATTAGGACATTCTATAAAAGGGGTTTGCAAGCGAACTGTCGTTTCGTACGCTTGTGGAAACGGCAGGTGCGGGTCCAACCGCCCGTACCGTAAACCGAGGCGACCCGGAGCAACCGGGCGTCCATAAAAAATGAATGTGAAACTGGCCGGTTGGCGGCCAAGTGATCAGGGAAGAGAAACACATGCTGAAGACGATTGTAGGGGCGGGAACCGCCCTGGCGTTGATGTTGGGTGTCGGTGTCATGACCGCCGACAAGGCCCAAGCCAAGGTGGAAGGCGACACGATCGTGTTGGGATCCGCCATCTCCTTCACGGGTAAGTATTCGACGAACGGGATCCACGCCAAGAACGGCTATGATCTGGCCGTCCAGAAGATCAACGAAGCCGGCGGCGTGAATGTCGGCGGTAAGAACTACAAGCTGGAAGTTCGTTACTACGACGACGAATCGACCCCAGCGCGTACCGCGCAGCTGCTGGAACGTCTGATCCAGCAGGACGGCATCCAGTACATTCTTGGACCGTACAGCTCGGCGACCACCAAGGCCGCCGCGCCGGTCACCGAAAAGTATCAGGTGCCGATGGTCGAGGCGGAGGGTGCCTCCCGCTCGCTGTTCACGCAGGGCTACAAATACCTCTTCGCGGTTCTGTCGACCTCGGAACTGTATCTCGCGAGCGCCATCGACCTCGCGGCTGAAGTCGCCGAGAAGAACGGCAAGAAGCCGTCCGACGTGAAGATCGCGATGGCTTTCGAGAACGATCCGTTCTCGCTCGACGTTCGGGCCGGTGTGGTCGCTGATGCCGAGAAGTACGGCATGAAGATCGTCATCGACGACAAGCTGCCGCGTGACTTGAGCGACATGTCCGCCACGCTGACCAAGGCGAAGGCGCTGAAGCCCGACCTGTTGATCGTTTCCGGCCACTCCAAGGGTGCGGCGACGGCGGCTCGTCAGATCGGCGAAATGAACATCGACATCCCGATGATCGCCATGACCCACTGTGAAGCGGCGAAGGTGCACGACAAGTTCCCGGCGGCTTCCGAAGGCTTCCTTTGCTCCACGCAATGGGCGGAAACGCTGAGCTACAAGGACGACCTGTTCGGCACGGCGGCGGAATACGACGCGCTCTTCAAGTCCACCTTCGAAGGCTACACCACGGTTCCGTATCAGTCCGCGCAGGCTTCGGCCGCGGTTCAGGTCTGGGCCGACGCGTTCGAGCGGGCCGGCTCCACGGATCCGCAGAAGGTGCGTGACGCTCTGTCCGCGACCGAAATGGACACCTTCTACGGCCCGATCAAGTTCTCCGAAGCGGGGAACAACATCGCCAAGCCGATGGTCCTGCGTCAGATCCAGAACGGCAGCTACAACGTGGTTGCGCCGTCCAAGTGGGCGTCGCATCCGCTGGTGTGGCCGCGTGCGGTTCCGTCGAACTAAGGATTAAAGCCTGTTGGCGGCCTCATCCGGGAAATGCCCGGATGAGGTCGCGCCTTTTTTCAAGCGCCGGACACGCTGGTGGGCGTGACGGTCCGGGCTTACCCTTCCGCGGAGACTGCGATGTGGGACAATATTAGTATTCTGACGAGCCATGCGCCGGTGTTTAACATCCAACTGCTGTTGGACGGCATCCTGATCGGCGCGGTTTTCGCACTGGCGGCCTACGGTCTGGCCCTGGTCTGGGGCGTGATGAACGTCAAGAACCTCTGTCAGGGCGAATACGTGATCATGGGCGGCTATTTCGCCTGGGTGATGGGCAAGATGGGCCTGCACCCGATTCTCGCCCTGCCGATCGCGATCGTCGTGATGTTCGGTTTCGGATGGCTCGTCTACCTGACGATCATCAAGCGGGTCCTGACCAAGGACATGTTCACCTCTCTGTTGACGACCTTCGGTCTGGCCATCGTCATCCAGCAGGCGTTGAACCTGGCTTTCGGGCCGGAGGTTCAGGCGGTCGAATCCGATTTCGCCACGCTGTCGATGTTCGACGGTTTCGTCACCGTCGCCAATATCAAGTTCGTGTCCTTCGTCCTTTGCGGCATTCTGGCCGGTGCCGTGGTGCTGTTCATGAAGCACAGCCGCATGGGGCAGGCGATCCGCGCGACGGCGCAGGACGCGCGCGCCGCGCGTGTCATGGGCATCGATACAGAGAAGGTCTACGCCTTCACCTATTCGCTGAACGCGGCGATCTGCGGCGCGGCCGGCGTGCTTGTTTCCATGATTTGGGTGATTCAGCCCTTCTATGGCATCACGCATTCGGTTCGCTCCTTCGTCATCGTGACGGCCGCCGGCATCGGCAACCTGCCGGGCGTCATCATGGCGGCGCTGGGCATGGGCGTGGCCGAGCAATATGCGGGGTTCGTCCTGGGCGCGGAGTTCCAGCAGGCGACGGTCGTCGTATTGCTGTTGCTGGTCCTGATCTGGCGGCAGATGCAGATGAGCAAACTGCGTCAGGTGGTTCAGTAAGGGACCGCTTGGCGGTGTCTGTTTGTGTGTTTGGTGCGTGTTTCGGACAGCCGGCGAAAAGATCGGCGCGAAAACAACACGATGAACTGGGTGAATTGTGGGGATCGAGGCATAGGGTCGTGACAGCCTTGGCGGGAATGCCGCCGGGGCGGTTTCGGCAGGCCGCTTTCCCCGATCTATGGGGAGCGTAATGAACGCTGAACGTCGGAATATGATTGCCCAAGGCCTGCTGCTGGCCTTCGGGATCATCGGGCCCTTCTTGTTCCCGGCCTATATTCAACAGATCACACTGTTGTGGATCATGGTGTTGTTTGCCCTGACCTGGGACGCCATGGGCGGCCAGATGGGTTATAACAGCCTCGGCAATATCTTCTTCTTCGGGGCGGGCATGTATATCTGCGCCGTCACGCAGATCATCGTCGCGGGATACGATGTCGGGGAATACACCTCCGCCTTCGGCGCCATCAATGTCGATATTTCCGACGGCCAGTATTTCGCCGGTTTGTTCATCGGCCTGATCGTCGCGGCGGTTGGCTGTGTCATCCTGGCGGTCATTCTGGGACGGATCTTCTTCGGGCTTCGCGGCCCGTATTTCGCTATCGGCACGCTGGGCATCGCCCTGGCCGCCGGCGAACTGATCGGGGCCTGGGAATGGGTCGGCGGCGGCAGCGGCATTTCGCTTCCATTGTATCCGGCGGAAGCGGACTTCTTCCCCGGCGCCGGCGACGACGAGGCCATGTTCTTCTATACGCTGGCGCTGGTCGCGGCATTTGCGACCTATATCTTCTACAAATGGCTCTACAGCACGCGGTTCGGCCTGGCAGTGAACGCCATCCGGGACGATGAGGAAAAGGCGGAGGGGATGGGTGTCCATACCCTGCGCTACAAGACCGTGGCCTGGGCAAGTTCCGCTTTCTTCCTGGCAATCGCCGGCGGCATTCACGGCAATATCATTCACTTCATCGAGCCGCTCGAAGTCGCCTTCCCGACGGTAACGTTCGGCATCTTCATGGTGGCGATGGCGCTGTTGGGCGGCAAGGGAACGATCTGGGGGCCGGTGCTCGGCGCGATCCTGTTCCATGTCATCAAGGAGGTCACCTGGACGCATCTACTCGGCTGGCAGTGGATCGCGCTCGGACTGATCATCATCGTCAATGTCGTGTTCTTCCAGCAGGGTATCCTCGGCTGGATGCGTGAGAAATGGCCGGAAGCCTTCGGTGTCACCGTCGAAGGGGCATCGGCCCAGGGGTCCAAAGCGGGCGGAGGGTCGAACTGATGAGCGGCAACAAGGTCATTGAGGTCAACGGCGTCTCCAAATCCTATGGCGGCGTGGTGGCCAATCACGATATCTCCCTCGAAGTGGAAGAGGGGAAGATCACCGGGCTGATTGGTCCGAACGGATCGGGCAAGACGACCCTGTTCAATTCGATCGTCGGGTATCACCCGATCGACGAGGGGTCGATCAAGTTCGAGGGCGAGGAAATCTCCAAGCTACGGGTTCAGCAGATCGCCCGCAGGGGCCTTCTGCGGACGTTCCAACAGACGCGCATCTACAGCAAGATGAACTGCGTCGACAACATGCTGATTTCCATTCCGCACCGTAAGCACGGGTTCTTGGACATGTTCGGGACCAACGGCAAAGCGGACCGGGACAAGGCGGAGCATCTGCTGGAATTCGTCGGCCTGTACAGCAAACGGTTCCTGCCCAGCGGAGACCTGTCCTTCGGGCAGCAGAAACTGTTGGAATTCGCCATGGCGTTGATGAACGAGCCCAAGGTCCTGTTGCTGGACGAGCCGACAGCGGGGATCAACCCGACGCTGATCAACGGTCTGATCGACCGGTTGAAGCGTGCGAATACCGATTTCGGCATCACCCTGCTGGTGATCGAACACAACATGCGGGTCATCATGAACATGGCCGACAAGGTCTACTGTCTCGCTCACGGGGAAATGCTGGCTTCCGGCAGCCCCGACGAGGTTCAGAACGACCAGCGTGTGATCGACGCCTATCTTGGCGCCCATTGATCCGGGAGGCAGAAAAATGACAGACGATACAGCCCGCTCCACCGGATACCATATGGGGGACGTGAAGACGGTCATCTCCGTCGAGGACGTCAACGCCCAGGCCAAGCAGATGGCCGAACCGGTAGAGCTTTCCAAAATCGCCGGACTCGCGAACAACGATCCGTTCGTGCAGATCGAAAATCTGAAGGCCGGATACGGCAAGATGCAGATCCTGCACGATATCAATCTTCAGGTCGCGAAGGGGCAGTCCCTGTGCCTCATCGGCCCTAACGGGGCCGGCAAGTCCACCATCCTGCATTCGATATTCGGCTTCACCAACATCTTCGGCGGCCGGATCATGGTCGGGGACGGACCGAACAAGAAGGACGTGACCGCCCTGTCGCCGAACCAGAAACTGAAGGAAGCGGGGATCGCCTATATCCTGCAGGACAAATCCGTCTTCCCCGGCATGACGGTGGAAGAGAACCTGTGGATGGGCGGCTATCTGATGGACAATCAGAGCGACGCCAAGGAAGCGGCCGAGAGGGTTTTCCAGAAATACGACCGTCTTGCCAAGCGGCGGAAACATCCCGCCAAGGTGTTGTCCGGCGGCGAACGCCGTTTGCTCGAGATTTCCCGTGCTCTGGTGATGAATCCGGATGTCCTGCTGGTCGACGAACCGTCGATCGGGTTGGAGCCGCGCTTCATCGACATGGTCTTCGATATTCTCGACGACCTGCAGCATGGTGAAGGCAAGACCATCATCATGGTCGAACAGAACGCCAAGAAGGGCCTGGAATTCGCCGATATCGGCTATGTCCTGGTCTCAGGTGAGCTGGCGATCGCCGGAAAGGGCGACGACCTGCTCGAGAATCCGGAAGTGGGACGGCTGTTCCTGGGCGGGTAACAATCCGGTCCGGTGACGTGTCGGCCCGTGCCTGGGCCTCGTGCCGTCTTCGCCGATAAGGGCGCCCGTGCTATCCTCCCGCCGGACTACCGGTGGGAGGTTCGCGCATATGCCGGTCCCATGCTGACATTCTATGCAGTCGTATTCGTTCTGCTCGTGGTCGAAACCGTCGCCACGTTGATCTTCGGCATGTCTTCGGAGATGGAGCGCGCCATCGCCCGCAAGCAATCGACATGGGACCGGGAAACGGTCTGGGCGCATCTCAATATCGTCCTGCGGGTAGCGCTCCGCGCTGCGCTTGGTATTCTATTGGCGATACGCATCGTCGAACTGACCGGATAGGGAAGAACCATGACCGAGACGCCGGCAGCCAGTCATCCCGCCATCGCCGCCGGGAAGACCGCCGTGGTGACGGGCGCGGCCAGCGGCATCGGGCTCGCCGCATGCCGAACCTTCGCCGCCCGCGGCATGAACGTGGTGATGGCGGATTTCAATGCCGAGGACCTGGCGGAGGCCTCCGAAACCGTCGCTTATGACGCGGCCGGCAAGGTCCACGCAGTCGCGACGGATGTCGCGGATTTCAAGCAGATCGAGGTGCTTCGCGATTGGGCGATGGCCCGTTTCGGCGCTGTCGATTTTCTGATGAACAATGCAGTGACGCGGGTCGGCGGCGGTGTCGAAGGCACGGCTGAGGACTGGCACCGCGCCATGGCGGTCAATTTCTGGGGCGTCGAGGGCGGCGTGCGCGCCTTTCTGCCGGCCATGCTGGAACGCGGCGAGCCTGCCGCAATTGTGAATGTCGGGTCCAAGCAGGGCATTACCAACCCGCCGGGCAATCTTGCCTACAATGTCACGAAATCCGCCGTGAAAACCTATACGGAAGGGTTGCAGCACGATTTGCGCAACCGGCCCGGTTGTCGTGTCAGTGCGCATTTGCTGATCCCGGGCTGGACGACGACCGGCAAACGGGAGCATAAACCGGGCGCTTGGATGCCCCAGCAGGTTATCGACTTCATGCTCGCCGGTTTGGCGGCCCAAGATTTCTACATTCTTTGTCCGGACGACGAGACGACGGTGGAAATGGACCATGCCAGGATCCTGTGGGCGGCGCGCGACATCACCGAAAACAGACCACCCCTCTCGCGTTGGGAGCCGAACTGGAAAGCCAGGTTCGAAGCCGAGGATTAGCGTTGTAGCCCATAGTGGCGGACAGGTCGGAACATGATGAAACGTTTCCCTTTGATACTCGCCACATTGGCCTTGCTGGCTGCCTGCGATGATGCGGCGGAACCGGCGCCGGAAGTCATTCGCCCCATCGCCTGGATCGCGGTCGAGCCCTTCGGCCTGGAACAGGTTCGGCGTCTTTCAGGAACGCTGCAGGCGGTCCGGACCGCGTCGCTGAGTTTCGAGGTCGGCGGTAAGGTCGCCGCGGTTGCCGCCAAGCTGGGCGACATCGTGAAAAAGGGCGACATGCTGGCGGAAATCGACAGCGCGCCTTATCGGCTGAACGTCAATGCGGCCCGCGGCGCCTTGCAGGAAGCGAGCGCGGCGCTGCGGGAGGCGGAAAACACCTATCGACGCCAGAAACAGCTCTTCGACAAGGGCTGGATTGCTCAAGCCGCGCTGGACAATGCGGTGGCGACCCTGGACTCGGCCCGCAGCAATGTGGACATCGCCCAGGCCCAGTTCGAGTTGATGCAGCGGGACATGGCCGATACCAAGCTATTGGCGCCGTATGACGGCCGGATCACCAGCCGGACTATCGAGCCGTCGCAGCAGGTCTCGGCCGGTCAGCCCGTCTTCGAGATTGAAGGGCAGGGCGGGTTGGAAGTCTCCGTTATGGTGCCCGAAACGATTATCCAACGAGTCAGCGACGGCCAGACCTTCGATGTCAATTTCGCCGGTATCGACAATCTGACCGCCAAGGCCCGCGTGACGGAGATCGGTCCGCGCGCGGAAACGAGCAACGCCTTTCCGGTGACTCTGGCGCTGGACGCGGACTATCCCTCGCTGCGCTCGGGCATGAGCGTGGAGGTCAATTTCACCTTCGAGGGCCGGGGACGGACCGGCTATTCCGGCAAGACGGTGAAGGTGCCGTTTTCCGCCATCATCCCCGGCAACGCTCAGGATGCGCTGGTCTATGTTTTCGATCCGGATACCGGTACGGTCAGCCGCCGCTCGGTGCAGACGGAAAACATCATCGACAACCAGGTGCTGATCTCTTCAGGGCTTGAAGCCGGGGAAATTATCGCGACCGCGGGCGTGAGCTTTCTGCGCGACGGACAGAAGGTTCGACTGTTCGATACCAGCGTGAAGCAGTTCAACCAATGATGTCCCGTTTCAATCTGACCGCCCTGGCCTTCGAGCATAAGAAGCTCGTTTGCCTGGTCATCGCGATCCTACTGATCTATGGGGCGTTCAGCTATTTCACACTGCCGGCCCGCGAGGATCCGGAAATCACCATCCGCGAGGCGACGGTCACGACGCGCTTTCCCGGCATGGCGCCCGATCGTGTGGAATTGCTGATCACCAAGAAACTGGAAGAAGCGATCCGGACGATTCCGCAAGTGGAGGAAATCCGCTCCACCTCCATGACGGGGGTATCGATCATCCATGTGGAAATCATGGATCGTTACTTTGCGCTTGAGGATATCTGGACGGACCTTCGGGCCAAGGTGACCGATGCGCGCGGAAACCTGCCGGAGGGCACCGGCGCCCCGCGCATCGACGATGACCGCGGCGATGTCTCCATGATCACGCTGGCCCTGACATCAGACGGCTTCGACATGGGGCTGATGTACGACGTCGCCAAACATGTTCGCGACACGCTCTATCTGGTCGAGGGGACGAAACGGATCGACCTGTTCGGTGTGCAGGAGGAACGGGTATTCCTAGAAGTATCGAATGCGCGTCTCGCCCAATTGGGGATATCGCCCTTCGAACTGATTTCCGCTCTGCAGCAGCAGAACATCATTCATCCGGGGGGCGATATTAACGTCGGTGCCAAGGAGATCATTCTGGAACCGACCGGGAACTACCGGAGCGTGGAGGATATCGGCGAGACGCTTATCACCCTGCAGAACAATGCGGATGTCATTCCGTTGAAGGACATCGTCTCCCTGCGCCGCGATTTCGCCGATCCGCCGGAACGGCCTTCCTATTTCAACGGCGAGCAGGCCATCGTCTTCGCGATTTCGATGCTCTCCGGACAGAATGTGCTGGAGTATTCGCCGCGCATGCGGGAGGCGATCCAGCGGATCGAAGAGTCCCTGCCGGTCGGCTACCAATTGCAGGTCGCGACTTATCAGGCCGATCAGGTCCGTGCCACGGTCAATGGCGTTTCGCTGAACGTGCTGGAGACGCTCGCGATCGTTCTGGTCGTGGTGATGCTCTTCCTGGGTGTCCGGACCGGTGCGATCGTCGGCGCCATCGTGCCGTGTGTCATGCTGGGAACGCTGGGGATCATGAGCCTCTCCGGCATGGAATTGCAGCGCATGAGTCTGGCGACGCTGATCATCGCGCTGGGGCTGCTGGTCGACAACGGCATCGTCATCGCCGAGGATTTCAAGCGCAGGCTGGTCGAAACCGGAATGGACCGATACGAGGCGATGATCAGTGGGGGGCGCGAACTGGCCTTGCCGCTGCTGACCTCAACTTTGACGACGATCCTGGTCTTCCTGCCGCTGATGCTGGCGGAGCATATGGCCAGCGAATATACACGGTCGATCAGTCTGGTGATCCTTATTTCACTGATGACCAGTTGGGTCCTGGCACTCTGTGCCACGCCCTTGCTTTGCTACGCCTTTATCAAGGTCGATCCGCAAGCAGGCGACGCCGGTGCCGAGAAAAAACCGCAGGGACGGCTGTATTCGGTCTATGGGGCTTTGCTGGCCCTGGCGCTGCGTTTCAAGATTCCATTCCTGCTGCTGATGGTCGTTGCGCTGGTCGGATCGGTTTCGCTGTTCGGGCAGGTGCCGAAGCAGTTCTTTCCTGATTCCGACAGGTCGCAAGTCCTTGTCTATGTCGATCTGCCCGCCGGAACACCCGTGGCGCATACGAACCAGCGGATGCAGGATATCTTTGCCTGGCTGGATGACCGGGAGAGATTTCCCCACATCGTCAGCCATGCCGGATATGTCGGATACGGCGGCCCGCGGTTCGTCCTGTCGCTGGCGCCGATCGACCCGGCCGACAACAAGGGGTTCATCGTCCTCAATATCGATGAGCCCGAGAATATGGACAGCACCATATCGGCCTTGCAGCGTGGTTTCATCGAAGATCATTTCGATCTCTCAGCACGGGTGAAGCGGATGTTCCTGGGACCTTCCGATTCATCGGAAATCGAGGTCCAGGTGATCGGGCCGGACGCGGACTACATCTATCGAACGGCGCAGCGGATCGAAGATTATCTGGCGACCCTTCCCGGGACGATCGATATCCGCAACAACTGGGAAAATCGGATCATGAAGGTCCTGGTCCAGGTCGATCAGCAACGCGCCCGCCGCGCAGGAGTGACCAGCGAGGATATCGCCGTCTCCATGCAGGGCTATTTCGACGGCACGGAAGTCACCGAACTGCGGGAAGGGGATGACATCATCCCGATTGTCTTCCGGGGGGAAAGCAAGGAGCGTTTCAACCTGGACCGGATGCGGACGCTGAACGTCTATTCCCAAAGCCGCGGGGTGACCGTGCCCTTGATCCAGGTCGCCGATTTCGTTCCCGACAATCAATATGCGCGCATCATGCGGGAAGACCTGTTCCGAACCGTTTCGGTGCAGGCGCGCAGCACGGTGATGACGGCGGAGGATCTGGTCCAGGTCATCGATGCGGAAATCGTGGAGATGCGCAAAACGCTGCCGCCAAATCATCGCATCGAATATGACGGTGTGGTCAAGGACTCCGCCGATGCGCAGACCGCGCTTTCGGCCAATGTGCCGGTGGTATTGGGGGTGATCGTCGTGCTGCTCGTCGCGCAGTTCGGGTCCTACCGGCGGCCGCTCATCATTGCCCTGACGATCCCTCTGTCGGCGATCGGGGCGGTGGCGGGGTTGCTGCTGATGCAGGCGCCGTTCGGTTTCATGGTGACGTTGGGCATCTATTCCCTGGCCGGCATCATCATCAACAACGCCATCGTGCTGATCGACCGGATCGATATCGAGCGTGCGGCGGGTAAATCGAACACTGACGCGATTATCGATGCCTGCATGATGCGGGCGCGGCCCATCGCGATGACCACCATAACAACGATCCTGGGGTTGTTGCCGCTGATCGTGACGGTCGATCCGCTGTTCTACGGCATGGCCAGCGTCATTGCCTTCGGGCTGGGGATCGGCACGCTGCTAACCCTTGGGGTCGTACCGGTGCTTTTCGCCTTAATGTTTCCGGACGGCAAGGAAGCCTGAGCAGAAAACAATGGGCCGGCGGTTCGGTCCGCGTCAGATCTTGCGCTTGGTCACATAGGGAAAGGTGAAGGCCACGGTCCAGCCGATCAGGGTCAGGCCGATCAAGGCCTCGACCCCCGCCAACAGCCGCAAGGGCCCCGTGGGATAAAGATCTCCGTATCCCAGCGAGGTGTAACTGGAAGCGGAGAAATAGAAATAGTCGCGGATATGTTCCGCGCCGTGGATATGGCCGACCTGGGCATATTCGGACACCAGCATGTAGACGACGCCGAACAATAGCATCTCCGCGAAATGCATCAGAACGATGGAACTCGTAGCCGCAACGACGTGAACGAAAGCAAAGCGGTCGCCATGCATGCGGTCCAGCAGCGGCGTCACCGCATGCAAAGCCTTCACGTGGAACGTCACGGTCAAAATCGCGAAGGCAAACGAGCAGAACCAATAAAGCAGGCTCATCCACAAATCTCCGGGCTGTCGATCCCATATCGGATCCCATATCGGATCGACCACGTTTAGGGTGAAACTACCCGCGTTTCAGGGATGTAAAAAGGCCGCGCCGGTTTTTCGGCCGCGGTATGGGGCCTCAGTAGGTCAGGGGCAGTCCATCTGCTCAGCCAGTTCGACCATGTCTTCTGCGATGAATTCCCAGTCGCTCGTGGCTTCGAAATCGACCTTCTGGTGCGGGCCGTATTCGTAGGGGCGGTTGACATAGGCGGTCAGCATGCCGCAATCGCGGGCGGCCTGAAGGTCGCCGTTATGCGCCGCCACCAGCATGCATTGATCCGGCCGAAGGCCAAGCGCTTCGCAGCTTCCGAGATAGGTTTCGGGCATCGGTTTGTAGGACCGGGTGACCTCAGCCCCCAGCACGGCGTCCCACGGCAGGCCGCTGTTGCGGGCCATATTCACCATCAGGGCGATGTTGCCGTTGGAAAGCGTGCCGAGGATATAGCGTCGGCGCAGACGATTGAGACCGGGCAGGACGTCCTCCCAGGGACGCAGGCGATGCCAGGCTCTGTTCAGGTGGTCGGCCTCTTCCTCCGAGATGCCGGCGATCTCGTATTTCCGGAACAACTGGTCCAGATTCTCACGGTGCAGCACGTCCAGTCGAACGAAACCGCGATTGCCTGCGCGGACCTGTTCCATGGCCGGTTGGTACAACCCGCGCCAATCATCCGCGAAGGCCTGCCAGTCGCGGTCGATACCGTTTCGCGCGCCAAAGGCGGTGGCTTCCCTGAAGATGCCGCCGCGCCAGTCAACCACCGTTCCGAAGACGTCGAACAGCAATGCTTTGATTTGATCGGCGGCGTTCTTCCCGGACATGTCTGCTCCCCCTGTCTTTTGCCCGCATGCTGGCACAAGCCCGGCATCGGGAACAGGGGAAAGCGCGCCGCTGCTAGACGCCCATTCGCTGGCGCAGGTAATGAGTCAATTCAACCGGTTCGAGATCGGGCAGGCTTTCGAAATCGATGCGTTGACCGACATCGACGTCGATCCAGGTGTCGAGTTTATTGCGGACCTCGTTCAACAACAGACCCAGGCGCAGGACCTGGCTGTGTCGGCTGGCGATCTGGAACGACCATGAGTTTCGGCCGTGGAAGCGGACTGGCAGGATGTCGCATCGGGAGGCCTGGATCAGCTTCCCGGTCATGGGTTTCCAGACGTCGTCCCGGACCGGCTCCTTGCGGCGTTGCGACCAGGAAACGCCGCCGGCCGGAAAAATCCCAACCGCGCCGCCCTCCCGCAGGCGTTCGATCGCGGCACGGCGGCTGGCGACATTGATCCGGTTGGCTTCCCGCGTGCCGGTGAAGTCGATCGGCAGCAGGTTACGCATCAGTGTGGGTTCCTGCAGCAGAACGCCGTTCGCGATAACCTGAAAATCCGGGTCGATGCGCGAGGCGATCCAGGACAGGACAAAACCGTCTATGACGCCGAAGGGATGGTTGGCGACCAGCAGTAAGCCGCGCCCGGGCCGTCTTACCGCCGGCGTCGCCGGCGCGTCGAAGCGGATGCCCAACTGTTTGACGGCCAGATCCCAGGCGGCCGGTCCGGTCAGGTTCGCCCCCGCCTGCAGATAGCGCTTATAACGCTCGGTCAAGGCGCCGCGGCCGGTGACTTTCTCAACGGTTCTGATGAGCGCCCGATGGAGCGGCGGCATGCTGGGATCGGCATAGGTAATGGTGACTGGCTCTCGCATCGCCAAGATTCCATAGATCCATAATACGGCTGTATGGATGAGGCCGTTCGAGAGTGTCGTAAAGCGGTTGCGACCGCTTGAAACCGAAACTTCATCGAACGGTCACGGGACGGTCGTACTTCGAGAGCCGGCCGGGCGGAGCGGAAAGCGAGACGCCTGGACGCTCCGCCCGGTGCAATTCTAGATGATCTCGGCGAAGCCCATGAGGGCCAGGATGAATTCCTTGGGCCGTTCCGCCGGGATCATGTGACCGGCATGCGGAATATCCAGACGGATGCCCTGCGGCAGTTGCGCGAACAGGTCGTCGACATCCTTCGGATTGTAGAACACGCGATCCTGATAACCGGTGGTCACCAGAACCGGCAGGTCGATACCGGTCAGATCCATTTCCCAGCTGGTTTCCGCCATATGCGTGACGAGGTTCATGAAGCCTTCCGTCTCTTCCAGCCCCTGGTAGGCGGACGGGTTGTTGAAGATGTCGTCGATCATGGCGGCGTGGGTCGCCTCCGAGGTGATGACGTGGGACGCGACGTCGCGCAGCAGGGTGGGGCCGCCCTGTTGCATCAGACGGACGCACATGCGGTTCATCCAATCGATGCGCGGCGACATCTTGCGCAGGGTGTTGATCAGTACGATGCCCGCCGGTCTTAGCCCTTCGGCATGGGCGCGGATCGCGTACAAACCGCCGATGGACAAGCCGACGAGGATCGGCGCGTCGATCTTTAGGGCCGAGATGACCCGCATCAGATCGGCAGTAATCAGCTTTTCGTCCAGGGCGATGTCGGGATCAAAGCTGCTCTTCGCCTGACCACGGAAATTGTAGACCAGCGTGCCGTGCCCGGCCTTGCGCAGCGCCGGGCCGATCTGCCCCTGCCACAGCGCGCAATCACCGGTGATGGGATTGATGAAGACGAAGGTCTTCCCGTCCGGCGCGGTCGGTGGATCATACTCGTAATAAAGGGCGTTCTTGGCGTCGATTTCCAGTAGCGACAATTCTTCCTCCCGTGGACCCAATGATTGTTCTGCCGGGCCTGGGGCCCGATGGATTCTCCGTCCGGCAATTTTGCGGACGGGCAGGGACAATGGGAAGAATTAACCGGCCGGACTTACACCGGATGCGGGAACAGGTCTCATTCCAATGGGTAGGGGGCAACCGATGGCGCGGCGAAATCGCCCTTATTAGGAGTGGGGGCGGCGGCCCGCCCCTTCAATCTGATGAAAGGGGCGGGGCGGCCGAACCTGTCCGCCGTCTTATTGGCGTTCCGCCAGCTGCGGGGCGTCCTTCGGGCCAAGGACAAGGCAGTCCTGGCGGCGTTGCTTCATGCTGTTGCAGGCCGCAAAGGCGGTTTGCTTCTGCAGGCCGGCGATCCGGGCGCGATAGAGCGGCTTGGAGCCCCGGGTTGGGACCACGGCCAGCATGGATGTTTCAACCAGTGAGCCGAGTTTCGTCTGGGCCGTTTCGGCGGCGCCGTGGGCCCGCGACTTGCTGCGGAACGCGCCAACCTGAATGGACCATTCGCCCATCGGGGCGGTGCTGGCCGTCAAGACCGGCGCCCGCGGCGGCTCGGCCGCCTGCGCAGCAATGCTGAGCGCGGTGTTCACACGCTGAAGGAAGGGGTTCTTCTGGCCGCCGCCGGCGATCTGAGTGCCGCCGATATCGGGCATGTCGGGCTTGCGCGGCGCACGGATGGCCACGGCCTCGTAACCAAGAAAGGCATCGTCCAGCAATGCCATCATCTGCTTGTCGCGCGACTTGGAGGTGCGGCCGCCGAAGACGACGCCGATCAGGCGCACGTTGTGGCGGGTCACCGAGGCGACGAGATTGAAACCGGCCGCGCCGATATAGCCCGTCTTGATCCCGTCGGTGCCGGTGTAGCGGCCCAGCAGATTGTTGTGGTTCTTGTGCTTCCGTCCCCGGTAGGTGAAGGACTTGGTATCGAACAGGCCGTAGTATTCCGGGAAGTCGTGCATGATGGCCTGAGCCAGCTTGGCCATATCGCGCGCCGTGCTCTTCTGCGTCTTGTGGTACAGGCCCGATGCGTTCCGGAACGTCGTCTTCGACATGCCCAGGGCGCGTGCCTTCGCGGTCATCTTCTCCGCGAACTTGGCTTCCGTTCCCGCGATCCCTTCCGCGACCACAACGGCGACATCGTTCGCCGATTTCGTGATGAGCGACATGATCGCGTCGCGCACCTTGATCGTCTCGCCCCGGCCAAGGCCCAGTTTGCTGGAGGGCATGCGACTGGCCCGTCGCGAAACCTTCAATTCCTGGTCCATCGTTAAGCGGCCTTCGCGCAACGCTTCGAAGGTCATGTACAGGGTCATGATCTTGGTCAGCGAGGCGGGGTGACGCAATGTGTCGATGTTGCGTGAATGAAGGATCTTGCCTGTGGAATCCTCCATGATAAGCGCGGAGTATTTCGCCTGCGCAGGACTCATAGCCGATACGAGCCCAATCATGGATAAGACCAACAGAAAGACCGAAAGAGACTTCCCCAATTTTGACTTGGCGTTGCAGCGCATAGTCTAACCTTTTTACTTCCCTAGTCTGCGGTCCGTCTTACGAATTCTATCACTAAATCGTTTATAACCGAATCACTCGAATCAGTCCACACGAAGGACGAATATCAGGCTACAGGCATTTACGGCTAAAGGATTCTTGCAGTCTTTAGCGCGCATTTTCGTAGATAACGAAACTGTTCATCGGCGCGACGAACCGACCTATTCCTGGGGACGGCGCGGTTGCGCTATGTTGAGTTCGGTATTGGATGAAGGGTGTTTTTTTTATGATTGCGTTTCGGTTCCGAAGTTTTGCCGTGCTGACGGCGCTTGCTGGCACGGTTTTTCTCACCGGATGCACGGCCTCTTCAACCGGGGAAATCGACAACCCGGTTCTGCGCCGAGCGACCTGGATAGATTTCATCAGCGCCGGGGATATCCGCCGGGCCTGCGACGCCGGCAAGCCGGACCGGATCAGATTCGTGCTGAACGCCAATCGGGCGGAACAGGTGCGGGTCTACGACCTGGACGCGGCGGACGGCAGTTTGCGGAGCCGGGTGCTGACGCCGAAACCGCGGATCGACGAAATCCGGCTGGATGACAGCATTACGCGGCTTTTCAATCCGACGGATATGACGGTCCGCTTGTCCGGGGGGGAGGCCGAACGGATTTCCGACGCGTTCCAGCATGACCTTGCCGCCGCGAAGTCGGACCCGCCGTCGGATTTGATGACCGAGTGGCATTTCTGGCTGGTCGGGGCTTGTCTCGACGGGACCTTCACGTACCGGGCCTGGGTGAACCCGGACCCGGACTTCCTCGCGCTGACTTTTCCGGAAGGCTTGTTCGGCAACGATATCACGGGCATCCCCGTCAATCGCCCGCCGCCGGGCAAGCGCCTGACCGTGCGGGACTACAACCCCGAGCGGCAACAAGGCTACGACCACTATTTTTTGCATTTGCGTGAAGATCGCGTGATTCTTGGTCAAAATTATGGCCAGGATAAGACCCAATAGGCCTTCAACTACTTAAAAAATAAAGAGTTTTATAGTTTTGTGCACTGCACAATAACCGCTTGACTTATATCCGCGGGATATTATATATCCGTCATGAATGTTGCGTTGCAGCATTCGGATGTATCTAGATTACCCAGATACGCCGCCGGCGGGTCCGGCATCATTTAGCGATGAGACCACGCCGAAGCACGGCGTCAAAAAAAACCAGGAGATTGTTGTTATGACCAGCAAGAAGGCCGGCGCCGCCAAGGTCGACGCCAAGCATATCGACGAAGCCGTTGCGGCTGGAAAGCAGACTGTCGAACAGGCTGTTGCCGCGACGAAGGAACAAGTTGAGCAGGCTGTCGCCGCGACGAAGGAACAGGTCGAAAAGGCCTCCAACGCCGCGCTGAAGAGCTATGACGAGTTCGCCACCTACGGCAAGGACTCCTTCGACGTGATGTCGAAGTTCAACGACGCCGTCGTCAAGGGTTCGGAAGAATTCGGCAAAGCCTATTACGCGTTCGTCAAGTCGTCGGCCGATGCCGGCGCCGAGACCGCGAAGGCTCTGTTGGCCGCGAAGTCCCTCAACGAGTTCGTCGAAATCCAGTCCGGCTTTGCCCGTACCACGTTCGACAACATGGTCAGCGAAAGCGGCAAGCTGAACGAAATCGGCGTCAAGGTTGCGACCGAAGCGTTCGAACCGGTTCAGGCGCACATGAACGCCACGGTTGAACGGATGGTTAAGCCGCTGGCCGCCTAAGGGCGCGCGGTTAACACCGTATCCGATCGGTTCGGTCCGGCCCAATAGCCGGATCGCCAGAGAACGGCCCGGATTTTCCGGGCCGTTTCTTTTTGACCGGCTCCGGAGAAACGGGGTTCCGCCGGCGGCGAGGAAGCCGTATTCCACTATCATCGTTATCTGGATATGCTTACCTCGACGCGGGAGGCCATCGAGGGGCTGTAGGAAACAGGAAGAGAAGCTTCCAGGTGGTTGAAAAGCGCGAGTTCTTTGCGGGGGATCTGGCCGGCGAACACGGCCCGTTGCGATTTGTGCGCTGCGCGCATCAGCACATTGCTTTGTTGCTGGGCGCATGGCTCGACGCGCGGCGGGGTGCCCTGGTGCCGTTGAAATCGGACCTTACGCCGGACAGCATCTTGAGCATCCTGCCCTATGTCTGGGTCTACCGGTACGAGGAGGCGGTGGGCGATTTCGTTTGCCGGATTTCCGGGGAACGGATCAACGATGCCTGGGGCCAATCCCTGCGCGGCGTTCAGTTCCGTGACATCGTTGGCCAATCGGCGCATCCCGCCGCGTTGCGGCGATGGAAGACGATTATCGAAACGCCCAGCATCCAATACGGAAAAGTCGCGGCCGCCAAGCCGCACCAGGACAAGGTCATCGCGGAGCGCCTGGTGCTTCCGCTTGCCGATCCGGACGGCGCGGTTTGTTACACGATGGGCCTCAGTGTCTATCCTTATCGCCAGGACGACAGGGAGCGAACACCGCCGGTTTGGGACGACGTCACCGTCATTCCCTGTGCTGAATTGATGTAAGCGTGACCGCAAACACCCGTTCGTTCGTTTCGTCCGATGAAATCGCATTTTCCGGGTGCGGCCGCCTTTATGCGGCCGATAATGCGGACATGGCCCGAAAACGGCGCTCACGCTTATGTCAAATGCCTTTTCAAATGCGCAACCACGATGCTATATCGCGTCCCATCCCAACCAATTGATGCATGTTATGGTGGGTCTTGGGGACGCAGGGGCGCCCGATGGGAGCGGACCTCTCTCCAGGAACCCGGTCTGTTGCCCGAAGGAAAGCCGCACTGTTGAGCAGAACCGAATTCGATCCGAGCCTGACGTGCAAAGCGCTGGCGACCAGAACGAACCAGCGAGTATCGAGGAGAGTAATAATGGCGAAACTTTTGATGCCGAAGGCGACGGCGGTCTGGTTGATCGATAACACGACCCTCACCTTTGATCAGATTTCCGATTTCACGGGACTTCACTCCCTGGAAGTCCAGGCGATCGCCGATGGCGAAGTCGCGACGGGCATGCAGGGCATGGATCCGATCGCCAATGGCCAGTTGACGCAGGAAGAAATCGACCGGTGCGAGACGGACGTCACCGCGCGTCTGCAAATGCTGGTGTCAGACCTGCCGGAGCCGGTGATCCGCCAGAAAGGCCCGCGCTACACGCCGGTGTCCAAACGGGCGGACAAGCCGGACGCCATTGCCTGGCTGCTGCGCCACCATCCGGAATTGAGCGACGCCCAGGTCGGCCGTCTGATCGGTACGACCAAGCCGACAATTCAGGCGATCCGGGATCGGTCGCACTGGAATTCCTCCAACCTGCGTCCGCGCTCGCCGGTCGAACTCGGCCTGTGCCGGCAGGAGGAAATGTCGATCGAAATCCAGAAGGCAATCAAGGCGGGCCGCAAGCCGTTGGAACAGCCGATCCAGGAAACCTTCGAGGAAGAACCCGAAGCCGCACCCGGTTGGGAAGGCCTGGAATAACCCCGTTCAGGGCTGAAGACGGGGTCAAATCCCCATCAGTCTTCCAATCGGGTTTCCAAAGGGGCGGCATCTGCCGCCCTTATTCTTTCGCATGGAAGCCGCGGTCGAAGAAGGGCTGCAAGCATGGTCGTCGGTCGCAATTCTCCCACTTTCGGAAATGATCCTGCGATAGCGCATCACACCCCTTTCAATCGATGCTGTTAATCCAATATTATTAACAATCGAATGGCTGCCCCGGTCGAGGTGCGGCCGTACGCATGGACCAAGGATAACGATGACGGACGGAATGATCGGCGTGTTTTCGGCAAGTGGCGGTTCTTTCGCGCCGCCGCGCGCAAGCGACGAGGATGGTGACGGCGACGATTCCGACGGCCAATCCGGCACGGGCCTGCTGACCCGGGCGAAGCCGAAGACCAAGAAACCGTCGATGTACAAGGTCCTGATGCTGAACGACGACTATACGCCGATGGAGTTCGTCGTATTCGTTCTCGAGCAGTATTTCAGCAAGAGTCGGGAAGAAGCGACGCAGATCATGCTTCATGTCCACCGGCGCGGCGTCGGAATCTGCGGCGTTTACACCTACGACATAGCCGAAACGAAGGTGAACCAGGTGATGGATCTGGCCCGCAAGGAGCAGCATCCCCTGCAGTGCACCCTGGAAAAAGAGTGATTGGGCCCATCGGTGTGATTGGGGAAAAAACGTGACTGGAACGGATCTTGCGGATCCAACTGACAGTATCGTCCAAGAAGCTCGGGCCCGCCGAATGGTGAGGCTGCATCAGGCGGAACCCGGTGTGCCGAGAAGCGGCAAATCCGCCCAACAAATCGGGGGTCACACATTTATCGCAAAATCGGGGCTGGCAAACCGGCGTGCCTCACCCCACAATCATTATAGAAGGCTTCGGCGGATTCCCGTTCGCCCGGTTTTCTTAGGTACAGTTGCCGCAGCGAGAGCTGCCAAAGTACTGCGGCAAGAAAGGATTTGATTAGAGATGCTGTCGAAAAACCTTGAGGAAACCTTGCATCGGGCCCTGGCGCATGCACGAACGCGTCGGCACGAATACGCGACCTTGGAGCATCTCCTTCTGGCATTGGCCGAAGACCAGGATGCGATTGCGGTCCTGCGGGCCTGCGGTGTCGAACTGGAAAAACTGCGTGGCGATGTCGTCGATTACCTGGACAACGATCTCTCCTCCCTGATCGCTGCGTCCGAGGACGATCCGAAGCCGACAGCCGGGTTCCAGCGTGTCCTCCAGCGTGCCGCCATTCATGTCCAATCCTCCGGCCGTGAGGAAGTCACGGGCGCCAATGTGCTTGTCGCCATTTTCTCGGAGCGTGAAAGCCACGCGGTGTATTTCCTGCAGTTGCAGGACATGACCCGGTTCGACGCGGTAAACTATATCAGCCACGGCATCGCGAAGGTGCCCGGTCAGACCGGAACGGCCCGGCCGGTGAGCGGCGCCGACGAGGACGCCAAGGCGGAAGAAGTGAACAAGGAAGGTTCGGAAGCCCTGGATGCTTATTGCGTCGACCTGAACAAGAAGGCGCAGGAAGGCAAGATTGATCCGTTGATCGGCCGCGCGGCGGAAGTCGAACGGACGATCCAGATCCTGTGCCGCCGGACCAAGAACAACCCGCTGCTGGTGGGTGACCCGGGCGTCGGCAAGACCGCCATCGCTGAAGGCCTGGCCAAGCGGATCGTGGAAGGCGATGTGCCCGACGTCCTGAAGGACTGCACGATCTTCCAGCTCGATATGGGAACGCTGCTGGCGGGTACCCGGTATCGCGGTGATTTCGAGGAACGCTTGAAAGCCGTGATGAAGGAGATGGAAGAGACCGAAGGCGCCATCCTGTTTATCGACGAGATCCACACCGTGATCGGTGCGGGGGCGACCACGGGCGGCGCGATGGATGCGTCCAACCTTCTGAAACCGGCACTGGCCAGCGGGTCGCTGCGCTGCATCGGTTCGACGACCTACAAGGAGTTCCGTGGTTACTTCGAAAAGGATCGGGCACTCGCCCGTCGGTTCCAGAAGATCGACGTCACGGAGCCCTCAATCCAGGATACGATCAAGATTCTGAAGGGGCTGAAGCCTTACTACGAGGAACATCACAAGGTTCGGTATACCAACGACGCCATCAAGACGGCCGTCGATCTGTCGGCTCGTTACATCAACGACCGGAAACTTCCGGACAAGGCGATCGACGTCATCGACGAGGTCGGCGCGGCCCAGATGCTGGTACCGGAATCCCGCCGCAAGAAGACGATCGGTGTGAAGGACGTGGAATCGGTCGTTGCGAAAATCGCGCGGATCCCCCCGAAACAGGTGACCCGCGACGACCGCGAAGCGCTGAAGACTCTGGAATCCGATCTGAAGATGGTTGTCTACGGACAGGACCCGGCGATCACGGCACTGGCCTCGGCGATCAAACTGTCGCGGGCCGGTCTGCGCGATCCGGAAAAGCCGATCGGCAGCTACCTCTTCTCCGGTCCGACCGGGGTGGGCAAGACCGAAGTCGCCAGGCAGCTGGCCAAGACGCTCGGCGTGGAACTGAAGCGGTTCGACATGTCGGAATACATGGAACGGCACACCGTGTCCCGCCTCATTGGCGCGCCTCCTGGTTATGTCGGTTTCGACCAGGGAGGTCTGTTGACGGACGCCATCGACCAAACGCCGCATTGCGTGCTGTTGCTGGACGAAATCGAAAAGGCGCACCCCGACCTCTTCAACATCCTGTTGCAGGTCATGGATTACGGGAAGCTGACGGACAATAACGGCAAGACCGTCGATTTCCGGAACGTTGTCCTGATCATGACCACCAATGCCGGGGCATCGGAAATGGCCAAGCCCGCCATCGGGTTCGGCCGGGAAGACCGCGCCGGGGCGGACAAGGAAGCGGTCGAACGCATGTTCACGCCGGAATTCCGGAACCGTCTGGATGCGGTCATTCCGTTCGATTATCTCTCGGAAGACGTAATCGGTCGTGTTGTCGACAAGTTCGTCATCGAGTTGGAAGCCCAGCTGGGCGACCGCGATGTTGCCATCGAACTGACCGACGCCGCGCGTTCATGGCTCGGCAAGAAGGGGTATGACCGGCTTTACGGCGCCCGACCGCTTGCCCGGGTCATCCAGGACAACATCAAGCAGCCGCTGGCTGAGGAACTGTTGTTCGGCAACCTGGCGAATGGCGGCCTGGTCATCGTCGATAAGGACCAGAAAGAGGACAAACTCTACTTCCGGTTCGAAGACGAGAAGTCCAAGGGCGGTCCGAAGAAGTCCGGTGCGAAGCCGCGCAAACGCGGTGGCGGGGCATCCTCCAAAGAACCCGAATACGTCGAATAGGCGAGGGTTGAAACTTCTGTTGCAGCGCGTCGCGGAGGCGGCCGTCGATGTCGACGGCGCCTGCGTGGGGCGTATCGGGCAGGGGGTGCTGGTCTTTGTTTGTGCCGAGCCGGGCGATACCGAGGAGGACGCCGCCTATCTTGCCCGCAAGGTCGTATTGATGCGGATCTTCAGCGACGATGACGGCAAGATGAACCGGTCCGTCGCAGATATTGGCGGGGCGGTTCTCGCGGTCAGCCAGTTTACCCTCGCGGCACGATGGAAGAAGGGAAACCGTCCCGGCTTTTCCGACGCGGCCGAACCTGAACTCGGCAAGCGTCTGTACGAGCATTTTTGTGAGGCACTGCGCAGCGAAGGGGTGCCGGTGGAAACCGGCCGCTTCGCCGCGGAGATGAAGGTATCACTCGTAAATGACGGTCCCATCACGATCTGGATGGATAGCCGCGATCCCCGATGAAGGTTTGGGTTGGAAGGGGGCTTACGCCCGTCACGCCAGACTGGCGATGCTCAAAACCGCAAGCCCGCCCAATGTCCCGAATACGGCAACCGTCGCAATCCCATAGGCCCGGATGAAGCGCGTGACCTGATCGTCGTTCATTCGAAACAGGGACTTTTGCGGTCCGAAGTCACCGTCGCGCAGTTCCCTGTGGACTGCCTGTTGCCGTTCGTATTCACCCATGTTCGTCACTCGCATGCCGAAGATTGTGCTCAACACTGTTATGAGGGTTTCTAATGACCCAATACGGCGGAAATGCGGCAATAAATGTTCAATTTCAAGGCGAAGTGATTCGGAAATAATTAAAAATCGCGCGGCATTTTATCTATCCTCTGAAGCAACTATTGTTCACGCTGAATAGAAATTTACGATTGTTGGGCTGTGCTGGCGCGGCATTGGCGTTTATGGCCGCAAAAACAAAAGGTTGGACGGGGTGGCGAAGAACGCGAAGGACAAGGATGACGGTTACATACCGTTGATGGACCGGTTCAAGGCCTGGTGGGAAGGTATTGAACCGGAAGCCGTCGTTCGGGCGAAGAGCCCCGATCAAGCGACACAGCCTCCGGCGCCGAGCCCCGCGGCGATCGAAGTCGATATCCAGGAGAGTGAGGGGCCGCTGAAGAGCTGGCCGGAATCCCGGCTCAGCTTCTGTCGTCGTCTATGGGGCGAGGAGTTCGAGGTTGTAAGGCCCGGCGGTACGGAATTCGCCGTTCGTCTGGTTCGCCCGATGGCCCTGACCAGCGAGAACTCGCTGCTGGATCTCAGCGCCGGCCTCGGCGGCGGGGCACGGCAGATCCACAAGGAGCTCGGGATTTGGGTTACCGGCCTTGAGCGCAACCCGGAATTGGCGCAGCACGGCGCCGCGATCAGCAAGGCGAAGGGCCTGGACCGCAAGGTGCCCATTACCGCCTACGAGCCGAATAAAGTCAGTTTGAAGCCGGCTTCATTCGATGGCGCCCTGATCCGTGAGACCCTGTATGCCATACCGGAAAGAGAGGCGTTCCTGACAAAGGTCGCCGAGGCGATCCGGCCGTTCGGTCATATCGTGCTCACCGACTTGATGCTGGCGAAAGAGGTGTATCGCACCGATCGCGCGATCGGTGCCTGGCTGAAACGGGATGCCGCCGATGCGGCGCCCGACATTGTCGGGTCCTATGCGCCGCTGCTCGAGTCGCTCGGTTTCGACGTTCGGGTCGAAGAGGACGAATCGGATGTCTATCACTCCTATGTGCTGCAAGGATGGGCGGCTTTCGTCGACGGGATGTCACGGGATGACCTGGACCGCGATTTCGTCAGCCGGATGATGATCGAGGCCGAATACTGGGTCTATCTCATGCGCGCCCTGCAAGCGGGAAAGGTCCGTCTCATACGGGTCCACGGCATCAAGAAGCCTTGAGCCCGCCCCGGCATCGGGCCGGGCTGAGAATGGGGAAGGAAAAGGCTGTTTCCCGGGCTTTCCATGGCTTGACAGCCCCAGTCTGCCTGCCTATGTTCCGCGCTCTTTCGGGAACATGTTGCGCCGCAAAGCCCGCCGAACCCTGCGGGCGAAACATTGGCGCTTACGGAGATGTGTTATGCGTGTCGCTAGCTCGCTGAAGACGTTGAAGAGCCGCCACAAGGATTGCCGCGTTATCCGCCGCAAGGGGCGTGTTTACGTCATCAACAAGACGAACCCGCGGTTCAAGGCCCGCCAGGGCTGATTTCGGTATCCGCCTGCGCCCGGGGCGACCGGGGCGCGGTGGGTAGACCGTGACGGTGGAGAAGCCGCATCTTTCGATGCGGCTTTTCGTATGCGCGGATGCCGAGATGGCACCGTGGATAGGTCGTTGGTGTGGTCTCGTAAAACCGGTCGGCTGGGCGGGATCCGGTCTAGGGCCGGAAGACTTCCATCTTGATCGGGCCTTCGGCACTGCCCTTGATAAACTGATCGACATAGTCGTTGCCGCTGTCGTCGATCGACGCAGTTGCGCCCTGCCATATATTCTTGCCCTTGTAGAGCATCGCCATCCGGTCCGAGATGCGCCGCGCACTCGGCATGTCATGGGTGATTGTCAGCGCTGTCGCGCCGACCTTCCGGACGCATTCGACGATCAGGTTGTCGATCATGTGGCCCATGATCGGATCCAGGCCGGTGGTCGGTTCGTCGAAGAAGATGATATCGGGGTCGCCGGCGATGGCCCGGGCCAGACCGACGCGCTTGCGCATGCCGCCGGATAATTCGGCCGGGCTCAATTCGCCGACATCGGCCCCCAGGCCGACCTGGGCCAGTTTGTCGATCGCGATGTCCTTGGCGGCATTGCGGGACATGCGCTTGCCCTGGATCAGGCCGAAGGCAACGTTTTCCCAGACCGGCAGGGAATCGAACAGCGCGGCGTTCTGGAACAGCATCCCGATGCGGGAATTCACTTCCTCCCGGTCCGAATGGGAAAGACTGGAGACATCGACGCCGTCGATTTCGATCTTGCCTTCATCCGGCTCCAAAAGACCCAATATGCATTTCAGAGAGACGGATTTGCCGGAGCCGGACCCACCGATGATCACCACGGATTCCCGGGGCAGAACCTCAAGATCGAAACTGTCCAGAACGACCTTGGGGCCGAAGGCCTTGCGGACCCCGGTCATCTTGATCTTCGGAGTGACGGTTCCGTTCATTGCGCGAAAAACAGCTCGGTGATGATGTAGTTGAAAACCAGGATCAGGATGGAGGCGCTGACCACGGAATTCGTCGTGGCGGCGCCGACACCCTGTGCGCCGCCGCGGCTCTTGTAACCATGGTAGCAGCCCATCAGCGCGACCAGAAACCCGAAGACGGCAGCCTTTACCAGCCCGGAAACGACATCCTGTACCTCCAGGAACTCCCAGGTGTTTTGAAGATAGGCCGAGGCGTTGAAACCCAATTTGTAGATTGAGACGATATAGCCGCCGAAGACTCCGATGACGTCACCGACCAGGACCAGCAAGGGCATCATGGTCACGCCGGCGATCAGGCGCGGTGCGACCAGGTATTTGTAGGGATTGGTGCTGAGGGTCTCCAACGCGTCGATCTGCTCGGTCACACGCATTGTACCCAGTTCCGCCGCCATGGCTGCGCCGATCCGTCCGGCGATCATCAGGCCGGCCAGGACGGGCCCCAATTCACGCGTGATCGACAGAACGACAACGTTCGGAATGGCGCTTTCGGCGGAGAACCGCGCGAAGCCGGTATAGCTTTGCAGCGCCAGCACCATGCCGGCGAATAGCGTCGTCAAACCGACGACGGGCAGGGAGTAATAGCCGATGTCGATCATCTGCTGCCCGACAAGCCGAAAATAGATCGGCGGGCGGACGCAGTGCGAAATGCCTGTGATCGCGAAGACGGTCAGTTTGCCGGTGGCTTCCAGAAAGCCGAGGATCGCGGCGCCGACACGGCGCAGCAGCTCAAGGGGGCCCGAACCACCGACCGCGCTCATTGCGGGACCCCGACATAGCGGCGGGCATACCTGGGGCCCAGGCTGGTCAGGATTTCATATCCGATCGTGCCTGCCTGGTCCGCCAGATCGTCGATCGTATGTGACGGTCCGATCAGTTCCACGGCGTCGCCGACCTTGGCGTCGGGCACGGCGGTGATGTCGAACGTGATGAGATCCATGGATACGCGGCCAACCAAAGGTACGGTCACGCCGTGCAGAACGGCCGTGGCCTTGTTGCTGAGCGATCGAAGATAACCGTCCGCGTAACCCACGCCTATCGTGGCGATCCGGCCCGGTTTTTCAACCTGATGGCCGGCACCATATCCAACGGTCTGAGGGGCGTCAACGTCCTGGATTTGAAGGATTTTTCCTTCCAGCGTGATGACCTGGCGCATCGGGTTCGGTGCCAGGGTGTTCGGTCTGCCGCCATAGAGAGCAACGCCCGGGCGGATATAGTCGAAATGCCAGGCCGGCCCCAGGAAGGTCGCGCTGCTGGCGGCAAGCATGGCATGGCTGTGCGGAATGCGCGGAACCATCGCCGCGAAACGATCACGTTGTCGTGCGTTCAAGGGATGGTCCGGTTCGTCCGCGCAGGCCATATGGCTCATCAGGTATCGGCATTCGAAGCCTGCGATGCGGCCCGGATCGGCGGCGAGGGTTTCAGCCTCGGCTGCCGGCAGGCCGACGCGTGTCATGCCGCTGTCCAGTTGCACCGCGGCGGCGCGCGGGCCGTGCGCGGCGCAGAAAGCGGCCCAACGGTCGACCTGCGACAGGTCGTTCAGAACCGGGAACAGGTTGTGTTCCGGATAGGCTTGTTCTTCCCCGGTCATGAGCCCGTTCAGCACGCCGATCTCGATATCCGGATCCGGCAGCGCTTCGCGCACCTTGATGGCCTCGCTGAGATGGGCGGTGAAGAACAGTCGGCAGCCCGCCGATGCCAGGGTGGTCACCACCGGCGCGGTGCCCAATCCATACCCGTTCGCTTTTACGACGGCGGCCGATTTGGCGGGCGCGGCCTTATCGGCCAGGAACCGCCAGTTCCAGGCAAGGGCGTCCAGGTCGATGGTCAACAGGGCCGGGGCATAGGCCGGGCCGGAAGGAAATGATGTCATGCGAATTAGAATCCACCATCGTCATGGTGTCTGTCCAGGTCCGCGAAGCGCGTGTAGTTGCCGTCGAAGAACAATTCAATAATGCCGATCGGACCATGACGCTGCTTGGCGATGATCACTTCGGCGATGTTGCGGCTGTCGGCCAGACGCTGGTTATGGCGTTCGACCCGTTCCTGGAATTTGTCCGGCGCTTCGTTCTGCCGTTCCGTGGGATGCTCGCGCTGCAAATAGTATTCGGGCCGGTAAATGAAGGTCACCACGTCCGCATCCTGTTCGATCGAGCCCGATTCACGCAGGTCGGAGAGCTGCGGGCGCTTGTCTTCGCGCTGTTCGACCTGACGGCTCAACTGGCTGAGCGCCAGGACGGGCACATCCAGTTCCTTCGCCAGCGTTTTCAGCCCGCGGGTAATGTCGGAGACTTCCTGCACGCGGTTGTCTGACCGTTTTTCCGGCGGTCCCTGCAGCAGCTGCAGATAGTCGACCACGATGAAGTGGAGGCCGTGCTGGCGTTTCACGCGACGCGCGCGCTGCCGCAGCCCGGTGATCGAAAGGGCTGGGGTGTCGTCGATGAACAGCGGGACCTGCGACATTTCATGCGCGGCGATGGCCAGGCGTTCGAATTCGTCATTCTCGATCTCACCGCGGCGAATCTTGTCGGAGGATACTTCCGACCGTTCCGACAGGATACGGCCGGCCAACTGCTCGGCGGACATTTCGAGCGAGAAGAACAGCACCTTGCCGCCTTCCTCCCGGACATTGCCGGCCTCGTCCTCGATCCGCTTGTAGGCCTTGGCGGCGTTGAACGCCATGTTGGTGGCCAAGGCAGTTTTTCCCATCGACGGGCGTCCGGCCAGGATCAGCAAGTCCGACCGGTGCAGACCGCCCAGCATCTGGTCGACATCCCGGAAGCCGGTGGTCACGCCGACCAGATGACTGTCCCGCTGATAGGCCTGCTCGGCCGCTTCCAGCGCGACTTCGACCGCGGTTTTCAGGGTCGTTACACCGCGATCCACTTCGCCGGTGGTGGCCAGAGTGTAGAGGCGGTGCTCGGCGCGCTCGATCTGCTTTTCGGCGACGTCGTCGATATCCTCGAGGTCATAAGCCTCATTCACGACCATCTCGCCCAGCGTGATCAACTCGCGCTTCAGGTAAAGGTCGCGGATCGTCTCCGCGTAGTCCTTCGCATTGATGACCGAGATGACATTGGCGACGAGTTCATAAAGATAGGTCGAGCCGCCGACCTCCTTCACCAGAGGGTCGGAATCCAGGATATGGGCCAGGGTCGTCGCATTCGCGACCTGCCCCTTTTCCGTCACCTGCTTGATGGCCTTGAATATGCGCTGATGCTCGGGCGCATAGAAATGTTCCGAGGACAGCAGGTCTCCGACCTGCTCGAAGGTGCGGTTGTTCCGTAGGATCGCCCCAAGCAGGGCGGCTTCCACTTCCAGGTTATGCGGGGCTTCGCGCAAGATGCGCTCGTTTCCGTCGCCTTCAACCAGGCTGTGAACGTTCTGTATCGCCGATGTCGTCATACTGTCACACTAGGCCCATCGCGCCGGTCCGTCAGGAAGAACGAATAGTGAAACGTTCCTGTGGAAAACTTGGATAACGGGGACGTTGACAATTGACCCTCGGGTCGGCCCGGACGTCCACGAGACCCTTCCACAAGAAACCGAAAGGGCGTCCCTGGATTTCTCCGGGGACGCCCCATGGACGGTAATCCGATTCGGGATCAGGCGGTTTCGCCTTCGTCCCCTTCCGTCGCTTCGCCTTCGGCTTCCGCTGCTTCCGCCGCTTCGTTGGCGGCGGCGGCTTCGGCCATGGCTTCGGCATGCTCGGCGGCAATCTGCGCGGCTTCCTGCTGGTCCAGCAGGGCAGCCGTCAGAACCGCCGGCTCACCGCGTGCGACGCGGTCGGCCTGGGCCTGGGCTTCTTCTTCGGACTGCGCGACGTTGACCTTCACCACCTCGGTGACTTCCGGGTGCAGGCGGACGCGAATGTCGAAGATGCCGAGCGTCTTGATCGGCTTGTCCAGAACGATCTGGCCGCGCGTCACCGTAAAGCCGGCGGCGGTAACCACCTCGGCGATGTCGCGGGCATTGACCGAACCGTACAGATGGCCGGCTTCGGAGGCAGCGCGGATGATCACGACCGACAGGTCGGCCATCTTGGCGGCAACCGCCTCGGCTTCGTTGCGGCGTTCCAGGTTCTGGGCTTCCAGCTGGGCACGTTCGGTTTCGAACCGCTTGATGTTGTCAGGCGTGGCGCGAAGCGCTTTGCCCTGCGGCAACAGGTAGTTCCGGGCAAAGCCGGGCTTGACCTTAACCTGGTCGCCCATCTGGCCCAGTTTCTCGACCCGTTCCAAAAGGATGATCTGCATGATGTCGTCCCCTCTAGTTATTCAGGACGTAGGGCAGCAGACCGAGATAGCGCGCGCGCTTGATCGCCTTGGCGAGCTGACGCTGCTTCTTGATGCTGACCGCGGTGATGCGGGACGGAACAATCTTGCCGCGTTCGGAGATGAAGCGCTGCAGCAACTTCACATCCTTGTAGTCGATCGTCGGAGCGTTCGGACCGGAGAACGGGCAGGACTTCTTGCGGCGGAAAAACGGCCGCCGGCCGAATGGGCGCGTACTCATTCTTGAGCTCCTTCCGTTTGGGCAGAACGGTCTTCACGGCGCGGGCGATAGCCACGGTCGCCGCGATCTCCACGGTCACCACGATCGCCGCGGTCACCACGGTCTCCGCGATCGCCACGGCCGCGTTCTTCCCGGCGCTGCAGGACGGCGCTGGGCTCTTCCGGCAGGTCGTCGGTACGGACCGTCATGTACCGCAGGACGTCTTCGGAAAGGCGCATGACGCGTTCCATTTCCGCGACGACTTCCGGCTTGGCGTCGTAGTTGAACATGACATAGTGACCCTTCCGGTTCTTTTTGATCCGGTAGGCCAAGTTCTTCAGGCCCCAGCTTTCCCGACGGGAAATCTTGCCTTCATTGGAGGTGATGTGTTCCGCATACTGGTCGGCGAGCGTTTCCACCTGGGCGGCGGAAATGTCCTGCCGTGCGATGAACACGGTTTCATAAAAAGCCACGAGTGTATCTCCCTTCGGCTCGTTTCGATCCAGCGCAGTTTCCGGCCATTCCGGCTCTGCCGCCTGGATCCAGCCGACGGCTTGTCGGACCCCATGGTTTTGGCATTCGGGTCGCTATCCGCCGGCAAGGAGTTAAGTCACGCGGAAACTCTCTTCGGCGCGACCGGCGGCTTATACGGGCTGCACCCTGCCGATGCAAGCCCTAAATCCCGGATTTCCGCGCTTTGTCGCGTGTGTGGGGCAAAGAAAAAGGGAGCGCCGAAGCGCTCCCTTATCACCTTCGTAGCGGCCTTGGCGGCGTTTACAGGTTCTCTACGTTGATGCCGAGGGTGATGGCGCCGATCGGCTTGCCGTCGGTGGGGTCCACGACGGTTGCGCTGACCTGGGACTGGAAGGTTTGCGAACTGTCGTCGAATTCCACCTCATCGACGAAAACCGCGTCCGGTCCGGCTTGGTAGGTTTTCTGCCACTTGCCTTCGTCACCCTGCATGTAGTCGGAGGTCACGTCGCTCTGGCCGACATTCAATCCCTTGTTATCCATCACGAAGATTTCGCTGAAAATGCCGTTCGAGCCTTCCTTCTTGCCGGTCAGGAATTTGGAGATGTCCTTGCCGAGCACGCGGTTGATCAACTCGCCGCCGCCGGCCTCTGCTTCGGCGCGCCACTTCTTGTCCAGCGCGTCGATATCCGCGTCACCGAGGTTGGCGTGTTCCGTGTTCTGGGCTTTGACCGCATCCACAATAGCGGGGTCGCTGAGCCAGGTTCGGACCTGGTTGTTCAAAATATCCAATATTTGCGCTTCGAATTCATTCGCCAGGGCGCTGGTCGCCGACATGCAGACCAGAATTCCCGAAAAAGCAACGCCTAAGATTTTGTTTTTCATAAGTTTTCCTCCGCTTTCGAGTCGTGTGGTTGTTCTTTAGATGCGTGTTTCCTGATGTTTTTTTCGCACATTTTCGTAAACGGATAATTAATGTTGATGCATCAGAATGATGAAAAATATCGACAAAAGTCTGGAGGGAATCCCATGCGCATAGGTCCGAAGTTAGGGCTTGGTTTCGCGGCGGTGCTTGTCTTGACCGGCGTGATCGGCGCGGTCGGTTATTCGGCGCTCGGCACCTATTCGGCCGGCGTCGGCGCACTGGATAAAGTGAGCGAACTGTCCGGTAACCTGGCCAAGGCATCGCAGACCGTCGCGGAGTTTCGCCTGTCACGATCGCCGGAGGTCGGCGAGCGGGCGGACGAGATCCTGTTGCAGGCGCTGGCTGATGCCAAAGCCCTGCAGGAGAATGCCGATGACGACGCGCTGAAGGCGGATGTTGCGCAAGCGGTTGAGGCGATTTCCGGTTTCGAGCACGCGGTTGCGAAAATGAAGGAACTGGTCGCCACCGGGAATGAATTGTCCGCGAAGGCGGATCGGGCGATGGCCGATATGGCCTCCCTGGCGGATGATATTAGCGCCGAAGCGGCGGTTTTCGCACAGCAGGCCGAAGTTGCTTTGGAAGAGGCCAATGCGCTGAGCGAGAAACGGCTTGGGACGAACGAATTTGCCAAGGAACTCGTCAATCTCGCCCTCAAAGCCCGCCAGTCAGAGACCGCCTATCGTCTGTCCTGGTCCGAAGAGGATCTTCAGGCCACCAACGACTTCACAAAAGGTATGTTTCTAACGGCCCTGCGCATGAAAAAGGCGACGAAAGGCTCGGAAGAGGAAGCGATCGCCGCCAAGATCGCCGATGCGGTCAATGTGTACCGGAAATCTTTTCAAGCTTTGACCAAAGCCTTCACGGCCGCGTCCGATCCGACCGAGGCACAGGAAAACCTGCGGAAATCGAGTACCAAGATCGGCGCCTTCACGGATGCGCTCAGCAAGCGCAACGCCAAGGCGATCGCGGAGGCGACGGCGCAGGCGGAGGACAGTCGCGCGACCATGGCGCGCATGTCCGCGTTGCGCCTTGCTTCGTCGCAACTGGTCGGCGCGGTCCGGCTTGCCGGCATCGCCCAGCGTGATCTTGTCGGTGGGGACGGGGACGCAGCAACACGGATCGAAGAGGCCCTGGATGCCGGCGCGGCGCTGACGGAAAGCGCGCAGCAATTCGCGGAAGGCACCGGCGCGACGGAAAACTTGGCCAAGTTTGCCCAGGCCATGGATGAGTTTCGGGCCCTCGCCCGGGAAACCGGCGGCGTGCTGTCGGACATCAATCAGGCCGAGGCGGTCATGACCGAGGACTTGAACCGGGCGCTATCCGCCTTCTCGCAGGTCGAAGAAATGATGACGGCCAGCCTGGAGACCACCCGCTCGAACAGCGGCACGCTGATCATCGGGGCCTGCATCGCGGCCATCGTCCTTGGTGTCGTGATCGCGCTCTTCATGGGCCGAAGCATCTCTAAGCCGCTGCACCAGATCAGCGAAGCGATGGAACGGTTGAGCAACGACGAGCTCGATGTCGAAATTCCCGGCGCGGGACGCGCGGACGAGGTCGGCGAAATGGCGGGCGCGGTCGAAGTGTTCAAGGCGCAAGCGATCGAAGTGCGTCAGCATCGTGAACAGGAAGCCGCGCGCGCAGAGGAAGCCGAGCGCGAGAAGAAGGCGAACATGATGCGCATGGCGGACGATTTCCAGAAAGCGCTGGGATCGGCTGTGGATTCGGTTCGCAACTCGGCACGAGAAATCGGCAAGTCGGCGAACCAAATGACCAGTCTCGCGGACGATACCCGCAACCAGAGCAGTTCCGCCGCGAGCGCTACCGAAGCGGCGAACGGCTCGGTTCAGGCCATGGCTGCGGCGGCGGAGGAACTCGCGGCCTCGATCGCGGATGTGAACCGTCGTGTCGGTCAATCGGCCGAGATCGCGTCCAACGCCG
The DNA here is from genome assembly GCF_965227365.1 of Hwanghaeella sp. Taxonomy (GTDB): domain Bacteria; phylum Pseudomonadota; class Alphaproteobacteria; order UBA8366; family Aestuariispiraceae; genus Hwanghaeella. The sequence continues at coordinate 1,102,574 of NZ_OZ245754.1, forward strand.
TTCAGGCGGCGGACAGCACGTCGGCAACAGTGGGAGAACTGGCCGATGCGAGCAATCGGATCAGCGACGTACTGACCGTCATTAACGATATTGCCGAGCAGACCAATCTGCTGGCGCTGAACGCGACGATCGAGGCGGCCCGCGCCGGCGATGCCGGAAAGGGATTCGCCGTGGTTGCGGGCGAGGTCAAGAATCTGGCCAATCAGACCGGCAAGGCGACGGAGGAAATCGCGACCCATGTGGAGGCGATGCAGCGCGTGACCAAGAACGCGGTGGATGCCATCCGCTCGATCAGCGAGACGATCCGCGAGGTTCACACCATCGCGTCCGAAATCGCATCGGCCGTGGAGCAGCAGGACGACGCGACCCGGGAAATTGCCCAAAGCGCGCAGGCTGCTTCCGGCAGCGCCGCGGGGGTCAGCCAGAATGTCGAGGTCGTGCAGCGCGCGGCCAATGACACCGGTGCGGCCGCCTCGCAAATCACCAGTGCCATCGGCGAGCTCGGTAAGAAGGCCGACGACATGGCGACCGAGTTGGAGAGTTTCCTCAACCGCGTCCGGTCCGGCTGAGCGCGCCGTAAACAGTTCGGTCTGTCCGAATTGGGGCCGGGCCACCTTGCCAACCGCGATTGAGCCGGTAAAAAGAGCGCAAGGACGGCCCCGGCCTGTGGCGCTTGCGCGGCGCAGGGGGACCAAATCATATCAAGACAAAGCGGGGGCGCTCAGATGGCGCGGGCATTCGTATTTCCCGGACAGGGATCGCAGGCGGTTGGCATGGGAGTCGAGTTGGCGGAAGCCTTCCCGGTGGCCCGGGAAACCTTCGAGGAAGTGGACGAGGCACTGCAACAGCACCTCTTCCGTCTGATGAAGGAAGGCCCCGAAGGCGATCTGACCCTGACGGAAAATGCTCAACCGGCCCTGATGGCCGTAAGCTTGGCCGCGGTGCGCGTGCTCGAAAGCGAAAGCGGCAAGTCGCTCGCCGATCTGGGCGACCTCGTCGCGGGGCACAGCCTGGGCGAATATTCCGCGCTGGCGGCGGCGCGGTCCTTCAGCCTCGCCGACGCGGCGCGGCTTTTAAAGCTGCGCGGTCAGTCGATGCAGGCCGCGGTCCCGGTAGGTGAGGGCGCGATGGCCGCCATCCTGGGGTTGGACCTCGCCGATGCGGAAGCGGTCGCGGAAGAGGCGGCGCAGGGGGAAGTCTGCAACGCCGCGAACGACAACGCGCCGGGCCAGATCGTCTTGAGCGGTGCGGCCGCTGCGATCGAGCGGGCGGTGGTGATCGCCAAGGAAAAGGGCGCCAAGCGCGCCATGCCGCTGCCGGTTTCCGCGCCGTTCCATTGCGACATGATGCAGCCCGCCGCCGAAGCGATGGCGGATGCCCTGGGCAAGGTGAACATCCAGGCGCCGTCCCTCCCGCTCGTTGCCAACGTCACGGCCGAATTCGTGACCTCGCCGGACCGCATTCGCGAATTGTTGGTTCAGCAGGTCTGCGGTCGGGTGCGCTGGCGTGAAAGCGTGCTGTTCATGAAAGGGCAAAACGTGGACACTCTGGTCGAGGTCGGCGCCGGCAAGGTGCTGACCGGGCTGGTTCGCCGCATCGACAAGGAAATGACCGGGACAGCGGTCAACACGCCTGCCGATATCGAGGCGTTCCTGGGCTCGATCTGATCGGGATCGTGAGATCTTGAGGAGGCCCGCGATAGAATCGCGTTAAGGGAGCCCTGGCGAGGCGTGCCGGGTCTTCCCGGCGATGCCAGGTAAAAGACGACATTGGAATATATAGAGAAAGCGGGAAGGTGAGTATGTTCGATCTCAGCGGCAAGACAGCACTTGTCACCGGAGCCTCCGGCGGGTTGGGGAGCGCGATCGCCAAAGCCCTGCACGGGCAGGGCGCGTCGGTCATCCTCAGCGGAACCCGGGTCGACGCCCTGGAAGCCGTCGCGGCGGAACTGGGCGATCGCACCTTCGTCGTTCCCGCCAATCTGGGCGATGCGGCAAGTCTGGACGCCTTGGCCAAACAGGCGGAAGAGGCGACCGGTCAGCTGGATATTCTGGTCAACAATGCAGGTCTCACCCGTGACAACCTCGCCATGCGGCTGAAGGACGACGATTGGGATGCGGTCCTGAATGTGAATCTGACGGCGGCTTTCCGGCTGTCCCGCGCCGTTTTGCGCGGGATGATGAAACGCCGTTGGGGCCGGATCGTCGGCATCACCTCGATCGTCGGCGTTACCGGCAATCCGGGGCAGGCGAATTATGCCGCCTCCAAGGCGGGCATGATCGGGATGTCCAAATCGCTCGCCCAGGAAGTGGCGAGCCGCGGGATCACGGTGAATTGTTTGGCCCCGGGTTTCATTGAAACGGCGATGACCGACGCGCTGGGGGAGCAGCAGCACGAGAAGCTGCTCACCGCCATTCCGGCAGGGCGCATGGGCACCCCGGCGGATATCGCGGCGGGTGTCGTGTATCTTGCGTCCGAGGAGGCATCCTATGTCACCGGGCAGACGCTGCACGTCAACGGCGGCATGGCGATGATCTGATCGCGGCGATCGGTTTGTCGTACACTTTTGTCGAACACATTCTTCGAACACTAGGCGTTGCACCTGTCCGCGACGCACCCTAGATGGGGCCGAAGACGAAGCCATGATAAGTGGGGATTTCCGGCGAATCGTGGTCTAGGAAGGTGTATCAGGCGGGGCTGGCGCGGCCCTGGCAACTGTGTTACCTAACGCGCCGTTTCGGGGATGGGTCCCCAGATATTGCGTTTCCGGGTTGCTTGTCTTGCTGTTCGCAAGTGGCTCGAGGGGGCGTTGGGATGGGGTCTCGCCGCTGCGGTCGACGTCGGCGGGGTGCTCCTAAGGATGAATAAGTAAGATCGCCCCTCTCGGGGGGCGCAGCACGAAGGATAATACGAAATGAGCGACGTTGCTGAGCGCGTGAAGAAAATTGTCGTCGAACATCTTGGCGTCGACGAATCCAAAGTCGAAGACAATGCCAGCTTCATTGACGATCTTGGCGCCGATAGCTTGGACACCGTTGAACTGGTCATGGCGTTCGAAGAAGAGTTCGGCGTGGAAATCCCGGACGATGCGGCGGAAAAGATCCTGACCGTTAAGGACGCGATCAACTTCATCGACGAAAACGCCGGCTAATAATGTCGCGGACGGGCGCGCCTGGCGTGCCCGTCGTCGCTGAGCAGGCGGAGCGGGTTAGTATGAGACGAGTAGTCGTTACCGGCCTTGGCGCCGTGACCCCACTGGGTTGCGGTGTCGATCACGTTTGGAAAAAGCTGACCGCCGGTGAGTCCGGTATCCAGTCCATCCAATCCTTCGATGTGTCCGACCTACCGGCCAAGATCGCCGGGATCGTTCCGGTCGGCGAGACATCTGAAGGCAAGTTCAACGTCGACGATTATGTCGAACGTAAAGAACAAAAGAAGATGGATACCTTCATCACCTACGCCATCGCTGCGACGGCGCAGGCCGTGAAGGATGCCGGCTGGGAACCGACCGAGGAAGAAGACCTCGACGCGACCGGCGTGATGATCGGATCGGGTATCGGCGGCCTGCAGGGGATTTCAGAAGGGACGCTGATCGTTCAGGACCGAGGGCCCCGGCGGCTGTCTCCGTTCTTCATTCCGGCGAACCTGATCAATCTGGCTTCTGGTTTCGTCTCCATCATGCACGGTTTCCGCGGCCCGAACCATTCGGTCGTCACGGCCTGCGCGACCGGCTCGCACGCGGTCGGCGATGCTGCCCGGTTGATCATGTGGGGCGATGCGGACGTTATGATCGCGGGCGGTACCGAAGCGGCTGTCTGTCGTATGGGCCTGGCCGGTTTCTCGGCCGCGCGGGCGCTTTCCACCGGCTTCAATGACGAACCGACCAAGGCCTCCCGTCCCTGGGACAAGGACCGTGACGGTTTCGTCATGGGCGAAGGCGCGGGCATCGTCGTGCTGGAAGAGTTGGAGCACGCCAAGAAACGCGGTGCGAAGATCTATGCAGAAGTCCTGGGCTATGGCCTCAGCGGTGACGCCTATCACCTGACGGCGCCGGCCGAAGACGGCAATGGCGGATTCCGGGCCATGAAGGGTGCTTTCCGGACGGCGAAGATCGATGTCGACAAGATCGACTATGTGAACGCCCATGGCACCTCGACACCGCTTGGCGACGAGATCGAACACGGCTCGGTCAAACGGATACTGGGCGACCATGCGAAGAACGTTGCGATGTCTTCGACGAAATCCGCGATCGGTCATCTTCTGGGGGCCGCAGGCGCGGTGGAAGCGATCTTCTCGATCAAGGCGATCGAAACCGGCGTATTGCCGCCCACGCTGAACCTGGAAAATCCGTCGGACGGGTGCGACATGAACCTGGTGCCGCAGACGGCGCAGGAACGCAAGGTGGACTATGCGCTGTCGAACTCCTTCGGATTTGGCGGGACGAACGCGTCCCTGATTTTCGGGCCGGCACCGTAACCGTCTTAGCGTTTACGGGACCGCGAGGGAGCGATGCGGAACCTCCTGAAAGTCCTGACCCTGATTGCGATCGCCGCCGTGCTGACAGCCGGCGGCGTTTTCGCCTGGGGGTACAGAACGTTCCATGCACCCGCCGGAAATCTCGCGCCGGTCACGGTGATCATCGAACCGGGCAGCAGCCTCAGGGCGATCGCGCGGCAGTTGGCCGAAAACGGACTGGTTCGTGACGCACGGGTTTTCGCGGTCGGTGCGCGCTTGGATCCTCGTCATACCCGTTTGACCGCCGGCGAATACCGGTTTCCGGCACAGGTTTCCGCGTTGGAGATCATCGACAAGCTCGCCCGCCATGACGTAGTCCAACATACGGTTACCATTCCCGAAGGTCTGACCAGCAGCGAAATCGTGGACCTGCTGCGCCTTCAGGAAGACCTGGTGGGCGACATTCCGGCGGTTCCGGCGGAAGGCGCCTTTCTGCCCGAGACCTATCAATACACGCGCGGTGCGACACGGCGGATGATCCTCGACCGTATGGCGGTCGGCCTGGAAGATTTGAAGACGACGTTGTGGCCCGAACGGGCCGCGGATCTGCCTTTCTCCACCTGGGAGGAAGCCTTGATCCTTGCCTCCATCGTCGAGAAGGAAACCGGCGTGGCGTCGGAAAGAGGCAAGGTCGCCGGGGTTTTCGTCAATCGGTTGAGGCGGGGGATGCGCCTGCAATCCGACCCTACCGTCTCCTACGGGATCACGCTTGGGAAACAGCCGTTGGGACGATTGCTGACGCGGACCGACCTGCGCACGCCCACGCCCTACAACACCTATGTCATCCCCGGATTGCCGCCCGCGCCGATCTGCAATCCCGGGCGGGATGCGATCGCGGCGGTGTTGAATCCGACGCCGACCACGGCGCTCTATTTCGTGGCCGACGGAACGGGCGGACATGCCTTCGCCAATACGCTTGCGGAGCATAACCGCAACGTTGCGAAGTGGCGGCGCATTCAAAAAAAGAACCAGCCATAATACCTGCAAATCAGCGGTTTCCTGAGCCTGTGACGGGGCCGTAACGGGCCTTTGAACCGAACCATCCGGCGCTTGGGTCAATTCACCTAGGCGAACGAGGGATGGATTTTTAGACTCAATCTAAATATATACGAAAGTACGAGGGTATGGTTTAGGGGGTAAAATGATGCTCCTGGCTTGGGGACTACGGCATGTCGGCGCGGCCGGTCAGGTTCCGGTAACAGGCGCGCAATACCGCGTTGGATTATTCGCGAACGGACCCGACACCGGTTGGCCGGAGGCGCCATGGATACAGTGCCTTGCATCCATGGTTCGCCGGCGGGCCCGTGGCGCTGACGGTCCTGCGTATGATCAATCCCCACAGGATATGAATGTCCCCGCCGTCATTTCCAGGAAGTGAGGACGAGCAGTGCTATTACGTCTTTTCGATACATATGTTCAGCGGGGATGCCTGACAGTCACGATGCCGAACGGTGAAAGGCGCACGTTCGACCGTGAACCGATCGAGGGCATAGATCCGGCCTCGATCCGTATCCTGCGCGAACCCGGTGCCTTTTCGCTATTGTCGAGTCCCCATATCGCCATCGCCGAAGCTTATGTGAATGGCGATCTGGTGGTGGAGGAAGGAACGCTGCGCGATTTCCTGTTCATCATGGGCTTGAGTGCGATGGTCCATGACGAAGGAAAATTCGCCTCCTTCAGTCGTTTCGTCCATTCGATCGTCGCCGGATGGCAGCATTACAATCCCGTGCATCGTTCCAAGGCGAATGTCGCCCATCACTATGACCTCTCGGGGGAGTTGTACGACCAGTTCCTGGACGAACACCGGCAATATTCCTGTGCCTATTTCGAAGGGAACGAAACCTTGGAGCAGGCGCAGGAAAAGAAGATGCATCATATTGCGAGAAAACTTCTGATCGAGCCTGGCATGAAGGTTCTCGATATTGGCAGCGGATGGGGCGGATTGGGGCTGTTCCTGACCAAGAATTACGGTGCTGAGGTTTATGGCGTGACCCTGTCGGAGGAACAGCACGCGTGGTCGAATAAATGGGCGAGCGAGCAGGGATTGTCCGACAAGGCGGTCTTCGATCTGAAGGACTATCGTCTGGTCGAGGGGCAATTCGACAGGATTGTTTCCGTCGGTATGTTCGAGCATGTCGGACAGTTCCATTATGACGAGTATTTCGCGAAGGTGCGCTCGCTGCTGGCACAGGACGGCGTGGCGCTAATACACACGATAGGTCATATGGGTCCACCTGAGCCGATCAGCCCTTGGATCCGGAAGTACATTTTTCCGGGGGCCTATCTACCCAGCCTTTCGCAGATCGGGCGCGCCGTTGAAAGAAGCCGCCTGTGGCTTGGGGATTTCGAGAATCTGCGCCTGCACTACGCCAAGACGCTCGCTTTGTGGAATGACAGGTTTCAGCGCAACAAGGAGCGCGTGAAGGACCTGTACGATGAAAAATTCTGCCGGATGTGGGAACTCTACCTGATTTCCTGCGAAATGGCCTTCACCGGGCAGTCGTTGTCGGTCTTCCAGTTGCAGTTATCGCAGAAGATCGACGCCGTGCCGATCACCCGCCGGTATCTCTATACGGACAACTGAGGCGGCGCGCTGAGCCCCGCAGTCTACGGCACTGTCATGCCTTCGCGGGCAAGCGGCTCAACAGACGGACAGCCAAGCCTGGCGGCAGGACGGATAACAGACTGACCATCCAATACATTGGCCATGGAAAGGCGATGACAGTTCTATTCTGCCGTAGGCCTTTCAGGATGACCCTGGCGGCCTTTTCTGCATCCATCAGAAAGGGCATTGGAAACTCGTTCACGTCCGTCATGCGGGATTTCACGAATCCGGGACAGATTGCGCTGACACCGATGCCCTCCGCGGCCAAGGCGCCGCGCAATGCTTCGGCATAGGTTTTCACACTGGCTTTCGAGGCGCTATAGGCGGGGGCGCCGGGAAATCCGCGCAGGGCGGCGAGCGAGCTCATCACCGCAACCTGGCCATGGCGGCGCGGACGCATCCGGTCAATTGCCGGATGGATCGTGTTCATGACGCCGGTGACATTGACATCGAATATCTCGCGCGCTTGGGCATCGCTTTCGCCGCCACCGCCGGTGCCGCCGGAAATGCCCGCATTGGCAATGACGAGATCCAGCGGTTGGATCTCGTCCGCCTGTACGATGAAGCTCGCCATGGCGCCACGGTCCTGCACGTCGAGAACCGCGGCGGTAACGTCCGCCCCTTTGTCGCGGCATTCCTGAGCGACGGCGTTGAGGCGCGTCGCGTTCCGTCCGGTCAGCCACAGATGTCTGCCGGGACCGGCGGCGGCCAGCGCCAAGGCCTCACCCAGGCCACTGGATGCACCGGTAATCAGAATACTGTCGAAATCGCGTGCCATTGGACTCCTTATCTGGCGCTGAAACGGCGAAGTTTGCCTTTTGCACTGCCTCCGCGTCGGCTAACTGTACGGAGGCGGCGTGCCGCGAGAAAGAGTGAAGTGGATCAGGACATGGCCAAGGGTCGAAATCAGGTTGCAAGCATGACGGGGTTCGGACGCGCGGAAGGCGCGGACGACAAGTACCGCTGGGCCTGGGAATTGCGCAGCGTCAACGGGCGCGGTCTGGATATGCGTCTTCGGGTCGGTATGGGCTTCGAAAGACTGGACCCGGAAATCCGCAAACGCCTCAGCACGGCGTTCAAGCGCGGGTCGCTGACCGCGTCTCTCGATGTGCGCGCCCTCGGAGAGGTTTCCTCCGCGACCGTCAACCACACGCTTTTGAGCGAGTTGGAGCAATTGTGCCGTGACCGGGGGCAGGAACCGGCCCTGGATCGGCTGTTGGGCGTCCGCGGTGTCGTCGACAGCGCCGAGGATAGGAACGCAGCGGCCGAGGATGAAGCGCGTTGCAAGGCCGTTCTCGGAACGCTGGACGAGGCAATCCGCGCGATGACTGAGGCCCGCCGTGTCGAAGGCGTGGAGACGGAACGGCATTTGAGCGCCAGAGTGGACGAAATCGCCGACCTCGTCGCGCAGGCGAATGGCCTGGATTCGACCCGTCTGCCGGCGATCCGAGACCGATTGATGGCACAGATCGACGAATTGCTGGCAAACGCCCGTGATCTCAACCGCGACCGCCTGGAACAGGAAGCAGCGATGTTAGCCACTAAGGCGGATATCCGTGAGGAACTGGATCGGCTGTCGGCGCATGTGGAACAGGCCCGCTCGCTGCTGTCGGCCGGCGGTCCGGTGGGGCGGAAGCTCGATTTTCTGACCCAGGAATTCAATAGGGAAGCCAACACCCTGTGCAGTAAGTCGTCGGATACGGAACTCACCAATATCGGCCTGGCCATGAAGGCCGCAATCGACCAGATGCGCGAACAGGCGGCAAACCTGGAATAGGGCACGCGGATTGCCGAAAGGCGGCTGAATCGCCTATATCGGCGTGACTGAAATCGACGCTTCACGTGGCGGGAGAAAACTGCAATGTCCGATGGCGCCAAGCCGTTCCAGATAGAGCGCCGTGGTTTGATGCTGGTCCTGTCGTCACCGTCAGGCGCCGGGAAGTCTACGATTTCACGTTCAATCCTTGCATCCGACCCCGACATTTCCATGTCCGTCTCGGTCACGACACGACCGAAGCGCCCCGGTGAAGTCGCCGGGCGCGATTATCATTTCGTCGACAAGACCGAATTCGATCTGATGGCCAACCGTGGCGAATTGCTCGAATTCGCCAAGGTGTTCGATCACTATTACGGGACGCCCAAGGGACCGGTGATGGACGCACTGGGCGAGGGCCGCGACGTGATGTTCGATATCGACTGGCAGGGCACGCAGCAGCTCGCCGAGCAGGCGGAAGACGACATGGTGCGGATCTTCATCCTGCCGCCCTCGACGGCCGAGTTGGAACGCCGCCTGCACGCGCGGGCGCAGGACCCGCCCGAAGTGGTCGCCCGCCGCATGGACAAGGCGGCCGACGAGATGAGCCACTATCCGGAATATGACTGGGTGATCGTCAATTACGATATCGAGAAAAGCGTCGAACAAGTGCGTTCGATCCTGCAATCGGAGCGGTTGCGTCGGCGCAGGCAGGTCGGGTTGGGCGAGTTCGTGAAAGGGCTTCGGGCCGGTCGCTGAGCCTTTGCGGCTTACTTACGCTTTCAGCAATGCCTCGAAGGCTTCCGTCAGCCGACCGAACCCTTCGATATCAATGGTTTCCGCGCGTAGGGACCCATCGATGCCCGACCGTTCCAGCAAGGAATCGACGGGCACGCCGAGTTGCTTCAACGACCGCCGCAGGGTCTTGCGTCGCTGCCCGAAGGCGGCGGCGGTGACCCGTTGCAGCAGGTCCATCCGGCCGGGAAAGGGCACCTCGTCATAGGGGACCAGTTGGACGACGGCTGAATCGACCTTGGGGGGCGGTGTGAAGGCACGGGCGGGCAGGGTGAACAGATAATCGGTGCGGCAACGCCAGTTGCACAGAACGGACAGACGCCCGTAGTGATCCGTGCCGGGTGTCGCCGTGATCCGCTCCGCTACTTCCTTCTGGAACATGAGAGTCATGGAGGCGATCGCCTCCGCCTTCTCCAGCCAGCCGACAAGCAGGGGCGTGCCGACGTTGTAGGGCAGGTTCGAGATAATCTTGACGGGCGGCGCGCCGATTGCGGCGAAATCCACCTTCAAGGCATCTTCATTCAGCAGCGTCATCCGCCCCGCCGCCGCCGCGACCAGGGGGGCGAGGGCGGCCATGCATCGCTCATCCTTTTCGATCGCGATCAGGCGGTCGGCACCGGCCATCAGGATGGCCCGGGTCAAGCCGCCCGGGCCGGGGCCGACTTCGACGGTCGTTCCCGTGGTGAGGTCTCCTGCGGCGCGGGCGATCTTCAATGTCAGATTGAGGTCCAACAGGAAGTGCTGGCCAAGCCCTTTGCGGGCCGCCAAACCGTGTTCGGCGATCACGTCCCGTAAAGGGGGAAGGGATTGGACCGGATCACTCAACGTGCCTCTCCCTCGGCTCGGACCGTTCGCGATGCCCTGCCGGCATGAGACGGACCTAGAGCCGAATGTCGATAAAGGCTTCCCGACGCAAGTCGCGCATATACCGGCGCTGCAACAGTTCCATGCGGTCGGATCCGATCTTGTTGATGATCTGATCGCGGGAGGGCAGGGCGCCGCCGGTATCGTCGCGCGAACAGACCGTCAGCATCAGGGCGGCGCGCTGCGTCGCCACGGGGACGGAGGTTTGTCCGGGTTGGAGGTTCGCGAGCGCTTCCTGCAGATTGGGCGACATGTCGCCCAGCCTGATTTCGTCGGCCGCCACACCGGTCGCGCCTTCGACCTGGGACGCGACCGCTTCCGCATCCTCGCATGAGCCGATGGAGGGACGGATCTGTTCCAGCAGGTCGATCATCGCCTGCTGCTGTTCGTCCGAACTATTGGCCGCCAGCGGCAGGGCGATTTGATAAATGCTCAGTTTCGAATCGCCGACCGAGATACTCCGCTGCCGTATCTCGGCGACCCTCAGGATATAGAAACCTGAAAAGGTCTTGATCGGATCGCTGATCTGACCGGCACCCAGATTTCGGACATCTTCCTGCAGTTCGGGCGGCATCTGGGAGACGCTGACCCAGCCGACCTCGCCGCCTTCCGACGCCGAATTGCTTTGTGAGAAAGCGCGGGCCAGGCCTGAGAATTCGGCGCCTTCGCGGGCTTGCTGCACGATCCTTTCCGCGGTCTGCAGCGTTTCTTCTTCCTGATCGGGAGAGTTCAGGGTCAGGAATATTTCCTGCAACCGCTTCTGCGGTTCGTTCAACGACTCCCTGAGCCGGTCGAGCGTTTCATCGACTTCCTCGTCGGTGACTTCGACCTGCCGGCGCAATTGTCGACGCGCGACCTTGCCCCAGGCGAGGGAGGCCTTGATCAGACTTCTGACCGCATTGGGGTCGACGTTCCGTTGGGTCAATTGAGCGAGGAATTGATCCATCGAGAGATTGTTGCGCGAGGCCAGGCCTTCGATTTCCTGGTCGATTTCACGATCCGTGACACGGATGCCCAGTCGATCCGCTTCCTGCAGACGCAGCCGTTCGTCGACCATCTCGCGCAGGACCTGTTGAATGATCCGGCGCTGATTCTGGTTGTCGACCTTGATGCCGGTCGTCAAGACGACCCAGCGGACGCGGCTTTCCAGGTCATATACCGAAATCAGATCATCGTTAACGATCGCGGCGATCCGCATGGTGTTTTGTTGCGCCCAGGCGCCGGCGGGGGGCAGCATGGCGGCAAGTGCCACGGCCAGGCCAAGGGCGTTCAGTAATCTTCGGATACTCGGCATTAGAACAATTCCGTTTCCACGCCGCCCACGGTCTTGAAGGTCAGGCGCACGACAAATTCATCGATTTCATCCAAGTCGGTGGAACTCGTATAGGTTCTGCGCAGACTTGCATCGAAGCGAAAACACTCATCTTCATATGTCAGCACGGCGCTGTGTTCCAGAGGCTCGATGTCGTTGATCAGGTCCTGCCGCGTGAACAGGGAGACACGCCAATTGTCGTCCCACTGTGCGTTCATGCTGAGCAAAAGCTCGTCCAATTGGGCGACATCGTCCACTGTGCCTTCCCGCAGGAAAGTGTAGTTCGCGCCGAAACTCAGGGCCGAAGAGCCGATCGAGGTGCCGACCTCGCTTCGGTTGACTTCGCCGTTATCTTCATCAATCCGGAACCGGTAGAACAGGTCGACATAGCGGCTCGGGCGCAGGTCGACGCGGCCGACGATATCCGAGGTGCCGTTCTCCAACCCTGTCTCCGCCTCCAGCACATTGTCGGTGGTGAATTTGTGGCTTTGTCCGACGAAGGCCGACAGGGAGCCGCCGGTTTCGAAATAGCGGGCGGCGCGCAGGCCATAGGCCAATCGTGTGCCGCCTTCGACCCGGTCCAGGCCGGGCGTCCGGTTCTGGTCCAACAGGTTGGTCTCGTCGAGTTCCACGACAACACTGTCGTCGTTGGATATGCCGGGCGAGTTTCCGCCATCCGGGGAAACCAACAGGGCGACGATGGGCTCTACGACGGTTTGTCCGCTGCTGTCGTGGCGCACGAAGGGATAGCGCCAGTCGATCTTCAATTCCGGCCGAATGCGCCCGTCGAACCCGTCCTCGGTGCGCCGGCCGGCTTCGTCCGTGGCGATGAAGTGGTTCGTGTTGTAGGCATCCATGCGAAGATTGGTCTCGATCGTAGTGACGAAACCGATCGGCGACGTGATGGGGATCTCGTAGCCGATATCGACGGACAGGCGTTGGTTCTCCGACTTGTCCTCCTGATAGAGGTAACGGAAGTTACTGTCCAACGACCAGCGGCCGCCGAAGTCGTCGATATCGCCGAGGCCCTTATACTCTAGCAGCGGAAAGACGACCGGCGAATCCGGGCGCTGGCCCAGGCGGGTATCCTGGAAGAGATAGCCGTTCGCCGCCATGTAGTTGCGGCGGTTGAACCCCTCGATGAAGGCGTTGCTCTCCAGCGTCGTGCTGCTCGGTCCGAAGAAATTGAAACGGCGCAGATAGGTCTGGTCGGTCGAGCGTTCGACGTCGAACCCGGCGCGCCACTGGTCGTCGATATCGAAACGGGCATCCGAGAAGACGTGGCCGCGGAACTGGTCCTTGCGGTTCTCGATGAAGAAGGGGCTGCCGACCTCGCGGTCCGCGACCGCCGCGCTGCCGGAGATGTTGAATTCACCGTTGATGAAGCGCTGCCGGTATTCGCCGGAATAAACGATGCCTTCGTCGCTGGTGAAGACCGGGTCGATCGTCGCGTCCTTGTCATCCGCGATGGCCCAGAAGAACGGCGCACGGAAGAAACTGCCGACATTCGAATTGGCGCCGAATTCGGGAAACAGGAAACCCGTTTCGCGTTTCACGGTGGGGTCGGGATGTTCGAAATAGGGCGTGTAGGCGACCGGAATTCCCCACATTTCCAGGGATGCGTTCCGGTATTCGATCTTCCGCGCCTTCTGATCGTGGATGACACGTTCGGCCTTGATCTGCCATAGCGGCGACCGGTCCGGATCGTCCGCGCAAACGGAGCAGGGAGAGTAGATCGCCTTGGCCAGTTCCGTGGTATTGCCGCCCGTCCGACGGGCGCCGTTCGCGACCACTCGGGCATTGTCGGTCAGAAGCAGGCGGATCTCCTTGATCACGCCGTCCTTCATCTCATTGGTCAGTTCGACGTAGTCCGCGAAAATGACTTCGCCGGTCGGTTCCAGAAGTTTGATGTTGCCGTTCGCGGTGACCGTTTCGGTCTTCTGATTGAAACTGACCGTATCCGCCAGCAATACCCGTTCGCCCTGCATGATCTCGACATTGCCGCGCGCGGTGACGATTCCCAATTCACGGTCATGCGTCAGTTCGTTGGCGGTAAACAGAACAGGGCCTGTGCCGAGTTGCTGCGCCAGGGCTGTGGAGCCGCCTGTTGTCGACATGACGATCGCGCTGCAGAAAAGAAGCAGCACGGCCAAGGCGCCTGACGGTCTCAGAAATGAAAAACGGAGCCCTCCCAACATCTGCGAATGCTACCCGTCTTCCAGATGCAGCAGAGTCGTCAGCCCGAATAACGCCATCGCGACCGCGGGGCTCCAGGCGGCGAGGAACACGGGAATCTCCGTCGACAGGCCGATGGCGTTGACGATCCGCGTCACAAAGAAGAACACGAAGCCAATGGAAATCCCCCCGACGATCATATAGGCCGCGCCGGACCGTCGGTTCGCGCGCAGCGAGAAGATCGCGGCGGCCAGAACCATGGCGCAAAACAGCAGCGGTGTGGACAACAGACTGTGCAGACGCAGCCGGTGTTCGATCGCGCTGAAACCCGATGCCCGCAAAGTGTCGATGAAACCCGGCAGGTCCCAGAATGAAATCGTATCCGCGGAGGCAAAGCTCTCGCGGATTTTTTCCACGGTCATGTCCGTCGGCAGGTCATAGGCTTCGGTGAAACTGCGGCGGCCTTCGGCATCCTTCACCCAGGCATTCCGGATCTGCCACGAACCGGGTGTCAGATGAGCTGACTCGGCATCGATGCGCGACAGGAAGGCGCCGTCGCGGCCCATGATCAGGACCAGCACGCCGGTTACCTCCAATTCGTCACCGGAAACTTTTCCGCCGTGCAGCACGACCACTTCGTCCTCATTCGTTTGGCGCAGCCAAAAACCGCTGGCTGCCAGAGCCAGCTGACTGTCCTGGCGCCGAAGATACTCTGTTTCGATTCGTTCGAATTGCGCATTCAAACGCGCCGCCAAGGGATTGAGAAGACAGATTTGCACCACGCCTGCAATCAGGGCGATGCTGATCACCGGACCGATAATCTGCCAGGGGGACAGTCCGGCGGACCGCGCGATGACGAGTTCGTTCGCCTTCGCCATGCGCCAAAAGGCCAGCATCGCGCTGATCAATATGATGAACGGCGCCAGATCCTGGATCAGAAGCGGCATTTTAAGGGCAGACATCTGCAGCACGATGCCCATCGTGACGTCCTGTTTCCCCGAGGCGCGCCGGAGCAGTTCGACGATATCGAAGATGCCGATCAGGAAGACGAAAACGGCGAAGACGCCGAACAGCCAAATCAGATACTGCCGGGCGAAATATCGCGCGATGACGGTTTGGAACAGCACCGGCCTATGCCTCCTGCAGGTCAGGAGGGGCCGGCCTTCTCTTCAACTGCTGCGGCCGGGCGAGCAGGAAGAGGGCCAGCAGTGTCGGCACGATGACCATCCCGTACATGACGGGTATCAACGCGGGATACTTGCTGGCGGAGGATATCAGGCCGAGATTCGACACCAGCAGACCGACCATGATGGCGATGGCGACCAGGATCGGCTTGGCATTGGATTGCCGGGAGAATTCTGTCTTCAGGAATATGACCAGTCCCGCGGCGACATAGGCGATCGCCAATAGCGGCTGCGCCAGCCGGCTGTGCCCTTCCGCGATCAATTTGCCTCTATAGGCCACGTCCCCCGGTGAGTTCGACGGGGACAGCAGGTCAGGAAGAAAACGCTCCCGCGGTTCCTGCCAGATATCCTGGCCCGCCTGCTCCTTCTCGACGAGGTCGAAGACATATTCCTCGAACTCGATATCGTGCAACTGACCCTGCGACAGGGTCTGCTGGCGTCCGTTGGCCAGAAGGATGCGCGCGCCGGAGGGCGAATTGACCAGGGCGCCGCGCTCCGCGATCACGGTTACATGTTCCCCGTTGGTCTGCTCGCTGTGGATGACCAACCCGATCAGGTCCCCGTTCTCCGCCCGCCGGCGGGCATAGACGGTAAGGTTTTCACGGATTGCGTTGAACTGTCCTTCCTTGATCAGGACCGAACCGATTTCAGAGCGCGCCGTCGACAGATAGGACCGCAATTCCTGTGACGCGACCGGCATCAGATACAGGGCAAAGAAGTAGCTGACGAAGGTACAGACGATCGCCGCGATCAGGCCGGGCTTGGCGAGACGGAAGGAATTCATGCCGGCGGACCGGAGGATGATCAATTCGCTGCCCGACTGCATGCGGTGATAGGTGAAGATCGTCGCCCCGAACACCGCTACCGGAAGCACGACGGACAGGACCCGGGGTGTGATCAGGACCGACAGATAGGCCAGGTCACTGGCCGGCAGACCGCGATTGACGATCAGATCGACGAACCGGACCGACTGCTGCAGAACGACCGCGGTGCACAGGATGACGCTTGCCACGATGGCAACCGTTAGAATCTGGCCGGTCATGTGCCGCGTAATCGAATTCATCCGCCGCCTGAATCCCGGAACGTTCCGCCGGGACCTCTGGTGTGTCCATGAAGTATTCTTTGTTTTTAGGGGTCTACCAAACGAACCATGGCGATGCACGTCAAATTCGGCGTGAAGAGCGGCGGTGATGCGCCCCGGTCAGGCGGCTGTTAGCCGCTTGGGGCTTGGGTGTCGGGCCGGATCAGGCTATGTGATCGCGACGAAAAGCTGCGCCGGGCCTACCGAAATCGATGGCGGCCCCGGCTCCGGCTCTTCAACCTTCGAAACGGTCAGACATTCATGCTTTTTCACTCCCAGGAATTTCTGCTCCTGTTCCTGCCGGTGGCCTTGATCGGCTGGTACGCCGCGGCGGGACGCAAGGAATTGCGGGTTGCCTGGATGATCGTCGCGTCGCTGGCCTTCTACGCCTATTGGGACCTGCGTCTCCTGCCCCTGTTGGGGCTGTCGATACTCGGCAACTGGGGATTGGCGGCGCTGGCCTATGGCGGGGACGGTAGGGCGTGGATGCAGCGGGTCGCCGCGCCCCTGGGGATAACCCTCAATCTGTTCGTCCTGGGCGTTTTCAAATACGCGGATTTCATGGCCGACAGCATCGCCTGGCTGATCGCGCAGCCGCATGAACCCTGGGGCATCGTCCTGCCGCTGGGGATCAGCTTCTTCACTTTTCAGCAAATCTCCTATCTGGCGGATTTGCGCAAAGGGAAGGCGCCGGTCTACGGGCTGGCCGACTATGCGCTCTACGTTTCCTTCTTCCCGCAATTGATCGCCGGGCCGATCGTGCGTCATGACGAATTGATCCATCAGTTCGATGCCTATCCCAATCGTGACGGCCTGTCGGAGCGGTTGATGCGCGGCGCGGCCCTGCTGCTGATCGGTGTCTCGAAAAAGGTCCTGCTTGCCGATGTGTTTGCGGCGCAGGCCGATCCGATCTTCGCCCATGTGGAAGCCGGCAATGCGATCGGCTTTGTTGATGCCTGGGCCGGGGCGGGCGCCTTCGGTCTGCAGATCTATTTCGATTTCTCGGCCTATTCGGACATGGCGATCGGTCTTGCGATGATGGCCGGCATCCGGCTGCCGGAAAATTTCAACGCACCGTACAGGGCGGTGTCACTCGTCGATTTCTGGCGGCGCTGGCACATGACGCTTTCCCGGTTCCTGCGGGACTACCTGTATTTTTCGTTGGGGGGCAACCGGGCCGGACGCGTGCGCCAGGCCCTGGCCTTGACCGCGACAATGCTGCTTGGCGGGCTGTGGCACGGCGCGGCCTGGACCTTTGTGATCTGGGGCGGACTGCATGGGATCGGGCTGGTCGTCAGCCATTTCTGGGGCAAGACGGGGATTTCGATCGGCCGGCCCTTGAGTTGGGCCGCCACTATGCTCTTCGTATTCTGGACCTGGGTTATGTTCCGGGCGGAGTCGATGTCGGGGGCTATGGCGCTCTGGACGGCAATGCTCGGCCTGCCGGGTGGAGATGGGGCTGCCCCGATCAATTTCGCCGACCTGTCCGGGGCCGGCTGGCTGCTGGCCGGCGCGGTGATCGCGGCGCTGGGACCGACCAGCCAATCGGCGGTCTTCACGTATTTGCGGCCGGTGCGCGGGTTGGCGACGGCGGCGGCCTTGCTTGCGGTCTTCCTGGTGTTCCGTCTGGGCGGCGGAACGAACCAGGAGTTCATCTATTTCCAATTCTGACGGTGCGACGGGATCTGCCGGGATGAGATTTTTGTTCGGTTTGGGAAAGGCAATCGGGTGGGGCGACATGGCGCGCCGGGCGCTTGTCGTGTTCCTGGCCGCCTTCCTGTTGCTCTACGGGGCCGTCATCCTGATCGACCCTTACGACACGGTGCCCTTTTCGCTGCCCTTGGACCGGGCGCCGTCGGCGACGAACCAGCGTTTTTCCTACCCTGCGGTGGCGATGGACCCGCAATTCGACAGCGTGGTGGTCGGCACGTCGGTGGTTCGCCTGCTCAAACCGTCGGAGCTTGAGGCGGCACTGGGCGGGCGTTTCGCCAACTTGTCGATGAACAGCGCCATGCCCTATGAGCAATCGCAAATCCTGGACCTGTTTCTGCGGAACCGGGATGAGGTCAAGACCGTGATCGTCGGCATCGATACCGTCTGGTGCGAGACGAAGGCGTCGCCGAAACTGACCTTCCGGCCGTTTCCGCCTTGGCTGTATGACGGGAACAGATGGAATGACGCGCTGCATTTGCTGAACCTGGCGGCGATCGAGGATGCCGGGCGCCAGATCGGTCAGTTGACCGGGATCCGGGAAGAAAAGTATCAGCGCAACGGTTATGCGAATTTCCTGCCGCCGAAGTCCGAATACGATCTGCAGAAAGTCCGCAAGACCATCTACCTGGACGGGGCGCGGAAAATCCTGCCGCCGGAAACGCCGCCCGCGGATAATTACGCATCCTACCGGACATCCATCGATCTGCCCGATTTGGCGTTGCTGAGGGAGATGATGGCCGCCCTGCCGCCGACAACCCGGAAGATTTTCATCGGCGCGCCCGTCCATGCCCTGGCGATTGCGCCGCCGGGCAGCGAGGCGGAGGCGACCTGGAATGAATGCATGTCCCGGATCGCTCGGATGGGGGCTGAATTCGGTAATAACTATGTATTCGATTTCCGGTTCCGGTCGGATATCACGATGAATGATGCCAATTACTGGGATCTGCTGCATTACGGGACCGACACGGCGTCCAGGATCGCACGGCTGATCGGCGAGGGCGTTGCGGCCGGCGCCGCGACGGATCCGGCCTATCGCCTTATCCTGCCCTGATCGCGGTGTGAAATTGGTGTGCAAACCGCGCGACGGCGGCTTTCCAAATCGCCTTCGTGCGCTAGTATCTGGCCGGCACATACCGCCACGCGGTATCTGCCGAAGCAGATCTGCCGGCCGACCGACGTGATCGGGCCGGGGATGGAACAACCATACAGGGAAGTGGTCATGAAAATCAGTTTCGCGGAAAAAGCCTCACCGAAATCCGGCGCGGTCGTCGTCGGCGTGGAAGAAGGCAAAAAGCTGACACCGGCCGCACAGGAACTGGATCAGGAAACCGGCGGTGCGATCGCGCGCGCGATGAAGGCCAGCAAGTTCACCGGCAAGAAGGGCCAATCCCTGCAAATCGCGGCCCCCGCGAATGTCACCATAGACCGGATCATTCTCGTCGGTATCGGCAAGGGCATGAGCGATCTCGACTTCCAGAGCCTCGGCGGCAACCTTGTGCCGACTCTGAACGGTGCCGGCGACAAGGATGTGGTGATCCATGTCGATGCCGGTGCGGACGTGCTGCCCGACGCCGCAGCGAACATCGGCGCAGGCATGCTGATGCGAAGCTATCGGTTCGACCGCTACCGCACCAAGGATACCGCCGACCAAAAACCCAGCCTAAAAAAGGTGACGATCGTCGTGAACGGGACGACCGCGGCGCGGAAGGCGTTCAAGACGCTGGAAGCGGTTGCAGAAGGCGTGACGCTGACCCGTGATCTGGTTTCCGAGCCGCCGAACATCCTGTACCCGGAAAGCTTCGCGGAAGAAGCGGCGAAACTGGCCGAAATCGGCATCGATGTCGAAATCCTGAACGAAAAGAAAATGGAAAAGCTCGGCATGCACTCGCTGCTGGGTGTCGGCAAGGGATCCGCCCGGGAAAGCCGTCTGGTCGTCATGCATTGGAACGGCGCGTCGGGGAACCGCCGCCCGGTGGCGTTCGTCGGCAAGGGGGTGACCTTCGATACCGGCGGCATTTCGCTGAAGCCCGGTCCCGGCATGGAAGAAATGAAATGGGACATGGGCGGCGCCGGCGTCGTCACCGGCCTGATGAAGGCCCTGGCGCTGCGCAAGGCAAAGGTGAATGCGATCGGCGTGCTCGGGCTTGTCGAGAACATGCCCGACGGCGCGGCACAGCGTCCCGGCGATATCGTCACCTCGATGTCCGGACAGACCATCGAAATCCACAACACGGATGCCGAGGGGCGGTTGGTGCTCGCCGACGCGCTTTGGTACACCCAGGACAAATACAAACCCCGCCTGATGATCGACCTCGCGACCCTGACCGGCGCGATGATCATCGCGCTCGGCAATGAGTATGCCGGCTTCTTCTCCAATGATGACGACATCTCCACCAAGCTGAGCGCCGCCGGAGAAGCGACCGGGGAGAAGGTTTGGCGTCTGCCCCTGGCCGAGGCCTATGACAACCAGTTGAAGACAGACGGGGCGGATATGAAGAATATCGGCGGCCGCGCGGCTGGGTCGATTACGGCGGCGCAGTTCCTACAGCGCTTCGTCAACAAGGTGCCGTGGGCGCATCTGGATATCGCCGGGGTGACCTGGTCCGGCAAGGACGCGCCGACCGTGCCGAAAGGGGCGACGGCCTTCGGCGTACGGTTGCTCGATAAATTCGTGGCGGATAATTACGAAGGATAGGGCGTTCCGGCGACCGGGGCCCGTAGCACACCGTGCCGGATATCCGATTCTATCACCTCACGCGGAAATCGCTGGAGGAGGCCCTGCCGGACCTCCTCGGGCGCTCCCTCGACCGGGGATGGCGGGCCGTGGTGAAGGCCCGTTCAGAAGATCGGGTGGAATCCCTCAATCAGCATCTCTGGACCTTCGATGACCGGGCCTTCCTGCCGCATGGCAGCGACAGGGACGGTCGACCGGGCCTGCAGCCGATCTGGCTGACGGTGCAGGACGAGAACCCGAATGGCGCGCAGGTTCTCTTCCTGACCGACGGTGCCGATACCGAGAATGGCTCCTTGTTCGAAACCGTCTGCGTGCTGTTTGACGGGCGGGATGACGAGGCGGTCGCACGCGCCCGCGGCCAATGGACGGCCTTCAAGCAGAAGGGCCATCCGATGACCTACTGGCAGCAGAATGAACGCGGCGGCTGGGAGAAGAAGCAGGAAACCGCGGGTTCCGCCGCTGACCAGTGACGGGCGGGGCAAAACGGCGATACCCGTATTGCCCATCGGTCACGAAACCTGCCGATCGCAGGTCCGGCATATTAGGGGTCTATTAATGCTTGTCCGGTAATGCATGGCGGTGTGAGATGCCGCCACAAAAATGGACGGGGAGAAATAATCGTGAACCTGCCGACCGGGAAACCAGCAATCCGGAACACGACCGTAGCAGCTTTGTTGTCACTGATCGCTATTCTGCCGTTTACGGCGTCCACCGCTTTCGCGGTGCCGATGTGGAAAGAAGCGAAGCGCTGGCAATGCATCCAGGACGAATTCGAGGCAGCCTGCGGTGGGCGGTATGACAAACAGTGCCGAACACAGGAACCGCGCAAGCTTCAGAACCTGCTTTTCGATTTCGACGAGAACATGGTGATCATCGATGACGGCCTGGGCATAAGCTATATCCCGATCACCGCGCGGACGGTGGATCGGCGGCGCGAGATCTCCACAATTCTGTACGGCGAGGCCGGCAATATCGTGATGCAGTACAGCGGCGGTCAGGCGGTTTCCATGTCGATGCCGGCGGGCGGCGGCGCGGCTTCACTGCAGTTCTTCGCCTGCGAGCCAGCCCCCGCGGAATAAACCTTCGGCCGAACCCGCCGTATCGGCACGTCAGCCGGCGGCGGCTTCCAGTTCCTCTGACAGTTCCAGCCAAGCCATTTCCGCGTTGGAGATTTCCTCCTCGACTGTGCTCAGTTGCTTCTGCAGTTTCGCGAGGTCGCCGGCGGGCAGGTCATAGGTTTCCGGGGCGGCCAGCTTGTCATGCAGCATGTCCCTGTCGCGTGACCGCTTTTCCAAGGTCTTTTCCAGTTCCGCCAGTTTCTTTCGCAAGGGGGCGAGTGCTGCGCGCGCTTCCGCCCGGGCGCGGCGGTCGTCCTTCTTGCTGGCGGCGGCATCCGTCGGTCCCAGTCCGGCTTCCTGCCGTTTTTCGCGCTTTTCCCGCCGGCGCTGGTCGAAAAGAAGCTGGCGGTATTCGTCCAAATCGCCGTCATAGGGGGCACAGCTTCCGTCGGCGACCAGCCACAACCGGTCGGCGCAGGCATTCACCAGATGCGGATCGTGGCTGACCAGGATGACAGCGCCTTCATACTCCGCCAGCGCCTGAACGAGAGCCTGGCGGGCATCGATGTCCAGATGGTTGGTCGGCTCGTCGAGCAGCAGGACATGCGGTTTCTTGCGGCAGATCACGGCCAGCGCGAGCCGTGCCTTCTCGCCACCCGACAGTTTTCCGATCTGTACGTCGGCTTTGTCCTGGGCGAAGGCGAAGGCCCCCAGATGGGTACGCAGGTTCTGCTCGGTCGACATCGGCTCAAGGTCCTGCAGGTATTCGACCGGTGTCTTTTCCGCTGTCAATTCGTCCAACTGGTTCTGCGCGAAATAGCCGACTTCCAGTTTCGATGACGCGCGATAGCGACCCTCCAGAACCTTCAGGCGCCGCGCGAGCAGGCGAAGCAGGGTCGTCTTGCCGTTGCCGTTTGCGCCGAGCAGGGCGATACGGTCGTCCATGTCGATCCGCAGGTCCAGGTCGCGCAGGATCGGTTTGTCCGGCGAATACCCGATCGTGGCGTGCTCCAGCACGATGAGCGGCGGGGAGAGCGGGTCGGGTTTCGGCAGATTGAAGGTTGTCGATCGATCATCGACGACGGCGGCGATGGGCTCCATCCGTTGCAGCATCTTCAATCGGCTCTGCGCCTGCCGTGCCTTGCTGGCCTTGGCGCGAAAACGGTCGACGAAGGATTGTATGTGCCGGCGCTGTTCCTGCTGTTTGGAATAGAGGGCGGCCTGCCGGGCCTGATGCTCGGCGCGGGTTCTCTCGAACCGGTCATACCCGCCCGCATAGCGGGTCAGTTTGCCATTCTCCAGATGCAGGATCATCTCCGGGATACGGTTCAACAGGCCGCGGTCGTGGCTGACCAACACCAAACCCCTCGGATAGCTGGACAAATAGTCCTCAAGCCATAGCGAGGCTTCCAGATCGAGATGGTTGGTCGGTTCGTCGAGCAGAAGGAAGTCGGGTTCCGAAAACAGGGCGGCTGCCAGGGCGACGCGCATCTTCCAGCCGCCTGAAAAATTGTCGATCGGCTGCTGTTGGGCCTCTTCGTCGAAGCCGAGGCCGGAGAGGATGATGGCGGCACGGGAAGGCGCGGCATGGGCGCCGATATCCGCCAGACGGGTGTGAATATCGGCGATCCGATGCGGATCTGTCGCCGTCTTTTCCTCCTCCAGCAAGGCGGTGCGCTCCACATCCGCCTCCAATACGATATCGATCAGGGACCGGTCGCCGCTGGGTGTTTCCTGCGCGACGGAGCCGACCCGCCGCCGGGCGGCGACACTGATATCCCCCTCGTCGGGGGCGAGTTCGCCCCGCAACATGCGCAGCAGGGTCGATTTTCCGGTCCCGTTCCGGCCGACAAGGCCGACCTTCTGCCGGTCGCCGATCTGGGCGCTGGCCTTGTCGAAAAGGGTTCTTCCCCCGAGCCGGTAGGATATGTCGGTTATCGTCAGCATGACCGAGTCTGCGTCCTTGGAACTCATCGCCCGAATGGGCGGACAGCGGCGCATAGCATTTCCGGGGGCGGCGCGCAAAACCCCTAAAGGGGGTGCGGCGGCGCATTAGGGCGTCGTCTGCCGTTCGCTGCCGCATTGCAGCGGACTTGCGGTCGGGCGCGCACGGGGCTATAAGCCCGCCATCGCCGCCATGTGGACGGCGGTAGCGATGATCACGCGACGAAGAGCTCCTCCCGACCCTGCCGACATATGACCGACCAGAAGGCGCTGCGGCCGAAAACGGCTAGCGAATGGTGCCATGGATTTGCGGTGCTGCGGCAGGCTTGAGAATGAGGGGCATAAGAAACGTTGAGATACGAGAGAGACTAAGAGGCCTAAAAATGTCAGTTGAACGGACACTTTCCATCATCAAGCCGGACGCCACGCGTCGTAACCTGACCGGCAAGATCAACGCCATGTTCGAGGAAGCCGGTCTGCGTATCGTTGCGCAGAAGCGGACGCGCCTGACGCAGGAACAGGCTGAGACCTTCTATGCGGTTCACAAGGAACGCGCTTTCTACGGCGAACTCTGCGCTTTCATGACCTCCGGTCCGGTCGTCGTGCAGGTTCTGGAAGGCGAAAACGCCATCGCGAAAAACCGTGAAGTCATGGGCGCGACCAACCCGGCCAATGCCGACGAAGGCACGGTTCGCAAGCTGTATGGCGAATCCGTCGAAGCGAACTCGGTCCATGGTTCCGATGCACCGGAAACCGCGGCCCAGGAAATCGCGTACTTCTTCGCGGGTACCGAAATCGTCGGCTAAGCCGACGGCTTGACGGCACAAATTAAAAAGGCGGTACCCGGACGGGTGCCGCCTTTTTTAATGGTCTTTTCTGTCCGTCTGTCAGGGACGCCTGTGAAGGGCGCTGATCCGATCGTTACAGAAGCGTCGCGGCCATGAGAGCCAGCACGATCACGATCGCGATGCTCGAGATGGTGATCATGCGGCCAACGCCGCTCCAGGTCTGCAGATTGGCTTGCGGAGCCTTCTTGAATTCCATTTCGTCCATCGGTTTCCCTCGAATCTGTCTGCCGCCGTCCATCGGCTGTTCATGCGGGCGATTTTAGGGATTTTTCGCGCGTTCTCAAGAACATCCGCGCGCGAAATCGTGAAGATCAGTCCGCATCGGTCCAGATCAAGGGGCCGGGACGGCCGTTGATCAAGGCCTGTTCGCCGTCGACCGTGACCGCGTCGGCGGCCAGCAGGCGCAGGGCGGCGGGATAGATGCGGTGTTCCTGTACCAGGACGCGCGCGGCGAGGCGATCGGCGTCGTCTTCCGGCAGGACCGGAACCTTCGCCTGGATCAGCAGGGGGCCGTCGTCGAGGGCCGGGCGGACCAGATGCACCGTGCAGCCGTGTTCCGCCATGCCGTCGGCCAGGGCCCGCTCATGCGTGTGAAGCCCCTTATAGGCCGGCAGGAGCGAGGGATGAATGTTCAGCATGCGGTCATGCCAGTTCTCGACGAACCCGGGGGTCAGCACGCGCATGAAACCCGCCAGGCAGACGATTTCCACGTCGCGTGCGGCAAGTTCCCGTGAAATCGCCTGTTCGAAGCTCGACCGGTCGGGGAAATCCCGATGATTGACCACCGCGGTCGCGATCCCGGCCTTCGCGGCGCGCTGCAGCCCGAAGGCGTCGGCATTGTTGGACAGGACCAGAACGATCCTGGCCGGGGAGTCCGGCTTGGCGCATTCGTCGATCAGGGCCTGCAGGTTGGACCCCCCGCCGGAAACCAGGACCGCGATGCGCCTACGTTCTTCCGTCACGCGTCGACGCCCCGAATCGAGACGTCCTTGCCGATGCTTTCCTTCGTGACGACGCTGCCGATCGCGAAGACCTCTTCGCCCGCATCGGTCAGTTGCGTGGTGATCGCTTCCGCGCGGGCCGGATCGACGATGAGGACCATGCCGATGCCGCAGTTGAAGGTGCGGTGCATCTCCGTCGGCGAAACGCCGCCGGTCTTGGCGATCCAATCGAAGACCGGCAGGCCCGGCCAGGTATCCCGGTTCAGCAGGCAGGCCAAGCCGTCCGGCATTACACGGGGGAGATTCTCGTAGAATCCGCCGCCGGTGACATGGACCAACCCATGCAGGCCACCCGCCTTGTGAACGGCCAGGACGGGCTTCACATAGATCTTTGTCGGTGCGAGAAGGGCTTCGCCCAAGGATTTGCCCGAATCGAAGGGGGCGGGGTCGGCCCAGTCCAGCCCGCTGATCTCGACCACTTTGCGGACCATGGAATAGCCGTTCGAATGCACGCCGCTGGAGGCGAGACCCAGTATGATGTCGCCTTCCTGAATGCCGGAGCCGTCCAGCATCGCATTGCGTTCTGCCGCGCCGACGGCGAAACCGGCAAGATCGTAATCGCCGTCGCCGTACATGCCCGGCATTTCCGCCGTTTCGCCGCCGATCAGGGCGCAACCGGCCTGTCGGCAGCCATCCGCGATCCCGGTCACCACCGCCTTGCCGACTTCGACCGAAAGCTTCCCGGTCGCGAAATAATCCAGAAAAAACAGCGGTTCCGCGCCCTGAACGATCAGGTCGTTGACGCACATGGCGACAAGGTCGATGCCGACCCCGTCATGATTGCCCGAATCTATGGCGACCTTCAGTTTGGTGCCCACGCCGTCCGTCGCGGCGACCAGGACCGGATCGGAGAACCCGGCGGCGCGAAGGTCGAAAAGTCCGCCGAATCCGCCGAGTTCGCCGTCGGCGCCGGGGCGCGCGGTGCTCTTGGTCAGGGGCTTGATCGCATCCACCAGGGCGTTGCCCGCGTCGATGTCGACACCGGCATCCTTGTATGTCAGGCCGTTTCGCGCGGATTGGGTGCCGGCGCTGGGCGAGTCGTCGGTTGCTATGGCAGCCTCCCGTCCTTACATCTATAAAGGCGTTTCAAAAATCGTGCGGCACCATACTCATCGACATGCGCTTTGCAATCAAACGCCATCGTAATTCCCGCCTGACCCGTATCGGGCGCCTTGCGTCCGCCGCGGTGTTCTCGCTTGGGCTCATCGCGCTTTCCACCGGCCTATCCCAAACGCCGGCCGTTGCGCAGCAAACGGACATCTTCGCGGTCAATGCTCTGCCCGTCGACGAAACGGCGGCTGACGAGGTCAAGGCCAAGGAGCAGGCGGTCGCCAAGGGAAGCACCCGGGCCCTGCAGCTGCTTTTGCAGCGCCTGACCCTGGAACAGGATTGGGCGCGCCTGCCTGAAATCGGCGGTGACCGTATCGACAATTACATCCGCCACATATCCTTCGCCAACGAGAAAATCGGCGGCGGCCGGTATCTCGCCGAAGTCAATTTCGGCTTCAATCCAGATGCGGTCCGTAATCTTCTGACCAATGCGTCGATACCGTTTTCGGAAACCGCAAGCCGACCGATGGTCGTCGTTCCGGTTTTGCAGATTTCCGACGGTGCCCTGCTGTGGGATGAGGGTAACGATTGGCTGCGGGGATGGTCGGAAGCGGAACTGCCCGCCGGCCTCCTGCCCATCGTGGTGCCTTTGGGCGATTTGGCGGATGTCGCGGCAATCGGCATGCGTCAGGCCGTGGGCGGCGAACCGGAGGCCCTGGCACGCATCGCGGCGAAATACGGTGCCGGCGGCGTCTTCGTGGCGATTGCGCGCCCGGCGCAGGTCCAGGGCGGCGGCGAAAGCCTGGATGTCAGGGTTTCCGCCTATGGGCCCGGCTGGGACGGTACGGTGTTCGCGCAAACCTACACCGCAGGCGCCGCGACCGAGAAACCCGCTTTCTATTCGGCGACTGCGGAAAGCATATCCCGGTCGCTGCTGGCGCTATGGAAAGAGGCCAATCTGATTAGCTTCGGGGAGGGGACCCAGTCGCTGCAGGTCTTCGCGCCGCTTTCCGGCCTGAGTGATTGGCTTTCCCTGCGGGACCGTCTGGCCCAGGTCGCGACGGTGCGGGAAACCGTAGTCGGACGCCTGGCGACGACCGAAGCCGAGCTCGATATTCGCTATAGCGGCGATCTCTCGCGTCTGCAGCTTGCCTTGTCCCAGCAGAAACTTTCCCTGGTCCAGGACCCGCTCGACGGCCGCTGGCGTCTGACGAAGACTCCTTAGGGAAGACGATCGGGAATGACGACGCAGCAGAAAACCTGGTTCTGGCTCATCGGGTTGGTGGCGGTTGTCGCCGCCCTCTATTATCTGCGTCCGATCCTGTTGCCTTTCGTGGCGGCCATGGGCGTCGCCTATTTCCTGGATCCGGTCTGCGACTGGCTGGAAGAAAAAGGGCTGTCCCGAACCATGGCGACCGGGGCCGTCACGGCCGTGTTCTTCGTCGTCGTGACCCTGGTTCTGGTGGCGGTTTCCCCGCTGATTTACAAGCAGGTCGCCGAGTTGATCGCACGCGTGCCGAGCTATGTCGCCGCGATGCAGGTGAAACTCGGGCCATTGCTGGACCTCGCCGCCGATCGGCTGGGACAGGAAGAGGTCAAGGATCTCGGGAAATCAGCCACGCAATATGCCGGAACGGCGCTGAAATGGGTCGCGTCGGCCGTCGGCGAAGTGCTGGGCGGGTTGGGCGCGGTCGCGAATATCATCTCGCTCATCGTCATCACCCCGATCATCTCCTTCTATCTGCTGCGCGATTGGGACCGGATCGTCGAGAAGGTCGATACTTGGCTGCCGCGGGCACAGGCCGACACGCTGCGCGGGCTGGCTAAGGAGGTCGACGACATCCTCGCCGGTTTCGCGCGGGGACAGGCGACTGTCTGCCTGATCCTCGGCGTCCTGTACGGCGTGGGTTTGACTATTGTCGGGTTGGATTTCGGGTTCATCGTCGGCCTGTTTACCGGGCTGGTCTCCTTCATTCCCTATTTCGGAATGCTGATCGGCTTCGTATTGGGCTTCGGGATAGCGCTGGCGCAGTTCGATTCCTTCACGCCCCTGCTGCTGGTGGCCGCGGTCTTCGCGGTCGGGCAGGTGGTGGAGGGTAATTTCCTGACCCCGAAGCTGGTCGGCGGCAGGGTGAAACTGCATGAGGTCTGGATCATCTTCGCGCTGATGGCGGGCGGCACCTTGTTCGGCTTTGTCGGGATCCTGATCGCGGTACCGGTCGCCGCGGTGGTCGGCGTGCTGGCGCGTTTCATGATCGCCCAGTATCTGGAAAGCCCGCTCTATGAGCATGGCGCACCGCTGGGCGGGGCGATCGCCCAGATGCCGGCTTCGAACGAACCATCGGGGTCCGATCCAGAGACGGATGACGCCGATGCGACGGAGGGCGATCCGCCTGCAAAGCCATGATCGGACGCCAGTTTCCCTTGGCGCTCGAATTCCTGCCCGCCCTCGGCCGGGCGGACTTCCTGATCGCCCCCTGCAACCAAGCCGCCGCAGCCCTGGTCGATGCCTGGCCCGACTGGCCGGGCCCGCATGCCCTGGTCTATGGCCCGGCCGCCTGCGGGAAAACGCATCTACTGACCGCGTGGCGGGAAAAGAGCGGGGCGTCGCTGCTCGACCCCGCGACGCTTTCGGTCGACGGGTTGGATCGTGTTTTGGAAAGTGGTGTCCCGGCCTGGGCGCTGGACGGGTTGGAAGGCGTGACGGACGAGCGTCTGCTGTTCCACCTGCTGAATTCGGTGCGTGAAAGGGGCGGGCATTTGTTGATGACCGCGCGTGCCGCGCCTGCCCGGCTTCCCTATGCGCTGCCGGACCTGACATCGCGCCTTGCCGCGGCAACGGCAGTCGCGATCGAACCGCCGGACGACGATTTGCTGGCCGGCTTGCTGATAAAGCTGTTCATGGACCGCCGCTTGGCGGTGGATCCGGATGTCGTCGCCTACATTCTACCGCGGATCGAACGCAGTTTTGCCGCCATCCATGAAGCCGTCACGGCCCTGGACCGGGCCGGTCTGGCTGCCAAGCGGCGCGTCACGGTGGCCCTTGTCCGGCAGGTCCTGTTCCAGTGAACAAATCGGTCCGGCGATTGCGTCGATCCGTTTGTTACAGAATAATTTCAATGTCATGAAATTTTCACATCACATTGAAATTTCACTGGACCGGCAGGCTCGGCGATGCGCGAAATCCGGCCATGGCTTTTGAAGAAATAGAGATCAAACTTCGGCTGGCGCCCCGCGATGCCGGGCGGTTCCGTCGCGCACCCTTGCTGCAGGAATACAAGACGGCGAGGGCGGGCTGGAGCCACCTGGTCAGCACTTATTTCGACACGCCCGGTCTGGCGCTGCGAAACCGGAAGGTCGCCTTGCGAATCCGCCGGATGGGACGGGCGCTGGAACAAACCTTGAAAGCCCCGAAAGGGATGCAGGGCGGGCTTCAGTCGCGCACGGAATGGAATGCCTTCGTCGAGAATGACGAGCCGGATCTGTCATTGATCGACGATCCTTCGTTACGCAAATGGCTGCGCAAGGCGACCAAGGAAGACGGTCTTGCCGCTGTCTTCACGACGGATATCAAACGCACGACCTGGCAGATCGTCTACAATACAAGCCGTTTGGAAGTGGCTTTGGACGAGGGGCAGATCATCGCGGGCGACCGCGCGGTGCCGATTTCCGAAGTGGAACTGGAACTGGTCGACGGCGCCGCGGCCGATCTGATCGCCTTCGCGCAGTTGCTGATCGAAAAGTATCCGCTGGTCCTGGACCGGGACAGCAAGGCGGCCCGCGGTTATGCGCTTTTTGCCGGCACCCCAGTTTCCCCCAACAAGGCGAAAGACCCGGATCTCAGCCCCGACATGTCGGTATGGGACGCATTCTCCGCATCGGTCAAAAGCGGGATTCTTCAAGTGATGAGCAACGCGCCCGTCGTCATGCTACGGGCGGATCCGGAAGGCGTGCATCAGGCGCGCGTCGGCGTGCGTCGCATCCGCGCGGCCCTGTCCCTGTTCAAATCCGCTTTGGACGAGGAAAGGCTCTCCGTCGCGCGGGAGGATTTGCGCTGGTTGCAGCAGGTCCTGGGACCGGCCCGCGACCTGGATGTCTTCCTGGAGGAGACGGTCCAACCGATGATGAAAGCCCTGCCGGAAGAGCCGAGCCTCGTCCGCCTGCACGACGTGGCGGAACAGTCCAGGGTGAAAGGATACGACATGGCGGTCGAGGCGCTGAATTCCTCGCGCTATTCGGCCATCCTGCTGCGGTTGGAGGAATGGCTGCTGACGGCCCGGCACGAGGCCGCGGATATTCCCCTTCTGGAGTTCGCATCGCAGAGCCTGGACAAGCGTCTGAAATCGGTTGTGAAAAGCTGCGGCAAGCACCCCGGGCGTCTGCCGGAGGAAGACCTGCATCCGCTGCGGATCGAGTTCAAGAAACTGCGCTATGCGGCCTCATTCTTCCAAAGCCTTTACGGCGGGAAGAAGAAGCCCGTCTACATCAAGCAGCTGGCTGCCTTGCAGGATTGTTTGGGCGGGCTGAACGACGCGCTGGTGCAGGGGGAGTTGGTGGAAACGCTGCCCCTCGGGAAAACCGCCGATGCGGCCCGCGCCAAGGCCTTGATGACTGGGTGGCATGCCGCGCGGACGCAGCAGGGCCTGAGCGGGTTGGACAAGGCCTGGGCAGGGTTCAAGACGCTGAAGCCGTTCTGGCACTAGGTAACGGCCTGGTGGCGGCGCCGACGTCGATCCCTATTCGGCCAGGATTTCCCGCGGTAGGGCCAAGTCGATCAACCTGCCCGTCGTCGATCCGGCGTCGCGCCAGTTCACCGCATCCAATTGAATGACGGACAGGGCACCTGTCGGGTATTTCTGGCGCAAGCGCGACAGGGCCGTTTCGTCGCCCTCCTCGCACAACATGGCGATAAGGTCCTGGACCGCCGGATTGTGGCCGACCAGCATGACCTTGTCAGGGCCGTTGCCCAGCGCGTGCAGGCGTTGCAGCAGGGCTTCGCCGTCATGCGCGGCATACAGCCCTTCCTCCAATCGGATCTCCGCATCACCGTGCAGATACGGCAGCACGAGCCCCAGCGTCTCGCGTGTCCGGCGGGACCCGGAGCACAGGATCAATTTCGGATCGTAGCGGTGCTCTTCCATATAGGCGCCGATGACCGGGGCCGACCGTTTGCCGCGCGCATTGAGCGGGCGCTCGTAGTCGTCCAGGATCGGGTCGGTCCAGCTGGACTTCGCGTGGCGAAGTAGAAACAGGGTCAGCATGGGGGTCTCCGTTCCGTGTTTCGAGGCTTCGTGTGCTCGCGTCGGCTGGATATGTCACAAACGGATCACTTCACAAGCCCCAAGCGCTTGTGCTACGTGAAATCATTAAATTGTAACAGTTTAGTGGGTATGAGCCGACCGCGTGATGCGATTTCGCGTCACGGCGTGTTCGATTCCACCCTAATTACCGGAGTAAGTTCATGGCAACGGCGAAGCCCGCGGCGAATATCAGCGAAGCGGCGAATCAGGAAGCGATCTCGATCAAGTCGAAGGATCGGTTCATCAATCGCGAATTGTCATGGTTGTCGTTTAACCAGCGGGTTCTCGAAGAAGCCTCGAATCCGAACCATCCGTTGCTGGAACGCCTGCGGTTTGTCTCCATTTCCGCCAGCAACCTCGATGAATTCTACATGGTCCGCGTCGCCGGCCTGAAAGGGCAGGTGGCGGCGAATATCTCGACCTTGTCCCAGGAAGGGATGACGCCGCGCCAGCAATTGGATGCGATCTCGGAGGAAGCGCGCGGCCTGATGCTGCGGCAGCAGGATACCTGGTCGCAGATGGTCGATCAGTTGAAACGCGCCCATATCACCCTGGTTCAGCCCGGCGAACTCACCCAACGGGAAAAGACCTGGCTGGACGGCTGGTTCCTTGAGCAGATTTTTCCGGCCCTGACGCCGTTGGCCGTGGATCCGGCGCACCCGTTCCCGTTCATTCCGAACCTCGGTCTCGTGCTCGCGCTGGAACTGTTCCGGCACAGCGACGAACGGCACATGAACGGCTTGCTGCTGGTTCCCTCGAACCTGGACAGGTTCATCCGGCTACCCGGACGGGCGGTTCGTTTCGTCCTTCTGGAAGATGTCCTCTCGCTCTATTTCAACCGGCTCTTTCCCGGTTTCGAGATGTTGGGCAAAGGCATGTTCCGGGTCATCCGGGACAGCGATGTCGAAATTGATGAAGAGGCGGAAGATCTGGTCCGCACCTTCGAAAGCATGCTGCGACGCCGTCGCCGCGGGCATGTCATCCGCCTGACGATCAGTGCGGACATGCCGGAGGACCTGCGCGATTTCGTGATCGAACAGAACGGCATCGATACCGACGACGTCTTCGTTCTGGACGGGCTCTTGGGTTTGGTCGACGTCAAACAGATGATCGTGGACGAACGCCGCGACCTGTTGTTCGAACCCTACAATGCGCGTTTCCCGGAACGTATCCGCGACTATGGCGGGGATTGTTTCGCGGCGATCCGGGCGAAGGACATCATCGTTCACCATCCCTATGAAAGCTTCGACGTCGTCGTCCAGTTCCTGCGCCAAGCCGCGCATGACCCGGCCGTCGTCGCGATCAAGCAGACGCTGTACCGGACCTCTAACGACTCGCCGATCGTGAAGGCGCTGCAGGAAGCGGCTGAGAACGGCAAGTCGGTCACCGCGCTGGTGGAATTGAAGGCGCGTTTCGACGAGGAGGCGAATATCCGCTGGGCCCGGGATCTTGAACGCGCGGGCGTGCAGGTCGTCTACGGCTTCGTCGACCTGAAGACCCATGCCAAGGTTTCCATGATCGTGCGCCGGGAAGGACGTCGGCTGCGCACCTATGTGCATTTCGGCACCGGGAACTATCACCCGATCACGGCGAAGATCTATACCGACCTCAGCTATTTCACCGTCGACCCGGACCTGGCACAGGACGCGGCGCTGACCTTCAACTACATGACCGGTTATGCGACCCCGTCGGGGATGGAGAAGCTCGCCATCGCGCCGATCAATCTGCGGGCCACGCTGATGGCGAAGATAGAGGACGAGATCGACCATGCGAAGGCGGGACAGAAGGCGCAGATCTGGCTGAAGGCGAACAGCCTCGTCGATCCCGATATCATCGATGCGCTTTACCGGGCGTCGGAAGCGGGCGTGCAGGTTGATATCGTCGCCCGCGGCATCTGTTGCCTGCGCCCCGGCGTTCCGGGATTGAGCGACAATATCCGCGTGAAGAGCATTGTCGGCCGGTTCTTGGAGCACAGCCGCATTTATTGTTTCGGCGCCGGCCACGGATTGCCGTCGCTCGACGCGGATGTCTTCATCTCTTCCGCGGACCTGATGCCGCGAAACCTGAACCGCCGCGTGGAATCCTTGGTGCCGATCCAGAATCACACCGTCAAACGGCAGATTCTGGAACAGGTCATGAAGGGAAATCTGAACGACGAGGCGCAAAGCTGGGAGATGCAGCCGGATGGGGCCTTCATTCGGCACAAACCGGAAGGGGCCGGTTTCAACTGCCATCATTTCTTCATGACCAATCCAAGCCTCTCCGGGCGTGGGACGGCATTGAAGAAGACAAAGAAAACGTCTAAGACCCGCGCCACGAGACGCAAGTAAGGGATTTTTTCTCTAGTGGCCGATCTTCTCCGCACGGCCGTGCCGCCCGTCGCCGTCATTGATATCGGGTCGAACTCCATTCGCCTGGTCATCTATGACAGCGCCGATCGCGCCGCGCTCCCCATCTTTAATGAAAAAGTACTCTGCGGCCTTGGGCGCGACCTGGACCGAACGGGCGAATTGCCGGAAGAGGCGGTCGTCCAGTCGATCTCCACGATCTGCCGTTTCGTCGGCCTTGCGGAGCATATGGGCGCGGAATGGATCGACATGTTGGGAACCGCCGCCGTCCGGGAAGCGAAGAACGGTCCCGAATTCGTCGACGCGGTCGAAGCGGCTTGCGGCCGGCGCATGCGTGTTCTCACCGGCGAGCAGGAGGCGGAATATTCCGCGCTTGGCCTGTTGTCGGGAACGCCGGACGCGGATGGCATTCTCGGCGATCTGGGCGGTGGCAGCGTGGAACTGGTCAACGTTCGCAAGGCCGCGATCGGTGAACAGACGACCCTGCCGCTGGGGCCGATCCGTTTCGGCAAGAAGGAACTTGGGAATCCGTCGAAGGCGACCGACAAGGTCGACGAAGCGTTGAAGACCGTGCCGTGGCTGTCCGAAGGGAAGGGGCGCACCTTCTACGCGGTAGGCGGGGCGTGGCGGTCCGTGGCGCGTCTACACATGATCCGCACCGACTATCCGATGCATATCATCCACCACTACAGCATTCCCTATGGCAAGGCGGTGGAGTTCCTTGAATTCGTGTCGCATCTTTCCGTCGATACACTCAGCAAGGTCAAGGGCATCAGCAAGCGGCGCGTCGATACCCTGGCCTATGCGGGCATGCTGCTGCATCGGATCCTGCTGCAGGTGAAACCCAACCGCGTGATGCTGTCGGCCTACGGTCTGCGGGAAGGCAGCCTGTATGCGCGCCTGACGCCGGAACAGCAGCAGGAAGACCCGCTGCTGTCGGCCTGCCGACGCACGGCTCTGCCACGCTATGCCAATGCGGTCACCGGTGACCGATTGAACGAGTGGTTGGCGCCGGCCTTTCCGGACTCCTCTCCGGCCGAGGCGCGGCTGCGGCATGCCGCCTGCCTGATGGCGGATATAGGCCGGGGCGAACATCCCGATTATCGCGCTGAACATGCCTTGATGCGTGTAATGCGCCTGCCCTTCGTGGGAACGGAACACAATGAACGCGCCTTCATGGCGCTTGCGGTCGCGGCCCGTCATTCGCAACCGTCCGACGATGTCGCGGCCATGGCAACGGTAAAGCTGCTGCTGGACGAAGACAGTATGGCGCGCGCACGGGCCATCGGTCTCGGTATCCGGCTTGCCTATACGTTGTCCGGCGGCGTCTCCGATGTGCTCGATTGCTTCGTTTTGCGGCGGATCGACGAGGGTCTCGTCCTGGAGGTGAAGGACGGTGAAGGGGATAACCTGTTCGGCGAGGTTGTCGAACGGCGCCTCAACACGCTCGCCAAGGCGATGAACTGTCCCGCTTCGGTGCGGCGCGTCACGACCTAACGCCCCGGAAGCGGCCTTTCACCCTATTTGACGACCACCGTCGAGGATGCGGTCAGAAGCGGTTTCAGCAGGCCGTTCTCGTCCCGCAGCAAGGTGAAGGAGCCGCGATAGGAGCCAGGTTCCAACGCCGTTCCCAGATCCGGCGGACCGGTTCGGAAAATCGCTGTCGGGCTGTTCTCCAGCACGGTCTCTTCCGTTCCGGTCAGCAGGGTTTCGGACGGCCCGTGGATTTCGAACCGCGCCTTGTCGCCGGCCCGCAGTCCTGCGGCATAGACGTGAAAAACCAGCTTCGTGTTCCGGGCGCTAATCCCGTCATCGCCGGCCAGCAGGCCGTATTCCAACGCGGCCTGATTCAGTTCCACATGCGAAAAGCCGATCCTGAGAATGGCGGACGGATAATAGGTCAGTTGATCCATTGTGGCCTGGTTCCACAAGGGCTCGTCCGATTTGCCGCAGCCGGATTCGGCCTCAAGCCCTGTGAAGGGATCGACAACCTTTCCGTCCCGCCGCACTTCGAAATGCAGATGCGGAAAATCCGTCGCGCCGGAAAGGCCGATCTCGCCCAGCTTCTGCCCGGCCCGGACTTGCTGGCCTTTGGCGACGGTGATGCTGCCACGCTTCAGATGCCCGTAGGCCGACAGGTATCCGTCCCGGTGCTTCAACAGGACGACATTGCCGTAACCGGAACTGCCCAGCGCGTCGCGGCCGACCAGTTTCACATCGACATCGGGCAAGCCGTCGCGAATACGCAGGACCTCGCCGGCCGCGGCGGCCAGGACGGGAACACCTTTCAGCATTTCCTTCGGCCCCGGCAGGCGAAGATGCAGTCCTTGATTTGCAGGTGTCGTCAGGGCGCCGCATTTGTAGTCAAGCGCCTCGGGTCCCGGTTCCGCATCGACGAAATGCTGGATCAGACAATTGCGGCCGATTGCGCATTGCGCCGGAAACCGGAATTTCAACGGTCCGGATTCCGCCGCGGATTCCTCTGTTGTGGAAGGCGATGCGGCGGCCGTGTTTTGTGCTGCGGCCGGGGATGGGGCCGGGGCAGCTGTGACAGGGGCTGCCGCGACGGGGGCTTCTTCCGATGGGGCGAGTGCCGGGATCGCCTGGCCGACGGTGGTGCGGATCTGCCAAAGGACCTTTTCGAGACTGCCGCCGGACCCTTCCTGGGCATAGAGAAAGCCGACCGTACCCAACGCGCCCAACACAATGAGACCGATAATGGCGAGCAGCGTTCTCACGGTCCTGTTCCTCCTCCTGTCCGGTCCTAAACGTCGCTCACCGGCATGATCTTGACGGAGCTCTTCCCGACGGTGAGGGCAAGGCGTCCATGCTTCAGGTTCAGGGCGTCTTCCCCGAACAATTCGCGTCGCCAGCCTTTCAGCGCCTGGATATCGGCTTCGTCGTCCATGGCCAGTTTCTCAAGGTCGTCCGCCGTCGCGATCAGGCGGCTGGCGATGCCTTCCTGGTCGCATTTCGCCTTCAACAGAACCTTCAGCAGTTCCATGGTCGGGGCAACGCCGGGGGGCGGAACCTCGCGCCGTTTCACCTTCGGCAGTTTGTCGCGCGGAATGTCGAGACCTTCCTGAACCGCCGCCAAGATCTCCTGGCCCATTCGCCCGTCCGGAACGTTTTTGCCCAGCCCGCGGATCCGGCGCAGATCGTCGACCGATTTCGGCATCGACCCGGCAATGTCCAGGATGGTGTCGTCACGCACGACGCGATTACGGGGCGTGTTCCGCCGCTGGGCCTCGCGTTCGCGCCAGGCGGCGACTTTCTGCAATACGGCCAAGGGGCGCGGTTTCAGCCCGCGGGCTTTCAGCCGCTGCCAGGACTGTTCCGGGTCGTTGCGATAGGTGTTCTCGGCGGTGAGGACCTTCATTTCCTCGCTAAGCCAATGGGCGCGGCCGTTATCGTCCAGACGTCGGCGCATTTCCTCGTAGATCGGGCGCAGATGGTCCACATCGGCCATGGCATAATCGATTTGGCGGTCGGTGAGCGGCCGGCGTGACCAGTCGGTGAAGCGCGAGCTCTTGTCGAGAGACTGACCGAGCACCTTGTTCACAAGCACTTCGTAACCGACCTGATCGCCGAAACCGAGAACCATGGCGGCGACCTGGGTGTCGAAGACCGGGGCGGGGACCGAGCCCATCAGCGTGTAGAAAATCTCCAGGTCCTGGCGCGCGGCGTGGAAGACCTTTAGCAGGTCCTGCTTGCGCAACAAAGCGAAGAGCGGTTCCAGATCCAACCCCTCGGCCAGGGTGTCGACCGCGGCGGCATCCGTGTCGCCGGCGACCTGAACGAGGCAGAGCTGTGGATAGTAGGTGGACTCCCGAACGAATTCGGTGTCGACCGTGATGAAGGCACTCTCCGCCTGGGCCTCGCAAAAGGCCGCCAGGGCCTCGGTGGTGGTGATGGGAACAACGGTCATACGGTCAAAGGCTCACTTACGATCGGTGGAAAGGAATGAATTCAGGGCCGGTCGGCGAATGAAAAGGTCAGCCGCTACTATAATAGCGCCTGCCGATCGGTCGAGCCTCAGTTGCGGGCGGGGAGGGGCCAAACCGGCAAAATCGCCCCGAACCCTTGACATCACGTCGTGAAAATGGCCAATCGCGGCCTTGTCTTCGGGCCTTTCCGTTCGGCCCGGCCAATCATTTTCCGGAGCACGTATCATGCACGCCTACCGCACCCATACCTGCGGCCAGATTCGATTGAACGATGCCGGCCAGACCGTTCGCCTGGCGGGTTGGGTCCATCGCAAGCGCG
This sequence comes from Hwanghaeella sp., assembly GCF_965227365.1. Taxonomy (GTDB): domain Bacteria; phylum Pseudomonadota; class Alphaproteobacteria; order UBA8366; family Aestuariispiraceae; genus Hwanghaeella. Next base: position 1,141,120 of record NZ_OZ245754.1, read on the forward strand.
ACCACGGGAACCTGCTGTTCGTGGACCTGCGCGATCATACCGGCCTGACGCAATGCGTGATCGACAGTTCCGAAGACCTGTTCGAGACGGTGGAACGCCTGTCCAACGAATCCGTGATTTCGGTCACTGGGGAAGTGGTGAAGCGGACCGATGAGACGGTGAACCCGAATCTCCCGACCGGTGAGGTCGAGGTGGTGATCCGTTCGATTGAGGTTCTGTCGCGTGCCGACCAGCTGCCGATGCCCGTGAACCAGGATGCCAACTACCCGGAAGACATTCGCCTGAAATATCGCTTCCTGGACCTGCGCCGGGAAGAGATGCACCGCAACATCATGCTGCGCAGCCAGGTTATCTCCTCGATCCGCCAGCGCATGATCGGCCAGGGCTTTACGGAGTTTCAGACCCCGATCCTGACGGCGTCCAGCCCGGAAGGCGCGCGCGACTTCCTGGTGCCCAGCCGGTTGCATCCGGGCCAGTTCTACGCCCTGCCGCAGGCGCCGCAGCAGTTCAAGCAGCTGATCATGATCGCGGGCTTCGACCGGTATTTCCAGATCGCCCCCTGCTTCCGGGACGAGGACGCCCGTGCCGACCGCTCGCCGGGCGAGTTCTATCAGCTCGATTTCGAGATGTCCTTCGTCACCCAGGAAGACGTTTTCGCGGCGATCGAACCGGTCCTGCATGGGGTGTTCGAGGAATTTGCCGACGGCCGCTCCGTCTCCCCGCTGCCTTTTGCACGGATCCCCTATAAGGAATCGATGCTGAAATACGGCAGCGACAAGCCGGACCTGCGCAACCCGATTGTGATCGCCGATGTTTCCGAAAGCTTCCGCGGATCGGATTTCAAGATTTTCGCCCGCCTGGTCGAGGAAGGGAACGTGGTTCGCGCCATTCCGGCGCCCGGCGCTTCGGCCCAGCCGCGCAGCTGGTTCGACAAGCTGAACTCCTGGGCTCAGGGCCAGGGGCAGGCGGGCCTCGGCTATATCAATTTCAAGGAAGACGGCCCCGCCGGTCCGATCGCCAAGAACCTGGACGAAGCCCGGATCGCCGCGATCAAGGAAACCGCAGGCTGCAAGGACGGGGACGCGGTGTTCTTTGTCTGCGGCAAGGAGGCGGCCGCCGCCGACTTCGCCGGGGCGGCGCGGACGGAAATCGGCAAGCAGCTTGAACTGATCGACGAGAACCGTTTCGAATTCTGCTGGATCGTCGATTTCCCGATGTTCGAATTCGACGAGAAGCAGCAGAAGATCGACTTCTCCCACAACCCGTTCTCGATGCCCCAGGGCGGCATGGAGGCGCTGGAGAGCAAGGATCCGCTGGACATCCTGGCCTATCAGTACGACATCGTCTGCAACGGCGTGGAACTGTCCTCGGGCGCGATCCGGAACCATCTGCCGGAAGTGATGTACAAGGCCTTCGGCATTGCCGGTTACGGTCCGGAAGTGGTCGACAGCCGGTTCGGCGGCATGATCAACGCGCTGAAACTGGGCGCCCCGCCGCACGGTGGCTCCGCGCCGGGTATCGACCGGATCGTGATGCTGCTGGCGGGTACGGAAAACATCCGCGAAGTCACCATGTTCCCGATGAACCAGATGGCCCAGGACCTGATGATGGGCGCGCCCGCGCCGGTGGACGAGCACCAGCTGAAGGACGTCCATATCAAGCTCGACCTGCCGCTCGACATGGAGTGACCTGCCAACGGGTCCGGCGGGATCAAGACGGCTCTATGGGACGATTTTGATGCCGCTGATCTTGTCTTTCGGCAGGTTCACGGGCGCATAGGTTTCAATGACGGTTTTTGCGGCCCGCCCGTCGGACCCCAATTTCGTGACGACCTCGACCGACTGGCCCAGACGGTCGGCGGCGGTTTGGTGCAGGGCTTGGGGGTGGTATTCGTTTCCCCCTTTCAGGTCCGAGTATTTCTCGTCATCGCCCGGCGTGCCGAAACGCATGCGCCCGAAAAATCCCCGTTCGAACGGCACGCCCAATATCGGGCGGTCGTATTTGATCATCTTGCTCATTAGGTACAGCGCCGTCAGGCTGTCATGCATGGCCGCGGTTGGTTGCGTTTCGTCCATGTTCAGTGCGACATGCGATGGATCGAGCTCCAGCCCCGTTTCCTCGCCGGTCCGCCGCAGCATCCAGCGCAGGGCGTTGTCGCTCAATCCGTGTTCGGCATAGCCGCCGCCCAGATCCGAATGGACGCCCGGGAACCATACCTGCTCGACGACCCGGCCCGGGGTGAGTTCCTCGCCGATCTTCTTCTGCCAGAGGGTCGGCCGGAAAGGCGCGCGCTTCTCATCAATGGCGATCGCGTGGAAGGCGCAGCGAACCTTGCTGGACAATGTGATGTCCAGGAACCGGTACTTCTTCTTCTGTTTCGATGTCAGGCCGACCTTGTCCAGAACCGTTTCCGGTATCCCCAGGGCCCCGACCGTGTCCCAGACCCCCAGACACTCGACACCGACATCGTGCTGCGCCGCCATCAAATCCGCGGGCAGGTCCTGCTGGGCCTTGAAACAGCGCCAGGCTTCGCCGACGCGGTACAGGTTCGTCTTGGTCATCAAGCCGAACTTGCACACCAGGCCCGCGAGCGTCCGCGCCGTGTACGCGCCGCGGGAGAACCCGAAAATGAAGATCTCGTCACCGGGTTCGTAGTTGTTGGCCAGGAAGCGATAACCGTCCAGGACGTTGTCCTCCAAGCCCTTGCCGAAGGCGCCGCCCATCAGCCGGTCCAGTTTGTTCCCGGTTCCGACACCGGCGTCATAGAAGGTGACCTGCGGATTGCCCTTGGCATCGTGGGCCTTCACGCAGCGCATGATCTTCACGACATTGGTGATGGTGGATTCCGAGTCCTGGTCGTTCCAGGTGCCGTCGAGACAGACGACCAGACGCTTCTTTTCGTATCCGTCGGGCATGGCCAATTCCTTCCAACCTGCCGGAATGGGTTCTTGATATTAGACGTGTATCGCCATTAAGGCGCACCAGATTACCGCGAACCGATGGCAGCGGGAAGGGATCGCCGATATCGGATCGGCAACGCTAGAGGCGCGGGGTGGCCGCTTCTTTGAGCGCCCAGTCGCGGAAGGCGGCGACGCGGGGCAGGGCGAGATTGCGTTTCGGATAGACCAGGAAGGGGCGGAAGGCGGTGGTGATTTCCGATCCTGTCTCGCCGAAGGGACGGACCAGCTTTCCGTCCGCCAGTTCGCGTTGGATCATCGAGGACAGCGCAAGCGCGACGCCGAGCCCGTCGGCGGCGGCATGGGCCAGCATGGTATCGCTGCTGAACCGCAAGCCGCGCGTGACATCGACGCCGGTAACCCCGGCGGCCCGCAGCCACATCTGCCAGCTTGGCTGGGCGTCTCGCTCTTGCCGCCATTCCGGATGCAGCAGGGTGTGGTGGCGTAGATCCTCCGGTTTGCGCAGGGGCTTGTCGCCGTCCAACAAGGCCGGGCTGCAGACCGGAAAGGCGACGTCCTGCATCAGGACATCCGCTTCCAGCCCATCGTAATTGCCGCGACCGTAGCGGATGGCGATATCGACCCGGTCGTTCTTGAAATCCGCCAATCGGTCCGTCGTATCGATGCGGATGTCGATATCCGGATATTGCGACCGGAACCGCTCCAGCCGCGGCAACAGCCAGCGTTCTCCCATGGAGGGACTGGAACTGACCGTCAGGATATTGCCGTGGCGGTCGGACTGCAGGCGTCGGTTTGCTTCCGACAGCCGCTCGAAAGCCTCCTTCACATCTGGCAGGGCCATTTGCGCCGCTTCCGTCAGGATCAGGGAGCGGGTCGTGCGGCGGAACAAGGGCAGGCCGTAAAAATCCTCCAATTGCCGGATCTGCTGGCTCACCGCCGCCGGCGTGACGTGCAGCTCCTGCGCCGCCTTGGTGAAACTCAAATGGCGGGCGGCGGCCTCGAAGGCGCGAAGACTGTTCAGGGGCGGCAGATCGACCATGCTTTATTATTAAGTAAATCTATCGAATATGCCAAGAAATCATCGTTTGCCGATTAGCGTGTTCGGGACGAAATTTAAAGGAACGCAGCGGGTGGGAAGCCACGCCAAGGAAATATGAACGATAGAAATACTTAAATAACCCTGTTCACGGAGCTTGTCATGAATAGCATTTCACCGGTTTCGACCCGTCTGCCGTCCGACCGGACGCATGTCAGTGCGGTTCTGAACTTCATCGACCCGGCATCGCCCAATCCCAGGATCGACGTCGCCGGGGTCGGCTGGGAACACGGCCGAAACTATGCCTACGACCCGCGTGAGGTTCCGATCGTGAACGGCCGTCAGGTACCGCGCGGACCGGCCTTGGATTGGGAAGGGTTTTCACTCTACTCGGTTCCGACGGCGTTGACCGGATTGGATGACGAGGACGCGATCAAATCGATCTATTACCCTGAGATCCAAGCCCTGGTGAAGGACAAGACCGGCGCGGATGACGTGGTGATCTTCGATCATACGATCCGCATCGGCAGGGACGGGGCCGAGCGGCGGAAGCCGGTACATCATGTCCATAACGACTACACCGAACGCTCCGCGCCGCAGCGGGTCATCGACCTGTTGGGTGAGGAGGAGGGCCGCAGGCGTCTTCAGGGCCGTTACATTCAGGTCAATGCCTGGCGCCCTTTCGAGAATGTCGTGGAGGCCCTGCCGCTGGCCCTCGCGGATGCCCGCAGTGTACGCGAGAAGGACCTGATCGAGACCACGCTGGATTACGGCGATCGGCAGGGGCAGATCTATGAGCTTGCCCATAACCTGGGACAGCGCTGGTTCTACTATCCGCGGATGACGCCGGACGAAGTGATCCTGATCAAGGGCTTTGACAGCGCCCGTGACGGACGGGCACGCTTGTCGCCGCATACGGCGTTCGAGGATCCGACCACGCCGGAGGGCGCGGCGCCGAGGATCAGCATGGAAGTTCGCACCTTCGCCTTTTTTAACGACTGACGAAGCCGAGAGCAGGATGAGCGAAAACAGCAGAACCTATACGGGATCGTGTCTATGTGGCGGTGTTCGATACACCGCCACCGGACCCATCAGCGACGTCGTCGCCTGTCACTGCGTGCAATGCCAGAAGACCTCGGGTTTCCATGTCGCGGCGACCCGGATGCCGGCGGCGCAGTTGCAGTTGGAGAAATCCGATAGCCTGAAATGGTTTCGCTCGTCCGAGCGCGCGGAACGCGGGTTCTGCGCCGCGTGCGGCGGCAACCTGTTCTGGCGCGAGGTCGGCGGCGAGTCGATCTCCGTCATGGCCGGAACGCTGGATCAGCCGACCGGCTTGAGACTGGTTGAGAACATTTACACCGACTTCGCCGGTGACTATTACCCGCTGCCGAAGGTGATTAGATAGGGCGTAGATCCGTTCCGCCTTCATAAGTTTCCCATTATAAACTTTTCGGCTAGCGTGCGGTATGATCGGACGCACGCTTCTCATCTTCCTCGCCGTGTTTTGGACCTATGCGTCGCTGCCCGCGCAAGCGCAGGCGGGGCAGCGTCTGGCCCTTATCATCGGCAATTCGGCCTACAGGACCGCGCCGCTGCCGAACCCGGTGAATGATGCCGCCCTGATGGCGGAGACGTTGGCCGGGCTAGGATTTGCCGTGAAACTCCACACCGACCTGACCCGGCGGGACATGCGGCGCGCGATCGTCGATTTCGGACAAACCCTGGAAGAGGCGCCGAGCGGGTCCGTGGCGCTGATCTATTACGCCGGCCACGGCATCCGCATCGACGGGGAGAACTATCTGATCCCGGTCGACGCCGAGATTTCCGATCCGCTGGACGTAAAGATCGAAGGGGTGCAGGCCTCGACCGTGCTGGAAACGCTCAACCGATACGAGGGCCTGAACATCGTCGTGCTCGACGCCTGCCGGAACAATCCGTTCGAAGGCGGCACACGGTCGGGCGGCGGCGGTCTGGCCCGCATGGATGCGCCGACCGGCACGCTGGTCGCGTTTTCGACCGCGCCCGGCCGCGTGGCGGAGGACGGTGACGGCAGCAACAGTCCCTATACCAGGGCGCTCGCGCGTTCGATGCAGATCCCGGGATTGAAGGTGGAGGATGTCTTCAAGCGGGTGCGGGTCGAGGTTCTGGAGCGGACCAGCAATCGCCAGGTGCCCTGGGAATCCTCCTCCCTGATCGGGGATTTCTATTTCAACGGACAGGCCGCCGCAGCCGTGCCGCCCGCGGCGCAGCCCGTCCCCGTGCCGCCGGTCCCGCGCCAATCCATCATCAGCGGCGATATCGAACGAGCCATGGCCGATCCACTGCCCGGTCCGTCCGGCTTGTTGTTTCCCGATACGCTGGAGACGGTCGACAAGGTTCCCGCGACGCAACCGACACCGGTCGACGGGGTTTGGCGCTTGGATATCACCGGGGGCACGCGGTTCAGGATCGAACAGGGGAGGCTGTACACGGTCGACGGCTACCACTTGCTGCCGGTGACCTCGGTATCGCCGGGCAAGATCACCGGGCACAGTTTCAAGCGCGACAAGGCCGGGTCCTATATCGGCTATGACGTGACGATCTCCGGCCCGGTCTACATGACCCTGCAGCCGGACATGACCCTGAAGATCGTCGGCGACGGCGCCGTGATCGATTTCGAGAGTTACATGACCCTGGTTGCCGCCGACGATCCGGCGGCTTTCGAGGAGGAATTGCTCTCGGTTCGGGCGGCTGAATAACGGTTCTCTCAAAAATCGTTGGCAAAATGGGGCGTTTGGGCCTATTTCCCGCGCCATGAACACAACACCTGAAAACGCAGCCCCGGCCGCGCCCGCGAAAGTCGGCCTGGTCAGTCTCGGCTGCCCCAAGGCGCTCGTCGATTCCGAACGGATCATCACCAAGCTGCGGTCCGAAGGCTATCAACTATCCCCCGATTACGACGGGGCGGATGTGGTTATCGTCAATACCTGTGGCTTCCTGGACAGCGCCAAGGCGGAAAGTCTTGAGGCGATCGGCGAGGCGATGGATGAAAACGGCCGCGTCATCGTCACCGGCTGCATGGGCGTCGACGAGGATCTGATCCGGACGCAGTTCCCGAACGTGCTGGCCGTGACGGGCCCGCAGCAATACGAGCAGGTCGTCGGCGCGGTGCATGATGCCGTCCCCCCGGCGCACGATCCGTTCCAGGACCTCGTCCCGCCGGAAGGGCTGCGCCTGACGCCGCGGCATTACGCCTATCTGAAGATTTCCGAAGGCTGCAACAACAGCTGCAGCTTCTGCATCATCCCGTCGATGCGCGGCAAGCTGGCCAGCCGCCCGGCCGCCAAGGTGATGTATGAGGCGGAACGCTTGGTGAAGGCGGGGGTTAAGGAATTGCTCGTCATCTCCCAGGATACCAGCGCCTATGGCGTCGACCTGAAATATGCCGAGAGCAATTGGAACGGTCGCCCGGTGAAGGCGAAGTTCTACGACCTGGCCGAGGCGCTGGGCGAACTCGGCGTCTGGGTGCGGATGCACTACGTCTACCCATACCCGCATGTGGATCAGGTCATCCCCCTGATGGCCGAGGGCAAGATCCTGCCCTATCTCGACATTCCCTATCAGCATGCCAGCCCCAAGGTGCTGAAAGCCATGCGCCGCCCGGGCAAGACCGAGCGGACGCTGGACAACATCCAGTCCTGGCGGCGCGACTGTCCGGACCTCGTCCTGCGGTCGACCTTCATCGTCGGCTTCCCCGGCGAGACGGAGGAGGACTTCCAGTACCTGCTGGACTGGATGACCGAGGCGCAATTGGACCGGGTCGGCTGTTTCAAATACGAGAATGTCGACGGCGCGGCGGCCAAGGAACTCGACGGCCATGTGCCGGACGAGGTGAAGCAGGAACGCTGGGACCGCTTCATGGCGCATCAGCAGGCGATCAGCGAAAAGCGCCTCGCCGCGCGCGTCGGACAGACGCTGGATGTCCTGATCGACAGCGTCGACGGGGAAGGGGCCGTCGGGCGGTCCTATGCGGACGCGCCGGAAATCGACGGCAATGTCTTCATCGACGACCCCCGACGTCCTGATGGGGGCGACCTCAAACCGGGCGACATGGTGAAGGTCGAAATCGACGAGGCAAGCGACTACGACCTGTGGGGACAGGTCAAGGGCTGATCTCAGCCCCTCCCTTCCGTCACTGCAACGAGATCGACGAGTCCACCGGCACGTTGCCGCGAATTGTCTGCAGCACGACGCAATAGCGTTCGGTCAGCTTGTGCAGGCTGGCCAGTTGCTCTTCCGACGCATCGGCATCCAGTTCGAATTTGAGCTCAATGGCATCGAGGCCGACTGGTGCTTCCCTGTCGACGCCCAATGTGCCGCGCGCATCGAACACGCCGCTGGCCGTGACCGTGCCGTCACGGACAGGAATGTCGAGCGCGGTGGCGACCGCTTTCAAGGTGACGCCGGCGCAGGCGACAAGCGCTTCCAGCAGCATGTCGCCGGAGCAAAGCTGCGATCCGTCGCCGCCGGTCGCCGGGTGCAGGCCCGCTTCCGCGATCGCCTTGCCGGTCTCGATCCGGCAGGCGATACCGTCGCCCAGCCGTCCCTCGGCCTTCAAGATGACCCGCGCGGCATCCGGGTTGTCCCGGTACTTTTCCTTGATCGGCGCCTGCAGGGCGCGCAACTCATCCGCCTTCATGGCGTTTCCCCTTCCAGTGTTACGATTGTTGCCCGAAGGCTAAGCGCGTGGCCGGGGCGGGTCAAAGCCCTGACCGGTCCTAACCCGACACGCTTGCGTGAGGTCGCCCTAGCCCTTTGCCGCTTCCAGGATCATGGCGGAAGCTTTTTCCGCGATCATCATGGTCGGTGCGGCGGTATTTCCCGACGTGATGGTCGGCATGACCGAGGCATCGACGACGCGCAGGCCTTCCACGCCGCGGACCCGCAGGCTGTCGTCGACGACGGCTTCCGGATCGTTCCCCATGCGGCAGGTGCCGACGGGATGGAAGATGGTGGTGCCGATCTTGCCGGCGGCGTCGGCCAGTTCCTCTTCCGTCTGCAATTGCGGGCCGGGCAGCAGTTCCTCCGGCTCGTGCCGTTTCATGCGATCCGTCTCCAGCACGATCTGCCGGGTCAGCTTCAACGCGTCGGCCGCAACCTTGCGGTCGCCTGGCGTCGACAGGTAGTTCAGCTTGATCGCCGGTTGGTCGCGGAAATTCGGCGACTTGATATTGATGCTGCCGCGGCTTTCCGGGCGCAGATTGCAGACGCTCGCCGTGAAGGCGGGGAAGGGATGCAGCGGATCGCCCAGCTTGTCGGTAGAGATCGGCTGGATGTGATATTCCAGGTTCGGCGTCTCCAGCGACGGGTCGGACCTGGCGAAACAGCCGAGATGGCTGGGCGCGCTGGTCAACGGCCCGGTGCGGAACAGGGCGAATTCGATACCCATCAAGGCCTTCTGGAAGGTTGAGTTCACCCGTTCGTTCAGCGTCTTGGTGTTCTTGACCTTGTAGACGGTGCGGATCTGCAGATGATCCTGCAGGTTCGCGCCGACGCCCTTTGCCTCGTGCACGATATCGATCCCGTGCTCCTGCAACAGCCCGCCCGGGCCGATCCCGGAAAGCTGCAGCAGATGTGGTGAGCCGACCGAACCGGTCGCCAGGATGACCTCACCGGTCGCTTCCGCCGTCACGGGTTCGCCGTTGATGGAGAAGTCCAGCCCCACGGCGCGCTTGTCCTTGAACAGCACCCGTTCCGCCTGGGACTTGATCTGCAGGGTCAGGTTCGACCGATGCTTGATCGGATGCAGGAAGGCCTTTGCCGCGCTCCAACGCAGCCCCTTGCGCTGGGTGACGTGGAAATAGCCGACGCCCTCATTGGTGCCGCGGTTGAAATCTTCGGTCTTGGGAATGCCGTGCTCGATGGCGGCCTCCATGAAGGCGTCCAGCACTTCCACATGGCTGCGCCCGTCCTGAACCGGGATCTCGCCGCCCTCGCCATGCAAGTCGTCGGCGCCGTGCTGAAAGTCCTCAGCCTGCTTGAAATAGGGCAGCACGTCGGTCCAGCCCCAGCCGGTATTACCCATCTGGCGCCATTGGTCGTAATCGCGGGCCTGGCCGCGCATATAGATCATGCCGTTGATGGAGGAACAGCCGCCCAGCACCTTGCCGCGCGGATAGTTCAGCGCCCGGCCGCCCAGGCCTTCGTCCGGCTCGGTCATCATGCACCAGTCGGTGCGCGGATTGTGCATGGTCTTCAGGTAGCCGACGGGAATGTGGATCCAGTACCAGTCGTCCTTGCCGCCCGCTTCCAACAGCAGCACACGCTTCGTCCCATCCGCCGTCAGGCGATTGGCCAGCACGCAGCCGGCGGACCCCGCGCCGACGACGATATAATCGAACGAGCCGACCGAACGGCGATTTCCCGCGGCGCCCCCCGCTGTACCAGATGCCATCAGACGATCCTCCCAAAAGACCATTTCTTGTCCCGCAGCCTAGGCAGTGGGAGGGGGCCGGGCAAGACGGCGCGCACCCCCATTCCCTGCCGCCCATCACAACGCTTTTCACCTGACGGCGCGCCGTGACAGACTTAAGCGGTCGGGAGGGGAGGCTTTCGGTATGGGCGTGCCGATTGAGATCAGTGACGCAGACATAACGGCTTACGAGCAGGACGGCGTGGTCTGTCTGCGGGGCGTCTTCTCGACCGAATGGATCGACCTGATGCGGGGCGCGGTGGAGGACGCGATGGCCGCTCCCGGCCCGTTCGCGGAGGACTATGCCGACCCAGCCAGCGGCGGGCGCTTCTTCGGAGATCTTGATGTCTGGAAGCGCCACGCTGCCTTCCGGAAATTCGTGCTGGAATCCCCGGCGGCGGAGGTGGCGGGCGGTATCATGCGCTCAGGCACCTCGACCTTCTTCTACGACCAGCTTCTGGTGAAGGAAGGCGGCACGGCGGAACGCACGCCCTGGCATCAGGACCAGCCCTATTGGGCTGTGTCGGGACGGCAGGTCGCCTCCCTCTGGGTGCCGTTCGACCCGGTGCCCAAGGACGTCTCGGTTGAATACGTCGCCGGCAGTCATCTGTGGCAGGCGCACAACCCCTATCACTTCTCCGACGGCACACCCTATGAAGGCACCGACCTGCCGCCGCTGCCGGAGATCGAAGGAAATCGCGGCGACTACCGCATTCTCAGTTTCGCGCTCGAACCCGGCGACTGCCTTGTCTTCCAGGCGATGGTCGTCCACGGCGCGCCCGGCAACCCGTATAAGTCCCGCCGCCGGGCGCTCGCGACACGCTGGCTCGGTGACGACGCCCGCGTCTTCAAACGCAAGGGAGAAGTCGCGATCCCCACGACTGACCCCGGCTTCGCCCATGGTGAACGGTATCGCGGCGAAGACTATCCAACGGTTTGGCGGAGCTATTGACCGTCGAATGCCGAGTCACGCCACCCGGCTGCTGACCTGAATGGCGTTCTGGGGGGAGAGGCAGTCGGCGACGGCTTGTCGGTAGGCGGCCATATCGGTCGGGAGGCCGATGGTGCCGCGGCTCATGTCGTCGCGGCGGGCCAGCGCGACGGCGGCGCTCCAGCTTTCATGACGTTCGAACTGCTGACGCTCGGTCTCGCCCATCGGGCCGCCCAGTTCGGCGAGCGCCCGGAAGGCCTCGTCGCTGAGCGCGTCGCGGTATCCCTTGTCCAGCGCGAAGAGCCAGCGTTTGGCGATCTGATGCAGCCGGACGGGTTCGGAAATGGCCGGCGGGAAGTAGCGCGCCAGCCAGGCGGCGCCCACCTTCTCGCTGCACCGCGTGGCGGCTGCGGCGCCGTCGGGTCCCTGATGCTCCAGCAGAATCTTGCCGGTATCGTGCAAAAGAGCGGTCACCACCTCATGGTTCGGCGCGTTTTCCCGTCTGGCCAGTTCGGCGGTCTGCAGGCTGTGATCCAGCAGCGACAGGCCGTGCCCGGCCGCAATCTCCTCCCCGGCTTCCATCAGCCAGGCCAGAAGCCGGTCGGAAAACCGCAGGGGATCGCCCGAATATTCCGGTGCGCTCGCATACATGGATTGGTGCCTCGGTACCATTGCCAGGGTGAAAACGCTGCTACGCTACATGGTGGTGCAAGGTAGCAACGACTATAGGTCATTTTAAGGCAATTACCGTGACGTTTCTGTTTCAATATTTGAAGAAACCGTACGCCGTTACTTTATTTTCATGCGTTTTGCAGTAAAACGCAGGTAATTAACACTTTCGATTTATCGATCAATTTCGGATTTGTTGAGGCACCGGCATCAGAAACCGGCGATCCGTTGCAGCAGGGCCGGGTTGTCCCATTGCGGCTGGCGGTCCTCCAGCAGGATCCGGTGGGCGGTGATATCCGCGCCGGGCTCGGGCGGGCCGGTCAGCACGATCTGCAGCCAGCGGGCGACGAGTTGGTTGTTGAGGTCGTCGATCAGCAGGGACGCGGTCAGTTCCAGCGCTTCCCGGTCCGGCGGCGACAATGCGTGCAGGTAATCCGCCAGCGCGGCCGGCAGCAGGATCCATTTGTCCGGCACATAGCGCAGTTCGACCGTGATCGTCTGGCCGCCGTACGAGGTCAGTTTGCCAGAGAGATGGCAGAGATAGTCGGTCTGCGGAATTGGGTTGGGCGTCGTCGCGATGGCCGACTGCCGCCGGATCCGTTCGTCCTCGGTGTCGAGGGGCGGTTCCGCGCCCGGTTCGATATCGGTCATATACTCAGGTCCTCCCGCACCCCGTCCGACCCGGATGGTCCGTCCACGGCGGTCAGGTCAAAGCTTTTCACCACATGATAACCGACTTGCCCGGTGAGCCCCAGGGCGGTGACGGTATCGGCGAACAGGGTCTGGATGTCCCGCCGCATGTCAGAGGGCAGGGCGGCGTGGGTCCGGATCATCAGGTCGATATGTTTCTTCTCGACGATGTTGTCGAACTGGAAGGGGCCGAGCCGGGTGAAATTCACCTCGATGATGAAGCGCTGACCGGTCTTGGTCTTTTCCCTGCCCTCGTCCTGGGCCTGGTTTTCCTTGTCGCGCAGATAGAGTTTCAGGGCCTCGATCTCGCCGCCGACCGAAACCGGCAATTGATAACTGCGCCATTCGCCGCCCGCGCTGTCCATCGCCTTGCCGCGCAGCGCGCCGAGGTCCCGGCTCAGCCGGTCCACGGACCCGCGCCGCGTGCGTTCCAGCGTTCTCACCGCGTCGCCGCCGAGCCAGCGCGGCGCACCGCCCAGCCGGACGGCCTGCAGCAGAAACAGAAGGGCGGTGCCGAGTTGCGGGCCGGCGGTCGGGATCAGGGATTGCGCGATCTGCTGGGCGGCGCCGGGATCGGCCTGCTGCAGCAGGGCGAGGGCTTCCTGTAGCGCCTGGAACGGTCCGCCGCCAACCTGACGAGCGACGGCCTGGCCTGCATGAACGGCGCCGCCGGCTGCCGGTGGAGTCGGTTGCGCCGTGAATTCCAGAACCAGGGCCGTGCCGGAAGGCACCGGACGTGACCCGACCGGAACGCTGAAATGGCCGAGCGGGGTGCGGACCAGCGCGGCGCCCGAGGCGGTCTCCCCGATCACCGACCCGATCACGACCGGCAGGCCGGGGGCCGCACTGTTGGTCAGACCCGCGACGGCGGGTGCGGGCGTTCCGGGCGGCAGAATGGCGGCGAGCCGGACGGGAACGGTGGATCCCGCGGCGATCGACCCGGCTGTCGCTGCGTTGCTCTGCGCGCTCGGGGCTGCACCGGCGGGGCCTTGCGCCGGGTTGGTGGCCGTCGCGATTGTCTTCGCCCCGGCACCAGTACCGATACCAGTACCGACCCCGGCGGCGGATGGCGTTGGCGCGGCCTGCGGTCCGGCGGCTTGCCCCGGTATCGCCGGATTTCCGGATCCGGGCGCGGTGAAGGAAACCTGGACGGTCTGCAAAGGTGCCTTGCCCGTGGTCGTGAGCGTCAGGCCGGAACCGGGCGGCACCGCAATCGGAAGCCGCAAAGTGATTGTGCCGAAGGTCGTCTGGATGGTCACCGAGCCCGCAGAAGGGGGCGCGGTTCCTTGCCCGGGCGCCGGGATTGCCTGCGGTGCCGCAGTGACGGTGCCCTGAACGGTCTGGCCCGCGATCAAGACCCGGCTGAGCGACGGCGATGCGGTGACGACGGTCGCCACGGTCGGCTGCTGCGGAAGCGGCGCCTGACTGGGTGGGATTTGGTCGGTAGGGGGTGCGGTGACCGGTTGACCTGCCGTGGGCGGAGCGGGTTGCGCCGGTGCATTCTGTGTTGGCGCGTTCTGGGTTGGCGCGTTCTGGATCGGGGGAGGCGGCGTCGCCGGCGGTGCAGCCGGAGTCGGTTGAACGGGGGTCGGTTGAACGGGTGCCGGTTGAACGGGGGCTGGTTGAACGGGAGCCGACTGTACCGGTGTTGATTGCACCGGCGGCGGCTGAGGCGAGGGCGGCGCGGCGGACGGTTGGGATGCGCCTGAGGACTGTGCCGGCGGCGCGGCAGGTTGCTGCTGCGGCGCGGTCGTCGATGGCGATCCGGCAGACGAAGACGGCCCTGAAGGCGTGGACGATCCCGACGCAGAGGCCGATCCCGAAGAGGGGGGCGGCGCGGAGCGAGACTGCTGGGGCGCCGGGGCCGATTGAGCCGGGGCCGATTGAGCCGGTGCTGATTGTGCCGGGGTTGATTGTGCTGAAGTCTGTAGTGGCGACGGCGCCTGAGCCGGGTTCGATTGTGGCGGTGGCGCCGGTTGCGTCGTTGCCGTGGGTTGAGCCGGTGGTGCCGGTTGAACTGTCGGCGGCGGGCTTGGCGACGATGCTTGAACGGCTGCCGTGGCGGAGGCTGTGGGCGGCTGCGGCGGCGTTTGCTGACCGGCGGGCGGTTGCGCTTGCGGCGGCTGTTGTGGGCCCGTGCCGGGCGGATTGACCGCCGTGGCCGTCACCGTCGCGCCCTGGGTCAGGGTGGTGACGACGGCGGGCGGCCGTTCGGTCGCGGGAGGCTGGCTGACCGTTTGTGCCCCTGTTGGCGACCCCGTTTGCGATTGCGGCAGTGACAGTCGGATCTGTCCTTCGCCCGTGCCGGGCTGAAGCGTCACCGGGCTGTTGGCCGGAATTTCAACCGCGGTCTGCAGGGTCACGGATCCCGCCGGTGTCTGAACCGTGACTTGTCCGACCGTCGGTGTGCCGGTCACGGTTCCCTGCAGCACCGTGCCTCTGGAAAGGGCTTGGGTTACGGCCGCATCGGCCCGCAGCACGGCGGCAGGGGTCTGGCTTTGCCCGGACGGTGTCGGCTGGGCCGGTTGGCTTTGTCCGCTGGGCGGCAGGTCGATGGACGAACTCATGCTCCGGTCATCCCGAGCGCGCGCACCGTCATTGTCCCGCCGACGGCCCTAGAGTTGGATCCGGGCGGCGATCGCTTCCACGTCCGACGCTGCGGCGCTGGTGGGCGACCGTGTCAGCAACGGCATTTGCGCGCGGATGCTTTCCCTTACTTTGTTGTCCTGGCGGATGACGCCCGCCAGGGGCGGCGTGAACTTCAAGAAATTCGTGCAGGCCTTCGCCAAGGTCTCATAGGTTTTCTTACCGGCGGCGGCGTTCTCGGCCATGTTCACGACGATCTGGATATTTTCGTGCGTGCCGGCCTGATGCGCCACTTTGATGAAGGCATAGGCGTCGGTCAGGCTGGTCGGTTCGTCGTTGATGACCAACAGGCAGAGATGCGCCGGCGCGGCCAGGATCTGAACCGTGCGGTCGACGCCGGCTCCCAGATCCAGAACCACCGCATCGAAATTCTTCGAATAGTCCGACAATTCCTGCCGAATGCGCAGCAGCCGGGGCGGCGGCAAGGTGGCCAGTGCCCCGCCGCCCGAACGGCCCGCCAAAATATCAAAACCGCCGGCATCGTAATGGGTGGTCACGCCCTTCATTGATGCCTTGCCGGCGGCAACCTCGCCGATATCCCGCTTCGGCATCAGCCCCAATTGGATATCCACGTTGGCCAGGCCCAGATCGCCGTCGAATAAAAGCGTCTTGCGTTTCTGGCGCGCCAGGCAATGGCTCAAGGTGATCGAGAACCAGGTCTTGCCGACGCCGCCCTTGCCGCTGCCGACCGCAATCATCCGGCTGCCGTCGATGGCGGCAAGCGAAGCCTTTTGATTGGCGTCACTCATTACGAAACCCTTTCCGCTCCAGGCGGTTCACTATGCAATCGACTTTATTCATGACGCGGTCTGCTTCTCGGAGGACTTCTTCGGTTTCGGCAGCAACATCCGGGCCAGGGTGGCCGGGTCGAGCGGCTGAAACCCATCGGCGATCCGGGGGGAGCGTCCGATATCGGAAAGAGCCAGATCGCTCGCCACCGCCGCGGCCAGCATGGAGCCCAGGCGGCGCGCGATATCGTATCCGGTGATCAACAGCCGCGTCGCGCCTGCGGGCCGGAAGGCCTTGGCCAGATCCGTCGCCTCTTCCGCGTCGCGGCCGGCGGTCAGGACCAGGACCGGTTCCAAGTCGCCGGCTTCGGCCAGTTCGACGATATGCGCCAGTTCTTCCAGATTGAACGGATTGGTGCCCGGCGTGTCGATCACGATCAATTCGTCCGGCGGCAGTTTCTGCAGCGCCTGCGAGAGGATTTTGCCGTCGCTGACCACGATCATGTTGGCGCCCAGCTTGTCCGCATAAAGCGCCAATTGTTCCATCGCCCCGATCTTCAGCTTGTCCGCGCCGACAAGGTGAACCGGCAGACGGTTCGTTGCCTTGCGGCCGTCCGTCTCGTCCTGGATCAGCGCTTCCGTTCTGGGGTCCTTCAGCGCGGCGCGCGCCGCCAGTTTGACGCAGCCGACCGTCTTGCCGACGCCGGGCGGCCCGATCAGGATCAGCGGCCGTCCGTTCGTATCGTCCGGCAATGGGTCAAAGCGGAAGACCTCGCCGAGCGCATGGGTCAGCGCCTTGATCGGGTCGCTTTCCTCCAGCATGGAGGCTTCGTCGACCAATCGGTCGGTCAGGTCCGGCGGCGTGCCGTGCCGCTCCAGCGCCTCGGTGATCGTTTCGATCACATCGATATCGCCGCCCAGGTTTTCGAAGGGGTCTTCCTCCCGTTCCACGGCGGCGGTGACGCGGGCGCCTTGCGGGCCGCCGGATTCATGGGTGGCGACGATAATGGCGTCGTCCCCCAACTGCTCCCGCACCAGGGTCATCGCGTCCTGCAGCGATTTGGCGTGAAAGGTCTTAAGGCGCATCGCGTTCCGTCATCGGTAAAACATACCCCCGAACTCTGCGACGGTCCGGGCACGGGGTCAAACCCGCTGCGATCATCGGCGCGCCGGTCATATCTGCGCCACCGTCTTGATTTTCGCTTTGGGATGGATCTCGTTCTGCGACAGAACCACGGTAACCGGGCGGAACCGTTCGATCACCGAGCGGACGAAGGGGCGGATCTGCGGACTGACCAGGAGGGCCGGCGTCTGTCCGTTCATCGCGGCCCGTTCGAAGGCGCTGCGCACGCCGCTGATGAATTCCTGCAACTTGCTGGGCGCCATGGCCAGATGCTGTTCGTCGCCCTGACCGACCACGCTTTGCATGAAGGTCTCTTCCCATTCCGGCGTCAGGGTAATCAGGGGCACGACACCGTCCTCGTTGGTGTTTGCATCCGACAACTGACGGGCAAGGCGGGCGCGAACATGCTCGGTGATCTGGGTGACGTTGCGGGTATAGCCGACGGCCTCCGAAACCCCTTCCAGGATGGTCGGTAGATCGCGGATGGATACACGTTCGTTCAGCAGATTCTGCAGCACGCGCTGCACGCCGCCCAAATTGATCTGGGTCGGGATCAGATCGTCGACCAGTTTGCGTTGGCTGTCGGGCAATTCGTCGATCAGTTTCTGGGTCTCCGCGTAGGACAGCAGTTCGGCCATGTTGTCCTTAACGATTTCCGTCAGATGGGTGACGACGACCGTGGACGGGTCGACCACCGTATAGCCGCGGAACATCGCTTCCTCGCGCTGGTTGTCGGCCACCCACATGGCCGGCAGGCCGAAAGTCGGCTCGACGGTCGCTTCGCCCGGAAGCGAGATCTTCTCGCCCCTGGGATCGATGATCAGATGCATGTTGGGGCGCAGGTCGCCCCGCCCGGTTTCGATTTCCTTGATCCGGATGACATAGGAATTGGCGGGCAGTTGCAGGTTGTCCTGAATGCGGACAGCCGGCATGACGAAGCCCATCTCGCCGGCGATCTGACGGCGCAAGGCCTTGATCTGATCGGTCAGCCGGTGTTCGTCATTGGCGTTGATCAGCGGCAACAGACCGTAACCCAGTTCCAGGCGGATCAGGTCGATCTGCAGGGCGGTGGAGATCGGTTCTTCCGGCGGTGCGACCGGAACGTCTTCCTCCATCTCCGCGATCCGGGCGGCGACTTCAGCCTCGCGGTCCTGGCGCTGCAGGAAGAACGCCGCGCCGCCGCAGGTCACGGCCAGCAGGGCGAAGGGCCAGGCCGGCAGGCCGGGAATGAAGCACAGAAGCAGCAGCAGGGCGGCCGCGATCCACAATGTCAGCCGATAATTGGTCAACTGGCCGAAGACGGCCTCGTCGGTCGCGCCCGCGACGCCCGCCTTGGTGACCAGCATGCCGGCGCCGGTGGAAACGACCAGGGCGGGGATCTGGCTGACCAGACCGTCGCCGATTGTCAGCAGCGTGTAGTTTTCGGCCGCTTGCGACATCGACATGCCCTGCTGGACCACGCCGATGATGATGCCGCCGATGACGTTGATGAAGGTGATCAGGATACCGGCGACGGCGTCTCCGCGAACGAATTTGGAGGCACCGTCCATCGCCCCGTAGAAGGAGCTTTCGGTTTCCAATTCCTTGCGGCGTTTCCGGGCCGCGTCTTCGTTGATCAGGCCGGAGGACAGGTCGGCGTCGATCGCCATCTGCTTGCCGGGCATGGCGTCCAGGGTGAAGCGCGCGGCGACTTCCGCGATACGGCCGGCACCCTTGGTGATGACGATGAAGTTGATGATGACCAGGATTGCGAAAACGATGATCCCGATCACGTAATTGCCGCCCGCGACGAACGAGCCGAAGGCCTCGATGACCCGGCCGGCCGCGGCCGTGCCGGTATGACCGTCCGAAAGGATCAGCCGGGTCGACGCGACGTTCAGGCCCAGCCGCAGCATCGTCGCGATCAGCAGGATCGTCGGGAAGGACGTCAATTCCAGCGGCGATTTGATGAAGACGACAGTCAGCAGAATGACGACCGAAAAGGTAATCGAGATCGACAGGGCGAAATCGAGCAGCGGGGTCGGCAGCGGCACCAGCAACAGGACCAGGATCGCCAGGATCCCGATCGGAAGGAAGATTTCCTTGTTGATGGAAAGCCCGCGCAGCCGTTCGCCGACACCGGGTTCGGCGACGGTGCCCGCCGCCGGCGGTGGCGTCGTGTTCTGTTGCTGGGAGGATTCCGTATCGGCCATGCGTCTCCCCTAACCGGACCGGGATTGCCGGTTATGGAAGCGGCGAGGGCCGCCCTTGGAAAAGGGCGACCCGTCGCGCTGCAAATGGGTGTGATGGGGGACGGTCATGTCAGGCCGATCCGTCTCCCGGCGCGGGTACCGCCAAACCTTCCTCCGTGTATTGCTTCAGTTTGTTCCGAAGCGTCCGGATGGATATGCCCAGGATATTCGCCGCATGGGTTCTGTTACCCAGGCAATGCTGCAGCGTGTCGATGATCAGATCCCGCTCCACTTCCGCTACCGTCTTGCCGACCATGCCGGTCGCCGATGGAGCGGCGGCGGATTCCGATGCTTCCGTTGCCGACGGAGTTTCGATTGGTGTGCTGGGTGCGGCGACCGGGGCCGTGTCCTCGACCGGTGCGGCAGCCGGTGTCGCCGCCGGGGCTGGTTGTTTGTGCGGCGGGCCGCCGCTCAACAGGATGGCTTCCTCGCCGATCTCATCGCCCTGGGCCAGCAAAACGGCGCGATGCATCGCGTTTTCCAGTTCGCGGACATTGCCGGGCCAGTGATGGGACTTCAGGCGCTGCATGGCGGCGGCGGAAATCGGGCGTGTGGGCAGGCCGTTCGATTCCGCGTATTTGATCGCGAAATGCTCGGCCAGCGCCGGAATATCCTGTGGTTTTTCGCGCAAGGACGGCAGTTGCAGATTCACCACGTTCAGGCGGAAATACAGATCCTCGCGGAAATTGCCCTTGGAGACTTCCTCTTCCAGGTTCCTGTTCGACGTTGCCAGCAAGCGGACATCGACGGAAACGGGCTTGGCCCCGCCGACCCGGTCGATTTCCCGCTCCTGGATCGCGCGCAACAGCTTGGCCTGAAGCCGCGGGTCCATTTCGCTGATCTCGTCCAACAGCAGGGTGCCGCCATTCGCCTGTTCGAATTTACCGATACGGCGGGCGACGGCGCCGGAAAAGGCGCCTTTCTCATGGCCGAACAATTCCGATTCAAGAAGGTTCTCGGGGATTGCGGCGCAGTTGAGCGCGACAAACTCGCCGGATGCCCGCTTGCTGCGCGCGTGAACATACCGCGCCATGACTTCCTTACCGGTGCCGGATTCTCCGGTGATCAGGACCGACGCGTCGCTGGGGGCAATCTGATCGGCCAGTTTCAGCACCTGGCGCATGGCGGGGTCGCGATGGATGATCGCGTGGTTTTCTTCCGCCACCGCTTCGAAGACAGCCGCGATCAATTCCGGGTCCGGGGGCAGGGGCAGGAATTCCTTGGCGCCAGCCTTGATCGATGCGACGGCGACTTCGGGCGAGGTCCCCTCGATACCACAGGCAATGATGGCGACCGCGATACGCTCGGACTCCAGAGCCTTGGAAAGATCGGCTATATTCATGCGTGCATCGACCATGATGACTTCGGCGCCATAGCCGGACCGCAGCGTGGTAAGGGCCTCGTCGATATTATTGACCGAGGTGACCTTCGCTCCGCGCTTCATCGCGATCTGGCTGGCGGTGGTCAAATGCCCGCCAAGGGTTCCGATGATCAGCAACTTCATGACGCAATCCCGTTTGAAAATTTGGTGAACCTGGTACGGCGGTTCACCCGTTGAATGGCTTCGCTCATTGCCGTTATCCGAAATAGTCGACGCGCTGCGACGGCGGCAGCATCGTATTGAACAGCATTTCCAACCTGCGTGGATTTTCCTGGCGACCGATGGACGCCGCGGCGGTAACGCAGAGATGGTTGGTCAGCATGTCTTCAGCCGCGTTCCGTTCCAGTTTGGAGGCGAGCGGATTGAACACCATGTTCGCCAGGCAGGCGCCGTAGAAGGTGGTCAGCAGGGCGACGGCCATGCTGGGGCCGATCGTCGACGGATCTTCCAGGTTGCTCAGCATCTGCACCAGGCCGACAAGCGTTCCGATAAGCCCCATCGCGGGCGACAGTTCAGCCGCCTTGCGCAGGATGCTGACCGAGCGCGCGTTCCGCTGCGCCCGCGCCTGCACTTCGCGCAGCATGATGCGCTCTACCTCATCGCCCGACGTACCGTCGATGACCATGTTCAGGCCCTGTACCAGCATCGGCTGGCCTTCCAATACGGGTAGATAGGATTGGATGGCGAGGATGCCGCGATACCGTGCTACCTGCGCGATCTGCAGCATCTGAACGGCGACGGCGCGGACGTCATGATGCGTTCTGAACACGGTCCGACCGACATCCTTCATCGAACTGATCATGTCGGCGACGGAGAAACAGGCGGTGGTGACGCCGAATGTGCCGCCGAAGACGATCAGGACGGCCGGGCCGTCCACGAACGAACCGGGCGATCCGCCGAGCACAATGGCCGTCGCGACCAGGATGACGGCGGCAAGGATGCCGAGCACGGTCGCCAGATCGACCGCGCTGCGCCCCGCCGTCGGCTGGCTCAATCCGCGTTCCGCACTGCGCTCCAGGTCGGTCGCCATTATCCGCCCGTCTTATCCGACTTGATGATTTCCGTCATCGTGACGCCCAGTTTGTCGTCCACGACCACGACTTCGCCGCGTGCCACGAGCCTGTTGTTGACGTAGATGTCGATCGCTTCGCCAACCTTGCGGTCCAGTTCGACGACGGCGCCGCGGCCCAGCTTCAGCAACTGGCTGACCTGCATATGCGCCTTGCCAAGCACCGCGGAGACCTGAACCGGGATCTCATAGACGGCTTCCAGATCGCGCGCGCCGGTCGGCGCGACGAGTTCGGCCGCGCGCGGGTCCAGCGGCTCTCCGCTCTGTTCGCCTTCCTCCAATTCGTTGAGGTTCAGCTCTTGGGATTCGTCAGACATTTTGGTCCTCCTCGGAGACAGCCGTCTCCGCTATGTCGTCCGCCGGCAATACGTCCTGGGTGGCGGGCGTTTCATCGATAGTATCGGGTTGTACCGTTGCTGGCGGTTCGGGCTGCGGTACCGTTTCGGGGGCAGTGGCCTCCGGTTCCGCTGCCATCGGTCCTTCCTGTGCCGCCAGCTCGTCGACAACCGGAAGGTCCGGCGCGGGCGGCGCGTTCGCAAGGGTGCGTTCGACCACCGCTTCGACCGCCTTCCAGATATCCTTTTCAATCCGCTGCATGCCGCCGCCGTCCCATGTCGCGACAAGATCGGTCGGGCCGAGGGCTGGATCGGCGACGAGTTTCATGCGGCCGTCGAAACCGCTGCGGGCGGCGAGGGCCTCGATTTGCGGTTCCAACAGGCCCATCGCATCCGGCGATACGGTTATCAGGATGCGGCTGGCGGGTGTGATCTTTTCCAGACAGTCGGCGAGCAAGGCGCGGAGTTCCTCCCCCCCATGGCTGTCTACGAAGTCCGGCAGAATGCGGCGGCAGATCTCCAGGGAAAAGGCTGTCAGTTCTGCGGCGATCCGCTCGTTGGCCAGGTCCTGATGAACATGCATGCCGCTGATCTGCGCGCCGAGATTTTCCAGCAGGGCCAGGGTCTGGGCCTCCTGCTGTTTTTGGGCGTCGGCCACGCCGGCCTGATGGCCTTCCTGCCAGGCGGCTGCCTGTGCTGCCTGCAATTCCTCTTCGGTGAAGGTCGGTGGCGGCGGATTGTTTTCCTGTTCCGCCAACAGGGCGGCCTGTTCGGCTTCCTCCTTCTCACGGCGCTTGCGCTCACGGGCGCGCAGCATCGCTTCCTCGTCGAAGGACTGCTCGAACAGAAAGGGTTTTGCCGTTGCAGGTTTCATGTTGCCTCAAACCGAACCGACACCAGTCGGACGGATACAGTTTCCCTAGTAAATCAACTCGTCTTCGGCGCTGCCTTCGGAGATGACAATTTCGCCGCGGGCCGCCAGGTCCTTCGCCAAATTGACCATTTCCATCTGCGCATCGTCCACGTCGCGCAGCCGGACGGGGCCGAGGGCCGCCATGTCCTCGCGCAGGATCTTCGCCGCGCGTTCCGACATATTGCCGAAGAACAGTTCCTTGATCTGGTCGGACGACCCTTTCAGCGCGATGCCCAGCTTGTCCTTGTCGACATTGCGCAACAGCGTCTGAACGCCCGACGGGTCCAGCTTCTGCAGGTCTTCGAACGTGAACATCAGCGCCTTGATCCGCTCGGCGCTGTCGCGGTTGCGTTCTTCCAACAGAGTCATGAACCGGTTCTCGGTGTTGCGGTCCAGGTTGTTGAACATTTCCGCCATCATTTCGTGGCTGTCGCGGCGCGCCGTGCGGGCAAGGTTCGTCATGAACTCGTTGCGCAGGGTTCGTTCGACGTCGTCCAGAACTTCCTTCTGAACGGCCTCCATGCGCAGCATGCGCATGATGACTTCCATCGCGAAGCTCTCCGGCAGCGCGGCCAGCACGCGCGACCCATGGTCGGCCTTGATCTTGGACAGCACGACCGCGACGGTCTGCGGATATTCGTTCTTCAGATAATTGGCGAGGACAACCTCGTTCACATTCGCCAGCTTGTCCCACATGGTTCGACCGGCGGGACCGCGGATCTCCTCCATGATCTGATTGACGCGGTCTGCGTCCAGCACCTTGCCGAGCAGGCGTTCGGTGCTTTCATAGGACCCGACGAGACTGCCGGTCGATGAAATCTGCTCGGCGAATTCGACGAACAGGCGCTCGACGACGTTCGAGCTGACCGTCCCCAGATTTGCCATGGAGGAGGATATTTCGCGGATTTCCTCGTCATCCATGATGGAGAACAATCGGGCGGCATAATCCTCCCCGATCGCCAACATCATGATGGCGGCTTTTTCCGGCCCTGAAAGCCCGCGATAGTCTTCTCTAACCCGCATGCCCGTTACCTGAAGACGGCTCCATCTGGTTCAACAGCCCCCGCGGCCCGCATGCCGGATGGCGCGCGGACCGTGAAAACGACGCAACGGCCACAGTCCCCGACTCTCGGCCGGTTGGAAAGGGGCTGTTGCGTTTCATTGTCCACGTTCCGCGTTTCATTCCTGCGTCATTCCCGCGTCGGAGCCTCGGCGGAGAGCGCTTATGCGCTCTCCTGATACATCCAGTTCCGAAGGATCGCCACGGCCTCTTCGGGGTGTTTGTCTATAATCTCCCCGATCTTCTTCATCGAGGACGCCTTCACGCGGCCTTCGATATGGGCGATGTCGATCATCGTTTCGGCATCTTCCTCGCCATCGCCGCCGGCCGCCATCATGGCGCCGCCGACGCCGGCCGGTGCCGGGATCAATGCGCCGGACTGATCGGTGATGAGCGCCGGGGCGGCCTCGTCGTCTTCCATCGTCACGGAAACCGCGGAGGTCTCGAAGATCTTGGAAACCAGCGGACGGATCACCAGCAGGGCGATCAGCAGGCCGACACCGCCAAGGACGATGACTTCGATGATCCGCTGAATGTCCGGCCCGGTCAGGCCGAAGAAGGTTTCGGAGGCGCCGTCATCCAGGCCGATCGGGTCTGCGAAGGGCATGTTGACGATCTCGACCGAGTCCACGCCGTCCTCGAAACCGATGGCGGTCTTCACCAGGACTTCGATCTGCTGCATTTCCGCTTCGGTGCGGGGAACGTATTCGCGGATCGGATCGCCGTCGCCTTCGGCGGGCGTCGTGCTGTAACTGCCGTCTACCAGCACGGCGACGGAGACACGCTCGACCTCGCCCGGCGCGCGGACGGTGTTGGTGATGGATTTCGAAATTTCGAAATTCGACCGTTCTTCGGTCCGGCTTGAGTTTTCCGACACACCGCCGCCGGCGCCGAATTCGCCGCCGCCATCGGGCAGGTTGTTGCCCACCGTGACGGCGTCTTCGCCGGCTTCGTTCAGGTTATTCGCTTCCTCGATGGTTTCCGTGGAGCGCAGGACCTGACCCTCCGGGTCGTAGGTTTCGATATTCTGGACCACCTGGCTCATATCCATTTCGGCCTGAACCTGGACCCGGACCTTGCCGAGGCCCACCGTGCGCTCGACCAGTTCCTCGATCCGGCGTGCCAGGCGGTTTTCATAACCGCTGCGCAATTCGTCGGCCTGGGCGGAGGCAAGCCCCTCTTCATCGCCGCCGCGCGCCAGCAGGGTGCCGCGGTCGTCGGCAATGGTGATGTTGTTCGGCTTCAGGCGGTCCACCGCGGTCGCGATCAGATGCTGAATGGACAGGACCTGCTGCTTGTCCAGGCGTTGTCCGCCGCGCATGCGCAGAATGACCGAGGCGCTGGGCTCCCGGACCTCGCGGGTGAACAGTTCCCGCTGTGGCAGTACCAGATGGACGCGGGCCGACTTGACGGTGTTGAACGAGGAGATCGTGCGCGCCAACTCGCCTTCCAGGGCGCGCTGGCTGGTGATTTGCTGCATGTAGCTGGAGGTACCGAAGCTCTGCTCGCGATCGAACAGTTCGTTGCCCAGAACGCGGCCGCCAAAGCCCATTTCCGCCATGCTCAGCCGCAACTGGGCGACCTGGTCGGCGGGAACCATGATTTCAGTGCCCTGATTGCGCAATTCGAAGGGAATGTTCTGCGCGGTCAACTGGGTGATGATCTGATTGGCGTCCGTCTGGTCCAGGTCGCCATACAGCAACCGCATGTCTGGAGAGGTGAGGCGCGTCATCATGAAAATGAAAAACGCCATGAGCAGGACCGCGACACCGCCGATTGCGGCAACCCGTGTCGGACCCAAATTCTGAAAAACCTGCACTAAACCGTTCACGATACCTCTCCCTGAACGCTTGCCGCGTTCGCTGAATCGGCCATGGATGCCCCCGCGAATGCACCGAGACTCCGATGAAACGGCGTGCTGATGCTAATTCTCGCGAAGACATCGAAAACGATGCCGATTCGCCTCTCCTGTACGATCTCCCAAAATAACGATAAGTGATTTGCTAAAGGGATCAAAGTAGAAAATAGGCAAAAATAGCCTAGTTTTACTTTTGAATACTTGGGAAAGCCTGCCTCGGCGGCATTGTTTGGATTTCCGGATAAGTAAAACGGTATACCGTTCATGTTTCCGCGCCTCTCGGTGGACGTCGCGTGACGGTTGGACTCCGCATGTCGTCCGGTTGACGGTCCGGCTGCATGCGAAACGGCTCTGTTTTCGGATGGGTGAGGGCGGTCAGCCGGCTTGCTGCCTCGCCACGCGCCGCAAACCGCTCAGGCGGGTCACTTTCAGACCGGCCGCTCCGTGCCGCGTCAGCGCGTCTTCCCAATCCTGAAACTCTTCTGTCGACAGCCGATAGCGGCTGCAGGCTTCTGCCCGCGTCAGGAAGCCGCCATGTACCGCAAGCACGACCGCTTGCTTGTACTGCGACGTCCAGCGTCTCAGGTTAGGGGGTGGCAGGCCCGGACCTTTGGCGGTCCTGGCTTGGTTGTGATCGGCGCTCCCCGCGCCGGGAAATTGAACGACGGATGTGTCTGCCTTTAAATGGGCTTCTTCTGCATCGCGGTCCATTCTGAAATGGCTGGTCATATCAGCCCTCCTGGTCCCGTGATTTTATCTCTCAGTCTCTCATCGTCGCTGGCTTACTCGTGCCTGACATTGATGATGGTACGGCTGAATGGTTAACAAAGTATAAATTATCTAAAATTTTATCTAAATTCTATCGGACTAAACCATAAGCCTAAAAATGACTTTAAAAACAATAATATACAGATGCGGTATAATGATGTGTACAGGATTTAGAGCCGAGCGTCGGACGGTAGAAGCGCTGAAAAGGTTAACCTAGACGCCAAAAAAGAAAAAATGATGAACGGCGTGAACGCATTCCGCAGTTTGCCCTGGCAATGTCCCCTGGCAAGCAAAAGGCCGGCCCTTCGCAGAGCCGGCCCATTCCCCAATACAGGGTGCCTTGCGGAAATCCGTTACCGGATCGTGCGGATCAACTCGTCGAGCAATTCGTCCGCCGTCGTGATCGTCCGCGTATTCGCCGAGAAGGCGCGCTGCGTGATGATCAGTTTGGTGAATTCGTCGGCGATATCCACGGTCGATTGTTCCAGCGACGACGGCGAGATGGCCCCGGACCCGCCGGTTCCGGCGACGCGCGGCACCGGCTGACCGCTGGAATCCGTCTGGATGAAGACGTTCCCCGACAGTGGCGTCAGCGCATTCGGATTGTTGAAGGTCGTGATCGGGATCTGGAAGATCTCACGCGTGACGCCGTTGTCGAACAGCGCCGTCACGACCCCTTCATCGGAAATGGTGACGCCGGTCAAGGAACCGAACTGACGACCGTTCTGATCCAGATTGTTGATGACATTGGCGCCGTCGAACTGCGTCAACCCGTCCGTACCGCCAAGCGTACCGAGGTTCAGCGTGATCGGCACCAGATCGTCATCCGTCGCGGAGCTTGCATCGAAGTCGATCAGAAAGTTCATGTCCGACGTGGTCGCGTTCCCGAAGCCGATATCGCCGCCTGCGGAGTTGAAGGTCGTCGTTGAGATCGAGCCGTCGGCGTTGAATGTCACCTGGCCCAAACTGGCAATCGTTCGGGTGCCGACCAGCGCTTCCAGG
Organism: Hwanghaeella sp.; assembly: GCF_965227365.1. Taxonomy (GTDB): domain Bacteria; phylum Pseudomonadota; class Alphaproteobacteria; order UBA8366; family Aestuariispiraceae; genus Hwanghaeella. Next base: position 1,168,929 of record NZ_OZ245754.1, read on the forward strand.
TCAATATCCGCCGCCGCGTAGGAGGCGTTCGAGCCTGCGGCGCCGACATCGGGAACCACTGCGCGTTCATCGTCGTCCAGCACGCCGTCGCCGGTGGTGTCGAACAGGCCGGATTGGGTCGTGCCGTCGTTGTTGACGTCAATATCGACGAACTGGCCGCCGCCGACGAGTTCCACGCTGACATCCCAGACATCGACGGCGGAATTCTTGGTGAAGGTCACGGTCAGGGTCCGCTGCCCGCCTTGCCGGTTGAAGACCTGCAGGGCGACGTCGAAGGAATCCCCGGTCGCCGAAGCGGCTGGAAGGTTCGCGCCGATCTCGACCTCGGTGGTCGGTGTGGCGACCGCCGAGGCGGCGGAGGTGTTGACCGCGGAAAAGGCGTTCGGGACCGTGGTGACCTCGAACCCGGTATCCGCTGCGTTGCGGGGCCAACCGGTCAGGAAGAAGCCGGCTGCGTTGACGAGGTTGCCGTCCTTGTCGGGACGGAATTCGCCGGCGCGGGTGAAGAAGATGTTCCCGGTCGGTTCGAACCGGCCCGACGTCTCGTTGAAGGTCACTTCGTCGGTCACCGTGAAGAAGCCCTGGCCGACGACGGCGACATCCGTCGCGCTGGCCGAGGCGGCGAGCAGGCCCTGGATGTCGTTATCCCGGGCGACTCGGCTCTGCACCCCACCGGAGGAGAACAAGGTCGGCGACGCGGAGTTCGTGACCAGCGTGTTGAACTGAACACGGTTGACCTTGTAACCGGTCGTGTTGACGTTCGCGATGTTATCGGCGGTCGTCGCGAGAGACTGGCTCTGTGCGAAGAGGCCGGAAACACCGGATCGCAATGCGCCGAAAATACTCATTCTTTTATCCTCCGTCTAAGCGGCGTTGAAAGGTGTGCACCGGTGCTCTCTTCCGTTGGTGCGTACCTTCGCAAGTAAGCTTCGAGTAATCGAAACCGCTTCTGCTGAAACACCGCCGAGGTTCTCCACGGCTGCATCGTCAATCGGGCTTACACCCCGTCATCGGCCGTCGGCTGAGGCGCCGCGCGGACCGCAAAAATCTTGTCCAAGGCAATGCTCAAGGGGCCACTGGTGACGAAGGTGCCTTCGTCATCGGACTCGACGCCGTCGACGATCGACGTGGTCGAATGCTTGACCTCGATCGGTTGGTCGTCCTCGTTCACCGCGTTGATCTGGAACGCGTAGATGCCGGACGGAACGTCCTGTCCGGTAATGTCCTTGCCGTCCCATTGGAACTGGTTGTAGCCGAAGTCCACATCCTCGAGAGACGCGATGAAGACGATATTGCCGGCGATGTCGGTGACCGTGATCGAAGCCGTATCCGGCGTATCGGCGAGTTCGAAGCCAAGCGTCGTGCCTTCGCCCTCTTCGACATTGAAAATCGAACCCTCGGCTTCGACCTGTTGACCGATATAGCTCAGCGCGCTGACGCCCTGGTTCGCCTTCTGCAGTCCGATCAACTCTTCCAGGTTTCCGTTCTGCTGGATTTCCTGTTCGACCCCCGCGAACAGCACCAACTGGTTGGTGAATTCGTGGGTATCGGTCGGCGACAGCGGGTCCTGGTTCTGCAACTGAGTGGTCAGGATCAGCAGGAAGTTGTTGAAGTCGGCGCTGATGCTGGAGCGCGATTGCGCCGCCGTCGTGGCATCCGTGTTCAGCGATGTGACTGCTTCAAGGTCAGACATGATAAATGCTTTCCGTTCTATCCGGTCTTCCGGCCCTTATGGATTCCGTCAAACCCGGACGTCGTAATGTCCATCCGCATCCGCCTGGGCGATTTCGCCAAGGCCGAGCATGCCGTCGGTTTCTCCTTCACCGCCATCGGCCAAGCCGTCACCCGCGGCACCGCCGGAGGACGAACCGGACCCGTCCTGCGCGTTCTGACTGCCTTGACCCTGCAGATTGAAACTCAGGCTGTTCTGGTCGGCTTGCAGGCCGGCATCCTGCAGGGCCTGGGTGAGAGCGCGGGAGTCGCCGCGCAGCATGTCGAAGGTTTCCTGACGCTCAACGGTGATCACCGCGGTGACGCGGCCGTCATGGGCCACTTCCATCTTTACGTCGACCTTGCCCAGCTCCGACGGGCGCATCTGGATCGAGATCCGGTCCAGCCCCTGCGCCGCGGCGCGATTGATATTGACCGCGACCTGGTCGGTCACGACCTGCGGCGGAACCTTCGGCTTGGAGGCAGCGGCGGTCTGGGCCGCGGCGCGGGCGGCCGAGTTGGACTGTGCGTTCTGCACGGTGCCGGCGCCGGTGATGGGATCGGCGGCAGCCGAACCGACATTCTGAACCGTCGCGTTTGTCGCCTGGGCGCCGGCCGTGTTCCGGGCGGCTGCATTGGCAACGAGTTGGTCGAAGGCAGCCGCTGTCGGGCTTTGCGTCGCGGCGTTATTGGCGTTCGCGTTGTTGTTCGCCTGGTTGGCGGCGCCGGACTTGTCGGCGCCCTTGCCAGCTGCGCTATTCGCCTTCGCCTGTGCCATCGCATTCGCGGAAGGCGCCGGGGTCTCGCTGTCGCTTGCGGCATTGGCCAGCTGTGTTGCTGTCGGACGACCGCCGCCGTTCTGCGCCGGTTTGGCCGCCTGCGTCGCCGCGGCGGATTGCGCCGTGACGGTGGTCTCCGATGCCAGGGCGGTGTTCGGCTTGGCAACGGCCTGCTCGGTCTTGGTCACTTTGCCCTTCGCGGCATTGGCGGCTTTCTGCGCGAGGTCGGCATCCTGCCCGGCGAGCGTGCTCTGGGCCTTGGTATCGGTGTTCACGTCCTGGGGCTTTGCGGCGCTATTCGTATTGGCGGCCTGCTGCCTCACGGCCGCGGCCTCGTTGCCGACGGCTTTGGAAACTGTATCGGTCGCGTCCGCGGCCACCTTAGTGTTCTGCGAGGCGGCGGCGGTGGCGTCCTGCGTGCGGCTGCCGTCATCCGTGGCGGGGGCGGCCGTTTCCTCCGCGGAACCTGCCGTGGCGTCCGGCTTGGCCTCGGGCTGGCCTTCGGTATTCGCGCCCTGGGCCTGTTTCGGCGCGGCATCGCTGCGCTTCGGTTCCGCCGTTTCATGCGCGGCGCTGGTCTCGTAGGTCTCGACCGGATCGGATTCGGCCTCCACCGGCTCCTCGCGGGCCGGCGTCACCGGGACGGCATCGTCATTCGTCTTCGCCGTCTTCGGTACATCGAGATGCTTGTCGACGCGCGTGAAGACGATGTTGCCGGGCACCTGGCCTTGTACCAGGGTCGCGAACAGGTCGGACTTGCTGGACGATTTGCCCTGGTTCTTGGTCTTCTGCTGCTGCGCGGTCGCGGCGGCGTCATTGACCCTATCTACAGCCCCGGTGCTCATCACAAACTCCTGACGGTTTATTCCGACCTCGGTATCAGCAAATGGCGGGCCAGTTTTTCAGTCAGGAAAAATAAATGAAAAATCAAAGTCTTGTCGGCGGTCGGGAAGGCGGGCGTCGACCTGTCTGTGCGGCCGGCCGGGAAGGGATGGACGATTCCTGCCGGTTTGTGCCGGGTGAGGAAAAAACTGCCCCGGCAGATCCTGGATCATCGGCCAATGGGGTCAGATTCCGTTGTTGCCATGGCGGGAAACGGTGACACGGGCATGAAAAATCCCGCCCGGCAAATACGATCTGCCGGTGGGGCGGTATGCGAAAAAAGGAGAGGATCGTCAGGCGGAGGTATCGACCGCCGTCGTATCCGTTGCCGCGTCGGTGATCAGCTGATCGAACTGCTCGTTCAGGAACTGCACCAACCCCTCCGACGGAATCCGTTGGATGACCTGATCGGTCCGGGGCTGGAGGATCTCCAGAAACACCGTTTCGCTTTCGGCGTCGAAACCGACACGGGTGCGCAAGCCGTTCAACTCCAGATCCTGCAGGGAGGCAACGCGGCCTTCGCGGGAATTGCCGCCCTGGCGTCGCAGGGCGTCGTCATCCCGAACATTGGTTTCCGACGGTGCCACCGCGGCGGTCACCACATTGTCCGGTGTGCCTTGCAATGTCGGTACGGCCCCTGCATCGGCGGCGGGGGTCGGCGGTGTGTTGGATTGCTGCTGCTGCGGCAATGCAACGGGACTTGTGTTAAGGGAAACTTCCATTTCTACCTCCGGAAAGCTTCTGCCATACTCCGTGATAAAAGGCAGATCGGGCGCTATGCGCCACTGCCCCTCTTAGCGGTGTTTTCCGTCAATACCGACCCGTCCCAACGACGCGCGGCAGGTGTTCTACCAGGGAAACCAACCACCTCTTGCTTAAAAATAGCTTATAAAGCGCGGAAATTCAAGGATTCATGAAGGGTGTGGGATTCTCTCGGTCGCGATGCCGGACCGGTTGTCCTAGCCAAGACAAGCCGTGTGGGGTAGCGTTGATTAGCGGTCTATAGGGTAAGGCCGTCATGTTGCGGAGTGGAACGTTTAAGGATTGATATGGCGGACACGCCGGCAAACGAGAATTCGCTCCATGCCAGAGAACGGATGGAAGATGGAGCGCCGGATATGAGCGACGAGCAAACTCCCCATGGTGCCGACGGTGCGTCGGCGGCGGGCGAAAATGCGGAATTCGATGTGGCGCAGGGGCGCCGCGATACGATCGTCCGGATGATGGAAGCGATCCATGAAAGCGAAAAGCAAGGGGTCCCCAGCCGCGTCGTCCATGAATCCCTGCTGGCGCTGTCGGTAAGCGTCTTTGTCGGTCTGCTCGGCCGCGAAGGGGCGGCGCTGCTGGTCGAACGCCTGCCGGATAAGATCCGCAACGGCGAATTCGGCGACGGTATCGATCCGTCCGCCGGATAGCGCGGAAACAGATCGGCTTTGGTCCCCGCGACACTCGGTCTGAAAGCTCCAATGAAATTCTGGATCGCATCCGACCGATTCTCATATCCGGGCGGATTCCGGCGCCGGATTGTCGGCGGGAGCGCGGATTCACACAGTTTTCTAGCTCTTTCCACCTGATTTCGAGCTGCGCCTGGGTCGGAATGGCAAAGAATCTGCATTCCTGACAGGAAAATCGCCCCGGTTCTTGCACAAGGCCGGATCGCCCCCATAGTCTAGGGGCAGGCGCACGACAAAAAGGCCCCGGCCCAGGGGCGACGCCACGGATCGTAGAAGGACCACCCAGCCATGCCACTTCGCATCAAGCTTCCCTCAAAGGAAAAAATCATCATCAACGGTGCGGTCATCGAAAATGGTGGCGAGGCGACGACCATCATCCTGCACAACCGGGTCGATATCCTGCGCCGCAAGGAAGTGATGAGCGAGAATGAAGCGACTTCGCCCGCACGCCGGGTGTATTACGCGTTGCAATGCGCCTATCTGTTCGACACCGACCGGGCGCAGTATCTGGATCTGTATAGGCAGTTCGAGCAGGACTACATGCAGGCGGCGCCCAGCGCCGGCGAAATTCTGTCCGAAATCCGGTCCCTGGTCGCGGCGGAGCGATACTACGACGCCCTTCGCAAGACGCAGGAATTGATCGATCATGAGACGGAGCGCCTTACTTCCGTCGGTGCCGCTTCGAGCTGATCCTTGGTCGTTGGCGGTTGGATTAGTTTTCCGGGGTAAAATCCGGGTCCAGCGGCGTATAGATTCCATCGAAACAGCGGAACCGTTCCGCGATTTCCGCATCCGGCATGTCGCGGGGAATGCGACGCATGGCGTCGTATTGCGCCTTTGTGGTTTTCCGCGGTGTCCATCGCTCGCCCGATGGGGGGATGACCTCGTCCACGCGCAACAGCGCGGGTAGCTTGGCCAGGGCCAGTTTGGCCAGTCGTTGGTAGGATTCCTTCACGACATCGATCAGGAAGGCATTTTCGGCCACCGGAAATCTGTCGACGCCGATGATCGGACCCTCATCGACCCTGTCCGTCATGTAATGCGCCGTCACGCCATAGCTTCGGGCACGGTCGTATAGGGCGAAGCCGGTCGGCCGGTATCCGGGATATTCCGGCGGGCCCGGGTGAAAGTTGACCGCGTTGTAGTTCAGATGTTTCAGGATCGGCGGGGGTACGATGATGCTGGTGCTGAACGCGAACAAACGGGTGTGGGGGCGCGGACCGGGCACGGCCTGTTCCAGGGCCTCGAGCGTGTCGACATGAACGGTCCGGACCGTCGGCGCAAGGCGTCCGGCGAAATCCTTGAAGAATTCCGCCTCCATCTGCTTCATCAGCATCAGCAGGGTGGGGGATGAATCTTGCGCGGCGGTCGCCATCCGACGATGCCGGAAATCAGGTTTCGGTTGAGGTCACACTGCCGCGCGGGCCCGGCGTGGGGTTCGGCGTGGCCGTTTCCTGTACCGACAGAAGACTATGGGTTCCGCTTTGCGTCGGCGCGGGTTTCTCCGCCGGGGGATTGTCCCGCGGTTCGTTTTCCGCATTGTCGGCCGGGGCGGCAGGCCGCTGCGCTTCTTCACCATCGGCTGGATTGCCGAGAAGTCCGGCCCCGATTTGCCTGTCGATATTGATCAGGACATCCAGTTTGTGCACGTCCTGGGGCGACGCGATCAGTTCCGCCGACCGGCGATCGATGAAGCGGCTCAGGTTCAGGAGGTTCTCGCGAATTTCCTGCGGAAGCGGGCATTCGGGATCGACGAGCGAGGACTGGATGATGGTCCAGATCCGCCAGTTCACGCGGACCGCCGACAGAATGGCGTTGGAGTCGTCCGGGTTTCGCTTGGCGGATTCCAGGCGGCGAGCCGTTTCGACGAGCGCCCATCCCTCAGCGGCCTGCGGTGCGGCGTTTTCCAGCTGCGACCGTTGCTGCGAAGCGTAGGGATTACTCATTCAAACCTTGTCCCGCGGCCGATGCCGCTGTTGCGGTGGTTGAGACGTGCCGGCTGTGCAAACCGTGCATTGCCGACCAATGATACATGAAGGGGCCGGTTGCCGCAGTCCCCTTCGCGCCGTCGTTTCCTAAGGGTCTGAAACCCCTGAATATTCTACAGTAACTGTTCAAGTCTATAGCCAACTTTGTAAATATCACGTTAACCGGTTCATAGGCTTGGGCAAGTCCCTGTCTTTCAAATCCAAGAATTCCGCGTTCCGCCTCGTCTTACAGGAAGTTGACCAGGGACAATTGCCGCCGGGTCGATATCACCGTGAATGAGGCCTGAACCTGCGCGGAAAGCGCGGAAATCTCCGCGGCGGCTGTCGCGTCGTCCACCAGCTTGATGTCGTCCAGGGCGATCTTGCTGATATTGATGAAGTTTTCGTGGTTTTCCTTCTGATCCTGCATGCGGGCCAGGTTCAGACCGTTCGTCGCCTGCAACTGGCGGATCTGGTCGCGCGCTGTCTGTGCCGCGGTCGAGGCTTCGGCCAGGAACTGTTCCCGCTGCGCCTCGGTCAAACCGGTCTGGGCGGAGGAGCGCAGACGAACGATGGATTCGATCAGGTTCTGAAAAGCGGGATCCGTTGCCGTGATGCCGTAGGTCAGGACCGCATCGTCCGCGACGGTGATGGAGACTTTCTCGAAGGACCGGGGATCCTGCGTGTTCGGGCCCTGGGTGTGGTAGGACACCGCTGTGTTCGCGCCGCCGCTGTCGACGATATAGGTCGGGATGTCATTTGCCGTTTCGACCGTGTTCACGACGCCCAGGTCGTTGGTCGTATAGACCGGCAAGGACCTCAAATTAACGACAGGGGCGGTGTCGAAACGGGTGCCGGCGAAAAGGAACCGGTCGCCGATTTCCAGGTTCAGGTTCGCGTCGACCTCGATAAGCAAATTCGTCGCCAGGGTTTCGGTCGTGCTGGCGAAATTCGCATCCTGGGTGGAAAGCGGCTCAGAGGCCTTGATGATGTCGTCGATGATTTCGCTAAGACGTTCCAACGTCGCGTCATAGGATTTCAGGTTCAGTTCCGCCAGGCCGAGCGAATTCACATAGCCTTCGCGGCGGTCGATCTCTGACTGAAGATCCAGAATGCGCGGGGCCTTCGTGCCGTAGTTCTTCAGTTCCTGAAATTTCTCACCGGTCGCGACCTGAAAATTCAACCGGTCGAAATTCAGGTTCTGCCTTTGGATCAAGGCCAAATCCGCCTGCAAACTGCCGAATGTGCTGACCCGTGTAACCATGGTTGAAACATGACCTTTCCGTCGAAGCCCGCATAAAGTCCGGCGGGCATGGTATTCCGGTGAAGATCGAAGCAATCGCCATGCCATCTTGCTCCGGCCTTGTCCCGAGGGGCGTGGCGGATGTGCGGTATTCGACTGTATTTCCGCCGCTGGCGCGGTGCGGAGGCGTGGGAAAATGATTCCCAGTCTCGCTCCGGGGAGTTTGCGGGGCAATCGATAGTCGTCTGATTTAAAAGGGAAAACGCGAGTTCGGGGGAGGTCGGCAATTTTCTCTTGACTCGAAATGTACATTCCGGCTAGCTAATCAACGCTTCAGAAGGAAGCTCCCGGGCAGAAGTCCGGATACATATCGATCCAGAAAGGATTTGTACCATGGGTGATATCGCTCTTACAGCGGCACAACGTTCGTCGCTTCTTTCCCTGCAACAAACTCAGACTCTCAGCGATCGCACGCAGACCCGTCTTACCACCGGTAAGGCGGTTAACAGCGTGGTCGATGATGCGGTCAACTTCTTCCGGGCCCAGGCGCTGTCCGATCGCGGCAGTGACTTTGCTCTGCGCCGGGACGAAATCGACCAGGGGGTTAGCTCCCTCAGTACTGCGTTGCAGGCCGTCGAGTCAGTCGACAACCTCCTGAACCAGCTTCAAGGTATCGTCGAAGCGGCGCGTTCGCAGTCCACTGCGGAACGTCAGTCGGCGACCACGCAGTTCATTGAAGTTGGTAAGCAGATTTCCGAGTTGATCGAGGACGCGTCCTTCGCCGGCTTGAACCTGCTGAACTCCACCAACTCCACTTTGGATGTCTCCTTCGGTGTCCGGACGTCGTCCCGTCTCCAAGTCACGGGCTTCAACCTGAACACCACCGCGGCGGACTCCACGACCGGTATCTTCACGGTCGCGGCGTTCACGGCGGCGAACTCCAGCTTCACAATCTCGAACTTCGGTATCTCGTCCGCGTCGTTCACCTCCTTCGGGGCGGACAACTCCAACGTCTCCTTCGCGACGACGGCGGTGCAGCGGATTTCGACCGGTATTTCCAACCTTCGCGCCCGTGGCGCGTCGCTGGGTGCCAACGTCGCTATCCTGCAGACCCGTTTGGACTTCACCGATGCTTACGTGAACGAGCTGCAGGTCGGTTCCGACAAGTTGACCTTGGCGGATCTGAACGAAGAAGGTGCCAACCTGGTGGCGTTGCAGACCCGGCAGCAGTTGGGGATTCAGTCCCTGGCCATCTCCGGTCAGCAGCAGCAGGCTATCCTGGCGCTTCTGAACTAAGGACTAGCGTAACAATCGATCGATCTCTCCTTTCTCTCTCTCGATCGTATCGATTTCCTGAAGGGCCCCGTTCGCGGGGCCCTTTTTCTTTTCGGCGGCCGCTTTCCCGCCTCCTTTCCCATTTCCAAGATGCTGACCCCGCCGCCGTGACCCCGCCGCCGTGACCCTGTCGCGGCGGATGTGAGGACCCTCGGAAACGTCGGGTTTTCCACTGTGCCGATTCTTGCCCAGCGACCTGTCCGAAGCGATGGGATGAATCTGCCGCAGGCCCGGTTTTCCGCCCTTTTTTGGCGCCTCCGAAGGCGGCCGAAATCTCAATTATATAAATAAAAACAACATCTTGATCCGTTCTGGCACGGAAATTGATGTGTTCTTGCCGATTTGTCGCGCCGAGGCGCAAGCCGCCCTTTCAGCACGACGACGGATCAAGAGAACGATTGAGAGAGAAGGAGCGGCGGAGAATCCGTCAGCCAGAAAGGTAGAGAGATCATGACCAACGATATCGCGCTTACAGCCGCCCAGCGCTCGTCGCTGTTATCCCTGCAGCGTACGCAGTATCTCAGCGACCGCACGCAGACGCGCCTGTCGACGGGCCGCAAGATCAACGAGGTCGTGGACGATGCGGTGAACTTCTTCCGGGCCCGGACGCTGTCCGACCGTGCCGGCGATTTCCAGCTCCGCAAGGACGATATCGATCAGGGGATCAGCGCTCTCAACACCGCGCTGGACGCGATTGAGGCGATCGACGCTCTGCTCAACCAGCTCAAAGGTATCGTCGAGGCGGCCCGCTCCCAGTCGACCCAGGAACGCCAGGCAGCGTCCTCGCAGTTCATCGAGGTCGGGCGCCAGATTTTCGAACTAGTCGAAGATACCTCCTATCAGGGCCTGAACCTATTGACGTCGACCAACTCGACGCTGGATGTGGCCTTCGGGATCCGGACATCCTCGCGCCTTCAGGTGCAGGGTCTGAACCTGAACACGACGCAGGCGGATACGCAGTTCGGTATCTTCTCCATCGCCGCGTTCACGTCGAACAACTCGACCTTCACGCTGTCGAACTTCGGGGTTTCCTCCGGGTCCTTCACGTCCTTCGGTTTGGACAACTCCAGTGTTTCGACCGCGACCAGCGCGGTCCAGACGCTCGATGCCGGTATCGGCCGGTTGCGCGGTCTGGCCCAGTCCCTGGGTTCGAACGTCGCGATCCTGCAAACCCGACTGGATTTCACGCAGGAATACGTGAACGAACTGTCCGTCGGTTCCGACAAGCTGACACTGGCGGATCTGAACGAAGAAGGCGCGAACCTCGTGGCCCTTCAGACTCGGCAGCAGTTGGGTATCCAGTCGCTGTCGATCTCGGGTCAGCAACAGCAGGCCATCCTGTCACTGCTGCAGTAAGGTCAAAGGTACGGGCGGGGCGCGCGCGGAAGGCGTGCCTCGCCGTATCTCGCGGCGGCCGACGCTTTCCGTCGGCGGTCCGCGGCGCGCCGCTGCACAGCTTGTTCCCCCTGGAATCAAGATAAGTATGGCAGCACCGGACGGGTGTTGTGTAAATTTTGCCCGTTGAACCGCTTACGGAAGGGCGTCTGCGCATGTCGGGAAATCGCGAAAAGGCCAACAACCTTTTGGCGACGGCGCTTGCCTCCCTGGAAGCAAGCAATACCGAGGCGGCTGTGGAAGCCACCGGGGAAGCGATCAAACTCGCCCCGGGCTATGCCTCGGCCATCCATGTGCTCGGCCTTGCCGCGATGCAGATGGATTCCGCCTTGCGGGCGGAGGAATTGTTCCGCATCGCCCATGACGCGGCGCCGGATGTTCGCGAACATTGCGAGGCGCTTGCGATCGTCAGCGCCAAGCTGGGCCGCCTGAACGACGCGCTCTTCTTCGGAAAAGTCTCCCCATCGCTGCCGCGTGGCGCCGAATTGCAGGGGCTGCTGCCCGCGTGGCTCGGCACCTATGAAGACGCGATGCGGTCGATGGACCGCAGCGACAAGGTCGATGCCGGGTTGAGCCTGATGCGCGAAGGCCGCTATGCCGAGGCGGTGGACGAATTACGCGCCGGGGTCGAATCGAAGACATCGGATGACCGGGGGTGGCGCGCCTTGCGCGATTGTCTCGTGCATATGGGACAGCCCTATGAGGCCCTGCTGGCTGGCCAGGCTCTGGCTTCAATCCGAAAGTCCAGTTTTGAGGATATGTCGGCGGTGGCCGGTATCCTCACCAGCATCGGACGGTTCGACGAGGCACAGTCCTGCCACATCAAGGCCGTGCAGGAATTGCCGCTATCCGCCGGGGTCCGATCCGCTTTGATCCGCGACCTCTATGTGATGCCCGAGGTCAGCCTGGAGGACATTCGCAAATCCGAGCGGCTATGGGAAATCAGCTTCAAGCCGGAGGCCGAGAACCTGCTGCCCAGACCCGAGCCGATCGATGCGGGCGTGTTGCGCGTCGGGCTTTTGAGTGGGCGGCTCCGCGGATTACAGGGATTGGAGACCTTCTGGCCGGCTCTGGCCATGCATGGCCGGAACGACGTGAAGGTGCATGTCTACAACAATAATGCGACGGATGACGCCCTGACCCGGAAGATCCGCGGTGAAGTCGCCGGCTGGACCGACATCCACCGTGTCGATGACGCGACGGTCGCCAGGATCATCCGCAACGACCAGATCGATGTGCTGATCGATCTCGACGGTCACGGGTCGACCGGCCGTATGGGCGTTTCCGGTGCCCGGCCGGCGCCGCTGGTGCTGTCCTGGTTCGGAAAGGTCGATCCGGACGCGGTCATTCATGACGGTGCGATCGACGAAGAAGGGATTTCCTTGAAGAGCGGTGAGCGGATCGCATGCACGCCGTTCTGCTTCGCCGCGGATGTCGCGATCCCGCCTGTGCGCAAGGCCGCACCCTGGATGCCGCTCAGGGCCGGCATTTCCTGCCCGCCGCGAAAGCTCGGGGAAGAGTTCATCGGCATGTTGGCGCAGCTCTGCGCGGCCAATCCCGCCTTGCGCATCGTGCTGAACCCGGTCGCCGTCGGCGGCGGGCCGGGGTTGGATGTGATCGAACCTCTGCTGGACAAGGCGGGGATGCTCGATCGGCTGGACTATAGCGAGCCGACGGAGAATTTCGCCAAGACCATCGACAATTTCACGGCAACCGTCGACTTCGTGCTGGACCCGGGGCCGGACGGCGACCTTCAACTGGCTTGGGAAACGATCAGCAATTCCTGCCCGATACTGGTTCGTTCGGCCGGCTATGCGGTGAACCATGCGGCGTCCGCCCTGCTGCGCCGGATCGGCCTTCAGGAAATGGCGGTGCCGGATTTCGAAACAATGCTGTCACGGGCGAACGACTGGGCCGCGAGCACCGATGCAATCAATACCGTCAAAGAGGAAATGAACATCAGGGTTCGCGATGCCATCGCACCGTCGAAGTCCAGAGAGGAATCCCGCGGCTTCGTGGATGCCTTGCGGGACGCGGCGGGGAAATGTCGCTGACCGTAATCGGCTGTCCGTAACCGTTGGAAGAAACAAGGCGTACCGATATGGCCGAAGGGCTCTTTGAAAGAAATTTGGAGGCGATGCGGAATTTCCAGCCGCATCTGGCACCGCGTTTCGAGGGCGTCCTGCAGCCTTATTCCAGGGTTGTCGGAAATGCGGAAAGCGGCACCCTCAACATCGATCTCGGGCATTCCATGCTGTATGAGGGCGATGCGGTTTCTTCCACAACGAAACAGGTGGAAGCCTATCAGAGCGTTCGGTATCAGCGCATTCTGCAGGGATGGCCGGGCGAGCCGGAAGAGCATGACCGGATCGCCGAACGCCTGGTCCGAGCGGGGGTCGGGTATCTGCGCGGCCGCGACATCATGGGGCGTGACCATGAGGTCGACCCCGACGGCGGTTACCTGATCGTCTTCGGCCTCGGTCTCGGCCTGCATCTGGAACCTCTGATCGACCGGCTGGATGTGCGGTCGGTCATCGTCGTCGAACAGTTCGACGAGTTCGTCTACCACGCCATGCATCAGGTCGAATTGGGACCTTTGTTCGAAAAGATCCATCGGCGCAACGGTTTGCTGAATTTCGTCATTCACGATACCCCGGAAGTCATCGCGAACTTCCTTTTCTATATGATGCGGCAGGATTCCTTCGGCCTCATCGACGGGTCCTACATCTTCGATCACTACCCGTCCTATGTCCTGGCGGAAGCGAAGAAGCGCTTCCTCGATCGTTTGCCGCTGCTGTCGTCCAATCCGGGCTTTTTCGAGGACGAACAGGTGATGATCCGCAATTATGTCGGCAACGTCACCAGCCAGGAATCCCTGGTCTATGCGGACAAGCCGCGCGTGGTGAAACGGACGCCGGTCATCGTTTGCGGGTCAGGCCCGTCGATCGACGAGGCCGCCGATTTCGTCCGGCAGCACAAGGACGATGCCGTCGTGATCAGTTGCGGCACCGGGCTCGGCGCGCTTCTGGGGCACGGGATCTATCCCGATTTCCATGTCGAAATCGAAAACACACCGGGACCCGTCGAGATCATTCGGTCCCTGGCCGACAAGTACGACCTGTCGCGGATCTGTCTCATTGCCAGCAATACGGTGCGCCCGGAGATGGCCGGGTGTTTCGGCAAACGGATCCTGTTCTTTCGCGACTCCGTCTGCTCATCCAAGCTGTTCGGACAGCGGCACGGGGAGATCTATTATGCCGCCCCGACGGTCGCGAACACCGCCGCTCGGATCGCGCTCGGCATGGGATTCCGGGACTTGTATCTTGTCGGCGTCGACCTAGGGTCCCGCGATGCGAGCCTCCATCACGGGCGTCATTCCGTCTATGTCGCCGACGAAGCGTTCCTTGCGACCCATCCCGAGCATCTGAATGCCACGAAATACACGATCGCCGCCCCCGGAAACTTCGGCGGCACGGTTCAGACCAACCACAGTTTCCTGTATGCCAGCGTCAGTTTCTCGGGCCTGATCGCGCGTTACAAGGACGCGGTCGTGCGTAATTTGAGCGACGGCATACGCATTCCGGGGGCGACTCCCTGTCTGCCGAAATCCGCCGTTCTGGAAGGGGATATCTCACGCAAGAGCCGTGAGCTGGAACGCCTGCGCGGTGAATTCGATGCCGCCGAACAGCGGGAAATGGCGCCGCCGGAAAAGCTGGCGATTTTGGGCGAGGCGCTGGACCAGTTCTATTCATCCTTCGAGGAGATCCTGAAATCCGCCAAGTCGGACGACCTCGATCTTCGCGCGCTCTACGATGCGTTCAAGGGATTGCTCGAAGACAGCTCCGCGCCGGATGTGGATGTCTGCATCCAACGCATGCATGTCGGCACGATGATGGTCTGCTTCACCTTCCTGTACCGGGCCTATCGACGCATGGATGCCGCGGAACGCGGCCCGTTCTTTGAGTTCTTCCGCGATACGATGCTCGACCTGCTCGGCGAAATGCGGCAGAGCAGCGCGGCACTGGCGTCCGATCTGCATAGCAAGGCGGCGGCCGCGGCCGCGTGATGTAAGGGCCGGGCCATGTGCGGGATTGCCGGCGCGATAACCTCCAAGCCTCTCGATGAGGAAAAGCTCGTCCATGTGCTGGACCGTATGCGGGCGCGCGGCCCGGACGGCTGTGGTCATGCGGTCAGGACGCTCGGAGACCACGCCCTTTCCCTGATGCATACGCGGTTGTCGATCGTGGACTTGGATACGCGTTCCGATCAGCCGTTCCGCAAGCATGGGCTGACGCTGGTCTACAACGGGGAGGTCTACAACTTCCCGGAACTGCGCAAGGAGCTGGAAGGGTTCGGTGTCCGGTTCGAGACCACCGGCGATACCGAGGTCATCCTCGAAGCCTATCGACGGTGGGGGGCGGACGCGGTCAAGCGTTTCGAGGGGATGTGGGCCTTCGCGCTGCATGACCCCGAACGGGATACGCTGCTGCTGAGCCGCGATCGCTTCGGGGAAAAGCCGCTCTACCTCTGGACGCGTCCGGAAGGTTTGTATTTCGCGTCGGAGATCAAGGCGCTTGCCGCAATGGCGGGCGAAAAACCGGCGGTGAACCTCGGTCAGATCCGCCGTTATCTGGTGAACGGCTACAAGTCTCTCTATGCCGCAGGCGAGACCTTCCATGAAGGCGTTTCCGAGTTTCCCGCCGGAACGCTCGCCGAGGTCCGGGGAGACGGTGTCGTCGCACCGAAGCCCTATTGGTCGCTTGGTTTCGCGCCGGTTGAGATGACGCTGGACGAGGCGGTCGAACAGGCACGGAAGCATGTGATCGATGCGGTGGAATACCGGTTGCGCGCGGATGTGCCCGTTGCCGTCCGTCTGAGCGGCGGCATCGATTCCAACGTCATCGCCGGCGTGGCGCAGAATGTTCTGGGACGGAAGGTGACCGCCTTCTCCGTCCTGGACGATGATCCACGTTATGACGAGACAGCCAGCATCATGCGGGCGGTCGACTATTTCGGCTGCGACCATCATGCCATCCGGATTCCGAAGCGGGGGTTCCTGGATAGGCTGGAGGGGTTGATCGACTATTTCGATGGCCCGCTGATGACGATTTCCTATTACCTGCATGCCCTTGTATCGGAAGAGATCCACCAGGCCGGGTTCAAGGTCTCCCTCGGCGGGACGGGGGCGGATGAACTGTTTTCCGGCTATTACGATCACTATCTCTTCTGGCTGGCGTCGCAGAAGGAACGGGAGGATTTCGAGACTCTGGTGGCGGAATGGCGCGGAACCTATGGCCGTTTCGTTCGCAATCCGTTTCTGCAGAACCCTCGGGCCTTCATCGAGCAACCGACGTCGCGCGATCACATCTTTCTGGGGGCCGAGCGCTTTGCGGCATTCCTGCGGGAACCCTTCACCGAACCGCATCGGGAGCGGCACTTCGCCGACGATCCGTTGCGCGGGCGAATGCTGAACGAACTGTTCGTCGAGACGGTGCCGGTGATGCTGCATGAAGACGACCTTGCCGCCATGGCCTATTCGGTCGAGAACAGGGCGGCCTTCCTGGACAGCCGATTGGCGGAATTCCTCTCCACGGTGCCGACCCGGCATCTTATACACGACGGCTTGCCGAAATACCTGCTGCGTAAGGCAGGCGAAGGGATCGCGGCGCCCGAGATCATGGAAAATCCGCGCAAGCAGGGGATCAATGCGCCGGTGACGAATATGATCGACGTCACAGACCCGGCCGTCAGATCCGCTATTCTCGACAATTCGCCGTTCTACGACATCGTGGACCGGACAAAGGTGGAAGCCTTCCTGGACCAGGGGACGGGGCTGAACAGTGAAAGCAAGTTTCTGTTCTCGCTGATATCGGCCAAACTGTTCGTGGACCGGGCAGCCGCGCCCGAGGTTTGACAGGAAGATCATGCGTTACTGCACGAGATGCATTCTGCCGGATACCAGACCGGGCCTGACCATCGACGAGGAAGGCGTTTGTTCCGCGTGCCGGGGGCATGAGGACAAGGAACATCACATCGATTGGGCGGCGCGGAAGCTGGCTTTCGAAGCGCTTGTCGCAGACGCCAAGGAACGCAGCACGGGTTATGACTGCATCGTCCCGGTCAGTGGCGGAAAAGACAGCTGGTATCAGATCATCAAGGCGCAGGAATTCGGCTTGAAGATCCTGGCCGTTACCTGGCGCACCCCGGCGCGGACCGAGATCGGCCAACGCAACCTGGACAATATGATCGGCAGTCTGGGCGTCGACCATATCGACTATACGATCAATCCGGATGTCGAACGCCGCTTCATGAAAGCCGCCTTTGAAAAGCTGGGCGCGACCGGACTGCCCATGCATATGGCGCTGTTCGCCATTCCCATCCGGCTCGCGCTACAGTTGCGCATTCCCCTGATCGTCTGGGGTGAGAATGCCCAGCTGGAATATGGCGGGGCGAAGGATGAAAGGCTGGCAACCCATCTGGATCGCGAATGGCTCGCGAAACACGGTTGTCTGCAGTCGACGAATGCCGCGGACTGGGTCGGCGCCGAGGGGCTTACAGAAGAGGATCTCGTGGCTTATGCCCTGGGTGAGGTCGGGGACTTCAAACTGGAGTCCGTATTCCTGGGATCCTATTTCAAATGGAACAGTTTCGAGAATGCCGAGATCGCCGCGAAACACGGTTTCGAATCGAACGCGAGCCATTTGAAGACGGGCACCTGGGATTTCGCGGATATCGACTGCCGGTTCATCTCCCTGCACCATTTCCTGAAATGGTATAAGTTCGGCATCACACGCAGCTTTGATAACCTGTCCGTCCAGGTTAGGATGGGCATGACGACAAGAGAAGAAGCGATTGAAATCATTCGCCAAAAAGGGTGGGAAGCTCCTCATGAAGACATCAAGGCGTTCTGCGCCTTTCAAGAGCTACCCGAGGAATGGTTCTGGCGGATTTGCGAGAGCTTCAGGAATCCGGCAATCTGGCGCCGTGACTCCGACGTATGGACGATACCGGGTTTCTTGATTGAGGATTGGCCATGGCGGAACAGCCAACCGACATGCGCGTCGTCATCCTGACGACCGAAACGGTTCATCACTGCTATTTCGTGAGAGAACTTGCGAAGAACGTGACGCATGTCATGGTGTGCGAGGAACGCCGTCCGATTTCCGCCGAGTTCGAAACGCATCACGAATTCGAATCGAAGAGCGACGACTATGAATTGAAGCTCTGGTTCGAAGGCAAGAAACCGACCCTGGGCGACTTAGCGCCGACGCATACCTATCACGATATCAACGATCCCGAATGCATTCAGAAAATCCGTGAGTTCGACCCGGACGCGATTGTCGTCTTCGGCACCGGAAGGTTGTCGGAAGACCTGATCGATGTTCGACCGGATCGGATCGTCAATCTGCACGGGGCGAACCCGGAAGACTATTTCGGCATCGATACGCATCTCTGGGCGATCTATCACAAGGACTTCGACGGGTTGGTCTCCACGCTGCACCGTGTCGAATCCAACAACGACCGGGGTGGGGTGGTTTTGAGCGCGGGCATTCCGATCGAACCGGATATGGAGATGCATGAATTCCGCGCAGCGAATACCGAAGTTTGCGTTCAACTGGTGATGCAGGGCCTGCACATGCTGCAAACCTTCGGCCAGTTCATCAGCCGTCCGCAAAACCGTAGCGGACGGTTCTACGGCTTCATGCCCACCGTGCTGAAGGAACTCTGCAAGCAGCGTTTCGAACGGTATACCAGCCAGCTCTGACGGCGGGCCCGCCTTGACCGATTATCCTCCTCCTTCTGCGCCTTGCCGCTTTTGCGGCGCGGCGGATTGGTCCTTCCTGGCCGGATACGATGCGCCGCCGCCCGGCGAAACCGATTTCGGCTTCTCGCCCTATCGACGCGGCTTGTGGCAGTGCGGCGGATGCCGCCATGTGGTGAATGTGCACGACATGGATCTGGCGGGGATCTACGACGCCGACTATTGGGACCGCACCTATGGCGGCAGCCGCATGGTGGAAACCTTCGAGCGGATCATGGCGCTGCCGCCGGAAAAATCCGACAACCGTGCCCGTGTCGAGCGTGTCGACGAAATGGCCCGCAGGCTGGCGGTGCCGGAAGGGTTTGGGGACCTGCTGGACGTGGGATCCGGGCTGGCCGTGTTCCCGGCGGCGATGCGCGCGAAGGGATGGACCTGTCTGGCGTTGGACCCGGATGCGCGCGGTGCCCGGCACGCCCGCGAACGGGCCGGCGTGGATGCGGTTGCGGGCGATTTCATGCTGGTGGAACTGGATCGGACATTCGATCTGATCACCTTCAACAAGGTCCTGGAACATGTGACCGATCCTTTCGCCATGTTGGCGCGGGCCGGTGGCTTCCTGAAGCCGGGCGGTGTCGTCTATGTGGAATTGCCCGACGGCGAGGGGGCGATTGCCGACAGCCCGGGGCGGGAGGAGTTTTTCGTCGAACATTACGACGCCTATTCCGTGGCTTCCTTGAGCCTGCTGGCCGTCAATGCGGGATTCCGCGTCGAACTGATCGAGCGGGTGAGGGAACAGAGTTCCAAATACACCCTGCGCGCTTTTCTGGTTCGGTCCGGGGATGTCGGTTGATGTCGACGACGGCACCCGTGCTGACCGAGAGGAGTTTCGAGGCGAAGCATCTTGGCGGCCCGGTTTTCGACTGTGCGGACCCGGAACGGGCGGCGGCAGCCGTTGAGCAAGCCAGGAAAGCTGGCGCCATTCTGGTCAGTTGCCGCACCGAAGGTGCCGGAACGCACCTCTCGAACGCCGGGTTCCGCAAGGTCGAAACGCTGGTCACGTTTGAACGAAAGACCGCCGGCGGGATTGTGGAAGGCCCCATCACAGCGGCTGTCCGTTCGGGGGGAATAGAAGACATCCCGGCGTGCCGGCGGATTGCCGCGGCGGCGTTGCGCTGGGACCGTTTTCATGCGGATCCAAGGATCGATGACCGGGCAGCCGATACCTTGAAAGCGGATTGGATCGAGAACGACTTGCGCGGCCGCGCGGATGTTACATTCGTGGTCGAGGCGCTTGGAAACGTCGCGGGGTTCTGCGCGATGCTCTTGCGGTCCGACGTCGCGGTGATCGACTTGATCGCCGTCGATCCTGACCAGCAGGGACAGGGGCTTGGTCGGGCGCTAGTCGCCGCTGCGCTGGATCATTACCGGGACCGGGTAGCCACGATGCAGGTCGGAACCCAGGCAGGGAATCCGTCATCGCTCAATTTTTACCGATCCATGGGATTCGAAGAAATCAGGCGCGCCGATACATGGCACTGGATGCCGTGATTGCCGGTCAGATGTCTTCGTCCAGCCAGTTTTCAACGACCATGTTCTGTTCCCGGCAATAGGCCTCGAACGCGTCCATCTTCGTCACTTCCACAAGCAGGACATAGCGCAGTCCCGTTTCCCGGTTGCGGGACAACGCGGTGCGGAAGCCATGATTCTTCAACCGGCCGTTGGTCGACGGCGTGGCGTAAAAGCCCCAATCCTTGGCGGCCACGTCATATTCCGCGCCGCTCGGTGTCTTGAAGGTCACCATCTGATCCTCGGCCAGATGGATATCGGCGGTATGGGATATGGTGACGCCCTTGACGCTGAAATCACGCGGGGGATCGAGACGGTCGATTTTCATAATCTCTCCAAAGGGCGCCCGGCCGTAACGTTTGACGTCTAGACGAGCTTTTTGTCGTCCTTGCCGCCCCAACGCATCGATGTCGCGACGATCTCGTCGACCGGCGCGGTCAATGGATCGCCGAGATGCTTGTAGACCCATTGCGCCCGCTCGTAGTCGGACGGGGTGTCGACCGCGATCGAGACGCCTTCATAACGGTTGTCCGCTACGGCGACGTTTTCGATGCTGAACATCTCTTCGTGTTCATAGAAGAAAGCGGTTACATGTTCGCGATAACGAAGGTCCTTCGTGGTCGCGCAAAGACGCCGAAGGGCGGCGGTCTCGACCGCTTCCGCACTGCATCCGATGGGGAAGGTGCGGGGGTGGACATTCGTGGCGACGTCGGGCCGTTCATCCAGGTATTTTTCGCAGACCAGATCGACAACCGCCGGGTCGATGAAAGGACTATCGCCGCAGATCCGCACGAACCAGTTCAGCCGGAACTGCGTGGCACAGGCCAGGCAGCGGCCGGCGACGTCACGCCAGTTGCCCCGGAAACATTCGATCCCCTGCTGCTCGGCGAATTCGACCAACG
This sequence comes from Hwanghaeella sp., assembly GCF_965227365.1. GTDB lineage: Bacteria > Pseudomonadota > Alphaproteobacteria > UBA8366 > Aestuariispiraceae > Hwanghaeella. The sequence continues at coordinate 1,189,924 of NZ_OZ245754.1, forward strand.
GGTCGTCGCGTTCGGAATTGGTGGTGGCCAGGATGATCCGGTCGACATGCTTCGTCTGCCTCAGCCGGGCAATCGTCAGGCCGAGCAGAACGGTATCGCCCAGCGGCAGCAGGGCCTTGCCGGGCAGCCGGGTCGAGCCCATCCGCGCGAGGACGATATGGGCTGCATTCTTGGGCATGCGAACTCCTTACACTAACTGTGATCTGCCGGGCCTCAGGCCAGGTTGGCTTCCCGTTGCGCACGGCGCCAGGCATCGACATACCATTCGCAGTATTGCCGGTAGCCGTCTTCCAGCCCGTATTCCGGTTCGAAGCCGAGGACGGATTGGGCGCGTTCGATGGAAAGCGTCCCGCGCACGGGCTTGTCCACGGCGCGCGGGCGATCCTCCAGTATGGCTTCCGGCACGATGGATTTCACCACCGCAGCCAGATCGGCGATCGTGCGCGCATTGCCGAAGGTCAGGTTGAAGGTGCTGGATGCATCCGGCCCGTCATGCAGGGCAAGCGCGCGGACCTGTCCCTGGACCAGATCCCGAATATAGGTGAAATCCAGCCGCCCGTCACCGCCGCCTTCCAGCAGCAGGGGTTTGCCGGTCAGGGCGTTCTCGATGAACATCTGACTCACGCGGCGGGAGATGCATCGCTCGCCATAGAGGGCGGAAGGACGAATGACCGTCGTGCCCAACCCGTATTGGGTGCGATAGGTCCGTATCAGTCGCTCGCCCATGAACTTCGCGTTGGCGTAGATGCCTTCCGGGCGCGGGAAGGTCCTTTCGTCGACACTGTCGCCTTCGAAATCGCCATAGACCGTGCTGGATGACATGAACATCACCTGGTTGATCCGGTCGGTCTTGGGTCGAACCAGTTCCAGGGTGTTGCGCAGGGTGATCAATTGCAGGTCGAAGGCCAGGCCCGGTTCCTTCTTTGCGTCGACGGCACTGGCGATGGCCGCCATGTGGACGACCTTGGTCGGGTCGAATTCCTCGAAACAGCGGCCCAGATCGGCGAGCAGACGGGCATCCGCGTTGCGCAATTGCACATGGGCCGACCGCAGCAGGGAGAAGCGCTCGTTCAGGAAGTTGCGGTACGCCGTCCGCTGGACCGGATCCTGTTCCTCGACGAAGGAATTCTCGATCAGGCTGTTGACCATCAGGTTGTCGACGATCATCACCGTCGCGCCCATCCGGGCCAGTTCCAGGGCCAGGTTATGGCCGATGAAGCCGGCGCCGCCGATCAACATGATCCGCTGGTCGGCCAGCTTGGGGGCAAGCGTTTCGTACGGGATGTGGCTCATGGAATCGGTTCCTGTTATCCCCGTTTGACGGTTTGTATAGCATCGCGCACGCAATCGACGATGTAGCGGGCGTCACTTTCGCTGACATGCGGCGCGACCGGCAGCGAGACGGTTTGTTCCCCCAGCCATTCCGCGACCGGGAACTGGCCCGGCCGATAGCCGTATTTGGTCCGGTAGTACTCGAACATCGGCACGGCGGAGGGATAATGCACCGATGTTCCGACCCCCTTGGCCTTCAGGAAATCGACCACCCTGTCGCGCGGTAGCGACCCGTCCCGCGGCAATACGATATTGAAACAGTAGTGGCTGGATCGAGCCTGCCCATGGCTGTCCGGGAAAATAGTTAGCTCTGATAGTTCCGCGAGGCCGTCGCGCAGAATGGCGTCGTTCCGGGCGCGGGTTTCCTGGAAACCGTCCAAATGGGAAAGCTGGCTCAACCCCACGGCTGCTTCGACCTCGCTCATGCGATAGTTGTAGCCGAGCGCGTCGACATCATAGATGCCGGGGCGGGTTCGCTCGCCCAAGGCGCGGTTGTAACTGAAAGCGCGGCGCTTGCGGATCGCGGCGGCCAGGTCGCCGTCATCGGTCGTGACCATGCCGCCTTCGATGGAGGTCATGTGTTTCACAGGATAAAAGGAAAAGGCGCCGGCCAGACCCAGACCGCCCGCCTTGCGTCCCTTGTAGGTTGCGTCGACCGCCAGGGCGCAGTCTTCCAGAACGTAGGCGCCGGCGGCCGTTGCCGCCTCGTTGATCGCGTCCATGTCGCAGGGCAGGCCAAGATAATGCACCGGCATGACCGCGGCCAGCTTGGCGCCGTCTTCGACCGCCTTGGCCAACAGGGTCGCGTCCATGTTGCCGGTCGATGCCTCGACATCGATGAACAGCGGCTTGGCGCCGGCCAGTTCGACAGCATGGGCGGTCGCCACATGGGTCATCGCCGGAACCGCGACCCTGTCGCCGGGTCCGATGCCACGGCAGAAATGGACCAGATGCAGACCGGCCGTGCAACTGGAGACGGCGACCGCGTGTTTCACGCCGATCCTGTCCGCGAAGGCTTGCTCGAAGGCTTCGGTGATCTTGCCGTGCACGAGGATACCGCTCTCGAGCACGCTTCGGACCGCGTCGAAAGCGTCTTCGGCCAGCATCGGCTTTCCGAAGGGGATGGTCGCAGCCGTCATATTTTTCGGCCTCTACACAAAGTTTTTTTCAGCTTACCAGATGCTTAGCAATTATTGCGCCACGCATTAGGCCGCCGCTAGAGTTAAGAAAGCGATAAGAACAACGCGCGGATTCGCGGTTTTCAGGCAAGTCCGGCAAAACCGGCGGAGGCGTGATGCGCCAGGAAGATACGCCATGAAGATACGCCAGGGAGATACATCAGGTACTAGGGGCCGGTGAAACCGCAGGAGGCCGATCGCCATGCGTTTGTCTAATGTACCGAGTTGGCAATATCTGCTTCGCGACGTGCATGAGCTCTATCAAATGGGGTCGGCGGGCGGCAGCGCGAAAATCCGCACCCATATGGCGGATGTGCGCCGGGCCCTGGGCCGGGTTTTCGAGGACGATCCCGAGATCGAGTACGGTCCGGCGAAGCAATTGCCGGTCTGTGAACATCTGGACCGGGCGCTCAGCAGCGCGACTGGCCTTCGCACCGCGAAGGTCGCGCGGTCGTTGGAGGCGGTCCGCAGCTTGCTCAATTGGCGCTACGGATACGAGAGGGTGCCGCGGGGCCTGACCCGAAAATACGGTTTCTGCGAATTCCTGGGCCCCAACGGTCCTGTCGTCAGTGACCGGATCATCATCGGCTGCGTTCTCTTTGCGCCGAAGACGACCTATCCAGCGCACAGCCATAAAGGCATCACCGAAAGCTATGTCTGTATCGCCGGGAATACGTCGGAAAACGATGCCGGTGTCTATGCGCCGGGATCCTTGATCTTCAATCCGCCGGGGCAGATGCACCGGATCACCACGGCGGATCGGGAGCCCTGTCTGCTGGTCTACGCCTGGACCGGCTCCTCGGACGCCCTGACAACCCAGAAGATGACTTTCTCGAAGAAATAGGCGGCGCGGATCAGATCAGCCGCGGCACGGCAACAGCGCGGCCGGTCTCCACGCTTTCCCAGGCGGCCAGACAGATATTCATGACCTGGAAGACGTCATGGGCGCTGACGACGGGGTCGCGGTCTTCGCGGATAGCGGCGATGAAGTCGGGCAGCAGGTCGCCCTTTTCGATCGCGGGATAGGGGGTGTCGAATGCGGTTTCGTCCTCCGGCCGGTCGCCGCTATAGAGGCGCGCCGGGCCGTTGGCATTCTCGAAGCTCAATTTCGTGCCGTACAGGTTCAGGGTGTGGATCTGGCGCCGCTGCGGCGCGAAGCTGGTGGTCGACTTGGCCAGCAGGTCGCTGTCGAAACGCAGCAGGCTGACCATCGTATCCGGGTATTTGAAGGCGCTGTCGCGGGTTACCTTCTTCGCGGCCATGGCCGTGACCTCGGTCACCTCTTCCCCGGCGATCCAGCGCATCAGGTCGATCAGATGGATGCCGCCGCCATAGGTGACGCAATAGAAGTCCATCTTGCCGCGCCAGCCCTCTGTGATTTTCCACAGGATCTGGTGGATGTAGTCGCCTTCCATGTAATGCAGATCGCCGAACTCGCCGTTCCGAACCATGTCCCGCACTTTTTGGAAGCGGGGGCTCTGCCGCAGGATCAGGTTCGAGGATAAGCGCCGTTTCGCATCCGTCTGGGCGCGCATCACCCGGTCCAGGTCCGGGCGGTTCAGGGCCAGCGGCTTTTCCACCATGACATGCAGTCCCGCCTCGAAGGCGGCGACGGCCTGGTCCGCATGGGCATCGTCGTAGGAGCAGATCGAAACCGCGTCGAGGTCGGCGCGGTCCAGCATCGTCCGGTAATCCGCATACCGGGCCGGAACATCCTGCCGGTCGCCGACCTCCTGCAGTTTGGCGGGGTCGATGTCGCAAATCCCGGTGACCTCAACGCCCTCGATCTGGCGATAGCCGACGATATGCCGTTCGCCGACTCCGAGACCGATAACTCCAACCTTGATGGGGGGCAACGGCACTGTTCCTTCTGGTGGCCGGGCCGGCCCGCCGGGCCGACGGATTGCGTGTGATCAGTTACTGAACGATGGTTTCGAGAGTTCCGAACAGATCGTCGACGACGCTCAATACCCGGGCGGTCGCGGCGAAGGAGTTCTGCAGAACGGTCAGCCGCGCCAGTTCCTCGTCGACATTAACGCCGACCTCGTCGCGCAGGGCCTGAAACAGGTTGTCGCGCAGGGTTTCCGACCGTATCGACTGCCGGGTCGCGACCTCGCCCTGACGGGTGATCTCGACCAGGATGCCCGAGGCCAGACCGGTATAGTCCTCGCTCTGAATATTGACGCCGGCGCCGACGATGGCGCGGGCTTCGCTGTTGAGGGAGGTCAGCACGCGGCTGCCGACCAGCAGTTTCACTTCTTCCGCGTTCGCCGTCAGCGTATCGTTGACGCGGAAATTGACGCGCGAGACATCGCCGGGTGTGGTTCCTGTCTCCGCCTCGAAGAAGCGCGCGGCCTCGCCGCTGTTCGGCGTGCCTTCGAGGACGGCGACGCCGCCGGAGGTGATGAAGCCGAGGGATGCCAGCGGCGTGTTCGCCCCGTCGGTGATGACCAGCGAGCCTTCCGCGCTGCTGATCTCCAGGAAGCCGTTGGCGTTCAATTCCGCACGGACCCCTTCGACATCGTTCAAGGCGGCGATCAGATCGCCCGCGGTCTGCGCCTCGCCGGCCCCTGTGCCGATGGTGATCGTCGTCGCGCCGGCGCCCGCGGCCGTCACCGTAAAGGTGGACGGATCGGTCAGGCCCGTGGTGGCGACCAGGTCCGTCGTCGCGGTCAGCGCCGTGGATCCGGTGGCGATCTCGTTCTGATAGGCACGGGCGAAACTGACGGCGACATTTTGCGCGAAGGTCTGCGGGCTGCTGCTGACGATGCCGAGGCCCGCGGCGGCGCCGTCGGGGTCGGTGATCGTCAGGGCGCCGGCATTGGACATGATCACGACCTGTCCGTTTGCGTCGATCCGGGCATCCACATTGGTCAGGGCATCCAGCGCGGCGACCAGGGAGGCGGCCGTCTGGTTGGCGCCGACCGTGACGGTCTGGTCGCTGCCGCCGACATTGATCGTGATGACGTCGCCGGCATCGACCCCGGTCAGGGTGGTGATGTCGGTATCGCTGAGGACGGGCTGCGTGCCGCGCGCCTGGGCGACGGAAACATCGACGAAGGAAAAGGCGAGTTCGTCGAGCTGATTGCGAAGCTTCTGAATCGGCGCGACCCCGTTCTGAGTGCTTTGCAGCGAGGTGCCGTCGGTGCGCAGCAGGTTGATTTGCGCCGCCAGTTTGCCGTCGGTCAGCTGATTGGACAGATCGGTGGAGGCCGATCCCGTCTTCGTCAGGGTGAAATCCGCCTCGTTGAAGGTGAATACCGAGGCCGAGGCGTCCACGAGATCCAGGCCCGTCGTCGTATAGACGGCGACCGACCCGTCCGCCTTGGCCAGGACCTGAATGTCGAAGACCTCGGCGACCTTCAGGATTTCCGCGTCGCGCAGGTTCTCCAGATCGGCGATCGGACGGAAGGCGGCCTTCTCGTTGATGATCGTATCGTTCAGCCGCTCGATTTCCGCCAGGGCGTCGTTGACGTCGGCGACCGTGTCGCGCAGGTCCGTGCGGATCTGTCGTTCGATCACGTCCAGGCCGTCGGAAAGGCGCTGAATTTCGATGGCGACGGACTGGCCCAGCAGGACGACGTCGGTACGCGCGGCATCGTTTTCGGGGGCGGCTTCGAAGGCCTTCCAGGCGCTGCGGAATTCCTCGATCGCGTCCGTCAGGGGTGTCTGTCCGGTCAGGGTGCCGGTCAGCTGCTCAATCAGTTCATAGGCTTCATTGCGGGCCGATGACGCGGCGGCGGTGTTGACTTCGCCCAGCAATTCGTTGCGCAGGCCGACATTGACGCGCCTTACGATCTCGGCGATCCGGACACCGCCATTGGTGATGTCCGAAAAGATCGCATCCTGGGCGTTGTAGTCCTGGTTGGTCGCGTTGGCGACGTTCTGCGAGGTGACGTTTACCGCCGTGTTGATCGAGTTGAGGCTCGAAATGGCGGATTGTATCGCGGCCGTAAGGGTCATGGTGTTGAGCCCGGTAATATTGTTCCGAATTCACTCTCGGAATATCTATTGCAAAGGCCGGACCAGTTTTGACCCCGCGGCAGCGGGACTAGAGGGTTTCGTTCACCGCCACCGGCGCGCTGGTCTTCGCCGTGTAGGAAACGGCGCCTTTATTGCCGTAACCCTGAACCGGCTGGGCCATTTTGCGCGCGACGTCGGACATGACCCGCATGACCTGTTCGCTGGATCGGACCATGGCGTCCAGCTTCACCTCGTTTTCCCGCAATTTCGCATCGAACTCCTTGGCTCGCGCCAACAGTTCGGCTTTCCGGTCGGGGGAAATTTCCGCCATCAGGGCGCTCAAATTGCCGATCTGCCGCAGCATCGCTTCATACTCGGCAAAAAGCCCCTGCTTCTCCCCGACGATTGGTCCGAGATCCTTGGAGCGCGGTTTGTCCAACAGGGCGTTTTCCCGATCCAGCACGTCAATCAGCTTGTCGACCAGATTGATCATCGCCACCGCGCGGACATTGGCGGCCGCCTGGCTTTCCGTGCCGGCCGTGTCGGCGGGCGTGCCTGTGGCCGTTTCGGATGCAGGCGCCGTTTCCGCCGCGGCGGGGCGGTTCAGGTAGGGGTTGGACGTGGCTTCGGTTTTGTCGCTCATTGGTTTGCCATTTCCTGCATGCGGATGATCTCGCTGCTCACCATCTTGCCGACACCGACGCCGCCCTGTTCGGCGATCGCCTTGCCGTATTCCTGGTGTAGCAGACCGCGATAGGTTTTTTCCGCCTCGCCGCCGCCGAACATGCCGTCGGCTTCCAGGCCGGCGAACATCTGGTCCAGCATGTTGGCGATGAAGAAGGATTCGAAATCCTTGGCCGCGGCCTCGGGATCCCGTCGCGATTTGGCGGAGTCGATATTGGCGCTGGCCGGCCGGTAGATCCCGCTGGTCGCCATGTCGAAGGCTTGGTTCGGCAGAATATCGCTCATCACATCACCTCGATATCGGCCTGCAGGGCGCCGGCATACTTGATTGCCTGCAGAATGGTGATCATGTCGCGCGGCCCGATGCCCAACGCGTTCAGCCCGTTGACGACCTCCTGCAGGCTGACGCCCGTATTCAAGACGGTCAGCCGCTGGTCTCCGCCTTCGTCGATTTCGATGTTGGTGCGGTCGACTGTTTGCGTCGTGCCCGTGTTGGAGAAAGGCTGCGGCTGCGAAACCTGGGGTGTCTCCGTGATCCTGATCGTCAGACTGCCCTGGGCGATGGCGACCTGATTGATCCGTACGTTTTCGCCCATCACGATCACGCCGGACTGTTCGTCGATGACGACCCGGGCAATCTGGTCGGGCTCGACCCGCAATTGCTCGATATCGGTGATCATTTCGACGACGCGGCCGTTATAGGTCTCGGGAATGTCCATTTCGACCGTGCCGGGGTCCAGCACGCGTGTCGTCTCCAGGCCGACGAAGGCGTTGATCGCGCGGCTGACGCGGCGGGCCGTCGTGAAGTCCGGGTTCCGAAGCGTGATCTTGACCGTTTGCAGGTCTTCCATCCGGAAATTGATCTCACGTTCCACGATCGCGCCATTGGCGATCCGCGCGCTTGTCGGGACCCCCTTGATGACCGTTTCAGCGGCCCCTTGGGCGGAAAACCCGCCAACGGCAAGGGTGCCCTGCGCAACCGCATAAATTTCGCCATCTGCGCCGACCAGTGGCGTCACAAGCAGGGTTCCGCCCAGCAAGCTGCTTGCATCACCCAGGGCCGAGGCGTTCACGTCGATCCGCGCGCCCTGCCGCGAAAACGGCGGCAGGGTCGCCGTGACCATGACGGCCGCGACATTGTTCGTATCCAGCGCATCGTCATCCGCGTTAACGCCGAGGCGCTGCAGCATGCCGACCAGGCTTTCTCGGGTGAAGATCGCGGAATTCAGCCCGTCGCCGGTGCCGTTCAGGCCGACAACCAGACCGTAACCGACCAGCATGTTGTCCCGAACGCCTTCGAAATCGACGATGTCCTTGATCCGGGATTGGCTGAAGCCCGGACTGGCCCAAAGCATGGCGGCCGTCAGGACCGCCAAGGCGATGACGATGCGGCGGCCGGTTCCCCCGAAAAGGGAATGCCGGAAACGCTTGTTATGGTGAGGGTAGGTGAACATTCCTGCCTCATTTCTCTCAATAAAGTCTCTCTCGGCCTGTTCAATGCGAATTGCGTGCCATCCAGGTCACGGTGTTATGTATCTGATTTTGATGATGAAAATTCCACGCATCGTGGCTGGGGCGGGGGCGGCGAGGGACCGGCATAGGAGTCGGGCAAATTCTTCCGCCTTCCGGCCCGGTCGCATGGCGGTCCTTTCCCGATACCGGGAATCCGGTTAGGTTTCAGGACGCTACGACAGCATATTCAGGAAACACGGCACATGAAGGTCGAAGGACCGAACAAAAGCAGCGCGACGACGGGCGCCAAAAAGGCCGGGGCGGCAAAACGTTCCGGCGGGGCATCGTTTGCGTCTTCCCTCAACTCATCCGATTCCTCGGACAGCGTCGAAAAGGCGGCCCCCTCCGCCGGCGGGCTGGTGGGGGCCGTCGATGCGTTGATCGCGTTGCAGGAAGTGGACGCGCCTGAACAAACCGAGGGGGAGGGGCCCCTGTCCGGTGATCGGGAGCAGCGCGCGCGCAAATGGGGTCAGGACATGCTGGACGGGTTGGAAGAGATCCGGATCGGCTTGTTGCTGGGGCGTATTCCCACCCACCGCCTGGATGAAATCGCCAAGGCCGCCTCGCAGGGCAAGACCCAGTCGAACGATCCGCGGCTCGCCGCCGTCTTGGGCGAGATTGAGGTTCGGGCCATGGTGGAATTGGCCAAGCTGCAGCGGTAACCGGTTCCATCGCGCTGGTCGCCGGTTGGTCCGGCGATGGCGGAAAAACATCATTTATCCAATAAAATTATCATTGTGTTTGAGGGGGCAACGCCCTATACCCGCCGCGCGAGGGGTTTAAATTCGCCTTCCGTAGCTTGGGTTAGGAGTATGTTATGTCGTCTGGCCAGTCTACAGGTACAGCTCAAAGCAAGAGTTCCCACCTTTCCGCTACTTTGCTTCCCCCAGATTACTCACCGACCGACGATGAAGAGTTCATGAACCCGCTGCAGCAGGAATATTTCCGACAAAAACTGCTGCGTTGGCGGGTCGAACTTCTTCGGGAATCGTCGGACACGCTTGAAAGCATGCAAGAAGAAAACCTCGCCCAGCCGGATCTGACCGACCGGGCGAGCATGGAAACCGACCGCTCCATCGAGTTGCGGACGCGCGACCGTGAACGCAAGCTGATTGCGAAGATCGATGAAGCGCTGCAGCGCATTCTGGATGGTTCCTACGGTTATTGTGAAGAAACGGGCGAGCCGATTTCTCTGCGCCGTTTGGAAGCCCGGCCGATTGCCACGCTGTCGCTGGAAGCGCAGGAACGTCATGAACGCGATGAGCGCACACGCCGCGACGACTGATCCCGGCAGTCGGGATCGGCCGTTCGGTCGATAATTTTCAAGGGCGGGGGGAATGACCCCGCCCTTTTTCTTTTTTGGATCGGGAAAGCTGTTTCGGCGCGGTTCCGACGGTATATTAGGGTGTCATAGGCCGGTAACGGATAATTCCCATTTCGGCCACCGGTATGTCATGCGGTCTACATCCGCCCGTCATGGAGACGCTTATAGGGTGCGCTCCTCATTTTCGAACCGGGAGTTCAATCCATGACCATGAACCGTCGTCAAATCCTGCGCGGCACCGCCGCCGCGGGTCTGGTGCTTGCGGCACCTGCAATCAGCTATGCGTCCAGCCGTCCCGTCGTCACCCATGGGGTGCAATCGGGTGATGTCGACACGGCCTCCGGCGTGATCTGGACCCGCACGGACCGTCCCGCGAAGGCCTTCGTCGAAGTGGCCACCACCGACAGCTTCAAGAACAGCACCCGCCTGGCGCCGCTCAACGTGCTGCCGGAAAGCGATTTCGCGATGAAGCGGCTGTTGACCGACCTGCCGTCGGACCAGGACATCTTCTACCGCGTCTCCTTCAGCGACCTGACCGGCGGCCATGCCCGGTCCGAACCGGTGACAGGCCATTTCCGCACCGCGCCGGCCTCCCGTCGCAACATCCGCTTCGTATGGTCGGGTGATACCTGCGGCCAGGGCTGGGGCATCGACCGAGATCGCGGCGGCATGATGACCTATGGCACGATGGCCCGCCACAATCCGGACTTCTTCATCCATAGCGGCGATACGATCTATGCCGACGGCCCGATCGCGGCGGAAAAGAAAATGCCGAACGGAGAAATCTGGAAGAGCGTGGTCGAGGAGGGCGTCCACAAGGTCGCCGAGACGCTGGACGAGTTCCGTGGCCGCTGGAAGTACAATATGCTGGATGAGCATGTGCGGGGCTTCAACGGTCAGGTGCCGACATTCTTCCAGTGGGACGATCATGAAGTGGTCAACAACTGGTCTGCGGCCAAGGACCTGACGAATGACGACCGGTATGCGGTGAAGGATATCGCCTTGTTGGCGGCCCGCGCCGGCCGCGCTTTCCATGAGATGACGCCGATCCGCTATACGCCCGCCGAACCGGGCCGCGTCTATCGCAAGATCTCCTACGGTCCGATGCTGGACGTCTTCTTCATCGATCTGCGTTCCTATCGCGGGCCGAACAGCACCTCGATGCAGACGGAAATGACCGACGAGAGCCGTGTGCTGGGGGCGGCCCAGTTGGCCTGGCTGAAGCGGGAACTGGCCAATTCGAAGGCAACCTGGAAGGTCATCGCCTCCGACATGCCGATCGGCCTGATGGTCTGGGACAAGGTCGGCGATACCAAGCGCGTGGAAGCTGTCGCGAACGGCGATCATGGCCCGGCCAGGGGACGCGAATTGGAATTCGCGGACCTGCTGCGCTTCATCAAGGCCGGCGGCGTCAAGAACACGGTCTGGCTGACGGCCGACGTGCATTACACCGCCGCCCATTATTACAACCCGAACAAGGCGCAGGAGCAGGATTTCAACCCGTTCTGGGAATTCGTCAGCGGCCCGCTGCATGCCGGCACGTTCGGCCCGAACGACCTGGATATGACCTTCGGTCCGGAAGTCAAATACGTGAATGCCCCGACCAAGGATCAGGGGGTGAACCTGCCGCCGTCCGACGGGCTGCAGTTCTTCGGTTTGGTCGACATCGACAGTCAGTCCGAAGCGATGACCGTCCGTCTGATGGACCGGGACGATACCGAACTCTGGTCCACGACGCTGGTGCCGGAACGGGCATAATCGCCCGGCCGTTTTCGGACATCAAAAAAGCCCCCGGTGTTGCTCCGGGGGCTTTTTCCGTTCAGGACCACTCACACTCGGCTCAGGCCGAAAGCGCGGGGATCATCCGTTCCAGGCGTTTTTCTTCGTCGAGCACGATCGCAACGAAGCGCTTGCGTTCTTCTTCGCTGATCGTGGGGAAGTCGCGCAGCAGTTCCGCCGCGGACCGGATGGCGGCGAGTGACGTACGAAAAGCAATTTCCTTATCCAAAACGTTGGCTGCCTTTCCGTCTGTTACAGAATTGTCGGTCAAATCGTGTGCAATGTTATCTCTTGGCATAATCCACCTCACTCGACGCATGATGTCGCATCGCGAAAAATGTAACTGTTTGATAAGTCATATAAAGCACCGTTTGTGTTGCAGTGCAACAAAAATCGGTAGTGTCTCACTTTGAAATCTAGTCCGGATTGACGGGGTATCGAAAGCGGCCAGGTCTTCCGATATGCTAGACGCTAAGCATAGGAGGTGTTCGTGGCGACGATTGGCCGAGAATTTTACCGTATGAGCAATCAGTCTGGGATTGGACAACAGTGGTGGACGCTTGAGTTTGATCCAGTAGCAGGCGAGTTGAGTGTCGTGTATTCGTACGAGGGGCACGTTACATCTCACATGCGGCGACTCGTGGACGAGTTCTTTTCGGACGACAACCCCAAGGAAGCTAAGGACGCACTTCGGACCTTGTTGGCTGATTTCATAGGGGGCACGAATGCCTAAAGGCCCCAAAGGACAGAAACGCCCAGCCGATTTGATCGGGAATGCCGTGAGGGTAGCCCAGATCGCCACCGGCGAGGCTGAGGAAGATACCGAAGACGATGGGAAGGACCCCGCCGCAAAGGCCCTTGGCCGGAAGGGCGGCAAGGCCCGCGCGGCGAAGTTGACGCCAGAACAGCGTTCGGAGATTGCCAAGAAGGCGGCTAAGTCTCGCTGGAATCGGTGAACTCTAGCGGCAGTTCTAGCGTGTTTCCCTTCCTAGGCAGAACTTGATCCACCATGTGCAAGAAGCGTTTCCATCCGTAGCCGTTTGCAATCGCCAGCCTCTGGAACATCAAAATAGAGTGCATGTGCGTTGCCAGCATCGGGTCCCCGATATCGTCCGAAAGCCACTGGTGCAGTCTGTTTGGACGATAGCCCTTTTCATTCTTCGGGGTCTTTTTCATGAGTTCTTCGGTGATCCCAGGGCCCAACCGATCATAGATCAAATTTGTGGTGTAGCTGGCGCAGACGCTGAACCTGTTCTTGCTCATCCCCGGCCATTGCCAGCCCTTAAGCTTGTAAATGTTCTCATAAAACTCGTCAGGGAACTTCTTGGCCCAGACCGCCAATTCTCGCCTGATTACAAGTTCCAAATAGGATTGCAGGGCATTCTGCGGTCGAACTTGCTGGTATCCAGTTGCTTCGTCCACAAGCGCAACGATCCCTGTTTCGGCTAGGGCTCGTGTCAGGATTTCGGCCTTCATGGCCTTATCCAATTGCTGTCCTTGCAGAGCGCCGGCCTCTCGCGCCTTTAACCAGACGTTACAAACTGCCGGGAGTATTTGGGCATCATAACCCCGGACGACCCGTGCGCCGTCCACGTAGTCAATCGGCTTTAGGGGCCCGTCCATCATTTCCTTGGAAATAAAGGGCTCTAGCTGTCTGGGGGCGATGAAAAGAGGCAAAGGGGCCCCACCTTCTTCAGACGCTTTTTTCTTCCGTTTTGATGCTCCGCTTCGGTCTCCAAGAACTGCGTTTGTTATACCGGTTTCGCTAAGTACGCGTTGCACGCCTTCTGGGCCCATAACAATCGCGCAAGGGATCTGGACTCCGGCGATACTGAGCTTGCTCTTAAAACTTTCCAAGAGCCTCGGCGTGTCATCCTTAGCCGAGTCGGCCTCGGCCCAGCGCTTCTTAGCTGCCTTCTTCGCTATCGCAGAGCGTTCTTCGGGGGTCAATTTAGCGGCCCTAGCATGGCCGCCCTTCGCCCTGCCGTCGCCATCTCCAAAAAGGTCTATCTCATCAGCCAAAGCAAGCACTCCTTATTTAATGCTTGCAAAATACCCGCACTAAGTGTCTTTTGCAAGCATGATATCAGCATGCTTGCAAAATGCTTGAGAGTAAGCATAAAAGTTCACATTTTGTGGGCATGAACAAACTGCCCACCGAAAAACGCGCCCAGATCCTCAGCATGCTTGTTGTGGGTTCTTCCATGCGTTCAATCTCCCGCGTTGCCGGGGTGTCGATTAACACGGTCACGAAGCTGCTGATCGATGCCGGGGAAGCCTGCGCCGAGTATCACGATCTGCATGTGCGGAACGTGGAAGCCGGTCGCGTCCAGTGCGATGAGATCTGGTCGTTCTGCTATGCAAAACAGAAGAATGTTGCGAACGCGAAAGCCGCGCCGTCTGAGGCTGGCGACGTGTGGACTTGGACGGCCCTGGACGCGGATAGCAAGCTGATCGTGTCCTATCTGGTCGGTGGCCGGGATAGCGCCTATGCAAACGAGTTCGTGCAGGATGTGGCGGATCGGTTGGCGAGCCGGGTGCAACTGACCACGGATGGCCATAAAGCCTATCTGGAAGCGGTAGAGGGGGCTTTCGGGGCAGATGTGGACTATGCCCAGTTAGTGAAGCTGTACGGGGAAGCCCCGGAAGGCGCGAAGGGCCGTTTTAGCCCCGCAGAATGCACCGGAACCCGCAAGCGTACTGTTGAGGGCAAGCCGTCCGAAGAACACATCAGCACGTCATACGTGGAGCGGGTGAACCTGAATATCCGCATGGGGAACCGTCGGTTCACGCGCCTGATGAATGCATTCTCGAAGAAGATCGACAACCATATCCATATGCTGGTGCTGTACTTCCTGCACAATAACTTCTGCCGCATCCATGAGAGCACGAAAGTCACCCCGGCTATGGCTGCTGGCGTCACGGAAACGTTGCATGATATGGAGTGGATAGTATCGTTGATTGACGCGCGTGCGCCGAAAGCTGGGCCGCGCGGGCCGTACAAGAAGGGGATCGGAGAGTGATTGGAACCCAAAAGAGTGAGGGCGGCGCCCCCGAAAGAGCCCGCCCCCTGATCTCGTCCACGGTAGGGGTGCAATGCACAAACCTATCCGCAGCTCACGAAAAATAAATAAGCCGAACCCGACAAAAATGCAAATCACGAATCCGCCAGACGCAGGAAAATTCCCCGCCATAGAGGCCGCTATCCAAAAAGAACGATTGCAAAGGTACCTGCCCGCTGCAGGAGGTGACGCGGAAGAAGCATTTAGATACTATTTGTGGAACTGCAATCTTTGTGAGTCGTTTTATTTGCCTTTGCAGTTTGCTGAAGTCCTGACGCGGAATGCTGTCCACAGATGCTTAATCGCGCGCCTCGGGGAAGAATGGTACCTTCATACGACATTTAGAAGGTTGCTCGACGGTCAATTTGAAAGAGAATTGCAGCGCGCCATTGATGATGAAACAGCGCAACACCAAGGCAACCTCACAAACCATCATATTTGTTCTGCTCTCACCTTCGGGTTCTGGGAACACCTAACGATCAAGAGATTTAGTCGGCTTTTATGGTCCCGTGGCCTACACCATAGTTTCCCAAATATCGGCACCAATACCCGAGAAGATCTTCATGAGTTAATTGAGAAAGTCCGCCGTTGGCGAAACCGAATTGCCCACCATCGCGCGATATTCGACAAAGGCCCTTCGAAGAAATTCCAGGAAACTATGGACCTAATAACCTTAGTTTGTTCCGACACTGCTGACTGGACGACATCTGTATCCAACGTGCAGCAGACTATCAGCATGCGTCCGGAGTCTAATGGTATCACGTGATACCAGGGCGATCGTGCAACGTTGCGCGATCGGGACTCCGGTATGGCTCCTAAACCCGGTTTAAAGTATGGCTCTAGTGGGATTACGTAATACCACTCGTGCGCGGTCAAAATTTGACCCAGTTCACTTAATAACTTTTCTTCACTCACTGAATTTCAAACTGAGACACGACCTGTTAACGGCGTTTTCAGGTGGGGGCGACGCGCATTTTGGCCAATCCGTCCACATCCCTGGCCGTGACGCAGACACTGACCAGTGTGCGTTCCTCGTCATAGGGCCAGGGGCGGCCGCGATGCATGGTCGCGCGTTCATCCCAGATGATCAGGTCGCCCGGTTCCCAGGCATGGGTATAGACCGCTTCCGGCGGTGTCATCGCCGCGGTCAGTTGCTTGACCCAGGCTTTGGCTTCCGCCTGTTCCATGCCGTCCACCGCGCAGACATGGGAGGCGATATAGAGCGCTTCCTCGCCATTCGCCGGATTGGGCCAGACCGCCCGCCAATGTTGTTCAGGCCATTTGCTGATGATGGCCATCCGGGTCAATTCCTTGGCGATTTCCCCGCGGGATGTCTTGTAGTCGTGGCGGAACCCCGTGTGACGCAACCTCTCGCGCGTTTCTTCGGGAAGACGCTTGAAGCCGGCACGGGTCGAGACGAATTCGGTTTCGCCGCCGGAACTGCTGACGACCCGCGCCTGCAGCAGATTGGCGAGCGCGGGAACGGGCAGGAAGGTGCTGTCCGTATGCCAAAGCTGGTTGGCGATCAGGTTCAGGGTATGCAGTGCGTCGGCCGCGGTTACGCCGCCGTCTTCCGTGGCGTTGGAAACGGGCGACAGTCTTTCGGTCGGATCGTCCGTCCGGTTCTCGATCGGACCGAACAGACGCGCCAGGCGCAGATGCTGCGCGTCCGAAAGCGGCTGATTGCGAAACAGCAGCAGGGAATGGGTGTCGAAAAGATGCCGGAGTTCCGCGTAACCGTCTTCCGCGGTAACGGCGTCGAGATCCAGATCATGAACCTCGACGCCGAAATCGGGATGCAGCGGCGTCGTCTTCACATTCGCTCCGGGATCAGCCCATCACGTCCTTGAAGAAATCGTTACCCTTGTCGTCGCAAACGATGAAGGCCGGGAAGTTTTCAACCTCGATCCGCCAAATCGCTTCCATGCCGAGTTCCGGGTATTCGATGCACTCGACCTTCTTGATGCAATCCTGTGCGAGGCGCGCGGCCGGGCCGCCGATGCTGCCCAGATAGAAGCCGCCATGGGCCTGACAGGCCTTGCGCACGACTGGCGACCGGTTGCCCTTGGCCAGCATCACCATGGAACCGCCCTTGGCCTGGAACTCGTCGACGAAGCCGTCCATGCGGCCGGCGGTTGTCGGCCCGAAGGAACCCGATGCATAGCCTTCCGGCGTCTTTGCCGGACCGGCGTAATAGATCGGATGGTCCTTGAAATACTGCGGCAGGTCTTCACCGGAAGCGAGGCGTTCGCGCAGTTTCCGATGCGCGGCATCGCGCGCGACGATGATCGGTCCGGTCAGTGACAGGCGCGTCTTCACCGGGTACTTCGTCAACGTGCCGAGGATTTCCGACATCGGTTTGGTCAGGTCTATGTCGACCACGTCGCCGGAGAAATCGCCGTCCTTCACTTCCGGCAGGAAGCGGGCGGGATCCGTCTCCAATTGTTCCAGGAATACGCCGTCCTTGGTGATCTTCCCCATGGCCTGGCGGTCGGCGGAACAGGAAACCCCGATGCCGATCGGCAGCGACGCACCGTGGCGGGGCAGGCGGATGACACGGACATCGTGGCAGAAATACTTGCCGCCGAACTGGGCCCCGATGCCCATCTGGCGGGTCAGTTCATGCACGACCTTTTCCATTTCCAGGTCGCGGAAGGCGTGACCCGCGTCGCCGCCTTCGGTCGGCAGCCCGTCGAGGTAGCGGCAGGAGGCGAGTTTCACCGTCTTCAGGTTCAACTCGGCGCTGGTGCCGCCGATCACCACGGCGAGGTGGTAGGGCGGGCAGGCCGCGGTGCCGAGCGTGATGATCTTCTCCTTCAGGAATTCGATCATCCGTTCCCGCTCCAGCAGGCTCGGTGTCGCCTGGAACAGGAAGGTCTTGTTGGCCGACCCGCCGCCCTTCGCGACGAACAGGAATTTATAGGCGTCCTCGCCCTCCGCATAGATGTCGACCTGGGCCGGCAGGTTGGTCTTGGTATTGACCTCGTCGAACATCGAGACCGGGGAGACCTGGCTGTAGCGCAGGTTATTGTGGTCATAGGCGTCCATCACGCCCTTGCCCAAGGCGTTGGCATCCGACCCATCGGTCCAGACGCGCCGGCCCTTCTTGCCCATGATGATCGCCGTGCCGGTGTCCTGGCACATCGGCAGCACGCCGCCGGCCGAGATGTTCGCGTTCTTCAGCAGGTCGAAGGCGACGAAACGGTCGTTCGGGGATGCTTCCGGGTCTTCCAGGATATTGCGCAACTGCTGCAGATGACCGGGGCGGAGAAGGTGGTTGATGTCGTGAAAAGCCTCTTCCGACAACAGGCGCAGCGCCTCGGTATCCACCTTCAGGATTTCCTGGCCTTCGAATTCCGACGTGGTGACGTAATCGCCGCTCAATTTGCGGTACGGCGTCTTGTCCTCGCCCAGTGGAAACATTTCGTGGAAATTCGGCTCTGCCATGGTTCATCCCCTTTCGCCCGTCGCGGCTGATTATCCAGATTCTTGTGGCAATCCGCGCTGGCGAAAGCAACACGGACCCGTCCCCAAATGTCTTACCATCGTATATATCGGCAGCCCAAGCGGTAAGCGCCCTGCCGCCGTTGTCGGTGCGCGGAAGGACCTTTGAACGGGCCGAAAACGATTGCCGTCTATTTCTTTCGGAAAGCGTCCAGGGTGACGACATTGTCCGCGTCGCGGCCTTCGCCGTCTGCCGCTTCCTCTGCCGTCTCGGCAGGCGGGGGTGTTTCCCCGGACGGTTCTGCGGTTTCGTCGTCACTGATGTCGAGGATGTCTTCTTCCTCGTCTTCGTCCGGCGTGGAGGGGTGGAATTGCAGGCCGAAATTGACTGACGGATCGGCGAAGGTGATCAGGGCGTCGAGCGGCACGCGCAGGCGTTCCAGCTTCTGATTGAAGCTCAGATCCACCTCCAGCGCTTCGTCGTTGATCGACAGATTCCAGAACTGATGTTGAAGGACGATGGTCATCTCGCGCGGATAACGCTTGTGCAGATGATCCGGTAACTGGGCGTCCGGGTGATCCGTGCGGAAGGTGATATAGAAATGATGCTCGCCCGGCAGACCTTCGGATGCGGCCAATTCGACGGCTTTTCGGACGACACTTCGCATCGCCTCTTCGACCATCGCATTATACCCAATCCGGTCTTCGGACATTCGGTTCCCCGTCTCACATGCAGCGCGTGTCGGAATCAGCGCTATTGAATCAGAAAGGCGCGATACGCGAGAGCAAACCGCCCGGAACCGCGCATCACGTTGTCGCCATAGAATTGCAGTCTCGGTGCCGGGTGAAAAGACCCTAATGGCAGCAATTCGCGAATATCCTGAAGACGGACACGGCCCATCGCCGCATTGTCCTGCGAAATCCACGATTTTTGTCTGACTCAGGAAAAAATAAGGTGGGGGGTTCTGTTGCTAGGTCCCCCATACCCCACCTAGCCGGAGATGACCCGACTAGGAATTCCGAAGTGTCGCTTTGACCGCGTTACGCGGCGACGGCAACCATCTCTTCGTTATCATTGGCATTTATAGCCGTGGCCCGATAACGGCGGATACCATACCGAACGCAGAAAGCATCTTTACTACACGCGTCGATCCTATTTCGCCCCCATCATCAGAACCCAGTTCAATCGCCTGATTTTGCAGGCTTTCTCGGTTCTCATGGTGGAGGCGCCGGGTACCGCCCCCGGGTCCGCTGCGCCTATTCCATGCCACCCTTTAGCGTCATAACCGGCCGAAGCCGGCAAAGTGAATATAGGGATTGGGAAGCGGTTCTTAAAGAGGTTTCAACATCGGGTGCGTCGCTTACGGTTTCAGCCGTTCTATGGCCTGCCCCAGGGCCTCGCCCGCTTCGGAAACCAGCTTTTCGATCAACTTGGCGGCCGGCAATTGCCGGTTCAGCGGTGCGGCCTGCCCGCCCCAGAGGGCCGCGAAATTGCCGTCCCCTTTGGCTTTCGCGGCGCCGGCCAATGCCTTGCCCGCGTCATAGGCGACCGGGTAGGCGGGAACCTCCGCTTCGCGCCCGCGCATGTCGGCCATCAACCGGTTGACGATACCGCGCGCGGGGCGGCCGGAGAGGACGGAAGTGATTTCCGTGGCTTGGCCCGGCGCGCCGACCAGCAGGTCGTGATGCGCCTGACCGGCGGCGGATTCCGCCGTGCTGATGAAGGCGGTGCCGATCTGGACCCCGTCCGCGCCCAGCGCGAAGGCGGCGGCGATCCCGGCGCCGGTTCCGATGCCGCCGGCGGCGACGACCGGGATTCGGACAGCGGCGCGGATTTGCGGGATCAGCGCGAAAGTGCCGATGGCCGCGTCGTGGTCGGCGGAGAAGGTGCCGCGGTGACCGCCTGCTTCATATCCCTGGGCAACGACGATATCGATTCCCGCGGCTTCGACCTGACGGGCCTCTTCGACCGTGGTGGCGGAACACAGGGTCAGGATTCCGGCGGCTTTCAGCGCGTCCAAAGCCTCGGGTCGGGGCAGGCCGAAATGGAAGCTGACCGCGGCGGGGCGCTGGCGGATCAGCATCTCCAGCATGTCCGGGTCGTCGTTGAAGGACGTATATATCTCTGACAGTTCGGCGGGCGGTTCCGCGCCGAATTCCGCGAAATAGGGGCGCAGGGCCTCGATCCAGGCGGCTTCCAGCGCGGTATCGCGTTTCGGCGTTTCGTGGGTGAAGACGTTGACGTTGATCGGCCGGTTGGTCCGGGTTTTCAGATCGGCAAGCGCTGCATCCGCCTGAGGGGCGGTCATCGTGCCGACGGCGAGTGAGCCAAGCCCGCCCGCATTGGCCACGGCGACCGCCAGTTCCGGCGTCGAGACGCCCGCCATCGGGGCCTGGATGATGGGATAATCGATATCGAGTAATTCGGTGAGACGGGATCTCATGAGCGGTATCCTTTGGTTCAGCCCTCGCGGGCGACGAAATCGAGCGATTGATTGGCGGTGCGCAGAACCTGCTTGCGCTTGATCGGATGCGCGATCAACCGGTTGAGCGCCGCGGTCATCAGCCCGGAATGGTCGGAAGCCGGGTCGTTTTCGATCTCGTCCCGCATCGCGGTCGCCAGTTTCACGTAATGGCAGGCGACGATGTACTCCGGGAAACTGTGATCCAGCATGTCGTGCAGCACGCCGTTGAGATAGATTTTCGGTTCCTGCTGAACCCGCCAATCCGCGGCATCGACCCCGTTGTCCAGGAAGCCCGCATTGCGACCCAGGAAACAGCCGATCTGCAGCAGCACTTCCGGCCACAGTTCCGGATACTGTTCCGCCGCCCAACGGCCCGCATTGGCGAAGGTGATCGCATGGGTGAAATCGAGCCAGTTGACATTGTCGGAGACCGAATTGTCGGTCCGGCTGTCCATCGTCACCCGGAAGTGCAGCAGTTGAAGCGTCGCCGCCTCCAGCAAAACCCGATACAGATCCGGGCCGGATTTCGCGCTTTGCCGTATCAGGTCCAGAACCTTGGGGACGGACAGGCGGGTATAGTCCGCCGCCGGTCGGGGTGTCGCGTCGCCTCCCTGCTGCCACGTCTCCAGCGCCGGGCGGTAGGCCTTGAATTCGGGGATCAGATCCTCGCGGCTGGCATAGACCAGCCCGCGGACGAGACAGTGCAGAAGCGGTTTCAGCGAGTCCCGGCCGAGGCGGTCCGACAGTTGTTCCGTCTTGTAGACATAGATCGGGGCGTGGCCGAACATCTGATAGTGGTTCAGTGCCGCCCGCAGCAGGCCCTTGCGCAGCGCCGGCATGCCGAGCCCCTCCGCGAGCGCGCCGTTGATATAGGCAATAGCGGCGTCCTCATTCTCCTCCTCGATCGCCTGCACGAACCCGTCCTCGTCGTAGGACCGGCTTTTCACGGTGAAGGGATATTGCCGTTCCCGCATCGAATCCCAGGACATATGACCGATGACCTCGACATGGCTGGCAAGCCGTTCGGCGTCGTTTTCCGCCAATTCGTCGCCGAGCCGCAGCCAATCCGCAGCGGCCGCGAAGGCGTGGGTGAAGCCGTATTCGAAGCGGTCATGGCTGTGCTCAACCGCGGCCAGAATGGCGAGGTCGGGATCGCCACCGGCCTTTTGCAGCCGCGCGACCTCGCGCGCGATCCGGTCGTATTCGTGGCGCGGCATGGCATCGGCGATATTGTCCAGCGCCGAATGGATCAACTCTTCCGGGGGCGGATCGGTGATATCGACCAGAACCTCGCCGCCCTCCACCCGCACGGGATAGCGCCGCAACTTGTCGCCGCCGACTTCCGTCTCGCCGCTGTCGAGGTCGAATTTCCAGTTGTGCCAGTTGCAGGTCAGCTTGCAGGATTCCCCCGCGGCGCCGCCGGAGAGGGCCCCTTCGATCAGCGGATAGCCTTCATGCGGACAACGGTTGTTACAGGCCTGAATGCCGCCGTTTTCAAGGTCCCGCCCCGCGACATGGAACAGCGCGATCTGCTTGCCCTCCGCTTTCACGACCTTGCGGCCTTTCGCGATCAGCGAATCCAGATCAGTAACGCGGACCCAATTGCCGGAGCGCCGAATAGTGGACATGACCTTCCCTTTCTAAAGATATTTGTTTCGAAACCTGATATGGCTTTTCTAAAAGAAAGTCTATAGAAATGTGCGGGCAAGACCGATGACGAGTGTAACATGATGGTGAGACGGCGGCCGTGAAAGACACTGGCGCGACCCTTTTGAGCGGTGAGTCATCCTGGGCCGATCTGTGGCGCGCGGGCGTGCTGCAGCGTTTCATCGTGCTGGGTTTCGGGGTCTGGCTGCATGCCTCCAATGCCAGCCTTGTCTCCACGCTGATTCCGTCCGCGGTGCTCGATATCGGCGGCGTTGCCTTTCTCAGCTGGGCCTCGGTCCTCTATCAGGTCGGCTCGATCGTCGCCGGCGCGGCGGCGGGATTGCTGGCCGTGCGGTTCGGCCTGCGCAGCGCAATGATGATGTCCGCGGCGGGTTTCGGCATCGGCTGCGTGCTCTGTGCCGTGGCGCCGGATATGAACGTCCTTCTGGGCGGACGCCTGATCAAGGGGGCGGGCGGCGGCGCGCTGGTCGCGCTCACCCATGTCGCCATCGTCGAGCTGTTCCCGTCCAAGATCATGCCGCGAATGATCGCGCTCGTCTCTGCGATCTGGGGCGTTTCCGCCTTCTGCGGCCCGGCGGTCGGCGGCGGCTTTGCGGAGTACGGATTGTGGCGGACGGGGTTCTGGGCCTATGCCGCACAGGCAGGGCTTTATCTGGCCGCCGTCGGCTGGGTGCTGCGAAGCAAGAACACGGATGTGCAATCCCATGAAGGGACCTTTCCGAAGGTCCGACTGGTGCTGCTTTCCGCGGCGATCATGGCGATCGCCTCCGCCGGGGTGATCGGTTTCACCTGGCAGTCGGGTCTGTTGTCGATTGCCGGACTGGTGCTGCTGGCGGCATTTTTCCGGCGCGACGCCGGGGCCGGGGCAAGCCGTCTCTATCCCCGGTCCGCCTACGATCCGTCCCGGCCGACCCTTTGGGGCCTTGCCATGATCGGGCTGTGCTTCGTCGGCACGATCACATTCACCGTGTATGGTCCGATCCTGATCCAGCTTCTGCACGGGGCACGGCCGATCACCGGCGGCATTCTGGTCGCTGTCGAGTCGATTGCCTGGAGTGTCGCCGCCATCGCCTTTTCCGGTGCCGCGGCCAGCTGGCATCCCTGGCTGATCCGCGCGGCGGCGGGATTGATCATCGTCGGCGTCGCCGGACTGGCGCTGGTCATGCCCGGCGGACCGGTTTGGGCGCTGGCGCCGTTCCTGGTCGCCATCGGCGGTGCCTTCGGCATGTCCTTCGGCTATATCACCCAACGGATCGTCGCGGGGGCCGACGGGGACGACCGGGCCCGTGCGTCCGCCGCGATCCCGACCACGCAGATGATCGGCTATGCGCTTGGGGCTTCGGCCAACGGTTTCATCGCGAACGGCTTCGGGTTTTCCGAAACCGCCCCGCGCGCCGTGCTGGAGAGTGTCGGTTTCTGGGGCTTCGCGGCCTTCCTGCCGATCGTGATCCTGGGCGCGGTCGCCGCCCTGCGCGTTGCTGGGCCGATCGGCGAGGAAGCGGTCAATCGCGCGGCGGCGGAAGAGAGTTGAGGGAAAGAGGAAGAATGGTCACGGCGAAGACGCAAGCGACACGAAAGACCCGGCAGCCCGCCAAATCGGCGACCCGGCAGGCGATCCTGGACATGCTGAAACTGAACGGTCCGAGCGAGGCGTCGGAACTGGCCTCCCGCCAGGGTGTCTCGACCATGGCCGTGCGGCAGCATCTTTACGCCCTGCAGGAAGAGGGCTTTGTCGACTATACCGAAAGCCCTCGCCCGGTCGGCCGCCCGGCCAAGATATGGGCGCTGACGACGGCGGCGGACCGTTTCTTCCCCGACGCCCATGCGGAATTGACCGCCGGACTGCTCGGCGCCATGCGCGCGACCTTCGGGGAGGAGGGGCTGCAGCGCCTGATCGCGGAACGCACCGCGCAGCAGATCCGCGCCTATGCGGAAACGGTGGACCGTGAGGAGGGCGTGAAGGCGAAACTTTTGGCCCTGGCCCGGCTGCGTGAGGCGGAAGGGTATATGGCGGGCGTTACGGAGGAAGAGGACGGCAGCTTCCTGTTGGTCGAGAACCACTGTCCGATCTGCGTTGCCGCCCAGGCCTGTTCCGGTCTCTGCGACGGGGAATTGACGGTGTTTCGCGCCGTTCTCGGACCGCATGTGGAAGTCGAGAGAACCGATCACCTGCTCGCCGGCGCCCGCCGCTGCGCCTATCGGGTCCGGCCGCAAAGGTGATTGTCAGGCACGGGCCGGTCTAACACTCGCTCATGGGGATTCTGGTAATTTGACGGTCACCGTTGTGCCTTTGCCGACACGGCTTTCAATTTTCAGGTCCCCGCCATGGAGATCGACGAAGGATTTGACCAGGGACAGGCCGAGACCGACCCCGGCCTGGGCGAGGACGGCGGAATCGCGCCCCTGATAAAAGGCGTCGGTGATCCGGCCGAGATCCTCTTCCGCAATGCCTACACCCGAATCCCGAACGCATAGCCGCACCCAACCATCGGGCAGGCGCTCACCGTCGACATAGATGGTCCTGGTCAGTGGTGAGAACTTCACGGCGTTGCCGACCAGATTGATCAGGATCTGCCACAGCATTCGGCGATCGGCCTCAAGCGTCAAATCCGGTGGATCTAGATCGAAACTGAGGGGCGGCAGTTGCCGGGTCGGTGTCTGCTGGAACATCTTTTCGACATCCGCGAACAGATCTGCCACGGAAACCGTGTTCCGCTCAATCGAATGATGACCGAGTTCGATACGGGACAGTTCCAGCAGGTCGGTGACCAGGTCGCTGAGGACCGTGCCGCTGTCACGGATATGGGCCGCGTATTCGCGGTATTTCGGCGCCAGAGGACCGAAGGTTTCCGTCAGCATACTGTCCGAAAAACCGACGATGGCGTTGAGGGGCGTCCTCAGTTCATGGCTCATGGTTGCCAGGAACTGCGTCTTCGCCTCGGACGCCGCTTTCGCTTCCAATTCGGTTCTTTCCCGCTCGGTGGCAAGGACGGTCGCCCGATGCGCTTCCGCAAGCGCCGCGGCGGTCTTGCGATAGAGTTGCTTGTTCACCAGCCAGAGCGTCAATGCGTTCGTAATGCGTTTTCCAATGGCCCGGGAGATGCCGCCCATGCCCATGGCAAAGAACAGAACCGCCAGGGCCATGGCGAAACTCGCCTCGTGGCTGGCCATGAACAGGCCGACGATGAGGAAACCGAGATAGGGTAGGGTGAAACTGGCGAAACCCCACGCAACCGCGCTGTAGGATGCCGCCGCCGCCGCCGTCATACCGGCGGCGCAAAAGGACAGAATCACGCTTTCAATCAAATGATCGTTTGCCGCGATGATCCAAAACGAACCCACGCCCCAGACAATGCCCGATGCGACGGCGCCGGCGTGAAGGATCCCCCTCGCCAAGGCGGGTGAACGGGACAGGATCGCGGGTTTGGCATAGCGTTTAACTGTGACGGCGCGAAGGACGCTGACAACCGTAAAAGCCAGAAACCAGATCAGCGGCAGTGTGACGTCGGAAACCGATGCGATCGCGATCGCAACCGCCACACCGGCGCCGAGACTGCCCCCGATAACCCAGGGCAGCCCGTCGATGAAAACCCTCCACCGGGCCCGTTCCAGCAAACTGCGCGCATGATCCGGCTCGGCGGCAGAATGCTGCATCTCTGCTCGAAGATTAACCGCCCGCGCGATGCTTCCGTCCAACATGTCGTTTCGCGCGTCCTTCGTGGCGTGTCGGCAATACCCTTTCGAAGACCGTCTTACCGGATCTTTCGCAAGGTCCTATTCGGGTGTTTGCGCCGCCGAACACAGCCGATTTCCGCGTTTAACGGGCACATTTTTCGAGAACGTACAGTCTTTCGAGGAGGAGTTTTATAACAGTTTCAATGTAAAGCTAATATTAAATGGCACGGATGCCTCAACCCGACGTGAAACCGCTTCCGGGGCGTGCGGTAGGATTGTATGTGGCAATTTCGGGGGGGCATCACCGCTCGGCGGCGGTGCGCGTGCGCCGAATCGGATAAATTCGCGGTCGGTTCCCAATCAGTCTTGCGCAGCCGGGGATGGCGGCGCTTCATGGCTGGCCGGGAACCCTCTCGGAAATCGGTATTCAGTTCAGTCAGGCGGGCTTTGACGTGCGGCAATATTTGGACCTTCTGCGCCGTGTGCGCGAGACCGGTGCGCAAAAGGGCGACCGGACCGGAACGGGGACGGTCAGCGTTTTCGGCCATCAAATGCGCTTCGATCTGGCCGACGGATTCCCGATGCTGACGACCAAGAAGCTTCACTTGCGCTCGATCATCCACGAACTGCTGTGGTTCCTGCAGGGCGATACGAACATCAAGTATCTGAACGAGAACGGCGTATCGATCTGGGATGAATGGGCCGATGAGAACGGCGATCTGGGTCCGGTTTACGGCCATCAATGGCGATCCTGGCCGGCCAAGGACGGCGGCACGATCGACCAGATTTCCAATGTCGTGGAACAGATCAAGACGAACCCGAATTCGCGGCGTCTGATCGTTACCGCCTGGAACCCGGCGGATGTGGATTCCATGGCCCTGCCGCCCTGTCACTGCCTGTTCCAGTTCTATGTTGCGGACGGCAGGCTTTCCTGTCAGCTGTATCAGCGCAGCGCCGATATCTTCCTTGGTGTACCGTTCAACATCGCGTCCTATGCCTTGCTGACGATGATGGTCGCGCAGGTGACCGGGCTGAAGCTGGGGGAATTCGTGCATACGTTGGGCGACGCGCACCTTTATATGAATCATCTGGATCAGACGGACGAACAGCTGTCGCGGGAGCCCCGGTCCCTGCCGATCATGGTGCTGAACCCGGAGGTCGACGATCTCTTCGCCTTTACCTATGACGACTTCCAGCTTCGGGACTACGACCCGCTTCCGCATATTTCCGCGCCCGTCGCGGTCTGACCCGCCATCAAATCCGTCCAAAGGAGAAGGCCGTGCCGAAACTGGTAATCGTCGTCGCGATGGCCGAGAACCGTGTGATCGGGCGGGACGGCGGATTGCCGTGGCATTTGCCCGAAGACCTCAAGCGGTTCAAGGCGGTCACCATGGGCAAACCCCTGGTGATGGGCAGGAAGACCTGGGAATCCCTGCCGCGCAAACCACTGCCGGGCCGACCGAATCTGGTCGTCACACGGCAAAAAGGCTTCGAGGCGGAAGGCGCATTGGTCTTTGCCGAATTGGACGCGGCCTTGGCGGAGGCGGATCGCCTGGCCCAGGCGTCCGGCGTGGACGAGGTCTGCCTGATCGGTGGCGGCAGCCTGTATGAACAGGCTTTCGAGAAGGTCGACAGGATCGATTTGACCGAGGTTCGCCTGGCGCCGGAAGGCGATACGCATTTCCCGGAACTGGACCCGACATCGTGGCGCGAAGTTTCCCGCGACACGGCAACCGCCGCCGACGGGACCGAATTCGACCATGTGATTTTAGAGCGGGTCTAAAAAACCGCTGTGACGGCCTGTCACGGGGATTTTCCGGTCGGTATGGATTGCACTGGCGGGTCGGGTGACTAAGTTGGCGGGTAATGGAATTGTCGGCCCATGGGGCCCGGATGCGTGTGAAGAGAGGACAAGATGGCGGAACGGCATTGCAAGACCCTGATTATCGGATCCGGACCGGCGGGCTATACCGCCGCGGTCTATGCCGCGCGGGCCAATCTGGAACCCGTCGTGATCGCCGGCCTGCAGCCGGGCGGTCAGTTGACCATCACGACGGATGTCGAGAACTATCCGGGCTTCGCCGATCCGATCCAGGGTCCCTGGCTGATGGAACAGATGCGCCAGCAGGCGGAGAATGTCGGGACCGAGATTGTTTATGACATCGTGACCGACGTCGATTTTACCGGCACGCCTTTCCGTGCGGTCACCGACGGCGGCAATGTCTACACGGCAGACGCCGTGATCGTTACGACCGGGGCGCAGGCGCGCTGGCTGGGGTTGGAATCGGAACAGAAATTCCAGGGCTATGGCGTTTCGGCCTGCGCGACCTGCGACGGCTTCTTTTATCGCGGCAAGGAAGTGATCGTCGTCGGCGGCGGGAATACGGCCGTGGAAGAGGCGCTGTACCTGACCAACCATGCCAGCAAGGTCACCCTTGTCCATCGCCGCGACAGCTTGCGGTCGGAAAAAATTCTGCAGGACCGGTTGATGGCGAACGACAAGATCGAAGTCGTTTGGAACGCCGTGCTGGACGAGATCGTGGGCGACGAAAACCCGCCCGGCGTGACCGGCGTCAAACTGCGGGATACGAAGACGGGCGAGGTGACGGAACGGCCGGTTCACGGCGTTTTCGTCGCGATCGGCCACGACCCGGCGACCGCGGTCTTCAAGGGCAAGGTCGAGATGGATGGCGAAGGTTACATCCTGACCCGGGCCGGCACGACCCATACCAATATTCCCGGTGTCTTTGCCGCCGGCGATGTGGTGGACAAACACTATCGCCAAGCGGTTACCGCCGCGGGCATGGGTTGCATGGCGGCATTGGATGCAGAGAAATTCTTGGCGGAAAAAGCAGTTACATCGCAGGCAGCCGAGTAATAATGTCAACGTCGATTAAGACGATGACATAATCGTTCAAGTCTTTTTGGGCGATTTACTCTTGCAGTTTCCGAAAATGTCGGGCGATTCCTGTCGTCACGCCGCATTCTTTTGGATAGTGTGGCGCCGACCAAGGGGGACCTGATGGGTTTATTCAGTGATAACGCGCCAGCAGCGAAAAAATCCACGGCTGAAATGCCGACGGTGATCGCCGAAGGCACGCTTATCACCGGTGACCTGTCCGGCGCGGCGAATGTCCAGCTCGACGGTACCCTGAAGGGCAATGTCCAGTGCAAGCATTTGACCGTTGGCGCGACCGGTCAGTTGCATGGCGAAGCGGCCGTGGAAGAGCTTGTGGTTCTGGGTGAGGTCCGCGGCGAGATCAAGGCGCGCAAGGTACGCCTTGGCAGCACCGCAAAAGTCTACGGGGATGTCGACCACGAAGTTCTGGAAGTCGAAGCGGGGGCGGAAGTTGAAGGCCGCTACAGCCGCGCGGCTAGCGGAAAACCCGCCGCGGAATCGGCCAAGGCGAAAATCCCCATGGGTGCGCAGGGGGGTGCCATGCAGCGAGAAGCACCGCCGGCGGCGCCGTCACGCAAATCCAACGGCACAGGTGAGGGCAATGCTTCCTCACATCCCCCGGCCAAGGGCGATAGCGCCGATCACAGCGCCACCACTCACTAGAATTTCAGCCCCGCTTTATCCGATCACAGCGATTCCCGACGGCCGGCATCTGTGTATCAGTGCAGGTGATGTTTACCGACCAAGTGGACGGAGGTCGCCTGCGGCCCTTTCGCGCTTTCATTGTCGACGGCTGAGAAGCGGACTTCCGTGCCGACTTCCACATCCTTGAACTTGCCGTCCACGACGCTGTTGGCGTGGAAATAGATTTCCAGCCCGTCGGACGTCTTGATGAAACCGTGGTCCGGGAAGACTTCCTTCACCACGCCATGCGGTGGATCCTCATGGTGCTTCACGTCCAGGTTCTGCTTGTCCGCGAATGTATGAAGGCGGCTCTCAAGGGCGTTGAACGCATCGCGCATGGCAACGAAAAAGTCGGCATGGGCATCCTTGTCGGCGTGGCTCTTGTCGATGGTGACATCGCCGCCGGGCAACACCGCATCGAGGCGGAACCGGTAGAGCTTGCCTGTTTGCCTATTGTGTTGGACCTGTTCCGAGACGACCCGCAGGGATTGAAGTCGTGGGAAGATGCGCTCCAGTTTGGCGACGCGTTCGTTGATCCGTTCCTCGGCCATGATCGGTGCGTCGAAGTCGCGGTAGGTGATTTCGAGATTGATGGCCATTTTCAGCGCCTCTCGCTTTGATTGTTGATCACGCTTCTATTCCTACGACGCTTTTCGCCAATGGACCTTGATGAAGGTCAAATCGGGGATTCCACCGTGCTTGAGGCAAATCAATGTTTGGTCGCATGGTGCCATGCATGCTGTTTCCATCGATTGGACGAACCCGTCGATTGGAAAGGACCAAGAAAATGAATGCTTATTCATCACCGACCGTTTGGGTTGTCGTGGCCGATGGCGAGAGAGCTCGCTTTTTGGAAGGTAATGGTGCCTTGGCCTCGCTGGAACCAGCGCCGGTGCCGGAAATGCACAATGACAATCCGTCGACCCGTGAACAGGGGACGGAACGGCCGGGACGCACCCATGACAGCGCCGGGACAGGCGCGCGTCATGCATTGGCCCCGCGGGTCGATTGGCACAAGTTCGAAAAGGAAAAGTTCGCCCACGAGGTCGCCGATATCGTCAACCGGGCCGCAGTGGCGAAGTCGTTCGATCGGTTGGTCCTGATCGCGCCGCCGCAAACGCTGGGCAACCTTCGCGCCGCGCTGTCGAAGGCGGCTGGAGAGGCCGTCACGCAGGAAATCGGGAAGGATCTTACCAAATTGTCCGAGGCCGAGGTGGAAGATTACCTGGCGAAACACACGGGCTAGCGGCGACGGAAGCCGGCGAAAGAAGGCAGTTTCGGCAAGGCCGCACGGTTCAGGCCGCGTGTTCTTTCGACCCCGAAACTACGCAACCGCGCCGGCGGGTGCGATATGCGGATGGACGTGTCCTCAGGATCGCTGGTTTCAAGCCGGATGTTGCCGGGCACGTCGGGGATCATGAAGCGGATCTGCAAAGGGCCATCCAGGACCCTCGGCGCGACATCGGCCAGTGAGACGCCCGTGACACAACAGATGATGCTCAAGGACGGGATCCGGATCGGCCGGTCGGTGGTGAGTTCCAACATGCCCTGGCAGTCGCCGGGCGCGGAAGCGAGGACCCGGTAACTCAGTTCCGGTGCCCCGTCGGTCGGGTCGGGCCGTTTCGGCGTGCGAAAAACGATCGGCGGCGGCGCCCCCAACAATGGTCCGACACGCGGTGCGACACGGTCACTCTTCGGGGCGCCGGGGCGGCCCCGTTTCGAACGTCCGATGGATTGGGTCATCCTGCGCGGTTCTCCCCTGCGCGGTTTTCCCAGGCCGGGGTGTCCCAGGCGGGGTCGCCCCGCCATCCGCACAGCATCAAGGCCATGTCATCCTCGACACGCTCGGCAAGACGATCGGAGCGCAGGAATTCACGGATCCCGAGATGGATTTCGTCGTCGCTTTCCGCCGTGCTGATATAGCGGTTGAGCGGACGCAGGAAGGAGGAATGCGGCCGGCCGTCCTCAGATCGGACCGACAGGCTTCTCAACCCGTCCGTGCCGGCGGCGACGAACGAAACAGGCCCTTCATCGAGCGCGATGGCGACCGTGTCCTCTGCTTCGTCGTCGGTGACGAAACTGGTCTGCCCGGTGCCGCAAATGCTGTGATAGGGACGGGCGGGGGATGCCGCCACCAGGAAACCGTCGCCAACCTGGATGGCGGCGATCCTGTCCGGTATCAGGGCGAAGGCGATCAGGGTCGTTGCCAGTTCCGAGAGATCGCAATTGCGTTCCGCCGCTTCGCGCACGAGGACAAGGCGGACGCGGCGCAGAACGCGGCGCAGATCGTCTTCATCGGGAGAGGTGCCGGTTCGGGTGAGGGCATCCAGGGCATCGGCCGCGGTCCTGGCGGCGATTTGCGCGCCGATATGGGAAAGACGTCCGCGCGCCGCCCCCTCGGCGACCGCGCCGACGACGCATTCCCGGGTGGGTTTCGCGACGGTGCCGAAGTCGTGGCATGGCATCTGGTGCGCCCTGTGACGCGTTCCCTGCCGGTAATCGACGGCTGCCAGCCAGGTCACCGATAATCCCCTTGCGCGATTCGTGATTCGAAGGCTGTTATTCTAAGGGGATATTAAGTAATCCTCCAAGTCTAAATTGGCATTACTTGGATTATTTAAATTATTACTGTGACAGTTACACAACAACCATTTGCCTTTCCTATAGAAAGGGCATTGATCGCTCCCGATCAAAGATATGCTGCCGCATCGCCGGTTTTCCACCGGTGACGCCCGGGATCGGGACCGGTACTGTTTGCAAAAGATATCACATCGGGCGTTTCCGCGCCCGGAATATTCCGCGGAACCGCATAACCGCGGCGATAAAGGGGGAAATCATATGTCCGCGTCCGTATCGGCCGAGAGCCTTGCCCTGTTGAAGCATGTTTCGACGGCGACCATCACCATGCAATTGCTGAAACGTGGCATTCGTGCCTGCGCCATGTTCGGGCCGAAACCGTTCTCGGGACCCGACGAGCGTCTGGTCGGTCCCGCCTATACCTTGCGGCTGGTGCCGATGCGCGAGGATATCGCGACCACCGATTTCCTCGGATCGGACCAGAACGCGCAACGCACGGCGATCGAGCAATGCCCGGAAGGCCATGTCCTGGTCGTCTCAGGCGGCGGTGAACTGCGCGCCGGGGTATTGGGCGACATCCTCGTGGCGCGGTTGAAGGCGCGCGGCGTGGCGGGGGTGATCAGCGATGCCTCCATGCGCGACAAGGCCGGGATCCTGCCTGTGAACTTCCCGATCTTTTGCCCGGGCGCCGTCGCGCCGGCCAATATCGGCGCCCTGACCCCGGCCGACGTTCAGTGCCGCATCGGCTGCGGCGGTGCGCTGGTCGATCCGGGCGATATCGTCGTTGCCGATGGTGACGGCGCGGTGGTGATCCCGCGGAACCTTGCCGACGACGTCGCGCGCGACGGGACCGAGCAGGAGCGGTTCGAACGCTTCGTTCAGCGCGAGGTTGCGAAGGGGCGGCCGACGCTCGGCCTGTATCCGCCGAATGACGCGGCGCGGGCTGAATACCAGCAATGGCTGAAGGATGGAGAGCCGGAGGATTGAGCCGCCTTCGCCGCTAGGCGAGCAGACGGTTAAGGGCGGCGCGGAAATCCGTTTCGGCCGCGTCCTCCTGTGAATGACGGCCATCGCGGATCGCCCAGACCCCGCCGACCATCACATCGCGCACGAAATCCCGGCCGCCGGAGAAGATCAGCGTATCGGTCACGGCGTCGCCGGTCCGCCCGGTCAGGTCCGCATGTTTACCGTCCAGAACGACGAGGTCCGCGCGCTCACCCTCCGCGATGCCCGCGATGGGCCGACCGCAGGCCTTGGCACCGCCCGCGACGGCGGACCGCCACAGGCTGCCGCCGGTGGACGGGTCCAACTCGCTGGCCCCAACATTGCGCGCGCGCCGGCTCAGGCGCTGCCCGTATTCCAGCAGTCGCAATTCCTCGGCCGGGTCGCGGCAGACATGGCTGTCGGATCCGATGCCGAAGACGCCCCCGGCGGACCGATAGGGAACCAGGGGGAACAGACCGTCGCCCAGATTGGCCTCCGTCGTCGGGCACAGACCGGCGACCGCGCCGCTTTCGGCGATGGCCCGGGTTTCGGCTTCCGTCAGATGGGTCGCATGGACCAGACACCAGCCATCATCCATCGCCTGGCTGTCGGCCAGCAGTTCCACCGGCCGCTTGCCGCACCAGGCCAGGCAGTCCTCGACCTCCTTTACCTGTTCGGCGATATGGATATGCAGCGGCGCGGCCGGATCGGATCGGCGCAGGCCCTGCGCCAGGG
This sequence comes from Hwanghaeella sp., assembly GCF_965227365.1. Taxonomy (GTDB): domain Bacteria; phylum Pseudomonadota; class Alphaproteobacteria; order UBA8366; family Aestuariispiraceae; genus Hwanghaeella. The sequence goes on from NZ_OZ245754.1 coordinate 1,223,889, forward strand.
CCTCGATCATCGCCGGGTCGGCGGCCCGTAGCGAATGCGGCGCCGCGCCGACCGTGACATTGGCATCGCCGCGGGCTTCGGCGCGGACCACCTCGCTGATGGCGAGGATGGCGTCGGGGTCGGACCGGAACCGGGACTGGGCATCGCCGAGCGGCTGTTCCCCGAAACCGCCATGGGCATAGAGCACCGGCAGATGCGTGAGGCCGATCCCCGCCTGCCGGGCGGCGGCCAGGATCTGCAGGCTTGTCTCGGCCGGGTTGTCGTAGGGCAAGCCGTCCGGCTGATTGTGCAGATAGTGGAATTCGGCGACCGCGGTGTATCCCTGTTTCAGGCATTCGATATAAAGCTGCAGGGCGACGGCGCGGATGTCATCGGGCGTCAGACGGGCGACGAAGCGGTACATCAAGTCACGCCAGGACCAGAAGGAATCCGTCGGCGAGCCCCAGCGTTCGGTCAGGCCGGCCATGGCCCGCTGGAAGGCGTGCGAATGCAGGTTCGGCATTCCGGGCAGGACCGGGCCGGCGGCTTTCTCCGCGCCGTTCGGCGGGTGGTCGGCGGCCTCAATGGCGGTGATCCAGCCGTCCTCGATGCGGATCACGCTGTTCGAACGCCAGCCGTTCGGCGTCATCAGGCTCGGTGCGAAGAGTTCCATGTCCCTCGTCTTCCAGGCTGCGCTTGGTTAGGATCGGCGCACGGGCGCTGCCGGGCAGTGTCCGACGGGAAACGGGCGTCGGCAAGCGCAGGTTTTGTCGAGGGCCCCTTTGGGAGTTTGGCGGCGTGTGGGATGCGATCTGGACCAATGTGAACCTGGCGACGATGGTGCCGGGCGGCGCGCGTTACGGCGCGGTCGCCGACGGCGCCGTCGCGGTCGATGACGGCAGGATTGTCTGGATCGGCGCGGCGTCCGATCTGCCGAAACAGCCGGCGGAGCTGGCGCGCCGGGTCGAGGATGGCGGCGGCGGCTGGATGACGCCCGGCCTGATCGATTGCCACACCCATATCGTCCATGGCGGCAGCCGGGCCGGCGAATTCGAGATGCGGTTGGAAGGGGCGAGCTATGAGGAGATCGCCCGGGCCGGCGGCGGCATTCTTTCCACGGTCAAGGCGACCCGCGCGGCGAGCGAGCAGGAATTGCTGGCCTCGGCCATGCGGCGCGCGCGGCGCCTGTTGGCCGAGGGGGTGACGGTGCTGGAAGTCAAATCCGGCTATGGCCTGGACCTCGACACCGAATTGAAGATGCTGCGCGTGGCGCGGCGGCTGGAACGGGAATTACCGGTCACCGTGCGCACAACCTTTCTGGGCGCCCATGCCCTGCCGCCGGACTACAAGGACCGGGCCGACGCCTATATTGATTTCGTCTGCGCCGAGGTGCTGCCCGCGGTCGCTGCCGAAGGCCTCGCCGATGCGGTCGACGCCTTTTGCGAAGGGATCGGTTTTTCGCCGGTGCAGACCGCGCGTGTCTTCGATACCGCGGCCGGCTTGGGGCTGCCCGTGAAACTGCACGCGGATCAGCTGTCCGATCTGGGCGGGGCGGCGCTGGCGGCCGGATATTCGGCGCTGTCGGCGGACCATCTTGAATATACCAGCGATGCGGGGATCGCCGCGATGGCGGAAGCGGGGACGGTCGCGGTCCTGCTGCCCGGCGCCTTCTATTTCCTGCGCGAGAAGACCCTGCCGCCGCTGGACGGATTTCGCCGCCACGGCGTGCCGATCGCGCTGGCGACCGACAACAATCCCGGCTCCAGTCCCGCCGTCTCCCTGCTGCTGATCCTGAACATGGCCTGCACCCTGTTCCGGATGACGCCGGAGGAAGCGCTGGCCGGCGTCACGCGGAACGGCGCGGCGGCGCTGGGCCTGGGTGAAGAATACGGAACCCTGGAGGTCGGCAAGCGGGCCGATTTCGTGCTCTGGGACGTGGAGACTCCGGCTGATCTCAGCTACCGGATGGGCGACAACCCCTGCAAGCAAGTGGTACGGCATGGCAAGACGGTCCCGACGGTTTAGCCTGTTCCCGGCCGCGTTGCTTCTGTGCCTCGGTTTCTCGGGGGCGGATGCGCGGGCGGCGGAGCCCTTCCGGGACTGCGAGCTGTGCCCGGAGATGGTGCCGCTGACCCCCGAACCCTTCGTCATGGGATATGACAACGGCAAGGCGGCGGAACGCCCGGCCCGCATGGTGACCCTGCCCGGGCCCTTTGCCATAGCGCGGACGGAGACGACCTATGCCCAATGGATGATGTGTGTCGCGGACGGCGGTTGTACGCCGCCGCGCCATACCCGAGGCTGGGACCAGCCGGATCGGCCGGTGATCTATGTCGATTATCATCAGGTTCAGGCCTATCTCGCCTGGCTGAGCGAAAAGACAGGACGGGCCTATCGCCTGCCGACGGAGGAGGAATGGGAATTCGCCGCCCATGGCGGGGCGAACGGGCCGGATCGTGAACGGGTCGACGGTATGGGGCGGGCGAACTGCAACGAGTGCACGCCGGACTGGCATCACGAGACTTTCCCGGTCGCCAGCCTTCCGCCGAACGGCTACGGCCTTTACGATATGTTGGGGAATGTCATGGAGTGGACGTCCAGTTGCTGGACCGCGGACTATCAGTCCGACCGGGAAAGCGATTGCACCCGCCGTACCCGCCGCGGCGGTTCCTGGTATTTCAACCGCTATGTCTCGACGCCGACCTACCGCTATGGCGGGTTGATGGACCGGGTTTCCTATGATGTCGGATTCAGGGTCGCGGCGGATTTGCCCGACTGATCCTCCCGGCGTTCAGCTTTCCGTCGGATAGCCCTGTGCTTTCCAATCCAGAATGCCGCCTTCCATATGGACGACATCCTTGTAGCCGGTGAGGCGGAAGAACTGGAAATAGTCGTGCGTGCGCTTGCCGCTGCGGCAATGGAAGATACCGATCTTGTCGGGATTGCCGTGCGGCCGGTCGACCCCGAAACGGGAGAGCGGGTAGAGCGCCGCGCCGGGAATCCTCTCGGCCTGCCATTCGTTTTCCTCGCGGACATCGATCAGTTCCGCTTCGCCGGACTCCAAAAGCTTGGCGCATTCCTCCGCGGTCAGACCGCGAACTTCACTGTTACCGTCCACTTCGGCGTCTCCCGATCCAAAAAATTGCCCCGGATACAACGATCCCGTTCACCTCAATTCAGGGCGTCATTCAGATCCTTGGCCAAATCCTCAAAATGCTCAAGCCCGACCGACAGTCGGATCATGCCTTCCGAGATACCGACACGGTCCCGTTCCTCCGGCGTCAGCCGCGAATGGGTGGTGGAGGCGGGATGGGTGACCAGGCTTTTGGCGTCGCCGAGATTATTGGAGATGCGGATCAGGCGCAGCTTGTTCAGCACGCTGAAGGCGGCTTCCCTTCCGCCGTCGATTTCGAAGGTGACGACGGTGCCGCCCTGGCGCATCTGCTTGCGCGCCAATTCGTGCTGGGGGTGCGATTTCAGGAAGGGATAGGCAACTTTCCTGACGCGTGAATCCGCTTCCAGCCAGCCGGCGAGCGACAAGGCGGATTGGCATTGCCGGTCGACCCGTAAATTCAGCGTCTCCAACCCCTTCAGCAGCACCCAGGCGTTGAATGGGCTCATGCTGGGGCCTGTATGCCGGATGAACGGCATCAGATCCTGAGTGCAATATTCCTTGGTACCCAGAATTGCCCCGCCGAGACACCGGCCCTGTCCGTCGATATGTTTGGTTGCCGAATAAACGACGACATCCGCGCCGAGATCGATCGGCTTCTGCAGCAGCGGTGTTGCGAAAACATTGTCGATGACCAGTTTCGCGCCCGCGGATTTCGCCAGACCAGCCACGAATTCCAGATCGACCAATTCCAAGCCCGGATTGGTCGGGGTTTCCAGGAAGACGACGGCGGTCGGTTCGGCCAACGCGTCACGCCACTGGTCCGGGTCTGTCCCGTCAACGAAGACCGTTTCCACGCCGTATCGGGGCAGGATGTCGTTGCAGATGAAGAAACAGGATCCGAACAGCGCGCGGCTGGCCACCAGTCGGTCGCCCGCCTTCAACAGCGAGACGAGCGCGGTGAACACGGCCGACATGCCGCTGGCGGTCGCGAAACACTGCTCCGCGCCTTCGATCTGCGCCAGGCGTTCCTGGAACATGTCCACGGTCGGATTGCCGTAGCGGCTGTAGATATAACGGTCCAGATCGCCCTTGAAGGCGGCTTCGGCCTCTTCCGCGCGCGCGTAGACGTAACCGGAGGTCAGGTAGACCGCCTCGGCCGTTTCCTCGAAGCCGCTGCGTCGAATGCCGCCATGGACACCGATCGTGTCCGGGTGCCACGCCTCGGAGGAGGGATCGGGAAGGGACGGGCCGCCGGCCGGCGATGTCGGATCAATCTGTTTCATGACCATCACGACGCCAGTCGTTGGGATTCAGCGCCGCGCCGCCGGCGCTGGTCGATGATGGTCGTCCGGCCGTCGCGGGCGGGTTGATAGAACAGGTCTACCCCGGCAAGCCGGCCTTCGCGCAGACGCTTGATGGTCGGTTCGTTCGTGACCTGGAAGGCATCGATGCCGCAGCGCTGCATGAATTGGATCTGATCCAGCAAGACGTCGCCGGTGGCGCGGATTTCCCCGTCGAAGCCGTGATGTTCACGCAGGGCCCGTGCGGTGGAAAAGGCGCGGCCGTCCGCGAAACTCGGAAAATGAACTTGAACCAGCGCCAGGTGCGGCAGGTCTTCCGCGATGGCATCGGCGAATTCATCGGCGGCAAGCGCCACGCCGATCTGCGCCGGGCGGCTGATCAATTCGTGACGGACGTTCTGCCAACGGCCTAGCGGCACGATCAGATGCGACGCATCGGGCAGGGCGGCATCGTCATCGACCAGCACCCATTCGTCGGCGATCTCTTTTCCATATTTGAACAAAGGCATTTATCGATCCTCCAACTATTGGGCGCTTCAGAAGGCGCCGTGAATGTCGCCGGGCGAAACGACAGGTATCGCGACCGGCAGCGGTGCGCGCGTGTCCCCGGACTTTGTGTCGGCGGGGGCAGTTTCCGCCGGCTTCCAGATGCCGATCCCCACGCCCCATTTCGCTTCCGAGCGATTGGCGGCGTGATACCTGTGGGACGCGTTCCAATCGATAAGCGGTTTCCAGAAACTCATGATCATGCCCTCCCGTACAGCCGTTCCTTGAACGGCGTTTCGCCGACACGGCGGTATGCTTCCAGGAATGTCTCTTTCGGCGATTGCCGGATATCGAGATAGGTGTCGACGACCGTTTCGACCGCGTCGGTGATCTCCTCACCGGAGAAACCCTGACCGATGATCTTGCCGATCGACGTATTCTCGTCACCGCTGCCGCCCAGGGTGATCTGGTAGAACTCCTCGTTCTTCCGGTCGACGCCCAGAATGCCGATATGGCCGACATGGTGGTGCCCGCAGGCATTGATGCAGCCGGAGATCTTGAGCTTCAGCGGCCCGATTTCCTTCTGGCGGTCCAGCTTGGCGAAGCGCTGACTGATGCTTTGCGCGACCGGGATCGAACGCGCATTGGCCAGGGCGCAGTAATCCAGGCCGGGGCAGGCGATGATATCGGTCACGAAACCGATATTCGGCGTCGCCAGATCGATGTCGCGCAGGCCTCTCCAAACCTCGAACAGGTCGTCCAGCGCTACATGCGGCAGGACGAGATTCTGTTCGTGGGAAACGCGGACTTCGTCATGGCTGAACCGTTCGGCCAGATCGGCGACCGCGTCCATCTGGTCGGCGCTGGCATCGCCCGGCGCTTCGCCGATCCCTTTCAGCGAAATCGTGACGATGCCGTAACCTGGCTGTTTGTGGCGAGCCACGTTTTGTTCGACCCAATCCGCGAAGTCGGGATTGGCAGCCTTGTCCGCCTCCAGTTTCGCCGAGTCGGCGGTGCGCGCGGCGAAGGCGGGCGGTTCGAAATAGGTTGCGATCCGGTCCACTTCCTCCTGCGGCAAGGTAAAGACGGTATCCTTGATCTCTTCCCATTCGGCTTCGATCGCGTCGGTCAGTTCCTTCGTGCCCGTTTCGTGCACGAGAATCTTGATCCGCGCCTTGTACTTGTTGTCGCGCCGGCCGAACTGGTTGTAGACGCGCAGGATCGCCTCCAGGTAGCTCAACAGGTGTTCCTTCGGCAGGAAGTCACGCACCTTCTTCGCGATCATCGGCGTACGTCCCTGACCGCCGCCGACATAAACGGCGAAGCCCGTCTCGCCCTGATAGTTGCGGACGATCGCCAGGCCGATATCGTGGACCTGAATTGCGGCGCGGTCTTCCTTGGTGCCGATCACCGCAATCTTGAACTTGCGCGGCAGGAAGGCGAATTCCGGATGCAGTGTCGACCACTGTCGGATGATTTCGCACCAGACGCGCGGGTCTTCGATCTCCTCCGCCGCGGCGCCGGCGAAATGGTCCGCGGTGGTATTGCGAATGCAATTCCCGCTGGTCTGGATGGCATGCATCTCGACTTCAGCCAGTTCTTCCAGAATGGCGGGCGTGTCGACCAGCTTGGGCCAGTTGTATTGGATGTTCTGGCGCGTGGTGAAATGGCCGTAACCCTTGTCGTATTTACGCGCGATATGGGCCAGCTTGCGCATCTGCCGCGATGACAGGGTGCCGTAGGGCACGGCAACCCGCAGCATGTAGGCGTGCAGTTGCAGGTATAGGCCGTTCTGCAGGCGCAGCGGCTTGAACTCGTCCTCGGTCAACTCGCCCGACAGGCGGCGTTCCACCTGGTCGCGGAACTGCGCGACGCGCTGGCGGACAAAGTCGTGGTCGAATTCATCGTAACGATACATGGGTCAATTCCTCAAAAAATGCGTCGCGGTAGGCGTGTTGGGGTTACGCGTAGAGTTCAGCCTGTTTGCCAAGATCGCGGCGTACGGTCGGTCCACGCGACTTGATCGCTTCCTTGTTTTTCACTGCGGTCAATATGCCGTCGCGACGTTCCACCTCGACCGGTTCCCAGTGGGTGATGTGTTGTCCGGCGAGCCCGGCCTGTGCCTTTGCTTCCAGACCTTGCCGTGCCGACGCGTCCTCGGCGACGGTGGCTTCCTCGACCTTTTCGGTCCAACCGCCATCGGCCGTGAGATAGATCACGACGCCGTCGGTGAGGCGGTTTGCGGTGATCGCGACGATGCTGTTCTTCTGTTTGCTCATTGTCTTGCTCTCCAATGTCGGTCTTGGACCGTCAGGCGACGGCACGGTCTTTTGCCGCCGCTTCCGTAAGGCTTTCCGATGTCGACAGATCCGCCTCGGACACCACGTCGCCGATGACGATCAAGGCGGGCCCTGTCAGATCGGATATGGACGTGACGGCCGGCAGGTCGCCCAACGTTCCGGTCAAAATCCGTTGATCGGGCAGTGTTGCGTTTTCGATGACAGCGACGGGCGTGTCGGGACGCCGGCCCTGTTTGATCAAGGCAGCGCTGATCTCGGACGCCTTCGTCTTGCCCATGTAGATGACAGCGGTCTGCTTCGGATCGGCCAGCGCGGAAAAGTCGGGTTCCGCCTGGCCGGCCGCCGGATGCGCGGTGGCGAAGCTGACCACATTCGCGACATCGCGCTGGGTCAAGGGCAGGCGCAGGGCCGCGGCCGCCCCGGTGGCCGCCGTGATGCCGGGGATGACATCCACTTCGATATCGGCGTCACGCAATGCCGAAATTTCCTCGCCGCCCCGTCCGAAGACGAAAGGGTCGCCACCCTTCAACCGTACGACGTAGGAACCGCGGCGGGCTTCGTCGATGAGGATCCCGTTGATGCGGTCCTGGCTGTAGCTGTGACGCCCCTTAGCCTTCCCGACATAGAGCCGGAAAGCGTCGCGACGCGCGAGATCCAGTACATCAGGCCCGACCAATGCATCGTAGATGATGACATCGGCCCGCTGCAGGGCGCGCAACGCGCGCAGTGTCAGAAGGTCGGCCGCACCCGGTCCGGCACCGACCAAGGTGACGCGCCCCTTGGGCTTCTCGTCGCGGGAAAGCGTGTCCAACAGTTCGTCGGCCGCCTGCCGTCCGGTATCGGGCCGGTTTCCCAACACGCCTTCCGCACCGTAGCCGTCCAGGAAGAGCTCCCAGAAGGCGCGTCGTTTCCGGCCGTCGCTCAATCGTTCGGCGACCCGGTCACGCAGCCCGGCGGCGAATTCGGCCAGTTTGCCCAAATTGGGGGAAAGCGTTGCCTCGATCCGCTCGCGAATGCGCCGGGCCAGGACCGGCGAAGTGCCGGCGCTGGAGATGGCGACCAGGATGGGAGACCTGTCGACGATCGAGGGAACGATGAAGGTGGATAGATCCGGCCGGTCGACGACGTTCACCTTGACGCCATGCGCCTGGGCGGTTGCCGCGCAGTGGCTGTCTACCGTGTCGATGCCGGTTGCCGCGATGACAATCGCTGCTGCCGCAATGTCGCTGTCCTGCACCGGGCGGCGCGAGAGGGTGATCCGATCCTCGTCCGCATAGGCTTCGATTTCTGCGACGGCGCCCGGTGCGACGACATGGACGCGTGCGCCCGCGGCGACAAGCAGGCGAACCTTACGAACGGCGTCTTCGCCGCCGCCGACGACCAGCGCCGTGCCGCTGTCGGTGTTCCAGAAGATCGGAAAATAGGATTGCGTCATACGCACCTCCGTCGAGCCAAAATACGGGCCCACGGAGATGTCTCCGTGGCGCTTTAGCAGTGGTGACGCGGATGCAAGCTGCCCATCAAATCCCGCGGGTCCTGAACTACGGCGGACCAATCCGACATAAAAAAACCTGTCGCAGCTTCAAGCTGGACAGGGTCCTCCGCTTTAGCTGCATTTATAAAGCGCCCGCAAGTTGGCATTAACTCGGCGCTGTGAGGAGAGAGATAGCCTTTCCCGGCGGTGATGTCAATGTCGCGGCATGCACGAAACCGTTACCCGGATGGTTTCCATTCCAGCATCGTCTGCAAAAGAAGCTTCAGGGTCGGGCGGATCTGGTCCGCTTTTTCCGGTCTGAATGCGTAAGGCGGCGTCTCGTCCATATAAGTCGCCTGCGACAGTTCCAGTTGGACTGCGTGGACATCCTGATCCGGGTTCCCGTAGTTCCGGGTTATGAAGCCGCCCTTGAATCTCCCGTTCAGAACATGGGTGAAATCCCTGACATCCTCAGCGACGGCCAACAGACGTTTTGTAAGCTTCGGGTCGCAGCTGCTGCCTTCATTGGTGCCGAAATTCATATCCGGCAGGCCGCCGTCGAACAGGCGCGGCACGCGTGACCGGATCGAATGGGCGTCCCATAGCAGGGCGTAACCGTATTGCCGTTTCAGATGTTCCAGTTCGGCCATGAGTTTTCCGTGATACGGGTGCCAATAGGCCTCGACCCGTTGGTCGATTTCGCGGCTGTCCGGCTCGGCGCCTTCACGATACAGCGGTTCGCCGTCGAAGGTCGTGGTCGGCGCCAGGCCCGTGGTCGCCTGGCCGGGATACAGCGAGGCCCCGTCGGGCGGGCGGTTCAGGTCGACGACATAGCGCGACTGTGTCGCCGCCAGGACCGAGGCGCCCAGGGCGTCCAGAAAGTCATATAATTTGGGAACGTGCCAATCCGTATCGCCCAGTTCCCGCGCCTTGTCGGTCATCCGCGCCGCGATTGCGTCCGGGATTTCCAGACCGGCATGTGGGATGCTGACGAGTAGGGGCGTCGTCCCTTCCCGAAACAGATATGACATCTTTCCCGCCCATCGACTTATTGGCCCATCGACTTATTGCTTGCCGGGCATGCTAGCGCCGCCCGCCGTCCGGCGCTAGCGCGGGCGTGACCTGTCAGGGTGTTTCGCGCAAAAAACCGTCCTGCCAGACCAGTTCCGCGACACCGGCGAAACGGCGTATGCGATCGAGCTCGGCTTCCAACGACGCTTGCCTGCCCTTGCCGAGTTTGACGCCGTTTTCCAGCCACAGGCCGGTGACGGTCAGGGCGTCCGCCGACTTGTCGGCTTTCATGTCGATTCTGCCGATCAGTCTTTCGCCTTCCAAAAGGGGAAAGACGTAATAGCCGTATACCCGTTTCGGGGCGGGGACGAAGATCTCGATCCGGTAGTCGTAGTCGAACAGCCTTTTCAGTCGTGTCCTGTCGCGGATGACGGGATCAAAGGGGCTCAGCACGCGGATACGCCCGGGCGCCTCCGGCGCGGCGGCCAGGACCGTCTCGATATCCGGCCGGGCGAATGCCTTGCGCGGTTTCGACCCATCCATCGCATGAACCAGGACGGGCAGGGCGTCCTGTGCCCGGGCCGCGTCGCACCAGGTCTTGGCTTCCTCCACGGTGATGAGGTCGAAGAAGCGCGAAATCTCGCCCGGCGACCCGACCCCAAGGCGTTCCAGCGCCGCCCGGCAGGCCCAATCAACAAAGGCGTCGTGGTCGTGGTTCTCGGCGAAATGGGCGGCCGGGATAACGCGTTCCGACAGGTCGTAGACTTTCTGAAAGCCGTCGCGGCGGGCGACGGACAGCTTGCCGGTCCGCCAGAGGTATTCCAGGGCGATCTTGCTGTCGTGCCAGTTCCACCAGCCGGCGGATTGCTTCGGCTCCTCTGTTCCGAAATGCCGGGCCATCAGCGGTCCCTGGTCGCGAATCCGTTCCACGACCCCGTCCACGGCCGCCCTGAAGTCCCTGTCGTGCCAGCGCGTGAACCGCGCCGCCAGGTCCTCCGCCTCGCGTTCGAACTTGCGGCGCCAATAAGGGAAAAAGCGCGTCGGGATCAAGCAGGCATCATGGGTCCAGTTCTCGAACAGGCGGGCATCCTTCTCGTGCAAATGCGCAAGATGCTTCGGCCGATAGGTCTGATTGCGCGAAAACAGGATCATGTGATGGGCGCGGGCAACCGTGTTCACACTGTCCAGTTGGACATAGCCCATGCGGTCGATCAGGTCGTAGAGCCCGTCGATGCCGAGCTTGCGTCCCGGCGGGTCGGACAGACCCTGCAGCATCAGGACCGCGGATCTGGCCTGGGCGGCGGAGATCTCGAGAAGGGGGGAGTCGGTCATCGTTGGTGGTCGCCAAGAGTTCATGTTTCGTTCCCGTCAATGGAGCGCGACTCAGGATTTGATTCAAGACATTTGCTTAAGTCGTTGCCCGTAATGGCAATGTTCGGGGCATTGTTCGCGCGCGCCGGACCTAGTAGATAGGCGCTCGTTTTCCAGGAGCCCCGTTCGACGATGTCCCCACCTATTCTCCACCTCCGCGATATTCATATTACCTTTGGCGGGACGCCGCTGCTGACGGGGGCGGAGCTCGCGGTCGAGGAGGGCGCGCGGGTCTGTCTGGTCGGGCGTAACGGGTCCGGCAAGTCGACCCTGCTGAAAGTGGCGGCGGGCATGCTCGATCCGGATGGGGGCGAGGTGTTCCGTCAACCGGGAACGACCATCGCCTATCTGCCGCAGGAACCGGATTTCACCGGCTATGCGACGGCCTATGACTATGTCGCCGCGGGGTTCGCGGAAGGACACGATCCGCATCCCGGCCGCGTGATCCTGGAAGCGCTCGGCCTGTCGGGCGATGAAGACCCGGCGACCTTCTCCGGCGGTGAGGCGCGGCGCTGCGCGCTGGCGCGCGTGCTGGGGCCGGAACCGGACATTCTGCTGCTCGACGAACCGACGAACCACCTGGATCTGGCCGCCATCGAATGGTTGGAACAGACCCTGCGCGGCTTGCGCTCCGCCATCGTCCTGATCAGCCATGACCGCCGCGTGCTCGATACCCTGTCCCGGGAGACGGTTTGGCTCTATCAGGGCGTCAGCCGGAAACTCGACAAGGGATTCAAATATTTCGAGGATTGGCGTGACACATTGGTCGAGCAGATGGAGCAGGATCAGCACAAGCTAGACCGCAAGATCGTGCGCGAGATGGAATGGCTGCGCCGCGGCGTGACCGCGCGCCGGAAACGGAACCAGGGACGCCTGCGCGCTCTGAACGGCTTGCGGGAAGAAAAGCGGAACCGGAAGAAGGGGCCGGGGGCCACACAGATGCGGGCCGCCGCCGGGGAAACCTCCGGCAAGCTTGTCGCGGAAATGAAGGGTGTTTCCAAATCCTTCGACGGGCGGGCCGTGATCCGCGACCTGGACCTGCGGGTGCAGCGCGGCGACCGACTGGGCATCGTCGGGCCGAACGGCGCGGGCAAGACGACCCTGCTGAAAACGCTGCTGGCCGATTTGCAGCCCGATAGCGGTGAAGTCCGCCTCGGCGCCAATCTTCAGATCATCACCCTGGATCAAAGCCGGGAAAGCTTGAAACCGACCTGGACCCTGGCCGAGGCAATCACCCATGGCGGCGGCGAGACCGTCTCGGTCGGCGGCGAGACCAAGCACGTGATGGGGTACCTGCAGGACTTCCTGTTTTCCCCGGAACAGGTGCGCACGCCGATCAGCCGGTTGTCCGGTGGCGAACGCGGACGTCTGATGCTGGCCCGGGCCCTGGCCCAGCCCTCCAACCTGATGATCCTGGACGAACCGACCAACGATCTGGATCTGGAAACGCTGGACCTGCTGCAGGAGATGATCGGCGATTACGCCGGCACGGTGATCCTGGTCAGCCATGACCGAGATTTCCTAGACCGCACGGTCGGCAGCGTGCTGGCCAGCACGGGCGACGGCGTTTGGACCGAATATGCCGGCGGGTATACCGATATGATGGCGCAGCGATCGGCCGACCCCGGGCCTGCTTCCGGGGCCGATGCGGGGCGGGCGCAGACAGCCAAACCGGCCTCGAAGAAGGACAGAAGCCAGGCCGCGAAACCGTCATCCGCCGGCGCGAAGAAGAAGCTCAGTTTCAATCAGCAGCACGCCTTGAAGACCTTGCCGGACCGTATTTCGAAGACGGAGGCGGAGGTGAAACGGTTGCAGGATATCCTCGCCGACCCGGGTTTGTATGCCAGCGATCCCAAACGTTACGAGGTGACCGCGGAAGGATTGGGCGACGCGCAGTCCGAACTGGAAAAGCTGGAAGAGGAATGGCTGGAGCTGGAAATTCTCCGGGAGGATATCGAGGGGAACTAGACGCCGGATTCAGCGGCTTTGTATCCTCACTAAAATGGAACTATTATAACCGTTAGCTGTTGTAGGGTGGCCGTTACTGCACGGGGCCCTACTATTGTGCTGTTCGTTTCGGGGGCCGGTTTTCGCCGTGGAGGGTATTCCGGTTTTGGCCGAGGAGGTCGGTTGGCTTGCGATCATTTCGCTCTCTGAAGAGCCGTATCCTTCTCAGTGCGTTGATCCCATTGGGTTTGCTGCTGAGTTTCGTCGTCATCGAGTCCTTTCTCGATTGGCGATCGGCGCAGGCATTGCGCGTGGTGGGCCCGCTGAAGGAAATGGCGCAGGCCACGACCCAGGTGCTTATCGGTTTCCAGAATGAACGTGCCTGGTCGGTCCTGTCCCAGGTCAGCCGAACGGGCAAGGATCCGACGGGGTCCGCACTGGACACCGTGATTGGAGAGGGCTTGGCCGCCCGCCGGGCAGAGACCGACAGAGCCTTGGCGCATTTTCGGGCGGTATCCTATGGTGAGGAACCGCTCGCCGTTTCCTCGCCCGACCTGCGGCGGACCCTCACCGCGTTGAACAACGCCCTGTTGGAACTGCCCCGGCGGCGGAACGCTTTCGACGATCAGGGATCCGGATGGCGTCCGGTCTACGAGTATTACACGCAGCTCAACAACAGCTTTCAGCGGCTGGCCGTGCTGATCCTGCAGGGGGTCGAATACAAGGAAGTCGTTCAGACGCTGACCGCCTTTTCCTTGCTGCAACGCGGCGGCGAGGAGGCCAGCAAGGCCGGTGCGTTGGGGGCGGCCGTCATCAGCCTGATGTCCCGGGGCGAGCCGGCCGGCCGGCCGTTCGTCGGGTTCTTCGAAGCGAATGCGGCCGACAAGGCGACGGTGCAGGCGTTCCTGCGCTTGGCGACGCACCAGCAGCGGAAGTTGTTCGAAAACGCGATGACCGGGCCGGAACACGGAAAGTTCGCCCAGATCCTGAACAGGCTCTCGACGCTGCCGGGGACCAAGAATCTGGAAGGTCTGTCGCCCGTCGATTGGCTGGACATTTCGCTGGCGCGCCTGGACAGCTTGAATGGGTTGTCCTGGGGCCTGCTTGAAGACGCGACTGCGCGCGCCCAACAGCAATTGAAGATCGCGGAGCGCGATTTTCAGGTCCGGCTGGCCGTTTCGATCTTCATCCTAGCCATCGCGACCTTCGCCGCGCTTGCCGCGGCCCTGCCGTTGTCCAGGCGCATCCACAATCTTCAGCGCGCGTTGATCGGGATCGCGCGCGGCCGGTTCGACCAACGGGTTCCGCATACCGAGAGCGATGATGAAGTCAGCGAGATGGCCCGCGCCCTGGATACACTACGGGAAGCGGCCGCGGACCGGGCGGAGAGCCAGGAACTCCTGAAAGGCACATTGGGTTCGATCAGCGAAGGCGTGTTCGTCGTTCGCCGGGACGGGTTGATCAGGAATACCAATGAAGGGGCGTCGTCGCTCTTCCAATTGCCCGCGGACAATCTGGTCGGCAGTCATATCGGCGACTATCTGCCGGGCGATCCGCTGGAACAACTGGGCGGAACGCCCGCGCCGGCGGCGGCCACGCTGCTGTCGCCCGACCGGGATGCCTTCGCGTCGTTGCCGGATGGAACGCGGCTGCCGGTGCGGGTTTCGGTATCCGCGATGAGCGTGCGGGAAAGCCTGCTTTACACGGTCGTCGTCTCCGACATGTCGGATCGGAAACGGTTGGCGGACAGCCTGCGCGATGCGGCGGACGCGGCCCAGGCCGCGGATCGGGCGAAGAGTTCCTTCCTGGCCAATATGAGCCATGAGATCCGGACGCCGCTGAACGGGATCATGGGGATATCGAGGCTTTTGGCGATGACCCCGCTGAACGCCGAACAGCAGGAGCATATCAGGAAAATCCTGAACTCCTCGGAAGTCCTGCTCGGTGTGATCAACGACATTCTCGATTTCTCGAAGATCGAGGCGGGCGAGTTGGAACTGGAGTCGATCGATTTCAGCCTGGAACATCAGTTGAGCACGATCAACGATATGTTCGATCTCCAGGCCCGGCAAAAGTCGATAGATCTGAGAACCACCGTCGCGCCGGACGTACCGGACGGCCTGCGCGGTGATCCGCTCAGGATCAAGCAGATACTGATCAACCTTGTCGGTAACGCGGTGAAGTTCACGGAACGGGGCGCGGTCACATTGAATGTCGAATTCGGCATGGGAGAGGATGGGCGCAACCTGCTGAAGCTGGTCGTGCGCGATACCGGCATCGGCATGTCCGAGGAACAGCTGGACAAGCTGTTCCGGCCCTTCACGCAGATGGATGCCTCCACCACGCGCCGGTTCGGCGGCACCGGTCTCGGTCTGGCGATCTCGCATGCGCTGACCACGCAGATGGGCGGTACGATTTCGGCCGAAAGCGAAATGGGCGCGGGCACGACGTTCACCGTGACCTTGCCGATCCTTCGCGCCTCCGGCGACTACCGCATGGAACCGGTCAAGACGGTGAGCCGGGTAGACGGGTCGTTGAAGAACCTGCGGGTGCTCGTCGCCGAGGACAATGCCGTCAACCAGATGGTGGCGCGCGGATTGCTCGAAAAACTGGGCGCACAGGTGGATATCGCGGGCGACGGGCGCGAAGCCGTCGACATCCTGATGTCCGGGGGCGGTGCGGACGGTTACGACGTGGTGCTGATGGACATCCAGATGCCGATCATGGACGGGTATGAGGCCGCGGCCGAAATACGGGCCGACGATCGCTTTGACGCAATCCCCATCATCGCCATGACCGCCCATGCGCAATCGACCGAGCGCGAGAAATGCCTGGCGGCCGGAATGCAGGATCACATTACCAAGCCGGTACGGTTCGAAAGCCTCGCCGAAAAGCTCAAACTGTGGCATCCGGACAGGCGGTCGGCGCCCTTGACCATACCGGACAGTGCGAGGGGCGGGCAGAAAACGACGATAGAACCGGGTTTCTAGTATTCGACTGATCGGCAGTTGCCCGTGAGCCGAGGCACGAGCACAATGCGGGCCGCGTTCGCCTATCCCCGGAAGGAGCGATTTTCATGGTTACCTGGTCACCGTCCAATTTTTCGCGCACCCAAACCGTCCGGAAAGGTGCGGTCCGGTCCGAGAATGGGATCGTCGCCGCCCAGCACGGCGCGGCAGCGGAGGTCGGCGCGCGCGTGCTGGAGCAGGGCGGTAACGCGGTCGACGCGGCGATTGCGGTCAGCTTCGCGATCGGTGTGGTCGAGCCTTGGATGTCCGGTCCCGGCGGCGGCGGGTATATGGTGATCCGCCGTCCCGGCGATGAAAACGCGAATGTCATCGATTTCGGAATGCGCAGTCCCGCCGGACTGGATGTGTCGAATTATCCGCTGACGGGCGGCGTCGCCTCCGATCTGTTCCCGTGGCCCGCGGTGCAGGAGGACAGAAACATCGTCGGTCCGCATTCGGTTGCCTTGCCGGGGCAGGTTGCGGGCATGGGCTTGGCCCATGAAACCTATGGAACGAAACCCTGGGCCGAATTGCTGGAACCCGCGATCGGCCTGGCCGGCGAAGGGTTGCTGATCGATTGGTACGCACAGTTGCTGATCGCCGGCGTGGTGGGAGACCTCAAGAAGTTCACCAAATCGAAGGAAGTCTTTCTGGATGCCGACGGCAATCCGCGTGCATCCGCCTGGACCGCCCTGGCCGATCAGCGTTGCGACATGTCCGCCATGCAGGCGACCTTGTCGAAGATCGCGGCGGCCGGCCCACGCGAATTCTATGAAGGGGAGGTCGCGCGATCCATCGTCAAGGATCTGCAGGCTGCCGGCAGTTCGATCACGGAGTCGGATCTGGCGGGGTACAAGGCGTCGATCGGCCCGGCGCACAAGCTGGATCATCGGGAAGGAACGGTCTTCCTGACCCCGGAACTGACAGCGGGTCCGACCTATGTGCGGACTTATGAACTGCTGCGCAAAGCGTTCGACGGGGTGAATTTCCTGGGCGCGGACACCTATGTCGAATACGCCAATGCTCTCTTTACCGCTTATGCGGAAAGATTGACGCGGATGGGGGACGTGGAAGGGAATCGCGGTTGCACGACCCATTTCAACGTGGTCGACGGAGACGGCATGATGGTGGCCGTGACCCAGACCCTGCTGTCGATTTTCGGATCGCGGATGATGCTGCCGGAAAGCGGCATCCTGATGAACAACGGCATCATGTGGTTCGACCCGGAGCCGGGCAAGCCGAACTCGCTGGCACCGGGAAAACGGTGCCTGTCCAACATGTGTCCGATTATCGGCGAACGGTCGGACGGTCTGCACTTCGCGCTGGGCGCGTCCGGCGGCCGCAAGATCATGCCGGCGGTTCTGCAGATTTCATCTTTCATCATGGATTACGGCATGGACCTGGAGGCAGCGTTCCACACGCCGCGAATCGATGTCAGCGGTGGCGATACGGTGGTGGCCGACAATACGCTGCCCGGTTCGGTGCTTCAGGCGCTGGATCAACGGTTCCGTTGCGTGGCCGCACCCAGGACCGTCTACCCCTATAATTTCGGCTGTCCCAGTGCGGTTGCGCATGACGGGGACGAGAACCAAGGGGCGACCGAAATCATGTCCCCCTGGGGCGACGCCGTTACATATTAGCGCCTTCGCAGTTGCAGCAAAAAATTGCTGCGGGCGCACAAAAACCCTTCATAATGTTACAGAATGATGACAATATCCTATCGTCATCGTTGGTATCTGGGCTATGCTGCCATGAGGGGGTGCAACAAAAATGTAACGTGAATGCCCTATCGTGGAGGGGAAGCGACTCACAAACAGGGAGTGGTCGCTCGGGCATGCGGGCAATCCGTGTGTGCCGCCCGATAGGGGTGGGGTTAAAAGACAAATCTTGAGGAGTAAGCCGCAATGAGCATTAGAAAGCTCGGATTGCTGGCGTGCGTCGGCCTAGGGGTCATGGCGTTCGCGGCGACACGAAGCGATTCCGTTCGGGCAGCAGATTGCCCGGCTATAACGGTAGACGACATGGGAGGCCTTTCCAGCAAATATCCGCAGCAGTTCGAGCTGGCCGAGTTCGAATCCGCGGCTGGCTGCAAGATGACTTTCCAAGAGAATCCCGACATCGCCAAGCTCAACGGCATGATCCGCGGCAACCCGGCGCTTCCGCCGCTGGCCGAGCGCCTGCCCGAAGAACCGCTGGTCTATGTTCCATACAACGCGGTCGGTTCCTACGGCGGCACCTTCGACGTGCTCTCCAATGCGACCGAAGCCGGGACTTCCGACTTCCTCTCCGTACGTCACGTCAACCTGGTACGTTATTCCGACGACTTGCAGACGATCGTTCCGAACGTTGCGAAGGGTTGGGAGTGGAATGATGATTACACCCAGCTGACCTTCTTCCTGCGCAAGGGCCACAAATGGTCCGACGGCACGCCGTTCACCGCGGAGGACGTGAAGTTCTGGTACGACAACCTCGCTCTGGACAGTAAAGTCCGCGAAAAGCCGAAGGATTATGTCCTGGTCGCCGGCGAGCGGATGACGGTCGACGTCATCGACCCGCAGACGGTTCGTTTCAACCTGCCGGCGCCGAAGCCGGGTCTGCTGGCCCACTTCGCCACCTCCTACGCGCAGGCGTTCCAGCCGAAGCATTTCCTGGGTCAATGGCACCCGGCGGTTACGGCGGACGGCGACGCGAACGCCCAGGCGCTTGGTTTCAAGGACGGCTATGAAGCCGTTGCCGCCTATTACGGCAACTCGGACTGGACGGACACGCCGACCCCGATGTTGGCCCATCCGGACAAGCTGTCGGCCCTGCCCATGGACACGATGCCGACCCTGGAAAGCCATATCTACACGAAGGAAAGCACGGAAGGGCGTCACCTGGTCGCCAACCCGTATTTCCATATCGTCGATACGGCGGGAAATCAGCTTCCCTATATCAGCGAACAGGACGAGCTTTTCATCAACGAGAATGAAGTCCGTCTGTTGAAGCTGGTGAACGCGGAAGTCGACTACAAGTCCCAGTCGGTTCAGCTGCCGGCCGCTCCGATGCTGATGGATGGTGCGGAAAAAGGCGATTACACGGTCGACCTGAAGCCGACCATCGCGATGCCGCTGTTCTCGTTCAACGTGACTTCCGAGGATCTGGAGAAGCGTAAGGTCTTCGGTGATCTGAAGTTCCGTCAGGCGATGTCCGTCGCCCTGAACCGCGAAGAGATCAACGATGTCGCGTTCTTCGGGCTGGGTGAGCCGAAACAGTATACCGGCTTCTCTCCGAACCCGGAATTCGTCGGCGAAGATCTGGTGAAGCATTACGCCCAGCACGATCCCGAACTGGCGATGAAGCTGCTGGACGAAATCGGCGTGGTCGACAAGGACGGCGACGGCAAGCGTGAATTGCCGAACGGTGACCGTTTCGTCCTGAACATCCAGTTCGCGACGCAGGGCATGCCCGGGCAGCTCGTGGAACTGGCCGCTCAGCATTGGTCCAATGTCGGTATCGAAACCACGGTCAAGGAAGTCACGCCGGACGAATATCGTTCCGCGCAGTCTTCCAACCAGCTCGATGTCGGCGCCTGGCAGCAGGGTTTCCCGCTTCCGATCATTCTGGGCCTGAGCGAACCCTTCGTTCCCCCGTTCGGTGGCTACTTCTTCCACCGCACCGGCATGCTCTGGGGTGAGTATCTGGAGTCGAACGGCGAAAAGGGCGTCAAGCCGCCGGAATGGGCGATGAAGATGGTGGACGACATCAATGCGTTCCAGTCGGCCATTCCCGGTACGCCGGAATCCGACAAGCTGGGTCTCGCTCTGGCCGAGAACATGGCCACCAACCTGGTCATGATCGGCACGGTTCAGGCACCGGCGCCGGTCTATCACCGGAATGCGTTGAAGAACTTCCCTGAGTTCAAGACGTGGTCCTACGAGTACTACCGGACCTATCCGTATCGTCCGGCTCAGTGGTATTTCGACGAGTAAGTCGTATACCCTAGAATGACTGACTTGGGTTCCGGGGCCGGACGGTCCGCCGTCCGGCCCCGTTGACCCAAGGCGGTTTCGCAAACACGGCGCGACATAAGCCGAAGTAAATCGGCAATCCGTGTTTGTTCGAAGGACGGGTGGAGCGTGATGAGACGGCGCGGGAACGTGCCGGTTCATTGGGTTCTTGCGGGGCAGTCGAGAGGGGCACGTAGATGCTGCAGTTTGCACAGTTCGCGTTGACGCGGGCCGGTATGGCCATTGTGACGCTGCTGTTGGTTTCCTTCATCGTTTTTTCGCTAATGGAACTGGTGCCGGGCAACTGCGCCGAACGCTATCTCGCCTTCAAGAATACCCAGGGCGCCAAGATCTCGATCGAGGATATCCAGGCGGAAGAAAAGCGGCTCGGCCTGGACCGTCCCTTTGTCGTTCGCTGGGCCAGTTGGGTCGGCAATGTCTTCTTCCACGGTGAATTCGGCGATAGCTGCATCCTGCGCCTGAACATCAATCAGTTGCTGGGCGAAAAGATCTGGATCTCGCTCGGCATCTGTTTCGCCTCTCTCTTCATGGCCTATCTGATCGCGGTGCCGGTCGGCATCATATCCGCCGCGGTGGACAGTCCGGTCGCCAATAACGCGCTGCGGCTGGTCTCCTATCTCGGCCTGGCCCTGCCGAACTTCCTGCTGGCCTTGATGATCATGCTGTTCTCCACCGTCATGTTCGGGGACAGTCTGACGGGTCTCTTCTCAAAAGAATTCCGCGATGCCGCCTGGTCGTTCGACCGCGTCGTCGACTTCCTGTCGCGGGCTTGGCTGCCTATCTTCATCCTCGGCTGGTCGGCGACGGCCTTTGCGCTGCAGACCGTACGCGCGCTGATGTCGGACGAGATCGGCAAGCTCTACGTCACCGCCGCGAAGGCGCGCGGTATATTCGGTGGCAAACTGCTCTGGCGTTATCCGGCCAAGCATGCGCTGGGCCCGATCGTCAATTCACTGGGTTTCGATCTGAACCGGGTGTTCAACGAATTGCCCATCGTCGCGGTCATCCTGACACTGACGGAAATGGGCGCCCTGTTGCTCGAGGCATTGGCAAGGTCGAACGATCAGCAGTTGGCGGGCGCCATCATCTTCATGCTGACCGCGTCCATCGTTTTCCTGAATTTCATGACCGACATGCTGCTTGCGATCCTTGATCCGCGCGTTCGTCACAGCGTGATGGGGGGCTAGGCCATGGCCGATCAAACCGCCTCACCGGAACTGTCCGCCGAAGCGCTTGCCGAACAGAAGCGCAAGGAAGCCTATTTCACCGCCAGCCAGATGCAGCTCGTCTGGGCCCGGTTCAAACGCAACAAGACCGCCATGGTCGCCGCCTTCGTGCTGTTGTCGCTGATCGGTATGGGGCTGATCGCGCCTTTCCTGTCGCCTTACGACCCGACGATCGCGGGCCGCGACAAGGATTATCAGAACGGCGCGCCGCAGATCCCGATGTTCTGCGACCACAACGGATGTTCGCTGCGTCCCTTCCTGCACGGATTGTCGCGGACGCGGTCGGCCAAGACCAATTTCCGCTGGGTTACGGAGATCAACCCCGAGGAACGGCGTTACGTCCATTTCTTCGTCGAGGGGTGGGAGTACAAGTATTTCGCCTGGGACATCGATCTGCCGGGCGACGCTTTGGATATTCGCCTGCCGGGTATCACCTTCAATACCCATCTGTTCGGCGTAGACCAGGGCGGTATCCATATTTTCGGCACCGATGATGGCGGCAAGGACATCTTCGCCCGAACGCTGCACGCGATTTCGACATCGCTCGCGGTGGGGACGATCGGCGTCTTCATCAGTTTCGTGCTGGCGCTGATCATCGGCGGTGTGTCCGGCTATTTCGGCGGCAGGATAGACGGTTTCTTCCAGATGCTGACCGATGCGGTGCGAACGGTGCCCGCCATTCCGCTTTTCATGGCGTTGGCGGCGTTCATCCCCGACGAATGGAGTTCGGAGACCCGCTTCTTCTTCATCTCCATCATCCTCGGCTTCATCGGCTGGCCGACCCTGGCGCGGCGCGTGCGCACGCATCTACTGACCGAACGGAACCAGGAATATGTGCTGGCCGCGAAACTGTGCGGGGCTTCGCCAGCCCATATTATCGCGCGGCATCTGCTGCCCAGTTTCACGAGCTATATCATCGTCGATCTGGTAATTTCATTCCCCTATATGGTTCTCTCCGAAACGGCGCTCAGCTTCATCGGTCTGGGGTTGAAGGATCCGGTCAATTCGTTGGGCGTGATGTTGCAGAATGTCACCAAATCCGATGTGCTGCTGAATTATCAATGGTATTTCATCCCCGTCATTTTCTTCATTGCGCTGGTGTTGGCCTTCGTCTTCGTGGGTGACGGATTGCGGGATGCCGCGGACCCCTACTCGGATCGGAAGTCATGACGGAACCGCTGATCAGTGTGAAAGACCTGACGATCCAGTTCAGGACCGATGAGGGCATCATCACCACCGTCGATGGGATTTCCTTCGACATCGCCCCGGGTGAGGTCCTGGGGCTGGTTGGGGAGAGCGGGTCCGGCAAATCCGTCTCGGCCAAGGCCTTGATGCGCCTGAATGCCGGTAACGCGATCTACGGGCCGGAAAGTTCGATCACCCTCAATCTCGACAGCGGACCGGTCGACGTTCTTTCCCTGAAACGGGAGAAGGACATGCAGGTCGTGCGCGGCGGCGCGATCTCCATGATCTTTCAGGAGCCGATGGCCAGTTTCGCGCCGGCGATTTCGATCGGCGATCAGATGGTCGAACAGCTTCTGATCCACACCAACATGTCGAAGAAGGAAGCCCGCGAACATTCTATCGACATGCTGGCGCGCGTCGGCATTTCCGAACCGTCCAAACGTATCGATCAATATGCCTTCGAATTCTCCGGCGGCATGCGGCAGCGCGCCATGATCGCCATGGCGCTGTCGACCAGTCCCAAGCTGTTGATCGCGGACGAACCGACGACGGCGCTGGATGTCACCATTCAGGCCCAGGTCATCGATCTGATGAAGGAGCTGGTCGACGAGTACCGCATGGGCATCCTGTTCATCACCCATGATCTCGGCGTCATCGCGCAGACCGCGGACCGGGTCGCGGTGATGTATCTGGGCAATGTGATCGAAACGGGATCCGTGCGCGACGTGATCCGCCATCCTTCGCATCCCTATACCAAGGGATTGTTGAACGCGATTCCGCATCTGGATGACCTGGACCGGCCGCTGACACCTGTGCCAGGCGATATTCCAAGCCCGCTGGAACGCCCTTCGGGCTGTGTTTTTCACACCCGTTGCGCCTATGCCATTCCGGGCAAGTGCGACCGGGATATTCCCTCGCCGAACACTATGGCGCCGGGGCATACATCCGCTTGTTTCGTGGCGAAGGAAGTGCGCAACAATGAAGCGGAGGCGGTAGCGTGACGGCGTCGACCCATATTTCCGTTAAAGATATCGGCGTCCATTTCACGCTTGGCCGCCGGTTGATCGGCAAGCCGCCCATCCTGCGTGCCGTCGACGGCGTTTCGCTGGATATTCCGAAAGGCTGTTTCTTCGGTCTTGTGGGTGAGAGCGGATCCGGCAAGACGACTCTCGGCCGTGCCATCCTGAAGGCGGTGCCGATCACCGAAGGCCATATTCAATACGATGACGGCGAGGTGAAATACGACATCGCCACGATCGGCAAGGACGACCTGAAGGACTATCGCCGCCGCGCCCAGTTGATCTTCCAGGACCCCTATGCGGCGCTGAGCCCGCGCATGACGGTTCGTGACATCATCGCCGAACCGCTGCAGGTGATGGGCATCACCAAGACGCGCGAGGAGACGGATGCGCGGGTTAGGGAAATCGCCGCGAAATGCCGGTTGAACCTGGAGCATCTGCGCCGTTTCCCGCATGCCTTTTCCGGCGGCCAGCGGCAACGCATATCGATCGCCAGGGCGCTTGTCTGCGAACCGAAATTCATCGTCGCGGATGAAAGCGTGGCGGCGCTCGACGTCTCCATTCAGGCGGACATCCTGAACCTGCTGAAACAGCTTCAGCAGGACATGGACATCACCTTCCTGTTCATCAGTCACGACCTCAGCGTCGTTGCCCATACCTGCGATCATGTGGCGGTGATGTATCTGGGACGTTTGGTCGAGACCGCGCCGACGCGCAGCCTGTTCTCCGCGCCGCGCCATCCTTACACCAAGGCGCTTCTATCCGCGATCCCGTCACTCGACCCAGACGACGCGGGGCAGGCGCAACGGCTGACAGGCGAAATCCCCAGCCCGGCGAACCCGCCGGAGGGCTGCCGCTTCCATACGCGCTGTCCGTTCGCGCGGGACAAATGCAGGATCGATGTTCCCAAGTGGCGACAGATGGGAGACGAGCATTTCGTGTCCTGCCACTATGCGGAGGAACTTGCGGAAACGCCCGCGCCGGAACCGGCGGCCTGACCGCTTCCGATTTCCCCGCTCCCCGACTCTGATCGCGCCGGCCCGAATCATTCGGGGTCGTGCTCGTGATGTGCGGATGCGTTCGGCTGGGCGAGCAGCAAAATCCAGAGCGGCGGGTTGAAATAGAACAGCCAGGGCTGGATCGCGAAGAGCCGCAGCAGGCTCAAGGATTGGTCCGAAAACAAGCTTTCACTCTCCCTGACGTCACGGCACTCTACGGCCAACCAGAACAAGTTTTACAGACGGGTCCGCCATGAACAGTCCAAACCCATATCCCTCCCTTTTATCGCCGATCCGTGTCGGTTCCGTGACACTGCCGAACCGTGTCGTCATGGGCTCCATGCATACCGGGTTGGAAGGCGACACCGATGGTTTGCGGAAACTGGCGGACTTCTACCGGATACGCGCGGAAGGGGGCGTCGGCCTGATCATCACCGGCGGGCATGCGCCGAACCGGGACGGCAATCTCGGCGCGCCCAGGGAGGAAATGTCGACCGCCGAGGATGCCGCGCGGCATCGGGTGATCACCGAGGCGGTTCACGCCGCGGGCGGGCGGATCGCGCTGCAGATCCTGCATGCCGGACGCTACAGCTATCACGATCACCCGGTCTCGGCCTCGCCCCTGCGCTCGCCGATCAACAAGCATGCGCCCCGTGAACTTTCAGCGGCGGAGGTCGAGGCGACGATAGACGATTTCGCCACCGCGACGGCCCTGGCGCGGGATGCCGGCTATGACGGTGTCGAACTGATGGGATCGGAAGGATACCTGATTACCCAGTTTCTGGCGTCGCGGACGAACCATCGGGAGGACGAGTGGGGCGGGCCGCTGGAAAACCGGATGCGCTTCGCGACGGAAGTGGTCCGGCGCAGCCGCGAGAAGGCCGGGGACGATTTCCTGATCGTCTATCGCATTTCGGTGCTCGATCTGGTCGAGGGCGGGCTGACGGGCGATGAAATCGTTACCGTGGCCAAGGCGGTCGAGGCGGCCGGCGCGGACATCCTGAACAGCGGGATCGGCTGGCATGAGGCCCGTATCCCGACCATCGCGCAGCCGGTGCCCGGCGCCGCCTTCGCCTGGGCGGCGAAACCGGTGAAGGATGCGGTGAGCATTCCGGTGGTCGCGTCGAACAAGATCCACACGCCCGAAGACGCGGAGAAGGTTATCGCCGGAGGAATGGCGGATATGGTCTCCATGGCCCGTCCCTTCCTGGCGGATCCCGATATCGTGCGCAAGGCGGCGGCGGGCGATCGCGCCGGGATCAACCTGTGCATCGCCTGCAATCAGGCCTGTCTGGATCATTATTTCGTCGGCGAGGCGGTGACCTGCCTGGTCAATCCGGCCGCGGCGCGGGAAGCGGAATTCACGCTCGTGCCGGCGGCGGTGAAGAAGAAGGTCGCCGTCATCGGGGGCGGCATGGCGGGGCTGTCCGCCGCGCTGACCGCCGCCCGGCGCGGTCATTCGGTCACGCTCTTCGAAGCGGATGGGGAACTGGGCGGACAGTTCAACCTGGCCAAGCATATCCCCGGCAAGGCGGTCTTCGCCGATACGATCGCCTATTTCCGCAGCAACCTGGAACAGGCTGGCGCGGTGATCCGAATGAACTGTCGCGCCGATGCGGAGAGCTTGAAAGCGGAAGGATTTGACGCGGTCGTGCTGGCCACTGGCGTCGCGCCCCGCGTGCCCGACATTCCGGGTGTCGATCATCCGTCCGTGGTCACCTATCCTGAGGCGCTTACGGGTCGAAAACCGGTCGGGGCCCGTGTCGCGGTGATCGGCGCCGGCGGGATTGGATTCGACGTCAGCTTGTTTCTGGTGGAAGAGGGCAGCCGTCACCACCTTGATGTCGCGGACTATAACGCGCATTGGGGAATCGACGGTTCGATTGCCGGGGAGGGCGGCCTGATCGGCGGAAAACCGGCCAGGCAAACGCCGCCGCACAAGGTGACGCTCCTTAAACGCAGCGAGGGTCCGTTCGGGCGAACCCTGGGCCGCACCACCGGCTGGGTTCATCGTATCGAATTGCAGCGCAACGGCGTTGAGACGATTGCCGGCGTAACCTATGACCGGATCGACGATGACGGTCTGCATATCACCGTGGGCGGCAAAAGCCGGATCATTGAGGCCGACACCATCATCCTCTGTTCGGGGCAGGACAGCCGGACCGAACTGCTGCAGCCGCTGCAGCAGGCTGGGCTCCCCGTACACGTCATCGGGGGCGCCAAACTGGCTGCCGAATTGGACGCGAAACGCGCTATCGAGGAGGGGACGCGGGTCGGGCTGGCCCTATGACGCGGCGGGCATGACCCGCGTGGTCACTTTCAAGGCCGCGTTCAGTTTCTCGGCGGCGTCCTTTGCGGCGACTTCCGTGTCAAACGGACCGGCGGTCAGCCGGGTGGCTGTCTTGCCGTTAACCGTCCGCGTGGTTTCCTGAACCGTCAGGCCCAAACCTTCCGCCTCTTTCCGGATGCGCGTCACGCTCTCGGCTTTGGCGAAGACGCCGATCTGCACCAGAAAGGGGGCGATGGCCTGGGAGGAGGATGGCTCTGCCGCCGGTTGCGGCCGGTCCTCGCTTTCGGACAATTCTGGTTCGCCGTTGGCGGTTTCCTGGCGCAGCATGGCCAGGGCGAGATCGCGGGTGCTGGCATCGCGGGCCGCACGGGTGGGGACCTTCGGCGGGGCGCCCAGCTTGTCGCGGGACAGCAGATCGATTTCCAGCTCCCGCCGCAGGGCCAGTGCCCGTCCGGCGGCGCGCTCGCGGTCCTGCATTCCGGCTTCCATCGTGTCCCGGTTTTCCATCGCCGCGGTCAGGTTGAATTCCGACGCGACGCGGAACCAGGCAACCGCTTCGATCGGGTCGGCAACGACGCCGAGCCCGTCCCTATACAGCATGCCCAACTCGTTCATGGCTTTTGGATGCCCCAGGAAGGCGGCGGCGGCATAAGCGCCGCGTGCCTTGGCGAAATCGCGGGGGACGCCGACGCCTTTGTGCCAGATCGATCCCAGAAGATAGCCGGCCTCCGCGCTGCCGGCTTCGATCATGGATTGCAGGCCCGATACCGCGGCCTGCCCGTCGCCCTTTTCGATGGCGGCGATGGCATTCGCCAGGTCCGCCGAAGCCGCCGTATCGAGAAGCTGGGTGGCCGAGGCCTCGCCGACCAACATGGCCGTCAGCATGCCGCTGATGACCGCACTGCCGATCCGGCCGTGGCTGCGTGTCTGGGGGCGGTTACCGGGTTTTGCCATTTCGACGGCCCTATTCAAGGAATGCGGAAGATGCCTTCTAAGAAAAGAACAAATACAATGAACAATTCGTAAATGGATTTTAAGTGTATTTGCAAGAGTAGGGGAGAAAACTATTCAATTTTTACTTTGGTTGTTTTTGACGTAAACAGGGCGCATTCGTCCCCGTTACCGGAATCCTGGTCGTCGGGAAGCGTTCCGCGGTTGGCGGCACGTTGGCCGCCCTGTTCGCCCCGCAGCTCGGAAATTCGACGGGCCGCAGGTCAGATCAGATCAAATATGATCCCCCTTGGCCCCTTACCGGGATGGCGGGGGCACCCCATTTGATGCGGAATTTCCGAATCCGGTGCATCATGTCGGTTCGTCAACGCAGGATCTTGCGCCATGGAAAACCTTTTCGTCCTTCTTGCCAGTCCGGAAGTCTGGATTGCCTTGGTTACTTTGATCGTCATGGAAGTCGTGCTGGGCATCGACAACCTGATTTTCATTTCCGTGCTGACGAACAAGCTTCCGCCCGAGCACAGACGATCCGCCCGGCGATTGGGGATCGGCATGGCGCTTGTCCTGCGGTTGTTGCTGCTCGGTTCGGTGGCGTTCATCGTCTCCCTGACTGAGCCGGTCCTGCATGTATTCGGCGAGGCCTTGTCCTGGCGCGATATCATCCTGATTGCCGGCGGGTTGTTCCTGGTCTGGAAGGCGACCAAGGAGATCCATGAGGCGGTCGACCCGCACGGCATCGGCGAGGACGGTGCCGGAATGTCTCCGGCCGGGGCGGCCGCGACCGGTATGGCCGGGATCATGGTCCAGATCGTTCTGTTGGATCTGGTTTTTTCTGTCGACAGCATCATCACGGCTGTCGGGATGACCGATCATGTGCCGGTGATGATGGTGGCCGTCGTCGTGGCGGTGCTGGCAATGCTGCTGGCGGCGGAACCGCTGGCGCGGTTCATCGAGCGCAATCCGACCATCGTGATGCTGGCCCTGGGCTTCCTGCTGCTGATCGGCACGACGCTGATCGCCGACGGCTTCGGTGTGCATGTGCCCAAGGGATATATCTATGCCGCGATGGCGTTTTCCGCGTTCGTCGAGATGTTGAACACGCTGGTCCGGCGGTCCCGGCGCCGCGCCCGACCGGTGACGGACGATTTTTACCAGCGGCGGTCGAGCCGCTGGATGGAGGAGGATCCGGATTCCCGGTAAGGGCAGTCAAATCCTGTCGGCGTGGTAACGCTCGCGCCAGAATATGATGATGCCGCCTGCGACGATCAGGAAGACACCGGGCACCAGCCGGTCGAATGGGGTTTCGCCGAAGACCAGCCATCCGATCGCGAAGGAGAGCGGAATGCCGAAATACTCGAACGGCGCCAGATTGCTCGGCGCCGTCTGCCGGTAGGCGGAGACCAGCGAAAAGACAGCCAGCCCGCCGGCAAGCCCCATGGCGAAAAGCCACATCCAGTCCTCGGCCGATCCGACGGCGCGGTAGGCATCCGTGACCAGAACGAAGAAGACCGCGCCGGCCAGCGCACCGGCGGTGGCATAAAGGTTGATGGTTGGTGTCGGGACGCCGTCGTCGATCAATTTCACGCTGACGCTGGATGAGGCATAGCCGAAAGCCGCACAGAGCGGCAGCAGGACGTAGAAGGTGAATATATCCGTGCCCGGCTGCATGATCATGACAAGGCCGGTGAACCCGATCAATACGGCGATCCAGCGCCACAGGCCTACTTTCGCCTTCAGAACCGGCACGGACAGTCCGGTGACGAAGAGCGGACCGGCGAAGGTCAATGTCGCGGCCAGGGCGAATTCCAAATTGGCGAGGGATGTGTAGTAGCAGAATTGGGCGATTGCGACGAACAGGCCCCGCAGCAGGCCCAGCGGCCATTGCCGCATCTTGATGGGCCGGCCGCTGCGGTGCCAGTCGCGCGATACGAACAGCAAGGCGATGGCCGGGAAAACGCCGAAGAAACAGCGGAACATGGAGAGCTGCTGGGGCGAGTAGGATGCCCCCATATACTTGATAATCGCCGCCATGACATCGAACAGCGCGATGGCTGTCAGGATCAAGGCTATGCCGCGCAGCAGGGGGGAATTCAGCGGATTCATGAAGCCGGTCAGGGTTGAGGCCGTTCCCGCAGCCTAGGGTCCCCAGTCCCGGCCGGACAAGCGGGCCGTGCGGACGAGGCCTTTTTCCTCGCCGCAGGGCCGTACAAATTAGTCACACACTTTTCGCTTGCTCGTTTCCGTCAGTGTCAAGAATGCCTGGGGAAACAGGGCCGTCATGGAGGGCTGATCGGCGACCAGATGGTTCTGCAGTGTCGGCGGAAGATCATGCCGCCTGATACCGATATCCCGCAGTTGGCGGTCGTTGAGCCGGCGCAGCAGTTGATAGGTGTTCCGTTGTTCCTGCCAGGCGCGGAAATCAGCCAGAATGCGGGCCCATCTACCCTGAATCCGTACAGTCAAACCGGGCTTGCGGTCGGTGGCGGCGGGGACAAAGGAATCAATGCAAATGTTCTGTTCGGACATGTCTTCCTCCCTTTGCTTATGGTGAGGTTCGGGGTTGTGTTGCCTTAGATGTGCCGCTGATGCCGACTTTTCTCAAACGCCGTTTCTTGACAGGTGATGTAAGGAAAAGTCACAGTTGGTTATGCCACGCCAACTGCCCCCCTTGAACGCTTTGCGCGCCTTCGATGCCGCCGGACGGTTGGGTAGTTTTTCAGGTGCGGCTGAGGAGATGAACGTTACGCATGCGGCGATCAGCCGGCATGTGCGCGGCTTGGAAAAGCGGCTCGGCGTTCAATTGTTCCGTACGGTGCCGCGCGGCGTCGAACTGACCGAGGCGGGCGCAAGATACCTGGATGAGGTCCGGCCGGCCTTTGACCGCATCGCCGAGGCGACGGAAGCACTCACCACCAAGGTGGAAGGCCTGGTCACGGTCAGCGTGGAGGGGACCTTTGCCCAGAAATGGTTGATGCCGCGTCTGGGCGGTTTCCATGCTGCTTATCCCGAAATCGAACTGCGCATCGACGCATCGAGCCGCCTGGCGGATATCGAGCATTACGAGGCCGATCTGGCGATCCGCTACAGCTATCGTACCTGGCCCGAATTGAAATCGGACCATATCGTCCGGTCGACCGTGTTTCCGGTCGGCGCGCCTTCCATGGTACCCGATGGCGGGGTGCCGAAGGACCCGCGTGACCTGCTGCAGTTCCGCCTGCTGCACGAGGACAGGGGGGAGGGCTGGGCGCAGTGGTTTCGCACCGCCGGTGTGCCGGATGTGAGATTGCCCCCGGTCTCCGGCCCGTTGGCGAGTATTCTGGCGATCGAGGGCGCGTTGTCCGGCCAGGGGCTGGCGCTGATCTCCTACGAACTGATCGCCGCCGATGTGGATGCCGGGCGCCTCATCCGTTTTTCGAAAGTAGGCCTGACCTTCGGTGATTACTCGCTGCTCTACCTGCCCGAAAGCATGCGCCGGAAACCCGTCCGCGCCTTCCGGGACTGGCTGTTGACGGAAACGCAGGTGCTGCGCGGTTAGAAGGTCTTCCGGTCCCGGCTGATCCAGGCGCGCGTCAATCCGTGCTGAGGGCGAAGCCATGGCCGTTCGGCAACGCGTTGAGCGCGCCGAAGGTGGGGGCCGGGAAGTGCGCCGGAAAAACCAGATTGCCGGTATCGGCATGTTTTTCCATCAGCCGGCGGCGGGAGGCCCGCGCCATCGCCTGGTCCGTGTCCGCAAGGCAGGTCAATTGCGGTTCCGTCAGTTGAATGCGGTGATGGATGACGTCGCCGCACATCACGCCCGCCTTGCCCCGTGAGGAGACGTTCATCACGACCTGACCCGGTGTGTGGCCGAGGCAGGGTTCCAGCCAGATGCCGTTATCGATTTCATGGTCCAGGTCGACCAGAACCGCGCGCTCGGCGCGGACCAGGGGCTCGACGCTGTCCTGGAAGGCGCCGCGATGCGGGTTGCCGGGATCGGTCGCGTAATGCTTGTCCCAGTAGTCGTATTCGCGCTTGGACATGATGTATTTCGCGTTCGGGAAGGTCGGCACCCATTCGCCGTTCAGCAATTGCGTGTTCCAGCCGACATGGTCCCAATGCAGATGGGTGCAGAGCACGAAGTCGATATCCTCCGGCCGGCAACCGGCCGCCGCCAATGTGTCGAGATAGCCGGTATTCAGGTTCGAGAAGGAAGGGCGGTGCGGCCGGGACTTGCCGTTCCCGCAACAGGCGTCGACCAGGATGTTGTAGCGTTCGGTGCGGACCAGATAACTATGGAAGCTGAGGATGACCTCGCCCTCGGGCGACAGGTTGCCGGGCGGCAGGTCCCGGCGGGCGGCGGCGAACATTTCGTCGGTCAGGTCCGGAAAGAATTTTTGCGCATGCAGCAGCGGCCCCGCGGTCTCGTGCACGCAGTGAACGGAAATCGATCCGATATCGGCATGTTCCATCATTCTTCTCCTTGCTTGTCGGCCAGCAGGTCCAGCAGCGGTTTGGCGGGGGCGTCGTCGTCCAATGCACGGACGAGTGAAATGATGCGGCGGGTCCGCTCTTGGTCGAAACGGCCCGATACGTTGTCGGCGAATTTCGCTTCGATCTCCGCCGGTGTCAGCGGGTCCTGCGGATCGCCCTTGGGGAAGTCGCGGCTGGCGGTGAAGCGCTGCCCGTCCGTCGTGGTGATCGTCACCCGGGCAGGGAACTTGTCGGGGTAGAGGGCGTTCAGATCGGCATCGGCCACGACCTCGGTCCGTGCGAGCAGGTCCTGAACATCCGTACGTCCCACGCGTTCGGGTGTGAATTGGGCCTGCCCGACCTGCCGGTCCAGCGCGGCCACGGCGCAGCAATAGGGAACGCTGACCCGCGCGCCCATCGACGTCGTGACGTCCTTGGCCGAGAAATGCGTTTTCACCGTATTGTAGGTTTCGTTGGTGATGGCGGCGATGCGGTCGGGGGAGAGGTCGTGTTCCGTCACGATGGCCAGCGTCGCCTGTATCGGCGAATGGCTGGCCAGGATAGAGGGAAAGAATTTGAAGCCGTTCTGCAGTATTTCCCATTCTCGACCCAGCCCCCGGACCAGGGCGTCGGGCTTCGGCTCGGTCGAAAAGGCGGCGAGATAGCCCTTCTCATGTTCCAGCATGGTCGGCGGGGCGGTGCCGCCGACGGCGGCGAGGCGGGCGGAGAGTATGCCGTTGAAGGCGGCCTTTCCGGGATGCAGGCTCTTCGTCATATCGCCGGAGGTGAAGAAGGTGTTGAGCCCCGCCGCCTGGGTACCCGCGAAGCCGAGCGCCATCCGGCTCGCCTCCGCATCCAGACCCATGGCCTTTGCCGCCGCGGCGGCGGCCCCGAAGGTGCCGTTGGTAGCCGTCGAATGCCAGTATCGATAATGGCTCGGCATCACGCTCATGCCGACCCGCACGGCGACCTCATACCCCGCAACGACCGCGGTGATGACGTCCCGGCCGGAAAGGCCCCGTTCCGCCGCCAGGGCGAGGACGGGCGGCACCACGACCGACCCGGTATGCAGCAGGGCGCGTTTATGCGTGTCGTCGAAATCGGCGGCATTGACCAGGGCCCCGTTGGCCAGGGCGGTCAGGGCCGCGTCGGAAAACTGCCCTGGCGATCCCCAGATGGCGGACGCGCCGGACGAATGGAAGGTTGCCACGACGCGGGACAGGATCCGGGCTTTTTCAGGATCGTCCCGCCAGGCGCCGATGGCGCAACCGACCGCATCCAGAATGAAATCCGTCGCCTGGCGCACCACAGGGGCGGGCAGATCCTCAAAGCGCAACCCGGCGACGAACGCGCCCAGCGCTGCGGTCGGCCCTTCCGGCGTAACTCTGCCGTCATTCATATCAAAAGCCCGTCCCACCCGGTTCACGCACTAAACAAGTCTGACGCGGAGTATATACGGGGAGCCGCCGGCACATACCGAGCCGTATCGAAAAACACCGTGCAGCCAAGGCTGAAGATCGCGCGCCGGGCGTTCGGAGGGTCTAACCGTTCTTGTCCATGACGGTCAGCCCAAGCTGGTCTGCCCAGTGCTTGATGAAACCGACCATGGCGTCCCGCGCGTCGGGATGCTCGAACGGCCGTTCGGTCCTGGCTATGCGTTTGTCGAACTCCCGGGCCATGTCCCGGATGGTCTGGACACGAAGGTCGATTTCGCGGGCGGGCCGTTCCTCCCTGGCGGCCGGCTCGGCGCAGGGGACGGGCTTCGCCGTTCCGGTACGGGCTGCTTCGGTAATGACCTCGAAGTCCAGGACCGCTTCCTTCAGGTCCTGGTAATAGTCCTTACCGAACTCGATGCGGAAGTCCTGGGGCAGGATGTCCTTGGCGACCTTCACCGCGGTGACGATGTCGTTGCGGGTTGAGGACCGGCTCACAAGGCCCGCGTCTAGCAGGGCTTCGATCTTATCGACATCCAGCACCGCCAATTCCGACAGGGCGCGCCAGGATGACGGCAGTTCCGAAAATCGGGTCCCAATGGGACTCAATTTTTCATGAATCAGAATGTGGCGGTTGGCGCTCCGCTTACCGTAACCGGTCAGGTCGAAAACCTTGTCGCCCCAGCCGATCTGCTTGTCCGCATGAATGGCTTCCCTGTACTCGCCCCATCGCTTGCCGGTCTCGACGATCGACGCGACCGTGCGCCCATGGGCCGCGATGATATAGTCGGCCCACTGTTGCGGCCCCCAGTTATGACGCTCCGCCATGCCAGTCCTTTTTCTTCGACGCCAAGGATGGTGAAACCCCAGGCTGACATCGGGGCGAACTGGACGTTCAACCCGGAAACGCCCCCACATGCCTCTCCGTACGAGGCCATTCTAGACTGAGTTGTGCCTGAAATGTAGGGGGCTTGCCGGAGACCACCACGATGCATCGTATCATCCAGGGATGGTGGTGCTGCCGCAGAGATTTGAACTCTGGACCTCTCCCTTACCAAGTAAGTCGATGAATGGGCGGCGCCCGAGATTCGAACTTTTCAGGGATATGATCGGTAGTGACAAAAAACTTTGCTGAACAAAAAAACAGGCAACAATGGAGCGAGTCGTGGGGGGAGCGCAGCTTGGTAGCGGATTTGCTTTGGGAGCAGGCGACGATTTTTTTCTATCTGATTGTAGTAAAAAGACTTTTCGGAATTTTGCTGCTGAGTATGACGCGAAATCTGACATCGCTGCTGCTTAAACTCGAACTGATAGACCTAGGATCAATACTAAGTCTTCATTGTTCAACCATGGTCTGTTGGTTGTCCTTGAAGCTTTTCCTAGCTCCTTACGGGTATATCAATTGAAGCATGATCGCTTGCGCCATGGCTTGATCGCGTGTGGTGGCTCCTAGCTTCTTCCGAGCATTGCTGAGGTGCAGGGCGACTGTCACGTCGGCGAGGCCAAAGCGTTCTGCGATACGACCCGTTCTGAGACCCTTGGCGAGCCAACTCAGGCACTCCCTCTCCCGGTCGGTCAAGGAAACTCTGGTGCGCCTTTCCTCCAGAGTATGGTGCTGGATAGATGTGTGCGCCAACATTGAGGCCAAATGAACAACCGTGCCATTCTCATCTAGCCATTTTTCGAAGTCCGAGCGGTGCGCCGTGCTCAGAACACTGAAGCCTCTCAGTAGTAGTATTGTCCGTGGAAACCTGTATTGGGACAGCAACGCAGTTGAACAGGTGATGCTTGGCCTCGCCGTCAGGCAGAGAAACTGGTTGTCTGTCGGGTCGGAAAGCGGTGGTTCATAGCTTATACATTGTTGTCATTGGCGAGGCTGAACGGCATTGATCGACAAGTCTGGCTAGGCCATGTGCATGGCCGCAATGCAGGTCAAAAGAACATTCGTATCGGTGAGCTTCTGCCCCGGCGCTATTGCGTCGGGCGTGAGCGGAACCGAACTATTGTGGACACGTTAGCGCTGGCTGGCTACTCGCGCGGCTACATGCATGATATTGAATCCGACATTTCCCTGTTAGGAATTCTCGCAGAACATTGTTTTCGCGTTGATAGCTGGAATTACCAATTGGTGTAATCTTTCCAACACTGGGTAACTTGGGGCGGAGGACACAATCTGCAATCCGTCTAAGTGCTCGTCCTCATCTCCGGCATTTGCGGGCTGTGGCTCTCTCCCGCATCGCTGCGAATGTTTCCGATCGTAGTTGCTGGAAAGAGAAGCCGACTGATTGCTGTTTTCGCCACACGACTACCGCTTTAAACGCCGACCGTGGGAGTCCGAACAGTGATCCGATCCTACCTTCTACGACTTCTCCGGGCACGATATCCCTATGATACGCCTTGAGGCTAAAACCGCCGGCCGACCAATCGTGAAGGCGGTACTTCTTGCCTTCTAACTGGATCGGGATCGGATCGTTTTGGATCCGTTCTTCTTTTCTGTCGAACGTGTCAGCCATAATGTCTTCCAGTTCCTGGCAGGGAGTACCCAAGCTGCTGGTTGTTTAGCCAATCATCCTAATGCCTGCTTCGCCTTTGGAAAGACGGCGCAAGTGCAATGTCACAAGAGCGTCATCGGGATACTTGTCTTCTAAGTTTCGGAACGCCTCCATCGCGTCCGGATCTCCAGCCTTCATCTTCTCATACGCATGCAGGTATTCATCCAACCAGGCGGTCTCATCGTCCTCCGAACGCAACGGCTCGAAAACGGAAACGACTTGCTGCTTGCCCCTAAGAACAAGGTCCGCGATCGGACGCCACGAGAAACTTGAGCACAGGCTGACTGTATTGGACGCCACACACACCCTTGTCCCGGTCGCCTTGTTCGCCATTTCGAGGCGCGCCACGGTGTTGATGGCGTCTCCATGGGCGGTGTAGTCGAAAAGCCGGTTGCCGCCGAAATTTCCCACCACGACTTCGCCTGTATTCACACCTATCCTGGTTCGGCCCAAGAATAATCCGTATTCCTGGACCCGGGCGCGAAATTCCTGCGCGAAACGATCCATTGCAAGAGCGCATTCAACCGCCAGGTCCGCGTGTTTTTCCTGGGCGACAGGCGCGGAGAACATGACATGCAGCGCGTCGCCGACAACCTTGTCCACAGTACCGCCGTGGTCGAACACGATGCCGATCATCTCGTCCAGGTACTCGTTCAGGATCGGCATTATTATGCTTGGGTCATTGTCTTCAACCATTGCCGTGAACGACTCGAGGTCCGTGAACACGAACGAAACCTCGCGACGCTCTCCCCCCAGTGTCAACGTTCCTTCCCCGGCAACGATATGATCCACTAAGTTGGGCGAGACGTAGCTTGAGAATGCCTGGCGGACGAACCGTTGTTTCCTTTCGGTGATGAAATAACGGGAAGAGGCCGCTGCGGCATAGGAGATCAAAGCGAAGACGCTTGGCGAAAAAGGATCGATCAGAAACCTTTCGCCGACAAATGCATACCAAGCCGCCCCAATGCCGGTGAGCACGACTACGCCGCCGACGAGCGCCGAAGGCAAAGCGCCAAAAACCGATGCGGTGACGACGACGATCAATCCCGCGACGATCAGGAACAGAAGCTCAATTCCTTTCGACCATTCGGGCCGCTGTAGATAGCTCGTTGAAATGATCTGCTCCAGAGCTTGTGCATGCATTTGAACGCCCGGAACCACGTTGCCCAAGGGTTCGAAACGCATATCGAGCAGACCGGCCGCGGAGGTGCCGATCAGAACGATGTTGCCTTGAATGGCTTTGTCCGGGATTGGCTGCGCGTCGTCGAGGAGCCGCCAGATCGGGTAGGTGCGTTCCTGAACATGATGCGTGTAGTGAAGAAAAATTTCACCAAACTCGTTTGTTTTCAAATTGAAAGCGCCAATGCCGACATTCGTGATTCCGGGCCGGTGAAATGTTTTTCCGTTTGCGCCGGCGGTAACGGATTTTAGTATTAAGGGGGCCTTGCCTTGGGCGACACGTAGCGCTTCTGTCACCAAAGTCGGGTATAACTCGTCGCCGATCCGAAAGACGAGCGGCGCTTTGCGGATGACCCCATCCAACTCCGGGATGAAGTTGATCGCGCCGTTTCCCGCGGCGCCAACCTCAAGAACTTCCAGGGCCGGCACGGATGTCTTGAAATTGGTGATGTAGGGCTTTGGGTCGTCGCCGATGACGGCAAAACTGCGCTTGATCTGTGGGCGTCGCCCACCCGTGGTGTCGTTGGCCAGAACGAAACTCGTCACGACACGGCCACGCGCAATCGAGGACGCCAGCATCTCGTCGTAGTCGGGCAATTGCTCGGCGGTTACCGTCGTTTCCAAGTTTTCCTGAATCTCGGAAAAAAATTTGCGCGGAGAAGTCCGGTCGGCCTCGGAGAAAAGGACATCGAAAACGACTACAGCCACGCCTTTGTCGGTTAGGCGGTCTACGATTTCCGCTATCTTCTTTCTGTCCCAAGGCCATTGACCGAAGCGGGCAATGCTTTCTTCGTCGATATCCAGGATACGTACCGGGACTTGAGCGTATTTCCGCGGAGAAAGGCGTTGGTATTGATCGAAGAAAAGATTGCGGGACGCCTGAATGAAGGGAGGGTCGAAGTATTTGATGGCGCAGAGACAGGCAAGCACGGCCAATCCGATGAAAAGCGGCGGCAGTTTCTCTAAGGCGCTCTCGGAGAAAAATCGCATTAGCTTTGCCGTCGGTCCCGGGACCCTTATTCTTGTTCTGATCATAATGAGGCCCATGCAACCGGACCGTTAGGAATCCTGAAATTATAGAGTAATTTGTCCATGCTTCTAGTATCGCTTTCCTGGATGGACGGTGATTGAATTGAGTCCATTGACTCAAGTTGTAGCGAGAAGGCTTGCTATGCGGCATTGCTTGCGAAACGCGGTGCGTTTTTGAAAACCTCATGAAACGGGATGGATAGGACGATGGCCGAGCCGTTCGACCTGGTATCGGATATGCCGGAATCTGCTATGCCGGATTGTGAGTATTCGTTGGTCTGTGAAGCGGTCGACCCGGAATTGTTTCCGGCGCGCGAACTGCGCCACAGCGTGCAAAGCAGCATGGGGAAGAACTGGGTCAGGAACATCGCGGCAATCGACGAGATTCAGAGCGAGCCGGTATTGGTCGACCAGATCAGCAACCGCATTCTCCCAAAGCGGGGGCTTGTGGCATCGGCGGAAGAAGTCCTGATTGTTGGAAGCGCGCAGGCGGCGCTGTCGCTTTTGGTCCTGCTGCTTGATCCTGCGGAGCGGCGTTTCGCCGTCGAGGACCCCGGGCCGCCGGAAGCCAGGCACGTGTTGCGCGGGTTCGGGGCCACTGTCGTTCCTTGCCCCGTGGACGGCAACGGCCTGGTCGTTGACAGCATCGACGCCGATGTGGCTGTCGTATCTCCCTCCCATCAGGTGCCGACCGGTGTGCCCATGGCTCTAGCAAGAAGACAGAGCCTCTTGAACTGGGCCGATGAGAACAGCGGCTTCGTAATTGAATACGAGACGGGGTTCGAAAGAAATCTTGAGGGTCAATTGGACGTATCGCTGAAGGCGCTTGACCGTTCGAACCGTGTCGCGCTCGTTGGCTGCCTTTCGAGAACGCTAGGACCCGGGTTGTCCCTCGGCTACATCGTTGCCTCGAAAGAAATCGTCAAGCGTGCGGCAAGTCTTTCGCGTCGGCTATTTGGCGATCAACCCGGGTTGCATCAGCGCCTGCTCGGTCATTTTCTTAAACTCGGTTATTACGAGAAGTATTTGGATGATGTCGCGGATGTATATCGCACCCGCTGGAACGTGATGGATGCGGCGATTTCCCGGCACTTTCCCGATTGGAGTCCCTATTCAGGATTCGGCGCGACCTCCTTCTGGCTCGTAGATGACACCGGCACCATCGACGAGGGGTTCGCCACGGCGGCCCGCGGCGAGGGAGTTGCCGTTGAACCGGGATCACTGTTCTTCACGGATGGCGCGAGAGGGCGTAACGCGTTCCGAATAGGGTTTGCAGCCATTCAAAGCAAACGAATCGACGACGCCGTCGCGCGGCTTGCCTCGGTGGCGAAGGCGGCGCTCTCCCGCTGATTAAGCGTCACGCACTCGTTCCGATCGCGTAGGCGCGCTGCGCGATGTCGGAGAAAGGCGGCAAGAGTGTTGGGTCTGTGCAATTTTGAAGAACAAGCACATCGAACAATTCGGTAACGATTGTTTCGAAGCGGATCCAATGAGCAACTTTTCCCGCCGACATGTCGAGGATGTCGACGCCGCATCCGGCGCTCATCCCCCGCTCTTCCAAGCATTTTCCGATCGGCAGATTGTAGAACTCCCCGTTTCGGCGCTCCTTCGACAGTCCAACGAGGAGGTGATCGCCAATCCGGCTCAATCCGCGAGGGTATCCCCCGTGAATGAAAACAGGCTCGAACCGGCCGTCAACGACCCTGCCCAATGCGCCTGCACCGGAATTCAGCAGCCAGGCCTCGTTCCCGAACAGCCTAGGCGAATGGGGTTGTACAAGCCCGCCGACGGATCGATCCGGGTTGCGAATATCGATTAGCCAGCCGTCTTCCTCGATGTCCCGCCAGCCTTCCGGTTCGTTGGAATGTGCAAACCCCGTTGCCAGGCGCAGCTCTCCGTCTACGGCGCAGATACCGTTCAGATGACAGCGGTCGTCCGGGGCGATGTCGGAAATGAAATCCGGACGCCATATCGGAACGAAACTGTGCCGATGGTCCGTCGTAGCGATGCAGTTGAATAGTGTGTTGGCGAACATCGGCGTCTTGTTCGGTCCGATGGCGACGTCGTGACAATTGACCAAACCGGTCGTCAATGCGGCTTGCGGTATGAACTTCAGGGACGCGCCGTTCTCTGCGTTCGGCTCGATAAGCCTGTCGAACCGCCATAGCTGATGGGTCGTCGATGCCCAAAAGCCGCTGCGATCGGCCGCCATCCCCATGCATCGGCCGAATCCGACGGAATCCAGTTTAACGGTGCCGTCGGCGGCGGTGCCCACCGTGATAAGTTTTCCTGAATGATAGGTCGAGAGAACCAATGAGCATCTCGTTCCGGCGAGCCATTCGCCGAAGCCTGCCGAGAAACTCATCTTTGGATAGGCGCCGCAGTTCCTGTCAGGCATCGAGCATCAAATTTCGAATAGTCATCCAAGGGAGAATATCTTCTTCTACTTCCTTTTCTTGGTTGTGCTAGAAAAGGTTCAAAAATGTACTCTCGCTTGTTTCCGGCCGCAACCGCCGGTATAAGGAGTTGATGGGTCAATCTTCGTCGGGCGGGGGGGCGCTTTGCGACGCGTAACGCTAACATGTTCGGTTGGGGCGATATGCTTCGCAGTATTTCTGCTCCCGTCGGTTGTTTCAGCGGATGAGGGCCGGGAAACTCTCATCCGGCAGATACGCGAATTGCTCGAGAGCCACGATCGAATAGCGGTGGCACGCGAACAGTGGTCCGCCGCGCAGGAACGGGTGTCGGAAGCATACCGGGTTTATTACCCCAGCGTGGCCGCCCAGAGTTTCGTGGGCAAGGAACGCCGCATCAACCCAGACGCTGACGACACGCTTCTGAATGGGCGGGAAGTATCTCTTTCCTTGACGCAGCGGGTTTACGATTTTGGCGCGTCGGATTCGACTGTCGGTGTTGCCAAACTGAATGAGAAGCGTGCCAAGCTCGTAACGGCGAATACCGAGCAGCAGGTCCTGTTCGAAGGCCTCGCGGCAATAGTTAACCTTTCCAGGTCGATACAGGTTCGCGATTTTGCTAAAAGCTCCGTCGCAAACATCCTCCGACAGACCGAGCTTGAGGACGAAAGAGTTCGCAAGGGAGCCGGGCTGACGACAGACGTTCTGCAGGCGAAAACGCAGCTAATCGGTGCCGAAGCACGGCTCGTTTTGGCAGAAGCGGATATGGAGCGGGCGGTTAACCGCTATCGAACCGTCTTTGGATTTCCCCCTGAGTCCACGACCGGCATTGTCGAAGTCACGATGGATCCCAAAGTGTTGCCGATGACATTGGACGAAGCATTGTCCGTCGCGCGCGGCGAGAACACGGCCCTCGAGGTCGCATCGTTGGACAGGGAAATCAGTAAAGAGGTGCAGATCGGTACGGAGTCCAGCCTCTACTATCCGTCGCTCGATATCGTCGGAGAACAGATCTGGCGGAAAGATGTCGAAGGAATTGCCGGATACCGTGGTGAAAGCATCATACGGCTGCAGCTGTCCTATGAGTTCGATCTTGGATTAACCTTGCGGAATACAATCCGCGCAGCCTCAGCCGACTTCCGGGCGACACAGTCGGCCTATGGGGATGCATTGGATCTCACTGATGAGCAGGTAAGAAACGCTTGGTCCGACCTTCAGACCACGACCAGAAACAGTGTTCTGCTCGAAGAACAGGCGACTGTAGCCCAGGAGTTTCTTACTTTGGCTCGCCAGGAGCGCAAATCGGGTCAACGGTCGTTGATAGACGTGCTTGCCGGCGAGACGGCCCTGATTAACGCGCAAAGTGATGCGGTTTCCGCTAGAGCAAACGTTGTAATCGCAGAGTTGAACCTTCTTTTGTCAATGGGTGTTTTAAATATAGACGCCTTGCATCCTTGAATTGCATCACAATATCAGAAGAAAATAAACTTTAGAGAGTAGGGTGGGTATCGTGTAGGTCGACGATGCGGGAGCGTGGGTATGGATGGTGGTGGAGGACGTTCCGAGAACGGTCCAGGTAGGCTGGCGTCAACTGGCAGC
Source organism: Hwanghaeella sp. (assembly GCF_965227365.1). Lineage (GTDB taxonomy): Bacteria > Pseudomonadota > Alphaproteobacteria > UBA8366 > Aestuariispiraceae > Hwanghaeella. The sequence goes on from NZ_OZ245754.1 coordinate 1,266,215, forward strand.
GCAGCCGACCCCCCGACAGCGATCCAAATCGCCCAAGCCGCGGGGCAACAGCCGGTTGGATCCGTAGTGCAAACATCCGGCGAGGCGATAGTAACACGCGCCGACGGCAGCGTGGTCCCAGTTGAAGTCGGGACGCAGATTTACCAGAATGATCTTCTCCAAACGTCGGCGACCGGCCAGATAAAAGTTACCTTCGCAGATGGCAGCCAGATTGGCTTGACCGAGAATGGCGAAGTTACCGTCAACGAATTCGTTTATCAGCCCGGTGGCGGTGGCGACTCGATGTCCCTCGAACTTGTTCGGGGGCTTTTTTCTTTTGGTTCCGGCGATATCGCGAAGTCAGGCGATGGCGCGATGGAAATCGAGACACCTGTTGCAACGATTGGTGTGCGCGGAACGAGTGGCCTTGTTCAAATTCGCGGGGAAGGGGGGGACAATTTCTTTATTCTGCTACCCGACCAGCCTGGCCCCGATGGGACTGTTGTCGTCGGTGAATTTACTGTCACCACGCAAGCCGGGACCAGTGTTCTAACCGAACCCCTGAACGGTGTATCGGTGCAGTTCAGCAACAGCCCTCCTCAAGAACGTGTGTTCTCATTGGAGCAGATTCGCACCATTGTTCAGGGCGTTGAAGGTATTCTGACGACGGCGATTTCGGCCATTGAAGAGTTCATCGAATCCAGTCGGGAAAATGATTCTGGTGAGGACTCCGACGGTACGGGTGATAGCCCTGGCGATGGCGGTGAAGGCGGTGGGGGTGGTGGCGACGGTGACGGGGCCCCGGATCAAACCGATGGAGATGGCTCGACCGATAGCGGTCAAGCTCCGGTCGAGCAGAGCTTGCAGGACACAGCGGCTGTCGATCTGTTGGAAGCAGACCCGGTACCAGAACCGGAACTGGGCCCTGAACCTATAGAAGCCCTTGATGACGGGGCGCCGGACGATTTGGCTGTTGAAGAGGGTGAGGGCGAAGAACTGGGGCTGGCCTCGGGTGAGAACACGGGCCCCGCCATTGCCGCTTTCGGCGAGGAAATCGATCTCGGCGACGCTCCGGTGTTTGGGGAGCCAAGCGCATCGGATGACAATGCTGTCGAAGCCGAGGCGGAAGTTTCGGAGCAAACTGTACAAAACCTCCAATCGGGCCCCCCATTGTCCTTTACCCCGGTTGTCGCTCTTGCCAATTTAGCGCCCTTGACCGCACCGTCGGGGACGCAAATTGGCACACCGGGAGGAAACCCCGGAGGGACAATTACACCGATCGTTTCGGCGCCTGTAGACACGACCGTTCCGGTGATCCCGGCTTCAGTGGCGCCTCCCCCGGCGCCGGACCCAATCACCGGACTTTCGACGGGCACGACGGTTGAGGACGGTTTGCTCAGTGTTGGGGGATCGCTGGTTTTTTCAGGCGCTGTTCTCGGTCAGCCATCTTTTGCCGCCGGGACGCAATCGAACTCGTTCGGCAGTTTTGAGATCGACGGTGACGGAAATTGGACATTCACCCTCGACAACGGTTCGAGCGACGTGCAGTCGCTCGCTGCCGGTCAAACCGAGACCACTATCTTCACCGTCTCTTCCGCGAACGGATCCGCCACACAGGACGTTGTGCTGACTATTCAAGGCACGAACGATCAGCCGGCAGACATTGCCGAGGGAAGTTTCACCGTTTCGGAAGCGTCCGCCGTTGGTGATGTAGTTGGTGCTGCCACGGTGGAGGACCCCGACGTAGGCGATTCTCACGTCTTTTCGCTGGTCGATGACGCGGACGGCCGTTTCAGTATAGACGGCGATACAGGCGTGATACGTGTCGCGTCTCCTTTGGATGCGGAAGCCCAAACGTCTCATACAATTCAGATCCAAGGCGTTGATGAAGGGGGCCTCAGCAATATCTGGGTTCGGACCGTCGAAGTTACGGATGCGAATGACGTCGCTGTCTTTGGCGGTACGACGTCCGGCGCCGTTTCGGAAGATGCTGCGGCACAGGTCAACGGGACCTTGACCATCTTCGATCAGGATGTGGGCGAATCCACGGTTCAGCCGATCACGGATCAAGCGGGAACGTTCGGCAGTTTCTCGGTCGATGCCGTAGGGAATTGGACCTACGACCTGGACAGCGCTGCGCCAGCTGTGCAGGCCCTCGCGGCTGGCGAAACGCAGACCGACAGTTTTGAGGTGACATCCGCGGACGGTTCGGCGACCCAGACGGTTACCGTGACGATCACTGGTACGAACGACGTGCCGGTCCTGGGGGGCGTGGCAACCGATGATTTGACGGAAGGATCGGCACAGCAGGCGACAGGCACGTTGACGGTTGTGGATGCGGATGCCGGCCAATCCGCTTTCCAGCCGATCACGAATCAAGCCGGTGCCTTCGGCAGTTTCTCGGTCGACGCGTCGGGTGTCTGGACCTACGACTTGGACAACGGTTCGGCCTCGGTTCAGGCGTTGACGGTTGGTCAGCAGGTCACCGACAGTTTCACGGTGACTTCCGCCGATGGCACGGCAACGGAATCCGTCACGGTGACGATCACCGGCACGAACGATGTGCCCGTCTTCGGTGGTACGACGAACGGCGACGTTACCGAAGACACCACACTGCAAACGACCGGCACACTGACCATAGCGGACGCAGATGCAGGTCAATCGACGGTTCAACCGATTGCAGGCCAGGCCGGAACGTTCGGCAGCTTCAGTGTCGATGTGGCAGGCAACTGGACCTACGATCTGGACAACGGCGCAGCTTCGGTTCAGGCGTTGACGGTCGGTCAGCAGGTCACTGACAGTTTCACGGTGACCTCCGCCGATGGCACGGCAACGGAAACTGTCACGGTGGCGATCACCGGCACGAACGATGTGCCCGTCTTCGGCGGTACGACGAGCGGTGCTGTTACCGAGGAGACGACCCTTCAGGCCACCGGTACGTTGACCATCGCCGATACGGATATCGGCGAGAGTTTAATCCAGCCGATTGCGGGCCAGGCCGGGACCTTCGGCAGCTTCAGTGTCGATGCATCGGGCGACTGGACCTATGACCTCGACAATGGCGCAGCCTCGGTTCAGGCCCTGACCGACGGTCAGCAGGTAACGGACAGTTTCACCGTCACTTCCGCCGATGGCACGACGACGGAAACGGTGACGGTCACGATCACCGGCACGAACGACGTGCCGGTCTTCAGCGGGACGACCGCCGGCGATGTCACAGAGGATACGACTCTTCAGGCCACCGGCACGCTGGCCATCGCGGACGCGGATGCAGGTCAGTCGACGGTTCAACCGATTGCAGGCCAGGCCGGTACCTTCGGCAGCTTCAGTGTCGATGTGGCGGGTAACTGGACCTACGATCTGGACAATGGGTCGGCTTCGGTTCAGGCCCTGACCGACGGTCAGCAGGTAACGGACAGTTTCACCGTCACTTCCGCCGATGGCACGACGACGGAAACGGTGACGGTCACGATCACCGGCACGAACGACGTGCCAGTCTTTGGCGGCACGACCACCGGCGCTGTTACCGAAGACACGACTCTTCAGACCACCGGCACGCTGACCATCGCGGACGCGGATGCGGGGCAGTCGACGGTTCATCCGATTGCAGGCCAGGCCGGTACCTTCGGCAGTTTCAGTGTCGATGTAGCGGGTAACTGGACCTACGATCTGGACAACGGGGCGGCTCCGGTTCAGGCCCTGACCGACGGTCAGCAGGTGACTGATAGCTTCACTGTGACCTCCGTCGATGGCGCGGCTACGGAAACCGTCACAGTGACGATCACCGGCACGAATGACGTACCGGTATTCGGCGGTACCGCCAGCGGCGACGTCACAGAGGATACGACCCTTCAGGCCACCGGTACGTTGACCATCGCGGATGCGGATGGAGGTCAATCGACGATCCAGCCTATCGTGGGCCAGGCCGGGACCTTCGGCAGTTTCAGTGTCGATGCCGCCGGCAGTTGGACCTATGATCTGGACAACGGGTCGGCCTCGGTTCAGGCCCTGACGGACGGTCAGCAGGTCACCGACAGTTTCACGGTGACCTCCGCCGATGGCACGGCGACGGAAACGGTCACAGTGACGATCACCGGCACGAATGACGTACCGGTATTCGGCGGTACCGCCAGCGGCGACGTCACGGAAGACACCACGTTGCAAACGACCGGCACACTGACCATCGCGGATGCGGATGCGGGTCAATTGACGGTTCAACCGATTGCGGGCCAGGCCGGTACCTTCGGCAGTTTCAGTGTCGATGCATCGGGCAACTGGACCTACGACCTGGACAATGACGCAGCCTCGGTTCAGGCCCTGACCGACGGTCAGCAGGTAACGGACAGCTTCACCGTCACATCCGCCGATGGCACGGCGACGGAAACCGTAACGGTCACGGTCACGGGCACGAATGACGCGCCAATCCTCGGCGGAGACACGACCGGGAATGTTTCCGAAGACACGGTCTTGCAGGCCACGGGTACGTTGACCGTTTCCGACGTGGATGCGGGCGAGGCAGCCTTTACGCCAGTCACCGGTCAGCAAGGCACGTTCGGGAGTTTCAGCGTCGACGTCGCAGGGAAATGGACATACGACCTCGACAACGCTTGTAGCTCCGTGCAGGCCCTGTCGGACACTCAGCAGGTCACAGACAGTTTCACTGTCTTTTCTGCCGATGGAACGGCATCCCAGACAGTCACGGTAACGATAGCCGGGGGCAACGATTCTCCCGAATTGACATCCCAGATCAGTGACCAGTCTGCGACGGAGGCGTCGCTCTTCACAGCGGATGTTTCTGGCAATTTCGCTGACGTGGATTTGGGCGACAGCCTTACCTTCTCTGCATCGGGGCTACCTGACGGGCTGTCCATCGATCCTGTTTCCGGCGTGATCTCCGGGACGCCGGCGAATACGGCAGTTGGCATCGCGACGGTTGCCGTTACCGCGACGGATGAGAGCAATGCGGCGGTCTCTGATGTATTCGACATATTCGTCAGCGGCGCGGGACCGCAGGTTCTCACCGGAACCTCAGGGAACGACGCCATAGAAGGCGGCACCGGCGACGATCAGATCACCGGCCTTGGCGGCGACGATACGTTGGACGGTTTCATCGGGAACGATACGCTTTCCGGCGGTGAGGGCGCGGACACACTGATCGGCGGCGATGGCAGTGACCTGCTTATCGGCGGCAGCGGCGATGACAGCCTGGATGGCGGTTCGGGGACGGACACTTTCGTTTTCGGACCCGGCTCCGGCGTCGATACCGTATCTAACTTCGCCCTTGGAACGGATGTTATCGATCTTCAGGCGTATGGCTTCAACAGCACGTCCGACTTCAGCATCACGGACGATGGGTTCGGGAACGCGCTGCTCGACTTCGGCGGCGGAGCCTCGGCGACTTTAATCGGAATAACCGCGGCGAGCCTCGACGACAGCAGTTTCAATTTCGAGCCGGATGCCGAGGCGAGCATCCCCGTGTTGATTGTGTCGGCGGCATCGGGGGATGAAGATACCGACATCGCCCTCACGATTAACGCCAGTCTTGTGGATACCGATGGCTCCGAAACGCTTACCGTTGAGGTAAGTGGAGTTCCATCCGGGGCGCAGTTGTCGGCGGGATCGGACACCGGCGGCGGCGTTTGGTTGCTGCAGGCAGCCGAACTTTCCGGCCTGACTATCCGCCCGCCTGCGGACTCGAATTCTGACTTTTCCTTGACGGTAACCGCGACGTCGCTGGAGGCGAACGGTGGCGCGACGAACTCGTCAAGTGACACCATCGCGGTCACGGTCAATGCCGTTAACGACCCGGCATCGATCTCCGGCGCCGTTTCCGGGGCGGTCAATGAAGATGGGTCGCTAACGACGTCCGGCGCATTGAGCGTTACGGATCCAGATTCCGGCGAAACGACAATCCAGCCGATCACGGATCAGGCAGGCAGTTTCGGCAGTTTCTCGATCAATGCGGCAGGCAACTGGACCTACGATCTGGACAACGGCGCAGCTTCGGTTCAGGCGTTGACGGTCGGTCAGCAGGTCACTGACAGTTTCACGGTGACCTCCGCCGATGGCACGGCAACGGAAACTGTCACGGTGACGATCACCGGCACGAACGATGTGCCCGTCTTCGGCGGTACGACGAGCGGTGCTGTTACCGAGGAGACGACCCTTCAGGCCACCGGTACGTTGACCATCGCCGATACGGATATCGGCGAGAGTTTAATCCAGCCGATTGCGGGCCAGGCCGGGACCTTCGGCAGCTTCAGTGTCGATGCATCGGGCAACTGGACCTATGACCTCGACAATGGCGCAGCCTCGGTTCAGGACCTGACCGACGGTCAGCAGGTAACGGACAGTTTCACCGTCACTTCCGCCGATGGCACGACGACGGAAACGGTGACGGTCACGATCACCGGCACGAACGACGTGCCGGTCTTTGGCGGCACGACCACCGGCGCCGTTACCGAAGACACGACTCTTCAGACCACAGGCACGCTAACCATTGCTGACGCGGATGCAGGTGAGACAACGATTCAACCGATTGCGAGCCAGGTCGGGACCTTCGGCAGCTTCAGTGTGGATGCGGCAGGCAACTGGATCTATGACCTCGACAATGGCGCAGCCTCGGTTCAGGCCCTGACCGACGGTCAACAAGTAACCGACAGTTTCACGGTCACGTCTGCTGATGGCACGGCGACGGAAACAGTGACGGTAACGATCACCGGCACGAACGATGTGCCGATATTCGGCGGTACGACCGCCGGCGATGTCACAGAGGATACGACTCTTCAGGCCACCGGCACGCTGACCATCGCGGACGCGGATGCGGGGCAGTCGACGGTTCATCCGATTGCAGGCCAGGCCGGTACCTTCGGCAGTTTCAGTGTCGATGCATCGGGCAACTGGACCTACGATCTGGACAACGGCGCGGCTCCGGTTCAGGCCCTGACCGACGGTCAGCAGGTGACTGATAGCTTCACTGTGACCTCCGTCGATGGCGCGGCTACGGAAACCGTCACAGTGACGATCACCGGCACGAATGACGTACCGGTATTCGGCGGTACCGCCAGCGGCGACGTCACAGAGGATACGACCCTTCAGGCCACCGGTACGTTGACCATCGCGGATGCGGATGGAGGTCAATCGACGATCCAGCCTATCGTGGGCCAGGCCGGGACCTTCGGCAGTTTCAGTGTCGATGCCGCCGGCAGTTGGACCTATGATCTGGACAACGGGTCGGCCTCGGTTCAGGCCCTGACGGACGGTCAGCAGGTCACCGACAGTTTCACGGTGACCTCCGCCGATGGCACGGCGACGGAAACGGTCACAGTGACGATCACCGGCACGAATGACGTACCGGTATTCGGCGGTACCGCCAGCGGCGACGTCACAGAGGATACGACCCTTCAGGCCACCGGTACGTTGACCATCGCGGATGCGGATGGAGGTCAATCGACGATCCAGCCTATCGTGGGCCAGGCCGGGACCTTCGGCAGTTTCAGTGTCGATGCCGCCGGCAGTTGGACCTATGATCTGGACAACGGGTCGGCCTCGGTTCAGGCCCTGACGGACGGTCAGCAGGTCACCGACAGTTTCACGGTGACCTCCGCCGATGGCACGGCGACGGAAACGGTCACAGTGACGATCACCGGCACGAATGACGTACCGGTATTCGGCGGTACCGCCAGCGGCGACGTCACGGAAGACACCACGTTGCAAACGACCGGCACACTGACCATCGCGGATGCGGATGCGGGTCAATCGACGGTCCAGCCGATCGCGGGCCAGGCCGGGACCTTCGGCAGCTTCAGCGTCGATGCGGCGGGGAACTGGACCTATGATTTGGACAACGGCTCGGCCTCGGTCCAGGCGCTGACGAACGGTCAGCAGGTCACGGACAGTTTCACGGTCACCTCCGCGGATGGCACGGCGACGGAAACCGTGACGGTGACGATCACCGGTACGAACGATGTGCCGGCATTCGGCGGCACCACCGCCGGCGCTGTTACCGAGGACACGACTCTTCAGACCACAGGCACGCTGACCATCGCGGATGCGGATACGGGTCAATCGGCGGTCCAACCGATCGCAGGCCAGGCCGGGACCTTCGGTAGTTTCAGCGTCGATGCGGCGGGGAACTGGACCTATGACCTCGACAACGGGTCGGCCTCCGTCCAGGCGCTGACGGACGGTCAACAGGTCACGGACAGCTTCACGGTTACCTCCGCCGATGGCGCGGCGACGGAAACCGTGACGGTGACGATCACCGGTACGAACGATGTGCCGGCATTCGGCGGCACCACCGCCGGCGCTGTTACCGAGGACACGACTCTTCAGACCACAGGCACGCTGACCATCACGGATGCGGATACGGGTCAATCGACAGTTCAACCGATCGCGGGGCAGGCCGGGACCTTCGGTAGTTTCAGCGTCGATGCGGCGGGGAACTGGACCTATGACCTCGACAACGGGTCGGCCTCGGTTCAAGCCCTGACGGACGGCCAGCAGGTAACGGACAGCTTCACGGTTACCTCCGCCGATGGCACGGCGACGGAAACGGTCACGGTGACGATCACTGGCGCGAATGACGTACCGGTCTTCGGCGGTACGACCACCGGCGACGTCGCAGAGGATACGACCCTTCAGGCCACCGGCACGCTGACCATCGCGGACGCGGATGCCGGCCAATCGACGGTTCAGCCAATTGCGGGCCAGACAGGCAGTTTCGGCAGCTTCTCAATCGATGCCGCAGGCAACTGGACTTACGACCTGGATAACGTGAACCCGGCGGTGCAGGCGTTGGCAGGCGGCGAGACGCTGACCGATAGTTTCACGGTCACCTCGTCTGACGGCACGGAAACGCAGTCGGTCGTCGTCACGGTCACAGGAACGAATGACGCGCCGACCTTGACGGCAGCAATTGCAGACGACACGGCGACCGAGGGGACATTTTTCTCGCTCGATGTGTCGGGCAATTTTGAGGATGTCGACGCATCCGATACGTTGGTTTTCTCCGCGACCGGGCTGCCGAGCGGCCTGACCATCGACCAGAATTCAGGTGTGATCAGCGGAACGCCGGCTATCGGTACAATCGGCCTTGCAACCGTCATCGTCACTGCCGCCGTGTTCGGCGACCCCCTGCAAACGATCTCGGACAGTTTCGATATCGTCGTCTCAGCCGCATCGGGACAGACACTGACGGGCGATGCCAACGCCAACACTCTCAGCGGCGCATCCGGAAATGACACGATCTCCGGCGCCGCGGGGGATGATATCCTAAGCGGCGGCCTTGGGAACGACGATATCGACGGCGGCGCCGACAACGATACCATCGACGATGGCGGCGGTGACGACATAGTACAAGGCGGTCTTGGCAGCGACACCATTGTCGCGGGCGGCGGCACCGACAGTTTCATCGCGGGAACCAATGCCGATGTCGATGGCGACGATGCGGATGTCGATACGCTGAGCTATGAGAACGCCGGGTCGGCGGTCGATATCCAGGTCGATACCGTCGATCCCGAACTGGCGACGATCACGGGTTTCGGTGGAACCGATACGGCCGAAGGATTCGACGTATATGTCGGTTCCGCCTTCGACGATACCATGACCGGCGGGTCGCTTTCGGAGACCTTCGTCGGTGGCGACGGCGCGGATACGATCCAGGGCAATGGCGGAAACGATGTCCTGATCGGCGGAGCCGGCGATGACGTATACATCTGGGCCGCGAATGACGGTTTCGACGAAATCCGATCCGATGGGGATGCGGGCGGCCAGGACGTCATTCAGATACTGGGGTCGGAATACAGCCTGACCTTCGACTGGACGGTTACCGACTTCATTGTCGGGGTAACCAGCGATTCCAGCTTCGACTTCAATCTTGGCGGCGCGTTGATCCTGAAGGATGCGCGGATCAGCAACGATAGCTTCGCGTTCATCGAAGCGAATACGTCTCTAAACAGTTTCTGGTCGAACGACGGCGGCAATTCCCGCCTGACGTTTACGAGCGGCGTTACCGGCACCGATCAGGGCGCCATTACCGAGGTGATTTTGGGGACCTCGGGCGACGACGTCATGACGGCGAGCGGCGGCTATCTTGACTTCGCGTATGGGGACACTGGCGACGACATCATTCAGAGCGACGGGACGACGCAAGCCTTTCGCGCTCGGGGCGGTTCGGGGATGGATACCATCGTCGCCTCGACCAGCGCGGACCGGGACAATCTTCAAGGGGGCAGTTTCAACGCCGATACGTTTGTCTTTGACATCGGCACCGGCGATGACGAGATCACCGATTTCGAAATGGATTTCGACCGCATCGATGTCAGCAATTTCGGGATCACTGATTTTTCAGGCGTCCAGGCGATCTTGTCCAATGACGGCGACGGCGATGCGATTCTGGAATTCGGTGGAGGCGACCGTGCTGAGGTCCGCAATGTATCCGCATCCCAACTGCAGTCCGCGAACTTTATCTATTCCGACGGTTCCGGCGGACGAACGGCCGACGGTCAGACCTTTACCGATACGGGCGGCGCTGACACGTTTATCAGCACGACAGGTGATGACACCTTTATCGGCGGTACCGGCAATGACGTCTATCGCTGGTCCATCGGGGACGGCTTCGACACGATCCTGGCGACCGGAGACAACGGGGGGCGCGATGTTGTTGAAATCCAGGGGTCATTTTACGACGTAGACTTTGATTGGGACGAAACGGACTTCTACATCGGCGGTGTGCTGAATCCAGGCGCCAGTTATATCGATGCGGGGGGCGTCATCCGGGTCAAGGACTTCCGCCTTGGTCAGGACAGCGTCGACTATGTCGAAATCGATACGGGAGACAATAATTCCTTCTGGTCCAGCGCCGGCGGCAATTCACGCTTCTATCTGACCGCCGGCCTTGTCGGCGAAGACCAGGGCGATTTCACCGAGGTTTTGATCGGGACCAGCGCCGACGACGTCATTACCGGCGGCGGTGGACATCTTGACTTCATTTTCGGGCAGGACGGTGACGATACGATCAGCGTCTCGAACGGCACGCGTGGCTTCCTATCTGGCGACGACGGCAATGACACATTGCTGGGCGCGGATCAGAACGACGATTTCCGCGGCCGCCAGGGTGACGATTTCATCGATGGTGGGGACGGCTTCGACCGCATGCGCTATGACCGCGATCAGGGCAGCGGAGCGGTTACGGTCAACCTCTCAAGCGTTGAGCGGAACGGACAGGCCGCCGGGACGGCGACCGACAGCCACGGCGATACCGACACGCTGATATCCATCGAGGAAGTGCGCGGGACCGAGCAGGGCGACACGTTCTTCGGCTCCACCGGCGACGAGACGATCCGCGGCCGAGGCGGCGATGACAATATCGAAGGCGGTGGCGGCAACGACAGCCTACGTGGCGATGGCGGCAACGACACCATCGTGGCCGGCGACGGCGATGATTTCATCGACGGTGGAAGTGGCAATGACACCATAACCGCTGGTGGTGGTTCCGATTTCATCCAATCTGGGTTCGGAAGTGATGTGATCGATGGCGGTGACGACTTCGATCAGATCAGTTATCGAAACCGGGATTCGGGAATTATCGGCGGTTTTGCTACAGGGACCGTCACCGATGGGACGAGCTCCTTCACGGATACGCTGACGAATATCGAATCCATAAACAGCACCGACTTTGACGATCAGCTTTTTGGGAATGCCGACGACAACGCTTTCCGCAGCTTCTTTGGAAATGACACGATTGACGGCGGAGCCGGACACGATAGAGCGAGTTATGACTTCAGTGATATCACCAATGGGGTCACTATCGACTTGGGTCGTGGGATCGCACAAGAGCGGACCGGCGCTTTCACAGATACGCTGATAAACATTGAGAATATTGAGGGTACAGAGACTGCGGATCTTCTGATTGTCGGCGGCGATGGTACCGCGTCGGGACAAGCGGGCGACGATGTTATTTTGAGTGGAGCCGGTGACGATTTCCTCAGGGGCGATACGTTCGATAACCTCGGCTCGAGCGGGGCTGACATCTTTGGGTTCAAGTTTGGCAGCGGTACCGACACCATATTCGATTTCAACCTTTCTGTTGATCGACTGAGCGTCAGCGGTTTCGGAATCCAGCAATTCTCGGATTTGAGCGGAATTCTCGCGGCGGCGGGAACAGGCGACACCCTGGATTTCGGCAACGGCGACACGATCCAACTTCAGAATGTCGACGCGTCCCAGTTGACGGCCGCGAACTTCGTCCTTCCGACGGTTTTCGTCGGCGATACCAACGGCGAACAGTTCGATGGCACTGCCGGCAACGACTATTTCTCGCCGCAGACGAATAGCTCAAACCCTGACAGTGTCGTTTTTGGAAGCGCCGGGTTCGATACGGTCGACTTTTCCGATCTCGACGTAAGCTTCCTCATCTTAAACTACGGAAGCGATAGCCTGGGGCCAAGCACCACCGTTGCGTCCGTGGATGTCGAAATTTCTTCGGTGAACGGTTTAACGACCGGCATCGTCAGGAAAGACCTCAACGAGAATGGGGTGACGGACGCTGTCGATACGTTGATCAACCTGGAACAACCGGATCTGTTCAACGGTGGCCTAGGATTCTTCGGCACATCAGGTGACGACCGGTTCGAACTGAACTTCCTTGATGAAAATCCATTCGTCCTCCTGCGTGGCATGGAAGGAAATGACACTTTCGTCGGCGGCGTCGGGTTCGAGCGCATCGGCTACGAGGCGGAAAGCGATCAGAACGGCGACGGTGTCGGTGTGATCATCAACCTTTCCGACACCGTACAGACGGTGACGCTGCCGGATACCTCGACCGTCGACGTCGCGGCAATGACCGCATTGGACGCTTTCGGCGACACGGACACCTTCTTGAACCTGGCGGCACTGGACGAATTCCGCGGCACGGAGTTCGATGATTTCTTCTTCGGGTCGGCCGGCGACGATCGTTTCATCGGACGTGCAGGGAATGACGTTTTCGATGGCGCAGACGGGACGGACCTTCTGCGCTACGACCGTGACAACGGGTCTTCAGGGGTCTTCGTGAACCTCTCTTCCGTAGAGCGGGATGGGGTCGCCGCGGACACGGCGACCGATAGCCATGGAGATACCGACACACTCACGAGCATCGAAAACCTGCATGGATCCCTGTTTGGGGATACGCTCATCGGTTCTTCTGTTGAGAACACGATCCGGGCGGGTGCGGGTAACGATATCCTCGAAGGTGGGGGCGGCGCGGATGATCTGCGTGGCGACGATGGCGACGACACGATCACCGGCGGCACTGGAGATGACCAACTCTATGGTGACTCCTTCGGTGGCGATGGCAGCGCCGGATCAGACACCTTCGTTTTTGAAGTGGGGGGCGGGGCCGACTCCATTCAGGACTTCAACCCGTCCTTTGACCGACTGGATGTAAGCGACTTCGGGTTTACGCAGTTCGGCGATCTGTCGGGAATACTTGCGGCCGCCGGCACCGGCGACACGCTTGATTTCGGTTCGGGCGACAGTGTCCATTTCAATGGGATCGATGTCTCGCAACTGAGCGCAAGCAACTTTGTTTTTGCAGCGGGCGGCGGCGGATCCTTCTTAGTCGGTACCGCGTCGGCCGAAACGCTTGCCGGCGGTGTCGAGGACGACACACTTCAGGGATTGGGCGGCGACGATACGCTTATCGGCAACGAGGGCAACGACACATATCTGTGGTCGCTGAACGACGGCTTCGATCAGGTTCTCGCCACCAACGATGCCGGCGGTCAGGACGTGATCCAAATCCAAGGAACGCATTACGATCTCAATTGGAGCTGGACCGATACCGACTTCATCGTCGGTATTGCCGTCGACGGAAACTACAACTTCGACGATGCCGGAGGGAACATCACCCTGACGGATGCCCGCATTAGCGACGATAGCGTCGCCTATATGGAAGCCGATGTGGGCGGCTTCAACCAGTTTTATTCCAATGATGGCGGAAATGCGCGGCTGTTCTATACGCGCGGTCTGACCGGAACCGATCAGGGGCCCTATACGGAAGTGCTGATCGGAACGCTGGCCGGCGACACCATGACGGCCAGCGGCGGCTTCCGGGACTATTTGTTCGGGGATCTCGGCGACGACATCCTGCAAAGCGACGGGACGGTCCCGAATTTCCGTGCGCGCGGCGGTTCGGGAATGGATACGATCATTTCGGGAACCGTGGTCGGCGGGATCGACGATCTGCGCGGACAGGGCGGTGCGGACACTTTCGTCATCCTTCCCGGAAGCGCGGAGCATAGGATTCGGGACTTCAACCTGGGCTTGGACCGGATCGACGTCAGCAATCTCGGCATTACCGATTTCTCAGGCGTTCAGTCCGTCCTCTCCGAGGACTTCGAGGGGGATGCGACCCTTGACTTCGGCGGTGGAAACTTCGTGGAAATCCGCGGAATTTCTCAATCGTCTCTCACGTCGGTCAATTTCATCTATTCCGACGGTTTGGGCGGGCGGACGGCGGATGGCCAGACCTTCACCGATACCGGTGGCGCGGATATCTTTGTCAGCACGACCGGCGACGACACCTTCATCGGGGGCGCGGGGGACGACACCTATCGCTGGTCCGTTGGTGACGGGATCGACACGATCCTGGCGACGGGCGATGTCGGCGGCCGGGACGTTATCGAGATCCAGGGGAGCTTCGACGACTTCACCTTCGACTTCGACGAGCAGGACCTTTACGTCAGCGGTGTCATCGGTGGAGTCGACTTCAACGAATTGGGCGGCACGATCCGTTTGAAGGACTTCCTGTTGGGGCAGGACAGCGTCGATTTCGTCTCGATAGATGCTGGCGCGACTAACAGTTTCTGGTCGAATACCGGCGGCACGTCGCGCGTCTATCTGACTGCGGGCACCGCAGGCGAGAACCAAGGTGACTTCAGCGAGATCATCATCGGAACCTCCGGCAACGACACGATTACCGGCGGGGGCGGTTATCTCGACTTCCTGTTCGGCCGGGATGGAGATGACACACTCAGCGTTGCCATGGGAACACGTGGTTTCCTGCGCGGGGACAATGGTAACGATACGCTTCTTGGCGCCGATCAGAACGACGACCTCAGCGGGCGGCGAGGGGATGACATCTTGAACGGCGGGGACGGGCACGACCGGGTCCGCTACATCCGCGACAACGGTCCCAACGGTGTCGTGGTCAACCTGTCGGATACCGACCGCGATGGACAGGCCGCCGGAACGGCGACGGATGCGCATGGCGATACGGACACGCTGATCTCTATAGAGGAAGTGCAGGGAACTTTCTTCGATGACGTGCTCATAGGGTCCGATCAAGGAGATCGCCTCATCGGCCTTAGCGGTGACGACACGATCGAAGGAGGCGACGGCGACGATGTTATGACCGGCGACGGCGGCGCCGACACCTTCGTCATGACGGCAGG
Organism: Hwanghaeella sp.; assembly: GCF_965227365.1. GTDB lineage: Bacteria > Pseudomonadota > Alphaproteobacteria > UBA8366 > Aestuariispiraceae > Hwanghaeella. Next base: position 1,281,628 of record NZ_OZ245754.1, read on the forward strand.
TATCGGGAATGACACGATCACGGATTTCGATACGGCGTCGGATACCCTGGACGTAACCGACCACAATGCGCGCTCGACCGCGGATTTCGGCATTTCCGACATTGACGGCAATGCGGTCCTGACTTTCGCAAGCGGCGCCACGGTGACCTTGGAAGGGGTCGCTTCCGGCGATTTGGGTGGCGGAAACTTTACCTTCTTCACAGATCCGGCCCCCGGCACTGCGGGTGTGGATACCATTACCGGAAGCGACGGCAACGACATTATCCAAGGAAATGGCGGTGACGACGTCCTGATCAGTTCCGGCGGGATGGACACCTATATCTGGGTCGAAGGCGACGGTTTCGACACAATCCAGGTAACTCCAGGCGAGACCAGCCAGGACATTATTGAATTGCGGGCGACCAGCACCCAGGACCTTTTCGACGGCCAAGGGCCACAGGAAATGTTTTACGACTGGAACTTCGAACTCATTGGTAACGACCTTCGGCTCGGCGGGGTTGTCGACGGAAACTACGACTTCAACGATACCGGTGGCGCCATCACGCTGAAGGACTGGAAACTCGGTGAGGACAGCGTCCTATATGTCGAGATCCCGGGTCGTTTCGACGATTTCTACAGCGAAGCGGGCGACGCGAGTCGAGTCTACGTGACCTCCGGGGGGAACGGCACCAACCAAGGCGGCTATATGGAGTTCATCGGCGGTACCGATGGCGCCGATACGATGACGGGCGGGGGCGGTTACCGCGACTATTTCTTCGGCTTCGGCGGGGACGACGTCATCATCGGGTCGCCGGACACGATCAGCGACATGTTCGGTGGGGAAGGCAACGACCAGCTCTTCGGCGGCAATCTCGGTGACGACCTGCGCGGGCTCCAGGGCGACGACACCATGGATGGCGGTGGCGGCGACGACCGCTTGCGTTACAACAACACGGGCGGCAGCGATGGGGTTGCGCTCAATCTGTCGAATGTGTCCCGGACCGTCGATGTCGAAGTCGGAGGGGTTTTAACCCCGGTCTCCGTGGGTGCGGGCAAGGCCCGCGATACGTTCGGCGACACTGACACGCTGTTCAATATTGAAGACGCCCGTGGCTCCGACTTTGCCGATACGCTTATCGGGTCCGATGCAGATAACTTTCTGCGCGGCGGTGGGGGAAATGACGTGATCGAGGGCGGCGCGGGGGACGATATCCTGCGCGGAGAAGGCGGAGACGACGTTCTGATCGGGGGCGATGGGGACGACAGCCTGCAGGCGCGCTCTGGCAACGACACCATGACCGGCGGGGCCGGCGCCGACCGCTTTGAACTGGGAACCCCGGGGCAGAACTATGTGATTACGGATTTCGAATTCGACCTCGATACGATCGAAGCAAATGTAACGGGTATCACAAGTACCTCCGAAGCGATATTCACGGACACGCTGGATGGCTTATTGGTTGATTTCAATGAGGGAACGACTGTCCTTCTGGAAAACCTCACCGTTGCCGATTTCAACGCGACGGGGTTGTCGTTCGACCGGTTCTTTGCACTGAATTTCTTCTTCAATTCGAAGTTAATTGGGACAACAGCGTCGGAGACCCTGGTGGGGCGCGACGCGGACGAGTTCATAACCAGCGAAGGCGGTGGCGATACGATATTCGGGAATGGCGGCGATGATCAGATCAATGGTGACTTCGGGAATGACACGATCTTCGGCGGCGACGGCAATGACGAGCTTTTCGGTGGGGCCGGTACGGATATTCTCGTCGGCGGAGCGGGTGCGGACACCTATTTCGTTAGCGAATTCAACGATACGATCATCATTCGGGCGACGGATGACGATACTGGCGAGGACGTCATCACTGAGTTCGGTGACGATAATTTCCTGGATTTTCATTACGAGGTCGGCATCGACGATATTTCCATCGGACTGTCGAGTTTTAGCAACTCTTTCAACTTGGGCACGGAAGTCGTCCTCGAAGATTTCAGGCTAGGCGCTGACAGTGTTGCCTATTTCGAGAGCAACCGTCTTCAGAGTTACTTTTTCAATCCGAACGATTCCGTGGATGGCCGCGTTTACCTGACGTCTGGAGTGACCGGTGTCGATCAGGGCGATTTTGCCGAACTGGTGGTAGGAACAGATTCAGCCGACACGGTGACCGGCGGCGGCGGCCACTTCGACTTCCTTGAAGGTGCTGGCGGGAACGACATTGTCGATGCCACTGGGTCAGACAACGCAAGACTTAGTGGCGGGTCTGGCGACGATACTCTTATTGCTGACGGCCTCAATGTGACCTTCGTCGGTGGTGAAGGAAACGACACGATTATTCATAGCTCGGGTTTTTCGGCGACATTGGACTATTCGGCGGAAAGCGGGGGCGGTGGGATATTTGCTAACTTCTCAGGCAGCACACAGGGAGGCGTCCTGACGGGCACTGTCGTGGACACGTTCGGGACAGTTGATACGGTGAGTGACGCCGACAATATCTATGGGTCCGACTTCGCCGATACGATTTTCTCTGATGACGAAAACTCTGCAATTCGCGGTTTCGCGGGGAACGATACACTTGTTGGCGGTAGCGGAGATGATTTTCTGGATCCTGGTACCGGAAACGACACGCTGACTGGCGGCGCCGGCAGTGATTTCTTCTCGAACTTGTTCGGCACCAATACGATTACAGACTTCAACACTTCTGAGGACAGGGTCTTCGTGCAGTCCGAAAGTTTTGCTGAAGTCTTGTCTCACATGACACAGCAGGGCTCCGACGTCCTGTTGGACGAAGGTTTCGGCGACACGGTGTTGTTCAAAAATCTCACTATCGCGCAGTTCGGTGAGACGAATTTCAGCTTTTCGGGTTCCGGGACGTTCAACGCAACCGAAGGCGATGATGTTATTAATGGCACTCCAAATAGCGATTTCATCGACGGGCTTGGCGGCAACGACACCATTTCCGGTGGGGATGGCAACGATCAACTGAGCGGGGCTGACGGAGACGACACACTCGATGGGGGCGCGGGGTTGGATTTCTTCACTGGAGATGCGGGGAATGACGTGCTCATTGGCGGGACGTCGAAGGATTCGAATGGCATAGAACAAGGATACGATTCCGTCGATTATTCCGGCGCGTCTTCTGGCATCACGGTCAACATGGTCACCGGCACCGCATTGGACGGGGATGGTGGCACCGATATTCTTGATGGGATTGAGGATGTTATTGGGACGCAGTTCGACGATGTTTTTGTCGGCTCCGATAATGAATTTTGGGAGAGTTTTACGCCAGGATTTGGGAATGACACGGTGTACGGTGGCGGTGGCTACAGCCAGGTTGCTTATTATAATATCACCGGCACTGGCGTCCTTGTGGACATGGAGTTGGGGACGGTCACTGCCCTGAGTGGATCCTTTACCGACACGATCTTCGACATAGACGAGGTTATGGGAACCAATCAGGACGACACCTTCATTGGTGGCTCGGGTGACGACCATTTCCGGCCCGGCGACGGCAACGATATGATCGACGGCGGGGATGGGTTCGACAGGGCGATTTTCACACATTCAAACGACAACGGTGGCATTACCGGTGATTTGGACACCGGGGTCGTGGTCACAAATGACGGACAATATACAACCACAGTAGTCAATATTGAATGGTTGCGTGGATCCAATGCGGACGACAGTTTCTTCGGCGACGACGGCGACAATTGGTTCACTGGCCGACGTGGTTTGGACAGTTTCGACGGTCGTGGCGGCAGTGACTTGGTTGACTTCGCAGGGGACGGCATTAGCGGCGGCACCTCGGCCGTGACGGTCGACTTGGGGGCCGGCACCGCCACGGACGGTTTCGGCAATGTTGAAACCCTTATAAGCATCGAAAGTGTGCGCGGATCCTATAAGGGCGACACCTTGATCGGAGATGGAAACAACAACCTGTTCATCGGCATGTCGGGGAACGATACAATTTCCGGCGGCGGCGGATCGGACACCGTCTCCTTCGAGAGCGACTTCAATCTGTTCGGCGAAAGTCAGGACTTCCTGGGCGATTCCGGGGTGTTTGTCGACTTGGCTACGCAGACCGCCATCGACGGCTATGGCGATACGGACACGCTGTCCTCGATCGAAAACGCCATTGGAACGAAGTACGAGGACACTCTGCTGGGGAGTGCGGACGCCAACACCCTGACCGGCGGGGAGGGGGCCGACACATTGACCGGTGGCGCCGGGGCGGATCTGTTCCGCTATGCGACCTTGACGGATGCGCCGAACGGCGGTGGCGACGTGATTACGGATTTTGACGCATCCGGCGTGGACAAGATCTTCCTGGACGGATTGCTGTCGGGCACTTTCAGCTTTGTCGGCGCGGAAACGGTCGATTTCACAGGCGGCGGAAATTCATCCGCGCGGTTCAACGACACGACGGACTTGCTGGAGGTGGATGCCGATGGCGACGGTTCCGGCGACCTGCAGATGACCTTGGCCAATGTCAGCGCGAGTGACTTGGACGAAACGGATTTCCACGTGACCTGAACGGGTGATCACGAAAAACAGCCCGGGCGGGATTTCTTATGCTGGAATTGTTGCGTCGTCTGTTCGTTTCACCTTGGAGCGCGTTGCTCCTTGTCGTGGCGTCGGTCTTGGCCAATGTGTTGGCGTTGGCTCCCCCGCTTTTCGTCATACAGATTTTCAATCGCTTCCTTGCCGTTGGCGAGGTTTCGACGTTGCTCGCGCTGGTCAGTGGTACGGCGATCGCGATCCTCTTCGAATTGATGCTCCGTTCCACGCGTTTCCGGTTGGCCCGTGCCCAGGGGGCGGTGCACGACCTGCATCTGTATACCGGTATAGGGTCGCTGCTCAGTCTCGCCTCGCCCCGGCAACTGGCCGGATATCAGTCGGATCGGAAGAACGACCCGATAGAGGCCTTGTCGCGTATCCAGTACGGGCATGGCCCCCAACATATCTGCAGCCTTCTGGACTTGCCTTTTTCTTTTGTATTTGTCGGCATCGTCTTCCTGATCGATCACAGACTTGGCACGATTGCCGGGGGCGGCGCCCTTCTTATGTTGTTTACGACGGTCTTTTTGGCGCGCCGGCAACAGTCGTTGTTTTCCCGTTTGACGGCGGAGGCGGGGATCCAGGCCACGCGCTTGCGACACGCAATGTCCGTTGCCCGCCGGATGCGGCTCTTCGTATCGTCGAACGCGTTGATCGAAACATGGCGCGAGCTCGCCGCCGATCAGGTCAATCTCGCTCGTATCAGCGCTCAACGCGTATCTACACAGCAGAATATCTCTCTCGTCCTTCAGGCGGTCCAAACGGTCGCCCTTATCTCCGTCGGCGCTCTTCTTGCGTTGAAGGGGGAATTGGATGTGGGGTCGCTGATCGGCGTAAACATCCTTGCGGCACGGGCGCTGGCCCCGATTTCCCGGTTCGCGGCGGCGCTTGAGGCCGCGAACGGTGCAAAGGAAGCGCTTTGTGTCATCGGGAAATTGAAAGATCTGCCCAAGGAAGCGCAGCGCCAGGGCTCGCTGGTTGGTGACCTGCGTTCCGTGGAACTTCGGAATCTTGGCCTTCGGCAGTCTGACATGTCGGTGCCCTATTTCACCGACGTCAATCACACGGCCAAGCCGGGCTCAATCACAGCCGTGTATTGCGACGATGCAAATGCGACATTGGCGATGCTGGATGTGATCGCCAAGTTGCGTAGTCCGAGCGAGGGCGGCGTTCTTGTTAATGACGTCAACTTGGAGACGCTGCCTTTCGAGTGGTGGCGCATGCAGGTCGGGTTCGTTCCGGCCCACCCTGTTTTCGTCGCGGGAACCCTCGCGGAGAACTTCCAGCGTGTTCGTGATGAAGACCGGGAGGGTATCCTGGCGGCGCTGGAGAAAGCAGGAATCCGAAAGGCGGTGGAGGCCCACCCGCATGGGCTGAACATGCCCTTGTCGCCAGAGGGCGAGGGCCTGCCAGCGGAGGTCAGATGGCGGATCGGCTTGGCGCGCGCGATCTATTTCGATGCGCCGATCATGCTGGTCGAAGACCCTATCGAGGTGCTGAGCAGGGATGTAGAGGAGTACGCACTTAAAAAATGCCGGGATTGGGCCAGCGACGGCAAGCTCGTCTTCATTGGTACGACGGTGGCGGACCACGCTAGGACCACGGACTACGTTATCGAACTCCGCCGCGGCCAGAAGGCGGCCGTAGCGGTGCGGCAAGGCGAAACGGTCGCAGAAAACGCATTGCCTTCTTTCACGAACACGGCAGCAAAGGTGTGGGATGAGGAGGAGAAGCCTGTCCGCGACCTGCCTCGACTGCGCTGGCTTGCCCAGGGGCTGACGGCACTCGTGATCCTGTTCTCCGGCGCTCTCGGTTTCTGGGCCTATACGGCAAAGCTGGACACGGTGACGACCGCGGATGGCGAAGTCGTGCCCTCCCAACAGGTTCAGTCTATCGAAAGCTTGGAAGGCGGTATTGTGGCGCGAATCCTCGTCTCGGAAGGCCAGGACGTGGAACGGGGTGAGCCATTGCTGGAGCTACAGTCGGTCGCCAGCGATGCCGATATTGCGGAACTTTCGTTCAGGCTTGCCTCATTGCGTTTGGCCAATATCCGGCTTGAGGCGGAGATAACCCAGTCGGAAAAAGTAGAGATCCCGGACGAGATCAAAAAGCGTTTCAGCGGCTTGTCGGAGAAGACTGAGGCCCTGTTCCGTTCGAGGCAGGCCCGTCTGCGGAACGATCTTGCCGTTCAGGCTCAGGTCGTCCGTCAACGCGAACAGGCAATCGTGGAAATCCGCACGAAGATCAAGAGCACGGAGCGGCAATTGCAGGTCGTCTCCGAGCAGGTCGACATCTCGGACTCGCTGCTCTCAAGCGATCTGACCAGCAGGATGCTTCACCTCAATCTGGTGCGCGACTTGACCGGCCTGGAAGCGGAACTCGCGCAAGCAACGGCCGCGATCAAAACGGCGCAGGCGGCGCTCGAAGAAGCGAAAACCCAGCGAGAGGTGATATTGTCGGCTGCTGAGGAGCGTGCCCGCTCCGAATTGGAGGAGGTTTTCCAGCAATACGGCGAATTGACCAACCGGATGAGCAAGTTGGAAGATACCAAGGAACGAACCGTACTCCGGTCGCCCATGGATGGCACGGTTAAAGCTTTGTCGACCTTTACCGAAGGCGCAGTGATCGGCCCCGGTGAAGTGGTGGCGGAAGTCGTTCCCCTGAACGACAGCTTGCTGATCGAAGCACTCCTCCCCGTGTCGGAAGTGGGCTTCGTGGCGGCCCATATGCCTGTCCGCATCCGCCTCGCCACGCGGGATGCTTTCAGGTTCCAGCCGATCGACGGCGTTATCCAGCGCGTGAGCCCGGATACCTTCGCACAGGATGAGGGCGAGACCTTCTACAAGATGATTGTTAAGACCGAGCAGCGTGTCTTTCAGGGGGCGGCGTCCGAATATGCGCTCGTTCCCGGCCTGAAGGTGCGGTGCTCAGTTCTTCTGGGCGGGCGAACAGTCTTCCAGTATCTTGCGGACCCGTTGTTGCGCGGAATGGGCCTCGCGTTCAGGGAGAGGTAGGGCAGATGAACACATCACCTTGCCGGAGACGCGTTTCTTTTCCAAGTCTGCATCTTGCTGAGTTGGCGAAGCATTCGGTTTTTTTGCCAAGAAACGATGGCTTTTCTTCGGGCGGAGTATATCGCAGATCTTGTAGAGCATTTGCTTTGGGAGCAGGCGACAGTTTTCCCGTATCTTGTTGGGAAAACGAGTTTTTCCGCCGTTCATGCCGTTTGGTGTGACGCAGAATCTGGCATCTGTACGGAATATATTTTCTCCGAAAGGCTTTTGAAGCCTCGTCAGACTGTTTAGCGACAAACCAGCGTTCCCTCGTTCAGATAAAAGTAAATTCATAGGCGGGGTTCAGCATTACGCCCTCTTTTATAGTGAGGGCACGTTTCCCCTCTTCTTTCGAAACAAGCGCGCTTCCTGCGCTAGTTGAGTTCACGGTTTCATCGGGTCCGGCGGCAACTGGTCGTGACGGAAATAACAAATGGTCGGATGTTGATTTTCGAATGGCCGGTTGCGTGCTGTCCGTTAGTCGCGAGCGGAGAGAGCACGCATTTGTCCCAGATTGACAACGAACAGAATTGAAGTCGCGCTGTCGGATCTCCGTGTTGTCCTGATCTCGGGTGGGGCGGCATTCCGGCAGGGTGACGCAGGCGAACTGCATGACAGCAGGTAGTGTGCCCTTTCTGATCCCGGATGATGCGACCAATCTGCGTTCTGTAGTCGACGATCCTGTCGTATCCATCTGATGGCTGGAACGTGCCATGATCGATGAGATCAAGCGTGCCCCCCTGATCTGATTCTGCCGAAGAAGGTCGCGCTGAAGAGAACAAAACGCTTGGTGCTTCGATCTCAAGGTCTCGGCCAAAGTTAACTGGCGTTCGAAAGTTGGTGGTCTCGTTTGCTAGTTCAACGGAAGTTCAATCTTTCTTGCCTGTGCATCGTCTGATTACGGCACTTGATCCAGGGATCAGATTTGGCGCGGCATCTTCCACAGGCCGGGAATGCTCTTTGAATTTCTCGAAGTTATTCAAACAATATATAGAAATAACAGAATGCACGCAAAAGAGAGATTTTGATTTTCTTTTTTACTTGATTGTCTTGCAGATTTAAAAAACATGTAATGCTAGAAATATGGAAAAAGCGGTATTTGAATCCGCTAAAATGTGAACCAATATTCACAATATGGATGAAAATACCATATAACTCTTAAAGTTTTACAGATGTTAAAAATGAGAAGTGAGTTGTCTACGATATTGCCGTTGACCGAAATTTTTACTCGGAACACTGTTATGCATCCGAAGATTGTTTAGACATACAATCATAGAGGGATGTGGAACAGGGGGCGTGTAGTCGGGGTTGTCAAAAAAATGAATTTTGGTCAGGTACTTGATCGAAGCCGACCGAAATAGAAAAAGCATGAGCGGTTCTATACACTTATCGCTCTCCAATCCGGGTCAATTTCACTTCAGTGTCCCCCTACGACATCCATGAGGCCGGGCCATTTAGGTTCTGGCCGCGAATGGGAGGATGTAGGGATGGACACGGCCTTGATCGGCGAACAGCTTGTCAACAGCTTCACCGAGAACAGTCAGAACAATGTCCGGTCGGTCACTTTGATCGACGGATCCTATGTGCTGGTGTGGCAGTCCGTCGGACAAGATGGTGACAGTTCCGGCGTTGTTGCGCGGCGTTTCGATGCCGGCGGCGCGCCCCTGGGCCCGGAGATACTGGTCAACACGACCACACGAAATGATCAGTCCCTGCCTGACGTCGCGGCGACGGCGGACGGTGGATATGTCGTCGTCTGGCAGTCCCGCGACCAGGTCAATCCCGCCGACAACACCTTCGATATCATCGCCCAGCGTTTCACGGTGGACGGCGACCGGCTGGGCGGCGAAACCGTCGTCAACGACGGCATCAACGTTAGCGAAGGCGAGCCCTCCGTCACCGGGTTCGTGGACGGCGGTTATGTCGTCACCTGGTCGGAGAATTCCGCCATCGACGGCAGTGGCCAGAGCATCGTCAGCCAGCGTTTCGACGCGACCGGCGCCAAGGTCGGCGGGGAGACTGTTGTCAACGTCGACAACTTCCTCTCTACGCAATCTCAGCCTGAAACAGCGGCGCTGGTTGATGCGCTGGGCGACAATGCCGGCCATGTGGTCGTCTTTACGTCCAACACCTCCGGGACGACGGGTGACGGGTCTTCGAACGGCATCTTTGCCCGTGTATTCGACGCAGCGGGAGTTGCGCTAGGTCCGGATTTCCAGGTCAATACAACGACGGCCCAATCGCAAGCAGATCCGGAAGTCGCTGGCCTTGTCGGCGGTGGTTTCGTGGTCGTCTGGGATGACAGTTTTAATGCCGACGGAAGCGGCTTCGGTGTTTTCGGCCAGGTGTTCGACAATACCGGCACCCCGGTGGGCTCGGAGTTCCAGGTCAATGTAGAAACCTCATCCTCCCAGTTCGATCCGTCGGTGACGGGAACCAGCGACGGCGGCTTCGTCGTCACCTGGACGTCCGTTAGCTCGGGCGGGGCGGGCGACGGCAGCGGGACGGGTGTCTTTGGACGCCGGTTCGACGCCACTGGTCTGGCGACCAGCGGGGAGATCCTGATCAACGAAGAGACCTCGAGTACGCAGGAAAAATCTACCGTCACCGCGCTGGCGGACGGCGCCTTCGCGGTGGGGTGGGTCTCCACCACCTCAGGAAGTGCCGGCGATGGTGACCTTGACGGGGTCTTCCAGCGTGTCTTCGGCGACCCGGTGCTGGTTGCTGCGCCCAGCGCCAATCCGGGCCTCGAGGCGATTTCCGATTCCCGATCGTTCACCGAGGCGGAGGCGGCTGCCGGCCAGCTTCTTGACCTGGACGGGGCTGCGGCCGTGTCGGACCCGGATTCCGTCGATTTCGACGGTGGCCGACTGACCGTGTCGCTTCTCAGCAAAACTGAACTCAACGACGGCTTCGGCATCCAGGATGCCGGCGGACAGGACGAATTCGGCCTGCATACTGGCGCGCGCGTAAGCGTCTTCGGCGCCGACGTCTCGGTGGACGGAACCCTAATAGGCACGATCGTTTCCGACGGAACCGGCGGCGCGCCGCTGATCGTGGAATTCAACGCCAGTTCCACCGCGGGCCTGATCGAAGTGCTGGTGGAAAACCTGACCTACCGCAACGTCTCCGACGATCCGGATGGGGAGCGTTCGGTCCAGGTGCACCTGTCTGACGGCGACGGCGGCGGGTCGGAAACCCAGGTGGTCGATATTTCCATCACACCGGAGGTCGATATCGACGGCTTCGCCCGGCGCGAAACGCAGGTGAATACCCAGTTCATCAATGATCAAACAAACCCGTCGGTCGCAACGCTGACGGATGGCGGATGGATCGTCGTTTGGACGTCGCAGAATCAGGACGGCAGCGGCAGCGGTGTTTTTGCGCAACGCTACGATGCGAACGGCATTGCGGTCGGGGACGAGTTCCAGGTCAACCAGACCACCTCTTCCACTCAGATCGACGCCAGTGTCGCCGCGCTGAACGACGGCGGCTTCGTGATTGCCTGGGAAGGTAATGGACCTGGCGATGGGGCCGGCGTTTTCTTGAATCGGTATGACTTAGCCGGCACCCTGGTTCCGGCTGAGACAGAAGTACGGGTTAACACGGAAACCAGCGGCAGTCAGTTCGATCCCGAGGTCGTCGGGCTGACCGACGGCGGCTATACGGTGACCTGGGTGTCAAACACCTCCGGTGCGGCCGGCGACGGCAGCAGCCAAGGCGTGTTCACGCAACGCTATACCAACACGGGCGCGCCAGTTGGCGGCGAAACGCTGGTAAACGAACAGATCGACGGGGCGCAAAACGATCCGGAAATGGCGGCCTTGGCCGGTGGTCGAGCCATTATTGTTTGGACATCGGATACCAATGGACTGGCCGGGGACGGCAGTGAAGATGGTATTTTCGCCCGTTTCATCGATCAGTTCGGTGTCGTAGATGGACCGGAATTTCAGGTAAATTCGTCGACTCTGAACAATCAGACACAGCCGGTCGTTGCGGAACTGGCGAACGGGGAAATCGTCGTCGCCTGGACGTCCAGCGAGCAGGACGGTAGCGGAAACGGCGTGTTCTACCAACGCTTCACCAGCGCCGGCGTGCCGGTCGGCGAGGAAGTGCGTGTCAACGACGAAACCTCGGGTGCACAAGATCGTCCCGCCGTTGCCGCTTTGGATGACGGGCGGTTTGTGATCTCCTGGGATTCTGCAAACTCGGGGACGGCGGGCGACGGAAGTTTTGACGGTCTTTTCGCACAGGTCTTCGACGCCGACGGCACTAGGCTCGATTCCAAATTTCAGGTGAACACGGAATCAGGCGGGAACCAGGGCTTCTCGCAGATCGCCGCGTTGCCGGGCGGAAATCTCGTCGTCGTCTACGAATCGAATCTGACGTCCTTTGTAGGTCCGGGCGGGGATGGGGACCGCACTGGTATCTTCCAGCAAATCATCGCCGACCCGGCGAGTTTCCTGGTTTCCGATGAGCCGGTGTTGGAAGGCGTGGAGCAGACCTTCAGCATCGCCGAAGGCGCCGCGCAGGCGGGCGCAGAAGTCTTCCCCGGCGGTCTCGTTCATCTTACGGACCCGGACTCGACCGATTTCGCTGGCGGGGAACTGCGCATCCGATTGTTGAACTCAGATGCGAATGCGGAGGATTACTTGCCGCCGGACGATACGTCGCAGGACAACCTCAGCTTCGCCGGGCCGCGTATCGGCATCGTCGGCTCCGATCTGTTGGTAGACGGTATCGTTGTTGGGTTGATCACGGCGGACGGCTCTGCCGGCGGCGAATTGCGGGTTACCTTCAACCCCTTGGCTACCGTCGAGCGCGTGGAAGCGGTGGTCGCCGCGCTCACCTACCAGAATCCGTCTGACAATCCGCGGACCGACCGCACCTACCTGTTGACGCTGGACGACGGCGACGGCGGCTTCACCGAGAATCTACCTTTCACAATTTCCCTGACGCAGGAAGCGGAAGCAGTTGCCCCGGAGCCGGTCGGGGGCGAGCAGCAAGTCAACGCCTTCACGCCGAACGATCAAACTGATTCCGAAGTTGCCGTGTTGGGCGACGGTGGCTGGGTCGTGGTGTGGACTTCCAGTACCCAGGGCGGCATCCATCAGCAGCACTATTCCGCCGATGGCGACCGGATCGGCCCCGAAACCCAGGTGAATACGGGCGACACCACGGCGGCGGCGGATGCCGTTGTAACCGGGTTGGCGGACGGCGGCTGGGTCGTGATCTGGGAGGAAACGAACGCGATCCTGGGCCAACGCTACGATGCCGCCGGTTTACCGGCTGGAGCCGAGTTCGTGGTCGACGACACCACCGGCTCAGTGCGGGACGCCGCGGTCAGTTCCTTCGACTTGGCGGACGGTGGCGGTTTCGTCGTCGCATACAGCGGCAGCGGCCCGGGCGACAGCTCAGGCGTCTTCTTCCGCCGCTTCGACGCGGCGGGAACGCCGCTCGACGTCACTGACCAGCGTGTCAACACGGAAACCTCCAGCACCCAAGACGAGGCGGACGTCACGGTCCTATCGGACGGCCGTTTCGCGGTGACCTGGACTTCCGTTGCCTCCGGTACGGCGGGCGACGGGTCAAGCGACGGCGTGTTCGTACGTATTTTCAACACCGACGGCACGCCGGCGACGGGCGAACTTCCCGTTAACCAACTGACGAACAGTTCGCAGAACGATTCCGCCATCGCGGCGCTCCCAGGCGGCGGTTTCGTGGTCGTCTGGGAAGACAACAGCGGACAGGACGGTAGCGCGGCGGGCGTCGCGGCACGGTTCTTCGACGGCACAGGTCTACCCACCAGCGATCAGTTCATCGTTAACGAGGAGCGCAGCTCTACTCAAAACCAGCCAGATGTCCAGGTGCTGAGCGACGGGAATATTCTGGTCACCTGGACGTCCGCCAACAGCGGGACGGCCGGTGATGGCTCGGGAGCTGGCGTCTTCGGCCAAATCCTGTCGGCGGCGGGTGCGCGTATCGACGGTGAATTCCAGATCAATACGGAATTCTCCTCAACGCAGAACAATTCCTCGGCCGCTGCGTTGCCCGGTGGGAATTTCGTGGTCACCTGGGATTCCACCACCTCTGGCAGCGCCGGCGACGGCAGCTTCGATGGTGTTTTTCAACAGATTTTCGGCGACCCGGCGGCCTTCAGCCCGGGCGCCGCGCCCATCCTGCAGGGCGTGCCGAAGGCGGCAACGCTGAACGAGGCGGACTTGAATGCGGGGCTGACCCTGATCGACCCGGACAGGACCATCGCGCTGGGCGATGCCGGGGTGTCCGGGTTCGACGGAGGTGTCCTCACCCTGCGGATCGACGACCCGAACCCGTTGACCGACCAGTTCCCGGGCCCCGATGGCAACAGTCAGGATATGCTGGGCATCGTGCCGGGCGACAACGGGAACGGTGCGGTTACCGTTGCCGGGCCGGCGGTTTCGGTCGACGGGGTGGTTATCGGCACCATCACCTCGGACGGGCAGGGGGGGAGTCCGTTCGTGCTCACCCTCAACGCGTCGGCCACGGTGGAAGCCGTAGAGGCGGTGCTTGGCCAAATAGGCTATGCCAACGTCTCCGACGACCCGGTGGATGCGAGACGCATCGCGCTCGACCTGACCGACGGCGACGGGCTTAGTGCGCCCACCGAATTCATTGACCTGTCGATCGTTCCGCAGACGGATAATGCGCTGGTCGCGCAAACCGAGCAGCGCGTGAACGCACACGGGGATCACAGTCAGTTCGATCCGCAGATTGTGGAGCTTACAGGCGGCGGGTTCGTCGTGGTCTGGACGTCAACCAACCAGGACGACCGCGGAACTTTCGACAACGGTGTCTACGGCCAGTTGTACGCAGCGGACGGCGCACCGGTAGGCCAGGAATTCCAGGTCAACACGACGACGTCCTTAACCCAAGAACGTCCGGTTATAGCTGCAACCGCGGACGGCGGCTTCGTCGTCGCGTGGCAGGGGGACAGTCAGGACGAACCCGGGATCTTTGACCTGGGCATCATCGCGCAACGGTTCGATGCAGCGGGCGCTAAGGTCGGCGGCGAATTCATCGTCAACGACGACGGCGATCCCCTCACCAACGCAGATGTCGATAATAGTCAGTTTGAGCCGGACATCGCGGCCTTCGCGGACGGCGGTTTCATTGCGGTCTGGCGGTCCGATCAGGGTGACGGCAGTGGCGATTCTATCATCAGCCAGCGATTCGATGCCGCCGGTGCACACGTCGGCGGGCAGACCGTCGTCAATGTGGTCAATACATCCTCAACGCAGTTCGATCCCAGCGTCGCGACGCTGGTCACCGATACAGGTACGAATGCCGGGCATGTCGTCGTATTCACCTCTGTCAGTTCCGGCGCGACCGGGGATGGCAGCAGCAACGGTGTCTTCGCGCGGATTTTCGATGCGGTGGGCGTGCCCATCGGGAACGATTTCCTCGTCAACACCAACACTTCGAGCGACCAACAGGAACCGTCGGTCGTTGGACTGAACGGCGGTGGATTTGTCGTTGTTTGGTCGGACCAGTCAAGTCTTGACGGTTCCGGTACTGGTGTTTTTGCGCAACTCTATCAGAACGACGGCACGCCTGTAGGACTTGAGTTCAGGGTCAACGATTTCACTAGCGGTACGCAAAGCGAACCGGACGTGGCGGCCCTGGCCGATGGCGGTTTCCAAGTAACCTGGACGGACAACAACGGCTTGGACGGCAGCAGTACTGCGGTCATCACCCAGCGTTATACCGCCACCGGGGAGCGAGTGGACGGCCAGCAGATTGTAAACCAAGTTTCCTCAAGTTCGCAGTTGGACTCCTCGGTCGCCGCGTTGTCCACCGGCGGATTCGCCGCGGTGTATGAGAACAATGCGTCCGGTGCCGCCGGTGGTGACGGCTCCTCCACGGGTGTCTTCCTGCGGGTCTTCGAGGATCCGGCCAACATCCGGCAGACCTCCCCCATCCTGCGTGATCTGGATTTCGGGGTGACGCTGAACGTCGCCGACGTGAACGCCAGCCTGACGGTGCTGGACAACGCGATCCAACTGGACGACCCGGACGGCGGCAATTTCGCCGGTGGCCGGATCGAGATTTACTACACCTCAAACGGGCAACCGGACGACATCTTGGGAATTGCCGGGACCGGCTTAGTGTCCGTGAATGGGGTGACCGGGGTCGTCTCCGTCAACGGAACCGTGGTCGGCACCATCGCCGATGACGGCACGGCGGGCCAGCAGCTTTCGGTCGACCTGAACGCCAGCGCCGATGCGGCGGCGGTGCGGGCGATCCTGGAACAGGTTGCCTTCTCCAGCCCCACGGCCCTTTCGGGCGAGCAGCGGGGCATCGGTTTCCTGGTCAGCGACGGCGTCGGCGGACAGACCGAACCGGATTCCATCCTGCTGACCATCGGGTCGGCCAGCGGGTCGGGCCTGCGCCTCACCGACGTGGGCGTCGCCGAGCGCGGGCAGCCGCTTTCCGTAGGCCCGTATGACGAGGATGCGCTGCAGGCGGCCCCGGTCGTCATCGACGCCGCGGTCGACTTCGAGGATTTCGTCGGGACCGGCTTCGACGGCGGGTTCGTGCGGCTGCACTACAATACAGCCCTGACGAGCCGTATCGGCAGTTTCGCGGAACAGCTCTCAATCCAGGATGTAGGCACAGGTGCAGGACAGATCGGGTTCGACGGCACGACCGTGACCTTCGGCGGCGTCCCAATCGGGACGATCAACGGTACGGCGGACGGTGTCGACGGGAATGAATTGCAGATCGACCTGAACGCCGCGGCGACGGCCGATGCGGTCGACGCCCTGATCGAGAACTTCACCTTCGCCATCGACCACGAAGGTCCCGCGGCCAACCGGTCGATGTTCTTCCAAGTGTCGAACGGATCGGCATCGACGAGTTCGTCCAGCTTCACCCTCAACATTAGCCAAACCGATGAATCCCCGGTTCCCACAGGCGGTGAGGAACAGGTCAACACTTTCATCACCAGCACGCAGCAGGCGCCCCGGATCGATAAGCTGGACGACGGCGGTTACATTGTAACCTGGATCTCCTCGTTCCAGGACGAGCCAGGCTCGAGCAACCGGGGGATTTTCGCGCAGCGCTACAATGAAGCCGGCCAGGCTGTCGGGCCGGAGTTTCAGGTCAACGACATTGCCGTTGGCGATCAAATCCAGGCGCGCGCGGGCGGCCTTAGCAACGGCAACTTTGTCATCCTATGGACAGAGGCCTCTGCCCGCGACGGCTCGGGGCAGGGCGTCTTCGGCCAGCTGTTCGACCCGGACAGCAATCCGATCGGATCGGCGTTCCAGGTGAATGATGAATTCTCCTCGACCCAAAACCAATCGGAACTAGCACCGCTTACGGGTGGCGGTTTCATGGCGATATGGACGTCCGCTCAATCCGGAACGGCCGGCGATGGCAGTAGCAACGGTATATTCGCCCGGGTCTTTGATGCATCCGGTGCGCCGACGGCTGGCGAATTCCAGGTCAACACGTCTGTCAGCGGAAACCAGAACCGTCCCGCGATCACCACGCTGTCGGGCGGCGACGCGCTGGCCGTGTGGGAGGACAACCAGAACGGCGATATCCGCATGCAGCGGGTGGACGCGACCGGGCAACTCGTCTCCATCGACGGGCTGACCTTGGGCGCGGACGAACAGGCCGTCAGTGCATCCACCACCGGCCAGGACCAGCCGGCAGTCATCGCGTTCGACGGTGGCGGTTGGGTGGTCGTTTGGACCGAGAACGACGGGCATTCCGACGGCGTCTTCGGCCAGATCTTCGCAGCCGACGGTGCGGCTGTCGGGGTTGCCTTCCAGGTCAGCGACACGATCGTCAACACACAGTCCGACCCCGCGGTCGCGGCGATCCCGGGCGGCGGTTTCGTCGTCGTCTGGACCGACGACAGCGGCACGGACGGCAGCGGCAACGGCGTCTTCGGCCAGGCTTATGATGCGACCGGCCAACGCATCGACCGCCAGTTCCAGATCAACGAGGAATTCAGCAGTTCGCAGTTCCAACCCGACGTCACCGTCCTGAACAACGGCACGATTGCCGTCACCTGGGCGTCCGACACGTCGGGCACGGCCGGTGACGGCAACGGGCGCGGCGTGTTCCAGCGGTTGTTCGACGCGCCGCCCCTGCCGGCGGGCGCGGCAAGCCCGACGATCGAAGGGTTCGACGAACAGGTCACCTTGGACGCGGTCGCGGTGAATGCCGGCCTTGTCCTGCTGAACCAGGACGGGGCGCTGGCGCTCACCGATATGGACTCGCCGGACTTCGACGGCGGCTCGTTGATCCTGCAGCGGCAAACAACGACAAGCGCGCAGTTGAACGCCTTGAACGCGGCGGATCAGGAACAGCTTGGGGTGCTGGACGGCAACGGGGTCAGCGTCGACCCGGTTACCGGCGTGGTCACCGTCGACGGCGTCACGGTAGGAACGATCGACGCCACGGATAACGGTGTCGACGGTTCACCCCTGCGCATCGATTTTGCGCCTGGCGCGACCGTGCCGCGGGTGGAGAAGGTGATCGAACGGCTGGCCTTCTCCACGCCGTCGACCGATCCGATCCTCTCCCGCGACCTTGTCTTGCAGGTCAGCGACGGCGATGGCGGGTCCAGCGGTCCGCAGATCGTAACCGTCGACCTGATCAACACGCTGGTCCGTCCGCAAACGCCCTTCGGCGACGAGGAACAGGTCAACACCTTTACGCCCGGTGCCCAGACCAACAGTGAGGTTGCGACCACCTTCGATCCCGTCACGGGCCAACCGAACGGGTACGTCGTCGTCTGGCAGTCCAGCAATCAGGACCGGTTCCAAGCCGATGAGCCCGGTATTTTCGGTCAGCGCTACGACCTGGACGGTCAGCCCATCGGCGGCGAGTTCCAAGTCAATTCCTTTACCGAATTCACGCAGTCCGTACCCGATGTTATTGGCCTGGCGGGCGGCGGTTTCGTGGTTTCCTGGACCAGCGACAGCTTTGCGGACCCTGTGGCTCTCGCGGCGGGCGATACCAGTTCCAATGCCACAATCGGGCAGATCTTCGATGCCGATGGAAATCCGCTCGGCGGCAACATCCTTCTGAACGATGGAAGTACCACCTCAGAAAGCGCCGTCCGGTTGGCCGCGCTGAGCAACGGCGGGTTCGCGGCGACCTATGACGATCCGGGCCTCGACAGTTCGGGCGGGATCGGGGTCCAGATCTTCGATGCGACCGGAAATCTGGTCGCGACCGAGTTTGCGGCGAACACTTTCACCCCGAACGTTCAGTTCGACAGTTCGGTGGCCGGCTTGGCCGCAGGCGACCGGTTCGTTGTGGTGTGGACCTCTCGCAATCAGGACGTCCCAGGTACTAACGCTGACGGCGTGTTCGGGCAATTATTCTCGAACGCTGGCGTCCCCATTGGAACGGAATTCCAGGTCAACACGACGACGGCGGGAGAACAAGAAAACGCGGAAGTGGCCGCGCTGACCAACGGCGATTTCGTGGTCGTTTGGGAAGACAGCAACGCAACCGACGGCAGCAGCACCGGCGTGTTCCAGCAGCGCTACGCCAACGACGGCAGGCCGATCGGTGCGCAGACCTTGGTGAACGAGTTGACGAATTCAAGCCAATTCGACCCGTCGATTGTTGGGTTGAGCGACGGCGGCTGGGTCGTCACCTGGACGGACAACAGCGGCATTGACGGCAGCGGCCAGGGTATCTTCGCGCAGGTCTATGCCGCCGACGGCAGCCGGGTGGACGGGCAGTTCCAGGTCAATACGGAATTCTCCAGCACCCAGAATCTGTCTTCCGTTGCGGCGTTGGACGGGGCGGGCTTCATCGTCGCCTATTCCTCCGCAACCTCGGGAACGGCGGGCGACGGCAGCAGCACCGGCGTCTTCCAGCAGGTCTTCAAGACAGGTGGTGGCACGCCGTCTGCCGATCCGGGCATCGTCGGCCTGTCGCAGACCGTTGGTATGAACGAATCCGACTTCGCGGACTTCGTCGCCTTGGACCCGGCGGTTGCATTGGGAGATACAGATTCCGCCAACTTCAACGGCGGTGAATTGCGCCTGACCAACGTCGCCAATGATCTGGTTCAGCCGCAATTCTCCGGGCAGGATGACGGGACGCAGGACCAGTTCGGCCTGGTTACCGGTGGCCACGCGACGCTCTCGGCTGGTGTGGTTTCCGTCGACGGTGTGGCGATCGGGACGTTGGTCGAGGATGGCGCCGACGGCGCCGACTTCGCAGTCAGCCTCAATGCGGATGCGACGCCGGACAGGGTTGAACTGCTGGTTGAAAGCCTCGGCTACCGCAACGCTTCCGACGATCCGTTGCCGCAACGGCTGGTCGCGCTGCAAATCCAGGACGGCGCGGGCGGGGTTCTGCGCGAAACGATTACCATCGACATCGCGCCAGAAATCGACGGCGTCGAAATAATAGGCGGCGAACGCCAGGTGAACAGTTTCACCACCGGAAACCAGTTCGACCCAGATATAGCGGACTTGTCCGGCGGCGGCTTCGTGGCGGTCTGGACTTCCGTTAACCAGGACGCCACCGGCGACAATAGCGCCGGGGTCTTCGCGCAGCGCTTTGATGCATCGGGCGCGGCCATAGGCGGCGAGTTCCAGGTTAACACCACTACTATTTCCGATCAGCGGGAAGCCAAGGTCGTTGGCCTGGCCACCGGCGGCTTCGCGGTGGTGTGGGAAAATAACTCCCCTGCGAACGTCGCCTTCCAAGTCTATGATGCTTCGGGTGCGGCCGTCGGCGGAGAGTCGGTAATCGACAGTCCGAACTTCTTTGAGGAGACAGAGCCGCAAATTGCTGCATTCTCCAACGGGGACTTCGCCATCAGCTTCGATGGGCGAAATTCGTCCACCTTCGTCAACCAAATCGGGGTCCAACGCTTCAACGATGGCGGCGCGCCGGTGGGGTCTGAGACGGTAATATCAGATCCGTTATCCAACAGCTTCAGCCAGTCCGCCATTGCGGTGCTCTCTGACGGGACGTCGGTCGTCAGCTTCACTGCTCCTAGTCTGGACGGGAGCTTCAACGGGATCTTCCATCAGCGTTTCGCCGCCGACGGGTCGGTCATTGGCGCGCCGGTCCAGGTGAATACGGCAGTTTTTGGAAGCCAGAGCGACTCCTCCGTCGCCGCCATCGCGGGCGGCTATGTGGTGGTTTGGACTTCCGACCGCGGTGACGATTTCAGTTTTACTGGTAGCAGTTTCGGTGTTTACGGCCAGCGATTCGACTTGGCCGGTAACCCGGTTGGGCGGGAATTCCTGGTCAACGAAATTGTAGATAACACACAGTCCGACGCGGAGGTGGTAGGACTCAGCAACGGTGGATTTGCTGTTACGTTCTCAGACTCCAACGGAACCGACGGTTCCGGTGTCGGTGTTTTCGTGCAGCAGTACAACGCGCTTGGGAATCGCGTCGACGGCCAACTACAGGTGAACGAGCAGACCTCCTCTACCCAGGAGGCGCCAGCGATTGCGGCGCTGCCGAATGGCGCCTTTGTGGTGGCGTGGGATTCCATCACCTCCGGTACCGCGGGTGACGGGTCAAGCGACGGTGTGTTCCTGCGTATTCTGGGCGATCCGGCGGACTTCTCGACCGGCGGGGAGCCGGTGCTGGACGGGATCAACGTCCAGGTCACCTATGTTGAGGATACGGTCAACGCCGTCCCGCAACTGATCGACGCCAACGGTGCGGCAGCCGTGTCGGACTCGGATTCCGCCGATTTCGATGGCGGGTCGATCCTGGTTTCCAACGTGATCGCCTCCGCGCCTTTGATCGATCAGATCAACCCCCCGGACGACTTGACCCAGGATGTGCTGGGCCTGCGGCAGACGGACCGCATCTCCATCGTCGGGAACGACGTGTCGGTTGATGGCACACTTGTTGGGACAATCGTGCAGAACGGCTTGGGTGGTGCGCCGTTCGAAATTCTGATGAATGTGAATTCCAATCCGGAAATCGCGGAACTGCTGGTCGAGAATCTGACCTATCGAAACCTGTCCGACGATCCGATCGAGACACGCCTGCTGCGCGTGCAACTGACGGATGGCGACGGCGGGGTCTCGGAACCGCAACTCGTCGAAGTGACGATCCTGCCATCCATCGATGCGGCGACACCGCGTGGCGGCGAGCGGCAAGCGAACACGGAAACCTCCTCCACTCAGGACGAACCCGCGGTCACGACGCTGGCGAACGGCGACTTCGTTATCACCTGGACGTCTACGACCAGTGGTACGGCCGGCGACGGTTCCGGTGAGGGCGTTTTCGCTCAACGGTTCGATGCCATTGGCAACCCGGTTGCTCGCGATGGCACAGCACTCGCCTCCGGTGCCACAGACGAATTCCAGGTGAACAGTCAGACTAACAGCGGCCAGTTCGATAGCGCCATTGCCGCACTGGACGACGGTGGTTTCTTGGTGACCTGGACGTCGCAAAACAACGCTCCCGCCGGCGACGGTTCGGGGAATGGAGTTTTTGGACAACGCTATGACGCCAACGGAGTCGCGGTTGATCTGGACGGCGTGACGCCGTCGGTCGCAGGATCGGGCGAGTTCCAGGTCAACGTCCTGACATCGTCAACCCAGAACGAATCTGATGTCGCCGGTCTCTTGGGCCCGAATAGCGGCGGCTGGGTTTCTGTGTGGACCTCGATCACCAGCGGCGGCGCCGGCGACGGCAATAGCGAGGGTGTGATCGGCCGGATTTACAATGCCAGCGGCGTTCCTGGCTCCGAATTCGTGATCAACACAGAGATTCTGTCGGAGCAGGACACTCCGGCGGTGACTGCCTTGTCCGACGGCGGTTTTTTCGTGACCTGGCGGTCAGTCTCGACCACCTTCGATCCCGCGATTGGGACGATTCCGGCAACGGCCGATGGCGATCGCTCCGGCGTTTTTGGGCAGCGATTCGATGCTGCCGGTGCTCCGGTGGGGACGGAAGTCCAGATCAACAGCTTCGCCGAAAACCACCAGTTCGAACCGCGGGTCGAAGTATTGGACAACGGCAACCTGGCCGTCGTCTGGACCGACAGTATCCAAGACCAGTCCGGCAGTGGTATTTTCGCCACTATCCTGGACGGGACGACGGGTGCGCCGGTGGTCAGCGAGTTCCGGGTGAACGATCAGCGGATTTCTACGCAGGAACAGCCGGATGTGGCGGCGTTGGACAACGGCGGCTTCGTTGTTGTCTGGAATGATGGAAACTTCACCGACGGCAGTTCTGACGGCATTTTCGCCCAGCAATATGACGCAAACGGGGCCCGCCTCGACAGTCAGTTCCAGGTGAATACGGAAACATCCGCGGATCAATTCGATCCGGCCGTCAGTGCTCTGCCGGGCGGCGGGTTCGTCGTCGCGTGGACCTCGGATACCAGCGGTACCGCCGGGGACGGAAGCGGTCGTGGCATCTTCTATCAAGTCTATGGCAACGACGCGCCGAGTGTTTCCCCCGTCTCTGCTGACGGGTTCGAGGACACGCCTTTGGTGTTGGACGCGGCTTTCTTCGACGCGGGCTTCAATGACCCTGAAGGGCAGACGCTGCAGGCGGTGCGCGTCGACCTGTTGCCGAGTCCGGGATCGCTTACCTTGTCGGGGTCACCCGTTCTGCCGGGGCAGGAGATTTCCCGTGCCGACCTGTTGGCGGACAACCTGGTCTATACCGGGTTCCAGGACTTCAACGGGGTGGATTCCTTCCTGTGGACCGGCTCGGACGGGACCAGTTTCTCCACCGACATCGTGCAGGCGACGCTGAACATCGCCCCGGTCAACGATGCGCCGGGACTGGAAGCCGGCGCGGATGCAACGGTCGGGGAGGGGCAGTTCTTCTCCCGCAGCCTGGTCTTGACCGATCCGGATCCGGATACCCGGACGATCTCGGTCGATTTCGACGGCGATGGCGTGCCGGACCAAGTTTTCGACTCCGGCAGCAATACCCCGTCTATCAGCAACACTTTCACCACTGAAGGCGTCTTCACCGTCACGGTGACGGTAGACGACAATGCCGGCGCGGCGAACTCCGTCGAGGTGGATACCTTTACCGTAACGGTGCAGAACGCGGCCCCCAACGCCATCAACGATTTCCGCACCATCAGTGAAGACGGCCCACCCGAAGACATAAACGTTCTGGGCAATGACAGCGATCCAGGCGGCGATCCTATTTCCATTCTGGACATTGCGGGGGGCGGGAACACTGTGGGTAGCCCGATTACCTTGCCGTCGGGCGCGATCGTCACGCTAAACGCGGATGGTACCATTGCTTATGATCCGAATGGACAGTTTGAAGGTCTGGCCGACTTCCAAAACGGGTCGGACAGCTTCACCTACACGATCCAGGACGACGCGGGTCTGACAGACACCGCGACGGTGTTCGTTACCATCGACGGGCAAAATGATGCGCCGGATGCGGTGGACGATGCGATTGTCGCAAACAACGACAGCGCGATCACCGGCAATGTCCTCAACGACAACGGCCTGGGCGCCGATTTCGACGTTGATGCGGCCAATACGTTGACTGTGACCGCCGTGAACGGCGTCGCGGCGGATATCGGCAGCCAGATCACCTTGCCGTCGGGTGCGCGGTTGACGCTCAACAGCAACGGAACGTTCAACTACGACCCGACGGGGGCGTTCCCGCTGGCCGGGGTCGACAGTTTTACCTACGACATTTCCGACGGCCGCGGTGGCACGGATACGGCGACCGTCAACATTACTGTGAACAATGTGAACGACGCGCCAGTGGCGCATCCCGATACATTTACGACAGACGAGGAAACTACCCTTACCGGCGGCAACGTGCTTGCCGACAACGGCGCCGGGCCGGATTCCGATGCGGACGGCGATACGCTGACCGTGACGCAGGTGAACGGGTCGGTGTCCGATGTGGGCTCACTTATCACACTGTCCTCTGGGGCGCGGTTGACTCTCAACAGCGACGGAACTTTCACATACGACCCTAACGGCCAGTTTGAATCGCTGGGCGTGGGTGACACGGGTATCGACAGTTTTACCTACACGATCGAAGACGGGAACGGCGGCTCCGACAGCGAAACGGTCACGATCAATATCTCCGGGGTAAACGATCCGCCTGACGCGGTTGGCGACAGCGCATCGACCGACGAAAAGACGGCTGTTGCGGGGAACGTCTTGACCAACGATACGGATATCGATGGCGGCGCGCTCAGCGTGACCGAGGTCAATGGATCCGCTTTGGCCATCAACACTCAAACGACTCTTCCGTCGGGCGCGCTGATCACGCTGAACGCCGATGGGACTTTCACATACGATCCCAACGGACAGTTCATCAGTTTGGGCGTCGGTCAGAACGGAAGCGACAGCCTGACCTATACGATCTCGGACGGCAACGGTGGGACGGATATTGCGACACTTTCGCTGACGATTTCGGGTGTCAACGACGGTCCGACGGCGGCCGACGACGACGTGACGGCGAGTGAGGACCTTGCCCTAAACGGCAACGTTTTGGCCGACAACGGAAACGGGGCGGATAGCGACCCGGACAATGGCGACACGCTGACGGTCACAGCGGTGAACGGCAATCCCGCCTCTGTCGGGTCGCCGGTAACCTTGTTGTCCGGTGCACTGCTCACGCTGAATGCATCGGGTACATTCGTCTATGACGCCAACGGCCAGTTCGAGTTCCTGAACTCCGGCGAAATCGCGTCGGACAGCTTTACCTACACGATTGAAGACGCAAGCGGCGTCGCTTCGTCGGCAACGGTGAACGTGACAATTCAGGGCAATGGCGACGCGCCCGTTGCGCAGGACGATTCGTTCACGACAAACGAGGATACCAGTGTCTCCGGATCGGTGCTGGTCGACAATGGCGCGGGCGCGGATTTCGACCCGGACGGTGATGCGCTAACCGTATCCGCCGTCAATGGCGCGGCTGCGGACGTTGGCGTGCCCCTGACCTTGCCGTCGGGCGCGCTGCTGACGCTGAACGCGAACGGGACATTCAGCTATGACCCGAATGGTCAGTTCGAAAGTCTGGCCGTGGGGGCCATCGGGGTCGACAGTTTCACCTATGAAATCGCCGACGGAAACGGCGGTTTTGCAACGGCCACCGTGACCGTCAATCTGGACGGCGTAAACGATCCGCCGGTTGCGCAGCCCGACACGATCGGAACCGACGAGAACACAGCGGTTGTCGACAACGTCCTCGACAATAATGGTTTCGGCGCCGACAGTGATATCGACGGCGATCCTCTAACCGTGACAGAGATCAACGGCGCCGCCGCGGATGTCGGTGTGCAAGTCACGCTGGCGTCCGGTGCGCTGGTGACGCTCGATGCGAACGGCGATGTGGCCTACAACCCGAACGGGCAGTTCGAGGGGCTCGGCGTCGGCGAGCAGACCAGCGACAGCTTTACCTACACGATTTCGGACGGGAACGGCGGGACGGACACCGCGACCACAACCTTCCTGATCTCGGGCGTCAACGATGGGCCTGACGCGGTGGACGACGGGTTCTCCACCCCGATCAATGTCGGTCTCTCCGGCCAAGTGCTGAACGACAACGGCGGCGGCCCGGACAGCGATCCGGACGTCAATGACGTCCTGTCGCTGATTGCCGTCAACGGGCTGGCGGCCAATCTGGGCTCACCCATCACGTTGACGAGTGGCGCGACCCTGACCGTCAATGCGGATGGAACGTTCGACTACGACCCGACGACCAGTTCGTCTCTGGTGCCGACGGATGTCGACACCTTCACCTATACGATCTCCGACGGAAAAGGCGGTACGGACACCGCAACCGTCTCGATTACCTTGGATCCCTTCAGTGGAAACCTTCCGCCGGTGGCGGCGGACGACTCGGGGGCGGGATTCTCAACCGACGAGGACACCGCCTTTACGACCGCGAATGTCCTCCCCAATGACAGCGATCCGAACGCCGGCGATGTTCTTTCGGTTCAGTCGATCGACACGACGGGGACGTTGGGAACGGTGACTGACAATCTCGACGGAACGTTCGACTACAACCCGAACGGTCAGTTTGAGTCTCTGGCGGTGGGCGAGTCTGCGACGGACACGTTCACCTATACGGTCTCTGACGGAAACGGCGGAACCGACACGGCGACGGTCTCCATCCTGGTGAACGGTGTGAACGATGCGCCGGACGCGGTGGACGACGACCGTACGACGGACGAAGACACGCCGCTGACGATCTCCGGTCTGTTGGGGAACGACAGCGATCCGGATACGTCGGATACGCTGTCGATCGCCTCGTTTGACACGACGGGGACGCTGGGGACGGTGACCGACAATCTGGACGGGACGTTCAGCTACGATCCGACCGGCCAGTTCGAGTCCCTTGCGGTGGGCGAGTCTGCGACGGACACGTTCACCTATACGGTCTCTGACGGAAACGGCGGAACCGACACGGCGACCGTATCGGTCAGAGTTGACGGTGTGAACGACGCGCCGGACGCGGTGGACGACGACCGTACGACGGACGAAGACACGCCGCTGACGATCTCCGGTCTGCTGGGGAACGACAGCGATCCGGATACGTCGGACACGCTGTCGATCGCCTCGATCGACACGACGGGGACGCTGGGGACGGTGACCGACAATCTGGACGGGACGTTCAGCTACGACCCGACCGCGGCGTTCAACTTCCTGGCGGTGGGCGAGTCCGCGACGGATACCTTCACCTATACGGTCTCTGACGGAAACGGTGGAACCGACACGGCGACGGTCTCCATCCTGGTGAACGGCGTGAACGATGCGCCGGACGCGGTGGACGACGACCGTACGACGGACGAAGACACGCCGCTGACGATCTCCGGTCTGTTGGGGAACGACAGCGATCCGGATACGTCGGATACGCTGTCGATCGCCTCGATCGACACGACGGGGACGCTGGGGACGGTGACCGACAATCTGGACGGGACGTTCAGCTACGACCCGACTGCTGCGTTCAACTTCCTGGCGGTGGGCGAGTCTGCGACGGACACGTTCACCTATACGGTCTCTGACGGAAACGGCGGAACCGACACGGCGACGGTCTCCATCCTGGTGAACGGTGTGAACGATGCGCCGGACGCGGTGGACGACGACCGTACGACGGACGAAGACACGCCGCTGACGATCTCCGGTCTGTTGGGGAACGACAGCGATCCGGATACGTCGGACACGCTGTCGATCGCCTCGATCGACACGACGGGGACGCTGGGGACGGTGACCGACAATCTGGACGGGACGTTCAGCTACGACCCGACCGCGGCGTTCAACTTCCTGGCGGTGGGCGAGTCCGCGACGGATACCTTCACCTATACGGTCTCTGACGGAAACGGCGGAACCGACACGGCGACGGTCTCCATCCTGGTGAACGGTGTGAACGATGCGCCGGACGCGGTGGACGACGACCGTACGACGGACGAAGACACGCCGCTAACGATCTCCGGTCTGTTGGGGAACGACAGCGATCCGGATACGTCGGATACGCTGTCGATCGCCTCGATCGACACGACGGGGACGCTGGGGACGGTGACCGACAATCTGGACGGGACGTTCAGCTACGACCCGACTGCTGCGTTCAACTTCCTGGCGGTGGGCGAGTCTGCGACGGACACGTTCACCTATACGGTCTCTGACGGAAACGGCGGAACCGACACGGCGACGGTCTCCATCCTGGTGAACGGTGTGAACGATGCGCCGGACGCGGTGGACGACGACCGTACGACGGACGAAGACACGCCGCTGACGATCTCCGGTCTGTTGGGGAACGACAGCGATCCGGATACGTCGGATACGCTGTCGATCGCCTCGTTTGACACGACGGGGACGCTGGGGACGGTGACCGACAATCTGGACGGGACGTTCAGCTACGATCCGACCGGCCAGTTCGAGTCCCTTGCGGTTGGCGAGTCTGCGACGGACACGTTCACCTATACGGTCTCTGATGGGAACGGCGGGACCGACACGGCGACCGTATCGGTCAGAGTTGACGGTGTGAACGACGCGCCGGACGCGGTTGACGACGACCGCACGACGGACGAAGACACGCCGCTGACGATCTCCGGTCTGTTGGGGAACGACAGCGATCCGGATACGTCGGATACGCTGTCGATCGCCTCGATCGACACGACGGGGACGCTGGGGACGGTGACCGACAATCTGGACGGGACGTTCAGCTACGACCCGACTGCTGCGTTCAACTTCCTGGCGGTGGGCGAGTCTGCGACGGACACGTTCACCTATACGGTCTCTGACGGAAACGGCGGGACGGACACGGCGACCGTCTCCATCCTGGTGAACGGCGCGAACGACGCGCCGGACGCATTGGATGATGATTTCGTCACGGACGAAGAGACTGTGTTGAGTGGCAATGTGCTCGATGATAACGGCAACGGGTCAGACAACGATCCGGACACAACGGACGGACGGACGGTGACGGCCGTCAATGGCACGCCTTTGGGAGCAGGGGCGATCACACTTGTGTCGGGTGCCTTGCTGACCATGAACGCCGCGGGCGCCTTTGACTACGACCCGAATGGCCAGTTTGACTCGTTGGCTGTGGGTGAGACTGCGACGGACTCGTTCACATACACGATCAGTGACGGCAACGGCGGCACCGACACAGCAACGGTAACAGTCTCGATCAATGGCGTGAACGACGCGCCGGTTGCGGTGGATGACATTGGGACCGGGTTCGAGACGGATGAGAATACGTCCTTCACGACGGTGAGCGTTCTTGGGAATGACAACGACCCGGATACGTCGGACACGCCCACAGTTCAGTCGATCGACACGACGGGGACAGCGGGAACGGTCACTGACAACACCAATGGTACATTCAACTATGATCCGAACGGTCAGTTTGATTTCCTGGCTGGAGGCGAAGTCGCGTCGGATACCTTCAACTACACGATCTCTGACGGCATTGGGGGCTTTGATACGGCGACGGTGACCGTCACTATAGAAGGCGTGAATGACGCACCTGAGTTTTTGTCGGATGCGCAATTCGCCATTGACGAAAACCTGACGGATGTTGGGCTCGTCGTAGCGGCAGATGTCGACATCAGTGACGTCCTGACTTACTCGATCGAGGGTGGCGTGGACGGAACACTGTTTGACATCGACGCTGGAACGGGCGCTCTGAGCTTCCTCAGCGCACCGGATTTCGAAGCTCCGTTGGATAGCAACGCGGACAACATCTATGCCCTGACTGTGGGTGTGTTCGATGGCACAGACCTCGTAACGCAGGATATTGAGGTCTCCGTCAACGACGTCGACGAAGGTGGCAGCGGACCAAACTTGGTTGAGGGTACCGCTGGCAGCGATGTTCTGATCGGTACTGCCGGCGAAGACATCATCGTTGGCAATGGCGGAGCATTCGACTTTATGTCGGGCGGTGCCGGAGCCGATATCTTCGTTTTCAGTTCAACGGCGGGTGGTGCCGGTCGGGAAATTGGTAACATAGCCGACTACACGCCTGGCGAAGACCTTATCGACCTTGCTGGGAGTACCGTGTCGTTCGACTTCAGCACCGGATCGACAACCTACCTTTTCCTTGATGGTGGTGATTTCGATACGTTGATAGTGAACGGAGCAGCAACGCTTGGCGATATCGACTTTGTTTAAACGAACAGGATCAGTGGGCGTGCCGTATAGCAGTTTCTCAGATAGCCGCCGAAACGAATATGGAAGGCCCAACGTGTCAACAAACATACATCTTTCTAACATTGATTGACTGTTTGCGTGGTCTATTAATGGTAGAGTTCTTGCGTCAAGATGAGGATTTGGTAGCGTAATGTACGATCGTTTTTAATTCCTTAATTGCTTATTTTAAGTAGAGTTTTTCGTGTCTGTATAGGGGTTTAGAAAACATGTACAGCTCGGTCTAAGGGGTTAGGTATGTCGCTCACCAAACTGAAAATGGCTTTATCCATTCTCATCTTGTGGTTTGCATTAGGTGTGCCCACGCAGGCCGCAAGCGTGTCCTCCTTCTTTCCGGTCGTGGGTGGGGCGTCCATAACGGACGCAACGGCATCAATGGGGTTGAGTTCTGTGCTGGTCAGCGCCAACGGACCCGCAGGTTTGGCTGTTGGCGGGACTCTAGGCAGCCCCATACCTGGTCTCCTTAGTACGGCAACCTTGGTTCCGCTGGGGGGCAGTCTGGTCGGAGGGTCATTTTCTGTGCTGGAATTTACACAGTTGCCACCTCCATTACCGCCAACGCCAACGAGTTTCTTGTCCGGAACCTTCTTGGACGCCGTCTCCGGGCCAAACTTTATCGAGGTTCTGTTCAGTGTGGATGGTGGTTCCGCCGCATCGTCCTTTGGGGCCCATGTATTGATGTCGTACTTCTCTGTGGATCTTGGTCCCAATCCGCTTGATGCTTTGTCGTTACAGGGTGTCTTGGACACGACTGGCACGCTTACCTTCGCTGCGGTTACAGCAGTACCGATACCGGCCACTTTACCGCTTGTGCTTACAGCGCTTGGATTTCTCGGGTTCCTAAAACGCAGACGATCGCATTTGACCTGATGGATGCTTAGCAGTTCGCGTGGGCGCTTGTAAGGCCAATCATTTTTTTGGTTGGCGGACTGATAGAGGGGCAAAGCCTTGCGATACCGGATCGTGCGATTTTTTGTCTCCGCGATACCAAAAGGTAGGGCGAAGGCTATGCGTGGTATCCGATGAATGGTTCTGCCAAGCAGGTAGTCGAGGCCGTTCGAGCATGCCGGTCGGTGTTTCTAGGTGTGGGCTTGCTCAGCATGGTGATCAACCTGCTGATGCTGACCGGACCGATTTTCATGCTGCAGATTTACGATCGGGTTCTAACAAGCCGGTCTATTCCTACCTTGGTCGCCTTAGCCGGGATCGCAGCAGGCCTGTATGCGTTTTTTGGCCTGTTGGAAACTATTCGCTCGCGGATACTAACGCGCGTTGGCGCGCGATTGGATGACCAGCTTTCTGGAGTCACGTTTAAGAGCGCAGTCACCTTACCTTTGATAGGAGGGCGTCAGGCAGATCGTATCGAACCAGTGCGTGATCTGGAAACAACGCGCCAGTTCTTGGCAGGACCGGGGCCATCCGCAATTTTCGATATGCCATGGCTTCCATTATACATAGCTATTGTTTTTCTTTTTCATCCGGTCCTTGGGCTAATCGCAGCCGGAGGAGCCTGTATAATAGCACTCTTGATAGGACTAAATGAGGCCTTGGTTCGGCGTCCTTTAGGCGACGCATCAGGACAGGCCGCTAAGCGGACATCTCTGGTTGAGGGCGCGCGAGCGAACGCAGAGTCCGTCGCTGCAATGGGCATGATGGATGGATTGCTGGCACGTTGGACCCACGAAACTGCGGCCTTTCTGTCTCTCCAGGGTAAAGCGGCGGATCGAGCAGCCATATTCTCATCATTAATCAAGACATTTAGGTTTCTCTTGCAATCTGCCATTTTAGGAGGAGGGGCTTATCTTGCTATCCACGAGGCGATTACACCAGGTGTGATGATTGCGTCGTCGATTGTAACGGCCAGGGCGGTCGCGCCCATCGAACAGGCGGTAGGACAGTGGAGGGCGTTCGTTGGTGCTCGTCAAGCGTTTCGGCGGCTGGAGGACGTGCTTGGCAAAGTCAGTTCGCCAGCCCCTGCAACACAACTGCCACTCCCTACGAAAAGCCTTACTGTTGAAGGGCTGACCGTAGTGCCGCCGGGCGGAAACAAACCGATCGTTAAGAGCATTGATCTCGCGCTGGAAAATGGACAGATCATGGGGTTGATTGGTCCATCCAGTTCAGGCAAGTCCACATTGGGTAAGGCTTTGGTTGGTGTTTGGCCGGCAAGTCGCGGTGTTGTGCGATTTGATGGATTTGACCTAAACCATTGGGACGCGAGCCGTCTGGGCAATGCGATCGGCTATCTTCCTCAAGACATTCAACTACTGGCCGGCTCTGTAGCGGAGAACATTGCTCGGTTTAGGCCGGAAGCAACATCTCAGGAGGTGATGGATGCCGCTCAGGCAGCTGGTGCTCACGAGAT
Source organism: Hwanghaeella sp. (assembly GCF_965227365.1). Lineage (GTDB taxonomy): Bacteria > Pseudomonadota > Alphaproteobacteria > UBA8366 > Aestuariispiraceae > Hwanghaeella. Next base: position 1,314,226 of record NZ_OZ245754.1, read on the forward strand.
CATCGCCCGACTCCCAGATGGTTATGATACTCAGGTCGGTGATGGAGGCGCGGTGCTCTCGGGTGGACAGCGTCAGCGTATCGCTTTAGCCAGAGCCTTGTTCGGTGATCCATTCATTGTTGTTTTAGATGAGCCTAATTCGAACTTGGATGCCGAGGGGGAGGCCGCCCTTACTCAGGCGCTTCAAGGAATAAGGAAAAGGAAGGGAATTGCCATTGTCATCGCGCATAGGCCCAGCGCGATTACGGCGGTGGACACCCTCATGGTACTACGCGATGGGGAGGTAAATGCCTTTGGTCCCAAGGACGAAGTACTGAAAGGTGCCAATGCGGTTGCCTCGGGGGACGTTGGTGGCGGGTTGAAGGTTGTCGGCGATGCCTAGTGGTCAGAGCCCTCCAAGTTCATGCGCCGACGCCATGAATACGTCGGTCAGCCTGCGCAGGCACATGGTTTTTGCATTGGTGGCAATAGCCGTCGTAGCAGGGGGGCTAACTGGCGCGGCATCCCTCGTAGAAATCAGCGGCGCTGTGATTGCCCCCGGTAGCATCGTTGTTGAGACTAGCACCAAGCGTGTGCAGCATCGGGACGGCGGTATCGTTAAAGATATTTTTGTCCGCGAAGGAGATACGGTTGAGGCGGGAGAGCTGCTTGTTAGACTTGATGACACGATTGCTCGGGCAAACTTGACGATCGTGACGACGCGGCTTCAAGAGTTGCTTGCCCAGGAGGCGCGCCTTGTAGCGGAGCGTGATGGCCAAAGTGAGTTTACCAAGCCGAGTTTGCTCAAGGACGAACTGGCTGGACCAAAGGCGGAAGCCGTCCTTGATGGCCAAAAATCGTTGATGGAGGCACGGCGGCAGTCACGGCAGGGGCGAGAGGCGCAGCTTACCGAGCAAATAAAACAGTTTGAACAACAGATCGATGGGCTCAGCGCACAACGATCGGCGAAGGGCGAAGAGATCCGATTGGTTGGTGAGGAGTTGGAGGATCTTTCAACTCTCATCGAAAAGGGATTGATCCAACAGTCGCGCATTACAGCTCTCAAACGCGACAAGGCTCGCCTTCAAGGTGAGTATGGCGGTTTGGCGTCACAAATCGCCCAGGCAAGTCAATCTATTGCTGAGCGCAAGATACAGATCCTGCAAATTGCGGAGGAGATGCGTGCGGAAGTCGTTGAACAATTGCCGGTCGTCCGAGGCGAAATAGCTCAGATGCTCGAGCAGAGGGTCACGACGCTGGAACAGTTGCGCCGGTTGGAGATACGTGCTCCAAGAGCGGGCTTTGTGCATCAGCTCTCAGTTCACACGGTGGGTGGCGTAGTGGCTCCCGGCGAAGATTTGATGCTTATCGTCCCGCAGGAAGACCTCCTTATCGTAGAGGCGCAAGTAGCGCCAACAGACATTGATCAACTCGCACCGGATCAGGTTGCTGTCGTGCGCTTCCCCGGTCTTGACCAGCGTTCTACGCCGGAGCTGCACGCGACTGTGCTGACGGTATCAGCCGATTTGATGCAGGACCCAAACAATGGCGTGACCTACTATCGGGCACGTCTAACCCTTCCTGATTCGGAAATTGCCCGACTCGGTGACAAACGCCTCGTCCCCGGTATGCCTGTCGAAGCTTTTGTCCAAACGGGTAGTCGGACGATCCTGTCATACCTTTTGAAACCGCTGGCCGACAACATTGCGCACGTGTTCCGAGAGGGTTAGGCACTCCCTTTAAGATTCTGCGTTGGGAGCAGTTGTGCTGTCAGTGCAAGCGACTGAAAACCAATATCCTTTTCAACGCTTGCCGATCTAGTGTGACATGAATTCTGACACGAATGTAGCTGTACGGGCGGTAATGTGACCACCTGGCGATATTTGGTCGGAGCATTGACTGTTCAAGCATGCGCAGACCGAAGGCCAAATCAGTAGCCTAGAGGCTGTTGAGTGTCTGCCTCTCAATCTAGGTGTCATTCTGGCGTGTCTGCTTCCCGCTTCTTCTTTCCCTTCTGATTGCCTCGAAATCATACATAGGCGTCTTATCGCGAGTCAGGCGGGCGGGCTGGGATTGGGGAGATGGGCTTGCCAGGACTCTGCGTTGCTCAATGAACGTCAAAAGGTCGTCAGGCACAAAGTAGCGGCGGTTGCTGATCGCAACGAAAGGGATCTCGCCCTTCGTTACCAGACGATTGAATGAACGCAAGGGGATCCCGAGGCGGGCTGCCGCCTTGGCGGCCGTCAACAGCAATACCGAGTTATCGTCGATCTGATCCAAGATGCCCGACCCAATGGCTTTGTTCTTTTCGTTTGGCGGCGTTACACGCACGTCCGTCGCGCATTGAGTTTGCTTAGAACCCCGCCATTCTTCCAGCATTGAGTTGGGGCCTGTAATTGGTCTGCACCGGGCCCATTCTTTAGGTCGCCGAAGGAGATTTCTATTCTGGACATCTATGGGGTACGTAATTTTCGCCGAAATGACGCGACCTTAAAAACTCAACAATTTCAGTTGGTTGGTGGTGCTGCCGCAGAGATTTGAACTCTGGACCTCTCCCTTACCAACGGTGAGATCCAGAGGCTGGGTGGGAGCCCGATTGGTTTCGCGTGGGACCTGCAACATGGTCTCAAGCTAGAGTTGTTTGGATGCGTTGTGGCGAATGACCATAGAACTATTTCTGCTCTGAACTGCCTTGGGATTTCGGTAGAGGTTTCGTTCCCCTGCAATCTGGATATTGTACGCACCCCAGAAATCGACCGTGCCGCCCTTTGCGCTCTACCAACCAGCCGTCGCTACATTCCGGACAAGCCGGATACTGGGCGCCGCAAACGCAGGCTAGTTGATCTGCATCGGGGTTTACCTTGACCGGCAGATCCTGGCCGCACGCGCTGCAGGGTGGCAGCCGTTCGCCGCATAGGAAATTGTGTTCGCAGCGGAAGCTAGTGCGGCCGTGGCTGCTTGTGTCGGCCAGCATGCGCCCGCCACAGGCTCCACAGCGATGGGCGGCGATGCCCGCCGCGCCGTGTTGGATGGTTTGATATTCGGAGCCGGAGAGCAGTTCCTCGACAAAGGCGGATGGCTGGTCCCAGTCAGCAAGGATGGTGACGGTTTTGCGGGCGCGGGTCAGAGCCACATAGAAAAGCCTGCGTTCCTCCGCATGATCGAACTTCTCCGGCTTCGGCAGGACGAGATCGAGCAAGGGATCGTCAACGATCTCAGAAGGAAATCCCATGAGGTCGGCCGCTGCGCGCAGAATGACGACGTGATCGGCCTCTAACCCCTTTGAGCCATGTACCGTCATGAAGCGTAAATCTAAGCGGGGAAATACCGTGGTTAGCTGTTCAAAGTCTCTTGGGCGCAGGAAATTGTAGCGTCCCAAGAGCAGCACGCTTGCCTCACCAAATCGCGTGGAAAGGCCCTGCAAAGTGGACCTGAGCGCGTCGCCATCCTGTCCGCTTTCGTAATACGTCACAGAGATGGCCGGATCCTTCGCGTCCGACGCGGGGATCACCTTCTTGTCGATTTGAGATGGGTTCTGGAGAACGAACCGGCGCGCCGGCAGGGCTATCTTGTCGACGCTTCGGAAGGTGCGGCCGAGATCGACGGTGCTGTGGATGTTCTCCTCACCGGCAAAGCCCCCACCGAATTCCTTGCCGAAACTCCGCATCAGATGGATATCCGACCCGGCGAAGCGGTAGATCGACTGCCAATCGTCACCGACTGCGAAGATTCGAGCATCGGCGTGCTGATTCTTGAGCGCGCGGAGAAGGCGGGCGCGTCCCTCCGAGATATCCTGGAACTCATCGACCAGAAGATGACGGTAAGGGCTCTGGAACCGCCCGGCTTCGATATGGTCCGCCGCGCGGTGGATCATATCCTCGAAGTCGATCCGCTCTTCGAGACGCTCCTGATAGCCTTCAAAGAGCGGCTCGAAGAGACGTAGGAACGCCTTGGCGCGCTTGGCGTCCTCTGCTGACGCGCTTCTGGACCAACATTTCTCAATGGTCATGCCGCCGCCCTTGAAATGCCTCAGGAACGTCGCGAGGGTCTGGGTGAACGAATCGATTTGGCCCATTTCCGAAAGCGTATTGAGCAAGCTGTCTTCGGGGATCGGGCTAACCGTCACGTAAGGCTCGAGCTTCTCCTTCAACGCCTTGGTAAGTCGCCCCTCCATCTGCTCATAGCTAAATGTCTCGACCAAGACGGTGCCGTGCTCGCGATGGACCTGCCGTTTCCACTCCATCCCCTTGAGATAGTCGTCACGGTCGACATAGGGCGCCGTGGTCAAACGGATCGCCCCGTCATGACCTCTCGCCTTCCTGACCCCGAAGTGTTCGATGTAAACGCCACTCTCTTTCAGTCGGAAGTCCGGCGTATAGGCGCGCTTGTCATTCTTGGGGAGGGGGTGCTCATAGTCCGGCTCGTACTCGTATTCGATGCCGTTGACGTAGAGCCAATTCGCAATTTCCAGCTCCTCGAAGCTTCGAACGCGCTCGCCAGCCAAGGTGCGGAGCTCATGCGCTTCGACATACTGTCCTGAGACCCGAGTTCCCTCCAGCTTAGCGCCGAGTCCTTGGGTTGATTTTTGACCTCATGCGGCTTGGTTTTCCAGCACCCATTTGGATGCGTATTCCCTTGGCGTGACGTTGCCGAGTGAGGAATGTGGTCTGTGTCGGTTGTAGTCCTCCTTCCAAGCATTGATGGCGATCCGCGCTTCCCCGAGCTCCGTGAAGAGCGTCTCGTTGAGGCACTCGTCCCGGAACCTGCCGTTGAAGCTTTCCACGAAGGCGTTCTGCTGCGGCTTGCCCGGTGCGATGTAGTGCCATTCCACGCCGGTCTCCTGGCACCATCTCAGCACGGCCATACTGGTCATCTCCGTGCCGTTGTCGGAAACCACGGTCCTGGGCTTGCCGCGTCGGGCGACGACCGCATCCAGCTCCCGCACCAGCCTGGTACCCGACAGCGACGTGTCGGCGATCAGCGCCAGGCACTCGCGGGTATAATCATCGACGACGGCGAGGATGCGGAACCGCCTTCCGTCGGTGAAAGCGTCGCTCAGGAAGTCCAGGCTCCAACGGTCATTCGGCCGGTCGGGCAGCTCCATCGGCCGGCGCGTGCCGAGCGCCCGCTTTCGGCCGCCTCGGCGCCGGACCTGTAGCTTCTCTTCCCGATACAGCCGTCGGAGCTTCTTCTGGTTCATCTCGATCCCCTGACGCTGCAGCATGATGTGGATGCGGCGGTAACCGAACCGGCGGCGTTCCGAGGCAACGGCGCGGATCTTCTCCCGAAGAGGGCCGTCATCGGGGCGGATGCTCCGATAGCGCACACTCGACCGATCGACGGCCAGAACCTTGCACGCCCGACGCTGGCTGACCTCGAAGGCTGCCTGCACATGCAAAACCGCATCGCGCTTCGCACCGGGCGTTACCATTTTTTTGAAGCGACATCCTTCAGGATGGCGTTGTCCAGCATCTGCTCGGCGAGCAACTTCTTCAGACGGCGGTTCTCATCCTCCAAGGCCTTCAGCCGCCGGGCATCGGAAACCTCCATCCCACCGAACTTGGCCTTGTACTTGTAGAACGTCGCCTCCGAGATCCCGTGCCGGCGGCAAACGTCCGCCGTCCGCTCACCCGCCTCCTGCTCCTTCAATATCCCGATGATCTGCTCTTCAGTGAACCTGCTGCGCTTCATGTTCCGTCTCCTTCACGGTGACGGACTCTACTCTAAAATGGAGGAAGTTCAGGGTCTCAGGACAGTCATGCTCGACGGTGAAGCTCGCTTGTCCCGTTTTGACGGTCAGTCCTGTGGCAAGGGCAACGGCATCGTCACCACGAAGAGCAACGCCCAGGCCGCTGACCGTGGTGCCCGTCGACACATTGTATTCGTCGACAGCGAATGCCGCAGGAGAAGTTGAAACAGCGCAAAGAAAGGCCGTCGCGGAAATCAGATTTCGGAAGGATCGCATCTCGGTCTCCATAGTGTTTTGTGATTAAGGAGAAAACGGCTTTCATGTTCCATTGAGGGGCCGTGTTGCATGGTCTCAACCTTTCCATTCATTCTGGGAAGCGACATGCCGAGCCGGGCTGGAACAGAACGAGATATAGAGGGGAGTCAACGATCGTTGAATGCGGAGATATCCGTACGTAGTAGCACTGATGTTCGATTATCGTCCTAGTTTCCGCTTTGATGTCGTCGGGTCCTTGGGGCAGACAATTGCCGTTGAACTAGCGCAGCCGATTTCCTTCCGAACGCTGAGGAAAGCGAGGGGTTTTCCTGGATTTCCGAGTTGAAGCACGCGATGCGGGTCGTCAGCTCATTGAAACAATCTGGATAGGATCCCTAGTAGGGAAGGAGCTAAGGCTGCACGGCTCACGCCATCATGAATTCGGCGCTACCGACTATCGTCTTCGCTATCATCCCGAAGCTTATAAACCGTAGCGTCCGTTCCGCTATCGCGGCTTTTGCGGATCATCCACATCAAGCCGACGTTCATTATCAACGTGAAAATGCTCCCGAGTAGCAGTGCGATCCAGCCGTGATGGCTGATTCCCGAAAGATCGAACATTCATGATTCCTTCATGGATCCGGGGTTTATCCCAACCGACTTGTTTGTGCCTCGATCGTCCCGATTAAGGTCTCGTCGGTGAACGGTTTCTCCAGGATCTCCGTAATCCCGGCAGCACGGGCACGTTTCACTTCGGTATCTGACATATTCCCCGACATGATCACACATGAGATACATACGTTCTTGTCAGCAAGTTTCTGTGCAAGGTCTATCCCTGTTGACCCATTCATCTGATTGTCGAGGATTACACAATCGAACCGGTTCTGCTTCGCGTCGCGAAGAAACTCAGCGCTCGTCTCGTATACTTGTACGTGGTACCCCGCAGTTGTCAGCAGAACTGCGAGTGAATCACGGACGGCATCATCGTCATCAACTATCGCGATGGTCTTGGACATCATAACTCATGACTAAAATTGGACTCGGCAGGCACTTCAGATCTCGTCAGAGGTCCCTGTCCGTCCAACAAATCTGGCAAGACCGGCTATCGCTGAAAAGTACGTAGCGCTACGTACAGCACCCACAGCGATAACTGCGGGTGCCTTGCCGCGGCTACGTTTTGGTGTCGTTGGTATGAATGATACCCGCCGCAATCGCTATGCGTACAAGGTGAGAGAGGTTTTTCGCCTGGAGCTTTTCGATCACACGAGCGCGGTGGATTTCGACCGTGCGCGGGCTGATGCCGAGGTCGTAAGCAATGACCTTGTTGGGGTGCCCAAGGGCAACCTTCTCAAGAACCTCGCGCTCTCTCGCGGTAAGCCGATCAAGGCCCAGCTTCGACGACTCCGCGAGTACCGATTCAGCCCGCAACTTTGCACCCCGTGTGAGTGCATCGCGCACGCTTTCCAACAACACTTCGTCATCGAACGGCTTCTCGATGAAGTCGACAGCGCCGGCCTTCATGGCTTTGACGGCCATGGGAAGGTCTCCATGTCCCGTGACGATGATGACGGGAAGAGGGATTTCCATTGCCAAGAGCCGTTGCTGCAGATCAAGGCCGCTCAGGCCCGGCATGCGCACGTCCAGTACCACGCACCCTGAAAAGTTCGAATTCAGATCCTTTAGAAACAACTCGCCCGATGCGTAGGTCCTGACGGGAAGGTCACAGGACTCAAAAAGCACCGAAAGTGCATCGCGGACCGCCTCATCATCGTCCAGGACGAATACCGTGGGAGTATCATTCATGAGACCGTCGTGCTTTGGGAGACTGGCAGGGTGAAGCAAAAGGTCATGCCGTCCTCATCATTCAACTCGGCCGTCAATGTGCCGCCGTTGTTCTCCACTATAGAGCGGCAAATTGAAAGACCGATACCCATTCCGTCGGCCTTTGACGTAACAAACGACTGAAACAGTTGGTCTTTGACGTTGTCAGCCAATCCAGGCCCGTTGTCGCTCACGGTTACCATCACGACCTCACCGCCACCCGTGCCGGCACGAACGGCAATACGTCCGTCCGCCATGCCCTCAAGAGCCTCCACGGCGTTCCGGACCAGGTTCACGACAACCTGTTGAATGCGGATCTTATCCATCAGTACGTGCGGCAACCCCTGTTCGACACGAATTTCGACCTCAATGTTGGGGGAACGAACTGCCGATGCGACAAGTTGGACGGCTTCGCTGACGACGTCACCCACGTCCTCGAAGGATTGGACACTGTCCTCTTTCAGGACGAATTGGCGGAGCCGGCGAATGATTTCGCCGGCTCGGAGTGCCTGATCAGCGGCTTTGTCCAACTGCTCAATAGCACGTTCCTGTCGACCAGTTGCATCGCCTTGAAGAAACCTCGTGGCGGCCCGGACGTAACTTATTATTGCGGTGAGTGGTTGGTTCAGTTCATGCGCAAGACCGGAAGCCATTTCTCCCATGGCGCTCAGCCTGGAAACATGATGGAGGTCTTCCTCCAGCTTTCGACTACGCTCGCGGCTCTGTCTCAGCGACTCTTCAACGGCCTTTCTCTTTGAGATATCCCGGAAGGATACCACGGCGCCAAGCACTTTACCGTCCTCGACTATGGGCGTGCTGATGTATTCCACGGGAAAGCTGGAACCATCCTTGCGCCAGAACACCTCATCGTCGACCCGATGAACTTCTCCGTCGCGGAACGCTGCATAGATCGGACACTCGGTGGCCGGATAGTGCCGACCGTCAGGATGGGTATGGTGGGTCAACTCATGAGGGCTGCGTCCAATCAGCTCCTCAAATGTGTAACCACAAAGGCGAACGGCTGCCGGATTGGCGAAAATCGTGTGACCGTTGCTGTCCACTCCATAAACGCCATCGCCAGATGCCTCGAGTATGAGATCTCTGTAACGTTGGGTTAGGTCCTTCTCGGCATCTCTCGTCACTGGCTCTGCTCTTCACCTGCTTGGGATCCAGTCGCGGAGCAGAATAACAGACCCCGCAAATACGTGCGACTACGTAGGGACATCTCCGAATTACGCCACCTGTCATCGTTCCTTAGGTTTGAACTGCTGAACGCCGGTGTCGTTGCCGGCTGGTGAGAGATCAAAGGACACGAGATGCAACACGCTCAAAGAACCCTCCCTTTTTCCTCACTTAACAATACTCGCCAGGCGGATGTGTTCGTCAGCGCCGAGGCCACAGCACTAGCCATTCTTCGGCTACAAATGCGGATTGGCGAACTGGAACGCGAAAACGTGAACCTTCGGAGAAGTAGCGCCTTTAGGGCCGCTGCTACGTCGTCTGGCGCAATGGAGCCGGAAGCGTCAAGGCGATTACCTATCAACTGAACGACGTGGATTGGAGTCACGATCCCGTGCCGCTTCATGAGTTTTGGTTCTCGCCGGCGCCTTTCTACCGAAGCAGCACTGACGGTAGGCGAGCCCCGAGGAATGGAGACCCGACATGTTATCGATGATTGTTTGGACCGCAAAAGCCCTACGCAAATGGTGGATCCGACGTACTCGGCAGAATGAGCTGTCAGCGCTCGACGATCGCACGCTCAAGGACATAGGCATTCTTCGACCGGAAATACCCTTGGTCGTGGAGCTTCAGATCGAACGACCCGTGCCCGCGAGACGGAAGCCATTGTTCCGAACCAGACAGCCTACCGCTGGTCCGGCTCAAGCGTGCATCGCCGTGGAGGGCAAGAGTGAATTGGCTGCCTAACGCGGCCTAGAACGCGCCTGACGGCAGTTTTCAGAATATCAAAGAACGTCACTTAGGAGGCTCAAATGAATCGGCCACCGTATCCTCCCTTTACCTCGGAAACCGCGTCACAGAAGGCACAACTTGCCGAAGATGCTTGGAATAGCCGGAATCCGCAGCGCGTCGCCCTGGCCTATACGCCGGATAGTGTCTGGCGGAACCGAAACGAGTTCATCGTGGGAATAAAGGATATTGAAACTTTCCTTACCCGCAAATGGAACCGTGAGTTGGACTATCGCCTGATCAAGGAACTCTGGGCGTATCACGAAAGCCGGATTGCTGTGCGCTTCGCCTATGAGTGGCACGACGAAAGCAGCAACTGGTTCCGCTCCTACGGAAACGAGAACTGGGAATTCGACGAACACGGCCTGATGCGGCGGCGGATCGCGAGCATCAACGATCTGCCAATCCATGCAGACGATCGAAAGTTTCTCTGGCCGCTCGGGCCGAGACCAAAGGATCACCCAGGACTTTCAGCTCTCGGACTCTAGTCCCGAATAAAGAGCAGAAGTCGAACCGGTGATCTCAATGGGCCGCTTGGCCCGCATCAGAAGGAAACAGAGCAATGAAAACCTGTAACCACGACCACAATCATGACCACGAACACGACCTTACTCGTCGCGATCTTATCAGCATCGGTGCTAAAGGCGTTGCCGCGGGATCCGCGGTGGCGGCCGTCGGCGCCGCCGGATCCCAAGCCCACGCTGCGGGACTTGCGGATTACGCCGACCCGGCCAATCCCGCGTTGCCCCCTTCGACCATGACTTTGGAGAAAGGTCGTGCCGCCCTCTTGGTCGTGGACCCGCAGATCGATTTTCTGAGCCCCCAAGGCGTCACATGGGGCGTGGTCGGAGAGAGTGTCACGGAGCACAATGTGGTCCATAACATCGGCCTGTTGTTTCGAGCGGCAAAAGCTGCGGATATGCCTGTCGTGATCTCCCCCCACTACTACTATCCCCACGATCACCGTTGGCAATTTGAGGGTGCTCTGGAGAAGGTCATGCATTCGATTGGGATGTTCGACCGCCCAGGCCCCCTTAACACTGAGGGCCTGGAAGGCTCGGGTGCCGACTTCATGGCGGAGTACAAGGATTATATCTTTGACGGCAAGACGATTATTGCTTCCCCTCATAAGGTCTACGGGCCGGAGCAGAACGACGCGGGCCTTCAACTTCGGAAACTCAGGGTCGATCAGATCATCATTGCCGGCATGTCCGCCAATCTATGCGTCGAATCTCATATGCGCGAGTTTCTCGAGCAGGGGTTTGAGGTTGCTGTTGTTCGGGACGCGACGGCCGGCGCCAAAGTGCCGGAGGGCGACGGCTACCTTGCTGCATTGATCAACTTCCGCATGATGGCAAATGCCGTGTGGGATACGGACGAGACCGTGAAGCGCATTGCAGATCTCAGCGCCTAGCACGGACGGCCGGAGCTGCCTTCGGGTAGTTCCGGCCGCAGTTGTGCTCCCTTCGCCCAAATGAATAGTCCATGGATGCGCGGACGCCTTTCGGCATTAAGATCCTGCCGCCTTTCGGTCTCGAAAGGCGGCGTTATCCGGTTGGGCTAAGGAGGCACGCTTTGTCTGCTGTGTCGCGCATGCACCAGGAGGAGCTCGGGTTGGGCCTCAGCTTGAAATACGAGCGGGACGGCACGAATGAGGCCCTGTCCTTGGCGGCGGCGGCCGAGCTTCCTGTCGATGTGCTGGATCGGTTGTTGGGGGAGTTGGCGGAGAGGTATGAGGGGGCGCGTACGGACAAACATCACTGCGAAAAGCCATGCACCCTCGTGTTCCGCGTAAGCGTCCGGGCTCGGCGGCCTGCCTATGTGTTGTCGAGTGCGAGAGACTGGCGGCTGATAGGGCCTTGGGGTCTCTACCTGTTTTATGAACAAACAGTCGCTGACCGGCAATCCTACGGCCCGCCCGTTCCCTATGTGATAGACGTTGCGTTCGCCCACAATGGAGCCAGTAGTAGGCGCAAAAGCGCTACAGCTCGCTCCTCAATATCGCAAACAAGTTTTGCACCATATTGCATTTGATGGGTCCGATCTGCCTATTGACGAGCGCCGGAAAAAACTCGTTGAGAGAGGGCCGCAGCCCGCACTGTCGGGTATTTGGTTCGATCAGGTCCCCTTTTCTTTCTTCGAAACACCAGGGCTTGGTTCGGCTGTGCTCGAAAGTTATGCCTTTCCAGCGTCCTTCGTACCCGAACCGGACGATTGGTAGCCAAGTCCGCTGCCATCCCCGTCTCAAAACGGCGACACAAGCAAGAGCGTTCCAAGCTAAGCAAGTTCAGCTCCGCTCAGACTTGCAGCCGTAGAAGCCGGTCTGTAGCTCAATCCCAACAACCCTTCCTCCACATAAATGAACATAAACTCATCTATAGGTGAATATATACCGCTTGTTATCGACCTTATAACAAAGAACATATCACTCATCACTATCAGCCCATTGGCTGGCAAAGATGAGCGGAAAGTAACAACATGACTCGATTTCATAGCTACGAAACCGCCGAAGGACATCGGCTCCCACATGACCCGCTGAAGGCCATTGTAGCGCCGCGACCTATTTGCTGGGTGTCAACTGTCGCCAAGAAAGGCAATCGAAACCTCGCCCCATATAGCTTCTTCAATTTGGTGAACTCCAAGCCACCGCTAGTGATGTTCGCCAGCGAAGGAGCAAAAGACAGCGTTCGGAACATCGAGGAAACCGGCGAGTTCACCTGCAATCTGGCGACAATGCCGCTCTCTTCAAAAATGAACGAAACCAGCGCTGAAGTCGCGCGGGAGATTGATGAGTTTGACTTGGCCAATATTGAGTCAGCGCCTTCGGCGCTAGTCGCTCCATCACGCGTGGCATCGAGTCCGGCTTCCCTGGAATGCAGAGCGATCGAAGTCAAAAGGTTGAAGGACTACAGCGGGAGGGAGCTCAATACCTTCATGGTGCTGGGACAGGTCGTGATGGTGCATATCGATAAGCAATTCCTGGTGGACGGGCTATTCGACATGGCGGCTGCGCAAACGATCTCAAGAGCAGGTTACCGAGGCGACTATGTGCTTGGCGACCATGTTTTCGAAATGCTTGGTCCCTCGCGAAATATGTGAGTTCTGGAGCGAGGCTGCGGATCGCGTCGATTGCTCAACTGAGGTCCCTTGAAATCAATTAAACTAGAAAGAAGTGAACAAATGCAAACTCTACTGCATATTGACGCTAGTGCGCGCAAAACCACAAATTCAGTGCCAAACTACAATTCCATTTCAAAGTCTGTTGCTGCAACGTTCATCGATCAATGGAAGGAAATCAACCCCGAAGATAAAATTATTCAGCGGGATGTAGGAGTTAACCCGCCAGACTTCATTAGCCAGGATTGGATCGCAGCCGTCTTTACACCTGACGAAGCTAAAACGGATGAGCAAAAAGAGTTGTTGTCGTTATCCGACACTTTGATCGATGAATTGGATCAAGCGGATATCATTGTCATGTCTTCCTCAATGTATAACTACGGCATGCCGGCAGCCCTGAAAGCATGGTTTGACCAGGTGATCCGTATCCACAAAACATTCACTTTCGACCTAGCACGCGGCGATTTTCCATTAGAGCCAATCATGTCCGGCAAGACGCTGGTGTTGATTACATCCAGTGGCGAGTTCGGCTTTGAGATCGGTGGCATTCGAGAAAAAATGAACCACCTTGGCCCTCATGTCCGAACCGTTAGCCACTATTTGGGTGTTGAAACTTTCCACGAAATCAAAGCGGAATACCAGGAATTCAACGATGACCGGCACAGGCAATCTGTAGCGAGTGCTCACAAAACAGCGGCTGAACTCGCATCAAAAATGGCCAATGCCTAAAAACTGTAAATTTTCGTGCCAGGGACTGAATGTGTAGTCCGGACTCTGGCTGTTACTTAGCATTCCCAGGATGCAACATATTCTTCGTAATTCGAGAACAAGGCAGGGCCATGAGCAATAAAGATATTCGGTTGATGAGAGATACAGTCCAGCTATCGCTTGATCACGTCAAAAAAGGTGGAATCCCATTTTCGTCCCTAGTCGTCACCAAGGATGGCCAAGTAATAGGGCAGGGTGTCAATGAAGTGCGTAAATCTTGTGACCCTACCGCCCATGCAGAGATTATGGCTATCCGCCAAGCTTGTGAAAATGTTGGTTCAACAAACCTATCAGGGGCAACTCTATACGCATCAGGCGAGCCATGCGCTTTGTGCTATATGGCCGCGCGGTTTGCTGGCATCATCGATATTGTGATTGCCGCAGACAGACACGAAGCCGCATCTTCGGGCTTCGATTATCGTTGGACTTACAACTTCTTCGAAAATGGCCAACCTGATGCTGGGGTTAATATTCAGAAACTGGCACCAGACAATGCCAAAGAACCTTTTGAAACATTCAGCGCAATGCATAGAAGAATAGCCAAACATAGCATTCAAGAAATCTGCTAATTGTTGTTTGGCTGAATGCGGTGAATTACCTCACCGCATCGCCGGCAAAAATCTAGAGCGTAACGTTGTCCTCAGTTAACCAGGATAAAAATGCCTCTACTTTTCGCGCTTGCCGCTGCTCAGGACGGCAAAGCGCTGTGTAGCCGGCCCCTGGCAGTTGTATCTCACCGCGATAACGCACCAGTAAATTTCTTTGCAGCAGATCCTCAACAAGAACCGAACTGGCCAGCGCCAATCCTTTGCCAGCCATAGCGGCTTGTAGGACGTGCTCTTCTTCATCAAACGAAACAATAGTTTGATCGCTAATATCCAAACCGGCTTTTTCCAACCAGTTCAGCCAACCGATATCCGCCAGTATTTTTTGTTGCCAGGCTGTTTCAATCAGGGTGAAACCACCACAAGGTTCCTCCCTGTCAAGCAGCACTGGGGATGCATAAGCACCAAATGTCTCCTCAAATAACGGCGTTGCGTCCAGGTCCTCGTGCAAGCTAACGCCGTAGCGGATCGCGATGTCTATATGCCGGTCTTGCTTGAGATTGACCGCACGGGTGGTCGTATCAAGCTGCACACTGTAGTTCGGATACTTCGAATAGAAATCCAGCAATCTCGGCACCAGCCACAATGTCGCGAACGAAGGCGTTGTGGATATGCGTATTACCGCTTCTTGTGACACCACGACTTCCAAAGCATTTCGAATGTCCAGGAAGGCGCGCGTTAAGATTGGCGCCAATGCCGCCCCGGCTGTCGTGAGCTCGATCCTCCGCGTTTTCCGCACAAACAGCGCCACGCCCAACTGATCTTCCATAGCACGGATCTGGTGTGACACCGCTGTAGCTGTGACCGCAAGTTCCTCGGCAGCCGCCTTAAAGCTCCCGAGTCGCGCAGCCGACTCAAATGTTTTCAGCGCCGAAGACGACGGCAATCGGGCAAACACTTGCCTCTCCTATGAACTCGTAAAACTCACCTATAAAAAAGTTCATCCCTGTTGTGAAGGGAGTCATAAACAACAATAACGCATCTATGGTGAAGCAAACCAATCAAGTGGATTCCGGTGATGACAATTCAAACAGATGTGTATAGCGACTACGAATGCCCCTACTGCGTGCTGTTTGAAACAGCACTGGCTGAGGCATCCGGTCCTGACACTCCGTCCGGAGGACGACTATCTTCCCAACGGCTGGAAAAAGTCGGTCTACCTATTAGCGAAATAACTGGATGTGCTGACCTGATCCCGCGAATCTAGGTCATAAGGCATGAGAGTTCTCCGACTTATGCACCGGGTCCCTTCTTTGGATCGCCCAGGGCATTTCTATTCTGGACATCCATTCGGCATGACGGAATCCGCGGGGGCGGATCGTTTTAAAAGTAAAAGAATTTCAGTGGGGTGGTGGTGCTGCCGCAGAGATTTGAACTCTGGACCTCTCCCCTACCAAGTAAGTCGATGAATGGGCGGCGCCCGAGATTCGAACTTTTTAGGGATATGATCGATAGTGACAAAAAACTTTGCTGAACAAAAAAACAGGCAACAATGGAGCGAGTCGTGGGGGGGGGAGCGCAGCTCGGTAGCGCATCTACTTTGGGAGCAGGTCGGACGCCGTGCCGGAGATGTAGTCACCCCGGACGAGCTCATGGGCGCGTGGTCGGTCACGGTAGAACAGCGCTTTATTGTTTCTTTTTGAACTGTTCTATCAACCGGCGTTATAAACGAGTGTCGGCTGAGAGAGCGCGTCTGCCGTAAGCGGCAAGATGGGAGGAGCGGTTCGCCTGACAAGAACCGCCTTACAGCTGTGTGGGGTACGTAGAAAATCCGCGACGATGCTTACCTATACCTATGATATTCCGCTGGTTGCAGCGTCTATCGCCATCGCCTTGATGGCGAGTTTCACCGGATTGACGGTGACCAACGGCATTTCCGCCTTGCCGATTGCGAAGCGAAAGGCGGCGGTCGGCATGGCCGCGATCGTGATCGGCGCCGGAATCTGGTCCATGCATTTTGTTGCCATTCTGGCGATGCAGTTTCCGATCGCCGTCGCCTATGACCCCCAGTTGACCCTGGCTTCCGTATTGATCGCCATTCTGATGGCGGGCTGCGCCCTGTTGCTGCTGCATTTCGCAGCGCGCGGCCCGGTCACGCTCGCCGTCGCCGGCGCGCTGCTGGGCAGCGGCATTCTGGCGATGCATGTGATCGGCATGATGGGGATCCGCGGCTGTTCCGTCGAATTCGGAATAGCCGGCCATGCCTTCGCGGCGGTGCTCGCCATGGGGATGGGGATTCTCGCGATATGGATTGCCTACCGGACGCGTACGCGTACGAATATCTTCATGGGCACCTGCATTTTCGGCTTTTCCGTCGTGATCGTTCATTTCACTGCCATGGTGAGCACCGGTTTCATCCGCTTCCCGGCTGACCAGGTCCTGACGCCCTCGATAGACAGCGGCAATCTGGCCTTGATCGTCATCGTGGCCGCTTTCCTGATTTGCGGCGCGTTCCTGTTGTCGGCGGCTACTTTCCTGTCTCCGGCGGCGGAGGTGGCCGATGCAGGCGGGGAAAGCGAGCGAAAACCGCCGGTCGCGGCGGCGGAGGAAACGCACCAGGAGCCCGAGATCGGGAAGGCCGGCTCCATGGACACCCAGGGCCAGCTCTCGCGGGTCCGTGTGCCGTATGAGAGCGACCGCCGGATATTCTTCCTGCTGCACGAGCAGATCGCGGCGATCCGGGCGGAAGGCCATTACACAGTGCTGTATTCTCGCGACGGCAAGCATTTCTGCCCCTGGTCCATCTCCGAAACCGAAAAGCGGCTGTCCGCGTGCAATTTCCTGCGGACCCACAGGTCTTATCTGGTGAATATCGATCACGTGTCCGGTTTCGAACGGAACAAGGACAGCGGGCGCTGCCTGTTGACCAACGTCCCGGCGATGGACGGCGTACCGGTCAGCCGAACCAGGGTGGATGCCGTACGTCACGCGTTGGGGATCTGACGGCGCCGATCGGGGCGTACCCCTGCCGCGGGCTCCGTTTTCGCATCTCGTGCATCAGCATCGTATTTCGTGCGGCCGCGCCCTCCGATAGTGTAATCTCGGTTCGCAGCCTGTTCCGGCTTCTCCCAGTATTCCGTCGCGATCAATCAATGATGGGCGGATAACCGCCCGCGGTTATTACGGGAGGAAGGACGTGATACCAGGCAGGTTCGATTATCACCGGCCGGACAGCGTGGCGGGCGCCATCGCTATCCTGACCGAACATGGCGACGCGGCGCGTGTCGTTGCAGGCGGCCACAGCTTGATCCCGATGATGAAGCTGCGCATGACCGATTTGGAACATCTGATAGACCTTCAGGCGATCGAGGCCTTGAAGGGTATCGATGTTGCTGACGGTACCGTGCGCATCGGGGCGATGACCACCCAGCATGAATTGCTGACCAGCGACGTCCTGAAGAGCGCCGTGCCGATACTGCACGAAGCCGCGACACAAATTGCTGACCCGCAGGTCCGGTATATGGGGACCGTGGGCGGCAACGTCGCGAACGGTGATCCGGGCAACGACATGCCGGGCCTCATGCAGTGCCTCGGCGCGAGCTTCACGCTGATCGGCCCGAACGGCACGCGGGAGGTCGCGGCGCGAGACTACTATGAGGCGGCCTATTTCACCGAACGGGAAGACGATGAAATCCTGAGCGAGATCAGGTTTCAGGTGCCGCCGGCCGGAACCGGATATGCCTATGAGAAGCAAAAGCGCAAGATCGGCGACTATGCCACCGCCGCCGCGGCGGTCCTGACCGGGCCGTCCGGAGCCTCCATCGCGATGACCAACCTCTCCGACACGCCGATCTGGTCGCAAGAGGCGGGCGACGCCTTGGCCTCGGGCGATACCGAAGGTGCCATCGCGGCGGCCCTCGCCGCCATCGACCCGTCGGAAGACAACCGGGGGCCGGTGGAATTCAAGAAGCATGTCGCGGGCGTCATCCTGCGGCGTGCCATCGAGCGCGCACAGAAGCGCGCCGGGTAAGGGAGGAAAAAGTGAGCAAAATTCACGTCAAGATGACGGTGAACGGCCGCGAAGTGGAAGCGTTGGCCGAGCCGCGTCAGTTGTTGATCCACCACCTTCGTGAGGATCTGCGGATCACCGGTCCGCATATCGGCTGCGAAACTTCCCATTGCGGGGCCTGCACGGTCGATATGGACGGAAAATCCGTCAAGGCATGCACGGTCTTCGTCGCGCAGGCGGACGGTGCCGAGATCACCACGGTAGAAGGGCTTGTGAATGCCGACGGATCGCTCGGCGTCATTCAGGAGATGTTCCGCGAACATCATGGGCTTCAATGCGGTTTCTGTACCCCCGGCATGATCACGCGGGCGCACCGGCTGCTTCAGGAGAATCCGAATCCGACGGAAGAAGAAGTCCGTTTCGGCATGTCCGGCAACCTCTGCCGGTGCACTGGATATCAGAACATCGTCAAGGCGATACTGGCCGCTGCGGCCAGTCTGAATGCGCAGAAGGAGGCCGCGGAATGACCGATACGATGGAAAAACCCGAAGATCGTTCGAAAGCACTGAAAGGGCTCGGAACCTCGCGGAAACGTGTCGAGGACGTCCGCTTCACCCAAGGCAAGGGCAATTATATCGACGACCTGAAACTGGAAGGCATGCTGTTCGGCGATTTCGTCCGTTCTCCATATGCCCATGCCCGGGTGGTCAGCGTCGACAAGGAAGCCGCCCTTGCATTACCGGGCGTGATCGCGGTCCTGACCGCGGAAGACCTGGCGCCGCTCGGCTTGCATTGGATGCCGACGCTCGCCGGCGACAAGCAGATGGTGCTGGCCGACGGCAAGGTCCTGTTCCAGGGACAGGAAGTCGCTTTCGTTGTCGCCGAGGACCGCTACATTGCGGCGGACGCCGTCGAACTGGTCGAGGTCGACTACGAGGAACTTCCGGTCGTCGTCGACCCGTTCAAGGCGCTGGAGCCGGATGCTCCGGTGCTGCGCGAGGATATTGCCGACCAAAAGGAAGGCGCGCACGGCCCGCGCAAGCACCACAACCACATCTTCACTTGGGAACAGGGTGACAAGGACGCGACGGAACAGGTCCTGGCCGGGGCGGATGTCGTCGCCGAGGAGATGATCTACTACCACCGCACTCATCCGTGTCCTTTGGAGACGTGCGGCTGCGTCGCGAGTATGGACAAGGTAACGGGCAAGCTGACGCTGCACGGAACCTTCCAGGCGCCCCACGCGGTACGTACCGTGGCGTCGCTGATTTCCGGTATCGCGGAGCACAATATCCGCGTGATCTCGCCCGATATCGGCGGCGGGTTCGGCAACAAGGTTGGGGTCTATCCGGGCTATGTCTGCTCCATCGTCGCGTCGATCGTGACTGGCAAACCGGTCAAGTGGATCGAAGACCGGATGGAAAACCTGATGTCGACGGCTTTCGCGCGCGACTACTGGATGCAGGGCAAGATCGCGGCGACGAAGGAAGGCAAGATCACCGGCCTTTGGTGCCATACGACGGCGGATCACGGGGGCTTCGACGCCTGCGCGGACCCGACCAAGTTCCCCGCCGGCTTCATGAATATCTGCACCGGCTCGTATGACATACCGACGGCCTATCTGGCGGTCGACGGCGTCTATACGAACAAGGCGCCGGGCGGTGTCGCGTACCGTTGTTCCTTCCGGGTGACGGAGGCGGCCTATTTCATCGAGCGGATGATCGAAATCCTCGCCATCAAGCTCGACATGGACGCCGCCGAACTGCGCCGTATCAACTTCATCAGGGCGGATCAGTTTCCGTATCAGTCGGCCCTGGGCTGGGAATACGACAGCGGTGACTATCACGCCGCCTGGGACAAGGCCTTGAAGGCGGTCGACTACGAAGGGCTGCGCCGCGAGCAGGCGGAGCGCGTCGAGGCCTTCAAACGGGGCGAGACACGCAAGCTGCTGGGGATCGGCCTCACCCACTTCACCGAAATCGTCGGGGCAGGCCCGGTCAAGAATTGCGACATTCTCGGCCTGGGCATGTTCGACAGTTGCGAAATCCGCATCCATCCGACCGGATCGGCGATCGCGCGGCTGGGGACGATCAGCCAGGGGCAGGGACATGCGACGACCTTCGCGCAGATCCTGGCATCGGAAATCGGTATCTCGGCCGATGACATCACGATCGAGGAAGGCGATACCGACACCGCGCCTTACGGGCTGGGGACGTACGGTTCCCGCTCGACCCCGGTTGCCGGGGCGGCAACGGCGATGGCGGGCCGGAAGATCCGGGCCAAGGCCCAGATGATCGCGGCCTATCTGCTCGAGGTTCACGACGACGATGTCGAATTCGATGTCGACCGGTTTGTGGTGAAGGGCGCGCCGGAGCGGTTCAAGACCATGAAGGAAATCGCCTTCGCGTCCTACAACCAGGCGATCCCGGGAGTCGAACCGGGTCTCGAGGCGGTGAGCTACTACGATCCGCCGAACATGACCTATCCGTTCGGGGCTTATATCTGCGTCGTCGAAGTCGATGTGGATACCGGCGTCACGGATATCCGCCGGTTCTACGCCCTCGATGATTGCGGAACCCGCATCAACCCGATGATCATCGAAGGTCAGGTCCATGGCGGCGTGACCGAGGCATTGGCCATCGCGATGGGGCAGGAGATCGCCTATGACGAGATGGGCAATGTGAAAACCGGAACGCTGATGGACTTCTTCCTGCCGACGGCCTGGGAGACGCCCAACTACGAGACCGACTACACGACGACGCCCAGCCCGCATCACCCGATCGGGGCGAAGGGGGTCGGGGAAAGCCCGAATGTCGGCGGCGTTCCGTGCTTCTCGAATGCGGTGCATGATGCATTCCGCGCATTCGGCCTGACCCAGAGCCATATGCCGCACGACCATTGGCGCGTGTGGAAGACGGCCCGGGATCTGGGCTTGCACGGCTAGCAGGAAAACGGGGCGAGGGGACATCCCTTCGCCCCGAACCTGAGCGGTGAACAGATGACATGGACTGAGTTGAAGGCGGATTTGGCCGATGCGGGATATGTCGCGTCGGACGAATTGGCGATGGCGCTCCACCTGGCGATCGCGCACCAAAGGCCGTTGCTGCTGGAGGGCGCCGCGGGCGTGGGCAAGACGCAGATCGCCAAGACAATCGCCGAAATCCGGAAGACGCGGCTGATCCGGCTTCAGTGTTATGAGGGGCTGGACGCCACATCCGCAATCTATGAATGGAACTATCAGCGCCAGTTGCTGACGATCAGGGCGACGTCGGAACAGGGCATGGCGCTGGGCGATATCGACGAGCAGATCTTTTCCGAAAAGTTCCTCCTGGAACGGCCCTTGCTGGAAGCCATCCGGCAGGAGCAATCGCCGGTCCTGCTGATCGATGAAGTCGACCGGGCGGACGAAGAGTTCGAGGCCTACCTGCTGGAGGTGCTGTCCGACTATCAGATTTCGATCCCGGAACTGGGCACGATAAACGCGGTGAGCCTGCCCCTGGTGATCCTCACCTCGAACGGCACGCGGGATTTGTCCGATGCCCTCCGCCGCAGATGCTTCTACAGCTTCGTGGACTATCCGGACCGGAAAACGGAACTGGCGATCCTGCAGAAGCGCTGCCCGAACATCGACTCGCATCTTGCCGGGCAGATCGTTTCCTTCGTCCAGGATCTGCGCCGTGAGGACCTTGAAAAGACGCCGGGCGTCGCGGAAATGCTGGACTGGGCGGCGGCGATCGGGGGGCTCGGCATCAACGACCTTACCGATGATCCGGTCGCGTTGCAGGCAACCATGGTCTGCCTTTTGAAGACCGAAGCCGACCGCGCTGCGATAACATCCGAGGTCACCCAGCGGATGGCCGGGAAGGCGGCATGATGCAGGTCACGCGATTTCCATCCCGCGCCGAGGGCGTCTCCGACCGCGTTTCCGACTTCATGGCCCATCTGCGCATGAACGGTTTCGCCATCGGCGTGCAGGAGACCGAAAAGGCGCTGCTCGCCTTGTCGAGTTGCGGCGCGGCGGAAGCGGAGAATGTCCGCCTCGCCTTCAAGGCGGTCTGCACGGGATCCGCCGATACCTTCCACAGGTTCGACGAACTGTTCGATGCGTTCTGGCGCAACGGCGGCCGCGTCCGTCAGCAGGCCGCGCCCCGGCCCGTCCCGCACGAAAAACAGTCATCGTCACCGCATGTGCATTCCGTCTTCCGGGCATGGCAGGACCGGGATGCCGACACGGAGGCCGGGTCCCTGCACGCGCCCGACGACGGCGGCAGCGATGATGACGCTGCAGGCGGGGGCACCGGAAGGCTTGTCGCGTCGAGGCAGCGGCCGATCGAACAGACCGATTTGCGGAAGTTCACCTCGACGGAGGAGTTCAAACGTGCGGAAGAGGTCGCCGAAAAGCTCGGCAAGGCGTTGCGTCATCGGCGCTCGCGCCGGCTGCGGCAGGCCCGGCACGGGGGGCGGCTGAACCTGCGGAAGATGATCCGCCGCAGCCTCGCCTATGGCGGCGAGCCGATAGAAGTCTTTCGGAAGAAAGCGCCCAGGCGCCGGTCCGAACTGGTGGCCATTCTCGACGCATCGGGGTCGATGACGGTGTATGCGCGGGTGTTCCTCGCCTTTCTTCGGGGATTGGTTTCCACGGATTCCCGGACGGAAGCCTATCTGTTCCATACCCGTCTGGTGCGCGTCAGCGACGCGCTGCGCGACAAGGATACGCTGCGCGCGGTGAACCGCCTTTCCCTGCTGGCGAACGGGTTCGGCGGCGGCACGCAGATCGGGGCGAGCCTGGCGCAGTTCAACCGCAGCTATGCATCGAATTCCGTCACGGGACGAACGGTCGTCGTGATCCTGTCCGACGGTTACGACACCGATCCCCCCGATCTGATCGCCGGCGAACTGACCCGCCTGCGCAAACGGGGATGCAAGATCGTCTGGTTGAATCCGTTGAAGGGCTGGCGCGGCTACGAACCGGTGGCGGCTTCAATGGCCGCCGCCCTGCCATTGGTGGATGTGTTCGCCAGTGCGTCGACATTGGGCGATCTGGCGGGTTTGGAAGCGCAGTTGGCGCGATTGTGAGGGACGGGATCATGTCGTCGCGTGTTGATATTCTTGACTACGTAGCGGGGTTGAAGGCGGCGGGGAAACCTTTCGCCTTGGCGACTGTCATAAGGACCGTGTCGGTCACGGCGGCGAAGGCCGGGGCCAAGGCTGTGATCCATCAGGACGGCTCCATCTCGGAAGGATGGATCGGCGGCGGATGCGCTCGGGCCGCGGTGTTGAAGGCGGCGCGTCTGGCCTTGTCGGACGGCCAACCGAAAATGGTTTCGATCCAGCCGGAGGACCTGCTGAAGGACTCCGGCGTCGAAGCGGGCGAAGAGCGGGCGGGCATCCGGTATGCGAAGAACATGTGCCCGAGCAAGGGAACGATGGATATCTTCGTGGAACCGGTTCTGCCGAAGCCGATGCTGTTGGTATGCGGTGCCAGCCCGGTCGCCGTCGCGATGGCCGATATGGGAACGAAATACGATTTCGACTGCCGGGTCTTTGCGGCGCCGGAAAGCCGGAACGCCTTTCCCGGTCAGTGCCGCTTCCTCGACGAAGTCGATGCCTCGCTCTGCGACGGGCGGGAGGTCTATGCGGTTGTCTCCACGCAAGGAAGCGGCGACGAAAAGAACCTAGCCGCCGTCTTGGCCTTGGATTGCGCCTATGTCGGGTTCGTGGGCAGCAGGAAGAAGGCGGAGGCTCTGCGCGCCAAACTGTCCGAAAAAGGCGTGGCGGGGGAAAAGTTGAACGCGGTCGTCGCGCCGGCCGGTCTGGACATCGGGGCCATCCTGCCCGAGGAGATCGCCCTTTCGATCCTGGCGCAGATCGTCCAACGGCGCCGTCAAGGGCAACGCACAACGCCTTCATCAACCATTGCCGGCACATAGCCGGCGCTCACACGACAATCACCCACCGTCGAGTACCGGCGCAAAGGGCGTTCCGAGGGGAAAGACCGGTGCGCGATGTCCAAGCAAAGCGTAAGGAGCGAGAAATGGAACTTAAAGACGAGATCAGGATCAAGGCCCCGCGCGACGTCGTCTATGCCGCGCTCAACGACCCGGAAGTCCTGAAAGAAAGCATCCCCGGATGTAAGGAACTGGTCAAACATTCCGATACGGATTTGGAGGCGAAGATCCAATTGAAGA
The DNA here is from genome assembly GCF_965227365.1 of Hwanghaeella sp. Lineage (GTDB taxonomy): Bacteria > Pseudomonadota > Alphaproteobacteria > UBA8366 > Aestuariispiraceae > Hwanghaeella. The sequence continues at coordinate 1,338,565 of NZ_OZ245754.1, forward strand.
TCGGACCGGTGAAGGCAACCTTCGGCGGGAACGTGACCTTGGACACCACGAACGCACCGTCCGGCTTCTCCCTCAAGGGGGAAGGCAGCGGCGGTCCGGCGGGATACGCCAAAGGGGGAGCGGATGTCGAGTTGGTCGAAGACGGCGACGAGACGATCCTGCGCTACGCGGCCAAGGCCGATATCGGCGGAAAGATCGCGCAGCTCGGCAGCCGGCTGATCGATTCAACGGCGAAGCGTCTTTCCAACCAGTTCTTCACCAAATTTTCCGAACAGGTTGCGGCCAGACAGGGTGAGGTTGCGGAAGGGGCGGCCGATGAAGAGAGCAGCGCTCCCTCAGTGGCGGCAGAGCCTGCCTCCGAAAGCGACAGCACCCAACCGGCGCGGGAAGCCCAGACCGCTTCTCCCAAGACAGAGGCGGCGACCGGAGGCACGAAAAAATTCCCCGTGCTTGCCGTCGTCGTCGCGGTAATCGTACTCGCTGGGATCGCCTACTACGTCACAGGCTAATGCCTGACTGGGGACAACGGAAACATATTAGGTCTCTTAATGTTAGAGTTTTTTCCTCAAGGTGTAGACGGACAAACGAAGCCTTCTCATCGAAGGCACTCATTTGCCATTGATGTGCTACCCTTGTGGTCTGCACGTGCCGATTGCTTGACCAATATTGAACCGTAAGAACCGTCAGAGCATGGCTAGGGCGAGACCCGGAAAGGCGATCAGCAGGGCAAGGCGTGCGATGTCCGACAGGACGAAGGGGAAGACGCCCTTGAAGATGGCGCCGATCGGAACATCGGGCGCGACGGATTTGATGACGAAGACGTTCATGCCGACCGGCGGCGTGATGAGGCCCATCTCAACCGCGATGACCGTGACGATCCCGAACCAGACAGGGTCGAAGCCGGCCTGAGCGATCACCGGGAACACGACCGGTACGGTCAGAAGCAGCATCGCGATGGAGTCCATCACGCAGCCGAGCAGCATGTAGAGGGCAAGAACGGCAAGCAGCACCGCATAGGGGCCGAGGTCCAAACTGACGACGAGTTCCGCGAGGGAGAAGGAAATCCGGGAGACCGAGAGAAAGTAGCCGAATATCTCCGCGCCGATAATCATGAAGCAAATCATGGAGGGGAGGAGTAGCGTTTCCTCGATGGCCGCGCGGAAACCCGCCCAGCGCATGCCGCGGAACACGGCGATGATGAAAGCGCCCGCCGCGCCGAAGGCGGAGGCCTCCGTCGGTGTGAAGATACCCCCGTAGATGCCGCCGATGATGACCGCGAAGATCATGCCGAACGGGACAATTCCTTTAAGGCCTGAGACCTTCTGCCGGATTGTCGTCGGTTCGCCAGGTTGCGCGAGGTCCGGCTTGATCAGCACGGTGAGTGCGATGGCGACACAATAGAGCAGCAGGCCCAGAAGTCCTGGGGAGATCGCCGCGATGAACATCTGATCGACGGATTGTTCCGTGATCAACGCATAGAGCAGCAGCGCGATGGAGGGCGGGATCATAATGCCCAGTGTTCCGCCCGCCGCGAGCGTGCCGGTGGCGAGGGAGGCAGAGTAGCCGTGTTTACGCATTTCCGGCAGGGCGACGCGCGCCATACTCGCCGCCGTCGCGAGCGACGATCCGGAGATTGCCGAAAAGACCCCGCAAGATGAAACGGCTGCCAGCGCCATGCCCCCGGTGAAAGGTCATGCGGCGCTTGCCCGCCATATCGGTAATGCCCTGGTGGCCGACGAGTTCGATATATCCTTCTTCCAGAAGAAGCCGCTCGACCATGGTTGCTTTTCGCCCCTGTCGATGTTGTCCGGTTTCGATGACGGCTGGTCCGGCAGCATCATCCCGCTGCAGGGGGGCGTGCTGCAGTTGCCGATCCCGAACGCGAAACGCTGCTACAAGCTGGGCCAATCTCTACGCAAGGCGATTCAGAGCTTTCCTGATGACGATCTTCGGGTCGCGATCGTGGCCACCGGCGGGCTTTCCCACCAAGTGCATGGGGAGCGCTGCGGGTTCACCAACGCGGAATGGGACGACAGGTTCCTGGACCTGTTGGAAAACGATCCGCAAACGCTCACCGAGATGCGCTTGGCGGAATACGCGACCCTGGGCGGCATGGAAGGGGCCGAGGTGATCATGTGGCTGATCATGCGCGGCGCGCTGTCGGACACGGTGAAACAGGTTCACAAGGCGACCTATCTGCCGTCCATGACCAACATCGCGACGGTGATCTTCGAGAATCAGGGCGATGCGCCGAGTGAGGCGGCAACAGAAGCATACCGCAATTATATCGCCTATGAATTGGCCGGGGCGGAAAAGCTTGAGGGAACTCATCCGTTCACCCTGGAACGAAGCCACAAGGCCTACCGCATAAACGATCTCCTGCACCGCCTGATCATCCCCGAACATCGGGAGCGGTTCGTCAATGACCCGGAACCTTTGTTCGAGGATTATGGTCTGACCGAGGAAGAGCGCGACCTGATCCGGAAACGCAAATGGATCGAGATGATCCACTATGGCGTCATCTTCTTCGTCATCGAGAAAATGGCGGCGGTAGTCGGCCAATTGAATCCGCAAATCTATGCGGCGTTCCGCGGTGAGGATCTGGAGACCTTCATGAAGTCCCGCAACGTGGCTATCCAGTATTCGGTGGCCGGGGGCGACAAGGCGAACGCGATAAAGCAGTAGGGGGCTATTCGGGCCGAGGCCCGGAAAGGTTGGCTAGAACGCGTTTGGGAAAACGGTTTGCAACGTTATGCAGTCCCGTGCAGCCGAAATTTCCCAAATTTTACGGCAACGTGTTGATTTTTATGAATTGTTACAGTCCTGCCGGGACCGCCAAAATATTCTATAACTTATTGATTTAAAAAATAAAAAATAAAGTTTGGGAAATTCTGAAATCTTCGGACTCGCACCTTTTCGAACCCACGGCCTCAGGATTAGGAATTATGGGCTTTTTGAATGATTTCAAAGGCGTTTTACAAAGTTCCGCCTTTGTTTGCCTGTTTCTAGCCCATTGAAACATAACAAGGCGCAAAACCAATTGTAAAACTTTCTGTAGCGGGGGCTGCCCGATGAATGCCAAACGCACTGGGGTTTGCTCAGTTAGGAAAATGCCTGAGACGGACTGTCTTCAGAAAGGTAATTGACCGGCACTAGAAGACAGTTTCGAAATAGGGCCACCCTTTCGACTGACTTTGACTGTTCGCTTCAGTAGACTTGCGCAACGTCCGGTATCGTTCGTCTGTTGTGTGGTTGCTAGATCCTCGTCCCTGATCGAACGGTTGTAGTTCTGAGTTTGAGTTTTTTTGAGCTGGAGAGGTGCGGCGCATGCGCATCACGCACAGACAATTGGAAGCGTTCGTTCAGTTCATGGAGGTGGGTACGGTCACCGGAGCAGCCGAAAGGTTGTTCGTATCCCAACCCGCAATGAGCAAAATGCTGGCCGGGTTGGAGATAGATCTGGACCTGACGTTGTTCCATCGTGAAAAGAAGCGACTGAAGCCGACAGACGAGGCGCATTTGCTCTACAAGGAAGTGCGCCGCCTTTTTGCATCAGTTTCCGATGTCGAGAGGTTTGCCAGGGATCTGCGTGATTTCAGGACTGGAGAGCTTCGAATTATAACGGCTACTTCGATCGGCCATACCTTCGTTGCCGATGCCGCGGTCGAATTCGGTCGTGAGTTCCCCGATGTTCATATCAAGATAGATACGTCGAGTTCCGTCGGCAGCGATGTCTTGCGTCAGAACGTGGATCTTGGGTTTAGCGTTACGCAGTTTCACCATTCCGCCCTGACGACGGAGGCCATGTTTCACGCTTCGTCTGTCTGTGTTCTTCCAGCAGGACATCCTCTCGAAGAAAGGGATGTCGTCAAAGCCCGTGATCTGGAGGGGGAGGAGTTTGTCTCATTCACGCCTGACAGCCGAATGAGGCACCTTACGGACGCCGTATTCGAACAGCAGAGGGTATCGCGAAAACTGCGCTTCGATGTCTTTTCCTCGGCAGAGGCGAATGCATTAGTGAGCAAGGGGTTGGGGGTTTCGATCGTCGAGCCGTTGAATGTGCACTTTTACCCGAGGCCGGGATTAGTCATTAAGCGATTTGAACCGAAGTTGGAGTTCACATTCTCGGTAATGAGACCGAACGACAGGGGGGATGTAGCCTTGGCCGACCGGTTCCTGGATATTTTGGCCAAACACGTTGCCTGTGTCGCTGATGGGAAATCCGATTTGCCGGAGACCTTGGAGATACGGTTGGCCCAGCGCCGTGTCCGCAAGGGGCGCCCGGATCTCTTGGGCATTGTTCACAAGTAAATATCAGACATCTGCGAGGTTCAGAAAGGAACAGGCGTTTTCCTTGAGCCATTTTTGCTGCACGTCTTCTTCCAATGGCAGGCTCCGAACCTCATCTACCGTTCGAGCAATCGGCATCATAGGATGGGCGCTGCCCCAGATAATTCGGTCCTGGAGAACTGTGCTTCCGTATTGCAACAGAGGGCCATAACCTGAGTTTTCCTTGGCCAGAATACGGGGACGAACAGCCACCACACCAATCCAGAGGTTGGGATGTCGCCATGCCACTGACAAGAGTTCAAGAACCCATGGCCAGCCTGGAGGAGAGGCGCAGACGCGCAATTCAGGAAAATCGCAGAGGACTCTGTCCAGCATTTCCGGCCGGCCATATTCTGGAGAGCTCTCGAGAGAGAAGTTTATGCCGGTATGAATATTGACCGGGACATTCAGTTCGACACACTTGGCGTAGAGCAGATAGATCCGTCGGTCGTCAATGGGAAGCCGATTTTCGAAGCATTGGAGGTTCAGGCCCCTTAGCCCCAGTTCTCGGACGGCAAACTCAAATTCTCGAACCGCTTCCATGCCTTTGTTCGGATCCACTCCGGCGAAACCAATAAATCGATCCGGATAGGATCGGCATAGTGCCGCGATATCTTCATTTCGAATTTTTCCGCCGAAGGTGGTCTCGACGTCCCGTGCCTTGATGACAGTACGAACGACCCCGGCTGAATCGCAGTCGGCAAAAAAGTCGTCGAGTGTTCGCGTCTCGTCATGGCGACCCGATTCAGCCTCTGCTTTCGCGTAGACGCGCCTGTAGTTCGAAAGGTGAGACTGCGTCGGCATTCTTGCTTCGGCGACCGGAGGGGTCGCGCCGTAATCTATTACTGTCATCGGGCTTTCCTTCGAACTCAACGCCAAACCTGATCGACGCGGTCGAACGAACCGCTCCTCTGGTCCTGGCGAGAATGCAGCAAATCAGATTTCGCTACTTTGAACGATGTGGTCCGAGGCATCTCGGAGATGAACTCGAAGTATCGGGGAAGCTTGAAGCTTGCGAGCCGTGTTTCCGAATACGCTATTATCCGATCTACAGTTTCTTCGCTCGGGCTGGTGCCGTTTCGTAGGCAAATAAAGGCTTTGACCTCTTCGCCACGCATTGCGTCGGGCACAGGTATGAGGGCAATTTCCTCAATTTCATCCATATCGCGAAGTACCCCTTCGACCTCGCGGCAAGCGATGTTCTCACCGCTCCGGCGGATCATGTCCTTTTTCCTGCCTACGATGTAGTGATACCCAGCTTCGTCTCGCCGAAAGAGGTCTCCTGTGTGAAACCAACCGTCCTTCAATACTGCTTCTGTGGCTTTTCGGTTGCGATAGTAGCCTTGGAATATTCCCGGGCCTCTGACGATCAGTTCCCCGACAGCGCCCACGGAAACGTCAATACCTTGTTCATCCACAATGCGGGTTTCACGGAAGGGCGAAGGAATGCCGCAGCTCCCGGATCCGACCATGTCGGTAGCTTCCATGGGCATGTACAGGCCCGACCCAATCTCGGTCATCCCAAAGGCTTCGCGCGCTACAAAACCATATCTGGCCTCAATGTCTCTGTGGACCGATGCCCTGACCCCATAGACGTTTGCGCGGACAACTTCGTTTTTACTATCGTGGTCTGCGGCTGGTTGTTTTGTGGCTGCTTCGGGAAACAGGCAGAAGTTTATCCGATGATCCGATAGCCATTTCGAGAACCGTGAGGCGCTTTGTTTTCGGCCGACGAACAGCGTTCCCCGCTGATAGAATGCCATCAACAGAAGCCATTGAGGGTCCATGTATGTAAATGGTGTCGTGGCCAGTATTCGCGCGAAACGCCGGCCATCCCGCCAAGCATTTACCATGCCTGTTGTTAGCCAATAGCGATGTGTCAGCACACATCCTTTTGGAAGGCCGGTGGTGCCGGATGTGTATTGGATATTAGCGACGTCGTCTCGATCGATGAGGGGAGTCGGGCAAAGCCGTTCGTCAGCCCGTTCAATTGTTGCGGCCCAATCGTCAACACCGGATATGCCGGCTATGGCAATCTGCTCAGTCGTAAGGAGGTCGGTGCTAATATCGCCCAGGGCATTCCGGTAATCAGAGTGAATAATCAATCGTTGGGCGCCGGAATTCTCCACCGCGTACCGCAATTCCCGGGCGCTGTAACGTGTATTGATCGGTACCAATATGGCGCCGATCCGGGCCAGGGCCAACCAAGTGATCGGCATTGCCGGAATATTGGGAAGCATAACAGCAACGGCATCACCCTTTTTGACACCCCATGCGGACAATGCTGCACCGGCGCGAAGGGTCCTGGACCGAACTTCTGAGTAGCTTTGAGAGATGCCCTCATCAAAAAAGGTCCAAAGCGTCTCATCGCCCATATCCACCGTCGCTTGATCGAGCAGATCGGAAATAGAACCGGGCATCTCGGCCGCTTCGATCGTTTTTCGGCGTTCGCTGGGGGATTGTGTGGGGTTTGTCAGAGGAACAGGGGTAGGCATAGCTGGATTATAGGTCCTATGGCCGGTGTCATGGGGATGTTCACGCTTCTGGAAATTTTGGTAACTCAGCGTCCGGGTTTGCGGCAAATACCGTTTTTTATGCTTCTTATAACTTAATCGAATGTTTGTATGGCCTCAGCCATCGGCGCTTTATGGAGGTCGATAGGATAGGGCTTCATAACATTACCTTTTGGAATATTAATCGAAACAAACGGTCTTTGACGAAAGGTGACGGGACGGGTTGATACTCCGTCGAATGTTGCAAGAGAAAAACACACCAATGTCGAATGCCGCTGCAAAACAGGACGATGTGATCCTGGAGCTTTCATCCGTTACCAAGACCTTCGGTTCATACACGGCAGTGAACGATGTTTCGCTGAGTGTATGCCGCGGTGAGTTCGTCACGCTGCTGGGCCCCAGCGGATGCGGAAAAAGCACGATCTTACGCATGATTGCCGGGTTCGAGACGCCGACATCCGGTGCCATCGTCATGAACGGGCAGGACATATCCGCAACACGGCCATATGAGCGTGCTGTTGGCCTTGTGTTTCAGAGCCTGGCCCTGTTTCCCCACATGAATGTGTTCGACAACGTTGCATTCGGCCTGCGCGCCGCAAGCGTTGATCGCCGGCAAATCGAATCCCGCGTCATGGAGATGCTGGCGCTCGTGGAGCTGGCAGATTTCGCTTTCCGGCCTGTTGGGCGGATCAGCGGCGGGCAACGGCAACGCGTCGCACTGGCGCGGTCCTTGGTGACCCAGCCGGACGTTCTTCTGTTGGACGAGCCTTTGTCGGCGCTTGATCTGAAGTTGCGTCGACAGTTGCAGGTCGAATTGAAACGAATTCAGAAGGATACGGGCATTACCTTCATCTTCGTGACACACGATCAGGAGGAAGCCTTATCTATGTCCGATAGGATCGCGGTCATGAACGTTGGATGCGTGGAGCAATTCAGCCCGGCTGTCGAGACTTATCATTTTCCCAGGACCCCGTTCGTTGCCAAGTTTGTCGGTGAAACGAACCTGCTCTCCGGTGTTGTCTCGGAGAATTCCGACGGAGGCTCACTCATTGAGATTGAAGGTTTCGCGGTGTGTGTTCCGCTTGAAAATGCCGAGCAATCGCTGCGCAAGGGAGATGGTGTTTCCCTGTCGATTCGACCGGAGCATGTTTCTGTCTCAGTGGGGGAAGGTGCCGGTGTTCCAGGATCAGTTCTGAGCCACAGTTTCTCCGGCGCAAGCGTGACGTATTCGATCCAAACCGAACACGGTGAGGTCCTCGCTCAAGTCCCCTTCAGTCCGACCGGTCCCCATCCTCTGCCCATAGACACGGTCGTATCGGTTGGATGGTCATCCAAAAACGTCCGGGTCATTTCGAACACAACAAAATAGAAAACAGGAGGCTTAGTTATGAAGTTCACTCGACGCGCGTTGTTGTCCACTGCTCTTGCGGGGTTGTCATTGACCACAATGCCCCGACTCGTCAACGCGGCTGGCGGTCCCATCCTTCATGCCTCATGGGGCGGCGGTGTAGGATCCACTTGGCGGGATGCATTTGCGGGACCTTATGCCGAAACCGGATCTGACGTTCGGGTCGTCGAGGTGCCGAACCCTGAAGCGCAACTGCGCGCGCAGGCCGGCGCTCCGCAATACCACAGCGCGATCTGCACATTTGTTCAGGCAAACAATCTGATGAAAGACGGTTTGGTCGAGACGTTTGACCCCGATGAACTGCCTGAAATGAAAAATGTAGACAAAAAATACTGGCTCACGACGCCGGACGGCAAACTTGCAGGTGTTACGCCCTACTTCGCCTATTATGGCATTGCGGTTAACACGAACGAAGCCAAGGTCGAGGACTTCCAATCATGGAAGAGCCTGGGCGAGGCGCGCTGGAAGGGTCGGCTGGGATTAACCCGTCCGATCTATCTGTCGACATACGACTTGACCATCATGTCCAAAGCAATGGGCGGCGATGAGTTCAATATCGATGGTGGGATGAGCCTACTGCGGGACACCGCGAAAAACATACTCAGCGTCACCACATCCCTTGCCCAGCAAAACGCCGTTCTGGAGCGTGGCGAGGTTGCCGCCATGCCGTTCTATTCGGTTCGTGTGTGGAGTTTGCAGAGTGCCGGCGTGGATTATGTGAAAATGGTAATCCCTGAGGAGGGCGCATTGCTCCTTCCCTATGTCATCGTTGCTCCAAAAGGAGTTGCCGATCGCGAAATGACGCGGCAATGGCTCAACTATATCGCTTCTGGCGCGCCGCAAGAACGCGGAGCCACTCTCTCGGGGTACATTCCCGCGAATGAAGCAGCCAAAGCCAGCACGGAGATTGAATCGCGCTTGGGTGGAAGCTTCAGCGATTTGAGACAGAAACTGTATCAACCTGACTGGAATCATATCGCAGACCATCAGAAAGAACGCGTCGAAGAGATCGACAAGATGCTGGCGGATCTATGATCGACCGGACACTCGACGAGATGAACAGCTTTGGCATGCGGATCGAACGATGAGCCGGCAAGTTAGAATTCTATTGCTGTTGCTGCCATCGGCGATCCTGCTGGGGATTTTCGCCTTCGGGCTGATACAATTAATCTGGGCTTCCGTCGTCATAGACGGGAGCCTGGATTTTTCCCTCTACGAAGCGTTCTGGCGGCGCTCGGACTACATAGCGATGCTAGTGAGGACGCTTGCGATATCGGCCCTCACGACCGTTTGCTGTTTGCTGGTCGGCTTTCCGACCGCGTATTTGATTGCCCGGACAAGGATGAACCGGAACCTTTTGTTGACCTTGGTGATTTTCCCTTGGTTGGTCAGCATTGTTGTCAGGTCATATGGTTGGATGGTTGTCCTGGGTCCGAAGGGTTTGGTGAACTGGTCGCTCGAGGCCGTCGGGTTGATCGATGCCCCAGTGAAGTTGATGTATAACACTTTCGGTGTGGTCCTGGGGTTGAGTCACGTTTTGTGCCCCTTCATGATCATTGCCATTTTATCCGTCCTTATGCAGATACCCAGAAGTCTCGAAGAGGCCGGTTCAAGCTTGGGATCTCGGCCGTTCTACGTGTTCCGAAACATCCTCGTGCCTTTGAGCATGCCGGGAATCCTCACTGGGGTGACGCTCGTCTATTTGATGGCGACCGGTGCCATCGTGACCCCCCTGATGCTCGGCGGATTAGGCGATTCGATGCTCGGTACGGAGATATTTCAGGAAGTCATGCACTTCTTCGATTATCCGAAGGCAGCCGCTTTGGCGACGGTTCTCTTGTTCACGGCACTGATCGTTGTCTTGCCGCTCCAGTGGTACGAGCGACGTATCAGTAAAAGACATGCCGCGGGGGTAAGCCGATGATGCGTATTTCGTTCACCCGTGTCATTGGGGCGGCAACGCTGCTGATACTACCTTTGCCGATCCTGATTGTGGTTATCGTATCATTCACGTCGGCTGGCTATCTCTCATTCCCAATCAAGGGCATATCCCTGCGTTGGTACGTTGAGTTTTTGGGGTCCGTTGATTGGTTGGCTTATCTTGGAACCAGTGCGGCCCTGGCGATAATTGCCGCCGCGGTCAGCACCGGCGCGACGTTCGCCGCAGCATGGGCAATCGTTCGCATGGGGATGCGTCATGGTGCTGCGTATGAGACGGCGCTGCTGACCCCATTGATTTTCCCGCATGCGGCGGTTGGCGTCATCATGATTGTCATCCTGGCGGGAGTTGGCGGATTGGGCACGTTTGCCGGTCTCGCTCTGGTTCATTGCATTCTGACGGTACCATACGCTTATCGTCCGATAGCCTCGGCGTTGAAAAAGTCGGACCCGGCGCTGGAGGAAGCGGCGATGAGTCTGGGGGCGCGGCCGTGGCGAACCTTTTGGCAAGTCACCTTGCCCGCCGTGCGCCCGGGATTGGTCACGTCGCTTCTATTCAGCTTTATCATCTCTTTTGATGAAGTGACCGTGACAATGTTCCTGGTTGGTCCTTTTGTGATGACCCTGCCTGTCCAGGTTTTCAGCGAAGTCTTGGAAAGTGCGAGCCCGATCATTGCCGCTGTTTCCGCTTTCCTCGTTCTGTTCACGACATTGATGGTATTCGTGCTCGACAAGTTCGTGGGCCTTGAATTCTTCGTTGAGCGAGACTGACCGTTTTCTCAAACAGCCAATAACACCAGAAGAACCGCCAAACGCGAGGGGACCCCAAAATGAAGTCAGAAATGCCTTACTGGAAATATGGCGCTACCGACATTGCCAAGAATGTGAAAATGGGAACGGTTTCGGCGGCCGAGATCATGGGATCGGTATTGGACCGGATCAAAAATGCGGACAGTGAGGTAAATGCATTCGCGACAGTGGATCCTGAGGCGGCTATGTCGAAGGCGGAGGAAGTCGACAAGGCCGTATCACGCGGAGACGTTGTCGGGCCGCTTGCGGGGGTTCCATTCTCAGTAAAGGACCTTGTTCCGACTGGTGGGATGGAAACCGCATACGGTTCAAATGCTTTTGCAGGGCATGTCCCTGCGCGCGATGCTGAAGCGGTCGCACGATTGAGGCGAGCCGGCGCTATCCTGATTGGCAAGACGAATACGCCGGAATTCGGTGTCAAAGCGCTGACGAACAATCCGCGCCATGGATATACGCGGAATCCGTGGGATCTGGACCGGTCACCTGGGGGTAGCAGTGGCGGGGCCACGGCTGCCGTGGCGATGGGAATGGGACCAATCGGAATGACGACGGACGGGGCAGGTTCATCCCGTATACCGGCGGCGGTGTGCGGCGTGCTTGGTCTCAAACCGACACTGGGCCGAGTGCCGAGTGAGGTGTCGGCAGAACTGTTTTCGTCTTTCGTCAATCTCGGATTGGCGACAAGGACGGTGTCGGATATGGCCTCGGGGTTAACGGCGATGGCGGGGCCCTCTGAAGGAGACCCCTGGTCGATTGGCCGGCAGGAAACCGCCTTCACTGTACCGGCCGAGCCGTTGAATTGTCTCCGAAGCTTGAGGGTCCTGGTGTTTCGTCGCATGGGCAACAAACTGCTCGACGGGGGAGTCGAGGACCTCATGAACGCAGCTTTGGAACGCTTTCGGGAGCATGGTGCCATCGTATCCGAAGGACCCGAAGACATTGACTGGGATAAGGCGTGTCAGGTCACCGCGATGCGATCCTATCAACATGCTCGTTTGCATCATCTTCTCGACGAATATGAAGACGTGTTGGATCCTGTACTGGTCAATGCCCTGAAGGAAGGGGCTTCGCAGAAGCTTTTGGATGTGCAATCCGCCCCCAAAAGGCGTTCTGACCTGTTCCGTCGTGTGCAAGAATTGTTTGAGCATTCGGATGTCATCGTCACTCCAACGGTTTCTGCCCCACCGCCGCATTATCGGCACAATCAGGATGATCCGATTACAATCAATGGTGAACTTGCGGGGCCAATTCGGGCGAATTGGTACGGTTACACGGGTACGTTCAATCATTCCGGTCACCCGGCGATCTCTATTCCCATGGGGCATACAACCGACGGATTGCCGGCGGGACTGCACGTTGTCGGTCGATGGTTTAACGAGCAGGGGTTGCTTGACATTGCGGCGGCTTGTGAACAATTGGCGCCGTGGCGCGACGCTTGGCCGGACCGATAGGGTCGTCTCATGGCTACGCCGCTGAATACACCTTATTGGTGGGACGATTATCCTCCCGAACGGTCCGAGGCTTCCTTGCCCCGGGAAGCGGACACTGTAGTAGTGGGCGGCGGCCTGACAGGTCTTAACGCCGCGATCACGCTACGGCGCAGCGGGCGCGATGTCGTCGTATTGGAGGCAGCGGATTTTGGCTTTGGCGCAAGCACACGCAACGCAGGGCATGTCAGTAGCGGCATGAATCTGGGCAAGGGATCTTCATCGGCGGTCAGATCCCCGATGGAACGCAACTTCCCACCGAACGTGCTCGCGGATTTGCGGGCCGAAGCGTCCGCGTCCTTCAGCTTTTTAGAGAAACGGATCGCAGAACTGCCAATTGATCCGCTTTTCGCACGCACAGGCCGGTTTGTCGCGGCGGTATGCCCATCGCATTTCGCGGGTCTGGCGCGCAAGGCCGAGTTCGTCGGTGGGGAATTGGTCCGGCGCGAGGATCAGAGAAACGAGATCGGCAGCGACCAATTTCATGGCGGGATGGTGATCCCACGATCAGGGCAGATTCATCCCGCTCGTTATCTGCATGGTTTGGTTCGGCTTGCGCGGGATGAAGGAGCAACCTTGGTCCCGAATGCAAAGGTTGTAAGCATTGAGAAGCATAACGGTCGTTTCCATCTCCTCCTGCCGAGCGGTAAATCCTTGACCTGCCGCGACGTGTTGATCGCGACGAATGGCTACAGCGAGGCCCTTGTACCCTGGTTGAGGCGCAGGGTCATTCCGGCAGCCAGCTACATCGTGGTGACGGAGCCGCTGAAAGAGGGCTTATTGGATACTCTCTTGCCAAAACGCCGGACCTATGCGGATACGCGGCGATTGCTGAGTTACTTTCGCCCGACGCCTGATGGAAAGAGGATTCTTTTCGGTGGTCGAGCGACGCTGCGCGTTCGGGACCCGTCGGATGTCGCACAACAGCTGAAGCGGCGTTTGGCCACGATATTCCCGGAGTTGCAGGACATCGGCATCAGTCACGCTTGGACCGGGATGATTGCTTTCACCTTCGATTTTATGCCGCATTTGGGACAGCATTCCGGGATCAACTACGCGCTTGGCTGCAATGGCAGTGGGGTTGCGATGTTGAGCTATCTTGGTCATCGAGCAGCCCAGGCCATGGTAGGCGATGAGTTGTCCCCGTTCTGGAACCTTTCGTTTCCGACAGTTCCTCTCTACCGCGAAAACCCCTGGTTCTTACCGCTCATGTCGGCCTACCAGCAAGCACGCGATTGGGTTGATGTATCAACTTGATCCTCGTCGTTTAGGTTCGCTTGGGGCGCCCAACAGGAGGGTTTAGCCGTCAAGGTGATGTCCGCTGAATATACGTTAAAGCTATGGCCCTCGGTCCGCTGCAGTACCTACAGGGCTCAGCGCTAAGTCAGAACGCCCAGGTCTTAGGGCTCGGTGCTTCCGACAGCATGAACACTGGACGTCGCCCAACTGTATCGTCGACCCGGGGATCACGCACTCTCTAACCTATTGAAATTATTGACATGACCTGCGAGATTCGAACCCGTGGCCCCAGGGTTAGGAATCCTATGCCAAGCATGTGTCAGTCAATTTGCGAATTGAAATCCGGCGGTACTATTGCGTCGGTGCCAAATTAAGCACTGCGAGAACTGTTCTGACGCTGGCGAGGTGGCGCCCAGAGGCTCGTCTGCGGTGGGAGCAGAAACCTGAGTGCGTATATATTGTTGGATTTAAATAGTAAGCCATCCCGTTCGCTAACCGGCATGACGTAAAATCAGACGTTGTGGGACTGGAAAATATCCAAGGCTTTGTGCGGGATATGCTTACAACGTCGACGACTTACACACGAATAACCTGTTGGCTTTGCATGCGTCTCCATCTCGGTGACGGATACTGCTCTAGGTTTGAGGAAGTTCGGGGGACTCAGGTCACCATTTTTGCGCATAGAGGTCATATGCGTAATGAATCTTGCGCATAGGCGTTTTGGTCGCGCTAAGGATGGATGCGCGAGCTAAAGAAACTGATCGAACAGCAAGGCGCCGACAGCGGTGTGAGGGATTAGTCCGCTGCGCTCAGTTCGAGACGACGGGCGCGTTCGCGCATGGCGGCGCCAACTGACTCATGGATGGAGGCGGGGAAGTCGTTCGGCAGATTGGCTTCGACCGCTTCGAGTGCATCGTCAGCCGTCTCCCTGATATCGGATATTGTTTGTAGCGTCAGGCGCTTTGCCATTCCGGCCTTCGCGCCCGTCTGGACGAAGTGACGGCCCATGATCCCCTCGATCCGGTATCGGTTCTTGTCCCCAATCGCCATGGCTAACTTCATTTGCTTGGGTTGAATCTGGTGATCGTCGAGGCTCGGTTGCGCCGTGAGCACATCGTAAAAGGGCGCCAGCCGATACCGGCTGCCTGGTGTAAGGAATATCGAGAAGTTCTTCGCATGGCCGTCGGTCGCGCTGATGAGCCAGAAGACGATCTGGGCCTTGAAGAAGGCGAACTGATCCGCCTGGGGCTCGTCGCTGCCTTTCAACAGCTCGATAATCGCGGGGATGCTCGGTCCTCCTTGGTTCTGATATTTCAACGATGGCGGAACTGAGAGCGCCTGACAGCAATCTTCCTGTGGCAAGCGGAGCAACCGGCCGTCGCGCGCCCAACGCCGGTCGAAACGTTTGATCACAAGGACCTTTTTACCGGCAAAGCTCTCGATACGGGCTTCGTTCACCGGCAGCCCGAAGGCTTTGATCAGTTGAAGGCAATAGAATTCGTTCTCGACGCTGTTCGACAGGCCGATCCCGTTCGGGATCTGTCCGATTTGTGGCTTGAAGATGTGCGTCGTTGGCGTCGTGCCGATTGGCTTGAGCCAGCGACCTTCGTAGTGGAGCAGGGCGGTTTTTTCCTGTGCTCCCGCCACGGATATTCTGAAGCCGTCGTCTTCATCAAGGCCGAGCGGCGCGCGCGCCAGGTTGTTCAGCATCCGGCCGATGTCGTCTTCATCGATTGGCTCCCCTTCGATCTTACCGGTGCTTTGCGTGATATCGTCCGGGGATAGGGTCTCCGGTAGAAACTGCAACGCCCCGACGCAATCCCGACCGATTGCAGCGAGCAGGCTATAGGCATCGGTGCCGGTCGCGCCGACACGTTCGGCGACCCGTTTCCGCAGCGCATCGGAGTCGGGCAGCAGGTTTTCGAAGACGGCCGCGACGGGGGCGCCGATATATCGATCCTCGCGAAGGGGCAGGGAGAGGGACACCGGCAGTGCATGTTCCCATTCCAGCCAGCTTCGGTCATAGGTGAAGTCGATTGCGCCACTGCTTTCGCGGCTGAGGCGCCCGACGAGCCGGTTGTTGAGATATACGTTCAGAGGGATGCGGGTACGACGACGCGGCATTAGAACACATCCTCGATATCCGCTGCCGACCCCTTGCTGCGTGGCTTGATCTCGATTTCGAGGTCGAGCGCCGCCAGCAGGTCGAATATCGTGGCAATCTTCGTCGCACCTTGCCCGCCCTCGATTTTCGAGACGGTTTCCTGCCATATGCCAGTCTTCTCTCCAAGCTGGGCCTGGGTAAGATCGGCATTGCGGCGCGTGCGCCGGAGAATGGCTCCAAGCTGTTTCGGTGTGCGGGCGATCTGGCTCATGGGGACCTATCCTTTTATGGAGAATATATTATTTGGATCATAAAATGGCAATATGATATTTGGATCATAAATCGCGTTTATGACTACCGGATCATAAATCTGAATTATATCGATTGGATCATGATGGTGCCCTGGCCACGGGGGCGTTAAGGGCATCGAGCAGCCCGGACATGCATTGATTGCCTCGATATTGTCTGCCCCTCCAGTTCGGTTGGAAATCAACTATTAGTCCATGTGGTCTTGAAAGATAGTCCAAATGAACTTATCGTAAAACCATTGGAAACGGAACGATCAATGGAATCCTTGGTAATTGAGCGTGCGGCACCGGAGCGACAGGCAGTTGCCCTGAAGGCCTTCTCGCGCATTGCCGATGCCTGGTCGCTGACCCTGCGTGAAGCCGCGGCGCTCGCCGATATGTCGGAGTCGACATGGAAGAGGGCGAAGAAGCCCGGCTATGCCGGCGACCTCACCCATGACCAGATGTTGCGTCTGAGCGCCCTGGTTGGGATCTACAAGTCCCTCGAGCTCTATTTCAACGATCAGATCTCCCGAAACTGGATCAAGCTTTCGAACAAGGGGCCGGAATTCGACGGTGCCCGACCAGTGGACGCGATGATTGCCGGCGGACTGCCCAAAATCCTGCGCGTGCGAGCCTATATCGACGCGCTGCGGGGCGGCGTGTGAGGACCACATCGATCAACGACCGCGCCCTGGTCAGGCTAATCTCCGAAACTCATCACAAATCGCCTGTCCTGCGAGGTCTGACGGACAGCGACGAAGAGGCTGCCATCCTTGCGGAAATCGAGGGGGACACCAGCGCGCGTCTGATTGCCGAGAGGGAGGGCAGTCCCGCGCTCGATCGGCGTGAACTGGCCTTCGCGCGTCGGGCCCATGACTTGGCGCTTTATGGGCAGAGCCACATCAATGCAGCGTTCACGTATACGCGGTCCACGGGCAATCGTTTCAATAGCGGCGAGAGGGGGGCGTGGTACTGCTCCTGGGACTCGCTGACGAGTGCTCATGAGGTCGGCTTCCACCGGACCCGGGAGCTCGAATATATCGGGGTCTATGAGGACAAGGCCCGGTATGTCGAACTGCTGGCGGATTTCATCGGGGATTTCCCGGACCTGCATGGCGAGGATCATCCGGCGCTCGATCCGGATACGCGGGCGGGATACCCGGCCGGCCAGGCGCTTGCCTCGGATCTGAGGCGGGACGGGCATCGCGGATTGATCTATCCGTCGGTCCGGCATCCGGGCGGTCGCTGTTTTGTCGCCTTCGATCCTGGGATTATTCAAAATGTTCGGCCGGGCGCGAGCTGGCGGCTGGTTTGGAATGGGGCGCCGGAATTTACGATTGAAGGGATGTAAGGCCCTGAACATCCTTTGTGTTGGAGCAGAGCGGAGCTCGTGATGGAGGCGGAGCTAGTTTCCGCGCCATGTTCGTGTGCCCGCGTCGGGAGAAGATATGTTTGTCAGTTCAAGCAATTGGAAACCAAAATCCTTTTCAGCGCTTTCCGATCTCGGTGTGACGTGAAGTTTGACACGAATGTAGCGGTCCTGGTGGGAATATGACTGCCTGGCGATAAACGGGCGGAGCATTGATTTTTCAGGCATGCACAGATCGAAGGCCAAGTCCGCAGCGGAGCGGCTGTTGAGTGTCTGCCATTCAATCTAGGGGCCATTCTTCCGTGTCTGTTTCCCGCTTCTTTTGCCGCTCGTAGCACCTCGAAATCATTCAAAGGCGTCTTGTCGCGAGTCGCGCGAGTGGGCCGGGATTGGGGAGATGGGTTTGCCAGTACTCAGCGTTGCTCAATGAAGGCCAAATGATCGTTGGGGACAAAGTAACGGCGGTTGCTGATCGCAACGAAAGGGATCTCGCCCTTCGTTACCAGACGATTGAATGAACGCAAGGGGATCCCGAGGCGGGCTGCCGCCTTGGCGGCCGTCAACAGCAATACCGAGTTATCGTCGATCTGATCCAAGATGCCCGACCCAATGGCTTTGTTCTTTTTCGTTTGGCGGCGTTACACGCACGTCCGTCGCGCATTGAGTTTGCTTAGAACCCCGCCATTTTTCCAGCATTGAGTGGGGGGCGGTGGTTGGTCTGCACCGGGCCCATTCTTTGGATCCCCCAAAGGGATTTCTATTCTGGACATCTATGGGACACGAAATTTTCGAAGAAATTCGTGACTTGGAAAATTCAGCAATTTCAGCGGGATGGTGGTGCTGCCGCAGAGATTTGAACTCTGGACCTCTCCCTTACCAAGTAAGTCGATGAATGGGCGGCGCCCGAGATTCGAACTTTTCAGGGATATGATCGGTAGTGGCAAAAAACTTTGCTGAACAAAAAAACAGGCAACAATGGAGCGAGTCGTGGGGGGAGCGCAGCTTGATAGCGCATCTGCTTTGGGAGCAGAGGGCGTGGTTGGCTTAACCAACTAGAATCAAACGTGTTTTGATGCCGCATTGGTGCAGGTATGACGCAGTGTGTGACATTCCTGCGTACAAAATGAACTCAAGACGAACTGCCGAATAGCCTCTTCTCAGATCATTCAATCGGTAATCAAAAGTGCTCGGTTTCTTTGTCGCCGGCAGAGCGGTTTTGCTAACCATAAATCTGTGCGGAAGGTCGACCTCGCTTGAGGTGGCAGCTTTATTGGTTGCAACAGCATTCCATCTTGACCGTTACGGAATGATCCCCGACTAGCGTCGACGCTGGCAAATCCATGGACCAGTGGCGCAAACTTGATGACCTGGAATTAGAGGTGAAACTCAATGGAATGAGAACGACGCAACTCTATTTTGCTGAAACATAGTGAATGCCATGGGAAAAATAATTTTTGGTGGTATTGTGGTGGCTTGATTGCATTGCTCAGAGGTGGATGCAATGTTTGCTCATGGTGTCGATCACAAATACTCCTTCAAATATAAGGCGTTCATTTCCTATAGCCATGACCCTGACGGTCCCTTTGTTCGCGCGTTTAGAACAAGATTGGAGCGGTTAGGAAAGAAGTGGCACGAGCTGCGTTCCATCCGAGTTTTTCAGGACTTGGACAACCTGCCCTTGAGCAGTGAGACTTGGACACGGATCGAGAAGGCGATGGACAGTTCCGAGTACCTCATTTTTATTGCATCCCCCGAAAGCATAAAGAGCGCTTGGTGCATGCGGGAAATCAACTATTGGGTTGCCACGCGAGGCGTCGAGAATCTTTTAATCGTCGTCACGGGCGGCAAGATCGCTTTTCTTCAAGGCCCGATCGAGATCGACTGGCTGCAGACCAACTGCCTCCCCCTCAAACCGCTCAAGGGCAAGTTGTCCGGAGCGCCTTTGTATCTGGATATGCGTTGGACTAGGGGAAAGACAGTCCCCGAAATCGCCACGGAGTCGGTCTTTGTTGACAATGTGGCTAAACTGAAGTCGACACTGTTGAATGTAGACCTCGATGACCTGCATTCCGAAGAACTTCGCCAACAAAGAGTCTTGAAACTCCTGACCAGGGCCGCGGTGACTGGGCTCGCCGTTCTCTCTCTGGGGCTGATCTGCGCGTCGATCTTCGCGCTCGTGCAATGGCGCACCGCTGCGGAGCGAGCACTCGCCGCGGAGTTGGAGCTCTCGGCTGCAAAGATCGCCACTCAGTCCAATTCACGAGACTTCATGAAAGCCCTTTCCCAGGCGGTGCGTGATGCCAAGCGGGCACGCGACGGACTGGAGCGCATGCCTGCCTCCACGCAAGCGGCTCTATGGACTGCGGTGAACCGCGCGCGTGAAATCAACGCCTGGAATACCGAAGCCCAGTTTGTGGACCTGCTGTGGGATAAAGCCGGACAACGCATTGTCGGTGTTTCGCGCAACTCGGCTATCGTGGGATGGGACACGCAGGGTGCCCAAGATTTCAATACGCCGACCACGGACGATGACGAGGGGCAATTCACCGCAGAGTTTTCGTTCTCCCGCGAGGCGGTTCTGGCCGTAAACGGCGAAAAGATCGTCGTGAGGGATCTGCAAGGAGGCATTCGGAGGGAGATTGACCGGGACAAGATCTTCGAAGTCGAGACGCCAATGAGTTTGATCGACGTGTCGCTCTCCGGCGACCGAGTGTTCTTGCTGGATTCCGGTGGCATGTTGAACGTGTCTACCCTCTCTGGCGATATTGTCGCTCAGCGCAATTTTTACGAAGAATTGTTGTCCAAGGAAGAAAAGGTGGTGCGCCTCGGAACGGTCCAGGGAGGTGCGCGAGCGCTTGTCGCGACATCGGAGGAGAGGGTTCATCTCATTGACGTCGACACTGGCGCTGTCGTAGCGACAGCGACCGGTATCCCAACAGATGCGCAGTGGCGCGTGCATCCCGAAGGGCGGTATTTTCTCTCGGCGGCTGGGACAGAGTTGACCCTCTTTGATCGGGATATGAATGTCGTGGGGACGCACGACCTTGGGAACGACGAAATCGGCTCTTTCGACGTCGATTGGACGTCTGAACTGGTTGGCGTGAGCAACGATCTCACCGGAGCCGTAGAGTTGCTCGATTTTTCCTTCATGCCGTTTTCGCCGCCGCTCTACCCGCACAGCGCAAGTGTCGTTGCCTTTCAGCCGGGTGGGCGGTTGCTGCTAACCGTGGGGTACCTGGATTTTCACGTTCGAATCCACGAACTGACTAATGGGTTCGTGCGGACGATTCTGCCTGCGAACCCGGACGATGAAGGGACAAGCGCCATAGCATATTGTCCCAAGCAGGATCTGATCGTTTGGGGGGGGCAGAACGGCAGCCTGCGTGTGGCCATGGGTGTAAGAACCGAGGCGCCGCAGGAAGTAGTCTTGGTGGAGAATCCGGTAACCAGTTACATCGAGTCCATTGCCTGTTCGGCCGACGGATGGTTCACCGTTTCGCGCAGCGATCCGTCTTATGCTTGGCATGGTCCCGAAGAGCCGCCGGTCGAATTGGCGACCTGGTCCCCTTCCTTTCTTGCAGGTGCGGAGAGGACGGGTGAGCTGGTTGCCGCCACCCAATCGATGGCGCGACTCTACGATACGGCTTCGCCCGGCATGCCGTTCAAGGAATTCTCTTTCCAGGAAGCGACCGACCTTGGCTGGATATGGAGTGTCGCGATCTCAAGAGATGGAACGCGGATTGCGGTTGCAGGAGAGGGGGAGGACTTCAGGAAGGCGAAAGTCGCCCTGTTTGAAACGAGGCCAGAGCCTCATCTGCGCGACGTCTTTGGATTGGGAGGGATGATCCAACCGGAATCGATCGCCTTCTCTGACGACGGTAAACGCTTGGCCGTTGGGGGCTCTTACAACGCGATGGAGACAATTACGATAGCCGATCGTTCCCAGGTTCCTTCCCTCGACGCGCTAAGCCCTTTCGCAAACAGCCTTGTCTACGTGAAGGATGGAATACTCGCCGGAACGAGCCTCTCGAACTACATGAGGATCTGGGGTAGCGAAGGGCAGTTGCTTTCCAAAGACCTCGAATATTTAGCGCATACATACAATGCTTTCGTTGACGCTGGCCCCGGAGGATCGGTGCTTCTCGCGGGTGGCAACGGTGAAGTCTTGGAGATCTCCCTGGACGAGGCCAGCTACCTCGACGTCGCTTGCGCGAGGCTCTTCCACCCATTGCGGTCGGAGATCTATGCCGAATGGGCAGATCTGCAACCGTTCTGTGCGGATCTTGCCGGAAGACAAGGAACCGCAGACTAAGAGAGGGCCGTCGTTAGACGATATCTTCAATATGCAACAGATTGCGCGCAAGGCGCCGGAACCAGTCTTCGACCGGCTTTTGGGAGCATAGTTCGTCATTCTTGCCGTCGTTGAGGAGGGGGGAGGCGAACATGCCTTCGGCGACATGGACGCCAAGTTGCCTGTAGGCTTCGAATTGTTCCTCGTCGAAGAACTGATCGGCGGTGGTCTGATGGGGAAAATCTGGGTTCGCCGCCCGGTAGACCTTGATCAGCTCGCTTTCGTTTCCGGAGACAGAGGATTTGAGGTAGAGGAGAAGGCCCTTATCCCCGACCGGCTTGGAGTCCTTATCCTTCCTCTCCCCCTCATCCTTTCCCTTCGTGTCTCGCGCCTCGGGGGGGTAGTTGACGATGCAGAGGGTCGCATGCGTCTGAACCATCCCGGTCTCGGCATTTGGGCGCATCTCGTCTAGCGATGGCGCAATCTCGATGCCCATGTCGATCTGCGCGTGCCGGACCACCGTCATCAGGGCTTCGAAAGAGCCGCTAGGATCGGCGCTGCCGTCGACCGCCACAATGAACTTGCAGCGCCGCCGCAGCAGTTCGTAGACGCCTGAATTCTCGATATGGCCGCCATCCGACAGGAAGAACCAGCGTTGTTCCTCATCCATCTTCCATCCGAACATTTCCCGGAACATGAGCCCGAATCCGGGGCGATTGAGCAACGGGAACTTTTTTTTCTCTTTCCGCGGTCGCTGGGTCCAGATGCCGAGACGCAGGTTCAGGAAGGCGAGGAGCGATGAGGCGGCGCCGCCGGCCACCAGGGCCATATGCGGGGCCACGGCGGCGCCGGACGTCGCCACCGCAGTGGGAAGGTCTAACGAGTCGTTCGCGGACTCCCAATCCTTTGTTCGCCAATAGCCGGTTGCCGTCGATCCGCAGAAATACTTCGAGAAAATGAAGAAGTCGCTCTTGCGCTCCCGCAACGAGACGGTCCGGCTCGAGGGCAGGTTCACGGTCGCGTTGATGAGGTGATAGGGCGCCATGTCGGTGTCGTTGATACCGCTGAGCTTGATCACGGGGGGCGCCGTTTCGTCCTCCGGCCTGAAATGAATGAAGGTTCTGGCAAGCCGGTCGCGGTACAGGCGGTGAGGCCCTGTCCGGTTTATGTCGACCGTGAATACGGCCAGCAACATGAAAACGACAAAAATGCAAAAGAGCAGAACGTAGCCGGGCGGACAGCCGCTGGGCAGTGGCAGATGGTCCTCGGCAATCTGCGCAAGGCGGGTGACCCAATGGGGCCCGCCGTTGGAAACAACGACAGTGTCGGTTCCATACGCACCGAGCTTGTAGAGGATGAAGAGGAAGGCGATGGCGATTGCGGGAACGGCGATCGCGGCCAGGACGACGGCTGCGCGCATCGCAAGCTTGCGGACAAGCTTGCCACCGAAACCTGGGAATGTGCGGGCCAGGACCGGCAGGGACGCGGACAGGCCTGCGGCCGCGGTCAAGGTGGTGGAGAGCCAATCACCGAAACTGCTGGGATCGGCCCAGACCCTGTATGCCTGGACCAGGAGCGCAGAGCCGGCAAGAAGCGCCGCGAGGAGCCACAGGCCGGCCGCGGCCCGGTTCTGAGTCGAGCCCAGATACCGAAGCGAGACCGCGTAGAAAATGAAACCCGCCAGGGCGGAACCGGCGGCCAGATACCACAGATAGTCGGACAGGGTGGGCCAAACGGAGGAGAGAAAATGCAGCGTCAGCGCCGTCAATGCAATGACGGTGGCAGGAGCCGTCCAGTTCAGGAGCATGCCGCTCAG
Organism: Hwanghaeella sp.; assembly: GCF_965227365.1. Lineage (GTDB taxonomy): Bacteria > Pseudomonadota > Alphaproteobacteria > UBA8366 > Aestuariispiraceae > Hwanghaeella. The sequence continues at coordinate 1,362,159 of NZ_OZ245754.1, forward strand.
TATCCCGGCAACCATCCGCCAATAGCCGATCGCGCTGCCCCCGTCCAAATAACGCGCGCGTTGCCGCAACCAGTGGATTGCAGGCGTGTCGGGACCGTTTCTGTTTTTCAGTGCATCGAATTCGGGATTTATGATTCTGCGGGTCAAGAAAGAACCGGTGTATCCGCCTCCCGAGACGGTGGAAAGCACGTCCACGTTAGGCAGTATCCTCTTGTCCGCGAGGGTCTGGCAGACGCCGAGGCAGAAGGACGCCGACCGGATGCCGCCGCCGGAAAGGGCGAGGCCGACGGCGTTGGTGATGACAGTCGCGCTGCGGGTCGATCTTCCCGCCGGGGCGGCATTGCGGTTGCCTTTCCTTGCGTCGCGGGTATCCGCGATCTGCCGGCGTTCGGCCTGGTTGATCGCCTCCCAGGAGACCCGTTCCGCCTCACCCTTTCCAGCGGATTTGGTAAACGTCAGATCGCCGCCGGGAATTCCAAACTCGACATCGGCGAGCAACTCCTTGAGTAGGGTGTCGGTGATCGGCGCTGGCTTCGGGAGCGTTCCTAGCTCGGTGCCGTAAGCCATTAGGTGGAGTTCTTTGGCGAAGGTCACAAGTCTCGGCTGAAGCTTCTTAAAGTCCGTGCGGAACGCTGAGCCGCCGTCACGGGTGTCCAGCAATCCGTCCTCCAGCCCCCGGTGCCAGCGCGCGGTCACCGGCCGGATATCCTCGTTCAGGTAGGTTGAGGCAAGCTCGGCAAATCGCGCGCAACCCGCATTCGCATGCATCGCCTGCCTTGCATGGTTGAAGATTTCGTAGAGGCTCTTCAGCGCGCCCTTCTCGACACCGTGTTGGTAGGGGAGTGGCTGCACGGCAATGCGCGTGCGAAGCTCCGACAACAACTGATGCGCCGCCTCCTTGTCGGCCGCGTTTGGCCCTTCGTCAGCCTCGTTCGGCTTCTTGTCATCGCCGCAGTCCGTGCTCGTATCGTCACTCATGGCGTATCCCCCTCGTTGGGTCATACCGCGTCCATTTCTCCCACGGCTTTACGATGAACAGCTGTAGCAGCAGGTCGTACGGCAGCGGGCGTCCTCTGAGGTCCAGGTCGGATACATGTTCACTCAGCCAGTCGACGCCGAGACCGATCGCCTTGTCCCGCAGATCGCGTCGCAGGTCTGGCGTGAAATCGCTGAAGAAAAGTGTCTCCGAACTTCTCCAGGCGATGTCTCCGAGCTTCGCGGTCCGTGGCGCGGTCATGGCGATGAAGAGATCCACGGAATGAGGCAACACCGCCTCGCTGTCGGAAATCCGCCAAAGATCGTCCGCCTGGAAGGACGCGATCGATTGAAGGAAGAGGAACGCAGGATCCTGTGCGTTATCCGTCTTCCAGGAACTTGTCGGCACCAACGTGCCAAGGCTGGCATGCCTTCGCTCTTCAACCATGCCGGATTTGCCGATGAGCTCGTCTCTCCGTCGCAAATCGATTGGCGGCTCGATATCCGGATGAGCGCCCACCATGGAGCGTTGGATGGCGGCCGCAATGGGGAGAAGGCTCGGTGTGACAAAGACGGTCTGTGCCACCAGAAGCGCCGTTCGTATCACCTCCGTTGCCGCATCGTATAGGCCGGCTGGCGCCGGCCTTTCGACGTCATCCTCCAGGCAAATGCAGACCTTATCGCAACGAGCCGTCATCGGTTATCTCAGGCTGAGAAGATTTATCAGAGACACGCCTTCATTCAGGGTCCTTACCCCGCTCACCGTGCTGATCCAGAGAGTATCCATCTTGTCGTTGGGAAGTTGATATTGGATCGGACCGACCACGACGGGTGTTACATTGGGTGCCAAAGCAGCCGTATCCTTTGCTGCCTGCCGGAAGGCGCCAATCCTCGGCGGCCGCGCCGACATGGCGAGGCCGTATTCGCGGCCGGAAGGGCTGGTGACACGGTGCAGGCCGTTCTGGGAACCCAGGTCCTGGAAGCCCAGGGAGCGATCGGCAATTTCCACGGAAAGCTTGAGTTTCTGCCGGAGAGCTATCTGGCGCTTCGCCGATAGAACATGGAAGTGCTTACGAAATTCGCTGACGATTGTCTCGATATCGGCGGGGTCCAGTTGATCCTTTTCTCCGACGGTTGGTCTTGTATCCTGCAGTTCAATTGTCGGAGATACCGTTAATTTTTCGGAAGATCCCGGCAGCTTCACTTTGACGATGCCCATGCTGTGTGCGCGAGCCGCTGCGACCTCCCCCTGGACCCAGGTGGACAAATGCGTGTCCTTGCCCTCGAGCACGAGGAGAAAGCCTTTCTCGAAAAGCTCCGCATTGATGACGCCAACGAAGTCGTGGCTCGGACTGCCACGAAACCTGTCCAGGAAGACGTTGAAGCGCGCCTCGGCCAAGGCGTGGAATATCTGGGTGGCGATGGCCGCACTGTCCTCGTGACGATAGCTGATGAAGACATTGAGCGCTTCGGTTCCTATCCGCGCCAGGTGGAGGACTTCGGGAAAGGCGGACTCTACCTCACCGGGTTTGTGGAAGTACGCGATATGCTGCTTGTAGGCGGGGGAAGGCGTGGGCCGCTTGCCCTCCTCGATCACGGGCAGAATGGATGCGTTTGCCTGCGCCAGGAAATTCTGCGCGATGCCGGTATCGAAGTCGGCCTTCGCATCTTCGACGACAACTAGGATGTGGTTCTGAAACGAGCTTTGGCGGCAGTAGCCCTTGCAAGCCTGACCTCTCCCACGCTGATTCCAGCACAATCGCTTTTCGACACGGGCGCCTTGAAGGAGCAAGGACCGCCCGATGGCGTGGAAGAGCCAACATGCGTCTGTCTTCGTCGATGCGGCAGCCTTGGACGCATGCGAAACAAGGACTACGGCAGACTCGTCCATGGGAACGTTTCGCAACATGGCGCATGGACCGTTCTCCAGTTGAAGAAGAAGATCGGCCATTTGAACTGCCTTCCAGTCGTTGGGGGAACGGAACCGACGCGATCGGTGTGAAAAGTAAGCGGTATTATGATACGAAGAAAAGTGTGGAATTGGCAACTCACAATACCATAGATGGTATCTAGGTTGCCATAAAACGTTCCCGCAATCCTTCCATGATCAGGGCGATGCCTTCGTCGAGGCTGCGCGTCTCAAGCAGCCGGCGGTTCTTCTCTTCGCTCAGCCCGTTCGTCTCCGAGAGCCCCTCGAGGCCGAATTCCGCAAGCGTGCGGGTCATGGCGGGATAGTTGACTGTCGGCTTTCCGGCTTCCCCGGTGTCCCCTGTGCCGCCGGCGTCGATCTGGGCCAGCGCCTCAAGGGTCTCGCGGTAGAGCGTGGTGTGCTTGAGTTGGTGATCCAGTGTCAGGACATCCGGAGAGCCGCCCAGGATCGCGTTTGCGATGGCGGAACCGGCGCCGCCGAAGCCGCCGAGGATATAGACCGGGACACCCTTTTCGATCGCGAGCATGGCTTCCTCGACCAGGCCCGGCATCAGGCCGAGAAAGTCCAACGGGGCGCCGCCGAGTAGGACGCGGGCGGCCGTCGCCTCATTCATCTTGCGCCGCATGGCGGAAAGACTGAGGCCGACAAGGCAGCGGCCCTCACCGGTCTTGAGGAGGTCGGACAGGCGTTGCTCCTTGCGCGATTCCGCACTGGCAGGCGCCGGAAGGCAGTCCACGGTCAGCGAGGCGCGGCGCGCGGCGAGCCAGGACAAATCCGTACCCGTCCAGAAAGGCCAGGCGGAGAAGTTCCGGAGCGGAGGGAAGTTCTCTTTCCCGACGCGATTGTAGGCGGCAATCATCTCGAACAACGCACCGACAAGGTTCTCTCCCTTGGCGGTGGGGCCACTCAGTTCCAGCGCGCCGCCGTAGACGAGATGCGCGCCGGCCGCGAGGAGATGCTGCGCGAGGGTCCGCGTCGCATCGTTGATGTGGAGGTCGGAGATGCCGATCGGGTACAGGGCCTTTTCCCCGACGGTTCCGACCGAGATCCCTATGGGCGTGTCGCTCAGAAAGCTACCCCAGGCGCCGGACGGCGTGATCAGGGCGGCACAGTGCTTCTGGATGTATTCGGCTTCCTCCGCGCCGACCACCGGGTCCGGGTAGACGAACATCGTTCCGCTGGCGTGATCCGGAAGCATCCCGCCCGACGCGGCGAAAAGGTCATCGTGATCGGGCGCGCGCGGAAGCAGGACGGCGCTTTCGGGGACGACGCCCATCTCTTTCAGTCCGGCAATCTTCTCGACCGTATAGAGGAAACGGAGCGTCTGGAGGGCGACGAATGTGACCGCGTTGGAAATTCCCTCCGGCGCCTCGCCCTCTTGTTTGCCAACGTTCGCGTCGAGCCGGATCGAGGGCAGATTGACGAGGAGAGGGGAGGACCGCGCTTCGGTTCCGCGGAGGGCATCGACCACGACGATCGGTCTGCCGTTGCGTTTGGCAAGCGCCAGTTCCTGGCGGCACCACGGGCTCTGTACGTAACGGTCCGTCCGGACGGCGACAAGGGCGGCGTCGTGGATATTCGCCTCAAGTTCCTTCGAAATTCCGTCTCCCTTCTGGATCGAGACCCTGTCGAAAAACGTTTCGGCGGAAAGGGTCCGGACCGCTGCCGCAAACCGTTCGGCGATCTTCTCGCCGTCATCGTCCCGCTTCGTATGGCTGATGAAGAGCTTGAAGGGCGCTGCACCGCGGGCCTGCATCTCCGGGCGCGCGCGCCCGGCAAGCAGCCTGCAGGTCTGAACGATGACCTGGTCCAGCACAGGCCCTGCCATGTCGTCGGCACCTGAAACGTCGAGACCGAGATCACCCGAGGCGACCAGGCCCTCGCTCAGGCCGACTTCGAACGCAACCATTTCATCGCGATGATCCTGGGCCGGAGATGTGACTTTGTGCTGGATCTGCGACCATTCGGACCGCAGGACGAGTGAAGGCGTCAAAAGGATCACGCGCAACGTCCGCCTGGCATCTTTCGGCAGCGTGTCGAGGCTTCCCCAGGAAAGCGGGTTCGTCAGGAAATAGACCGGAATGCCGATGCCGGGCTTGGCCGGATCGAAGGGGTCCCGGTTCAGGACCTTGTAGATCTGCTGTGCAATCGGGAGGCAGATCTCGTTGTCGACGGCATCCCAGAGCATCTCGATCTGGACCGGTACTTGATACTGCATGCCATTCCTCCGGATCGTGCGCGGATTGCGGTACTCGGGCGACAGTGGGGAGATTGCACCTGCGCCGTGTCGTTTCTCCAGCCGGTCCGGCAGTTCCGTCACGCACGGCTGGAGTTGCGAGGATAACCGATCGCCGCCCGCCCCGCACCCGTTGCGGTCGTCCGGGCTGGGCGATCTACGGCATTCCGTCCGATATACGGCGCCGGATGCTGCCGATGAGGTTTTCGTCATCAAGGCGCCACCGGGCCGGCCCGCCGCCCTTGGAAAGCGGTGTCGCGAGCCATTTTTCGTCGGGACTGAAGATGACGGTTGGCGGGGAGGGTGTCGTATTGCCGGCTTTGGACAGGAGCGTCTGGTGAAGCTCGAAGGTCCGCCCGTCTAGAACGGTGATGACGCCGGAGCCGTCCCGAAGCCCGAGCCAGCGTCCGCTGGGGCTGAACGTGAACGTATCGGCCTGGCCCAGCATGGGATAGGCCCCGATGCGTTCCCAGGTCCCGCATCCGGCCAATCGACAGAAGAGGCGCGCAACAGGACCTCTCGCCCGCCAGATCTGAAGCTCTTGACCAGTCGGCGAGTTCTCGTCGCCGGCAATGCCGAACATGGCAACCGCGAGGGCCGATCCGTCCGGGGCCAGCGCGAGCGCGTCGATTTCCTCGCAAGCCCGGCCGGAGGAGAGCCTCATCGTCAGGGGTTCGGATTCGCGGTCCGCTCCGAAAACGAAGGCCTCGCAGTTTCCGCCGGCTTCGTCGTCTGTCCAGACGTTCCGGTCCGTTGTCGTGGCCTGGATCCGTCCGTCGGGGCTCGATGAACTGGGGAGGCCGGAAGAGGAGGCGCTTTCCCGATACAGGCGCAACGCGGTGGGCAGCGCGAATGCCACCCTGTCGTCGGCCGCGCCGGAAGGGGACTCCAGGTCGCCCTGACCGAGATACTGGAAGTCTTTGGTCCAGACGAAGAACTGCCGTCCGTACACTGTCTCGACGATATGTTCTCCGTCCTCGGTGTAAGATATTCCAGAGGTATAGGATTCCGTGCCGGGCGGTCGATCGAGGGAGTGCAGCAATCGTCCGCTGCGCGCATCGACGACGAAGATGCGGTTTGTGTCGCCCGTGTCGTCGGGACTGGACACGACGATCTGTGTGGCATCCGGGTTGAAGGCCAGGGTCTCGACGGAGCCCGACAATCTCCTGGAGACAAGGCGGGTCGAGAACAGATTGCCACAGGCCGTCAAGTCGTAGGCGCCGACGAAGTCGGAATCTGACTCACCGTGATTGATGCGGCCCGAAACATACAGGCGGTTGCCGTCGGTGCTGAACCGGGCGTCGTCGAAATTCTGTGTCCGGCTTTGCGGGATAGTACAGATTCTCCGGCCGAACCGGGTCTCGTAGATTGTCGCGCCGTCGGTTTCGGCGAAATTGTCTATAAGCGCGATGAGCTTACCGTCCGGGGACCATGAAAGCTGGTCCGGATTCCTGGATCCTTCAAGGGTGAGCGGTGTCTTCTCATGGTCTATTGCATGAATTCTGACGGGGCTGTTCCTGTGACCGACGGCGATCCTCATCGGCGCGGGACCGGGCTCGAACGCCAAGAGCGATAACTGATCGCCGCTGCTGCGCACGTCTCGCACCACCGTCAGGGTTTCACCGTCGACAACGACGAAGCTCTGGTCTGAACTGAAGATGGAGCGATCTTTCCTGAGTGCGTACGCCGTGGCAAACAGCGATCCGTCGTCCGATATCGCGAGCGTATCGCCGAAGGATGGAAAATCCTCTTCGCTGCCAAGCGCCAGTGTCCGACTGTCCTCCAGGGCCGGCCATGTCGCGGAATGGAGTGTGCTGCCGGTGCCGAGCCAGATGAAGTCGCCGGAGTTCCAGTTGAAGGCAAAGGGACGTTCCTGGGTTGCCGACGGTGAAAAGCTCCCGTCCACCCGCCCGGTTGAGAGATCGACGATCAGCGCCATTTCCGACCCTTCGCGCGGGTCCTTGACCGCCACTCTCTCCGAGGCGCGGTCGAATCGGGGGATCCAGCCATCGGCGCTGACGCGGCGCAGGAGAACGTCCAGGTCCGGGTAGGCGATGCGTCCGCGTTCGGACCCGGTCTCCGTGGAAAGGACGAACCCCTCGTCATGGTACCGGCGGACGACGAGGTCGCCGTCTGCCGTGAAGGCGAGAGCCTGGCTCGACATGCCAATGTTGGGCGATCTCGGCGTCTCGCCGAACCAGAGCCGCTGCGGCATCTTTCCGGAGATCTCCTGGAGCGCGCCGCGCGCCGCGGGGCTGGGGAGGTCCCGCATGACATTCAAGGCACGTGCCGCGGCAAGGCGCAGATCGGGCGCATCGCTCTGCAGCAGGGACTGGAGATTGGCGAGATCCCCATTCGCCGCTGCCAGCCGGGACTGTTCCTGCAGGCCGATCCAGTTGACCACGGTGAAGAGCAGCGAAAGACACACGAGGCCGACAAGGACTGCCCCAGTCATGAGGTTCCGCCGGTGCTGCTTCTCCTCGCGCCCCGACATTTCAATCGGAGTCAGATTGCGCAGCTTCGCGGCAACCTGGTTCAGCGCACGCTTGAACTCCGCGTTCCGCAGTGTTTGCGTCGCCGGATCGTTGAAGGGACGCATGTCGACATAGTAGGGAACGCCTACAACGATATCCCTGAGCGTATCCGGGAGAACGGTTGTCCCGGTCCAGTCGATTTCCTTTGTCCGGCTGTCGTAGAGAATGTCGCCATCGGTGAGAACGATGATCAGATTGCCCTGCCGTTCCAGGGAAACGGTCCACTGTAGAAGTTCGTCCTGGATCCACGGCGATTGGGAGGCTTCCGGGGAGGCCAGGTAGATCAGGTTTTCACTGTTTTCCAGTGCGGATGAAATTAACTCGGACAACGGTTGCCCAGGGACAATGTAGTTCTCGTCCCGGAAGATGCGGAGCGGGCGCGACCAGATCGGTTTCGCGTAGCGCTTCAGGGCTTGTTCCAGGTTGCCGGCGAATGAACTGCTGGATACATGCTGATAGGAGATAAAGGCGTGATAGTTCGGGCGCGGCGTTTTATTATCGGCCGGAAATCGGTTCCGAACTGTGGCAGTTAGTCTCGCTAGTATCCGTTCGGTCCAGGGCATAAGGCGGTTTGGCCCTCCAGTTCGGCCTTCTGAAATCGTTAGGATCGAGCCATCTTACCTACACCTTGACATAGAATCATCCTCGACTCATCGCCCTTCCCTGACATCGGAAGAGCGATGTTCGACTGTCGTTTGGGCGGTGGTAGGCTTGGGGCTACTGTGGGCCACGGGGCAGGAGCGCCTCCATTCAACCAATGAACCTCGGATTGACAGCTCTGGCGGTGTCAGACGAATACAACAACGGCACAGCGTATCTTCAGTTAGCGAAATTTATGCAGCAGCAATCTACTGCCATTCAACCAGCGCAGCTTCGCGGTTCTGTTTGTATTCGTCTCTCGGGATCAGATGGCGTTGATGGTTAAAGTGATTATGGATCGAGGCATGCGTTGACGAGAGCTATTGCAGCGTCTTTATACCCCTGAATTTGGCCATTGCCCCTTCTCTTCGTCGGAACGGCTGATGTGAGTTTTCAGCACGGTTGTTCAACCATCGACCACATGTCTGATCATCAGCGTTACCGATCGTATACGTCGCAACTCGATATGAACGAAGCCTGTCTCTGACAATTATCTCCGGCTGACCATAACGCTTCATTGTCCGCTTTAGGAACGTCGAAGCGGCCCTGCGATCCCGGCGTTTCGTGACATATACCTCGAGAACCTCACCCTCATGATCGACAGCGCGCCAAAGGTAATGTCGTTCGCCATTGATCCGTACAAAGACTTCATCCAAGTGCCATCGCCAGCTAGAAAATGAGTGGGTTTGCACTCGGCGTTTCCTTATCTCGGCCGCGAACAATGGGCCGAATCGGTTCCACCAAAACCGAACCGTTTCATGGCAAATGTCGATTCCTCGCTCAAAGAGGATATCCTCGACCTGGCGGAGCGACAGCGGATGTCCTGAGACCCGAGTTCCCTCCAGCTTAGCGCCGAGTCCTTGGGTTGATTTTTGACCTCATGCGGCTTGGTTTTCCAGCACCCATTTGGATGCGTATTCCCTTGGCGTGACGTTGCCGAGTGAGGAATGTGGTCTGTGTCGGTTGTAGTCCTCCTTCCAAGCATTGATGGCGATCCGCGCTTCCCCGAGCTCCGTGAAGAGCGTCTCGTTGAGGCACTCGTCCCGGAACCTGCCGTTGAAGCTTTCCACGAAGGCGTTCTGCTGCGGCTTGCCCGGTGCGATGTAGTGCCATTCCACGCCGGTCTCCTGGCACCATCTCAGCACGGCCATACTGGTCATCTCCGTGCCGTTGTCGGAAACCACGGTCCTGGGCTTGCCGCGTCGGGCGACGACCGCATCCAGCTCCCGCACCAGCCTGGTACCCGACAGCGACGTGTCGGCGATCAGCGCCAGGCACTCGCGGGTATAATCATCGACGACGGCGAGGATGCGGAACCGCCTTCCGTCGGTGAAAGCGTCGCTCAGGAAGTCCAGGCTCCAACGGTCATTCGGCCGGTCGGGCAGCTCCATCGGCCGGCGCGTGCCGAGCGCCCGCTTTCGGCCGCCTCGGCGCCGGACCTGTAGCTTCTCTTCCCGATACAGCCGTCGGAGCTTCTTCTGGTTCATCTCGATCCCCTGACGCTGCAGCATGATGTGGATGCGGCGGTAACCGAACCGGCGGCGTTCCGAGGCAACGGCGCGGATCTTCTCCCGAAGAGGGCCGTCATCGGGGCGGATGCTCCGATAGCGCACACTCGACCGATCGACGGCCAGAACCTTGCACGCCCGACGCTGGCTGACCTCGAAGGCTGCCTGCACATGCAAAACCGCATCGCGCTTCGCACCGGGCGTTACCATTTTTTTGAAGCGACATCCTTCAGGATGGCGTTGTCCAGCATCTGCTCGGCGAGCAACTTCTTCAGACGGCGGTTCTCATCCTCCAAGGCCTTCAGCCGCCGGGCATCGGAAACCTCCATCCCACCGAACTTGGCCTTGTACTTGTAGAACGTCGCCTCCGAGATCCCGTGCCGGCGGCAAACGTCCGCCGTCCGCTCACCCGCCTCCTGCTCCTTCAATATCCCGATGATCTGCTCTTCAGTGAACCTGCTGCGCTTCATGTTCCGTCTCCTTCACGGTGACGGACTCTACTCTAAAATGGAGGAAGTTCAGGGTCTCAGGACACGGATACCGAATGTACATCATCACGGCTAGGCGAATGATTTCGGGGAGGTTTTGAAATAACGGAATGGAGGTTTTGTCATCAAAGGATGCTATCCGGATCCCAGCGACGCCTCAATCGAAGTTCCTCTGACACCACCATCAATTGCATCTTGTTGCGGTATTCATGTAGTATGGTCCGTCGAGTGGGATCCCGGCGCCTTGGTCAGCACCGTCATACATGTCCCGCTTCCGAAAAGCAGGAGGGGAGAGCGCCAATGGACATCGTTCGTCGCTGTACTAGAAGAAAAGCCTTTGTCTTGGTGCTTGTCGGTTCCACAGCCCTTTCAACGACAGGATGCAGCCTAAATCCATATGCGACTTGGACGCCGGAGGAGGTCGCGGCCCGCACCTCTTCGACACGGCCGACCATCGTGGACGCAATGGCTTATGCCCAGACGGTGCGCGCCGCCTATCGGTCGAAGATCCACGATCAAGCGATCCTCGACAACACGGTTTCCACCGGTATCATCACTCTGGCGACCGCGGTGATCGCCCTTGCAGCCTTTCGCGCCGATACGGACGCCATATTAGGTGTCGGTCTGGCCGGCGCTGCGGGATATACCCTCGCGAACCGGTTTTCGAACAATACACAGGAATTGATCTACTTCGCGGGGATGGAGGCACTCGGCTGCGCCACGGCGGCCATCGGGCCCTTGAACTACGATGACGCCGCGAAGATCGCCTTCAACGGCCGCCTCGACGATCTGTCCACAAGCATCGCGGCCGTTCAGAAAGGCATGGCGACTGTACAAAGCCTGATCCCTGCGGCGGAAGCCGCCAGCAACGCCACGGAAGCGATCAGCCAGGCGCGTGCGATGGTGACGCAGGCGCAGGGGGCGGCGGAGACGGCCGACGCGACCTTCCTCAGCGGCACGACATTGCAGCGAAATATCCAGACTGCGGGATACGACCTGACCTCTGCGGTCGATCGGATCTCCCTGGCGGTTGACAAGGCCATCAGCGAGTCCCGCCCGAGACTTGACTCCCTGATCGGCATCATCAGCGAGCTCTCCAGCGCGACGGACATTCTGGCGCCGGGGCTGAATCTTGCCGGCGTGCTCGATGCCCGCATTGCCAAGGACTACGGCGAGAGTGCTAGCCAGTCCAAAATCGAAAAGCTGGATGGGGCCGGCGAGGAGAGGCCGGAGGACTTTTCCGCACGCATAGCGTTGCAGTCTGCGACCGAGGCCTTGTCCGCGGCGATCTTCAACCTGTCGAGCAGCAACCGCCGGGTCGCCGGAGAGGTCAATGCGGTCAACAGCAAGAGGCCGTTGGAGACCTTGCAGGTTTGCGGTGTGGATGTGAGCGAGATTTCCACGGATATCGCGCTGTCGACGAGCGGCATTCAGACGGATTCGAAGATCGACCGGGATATCGACGTCATCGTCTCGGGGGGAACCTCCCCCTATGTGGCCCGGTTCGATGCCCGGCCGACGCCGGGTGTGACTGTCCAATCGCCGATCCCCGGCGACAGGACCGTCACGGTCAGTGTGGAGAAGGGCGCGCCGAGCGGCAGTTATCCGCTCAGGGTTTCCGACGCGGCCAGACACGAGAAGACGATCAGCGTGGTCATCGCGGGAGAGCCGGCCCCTCCTCCCGAGGATGCCGGAGCCGCGCCCTCGCTTCAAAGCTCGCTCGCGAAGGCGAAGGACCTGATAACGGGTCAGACGTTCACGCCGGACAATGCCGTCGCCGGGTCCGTCTATACGGTGGAATCGGCGGAGCTTGACGACAACAACGAAAAGCTCGAGGTCGCCGTGAAGATCGAGCCGGCGCCAGCCGCGCCGCCGAGCAACGACGACCTGATCGCGGGTATCGTGAACATCACCAAAAACGGTGACACGGCTTCGAAGATCCTGAACGCCCATGGTGAAGCGAAAGATCGCATCACGATTGTGTCGACCGGCAGCGTCTCACAATCCGGCGTTGTCAGACTGGGTGCGATCGCGCCGCCGTCCCTCGTCTCGCAACTGACGCCCAATGAAGTCGCGCGACTTCAGATGGCCCTTTGCATGCCGATGGAGGAAGTGGACGGGTTCTGGGGGCCGAAGACGCAGGCCGCCCTGGACGCCGTCCGCGCGACCGACGGCAGTGGAGGAACCGGCGGCGACCTGCTCCAGGTAGAGAAGGATTTCTTTCTGAGCCTTGACCGTACGGCGATCGAGGACGCGTGCAAGGCGTTGGCCGGAACGGAGTAAGGGGCGGAGGAGACATGCCGCGATCCAAGAAAGCGGAGCTGATCCGGGAGACCGAGCAGGAAACGCTGAGCCGCACTCCCGGAAACCTGACGGAGGCACGCCGGACGTTCCGCGAGGAACTCAGCTATGCGGATCAACTCCGGCTCGCGGAGGAAATCGTCCTGACGCGCGGCCAGGAACTGTGTCTGGCCTACGCCAATGTGATCAGCCTCACCTTCGGCTTCGCCCGGAAACGGTCGAAGTCCGACCCCGCCAAGAAAATCCTGCGCCGGGACGTCTCCGTCTCTTTCATTGTGAAACGGAAATGGGGCGAGGGGCAGGCCGTGAAGGGCCAGGAACTGCCGAAGTATCTCTTCGCATTCTGGAAGGTCGGGCGAAAGCGGAAGCTTTGCGCGGTGCCCACCGATGTCGAGGCGGCGGACGACGTCATGCAGGCCGAACCGCTGTCGGCGAAAAGTACGGCGCTGGTCTCAGACCCCGCGGGCCAGATCGGCGTTACCGGGGCGATCACCTGCGTCATCAAGCGCAAGAAAAGACCGTTGCCCTATGCCATCAGTTGCAGGCACGTTCTTTCCATGTCGGACGTGCGGCACGGAAAACCCGGCGGCGGCAACCCTGTCTCCATCTACAGGGGTGGGGGAGGGGCCCTCGCCGTCTCTACCGGAATACGGGGCCCGCTTTCCGGAAACCGGCGATCCTACAGCCTCGACGTCCAGCTTGCCGGGATCCTGGATGGGAAGGAGGATGCGTTCCGACAGACCATGCTAGACTTGGAGATCACTGACTATGTCAGAAGCAATGCCGATATCCCGCGCCGCTTCGACATCTACCGTCCGCCCACGAGACACGATGGCGAGTCGCAGAGGCGGTCAGAGCGGGTAACGGCCGATCTCGTGCGCTTCCACTACAACCGCCTTTTGCCGTATCATCAGAGTATCGGACGCATCCTCCACGAGCTTCTGCTTGAGGTGCGGGCGTCGCCAAGAACGATGAAAGGCGACAGCGGCTCCCCGGCCATCACGACCGACAAGACCAAGCTGGTCGGCATGCTGATCGCCGGACAGGGCGATCTGTCCTACCTGATACCGGCCTGGTACCTCCTGAACCCGGTGCAATACGGACCGGGGAGGGAAAGAGAACGGTGGAAACTGCTCTACGTGTAGAGCCGTCATTCTTTGCCCGCCGCGATGCTCTAGAAAAGACTCGGGCAGATTGGGAGGGACTGAACGATGCGAGGCGATGGCCTGTTCTAAGCGATAGTGGTTCCCGGAATCCTTCCCCATTTCTTTGGAGATCCGTTGGTTGCCGATTGGCCACGAGGTGACAAAATCGGGCATAATTTCACTGAACTATGAGCGACCGTTGGAGGGCATAATGGAGTTCGTCCCGGGAGATGTTGCTCGTCTGAAATCTGGCGGGCCATCAATGACAGTCGAAAATGTGGGTCAAGCTGCAATGACCCAAGAGGACACCGTTTGGTGCGTTTGGTTCGAGAAAGTTGGTAACAAGCAGATTGCGCAGCGTGAGACTTTCGCACCAGTTACATTAGAAAAAAAGGAAAGAAAGGTTGGGCAGCAACGTTTGGTTCGCACCTGATCCGCATAGCCTTGTGACATTGGAGGATTTGTTTGACTAGCAGCCCATCATCGGAATTGGAAACGACCTCTGACAAAATCGGAGGCTCCAATGGGAGTAGAATGTTGAATGGCATTTCATGGATTATTCATTGGAATTGACCGGTACAATTCACCGGCCGTTAACGAGCCAAGGTGCGCCAGAAGGGACGCTGTAGCTCTTGAGGCGCTGTTCTCCGATACACTTGGCGGCCAAACAAAGCTTTTGACTGACAAGGATGCCACAAGGGCAGGTATTGAAGCTGAATTTGAGCGGCTTACTAGATGCTCGTCCGAAGACTCCGTCGTTATTGCATTCTCCGGACATGGTGACCTGCTCCCCTGAAGAGTCCGTGTTTTGAGGTTAGTCTGTTCTCTGACTGAGGAGACAGATGATAAAGAGAAGCCGTTTCACGAAAGAGCCGGACTAATTCACGTTGTCCAGGAGAAGACCGGGACGTCGGTTTGGATTCCCATTCATGACCGTCTTCGACCTGAACTCGAATCCGCAACGAGATCTGCCAAAGGCATTTACATTGTCACCCGTGAAGATGGTCAACCGTATGCCGTGGAAGGATGGAAATCAGTGTGGCAGCGCGACAAAGAAGCAGTAGGTCTTGCCCACACGACCAAGCACGGACTGCGCAAGAACGCGAGCATTGAATTGATTGAGGCGGGTTGTTCCGAGGAGATGGCCAGGGCGATTACCGGCCACAAGTCCTCGCAATCGCTTTCTATCTACGCCAAGGAAGTTCGACAGAAAGCCATGGCAAAGATGGCGGTAAAACTGTGGAACGTAGCACCCGTCGAAAAGGTGGAATTGTAAATCCGCCTAAGCGGCGATTGTAAAACCGCTGACCCGATTCTCTTTAACTTATTGAAATCATTGGCGCGCCCGGCAGGATTCGAACCTGCGGCCCCAGGATTAGGAATCCTGTGCCAAGTATGTGATGGGCGCGTTCTTAATCGGAACTGACCCGGATTGCCTCACTGTCGCAGAACTAAAAGCTATCTAGATCAAGCTGGCTCTGATGGTTTGCAGTCCAGACACTCATCTGCGTTGGGAGCAGATATGCTTTCAGTTCAAGCGACCGAAAACCAATATCCTTTTCAAGGCTTGCCGATCTAGTGTGACGTGAAATCTGACACGAATGTTGCTGTACGGGCGGTGATGTGACCACTTGGTGATATTTGGTCGGAGCATTAACTGATCAAGCATGGGCAGACCGAAGGCCAAGTCAGTAGCGCCGAGGCTGTTGATTGTCTGCCTCTCAATCTAGGTGTCATTCTGACGTGTCTGCTTCCCGCTCCTTCTTTCCCTTCTGAGTGCCTCGAAATCATACAAAGGCGTCTTGTCGCGAGTCAGGCGGTTGGGCCGGGATTGGGGAGATGGACTTGCCAGGACTCTGCGTTGCTCAATGAACGTCAAAAGGTCGTTAGGAACAAAGTAGCTGCGGTTGCTGATCGCAGCGAAAGGGATCTCGCCCTTCGTTACCAGACGATTGAATGAACGCAAGGGGATCCCGAGGCGGGCTGCCGCCTTGGCGGCCGTCAACAGCAATACCGAGTCATCGTCGATCTGATCCAAGATGCCCGACCCAATGGCTTTGTTCTTTTTCGTTTGGCGGCGTTACACGCACGTCCGTCGCGCATTGAGTTTGCTTAGAACCCCGCCATTCTTCCAGCATTGAGTTGGGGCCTGTAGTTGGTCTGCACCGGGCCCATTCTTTAGGTCGCCAAAGCGGATTTCTATTCTGGACATCTATGGGGCACGAAATTTTCGAAGAAATCCGTGACTTAAAAAATACAGCAATTTCAGTGGGATGGTGGTGCTGCCGCAGAGATTTGAACTCTGGACCTCTCCCTTACCAAGGGAGTGCTCTACCCCTGAGCTACGGCAGCGTCGATCGCGGTGACCGATCAGGTTCCGTCGCGCGCCGGGTCGTGGACCCGGGTGCCTTTCGGAACGGCGCGGTGTATGCCATACGCTGCCCGGGCCTGCAAGCATGGAGGGACGGCCCGGGTGCGTTTTCCGGAACGGGCAGATCGACGGCCCGGAAAATGGGCGGAAAATGGCTCTGAAAGGGCGCAAATTAGGCCTCTGCGATCAGCGCGAGAATCCCTTACATTAGAAGAATTCAGACTATCCGACGTAACCGGAAACTGCATGACACCCTGGGAAAAAGCACTGGAAGAGGGGAACCCGCAAACGGCGGCACAGCTTTCCTATGCGGCCTATGCCGAAGGGCGGCGCGACCTTGAGACGGCGGTTTTCGCCTTTCGGGCCCAATGCGGTACCGGGTATTTCGAAGAGGCGGTGGAGATCCTGGCCGACAACCCGAAAGCGGCCCAGACCACCGGCAGCTTCATCTCCTTGCTGAACATGATCGCCATGACGGGCGCGATCGATCTGGTCGACAATTTGGACCTGTTTCCGGTGATGCAGGCGAATGAAACCCAGCATCCGGGGGTGTCGGAATTCGGTGTTCGCATCGCCGCCCACTGCCTGCGCCGCGATCCCGAACATGCCCGGGCGCGGCTGTTTCTCCATTCAATCCTCCCGACCCTGATCGCCAGGCAGGATTTCAACCTGCTGCGCTGCGCCCTGGTGCCGGTCGCGGAGGCGGATCGTACATTGATGTTGCAGCGGATCACCGGTGCCCTGGGCGGAGTTCCCGCCCCGCTCTTGCCCGAGGTCGCCCGTTTTTCCGCCGATTCCACGGATATCCTGTGCAGCGCAGAGACGGTAGAGGGCGGCTTCGATTCCGTCTTCCCGCCGCGATCCATCGTCTGGCGCGTGGCCAACGGCGCCGGGCGGATGCAGCTGGCGGAAGACGAACCGGCGGTATTGTCCCAACCGGTTCTGGATCGGGGTCGAATCACGGCAAATGCGCGGGCCTTGCAGCAGGCGGCGGCGGACTTCCTGGCCGCCGCCCTCGGACATCCTTACGACCGGTATGGCGGGATAAGCGCGGAGGCTTCGCCGATCATCGTGCTGTCCACCGGCCGTGTTGGCACGATGGCGATGGAAACCCTGCTGAAGCGGTCCGATACGCTCAGGCCGTTCCATTCCCTCAACCTGCAAGTGGAAACGGGTGATCAGAACGCCCTGCTGTACAAACTCATGGCGGAGCGTCCGTCCGATTTTACGCGCGATATCCGGACGGCGCTGCACTATCGGTTCAGCGAATTCGCCTTTTGCCATGCGGCCGGTAAGACCCCGGTGATCGTCAACCATCTGGACACCGTCACCGCGCCGATCCTGTTGGGCGCCTTCCCGAAAGCCCGACTGATCCGAATGCACCGCGCGCCGGAAAAGACGCTGTTGTCGCTCGCCTACAAGAACCAGTTCGGTTTCCGGCAGTTGCGGCACCTGAAAGGCCGGTTCGAGGACGGCACGGGCGAATTCGTCTTTCGACGCGACAGGACCCTTTCGATCGAGCAGGAATGCAGTTGGTACATGCATGTGACTGATCTTCTGGCCGATATCTTCGGGACGGAACTGGCACGGCCCGGGCGTTTTCTGGATTTGGACATGGAGCAGATTTTCGGCCTCGCGGACGCGCCCTTGGCGCAATTGGCGGATTTCCTGGACGATCCCGCCATTTCGGCCGATACCTGCCGGGAGGTTTTCAGCCGGCGGATCAACGAGAAGAGTTTCTATACTTTTGACCCGGAGCAGGGCGACCTCGGCCGCTTGGCGGTCGCGTGGGACGCGGCGCATTCCACCCTGTCCCGACAGGGCAAATTCGATCCGTCTGCCTGACCCATTCCGTGACGATTCGGTAATCCCGGGCCGGATGCCGAAAGGCCGGGTTTTCTGCAGGATGTGCCGAACGCGGATTTATTCATTCAGCTTAAAGGCTTGCACATTGTGTTCGGTCTTCGCTATGGGCTGCCTTGAGGTTGTCCGGCGGATATCCACAATGTCCGATCTGGGGCCGGTCAAGCAGGGTTGATGAAAACGATGTCGAGCGGCAAGGCTGGAAAAAGCGGTAAACCGGACCGTGACGAGCGGCTGGCGGAACGTTTGCGGGAGAACCTACGTAAGCGGAAGCAGCAGGCGCGCACACGCGCTTCGACCGTTTCGGAAGAACAGTCCGGCTCGTCGGACGAACGTGACTAGGGATTAGGAGCAGGCCATGGGGATCATGCCCGATACGTGGATTCGTGAACGCGCGCAGAAGGACGGGATGATCGAGCCCTTCGTCGACTCCCAGAAGCGCGAAGGCACGATCTCCTTCGGCGTTTCGTCCTATGGCTACGACGCCAGGGTATCGGACGAATTCCGAATCTTCACCAATGTCGACAACGCGATCGTCGATCCGAAATCCTTTTCTGACAGCAGTTTCGTCGAACGGCAGACCGATGTCTGCATCATCCCGCCGAACAGTTTCGCCCTGGCGCGCACGGTGGAATATTTCCGCATCCCGCGCGACGTGCTGGTCATTTGCCTCGGCAAATCGACCTATGCCCGCTGCGGCATCATCGTGAACGTCACGCCGCTGGAACCGGAATGGGAAGGGCATGTGACGCTGGAATTTTCCAACACCACGCCACTGCCGGCGAAGATCTACGCCAATGAGGGCGCCTGCCAGTTCCTGTTCCTGCAGGGGGCGGGACCGTGCGAGGTTTCCTATGCGGACCGGGCCGGGAAATATATGGGGCAGACCGGCGTCACGCTGCCGCGCCTTTAAGTGTCGCGGGGAGCGGCACCGGTCAACGGTGTTCAGTTAAGACTGAACACCGGCAGGCGCGATATCCGGGCGTCGATTTTCGCCAGCATGTCCCGATAGGCCGGGCTGTCGACACTCCCGAACCTATTTTCGAACTCGCTTTGCGGCATGGTCGACGGCAGGTCGTCGATCCTTGGAAACATGTCCTGCTCCTGCCTCAGGCGGGCGATAATCGTGGGCCAGTCCGCCGGTTTCGACTGTTTGAGGAAGATCGCGAATTCGATTCCGGCGCGGTCGGCGGCGATGTCGTCGAAACTGAACCCGCTGCCGCCCTTGTTCGCGTCCAGCAGTTCCTTGTATTCGCCGACGGCGAAGGCGAAGCCGGCGTCGCTGGCGATTTGCAGCCCGGCCGACACGGCGAAATGAGCCCGCAGATCCCGCCGTCCGGCCAATGTCGCGTCCGCGCAGACAGAGCGTTCGCGCATCAGGTCCTGGGGCACGACATTGCCGATCAGAAACTGAAGGTTCGGATGGCCGCATAGAATGGCGATCGCATAGAGCGCCGTCTGCATTTCATAGCGCGCCGTATCGGCGGTGGCGCGATTGGCGGCACGGTCCACGGCAAAATGCAGGAATTGGGCAAATGTTCCTTTCGGGTTCAGCGTCCCGTTCGTCGCCGCCTCGTGCATGTCCAGCCAATAGCCGCGCAGGTCTTCTGCCGTACTGAAGCCCGACACCGTCCGCATCGTATCCTTGGTCCGACTGGCAATCGCCTTTCGGTCAGCCTTTGTCAGGACGACTTCGGTCGTGACGGTCTTCCCCGTGATGCGGGTGTTTCGGACCCCATTGAAAGCGATCGTGCCCAACCCGTCGCCCAGCACCATGTTCAGCAGTTGTTCGGCTGCCGGGATGACCAGGCCCGCTGGCAGGCCGATCTGTCCGATTTGCAGCGAGGCGAGATCGATCCCTTCTACGGCCGGCGTGAATTCCGCAGTCCCGTTCACCCATTTGCCGGTCGGCAGTCGGACCGCGACATCGACAGCGACGCCTCCAGGCTGTACGTCGGCCCTGGCCCTGACTGAAGGCACCGCATGAGAGGCAAAGACAAACGCGCCGTTCAAGTCCTGTTCGGTGAAGCGGAAGGTCCTGTCGCCCCTTTCCTGTTCGGTCAGTTTGCGGAAGCCGAGCACCAGCTGTTTCGCGCGCAGGGCGTCCTCGGGCGTGGCGGCGCGCGTTTCCGCGACCAGCGGCACCTCTTCGGCGGTGAGCAACAGGAAGAGGGCCGGCGACAACAAAATGCCGAGGAACAGGGCAACGAATAACAGTTTCCTCATATCACTAATCCCTGGGGCGGCGTATTCAGATACTGCGTCGTTCCAAGTTTTCCCCGGCCGGCATCCCCAACGCGAAAACCGGCCAAGATATGGATTGGATTCGCCGATTTTGGTTGGTAAGCGTTCGCATCATAAGAAAAGCCGAGGCTAGCGGACAATGATTGTCCGCACAGGCGTATTTACAAACGGGTTTTGCCATCCGTTGGAATCGGATGGACTGAAGCATTGAATTCTGCCTAGTGAGGCCATCCTTGTGAGGTAAGGCCATTTTGTTGCCGCATTGCCCTGATACGGCTGCCGGCTCAAGGCAAATGACGTAGTAGATCGAGACCGAAGAATATGGCCCCGGACGATAATCTTGTATCGCGTATCGAGCAGAGACAATCAGAACAACAATTGGGCGCGCGCCCGCGGGAAAGCGGAATGGATCGAATAAGAATTACCGGCGGCAACCGGTTGAGCGGCAGTCTTCCGATCGCCGGCGCGAAGAACGCCGCCCTGCCGCTGATGGCGGCCGCGTTGCTGACCGACGAGACGCTGGAACTTCAGAACCTGCCCCTGTTGGCGGATATCGATACGCTGGCGAACCTTCTGGTCCAGCATGGCGTGACCCTGACGATGAAAAGCGTCGGGGCGGGCGAAGGCCACCGCAGCCGCAGTTTCGTGATGTCCACGCCGGAAATCACCTCGACGACGGCGCCGTATGATCTGGTCCGCAAGATGCGGGCGAGTGTGCTGGTCCTGGGGCCGATCCTGGCCCGCTGCCGCGAGGCCAAGGTTTCCCTGCCCGGCGGTTGCGCGATCGGGACCCGGCCCGTCGACCTGCATCTGAAGGGCATGCAGACGCTGGGGGCCGAGATCGAATTGGAAAGCGGCTATGTTATCGCCCGTGCGCCCAAGGGGCTGATCGGGGAAGAGGTCGTGTTTCCTTTCGTCTCCGTCGGCGCGACGGAAAACATGCTGATGGCCGCGGCGCTCGCCAAGGGCGAAACGCGGCTGGTCAACGCGGCGCGGGAACCGGAAGTGGTCGACCTTGCCAATTGCCTGATCGCCATGGGCGCGAAGATCGAAGGGGCGGGAACAGACGTCATCAAGGTTCAGGGCGTCGACCGTTTGCACGGCGCCGTCCACCCGGTCATTCCGGACCGGATCGAGACCGGCACCTACGCCATGGCGGCGGCGGCGACGCGCGGCGACGTGGAACTGATCGGCGCGCGGCCGGAAATGATCAAGAGTGTCGTGGAGCATCTGAACCTGGCGGGCGTCACGGTGGAGAAGACCGCTGCCGGCATGCGGGTCAAGGCGGATGAGATCCGCGGGGTCGACGTCATGACGGAACCCTTCCCGGGTTTCCCGACCGATCTGCAGGCCCAGATGATGGCCATGCTGGCGACCGCTGACGGGGCCTCGATGATCACCGAGACGATTTTCGAGAACCGGTTCATGCATGTGCCCGAATTGATGCGCATGGGCGCGAACATCAATCTGCACGGGCGGTCGGCCATGGTGCGCGGGTCCCGCAACCTGAAGGGGGCGGAGGTCATGGCAACCGATCTGCGCGCCAGTGTCAGCCTGGTCATCGCCGCCCTGGCGGCGAAGGGCGAGACCGTCGTCAACCGGGTTTATCATCTGGATCGCGGCTATGAGCGGGTTGAGGACAAACTTGCCGCATGCGGCGCTGACATCGAGCGGATTTCGAGCTAAACAACGGGGTAGGCCGGGCCGGTCATTCGGCCGAAGTGAGCAGGATAGGGGCGGTTTTGAAAGACGGGGACGATCATCTGCGCTTACGGGCGCAGGATCTCGAAGATCTGACTGTGATCGGTGCGATGGTCCAGGACGCCCTGGCCCCTGCCGGCGACATGCGTCTGCTGAAGGAAACTCGTCAATTCGTCATGGTCCTGAACCGTTTCCGCTGGGAAAAGGCGGGCGAGGAGGGACCCTACAGCCGTATCCATTCCGGTCTTCGTTTCGATGGCGTGCAGCGGGTGCAGTTCCGCGGAATCGATTGGCATGATCCGGAAAAGATCATGTCCTTCCTGACCATCGCCTATAGTGACGATCCGGCCGGTGAATACGAAACCGTCGTCATCCATTTCGCCGGCGGTGCGGCGATCAGGATCATGGTGGACTCCCTGCAATGTGCCCTGGATGACCTGGGCGACCCCTGGCCGACGCAGTGGAAACCGGGCCACGAGGACGACTGATATTCGTCCATTCCCCGCAATGGAGTGTTGACCGGGCAGTGTTCCATGACCGTTGCCGGATCTTTCGACACTTGATATAGTTTCATTTGAAACTAATTCTTCGTTCCGGCCGGCTGTCCTGTCCGGCCCCGAATGGCGTCAGACCGGGTGAGGGAATATTATGAAGAACTATATCTCGTTTCCGCGCATGCAGGGCGTTGCCAGCCGTCAGGCGCATGCCGGCCTGCCGGAAGGGACGTTCGAGCGTGAATTGGGCAAGGAAGGGTTCTTCGGCCCGGCCACGCATATGTATCACGCGCATCCGCCGACGGGCTGGACATCCTTCGAAGGAGACCTGCAGCCGCGCGCCTTCGACCTGACGCGCCTGAACGAGGATCAACCCTCTCCCTTCGATGCGCAGACGGTCCTGCACAATGCGCAGACCAAGATCCGGTTCTGGCGCGCGCCTGCGAAGATGGACCATCTGGCGCGCAACGCCGATGGGGACGAGTTGTTTTTCGTCCATGAAGGGGCGGGGGACCTGTATTGCGATTACGGCCACCTCGCCTTCAAGGCGGGGGACTATATCGTCCTGCCGCGCAGCACCATGTGGCGCATCGAATGTTCCGAGCCGGTGACGGCGCTGCTGATCGAGGCGACGAATTCCAGCTATATGCTGCCGGAAAAGGGCATGGTCGGGCGGCATGCGATTTTCGATCCGGCGATGCTGGACATTCCGGAACTGGACGAAGCCTTCCAGGCGCAAAAATCCAACGGCGCGGTGACGGAGACGAAAGTGCGCATCAAGCGCGGCAACCGCCTTGCCACCATGACCTATCCCTTCAATCCGCTGGATGCGGTCGGTTGGAAAGGCGACCTCTCGGTCGTGCGGATCAACGTGAAGGATATCCGCCCGTTGATGAGCCACAGGTATCACCTGCCGCCCTCGGCACATACGACCTTCGTGGCGAACGGGTTCGTGGTCTGCACTTTCGTGCCGCGGCCCTTCGAAATGTCGGAGGACGCCTTGAAGGTGCCCTTCTATCACAACAACGACGATTATGATGAAGTGATCTTCTATCACGCGGGTGACTTCTTCAGCCGCGATAATATCGATGCGGGAATGATGACTTTCCATCCCTGCGGCTTCACGCATGGACCGCATCCCAAGGCGTTGAAGGCTGCCTTCAAACCCAAGAAGGATGCCACGAACGAATACGCGGTGATGATCGATACGCGATCGGCGCTTGAGGTTGGGGGCCTGCCCGCCAGTGTCGAAAACACGGAATATGTAAAAAGCTGGGCCGGTGGCGGATCCTACGAATAGGACCGCCTTACCCTAGAACATTGTTTTCAGAAAAGAGTGGATGGGATGAAGCTTGCGACTTTGAAGACGGGCGCGCGCGACGGCGCGCTGGTGGTGGTCAGCCGGGACCTGACGAAAGCGGTGAAGGCGGAGGGAATCGCGCCAACCTTGCAGGCGGCGCTGGATGACTGGACCGCGGCGGAGCCGAAATTGAAGGCACTGAGCGACAGCCTGAACGGCGGCTCGGCGGAAGGCGTGTTCGATTTCGATCCGAAGGACTGCGAGGCGCCGCTGCCGCGGGCCTATCAATGGGCCGACGGGTCGGCCTATGTGAACCACGTGGAACTGGTCCGGCGCGCCCGTGGGGCGGTCCTGCCCGATAGTTTCTGGACCGATCCCTTGATGTATCAGGGCGGGTCCGAC
Organism: Hwanghaeella sp.; assembly: GCF_965227365.1. Taxonomy (GTDB): domain Bacteria; phylum Pseudomonadota; class Alphaproteobacteria; order UBA8366; family Aestuariispiraceae; genus Hwanghaeella. The sequence goes on from NZ_OZ245754.1 coordinate 1,386,290, forward strand.
TCCTTCCTGGGTCCGAACGACGATATTCCGACCGGGGACGAGGCCTGGGGCATCGATTTCGAGGGCGAGGTTGCCGTCATAACCGATGATGTGCCGATGGGTGTTGCCGCCGCCGATGCGGGCAAGCATATCAAATTGCTGATGCTGGTGAACGACGTTTCCCTGCGCGGATTGATCCCGGCGGAACTGGGCAAGGGCTTCGGTTTCTTCCATGCCAAGCCGTCCAGCGCCTTTTCGCCCGTTGCCGTGACGCCGGACGAGCTGGGCGATGCCTGGGACGGCGGCAAGGTATCGCTGCCCTTGCTGTCGCATCTGAACGGCGAGTTGTTCGGCAAGCCCAATGCGGGGGAGGATATGACCTTCACCTTCCCGACGCTGATCGCCCATGCGGCGAAGACACGGCCGCTTGGCGCCGGCTGCATCGTCGGTTCCGGTACCGTCTCGAACAAGCAGAATACCGACCACGGGTCTGCCATCGCGGATGGCGGGGTGGGCTATGCCTGTATCGCCGAGGTGCGGATGATCGAGACGATCAATTCCGGACAGCCGAAGACGCCTTTCATGCGCTTTGGCGATCGTATCAGGATCGAGATGAAGGACGCGTCCGGTGCCTCCATCTTCGGGGCGATCGACCAGCAGGTTGTGAAGTATGACGGACCTTGATAGGGATTTTCCCCGCAACAAGTAAGGGACGCCCCATCGATGCCGATTTCCGACCGCACCGGTTTCATCGCGCTACTCGAACAGCTTCGCCAGGATGACGACGCGGCGGTGGTTGCCGCCGCGCGCGACATCACCCAGCACATGGAGGCAGAGGGCCTGACCTGGGAAGCCCTGATCGTGGACCCGGCGGCGGATCATGACGATTACGACGACGAGGGCGGCGGCGCGGTCTTTGTGCCCGCCTCCGACACTGCCAGCGATGCCGAGTTGATCGACAGCCTGCTCGCCGCAGAGGGCCTCTCCGACGACACCCGCGACGAGTTGATGGACTACAAGCAGGACATCGCCGAAGGCGAGTTCACCGAAGCCGACAGCCAATACCTGCGGGCACTGGCGAAGCGGTTGGCGGGCTGATCAGTCTAGCGGATCGCTAGGACGCTTCGTTGTCTTTCCGGCCCGTGTTGTATTGCGCCATGGGGCTCAACAGGAGCCAAGTCGGGAATGCGCGCTCGTGCGCGGGTAGGCCTTCAAGTTTCACTTTTTCAGAGGCGATGGCGTCGCGCATCGAGCATCTGCCGAGCCATACCTGCCAGAAGGTCGACAGATCGGCCGACACATGTAGGCCGGTTTCGAATCCCGGGTCGGTCAGGCAGACGGATGCCTCACCCGCAGTGATCACGAACCAGAAGCGGCCCTTCCGCCCCATCCTGAAATCGAAGGCAATCACTGTCCGTTCATCGGGCAGCGCTTCGGGGTTCAACCGGTGCTGCATCCGCCAGAGCAACAGGCCTGGGTCTAGATATTCATCCTGCGGACTATCGAACGCCCAGTTCACTCCCCATTTCCCGATTGCGTGTACGACGTCCCTCAACGCTGCCCCTGCCTCTGTCAATTCGTAACGATAGGCATTAGGGCCAGATGCGAGGCGCGAGACGATACCGTGCGCCTCAAGCCGTTTCAGCCGGTTGCTGAGGGTTGATCGCGGAATACCCGGAAGGCCCCTCGCGATGTCGTTGAACTGGGTCATGCCCCCGACAAGTTCGCGGACGATCAGGATCGTCCAACGGTCGGCTAGGATCTCGGTCGCCTTCGCGACGGGGCAATACTGGCGATAGACCTTCATGTCGGAATTGTCGCAGCCTGGCATGCGCGATCAAGTCCAAAAGTTGGACTATCCAGCCGACTGCCATGCGCGCACACTATCCGAACTTCAAACCCGAGATCGGGAGTAGCGCTGATGTTCGACAAGGAACTCTTCATTGAGGATTGCAGGTCTGCGATCAGGGACGGGCAAAAGGGTATTCGGGAGGTGGTCGCCCGCGCGGTCTCCGACCCGTCTTCTGTGGTACGTGTCATGGGTTCGGAAGCAAAGGCAGGCATCGTGCCCCTGTATCGGTCCGAGAGCCTGACGATTATGCACTTCACCTGGGCGCCTTACATGACCCTGCCGCCGCATAACCACAACATGTTCTCCGTCGTCGGTCTGTATTCGGGACGGGAGGACAACCTGTTTTGGCGCCGAACGGAGGGTGCGATTGAGGTCGCGGGCGGTCAGTCACTCGGGGCGGGTCAGGTTGCCACGCTGGGACGAGACATCATCCATTCCGTAGTAAATCCCCTGGACAAGAAAACGGCCGCGTTTCACGTCTATGGCGGCGACTTCCTTGCCCCGGACGACCATCGCAGCCAGTGGAACCATGAGACGCTGGAAGAAGGGAATTGGGATCTCGCCGCCGTCAAGAACAGGTTCGGTGAGTTCGATCATCGATATGACCTGTGGCGGGACGCGGAATTGGCCGCGGTTGTCTAATCGGTTTTGCGCGTGATCTAAACCACGGCCTCCTCCAAGAATTTTTCGCCCGCCGCGATGCGGTCGAAGCGGAAGGCGGTGAGGTCGAGGGTTTCGAACTTTCCGACCGTGATCAATTCGGACAATGCCCGGCCCACGGCGGGGCTTTGCTGCAACCCGTGACCGCTGAAGCCGTTGGCGAAATAGAGGTTCGTGATCTCCGGATGCGGGCCGATCACCGCGTTGTGGTCGAACAGGTTCATGTCATACATGCCGGCCCAGGAATTCACGACCTTCAAGGCCTCGAATTTCGGGCATCGTTCGGCCATGACGGGCCAGATTTCCTCCTCGAACCATTCGTGGTCGACGTCGAAATCGTCATCCGCGACCTCCGGGTCGTCGGGCTCCTTCGGTGACGTTCCGCAAATGAAGTATTGTCCTTCAGGCCGCCAATACACGCCGCTCGGATCGATCAGAAGCGGGTGGTTCGGAATCTGCTCGCGGATATCGACGACGAAAACACTACGCTTGCGGGGGCGCACCGGCAGGTCCGCGCCGGCCATGGCGGCGACCTTGCCGCTGCGATAGCCGGCCGCATTCACGATCACGCCTGCGGCCAGGGTTTCGCCGCTTTTCAGGTGGGCGGCCGTCACCTTGCCGCCGTCGCGGTCCAGCCCGACGACCTCGTCATCGAAATAGGTGACGCCGAGCATCCGCGCCTTGCGCCGGAATGCCTGGAGCAGGGCGAAGGGGTCGATCCAGCCCTCATTCGCGGTGCCGTAGGAACCCAGCGAGATGCCGTCCAGGTTCAGATAGGGGAATTTCTCCGACATCGCCGCTGGGTCCAACAGCGTGACCGGCGCGCCCTCCCGCTTCTGGATCTCGTGGATACGGTGCATGGCCGTTTCCATTTCCGGCGTGCCCAGGAACAAATAGCCCTGTTTCTTGAAGCCGACATCGGGTCTGTCGCCATCGACTTCCAGGAAATCCCCGACCCCGGCCAGGAAGTCGGCGGTGAATTGGGAGATCTTGATGTTCTCCGGCGTGGTGAATTGCTGCCTGACACCCCCCAGGGATCGCGGGGCCGAGGCGAATTCGTAGGTCTGGTCCCGTTCGACGACGGCGATGCGGCCGCTGAAATCTGCACGCGCGGACAGAAAGTACGCGATGGCGCTGCCGATCACGCCGCCGCCCACGATAACCACATCGAACGTCTGATTTGTCATGAATACAGTCCATCCTTACGAAGACAGAGTGCAGGCCGGAAACCGGCCGCAGATGCCCACTCTAGGCGCGGTTCGGGGGGCAATACCAGTCCTGTGACGGCGGATAGAAACCCTTTCCGCCTGATGTTTGCGCCGCGGTACTTGATGTGGAACCCGGATTGATTTCTAGTGTGGCCAGGGAGTGGGTTCATATGTTCGAAAAACTGCGGGACTCCATACAGGAAGCCGTTGAGCGCCATAAGCATCGCCCTTTTCTGGAGGCGGCGATGGCGGCGTGCACCTATGTGGCCATGGCCGACGGCAGTATCAGTATCGGCGAGCGCGGCCGTGTGGACGATATCCTGGAGCATCTGGACCAGTTGCGCATCTTCGACCCCCATGAAGGGGTGGACCTGATGAATGAATTCGCCGACGGCCTGCGCGAGGACCCTAAAAAGGGCAAGAAGGCGATCATGAAGGCCGTCGCGCAGATGGCCGACGATCCGGATGCGGCTTTTCTTGTCGCCAGGATGTGTATTGCGATCAGCAATGCGGATGCGGATTTCAGCCCGGTGGAGCGGGAGGCGGTGCTGGAAATCATCGATGTCCTGAAGGCCTCGGACAAGGTGACGATCTGACCTAGTTCGGTTTCGGCGCCCAGAGTTTCGGAACGCCCCGCAGGATAGGGCCGAGGTCGGCCGGCGACACGTCCTTCAAGTGACGAGACAGGATATCGGGCACGTTCAAGCCGCCCCGTCGTCGGTCGTCGAAGTTCTGTTCGAACAACAACCCGTCCGGCGGCAGCAGGTCTGCCAAACCCCGCCCATAACCGTCGACCTGCGCTTCGGTCATTTCCGCGAAGGAAAGCGTGTTCAGGCCCAGATCCGCCCGCGGCAGAAATTGGACAAGGTCGTCCCATGCGTAATGCGGGACGAACAGGAAGTCGTATTCTTCGTCCGGCGCGGTTTCGGTCCGTCCGTCGAAAAAGGCAATACGTGCATCCGGCATCATGGCGGAGAGATAAGCCGCCGAGAACGCCATGCTGGACGGCAAATCGACGATCACATACTGCAGTCCCGGCAGGGCGCGTTTCAGGATATAGGCGAGACCGCCGAAGCCGCCGCCGATCTCCACGACGATCTGGCGGGGCGTCTGCTGCATGACCCGTTGGATCGCGCCGAATTCGGCCATCACCGCGACCCGTTCGGAAAACGCGATAGTGTCCAGATTGACCACCCCATGTGGGCCCAGCCAACCGACTTCCCCCATTTGCCGGGGCAGGGTGATCGGCAAAATGCTGGAGAACTGCTCGGCCGCGTCAAGTGCATGGGTCATTTCCAGATCCAGGCCGCGGGCTTCGAACTGGGCGAGGGCGGCGTCCGGGTCCGTATAGTCGGTCTGGCCGCCGATGACCTCCGGCCGTGTCGACATATGCAGCAGGGAAATGCCGGAGAACGGCCAGGACAGGAAGCGCAGGCGTTCGAGGGCGTCCTTCTCCCCGGCGACGAGACCGGCGGCGTAGTCGGTGACCTTGGTCCAGAGCGGCGAGACCGTGACGAAATCATCGCCTTCCAGTTCCTTCTGAAGGTCCATGAAGGATCGCACCGTGGCCAGGGCCGATCGGGCCCGGGCCAGTTGCGTGTCGCTGAGCGGGGTCTGGTCCCGGAAATAGCAGAACCGAGCCCGATTTGGGGCCCGGTCCCGTGTCGTCGGTGTCCGGTCGTCCGTTGGGGTCATAGCCCCAGTTTTTCGACATCCGCCATCGTGTCGTCGAGCGCACCCCTGAGGGCGGCGACCAGATCGTCGATCTGGCCCTTTTCGATGATCAGCGGCGGGGAGACGACCATGGTGTCGCCGCAGGCGCGCGAAATGGCGTTCCGTTCCATGATATGATCGCGGCACATCGTGCCGACCTTGCCGAGATCAGCGAACCGCTCACGCGTTTCCTTGTTCTTGCAAATTTCGACGGCGCCGAGCAGTCCCAGCGTCCGGGTTTCGCCGACCAGCGGATGGTCGCGCAGGGTGGCCAGGGCTTCGGCAAGATAGGGGCCGGTTTCGTTGTGCACCTTTTCCACCAGATGCTCGCGCTCCATGATTTCGATGTTGCGCAAGGCCACGGCGCAGGCCGCCGGGTGCCCGGAATAGGTATAACCGTGATAGAACTCGCCGCCCTTCTCGAACAGCGTTTCTGAGACCTTGTCCGAAACCGCCACCGCGGAAATCGGCAGATAGCCGGAGGACATGCCCTTCGCCATCGGAATGAGGTCCGGCTTGATGCCCAGCGTCTGATGCCCGAACCAGGAACCGGTCCGGCCGAACCCGCAGATCACTTCGTCGGCGATCAGAAGCAGATCGTATTTCTGGCAGATCTTCTGAACTTCCGGCCAATAGGTGCTGGGCGGAATCACCACACCGCCGGCGCCCTGGACGGGTTCGCCGATGAAGGCGGCGACGTTTTCCGGCCCCAGTTCCAGGATCCGCTGCTCGATCGCATGGGCGGCGCGCTTGCCGAAATCCTCCGGCGTCTCGCCCTGTTCCGCTTCCTGGAACCAATGCGGCTGCATGACATGGGTGATGCCGGGGATCGGCAGGTCCGCCTGCTTGTGCATCGGCTTCATGCCGCCCAGGCTGGCGCCCGCCACCGTCGAGCCGTGATAGGCGTTCCAGCGGCTGATGATGGTCTTCTTGTTCGGCTGGCCCTTCAGGTTCCAGTAGTGGCGGACCATGCGCAGGACCGTGTCATTCGCCTCGGAACCGGAATTCGAATAGAAGATGTGGTGGAAATTGTCGCCCAGCAGCGACGCGACCTTTGCCGACAATTCGATGGCCGGCGGCGTCGCGGTCTTGAAGAAGGTGTTGTAGTAGGGCAGTTCCAGCATCTGGCGATAGGCGGTTTCCGCCAGTTCCTGACGGCCGTAGCCGACATTCACGCACCACAGGCCGGCCATGCCGTCCAGCAGCTTGTGCCCGTCCCCGTCATAGAGGTAGCAGCCTTCGGCCCGTGTGATGACGCGGGCACCGCCTTCCTTGTGCAGCGCCTTGGTGTCGGTGAACGGATGCCAGTGATGCGCCATGTCCAGGCGCTTCAGTTCTTCGATGTCGTAATTGCGGACGGATTGGGTTTCGAGCGTTTCGGTCATGACGCAGGTCCTTTTCGTTTGAAGAGAGTGCAGGCGAAAGGAACCCGCCGGATCAGGGATTATACCCGATCCGCGCGCACAGGATCATCAACTCCGTCTTTGGGGTCTGTCCGAACATCGCTTCAGTATAGCAGGACGATTTCAAATTGGCAGCCCTGCGCGGTTACACGTTCAACAACAGGTTCTCTCGCTCCCAGCTTGAGATGACGCGCTGATAGAGGTCGGATTCATAGGTCTTTACCTCCGCCAGCAGCTTCACGAACTGTTCGCCCAAGACCAGTTTGAGGGGCTTCGCGTAGTTCAGCTTGGACAGGGAATCCTCAAGGTGCCGCGGCAGGTTGAAGGCAAGGCGATAGGCGTCCCCTTCGATCGGTCTGGTCGGTTCCAGCTTGTCCTTCAGGCCCAGCAACCCGCAGGCCAGCGTGCCGGCGATCGCTAGATACGGGTTCGCGTCCGCCCCGGCCACGCGGTTCTCCACACGGTAGGCGGCCGGTTTCGAATCGGGAACCCGCAAGCCGACCGTGCGGTTGTCGATCCCCCAATGCGTGTTGATCGGCGCATCGGAATAGGGCGTGATCCGGCGGTAGGAGTTCACGTTCGGCGCGAAGAGCGGCATGGCTGCGTTCACATAGCGCTGCAATCCCCCGATATAGTGATGCAGCTTCTTCGAATGCTTGCCCTTTTCGGTCGCGAAGATGTTCTTGCCCGTGCGCGCGTCCAATACCGATTGGTGGATATGCATGGATGAACCGGGCTGGAACTGATGCGGGCGCGCCATAAAGGTCGCGTACATGTCGTGTTTCAGCGCGGCCTGGCGCACGGTGCGCTTGAACAGGAAGACCTGATCGGCGAGGTCCATCGGATCGCCGTGGTTGAAGTTGATCTCCATCTGCGCGGCGCCGGCCTCATGGGCCATGGTTTCGACGTCGATACCGCTGCCTTCGCAATAGTCGTAGATGTCCTCGATGACGGGATCGAATTCGTTCGCCGCCTCGATGCCGTAGGCTTGGCGCCCCGTTTCCTGGCGTCCCGACAGGCCGGCGGCCGGTTCAAGCGGATAGTCCGGGTCCAGGTTCTTCTTGATCAGGTAGAATTCCAGTTCCGGCGCGACAACCGGTTTCAGATTGCGCTTTTCGTACTGCGCCAGAACGTTGCGCAGTACGGCTCGGGGCGCGAAGGGCACCGGTTTGCCGTCCAGGAAATTGACGTCGCAGATGATCTGGGCGACCGGGTCCGGATACCAGGGCACCATGCGAATACTGCTCGGATCCGGCTGCATGAAGATGTCGCGGTTGGATTCCCAAATGACGTCCGATACGCCGGCGACGAAATCACCGGTCACCGTCTGTAGAAAGATCGCTTCCGGGACGCGCAGTCCGCGGTCCGACAAGCCGGCGATGAAGCGCTGGGTCGGTACGATCTTGCCCCGGGCGATGCCGGATATGTCGGCGACGAGGCATTCCACCTCGTCGATGCGGTTTTCCCTCAACCAATCGGACATTTCGCTTATGGAGGGTTGGGTCACGTGGAAATCCAGTCGTGTTGTTGTCGATGGCGGCGAGAATATCCTTCGGGGCTTGACGCGGCAAATCCCACGGGCACCATTTCGCCAAACAGAGTGTCGGCCGGTTTTGGGGCTGGGCGCTGCAAGAGTGGATTGGTCATGACCCAGCTTCTAACAGAAGAATCCGTAAGTACTTTCCTCGCCGAACATCCCGATGTCGAGACCGTCGACGTGCTGCTGCCCGATACGAACGGCATATTCCGCGGCAAACGCCTGCAGATGTCGGCACTGGGCAAACTGACCACCGAGGGCATGCGGATGCCGGGGTCAACCTATCTGCTGGATGTGGAAGGCCAGAATTGCCTAACCATTCCTTATGGTTCGCGGGACGGTGATCCGGACTTCGCGGT